>NZ_FNKG01000001.1:665377-1930340 GCF_900101675.1 Curtobacterium sp. UNCCL20 | reverse complement strand
CTCACCCGTTCGCCACTAATCCACCCAGCAAGCTGGGCATCATCGTTCGACTTGCATGTGTTAAGCACGCCGCCAGCGTTCGTCCTGAGCCAGGATCAAACTCTCCGTAAAAAAATACAGACCCAACACCCGAAGGCATCAGACCGAGTTGATTCTGACTGTTGACTGTCAACTGACAATCTTCAATCCAAAAGGAATTGCATCATGACCCAGCCGGAAAAACCGACCAGGCACGAGGTCAATCAATAAATTGGCATTGACAATGTGCACGCTGTTGAGTTCTCAAGGACCAGACGCACTCCCCGCTCCACCCCATGAAGGAGCTTCGCCAGAGAGGCTTTGGTTTTCGTTGCCCGGGGAAGAACCGTGGCGGACAAGATCTCCGAGTCTGTGACCCGGTGACCGTCTCGGCCGTTCCGTTCTCCGCCTCAGCGGCAACGAGTGATTACTTTACGCAGAGGTGAACGGGAGCACCAACCCGCCCCACATCCCGGGCGTGTCGGGTCCGCCGATCACCGGAACTGCGGGGATCCGGGGGCTCGCACGGTGCGAGCTTGCCGGCTGGTGCGAGGTCGTCGGCGTGGTGCGGCGCCACAGACCCGCACCGTGCTCGCAACCTCGCACCACGGCGCGGCGGCAGGTGCGGCGGCGGCGGGTGCGTCGGGCGGCGGGCAGCGGGCGGCGGCAGCGGGCAGCGGGCGCAGGCAACGGCGCCGCGCGCACCAGCGCGACCCCGGGAACGACGGAAGGCACGGTGCGGGGTCGCACCGTGCCTCCAGGCTGGGTCGTCGGACCGACGGACCGGACCCGGTCTCGTCTACTCGGCCGCGGCCAACTGCCCGCACGCCCCGTCGATCTCCTTGCCGCGGGTGTCGCGGAGGGTCGTCGGGATGCCCGCGGCGTTGAGCCGGCGGACGAACTCGTCCTGCACGTGCACCTCGGAGGAGGTCCACACGGATCCGGGCGTCGGGTTGAGCGGGATCGGGTTCACGTGCACCCACCCCTTGCCGCGCTTGTTGAGCTTCTCGGCGAGCAGGTCCGCTCGCCACGCGTGGTCGTTCATGTCCTTGATGAGCGCGTACTCGATCGAGACACGGCGACCCGTCTTGACGAAGTAGTTGTGGGCGGCGTCGATCGCCTCGTCCGCCTTCCACTTCGAGTTCACCGGGATGAGCTCGTCGCGGAGCTCGTCGTCCGGGGCGTGCAGGGACAGCGCGAAGGTGACCGGGATGTCCTCGTCGGCGAGCTTGTTGATCGCGGGGACCAGCCCCACCGTCGAGATGGTGATCCCGCGGGCGCTCATGCCGAGGCCGTCCGGCTGCGGAGCGACCATGATCCGCACGGCGTCCATCACGCGCTTGTAGTTCGCCAGGGGCTCCCCCATGCCCATGAACACGATGTTCGTCACGCGCTCGGCGTCGACACGGTCCTGCCCACCCTTGCGCGGGTCGCCCCCGAGCTCACCGGCGGCGATCGCGGCGTTGGCCCGGACGATCTGCTCGATGATCTCGGCGGTGGACATGTTCCGGGTCAGTCCGGCCTGCCCGGTGGCGCAGAAGGGGCAGTTCATGCCGCATCCCGCCTGGGACGAGACGCAGAGCGTGATGCGTCCGGGGTACCGCATGAGGACCGACTCGACCAGGGCGCCGTCGTGCAGCTTCCAGAGGAACTTGATCGTGTCGCCCTTGTCCGTCGCGAGACGCCGGGTCTCGGTGAGGAGCGGCGGCAGCATGCCGGCGACGAGCTCGTCGCGCTGGGCGGCGGGCAGGTCGGTCATCTGCGCCGGGTCGGACGTGTAGTGCGTGAAGTAGTGCGTCGAGAGCTGCTTGGCGCGGAAGCCCGGGAGGCCGAGCTCCTTGACCTTGGCGACGCGTTCCTCGACCGTCATGTCGGCGAGGTGCACGGGCGGCTTGCCGCGCTTCGGGGAGGCGAACTGCAGGAGCGGGCGGCCGGCGGTGTCGGTGGCCTGGGTCCAGCCCTCGGTGCGCGGGCGCACCTGCGGACGAGCAGAACGCTGCTCTTCGAAGGGGGTGCGGGTCTCGGAGGCCATCACTCCAGTTTACGGGAGGACTGGCCGGGGTGCGATCCCACCGCCGACGGCGGTCAGCTGCCGGCGGGCAGCAGGCGCGCGAAGTGGTGTGCGGCCGAGTACATCGGCACGATGTCGACGGGGTCTCCCGGGTGCGGGGCCTGCAGCACGAGGCCGTCGCCGAGGAAGATGCCGACGTGGTCCTCGTTGTCGTACACGACGAGGTCCCCGGCCTTCGCCTCGGACTCCGGGATCGTGGTGGCCGCGGCGTCCTGCGTCGGGACGTAGTGCACCAGCGGGATGCCCACGGCCGCGTACGCCACCATCGTCAGGCCGGAGCAGTCGATGCCCTGGTGGCTCGCTCCGCCTTCGACGTACGGGTCGCCCATGTACTGCAGCGCCGTCGACACGATCGTCGCCCGGTCGCCGCCGGCGGACAGCACCTTCGAGATGGCGTCCTCCGCCTGCTGGGTGCTCACGCCGAACTTCGTCACGATCGTCGGGTAGGACACGATCGTCGTGGTGGTGGTCATGCCGTCGGTCTGGACGACGGGGACCTGGACGTCCCGGGCGACCGTGTACTGCTGCGACGGCAGCGAGGTGGTCGTGCCGTGGTGCGCCTCGGTGGACGGGGTGGCCGCGTTCGCGGGGAGCGCGAGCGTCAGGCTCGAGGTCACGGCGAGGGCCGGCGCGAGGAGGATCGCCGCGCGCTTCGCGTTGGCGGCCCGGCGGACGTGCTTCGGGTCGACGGCGCGCTCGGCACGGAGGACGGCGGAGCGGCTGAGGACGACGGCACCGGCCACGGCGGTCGAGGCGACCGGGCGGGGCTGGGCGAGCGAGACGGTGCGGGCCGGCTTCGTGTGCTCGACGAAGGTGGAGCGGGCGACGGCGGGGCCGAACGCGGAACGACGGCCCCGGGGACGACGGAGCTCGGCAGCGGCGGGAGCCGACGGAGCAGCAGCGGCCGGAGCAGCAGCGGCGGGTGCCACGGGAGCAGTGGATGCGGCTGCGCGCTCGACGACGGCGTCGGGTGCTGCGGGGAGTGCGTGGCGTCCCATGGTTCCTTCCGGGTCGGATCGAGCCGGCCCGAGCGGGTGATCAGGCGACTCGGGAAGATAACGTATTGGTCACGAACCTGTGTTGCCCTGGACGGCATCGGCGCGTTCCTGCGGTTCGTCACAGGATGGGCGGTTCCTCGCAGCCCGCTCAGAACCACGACCGAGCGCCCCGAGAACCGCCCGGGACGCCCCGAGAACCGCGCGGGACGCCCTGGAGCCGACCGTCAGAGGGCCGGCTTCCGCATGACGGCGGCGATCCGCGCCTCCCGGCCGGCCGCCAGCTCGTCGAGACGGGCCGCCAGCGCACGCACCGACCCGTCGACCGGCGCGTCCCCCGAGATGTCCCCCGCGATCGGGTCGCCCGCGCGCACCGCGAGCGGGACGACGCCGGCCCAGACACCGTGGTCCTCGCCGTCGTCGACCGCCTCGCCGACGCCTGCGGCGCGGATCTTCACGCTGGCGCGGTCGAGCGGGAGCTGCAGGACCTGCGTGGCGCGGACCTCCTTCGGGGTCATCTCCCGCACCTCGTCGCGGCGGCCCGGCATGAGGTGGTCGGCGACCTGCCAGAGCGCTTCGGCGCGGAGCGGCTCGGGGACGACGGTCGCGTTCCCGACGACCATCGCGCTCCGGTAGTTCGCGGAGCTGTCGAAGGTCGACCGCGCGAAGACGAGGCCGTCGACGTGCGTCACCGTGGCCGAGACCGGGACCCCCTCGGCGCCGGCGTCGAGGAACAGCCCGCCGCCGGTCGAGCCGTGCAGGAGCAGGACCGGACCGTCGCCGAGGTCCCCCAGCCCGCAGAGGAACGGCAGGACGATCGGGTGGCCGCCACGCACGAAGCCGACGTGCGCGACGACCGCCTCGGTGAGGATCGCGTGCAGGTCGGCCGGGTCGTGGGACTGCCGGTCGCGCAGGCGGCGGACGGTGAGCGAGGGGTCGGACTGGAGGCTCGTGGTGCGCATGCGGGCAACGCTAGGGTCAGAAGTGGTCCGGTTCATGGACCAGATCGGTGGTGGTCCGGTGGACCAGTCGGGGAAGACGGCGGGCGTCGTCGCGCGGGTGCGCGCGATGGTGCAGGACGGGACGCTGACGGCCGGCGATGCACTCCCGTCGACGCGGGCGCTGGCGGCCGAACTCGGGGTCGCGCGGGGCACGGTGGTCGCGGCGTACGAGCAGTTGGACGGCGAGGGCTGGATCCGGACGCGGCAGGGTGCGGCGGCGCGGGTGGCGGCGGGCGTCGCGCCGGGTGTCGCGGTGGGTGTCACCGCGGGTGTCGCGGTGGGTGTCACCGCGGGTGTCGCGGTGGCCCCGGCGCGGGTCACGCCGCGCCGGTCGCGCGAGAGTGCCACCGCGGTCGGCCGCGCGGCGAGCACCACGGAGCCGGTCGACGCAGTGCCCGCGCCGTCCGCTCCCGCCGTGCTCGACTGCCGGCCGGGCATCCCCGCGGTGACGGCGATCGCGACGCGGGACTGGCGCGCCGCCTGGCGTGCGGCGGCCGACGCTCCGCTCCGGAACACACTGTCGGACCCGCTCGGGCTGCCCGGCCTCCGGGCGCAGGTCGCCGCGCAGCTCGGCCTGAGCCGGGGCTTCGCGCCCGCGGTCGGCCGGGTGGTGGTGGCCGGCGGGACGTCGGAGGCGCTGTCGCTCGTGGCCGAGGCGCTCCGGGTCCGCCTCGGTCGCGCACCGCGGATCGCCGTCGAGGACCCCGGCTACCGTTCCGGCCGTCGGGCGATGACGAGCGCGGGAGCCGAGCTCGTCGGGGTCCGGGTGGACGACGACGGCCTCGACGTCGACGCCCTCGCGGTCCTCACCGCCACCGAGCCGGTCGACGCGGTGGTGGTCACCCCGACGCACCAGTACCCACTCGGCTCGGTGATGCCGGTCGGCCGTCGGCACGCACTGCTCGCCTGGGCCGCCCGCACCGGGACGACGGTGGTGGAGGACGACTACGACTCGGAGTTCCGGCACCGCGGCTCCCCCGTCCCCGCACTGGCCGCGCTCGACACCGTGGGCACCGTGCTGCACGTCGGCGGGTTCTCGAAGACGCTCGACCCGCGGCTCCGGTGCGCCTACCTCGTCCTGCCGACCGGTGGGCGACTCGGGGAAGCGGTCGTCGCCGCCCGGACCGCGCGCGGCCCGGTGGTCGCCGAACCCGTCCAGGTCGCGCTCGCGCACCTGCTGCGGACGGGCGCGCTCCGCCGCCACCTCGGCCGGGTCCGGCGGGACTACACGCACCGGCGTGAGCAGATCGCGGCGCGGATCGACGGTGTCCGGGGCCTGGAGGCGCGTGCACTGAACGGTGGACTGCACGCGGTGGTCACGTGGTCGGGTCCCGCGACCGCACGCGCGGTGGTGGCCCGGATGGCCGCGGCCGGGGTCCTCGTGAGCGCGCTCGACGAGTACGAGGTCGATCCGGGCAGTGCCCCGGCGGGCGTGGTGCTCGGCTACGGTGCGCTGACGTCACCACAGCTCGACCGGGCGCTCGATGTGCTGCTCGCCGCGGTCCCGGACGGCGGCGCCTCCGTCAGCTGAGGCGGAGGTGCGCGCGGACCCGCTCCTGCACGGCCTCGGCGTCGCGGTGGGCCCAGAGCGCGAAGTGCGTGCCACCCGGCAGGGTGAGGAGTTCGGCGTCGGGGACCTCGGCAGCAGCACGGGCGCTGTGCGACGGTTCGACGTCGGTGTCCGCATCGCCGTGCACGAGCAGCGTCGGGGTGCGGATCCCCGACAGACCGAGGTCGTCGACGGCGCCGAGGTTCCGGACGTCGTTGTCCCAGCCCGGCCGGTGCCGTCCGGACGTGTTGCCGGTCGTGGCGAGGTCGAGCACGAAGGTCCGGCGGACCGGGTCGGCGAGGACGCCCCGCACGTGCTCGCGGAGCGCCCGCCCCCGGAGGGAACTCACCCCGGCCTCGGCGACGCTGATGACCGCGCCCGGGGCGATCCGGGCGGCGGCACGGGCGAGTGCCGCTCCGACGGCGGTGTGCGTGATGACCAACTCGAGCGGCGCCACGTGTGGCGGCGCCCACCGGCCGGAGAGTCCGGCGGCGACGACGAGCGAACGCACGCGGTGCGGGTGCCGGACGGCGAACCGGTAGGCGGCCGGACCGCCCCCGGACCAGGCGAGGACGGCGACGCGCTCGATGCCGAGGCGGTCCAGCAGGGCCGCGTACCGGTCCGCTTCGTCGTCGAGCGAGGCGTGCTGCCGGTCGAGCCGGGTCCCGAGGTAGCCGGGGCGCGAGAGGGTGACCACCCGGAAGGAGTCCGAGGGCAGGAACCGGGCCATGATCCCGGCCCCGTCGATGCCGCCCGGGGTGCCGTGCAGGACGAGCACCGGTGCACCGTCGCCGCGGACGGCGACCTCGGTCCCGGCCGCGACGTCGGCTGGACACGTCTCGGACTGCATCACCCAACGGTATCCGCGCGACCACGGGACGGACTGGGCGAACGGGGCGGAACCGCCCCGCGCCTCCAGGCCCGCCTGATGGTCAGTTCAGGACCGTCGCCTCCCGTCCGCTGCGGTCCGAACGGCCGCCGACGGCGATCAACCGGCGTCGGCTCCGCAGGGTGTCGCCGGGGTACTCGCCGTAGGTGGCGTAGTACGCCCCGGAGAACCGGCCCATGTGCCGGAAGCCGCACGCGTGCGCAACAGCTGCGACGGACGTCTCGCGGGCGTCGGCGAGCTGGAGCCCGAGCCGCGCCTTCTCGAGCCGGAGGTCGCGGAGGAACGCCGTCGGCGTGCTGCCCTCGTGTCGTTGGAAGGACTCCTGCAGGGTCCGGACGCTCACGCCCGCCGCGGCCGCGATGTCCGTCGCGGCGAGAGGCCCTGCGAAGTGCGCGTACATGAACTCCTTCGCCCGGTCGACGGTGCCGGCCGGCCCGCTGTGGGCGACCGTCTCGTCCACCATCCGGAAGGCGTCGATCGTCGCCTCGGCGAGCCGGAGGTCGAGCGCGGCGCGGTCCCCGTCGACCACGGAGGGGTCGAGCATGGTGGGGGCGACCTCGCGGAGGACCGACAGCAGCGGTGCCAGCCGATCCGGCCCGACCGTGACCCGGAACGCGAGCGGGGTCGGCGGCAGGTCGGTGCCCACCACGGCGACGGCCTCGAGGAAGTCGGCGTCGAAGTGGACGAGGTGCTGGGTCCCCGGCGGAGCCGAGGCGTGGAAGGGCCGGCCGGCCGGGTACATCACCGGGACGCCCGGACGGAGCGTGACCGCGTCCTCCCGGTCGTCGTCGATGACGATGCCACCCTCGACCGACCAGGCCAGGACGTACTGACGGTCCGGCGCCAGGACGCCCCGACGATGCGCGGACACCGACGAGGTGCGGAGGCTCACGCGGCCGTCGCCGGTGGCCCGGTAGCGGAAGCCGAACGGGGTCGTGCTCGGCGCGAACGCCATGTCGCGGCCGTCGTACACCTCGCGGTAGAACTCGAGCGCCTCGGCCGGGTCACTCCCGCTCCGGACGATCTCACCGACGTGCGTCCGGTGGACCTCGGGTTCCGGCGGCCACGCGGTCGCGGCACGCACCGGGGGGTTCACGCGGTGCCCCGTCCACGACCGTTCCGGATGCGGACGAGGTCACCGAGCGAGGGTTCGGACTGTTCGGGCAGTGGCCAACCGCGGCGAGTGGCCTTGCGCAGGTGGCGGTACGTGAGGACCCGGACGGGTTCCACGTCGTCGTTGGACACGTACTTGGTCATCTCTCGTGCTCCCTGATCACGTCGTCCCGCCGCGGAGCCCCCGCTCCTTCCCCCCACAGGACGATCCGCGTGTCGACGGGACGGAAAACGAACCGTTGCCCCGGAAGGTACGCGGGCGACCGCGCCGCCGCGTGCACGGGGCACCCAGCCCGCGCGCTCTGGACTGATCGACAGCGCATCCGTCACAAAGTAGCCTGGTTTTCGACTGTATTGTTCGCGTACAATGCGAACATGTTGATCACCGTCGACCCGGCTGCGAAGGCATCGCTCGCCGAGCAGGTCGCCACGCAGGTCCGGCACGCGATCGCCCGGGGCGAGCTCCGGGCCGGCGAGCGCCTGCCGTCCGCGCGGGACCTCGCGGCCTCGATCGACGTCAACATGCACACGGTGCTCCGCGCCTACGCCGAGCTGCAGGACGACGGCCTCATCGAGCTGCGGCGGGGCCGCGGCGCGACGGTGATCCGCTCCGGCAACGCCTCGTTCGACCGCCTGCGGGCGCTCGTGACGGAGCTCCGCGACCAGGCGGAGACCCTCGGGGTCCCGCTCGACGACCTGTACGCGATGATCAAGGGGGCACGATGACGACACGATCGATGACGACCGGAGCACGGGCGGCGGTGGTCACACCGGGGATCGCGGTGGTGGTGGCCCTGGCGGTCGCGGGGATCACGCTCGGTCCCGGGCTGCCCGGCCGGGTCGCGACGCACTTCGGGGCGGACGGCACCGCCGACGGGTGGGGATCGCCCTGGCCGTTCTTCTGGATCACGGCCGCCCTCGCACTCGCGGCCGCCGTCCTCGCCGTGACCGCGCTCCGCTACCGCGACCGCCGGACGGCCGCGGTGCTCCTGCTGGTCGCGAACCTGCTCGCCGCCGTCCTCACCGTCGCGTGGATCGCGGTCGCGGTGGTGAACCAGTCGGATCGTCCGGCGTTCAGCTGGTGGTGGGCGGTGCTCATCACGCTCGTCGGCATCGCAGTGGCGGCTCCGCCGACGATCGCCCTGGTCCGCGCCGCGCCTCCAGTGGCGGCGCGGGACGTGGAGCCGCTGGTCGTGGCGCCCGAGGGTCGAGTGGCCTGGCGTGCGAGCGTCGGCAGCCGCTGGCTGGCCGTCGTCGGCGTCGTCGCACTGCTCGTCGGGGTCGTGGCGACGTGGGCCACCGCGGTCGCGGACGCCGGGACGGCCGTCGTGACCGGGGTGCTGCTGCTCGTCGCCGGGCTCGCGGTGCTGGCGCTCGCCCGGGTCGAGGTCACCGTCGACCGCCGCGGACTCCGACTCACCTCCACGTGGACGCGGATCCCGATCATGCGGGTGCCGCTCGACCGGATCGAGTCGTGCGGGTACGAGGACGTCTCGCCCGGACAGTGGGGCGGCTGGGGGTACCGGATCTCCGGGCGCGGGATCGCGTACGTGGCGCGGTCCGGCCCGGGGCTCGTCGCGCGGCTGCGCGGTGGCGGCGCGCGGATGGTGACCGTCGCGGACGCCGAGCGCGGGGCGGCGGCGCTCGGGGCGCTGCTGGCGGCCGCGCGCTGACGGACGGCGCGCCTGCAACGTGTGGCGTGCCGGCGTGCCGGCGTGCGGCTGCGCGGCTACAGGCTCGTCATGCCGCCGTCGACGCGGAACACCGCACCCGTGGCGTACGCCGACTCCTCGCTCGCCAGGTAGACCATGATCCCGGTGACGTCGTCCGGGGTACCGGGCCGGCCGAGGGGTGTTCGGGAGACGATCGACGCCCGCGCCGAGGGGTCGCCGGAGATCGCCGACACCAGCGACGTCTCGGTGTAGCCCGGCACGACTGTGTTCACCCGGATGCCGTCGCGGGCGTAGGCCATGGCCGTCGCCCGGACGAGCGCGTGGATGCCGCCCTTCGTCGACGAGTACGCGGCGAAGTCGGCTCCCTCGCCGTTGAGGCCCGTCGGCGACCCGGTCGCGATGATCGACCCACCACCGTTCGCGAGCATCGCCCGGACGGCGTGCTTCACGGTCAGGAAGGTCCCGGTGAGGTTGACCGCGACCGTGCGGTTCCACGTCTCGAGGGACACGTCGGCGACCTTCGCGTCGTGGCCGAACAGCTGGACGCCGGCGTTCGCGACGACGACGTCGGGGCTGGCTCCCCGGGCGGCGAGGGCGGCGTACCCGGACGCGACGCTGTCCTCGTCGGCGATGTCCATCGTGAGCGGGACGGCACAGTCGTCACCGGCGTCCAGAGCCGGGACCGTTGCCGTGGCGGCCCCTGCCCCCGACGCCGCCGCCGCCGCTGCCGCTGCCGCTGCTGCCGCTGCCGCCTCCGCGTCGCGGTCGGCGTAGACCACGCGCGCGCCCTCGGCGACGAACCGGTCGGCGATCGCCCGGCCGATCCCCGATCCGGCACCGGTCACCAGGGCGGTCCGGCCGGTCAGTCGTGCGGTCATGAGGGTGCTCCCGTCGTCGGAGCATCGGCGCTCCGAGATCCATCATTGCGCAACCGGTTGACCGACTGGTAGCAAGAGTCCGTGACCGACGACGAGGTGTGGGACCGAGCGGCCGACGACGAGCAGGTCGTGGAGGCCGGTCCGTGGCGCCTGGTCCTCCGCGGTGCCGAACTCGCCGACATCAGCCACCGCGGGGTCACCGTGCTCCGGGCGATCCGGTTCGTCACCCGCGACCACGACTGGCGCACCGCCGACGACACCGTCCTGCGGCGAACGGTGGAGCTCCCGGACGATGGATCGACCGCCCACGTCCGCATCGCGGCCTCGAGCGCGTACGACGGCGAACCGGTCCTGGAGTACACGCTCGACGTCACGCTCGGCGGCGGCATCGTGCTCGTCGACGCGGTCGGCACCACCACGCGGGCCTTCCGGCGCAACCGCATCGGGCTCGTCGTCCTGCACCCGCCGACCCTGGCCGGGCGAGCGATCACGGTCCGGCACGCTTTCAGCGCACCGACCGACCAGGTCCTCCCGACGTGGATCGCACCGCACCAGCCCGCCACCGACGTGGTCGGCTACGCCTGGACGGTCGACGGCATCGACGCAGATGTGACGCTCGGAGGCGACGGCTTCGAGATGGAGGACCAGCGGAACTGGACCGACGCCTCGTTCAAGACGTACTCGACGCCGCTGTCCGAGCCCTTCCCCGTCGCGCTCGAGGCGGGTACCCGGATCCACCAGAGCGTCGCGCTCGACTGCGGTCCGGCAGGTGCGTTCCCACTGCCGGGAGGCGCGCCCTCCCCCGCCCCGGCCCTCGCGTTGCTGGACGGGCCGGCACCGACGTCCGTGGTCACCGCGCCGCCGACCCTCCAGCTCCTCGCCGGGTCGGCACCGACCGCGCTGCGGCCCGACGACGGCGCGCTCCTGCCCGGTGTCCCGATCCTGGTCGAGCCCGACCTCCGCGACCCGGACGTCGCCGCCGTCCTCGCTTCGGCTCGCCGGGACGCCCGCGGTGCGCCGCTCGACGTCCGGTTCGTCACCGACGACCCGGCGCTGCTGCGCGCCGCGATCGACGACCTGCTCCTGACCGGGCCCGTCACACGGGTCGGCGCGTTCGACCCGTCGTCGCACGTCACCACGCCCGCCCTGCAACGGGCGCTGGTCGCGGCGGCGTCCACCGGTCCGCTCCACGTCGTCGCCGGGACCCGTGCCCACTTCACCGAGCTGAACCGCTCGATCGACCTGTTCCGCGGCTGGGACGGCGCGCTCGCGTTCAGCGTGACGCCGCAGATGCACGATCGCAGCCGCGCCCAGGTGACCGAGTCGCTGCGGATGCAGCGCTGGGTGGTGATGAGTGCCTCCAGGCTGGCCGCCGGCAGGCCGCTCCACGTCGGACCGGTGACGCTCCGACCACGGTTCAACGCCGTGGCGACGGCACCCCGTCGTGCCGTGACCGACGCGACCGCGATGGACGGGTACGGGCCGCACCGGGTGCCGGACGCGACGGACCCAGGGCAGCACACCGAGGCCGCCGGCCGATGGTTCGCCTCGTCCGTCGACGCCCTGACCGTGCCCGGAGTGGCGTCGATCACGCTCGCCGAGGCGTGGGGGCCACGCGGCGTCGTGGTGAGCGACGGGACCCGCTCCCCCGCGGCTGCGGTGTTCCTCCGCTGACCAGCGCCGGGCACGGGGAACGCCCCGCCGGAAGGGGGTCGGCGGGGCGTTCCGGTCTGCGGTGGTCCGGGATCAGCGCTTGACGGCGTCGATCTTCAGCATCTTGGCGATCACGGAGTCGAGCTCGCTGTCGTCGAAGACCTGCTTCCAGTCCTCCTTGATGAGCTTCTCGCGGCCGTAGCCCATCGCGATGTGGCACGCGTCCGAGAACGGGTTCGAGCCGCGCAGGCCGTTCGTCAGCGCGATCCAGGTGTGGCCGTAGAGCATCGCGCGGGCGGCCTCGCGGGGCACACCGACGCCGGTGACCGTCTCCTCGAGGGCGTCGTTGAGGAAGTCGCCGATCATGCAGGCGATCGTCTCGACGAGGGTCGGCTCGAGCACGGCGAGCTGCTTCACCGTGACCCAGTGCACCTGGATGACCGGGGCGTACATGGTCGTGATGACGGCCTCGGCGATCGCCTTGGCGGCGTCGCCCTCGTCACCGAGCGACTCGGAGGCGTCGAAGGCCGCGATGACCTCCTGCGGCGCAGCGATGCCACCGAAGGTGTCGTCCCACTCCTCCTTGGTGGTGCGCTCGAGGAACACCGACGGGTGGCACGGGTGCGCCACGGCGTAGTGGATGTCCTCGCGCTTGGCGAGGAGGCCCGCGTAGGCGGCGGCCGGGTCGAGCGTCAGGATGCTGGCGCCCGACTTCATGACGGGGACGAGCTGCTCCGAGATGCTGCCGAGCAGGACGTCCGGCACGGCGAGGATGACCACGTCGGCGACTTTGGCCGCCTCGACGCTGTCGGTGAGCGACCGGCCGAGGGCCTGGATGCGCTCCTGGCCGGCGGGCGACGCCTCGCTGTAGAGGGTCGTGTACTCGCTCTTCGCGAAGTTGTTCGAGACACGGGTGCCCATCTTGCCGCCGGCACCGATCACGGCGACGGTGACGTCCGCGGTGCCGGAACCGGCAGCGACGGTGTGGGTGGTGATGGCGGTGTCGGTCATGATTCCTTGCTCCTGATGTACTCGATGGTGTGTTCGGTCCACGCCGCCTCGATGCGGGTGGTGGTCTGTGCCGGGGTCTCGCCCGGCAGTGGTTCGGCCCCGGCGTGCTCGTCCTGCCAGGGCAGCCAGAACTCGATGACGCGGTTGATCCCGTGCTCGTCCGGCTCGATGGCGGCGCGGACGGCGTCGTGGTCGAGCAAGCCGGTGCCGGTCGGGACGCCGGTGTACTGGAAGCCGACCCAGCCCGGTGAGCGGGTGAAGGCGGAGTCCTTGACGTGCCAGTTGACGACGTGCGGGGCGGTCATCGCCACGACGTCGGTCGGGTGTTCGAGCCGGGCGACGGTGTTCGCCGGGTCGAGGCAGATCCCGAGGTGGTCGGATCCGATCGCCTGGACGACCGCCACGAGGTCGGCGGTGGCGACGACCTCGTACGTCTCCAGCGCGAGGGTCACGCCCGCGCGCTCGTAGGCGGGCAGCGCCTGGCGCAGGCGTCGTTCGGTCTCGGCCGCGTCGGGCTGGTCGTCGCCGCTCGTCCACATGCTGCGCAGGAGCGTGGCGCCGAGCTGCTCGGCGACGTGCAGGTACCGGGCGAGGTGCTCGGGGCGGGTGCCCCGGGTGCCGACCTCGAGGGTGAGCCCGAGGTCCGCGGCGAGCCCACGGATCGCGGCGAGGCGTTCGTCGCTCGCGGTGTCCAGCGGCAGGTGGTCGCAGATCTGGAAGAGGTCGACGCCGTCGTGGGACGCCGCGTCGCGGAGCGCGTCGCCGAGGGACATCGGCGACGGCACCCGGTCGGACATCCGCCAGAAGTAGGCGTACGTGGAGAGGCCGAGCAGGGAGGTCATGCCGGTGCTCCGTCCTGCGTCGCGGCCAGCGCCTCGGCTTCGTCGAGGATCGTGCGGATCGCGTCGGGGTCGTGGGCGAACCGGCCGAGGAACAGGCCCCCGATGCGGCCCTGACCACGCGTGAGCAGGCCCGGTCCCGCGCTGCCGCCGTAGATCACGGTGCTGCCCGCGAGCTCCGGCCGGGACGCCAGGTGCGCCGCGATACCGGCGAGCACGTCGACGATGTGGTCGTCGGGCGCCGGCTGCGGCGCGCCGATGGCCCAGACCGGCTCGTACGCCACGATGACGGGACCGGCCAGTCCGTCGGCGACGGCCGTCGCGGTGAACCGGTCGAGCTGCGCGGTCACGTCGGCGACCGCGGTCTGACTGGAGGCCCGGGTCGCCTCCCCGACGCAGAGCAGCGGCCGCAGGTGGTTGCGGAACGCGGCGTGCACCTTCCCCGCGATCTCGTCGTCGGTCTCGTGGAACAGGGACCGCCGTTCGGCGTGGCCGATCTCGACGAGGTCGACCCCGATCTCACGGAGCTCACGCCCGGAGACCTCCCCGGTGAACGCGCCCTCGTCCGCCCACGCCAGGTCCTGCGCACCGAGGAGCACCGAGGTGCTCTCGAGCAGGGCGTGCACCGGGACGAGCGCCGGGAAGGTCGGGATGACGAACAGCTCCACCGCGCCGGACTGCACCGCCGGGTGGGTCCGCGCGATGTCGGCCACGGCGCGCGTCCACTCGAGCGTCCGGGCGTGCCCGAAGTACATCTTGAGCGACACCCCGATCGTCAGTGGGGTGGCCGCCGTGGTCGCGGGCATCAGGCGTCGGTCCCGACCGGAGCCGACCCGTCGTAGGCGCAGATCGCGTTGACCTTCTCGGCGCTGGCGCTCGTCGGGTCGAACGTGTAGCCGAGCCACTCCTTCGCCATCCGGCGGGCCACCTCGACGCCGACGACGCGCTGGCCCATGCAGAGGACCTGGGCGTCGTTCGAGAGGATCGAGCGCTCGACGGAGAACGAGTCGTGTGCGGTGACGGCCCGGATGCCCGGGACCTTGTTCGCCGCGATCGCGACACCGAGGCCGGTGCCGCAGATCAGGATCGCCCGGTCCGCCTCGCCGTTCGCGACCAGGCGTGCGGCGTCGACGGCGACGTGCGGGTAGGCCGTGTGCCCGTCGGCGTCCACGCCCACGTCCACGACGGAGACCACGCGGGGGTCCTTCGCCAGGTCGGCCTTGATGACCTCCTTGTAGTCGAAGCCGGCGTCGTCCGAACCGACGACGATGCGGAACTGCTGCTCACTCATGCGGGTGTGCCTTTCGTGTGGGGGTCAGGCGGGGACGGCGATCGTCGCCAGGACGGCGTCGGTGATGAGCGCGAACGAGACCGCGCCGGCGTCCGGGGTGCCGACCGCGTCCTCGCCGTGGGTGCGGGCGCGGCCCATCCGCGGCAGCAGGTCGGCGGTGGCGTCGGCCGCGGTCTGGGCGGCGGCCGAAGCGACGGACCAGGCGGCCACCAGGTCGTCGCCGGCCGCGATGCGGGCGGTGAGGACCTCGTCGAAGGGGACGAGCGCGTCCACCATCGTCTTGTCGCCCGGGACGGCGCCGAACGCGAGGACGGCGTCGGTGGCGGCGTGCACCGCGCTCTGGACGGTCGCCGTCGTCGGACGCGACTCGTTCCCGACAACGCGACCCAGTGCCTCCAGGGCGGCACCCCAGATCGCACCGGACGTGCCACCGGCCCGGTCGGACCAGGCGTCTCCGGCGACGGCGAGGACGCTGCCCGCACCGGCGCCGCGTGCTGCGGCATCCTGCGCGGCGGCGTCGGCGGCGGTGGAGCCGCGCTGCATGCCGATGCCGTGGTCGCCGTCGCCCGCGACGGCGTCGATCCGGCCGAGCTCGTCGGCGTGGGCGTCGATGGTGCGGCGGATCGCCGAGACGGCGTCGGCGACGATCCGGGCCGACACCTGGGACTCGGCGGTGCCCGGCGTCACCGGGACGACGGCGCCGGCGGCCAGCTCCTCGTCGGAGACGCGCTGCTGCGGGACCGCGCCGCCCTTGCGGAACGCGGGGGTGTCGGCGGGCGCTGCCCAGAGCTGCTCGAGTTCGTCGTCGAGCCAGAACAGGGTCAACGAGACTCCGGCCATGTCGAAGCTCGTGACCAGTTCGCCGACCTCGGGCTCCACGACCACGATGCCCACCTCGGTCAGCTTCCGCTGCACGGCGCCGAAGACGACGAAGAGCTCCTCGTACTTCACCGAGCCGAGGCCGTTGAGGATCGGGACGACGCGCTGGCCGGCGGGCGCAGCCACGCGCTCCGGCAGCTCCCCGAGGAGCTTGTCGACCAACAGGTCGGCGAGGCCGTCGGCGGTGGGGACGTCGGCCTCGGCGATCCCGCGCTCACCGTGGATGCCCATCCCGATGGCCATCCGGCCCTCGGGGACGGTGAAGAGCGGTTCGTCCGCGCCGGGCAGGGAGCAGCCCGAGAACGCGACGCCGAAGCTGCGGGTGCGGGCGTTGGCGCGCTCGGCGACCGCCGTGACCGTGTCGAGGTCGTCCCCGCGTTCGGCGGCGGCACCGGCGACCTTGAAGACGCAGAGGTCCCCGGCGATGCCGCGGCGCTTGTACGCCTCGTCGGCGGGCGCGGACGCGACGTCGTCGGTCACGCGGACCGTGCGGACGTCGATGCCCTGTGCCTCGAGCGCCCGGGCGGCCGCGTCGAAGTTCAGGACGTCGCCGGCGTAGTTGCCGTAGGAGAGGAGGACGCCGCCACCGTGCTCGGCGGCCTTCGCGACCGCGGTCACCTGCTGCGCGGACGGGCTGGCGAACAGGTTCCCCATCGCGGCACCGGCGGCGAGGCCGTGCCCGACGAGGCCACCGAACGCCGGGTAGTGGCCGGAGCCCCCGCCGACGACCAGGGCGACCGTGCCGTCCGGGCTCGTGGTGGCGCGGGCGACGCCGCCGTGGACCTTCCGGACCCACGCCCGGTTCGCCGCGACGAACCCGTCGACCATCTCGTCCGCGAAGTCCGCGGGGTCGTTGAACAGGCGGGTCATGCTCCGGCCTCCTTGGCGACCGCGGTCTCGGTCGCTGCGACGCTGGGCGCGGCTGCGGTGCCGGCTGCGGCTGCGTCGTTCCGCTTCGTGTTCCGGCCGAGCACGAACATCAGGACGCTCGAGAGCACCATGAAGAACCCGACGATGAACATCGGCACCTGGTACCCACCGGTCCACTCGCTGACCGCACCCGTGATGTACGGGGCCGCGAAGCCGCCGAGGTTGCCGATCGTGTTGATGAGGGCCACGCCCGCGGCCGCTGCGGCACCGGTGAGGAACTGCGTCGGGACCGTCCAGAAGTTCGGCAGCGCGGCGAAGATCGAGCAGGCGGTGATCGCGATGACGGCGACGGTGGCGGCCGGGCTGTTCATGAAGAGCGCCACCGGGATGCTGAGGCCACCGACGAGCGCCGGGACCGCGATGTGCCACACCCGGACCCCGCGACGGAAGGCGTCACGCGACCAGAAGTAGAGGACGACCGCGGCGGGCACGTACGGGATCGCCGTGATGAGGCCCTTCTGGAACAGGTCGAACGTGGTGCCGAACTGCTCCTGGAAGCCGTCGATGATCGTCGGCAGGAAGAAGCTCAGCGCGTAGAGGCCGTAGATGAACCCGAAGTAGACGGCGGCGAGCATCCACACGCGGCCGGAGCCGAACGCGGCACGGAGTCCGCCCTTCGCGTGGCCGTCGCCGGTCTTGGCGGTGTTCTCCTTCGCGAGCGCGGTCTCGAGCCACACCTTCTCGTCCTCGTCGAGCCACTTCGCCTGGGACGGCTTGTCGCGCAGGACGAAGAGGCAGAGGATGCCGACGATGATCGCCGGGATCGAGACGCACAGGAACATGAAGCGCCAGCCGGCCAGTCCCCCGAGCAGGCCCTCGTGCGTCATCAGCCAGCCGGCGAGCGGCGAACCGATCACGCTGGTGAGCGGCTGCGCCAGGTAGAACAGCGCGAGCATCTTGCCGCGGTGGCGTGCGGGGACCCAGGTGGACAGGAAGAGGATCGCGCCCGGGAAGAAGCCGGCCTCGGCGACACCGAGCAGGAAGCGCAGGCCGACGAGCTGCGGGTAGTTCTGCACCCACGTGAAGAGCAGGGACACGAGGCCCCAGGTGATCATGATGCGGGCGAGCCAGACGCGGGCGCCGAACTTGTGGAGCGCCAGGTTCGACGGCACCTCGAGCACGAGGTAGCCGATGAAGAACACCCCGGACGCGAACCCGAACTGGGCGGCGGTCAGACCGAGGTCCGCCTCCATGCCGTTCGGGGCCGCGAAGGAGATCGCGGTGCGGTCGAGGAAGTTGATGAAGAACATCAGTGCGACGAACGGCACGATGCGGATCGCGATCTTGCGGATGGCCGTCTTCTCGACGACCGAGGTGGGGATGCCTCGCGTGGCGGGGATGTCCACGATGACTCCTGCTCGGTGGGGGTGGTTCGGCTCCTCGCCCGGCTGCTGCGCCCGGCACGGAGTGGACGCCTCGGTGCGTCGGGAACGAGTCTGCGACGATCGAGCCAACTTGTCAACCGGTTGACCATTCGGCGCGGGAGACACGAGGCGCATCCTGTGCTCGAGTTGCGTCCGCGCGGTGATCCCAGCGTCCAGCCGCCCTCCCCGTGAACCGGTTGACCGACCGGTACGCTCACTGCATGCCCGCGTTCAGTGAGAACGACCCCCTCAACATCCGGCTCGAACTGGAGTCCGTCCCGGCCGGGTCCCCCGCGTCCGAGGTCGCCCGACAGCTCGTGTCCCTGCTGACCGCCGGCGACCTGGCCCCCGGTTCGCGGCTGCCGGCGGAGCGCGTGCTCGCCGAACGGCTCGGTGTCGGACGGTCGGCGGTGCGCGAGGCCCTGGCCGCGCTCGAGATCCTCGGCATCGTGCAGGTCCGCCCCGGCTCGGGCACGTACCTGCGCGGCGGGACGTCCGAGCTGCTGCCGACGACGCTCTCGTGGGGGCTCATGCTCGCGTCGAACCGGACCCGCGAACTGCTCGAGATCCGGTCGTCGCTCGAGCGGACCGCCGCGATCCTCGCCGCCCAGCGTGCGACGCCGGCGCAGCTCGAGGAGCTCCAGACCTACATCGACCGCCAGCAGACGGCGCTCGACGACCCGGACGCGTTCATCGACGCCGACGTGCGGTTCCACGTGCTGCTCGCCCGGGCCGCGGGGAACGACGTCCTCGCCGATCTGCTGCAGAGCCTCCGCTCGATGCTCAGCGTGTGGGTCGGCCGCCGGGTGCGGACCCGCCAGGCGACCGAGGCGGCGTACGACGAGCACCGCGCGATCCTCGAGGCGCTCCGGGCCGGTGACGTCCTCGCCGTGCAGCGTGCGATGGACGAGCACATGGCCACGGCGAGCGCCCGCATCGAGAACGCCGAGCCGGTCCCCGACGACGAGGCCGCCGCCCGCGCGTAGCCGTCGCGGCTGGCCGAGACTCGGGCTGAGCGACAGTTCTCGCGCGCTGGAGCCCGAGGAGTGTCGCTGAGGCCGAGACTCGGGCCAGCCGCGGGCCGCCTACGACGAGCGGAGCAACGGCGCCACGAGCGGCTCGAGCCACCGGCTGTACGCCGTCGACATGTGCGTCTGGTCGCGGTACACCAGCTTGTCCTGCACCACCACCGGGCACCCGTCGTCGGTGCAGAACCAGTCGCGCGGCTCCACGGTCGACACGCCCGCGGCCCGCACGGTGTCTGCGACGTCCTGGTGCCGACCGGAGACCGCGTAGGCGTGCTGCTCGGCCTGGTTGCACTCCTCCACGGTGTCGAGGTGCTCGGCGACGCAGGACACCGCGTCACCCTCGGGCACCGGGGTGTCGAGCATGTACACGGTCTTCAGCCCCGCGGCCTGCATCGTCGCCGCGGTCTCGGCGGTGCCGTCCGCCCACGTGGTGTTCGACACCTGCTTGCCGGGCACGTTGTCCGACTGCGCCATCACGACGAGGTCCGGGTCGAGCGCCTGGATCCGCTGCATCGAGGCGTCCCGCCACTCGGGGCACTCCGTGTAGGTGCGCTTCAGCGAGGAGTTGAACAGCTCGACCTGCTGGGCGACCGGGCACGCGGCCTTCGTCCAGGCGACGACCTTCCAGCCTTCGGACTTGCCGGCCGCGTCGAACGCGGGCAGCCACTGCTGGGCGTGCGAGTCACCCCAGAGCACCACGGTCCGGGCTCCGTCGGGGTCGCCGTAGACGCAGGCCTTCTGCTGGATCTGCAGGTAGCCGGCGTGGCAGCCGTTGTCGGTCGAGTCGGGCTGGTCGTCGGCGGCGTCGGTGAGGCTCGGCGTGAGGTTCGCCGGGACGTCCCGTTCGGCGAGGGCGGACTGGATCGTCGTCTGGATCTCCTTCGTGTTGCCCTGGTCGAGCGACGCGGCCTGCACGGTGCCGCCGCTCCCGACGAGTGCGGGCACCGAGAACACGACCACCACCGCGGTCGCCGTGGTCACCGCTGCGGCGGCCGCTCCGACCGCGGCCCAGCGGATGCGCTTCCACCGCGCCCGGGCCGAGGGCGACTCGATCAGGTGGTACGTGATCGTGGCGACCCAGAGCGCGACCGCCATCACCTCGAGCTTCTCGAGCCAGCCGAGGTCGCGGTTCACCATCACCGGAACGAGCACGACCATCGGCCAGTGCCACAGGTACCAGCCGTAGGACACCTTGCCGATGGCCTGGAACAGCTTCCGGCCGAGCAGCGACTCCACCGAGCCACGCCGGTACACGCCGCCGCCCGCGATCACGGCGCAGGCACCGAGCACCGGCAGCAGTGCGGCGGTGCCGGGGAACGGCGTCTCGTCGGAGTACAGGAACGCACTCGCCAGGATCGCGCCGAGGCCGAGCCAGGTCAGTCCGATCTGCAGGGCGCCCGGGATCCGGGTGACGTACCGCGCGCCGATCGCGAGGAAGGCTCCGGCAGCGAGTTCCCACGCCCGGGTCTGCATCGAGAAGTAGGCCAGGGGCGAGTCGTGGGCGGTGATCGTCACGGACGCCCACATCGACACCCCGAACACGAGCGTCACGACCGCGGCCATCGCCAGGCGGCGGTGCCGCTTCCACAGCACGATCGCCAGGGTCAGCACGAGCGGCCAGAGCAGGTAGAACTGCTCCTCGACGCCGAGCGACCAGAAGTGCTCGAGCGGCGAGGCCGGTCCGTCGGCCGCCTGGTAGTCGACGCCCTGCGCGGCGAGCCGGTAGTTCAACGAGAAGAACGTCGCGGCGACGCCGTCCCACGCCACGCTCGACGCGCGGAGGATCGAGTCGAACAGCCGGGTCGCCACCACGGTGACGGCGATCACGAGGAGCGCGGTGGGCAGCAGCCGCCGGATGCGTCCGGCGTAGAAGGCGCCGAAGTCGACGCGGCCCTTCCGCTCGACCTCGCGGAGGAGCTGCCCGGTGATGAGGAACCCGGAGATCGCGAAGAACACGTCGACCCCGACGTACCCGCCGGTGATCACCGGCGCACCGGTGTGGTAGATCACCACGAGCAGGACAGCGACCGCGCGGAGCCCCTGGATGTCCGGCCGGAACACGCGCGGACCGACCGCCTGCGGACGCTCGGCCTGCACCGGCTCCTCGACCGGGGCGGCGGTCGCCGGCAGCGCGACCGGGTCGAGCCGCTCACCGAACGCGGGCTGCTCGGGCCTGGAGGCGCGGCTCGGCTCCGGCAGGGTCCCGACGGGTGACGACGGGGTCACCGCCGGCGAGAGCGGCGGTGCCGGCAGTGCGGGATCGGCGACGTCCGCCGCTGCGATGGCGGCGAGCGCGGGGGTGGGAGCCGCACCGTGGACGGCGCCGGCCGGCCTGCGGGCGGTGAGTCGCGCCTCCCGGCGGTCTGCTCGTGCCGCCCTGCGGGCCGCACGCCTCGGCGAGGACGGGACCGACAGGAACAGCATCGGCACCTGCACGTACGCGTGGATCGCGGCGAGGACCCACATCGCCCAGAGCATGTCCAAGCCGTACCGGACCGTGGCCCAGGCGAGCCCCGACCAGGTGACGAGGAGCGACGCGGTGACCGTGATCCGCATCACCCGGGCGATCTGCGTCCCGAGCGGGGTCGTGACCTTCTTCGCGGCGCCCGTCGGCACCCACTCCTTCGTCCTCCCGGTCAACACGTGCACGATCGCGACGGCGTGCGCGAACGAGTACAGCGACTGGATGCGGAGCACGTCGATGCGCCAGCGCGACTTGTACATGATCGGGACGACGACGAGCCACATGACCATCGCGCCGAGGAGCCACACCGAGTTCTGCGGCATGATCCACTGCGGCAGACCGAACAGCATCACGAGCCCGGGCAGCGGCGACAGGAACACGTTCACCGCGGTGGACATGTAGTAGAGGAAACCCGACCAGAAGCACATCCGCTGCCGGAGCGTGATGTGCGGGTTCTCGTGGAAGGTCGTGTCCGCAAGGAGCGACATCGATCCCGTGCACCAGCGGTACTGCTGGTTGAGGAACGACGCGAGGTCGTCGGGGCACATGCCCTTCGACACCAGGATCGGCACGTACCGGACGAGGAACCCGACGCGCATCAGGTTGACGCCGGTGTGGACGTCCTCGGAGTGGCCGATCTGGGCGAAGCCGCCGGCCTGCTCGAGTGCCGCGCGGCGGTAGATCGCGCACGTGCCGACGCAGATCGCGGCGTTCGACCGGTCGCGGGCGGGCTGGATCCAGCGGTAGAACAGCTCCTGGGTGGCGCCGGCGGTGCGCTGCAGCCAGTGCATGCCCTTCCGGGCGTCGAAGAACTGCGGCGACTGCACGATGCCGAGACCCTGGTCGTCGAAGTACGGGACCAGCTCGTGCAGGTAGTCGGCGCGCGGCACGAAGTCGGCGTCGAACACCGCGATGAGGTCCCCGTCGGACCGCTCGTAGCCGTGCCGCAGGTTTCCGGCCTTCTTGAGGTGGCCGCGGTCCGGGCGGACCTCGTAGCGGTAGCCGTAGCGGCGGGCGAGCTCGGCGACCTCGGGGCGGTCCCCGTCGTCGAGGACGTACACCGTCAGCGTCGTCGGCCAGCGGAGCTTCGACACCCAGTAGTAGGTGTTCTCGAGGACCCGGATCGGCTCCCCCGCGGTCGGCAGGAAGACGTCGACGGTCGGGTAGCGGTCCGGCTGCCACTGCTGGACCCGCTCGATGTGGTCGCGCTTCCGGAAACGCTTCCGACGGGAGCTCGTCACGAGCGAGACGCACAGCGTCAGGCAGTACAGCGTCGTCGGGATGAGGAAGAGGAGCAGGCCCGGGGCCGACGTGGAGAAGCGCCAGATGCTCGAGGCGATGAGGGCGAACGCGGCGGCCTGGGCGAACAGCATCCACCGGTGCTGCGGTCCCATGTACCAGTACTTCTCGCGGTCCGTGGGCGGGGCGGGGAGGTACTGGGACTCCCCGGCGGGCGCCCGCGTGGTCGTCGTACTGTGCGTGGTCTGCGCGTCGTGGCGCGCGTCGACCACCGTGTCCGTGGACGTCATGTCGGGCCTTCCCCTGGTTCAGGCGTGACGAGATGGCGTTGCAGTGGTGCGGGTACGGTGCGGGTGCTGTGGCGCGTGTTCGCGTTGTTCGATGGTGGACGGTGCGCGGCCGTCGTGAGTGACCAGGGGGTTACCAGGACCTGGCAGTATGCCCCTCGAACGGGGGACGTGCTGCCCGTCCGGGCGCCGGTTCGGGGGTGGCATCGGCAGCGGGCTGCTGATCGTGGCTGTCCCCCTCCTGCTCACGGCGCCGCCCGTCGGTCGTCGCGGGCACCGGATTCCTTGCTGGTCCGGCAACGGACCTTGTCCGAGCGGCGCAGTGCGGAGTGGACTGTGCGGATGCAGGCTCACGACCACACCGCCTCCGGATCTCCCCACGACTGGTGGGAGGCCCGCTACGCCGAGCGCGACGGCATCTGGTCCGGACGGGTCAACGCCGTGCTGGCGTCGGTCGCCGGCGGACTGCGGCCGGGGCGTGCCCTCGACCTCGGCTGCGGTGAGGGCGGCGACGTCGTCTGGCTCGCCGAGCAGGGGTGGGAGGCGTCCGGGATCGACCTCTCCGCGACGGCGGTGGAGCGGGCGACGAGGGCCGCGCACGCCGCGGGCGTCGCCGAGCGGACCGCGTTCGTGGCGGAGGACCTCGCGACGTGGTCCCCCACGGGGTCGTTCGACCTCGTCACGGCGTCGTTCCTGCAGTCGTGGCCGGTGGCGATCCCACGGGCCGAGATCCTGCGGCGAGCGACCGGGTTCGTGGCTCCCGGCGGGCACCTGCTCGTGACGGCACACGCCGCACCGCCGCACGGGGACCTGCCGGAGGAGCTGCGGTCGTACCGGTTCCCGACGCCCGCCGAGGACCTGGACGCGATGGAGCTCGGCGACGGGTGGGAGGTCGTCGCCGCCGAGCTCCGGCCGCGGACGGCGACGACGCCCGAGGGGACGGCGCACGAGACCGTCGACAGCGTGGTGGTCGTCCGCCGTCGGTGACGCGGCGCGCGGGGTGCGATCGCCGGCCCGGGCCGGCGGGGTGTCAGGCGGGCAGGGCGACCTCGGCGGCGAAGGCGCGCACGACGCGGTCGACGACCTCGGCCGCCGGGGTGTCCCACACCGCCTGGTTGAAGATCTCGACCTCGACGTCGCCGGTGTACCCGGCCGACGCGACGGCGGCGCTTATCGGCCCGAAGTCGACATGCCCCTCCCCCGGGTACCCGCGCGACAGGAGCGGGTCGGCGGCGAGCGGTGTCACCCAGTCGCACACCTGGTACGTCGCGATGCGTCCGGCAGCCCCGGCACGAGCGATCGAGGCGCTGAGCGACGGGTCCCACCAGACGTGGAAGGTGTCCACCGCGACGCCGACCGCGGCCGCCGGGAACGGCGCCGCCAGGTCGAGGGCCTGCGCCAACGTCGACACCACCGCACGGTCCGCCGCGTACATCGGGTGCAGCGGCTCGACGGCGAGCTGGACGCCCGCGTCGAGGGCGAACGGCACGAGCTCCTCGAGGGCGCCGGCGACCAGGGACCGCGCCGCGACGAGGTCCTTCGACCCCTCGGGCAAGCCGCCGGCGACCAGGACGAGGACCGCTCGGGACCCCTCCGCCCCGGCGGCGGCGAGCACCGCGGTCTCCTCGATCGCCCGGCGGTTGTCGTCGAGGGCAGCGCGGCGGGCAGCACCCTCGGGCAGCGTGAAGAAGCCACCGCGGCAGTGCGTCGACACCCGCAGGCCGGACTCGGCGACCATCCGTGCAGCCACCTTGAGGCCCACCTCGCCGACGGGTTCCCGCCAGGTGCCGATCGCACCGACGCCAGCCTCGCGGACGGTGTCGAGTGCGTCGCGGAGCGAGGCGTACTTGATCGTCGCCTGGTTGACGGACAGCCGCGGGTGCGGGTCAGCGCGACGAGACGCGAGCGCGTCCGTCGTCACCGGGGTGCTCACGCGACCACCCCGACGACGGAGCGGTCGCCGGGGGCCGAGCCGCGCCTCCCGGCCGTCACCGGCACCCCGGCCAGCGCGAGCAGACCGTGCCAGCGCGACGCCGCGAGCGACGGGTCCTCGAGCGCACCGCAGGCGTTCGCGAGCCGGACCGTCTCGGACAGGTGCGGCAGCGAACGCCCGGCGTGCTGCCCGCCGACCATGGCGAAGGCGGGCTGGTGGCCGTTCAGCCACGCGAGGAAGGCGATGCCGGTCTTGTAGTGCCAGGTGGGGGCGCTGAAGACGTGGCGGGCGAGGGCCTCGGTCGGGCCGAGGAGCGCGCGGAAGGACGTCTCGTCGGGGAGCGCGCGGACGGCGGCGGAGGCGATCGGCGCCATCGCGGCGAACGCGCCGAGGAGGGCGTCGGAGTGCACGTGACGGCCGTCCGCCGTCGGAGCGCCCGCGATGAGGTCGACGTAGTGGAAGTCGTCGCCCGTGTACATCCGGGCGGTCTCGGGCAGCCGGGCGCGGAGTGCGGTCTCGGCATCGGCGTCGAGGAGGCTCATCTTGATGCCGGACACCTGCTCGCCGGCGTCGCGCATGATGGCGAGGACGGTGTCCGCGGCGGTGGGGGCGGGTGCGGGTGCGCCCGCGGGCGCGGGTGCGGCTGCGCCGCCGAAGTACCCGGCGAGCTCAGGGTCGAACGCCTCCCCCAGCCAGTGCAGCACGACGGGGGCGCTCGCCTGCTCGATGACGCGGGCGTACACCCGGCGGAAGACGCTCGGGGCGTCGTCGCTGCCCCGTGCGAGCCGCGCGAGGTGCCGGCTCGCCATGAGCACGACACCCGCGCCGGCGTCCTCGGCGTGGTGCAGCTGCCGGACGTAGGCGTCGACGACCTGCTGCTCGCCTGCGGGGCCGTCCGGCAGGTCGTCGGTGTTCACCCCGACGACGATGCGGCCGCCGACGGACCGAGCCTCGCGGGCGGAGCGGGTGACGAGTTCGCGGGTCGCGGCCGGGTCGAGGCCCATGTTCCGCTGCGCGGTGTCCATCGCGTCCGCGACCCCGAGTCCCCACGACCAGAGGTGGTGCCGGAACGCGAGCGTCGCGTCCCAGTCGAGGTCCGCCGGAGCACCCGGCGTATTGTCCGCCGCCGCCCGGGGCACGACGTGCGCCGCCGCGTACACGACGCGCTCGGCGAGGGGGCCGTCCGGCTTCGCCGAGTCGGCGACGGCCGGTGGGCCGAGGGGCGTGGTGCTCGTGGACCCGTCCGGCGCGAGGAGCGTCAGGACGTCGGTCACGACACGGCCCCGACGGTCTCGGAGTGCTGGGCGACCTCGGGCACGTCCGCCGGTCCGGTGCGCGGAGCGGCGGCCTGGGGGCGCGGAGCGGCGGCCTGGAGGCGCGGGTCGGCTCTGGTGGGCAGCGTCAGCTCGGGCAGGTCCACACGTCGACCCTCGGCGCTGGACCGCAGGCCGGCCTCCGCGAGGGCGACGCCGCGGGCGCCGGACAGCAGGTCGTACGGGTGCGGGCGGCCGGCGACGAGGTCGCGGAGGAAATCCTCCCACTGCGCGCGGAAGCCGTTGCCGAACTCCTCGTTGTCGGGCACCTCGAGCCACTGCCCGCGGTAGTCCCGCTCGTCCCGGAGGTCCGGGTTCCAGACCGGCTTCGGCGTGGCCGTCCGCGGTTGGATGCGGCAGCCGAACAGACCGGCGACGGCGCTGCCGTCCGTGCCGTCGACCTGGAACTCGACGAGCTCGTCGCGGTCGACCCGCACCGCCCAGCTCGAGTTGATCTGCGCCGTGACGCCGCCCGCCAGGTCGAACACTCCGTACGCGGCGTCGTCGGCGGTGGCCGGGTAGGGCACGCCCTGCTCGTCGGTGCGTTCCTCGATGTGGGTGACGGCCCGGGCGTACACGGACTCCACCCGGCCGAAGAGCTGCTCGAGCACGTAGTTCCAGTGCGGGAACATGTCGACGACGATGCCGCCGCCGTCCTGCTTGCGGTAGTTCCAGCTCGGGCGCTGGGCGCTCTGCCAGTCCCCCTCGAACACCCAGTAGCCGAATTCGCCGCGGACACTGAGGACCTTCCCGAAGAAGCCGGAGTCGACCAGACGACGGAGCTTCCGGAGGCCGGGGAGGTAGAGCTTGTCGTGGACGACGCCGTTCGGGACGCCGGCCTCCTGGGCGAGGCGGGCGAGTTCGAGCGCCTCGGCCGAGGTCTCGGCCGTCGGCTTCTCGGTGTAGACGGCCTTCCCGGCGGCGATGGCCTTCCGGAGGGCGTCGGCGCGTGCGCTCGTGACCGCGAAGTCGGCGAACACGTCCCAGCGCGGGTCGGCGAGAGCGGCGTCGAGGTCGGTCGTCCAGTGCTCGAGGCCGTGGCGTGCCGCGATCTCCTCGAGCTTCGCGGCGTTCCGGCCGACGAGGAGCGGTTCGAGCTGGACGCGACTGCCGTCCGGGAGCAGGAGCCCACCGTCGTCCCGGATCGCGAGGATCGACCGGACGAGGTGCTGCCGGTAGCCCATGCGTCCGGTGACGCCGTTCATGATGATGCCGATGGTTCGCGTGGTCAACGCGTGCTCCCTTGCTCGCTGTGGCCCGCTCTCCGATGTGCTGGAAAGCGCTTGCCGGAACCGTACACCAGGAGCCGCCCACACCGCACCCACCCCAGCCGGTCCGCCGTCGTTCGCGCGCCGCTCGGTCGGCGGCCCGCGCCGCCCGGTCGTCGCTCCCGCTCGCCCCTCGTCCGCCGAGGTCCCACGACTCGCCGCTCACGTCCGCCGAGATCGCACAAAGTGCCTCTCGACGCCGTCGGGAGTGCCACATAGTGCGATCTCGGCGCGCAGGGAGCGACTGCAGACGGCAGCGCGGGCGACTACCGGGCGGTGCTCGCGCGGAGGACGACCTCGCCGTCGACGGCACCGTCGGCCTCGACCCCGAGCGCTCGGCGGACAGCCCGGGCACCGATCTCCTCGAGGGGCAACCGCACCGTGCTGATCGCCGGCACGACGTCCGCCAGCATGCGCACGTCGTCGAACCCGGCGACCCCGACGTCGACCCCGGGGACGAGTCCGCGCTCCCGGATGGCCGCGAGGGCCCCCACGGCCATCAGGTCGGTGACCGCGAACACGCAGCGCGGCAGACTCGCGGCACCGCTGGCAGCGCGGTCGAGCAGCGTCGTCATCGCCTGGTGGCCGCCGTCCCGCGAGAACTCCGACGTGACGATGCACTCGTCCGGCACGCGCAGTCCGTGTGCGGCGAGTCCGGCGACGAACCCCTCGACCCGGGCGTGGGCGGTGACGAGGTCCGGGTCGCCGGCGAGCACGGCGAAGGAGTCGTGTCCCAGCTCGGCAAGTGCCCCGGCGAGCGCTGCGGCACCGCTGAGGTTCCGGATCACGAGCGGTTGCACGCCGGGCACCCCGGCCACAGCGCCGTCGAGGTCCGAGACGAGCGCCGAGACGCCGGCACCGGCCGCGACGAGTCTGCTCACCGAGGCTCCGAGGTCCGCGTCGTTGCCGAGCCGTCGACTCACCGCGAGGACGACGGCGCGCGGCCGGAGACCGGCGACGACGGCGAGCACCTCGGCCTCGCGTCCGGCGTCACCGCCCGTCGAGGTGATCGTGACGACGAGCCCGGCCTCGTCGGCAGCCTTGATCGCCCCCGCGGCGATGGCGGCGAAGTAGGGGTCGGCGATGTCACCGACCACGAGGGCGAGCGTGGTCGTGGTGCCCCGCGCGACGGCCTGTGCCTGCACGTTGGCGGTGTACCGGAGCTCGAGCGCGGCGGCGTGCACGCGGTCGACGGACTCCTGCCGGACCTTCCGGGCGCTGCCGTTGAGCGCCCGCGAGGCGGTCGCGAGCGACACGCCCGCCAGCGCGGCCACGTCTGCCAGGGTGACCGTGCCCCGTTCCGGCATGTCGCGCCTCCAGTCCGATCCGCGATGCGCGGTCTGTGGTGAGGATAGCGATTTCCGCGCCGCGCTGGGCGCACTCGGGCGCACGTGTGCGGCGCCCTCGGTCGCACGTGTGCCGGGTCGCGAACCGCACGTCACATTGTCGGAACATTTGCGAGGAAAGCGCTTGCCAGGATGCCCCTCGTCGTGTAGACCTTGTGTCCTCGGCCGAGACATCCCGAATGCTCACCCACGGCGCAGCCCGTGGCCCCGAACGAAAGCAGTGACGATGAAGTCATCCAAACGAGTGCTCGCACTCGCCGGCGGCCTCGCCGCCCTCGCCCTCCTCTCCGGCTGCGCTTCGGGCAGCTCGGGGGACGGCGGCAAGGTCGACAAGCTGACGTTCTGGCTGTCGACCTCCACGGCGCAGGAGAAGGGCTACCAGGACCTCGCCACCGCGTACGAGAAGAAGACCGGCGTCGCGGTGAAGATCGTGAACCTGCCCTACGACGGCCTGCAGACGAAACTGCGCGAGTCGGCCCAGGCCAACTCGCTGCCGGACGTCGTGCGTGCCGCCGGGATCGACCCGATCTGGACCGGCAAGACCGTCGACCTCTCGTCGATCGTGGACGACAAGGCCAACAAGATCGACGAGGACCTCATCGCGGCGGACGACAAGGGCAAGGTGACCTCGATCCCCTCCGACGTCACCGCAGCCGGCCTGTTCGTCAACAAGTCGCTGTTCGACAAGGCCGGCGTGAGCTACCCGACCGACCCGGCGAAGGCGTGGACCTGGGACGAGTTCCTGAAGGCCGCCGACCAGGTGAAGGCGAAGACCGGCGCGAAGTACGACCTCGTGTTCGACTCGTCGCCGTCGCGGCTCCGCGCGTACATGTTCACCAAGGGCACCGACTTCATGCAGCAGAAGAAGGACGGTTCGTTCCCGGACGACGCGAAGACCGCCGCCGCACTGCAGGACTTCGCCGACATGAACGACGACTCGATCATGCCGAAGTCGGTGTGGACCAGCGGGCAGGACCCGAACGCGCTGTTCAAGAGCGGGCAGGTCGTGGCGTACTTCTCCGGCGTGTGGCAGTCCTCCGACTTCGCGTCGAACATCACGGACTTCGACTGGGCCAGCGCCGCGACCCCGGCGGACCCGACGCACGCCACCGAGATCAACTACGGCGGCAACATCGTCGGCTTCGAGAACTCGGACACCCGCGGTGCAGCGGCGAAGAAGTTCATCGACTACATGTACGACCCGACGAACTACGCGAAGCTCGTCACGACGAACGGCTTCCTGCCCGTCGAGAGCGGCCTGACGATCGACTACCCGTTCACCTCCCAGGCGGCCAAGGACTCCTTCGCGCTGTACCAGAAGGAGATCGCAGCGGCTGACCCCATCTCGAGCTCCTACGCCAAGGAGAGCGCGAAGTGGGCAGTCGAGGGCAAGGAGCTCGGCACCGACCCGACGACGGCCGAGGTCGGCAAGCTCATCAACGGGCAGCAGTCGGCCAAGGAGACCCTGGCGACGATCACGAAGTACTACGAGGACCACGTGGGCTGACGTGGCAGCGGCGCGGCCGGGTGAGGCAGCACCCGACCGCGCCGCCCGGTCCCAGCACGGTCCGGGTCCGTCCGGCACCGCCCGGCACCGCCCGGGCCCGTCCGGGCCCGTCCGGCACCGCCCGGGCCCGTCCCCTCGACCACCGCACGACGAACGAAGAGGATCACCGTGAGCATCCCCACCGCAGCCGGCGACGTGCAGACCGCCGTGCCCACCCCGGTGCCGCCGGACCGGTCCGGCGCCCCGCGGACCACGAAGCGTCGACGCTCCGGCGTCAGCCGCCCGGTCCTCGCCCCGATCCTGTTCGTAAGCGTGAACGCCGTCCTGTTCGTGGTGTTCTTCGTCTGGCCGGCCGTCATCGGTCTCGGCTACTCGTTCACCGACTACAACGGCGTCGTCGACCCGAAGTTCATCGGGCTGGCGAACTACGCCGAACTCTTCGCGGACAGCACCTTCTACGCCGCACTCGCCCGGACGTTCCTCTACGCGATCGTCGCGGTGCCGCTCGGCTTCGTCCTGTCGTTGTCGATGGCGCTCATGCTCACGAGCCCCGCGGCGAAGGGCCGGAGCGTCGCCCGCATCGTGTTCTTCGTGCCGTGGCTGATCTCCCCCATCGTCACCGGCGTGATCTGGCGGTGGATGTTCGGCGAGAACTTCGGCCTGGCGAACTTCGTCATCGAGTCGTTCGGCGGCAAGGCGGTGCCGTGGCAGTCGAACGCCGACCTGTCGCTGCTCGTGGTCGTGTTCGCGACCGCGTGGGCGGGCGCCGCGTTCAACATGCTGCTGTTCGTCGCGGCGATCCGGAACGTGCCGCAGTCGTACTACGAGGCCGCGTCGCTCGACGGCGCCGGCACCTGGCACCAGTTCCGCTACATCACCCTGCCGAGCATCGCCCCGACCTCGTTCATCGTGATCCTGCTGTCGTCGCTCGGCGCGTTCAAGGAGTTCGCCACGATCCAGGCCCTCAACGGTGGCGGACCGGGTACCGACAACAACCTGCTCGTGCAGTACATCTACACGAACGGCTTCCAGAACGCCCACATCGGCTACGCCAGTGCGGCGTCGATGGTCCTCATGCTCATCCTCATGGCGATCGCTCTCATCCAGCTCGCCGTGAACCGTCGGACGGAGGCCCGTCGATGACCGCCACCCTGCCTGCAACCCCCGGGAACCCGGGCACCCCGGGAAGTCCCGCGGCGACGAGCGCCACACCGACCGACACCCGAGGGGGACGCGGTCGACGCACCACGCGCGGCCGGCAGACCCACCAGGGGCCGCCCCGCCCCAAGGCCATCGCGGCGACCGCCCTCCTCTGGGTCTTCATCATCGGTTTCGGCTTCCCGGTGCTCTGGTTCGTCCTCAGCGCGTTCAAGCCGGGCGGCGAACTGTTCTCCTACCCGCTGACGCTGCTGCCGAAGCAGTGGTCGGTGAGCGGCTTCGTGGAGGCCTGGTCGAGCTTCGACTTCGCCCGCTACTTCGGCAACACGATCATCGTCGCCCTCGTGACGACGGTGCTGACGGTCCTGGCGAGCGCTGCCACCGGGTACGCCCTCGCGAAGTACGACAACAAGTGGTTGAAGGTCTTCTTCGTCTGCATCCTCGCGACGACGATGCTCCCCACCGAGGTCATCCTCGCGCCGACCTTCATCGTGATCCGCGACCTCGGCATGTACGACTCCCTGGCCGGCATCATCGTGCCGTCGGTCATCACCGCGACCGGCATCTTCATGTTCCGCCAGTTCTTCATCACGGTGCCGGACGACCTGGTCGAGGCCGCCCGCATCGACGGTGCGAGCGAGTTCGGGATCTTCTGGCGCATCATGCTGCCGATCTCCCGCCCGATCATGCTGACGCTCGCGATCTTCTCGTTCCAGTGGCGGTGGAACGACTACATCTGGCCGCTGCTGGTCCTGAACGACCCGCACCAGTTCACGATCCAGATCGCGCTGCAGAGCATCGTCGGAGCGGAGAACGTCAACTGGACGGTCCTCCTCGGCGCATCGGTGATCTCGATCGTCCCGCTGCTCCTGCTGTACCTGGTCTTCCAGAAGTACGTGAACGGTGCGGACCTCAACGCGGGTCTCAAGGACTGATGGGCTTCCTCGACGCGGTCGCGCCGGCCGCCGACGCGGACGTCGCCCGCATCCGGCTCGCCGACGACGAGCCGGCGGCGCTCCAGCACCGCGAGCTGATGGCGGACGCGCTCGCGTTGGTCGGCGCGTGGGTCCGGAGCGGGCCTGGAGGCACGGATCACGACGACTCGGACCTCACGATCGCGCACGGCCGGGTCCGGCACCTCGCGGCCCGGCAGTCCCCCGGCGGCACGTTCGTCGGCGGCGACAACGTGCTCTCCCCACCGGACTCCGCCTTCACGGTGAACGACGTGTGCGACGCCCTCGAGCTGCTCGCGCCGTACCGGGCGTCCGTGGCCGCGGCGACAGCCCTGGCCGACGACCTCGACCGGATCGTCCGGCGCGCGACCCCGGCTCTGCTCACCGGTGGCGTGCACACGCCGAACCACCGGTGGGAGATCTCCGCCGCGCTGGCCCGGATCCACCGACTGCACCCGTCGCCGTCGCTCGTCGCGCGGATCGACGAGTGGCTGGCCGAGGGCCCCGACATCGATGCCGACGGCCTGTGGTCCGAGCGCAGCCCGAACTACGCCGCCGCGGTGTCGTGTCCGTCGTTCCTCGTGCTCGCGTCGGTGCTCGACCGGCCGGACCTGCTCGACCCGGTGCGTCGGTCGCTCGACGCCACCCTCGCGCTGCTGCTGCCCGATGACACCGTCGAGACCGTGCAGTCCCGCCGGCAGGACCAGTCGCAGCCGTTCGGCATCGGCCCGTTCGCGCCGTTGCTCTGGCACGTGGCGGTCCTCGACGACCGCGCGGACCTCGCCGCCGTCGCAGCCCGCGCGGCCGTCGCCGACATGTGGCAGCCGGGTGCGGTCGCCGCCCGCGCGATGACCGACCCGCTGCTCGGCCGACCGCTCCCGGTCGGTGCTCCCCTGGCCCCCGGGACGTCCCGCTTCCGCGAGGCACGGCTGGTGCACGTCCGCGAACCGGACCGGAGCGTGGTGCTCTTCGCGGGATCGGACGTGCCGACCGAGGGGCACGTGCGCTCCGGGCTCGCGAACAGCCCGACCTTCCTGCGGGTCGTGTCCGGCGGCGCCGCACTCACGGACGTGCGGTTGTCGCGCGAGTTCTTCGGGCTCGGCCCGTTCCGTCCGACGGCGATGGACGACCTCGGGGACGGGCGGTGGCGGCTCACGGAGACGGTCTCGGCCGGCTACCACCAGCCCCTCCCGCCGGCGGCGCGTCGAGCGGACGGCGCGTACGACCTCGGCGACGAGGGGCGCTTCTCCGCCGCGATGTCGTTCGGCGAGCGGACCACCGACGCGGTGACCCTCACCACGACGGTCGAGGTGTCGATCACGCCCGGCGCGGTCACGCTCGACATCGCGACCGAGGGTGCCGACGTCCCGTGGTCGCTGCAGCTGACCTTCCGAGCCGGGGGTACGTTCTCCGGTGTGCGCACCGATGCCGCGACCGGAGAACGAGTCCTCGCCGAGGGCACCGGCGTCCACCGTGCCGGAACGGACGAGCTGACCTTCGGACCCGGCAACGGGAGCGGTGTCGGCCAGCCGGCGTTCTACGCCCCCGGCCAGGACTACGCGTTCCTCGGCGGAACGGACCGACCCGACGGCGACCACGTCCACGTCACCGGGCGTGCTCCCGGACGCACGCGGGTCGTCATCGGCACCCCGCGATGACCGTTCCCGGAGTGGTGCTCGTCGGTGCCCGCGGCTACGGCCTGCACCACCGGGCGAACATCGACCGACTCGTCGCCGCCGGGTCCTGCACGCTCACCGCCGTCGTCGACCCGACGCTCGGCACCGACCTGGACGGCGGCGCGCCCGTCGCCGCCGACGTCGAGGCCGCGCGCGCCCACGGCCCGGTCGACGTCGTGGTGGTCGCCGCGCCGATCGCCGCCCACCTCCCGCTCGCGCTCGCCGCCCTCGAGGCCGGTGCGGACGTCCTCCTCGAGAAGCCCCCGGTCACCACCCGGGCGGACCTCGCCACCCTCCTCGACGCCGAGCGCCGCACCGGGCACGTCGTGCAGGTCGGCTTCCAGAGCCTCGGTTCCGACGCCCTTCCCGCACTCCGCGGTGGGTCCGTCATCGGCCGCGTCCGGTCGGCTGCCGCGGTCGGCACGTGGACCAGGAACCAGGCGTACTGGGACCGCTCCGGCTGGGCCGGCCGACGACGGGTGGACGGGGTCGACGTCCTGGACGGCGTCGTCACCAACCCGCTCGCCCACGCGGTCGCGACGGCCCTCGCGCTGGTCGGCTGCCGTCGAGCCGCCGACGTCGCCCGGGTCGAGGTCGAGCTGTACCGGGCGAACGCGATCGAGGGCGACGACACCTCGGCCGTCCGCGTCACGACGACGGCCGGTCTCGAGGCCACCGCGGCGCTCACGCTGTGTGGTCCGTCCGAGGTCCTCCCCGCGATCAGGGTCCGGGGCACGAGCGGGTCCGCCGTCCTGCACTACACGTCGGACGACCTCACGATGGACGGTGAGACCCGGCACCTCGGTCGCACCGACCTCCTCGAGGACCTGCTCGCACACCGCACCACCGGCACGGACCTCCTCGTCCCGCTCGTCTCGACCGGTGCCTTCGTCGAGGTGCTCGAAGCGGTCCGCGCCGCCGAACCCGTGCAGATCGACCACCCGTGGGTCACGTGGCAGGGTGACGGACCCGAACGGCGCCCCCTCGTCGCCGACGTCGAGGCGATCGTCGACCGCGCGGCCGAGGAGCGCGCCCTGTTCTCCGAGGTCGGAGCCCCCTGGGCACACACCACTGCGGACGAGGTGCTGCACGAGCTCGTCGTCGACGGCGTCCGCGTCGCCGAGGTCCGCGACGGTGGCGGCACAATCGCCACGTCGTCCCCGCGGCCGTACCTCCACCCGGTCCGGACGCTGGCCGGTACCACGGTCAGCGCACACCACCCGGCCGACCACGACTGGCACTGCGGCGTCGGCTTCGCGATCCCCGACGTGGACGGCGTGAACTGCTGGGGTGGCCGGACGTACGTGCACGGCGAGGGGTACGTCTGGCGTGACGACCACGGCAGCGCCTCGGTCCTCTCCGAGGAACTGCACGGTCGGACCCTCGCCCAGGAGGTCGTCTGGCGCGGCCCCGACCGTCGCGTCGTCCTGCACGAGGACCGTTCGCTCGCGTGGCGCACGGTCGACTCCGGGTGGGAGCTCACCTGGTCGTCGTCGTTCCGAGCCCCCGGTGACGCGGTCGTGCACCTGGGCGGTCCGGGCAGCAACGGGCGCGTCGGTGCCGGCTACGGCGGCTTCTTCTGGCGCTTCCCCCGGTGCAGCGACGTCCGCGTGCGAACGGCTGTGGCGGACGGCGAGGAGGCCGTGCACGGGTCGGTCGCGCCGTGGGTGGAGTGGTCTGCGGTGTTCGACGGCGAGGCGGCGACGGTCCGCCTCGAGGCGCTGGACCACCGCGACCCGTGGTTCGTCCGGGCTGCCGAGTACCCCGCGCTCGGGTCGGCGCTCGCGTGGCGCGAGCCGGCGCTCGTCCGGCCCGGCATCCCGCTGGTGCGGTCCTTCCGCGCGACCGTCTCGGACTGACCGGCCGGGGCTCTGCACGCGCCCGCCCACGGGCCTGGAGGCGCGTGGCGGCCCCGCCCCGCGCCTCCAGGCCGCCCCGCTCCCGCCGCCCACGCCCGCGCTACCGCCGCTCCGCTCCCATTTCCGCGAGCGGGCGAAATCCCGGGGTCCGCGCGTGCGCGCACCCTGGTACTTCGCCCGCTCGATGTGCAACGCGGCCGAGCCATGCCCGTGCCGGAACGTGCCACCTCCACGAGCGGGCGGAACTCCACGGTGCCCTCGTCGGTCCACCCGGGGGTTTCGCCCGCTCGCGAGAGGGCGGCGGGGAGGCATGCCGGAGCGGGCATGTCGGCGAGCGCTAGCCTGGCCGGATGAGCGAGTGGGAAGACCAGGTCGCCACGCTGTGGGCGGACGACACCATCGACGACGAGGCCCGACTCGACCGCATGCGCGCGCTGCGCACCTCTGCACCCCAACCCGCACTCGGTGCCTTCGAACTCGGCGGCGCGTTCGACTCCGCCGGGCACGAGGCCGAGGCCGACGTGCAGTACGCGGCGGCGACGGCAGCCGGCCTCGCAGACGTCGACCCCGTGCGCGCTGCGCAGCTCGTCGTGCAGCACGCCTCGACGCTCCGGAACCTCGACCGCGTCGACGAGGCGATCACGATGCTCCGCGATGCGCCCCACCACCCGGCGACCGGTGCGGCGCCGCGGGTGTTCCTCGCGCTCGCCCTGCACAGCGCGGGACGGCACGACGAGGCGCTCCGCGTCGCGATCGAGGCCGTCGAGCCGACGCTGCCCCGCTACAACCGGTCGGTCCGCGCCTACGCGGCGGCGCTCACCGACCGGTGACGGGGATGGAGTCGCTCGTTGTCCGGAGCGACTCCTGCCGGAGCTCGAGCTGCGAGACGGCGAGGGCCGCCAGGTCGTGGAGGTTCGCGAGGTCCGCCTCGGTCGTCTCCCGCGGGCGCGTGTCGAGCACCGCGAGGGTGCCGATCGCCGTGCCGTCGTGCTTCACGAGCGGCACGCTGACGTAGAACCGGAGGCCGAGCGGACCGGTGACGAGCGGGCTGTTCCGCATCTCCGGGTGCGCTGAGCCGTCCGGGATCACGACCGGGACCGGCACGGGCGCGAACCCGTTCCGGAAGCTGATGCTCCGGGCCGACTCGTCGACGCCCTCGGCGATGTACGACGAGGACCACTCGCGGTCCTCGTCGAGCACCTCGACCAGGGCGATCGGCGCGTCGAAGAGCCGCGCGGCCATCGCCGTCGTGCGTTGCAGGGCCTCTTCCGGCAGCTCGTCGAGCGTCGCCGGGCGGGCGGGCTCGACGGACGGGGCCGCCAGCGGAGCAGTGTCGACCGCGCTGTTGTCGACGTCCGGGTCGACGACGTGGTCGGCGACGGCGGTCTCCGCGATGACGGCGTCCCGCAGGAGTGTCACGAGCTCGGCCCCGACGGGGCGGTCGTGTGGGTCCTGCGCGGTCATCGCACGGAGCAAGGACTTCCAGTGCTCCGGCAGCGGCTCGGGGACGACCGGGTCGCGGGAGAGCCGGGCGACGGCGGACTCGACGAGCGAGCCGGGGAACTCGCGCCGGCGGGTGAAGCACTGCAGGAGGACCAGGCCGAGCGAGTAGACGTCGCTCGCCGGTCCGACCTCACCGCCGCGGGCCTGCTCGGGGCTGAGGTACGCGGCGGTGCCCGTCGTGACCCCGTCCGCCGTCAGCCGTTCGACCCCCGCGGCGAGCGCGATGCCGAAGTCGGTGAGTCGTGCGCGGGCACGGTCGGAGTCGTTGCCGTAGTCGACGAGCAGGATGTTCGACGGCTTGATGTCGCGGTGCACGACACCGCGGGCGTGGATGTAGTGCAGCGCCTCGGCCAGGTCGTAGCCGATCTCGGCGATGTGGCGGGAGGCGAGGGGGCCGACGGACAGGCGCTCCTCGAGGTCCTGCCCGACGACGAGCGCCATCACGATGTAGCGCTGCCGGGTGCCGTCGGCGCCGGTGACCACACCGGCGTCGAGCAGGCTGACGAGGTTGTGGTGCTCGAGGGCCGCGAGGACGCCGAGCTCGGCCTCCTGCCGGGCGATGTCGACGGTGCCCGGGTGGAACACCTTCACCGCGACCGGACGGCCGAGGGTCTCGTCGACGGCGCGGTACACGACCGACATCCCACCCTGGCCGATGGCGTGCTCCAGGCGGTACCGCCCGTCGAGGACCGGTGTCCGGCCCTCCTGTCCCTCTGTCGGACTCATGACTTCCTCGTTCTCGACCCCGGCGTGCAACGATGCATCATCGCATCCGGCAGGGGGTCGAGGCGTCCGGATCACGTTCTCCGGCTGAACGGTTGCGCGCGGCGCGCGGTCGCGCGGGCAAGCGCGAGCGCGAGCGCGCGCACCCGCGCGCCGCTCGGGCGCCGCTCGGGCGCGTGAGATCGCAGTTCGGCGGCGCTCGACCCGCGCGGACACCGCCGAAGTGCGATCTCACCAGCAAAGCCCGGCGGCGGCGCCGGCAACAACCGGCAGCGGCAACCAGCAAGCGGCGCCTACGTCGGCAGCGCCGACACCGGGCCGAGCGCCCGCCGCACCGCCTCCACCGAGAACCGGACGTCCTCGTCGTTCGTCGACCAGTTGCTCACCGAGATCCGCAGCACGTCCCGCCCGCGCCACCTCGACCCGGACATCCACACCGCCCCCTCCTCGATCAGCCGCGCCGTGACCGCACGGGTCCGCTCGTCCGAACCGAAGGTCAGCGACACCTGGGTGAAGACGACGTCGTTGAGCACCTCCACGTCGGGGAGCGATCGGAGCCCGTCGGCCAGCTCCCGTGCGTGGCGCACGAGCCGCTCGACCAGGTCGACGACGCCGGACCGTCCGAGCTGCCGGAGCGCCGCCCACACCGGCACGCCCCGAGCGCGCCGGGACATCTCCGGCACGAGGTCGAACGGTTCGGAGACGTCAGCCGGGTCGCGGATCAGGTACGCGGTCTGCGTGCCGAGCGCCGCGCGCGTGACCGACGGCCGGGCGACGAACGCGACACCGCAGTCGTACGGGACGTTCAGCGTCTTGTGTGCGTCGGTCGCCCACGAGTCCGCGGTCTCCACCCCGTCGAGCCCCGGACGGAGCACGGGGCTGGCGGCGGCCCAGAGTCCGAAGGCGCCGTCGACGTGCACCCAGGCGTCGTGCTCGTGGGCGAGGGCGATCGCGGCGCGCATCGGGTCGAAGGCCCCGGAGTGCAGGTTGCCGGCCTGCAGGCAGACGATCACCGGCCCGTCGACCCGGTCGAGGTGGGCGCGGAGGTCGCCGACGAGGGTCCGGCCCTGGTCGTCCGCGGCGACGACGGTCGGCGCGCCGAAGCCCAGGTAGCGGAGGGCGAGGTCGACGGAGGTGTGCCGTTCGGCGCCGACGAGCACGGTCACCGGGGGCGCTCCGATGAGGCCGGCGGTGTTGACGTCCCACCCGACGCGGTCGAGGACCCAGGCGCGGGCGGCGGCGAGACCGGTCCAGTTCGCCATCGTCGCCCCGGTGGTGAACCCGACGTCCGACTCGGCCGGCAGCCCGAGCACGTCGAGCAGCCAGCTGCCGGCGACCTGCTCGAGCGCGGCGGTCGCGGGCGTCGGGTAGCGCATGGCGGCGTTCTGGTCCCAGGCGCTGACGAGCCAGTCGGCGCCCATCGCCGCGGGCAGGGTGCCGCCGATCACCCAGCCGAAGAACCGGCCGGAGGGCATCGCCATCAGGCCGGGCTCGGCGACCGTGGCGAGTTCGTCGACCACCGCTGCGGGGTCGGTGCCGGCGTCGGGGAGCGGGACGTCGAGGGTGTGCAGCACACCCTCGACGTCCTGTTCGGGTCGGACGGTCCGTTCGGGCAGTCCGGTGATCCACCCGAGCGCGTGCTCCGCGGCGCGGTCGAGCGAGCGGCGGTACACGCTCGGGTCGATCTCCATGACGTCCGTCCCGTCCGGTCGGCTCAGCTCAGCGGGTCACTGCCAGCTGCGTGCGCCGTCGTCGCCCCAGCGGGCGTGGCTGTGGCGGTCGGTGACGTTCCACCGGACGACCTTGCCGATGGGCTGGGGTGCTCCCGTCTCGTCCGGCACGAACGCGTCGGTCGTGGCGTAGAGCGCACCGTTCCGGAGTTCGAGCGCTCCCGGCGAGCTGACCGCGACGGTCTGCACGGTCCGTCCGGACCACGGCGAGACGATCGAGACCTGGCCGGTGCCCGCGGCGCCGCCGAAGAGCTCGGCGACGAAGACGGTGCCGGTCCGCTGGTCGACGGCGAGGTCGGTCGCCCCGACGAACCCGGTCGCGACGCGCTGCACGGCACCGTTCCACGGGTTCACCTTGTAGACGCTGCCGCGGGCTCCGAGCGCCGCGCTCTCCGGGCCGCCCGGCAGGGTGGAGACGTACAGCCAGCCGTCGGGGCCGCGCTCGACGTCGGTCGGGACGGGCTCGAACGCGTAGCCGTAGCCGACGACGCAGGCGGGGAAACCGAACTCGGTCGCCGTGGCGGCGTCGATCCGGACCGGCGGCTGCGCCGGGAGCACCGCGACGGTCGACACGCGACCGTCGTACCCGACGCGCAGGACGTCGTTGCCGCCGGCGTCGGCGACGTACACGCCCTCGCGCTGGGCCAGCGAGGCGTACGGGTGCGAGTCGACCACCCCGCGGTAGCGCGCGGGCCCGGCCTCGCCGGCCGGGTCGACCTGCGCCGCACACGCCGACGGCAGGCCGCGGAACCCGTAGCCGTTGACACGGTCCGGGTTGACGCGTGCCTCGTACGCACCGAGGTCGGCGAGCTGTCGGGCGGCACCCCGCGGAGGCAGCACCATGAGCTTCGCGACGCCGTTCGGCTGGTCGTTCTGGGCGTAGTAGACCGAATCGCCGCGAGCCGACACGGCGCCGATCTCCTGGCCGGCGGGTGCGGTCGCGAGCGACCTCGTGACGCCCCGTGGCAGCACCCGGGTGAGTGTCCCGGTGAAGTTCTGCGTGACGTCGACCCGGCCGCTCTGGTCGATCTCGAGGCTGAGCGGCGAGACGAGGCCCGACGCGAGGGTGGTGGCGGAACCGACGTCCAGGGACGGCGACCGGTGGTCGGTTCCGTGGGCCTGGGCCGGGGCGGCGACGGCGACCGTCGCGAGGGCGATCGCGGCGAGGCCGCCGATGAACATGGTCCTGTGCATGATGCGCTCCTTGGTGGAGGATCCGGGTACGAAGACGCCGCGGACACGCGAGAAGGCGGTCGGGAGTCTGGAGGCGGCCGCGGCAGGAAGAGCGCCGGATGCCGTCGCGTCGGGCACCACGGGGAGAGCGGACACGTCGTCGTGGCCGCTCGCGGGTTCCGTGGGAGCCGGCGGGTTCAGGGCCGGCAGGGGCACCCTATGACCTTCCTGTGACGTTGTCACCCTTGGTTCCGACACCGAACGATCCTGTCGGCGCGGCGGACCCGGGCGTACCCTCGGCCGCACCGGCCCGATCGACGAAGGAGTCCGACGTGCCCGCACGGTTCGTGTACTGGATGAACGTGTCCCTCGACGGCTTCATCGAGGGGCGCCCCGGCGAGGTCGGTGAGCTCGGAGACCCCGAGTGGCTGCGCATCGACGAGCAGCTGCACCGGTTCTTCAACGAGCGTGCGCGGGCGATGACGATGGCCGTCGAGGGCCGCGTCATCCACGACATGATGGACCCGTTCTGGCCCGATGCCCGCACCGACGCGTCCCTGCCCGACTACCTCCGCGAGTACGGCGAGATCTGGACGGCGATGCCGAAGGTGCTCGTCTCGCGGTCCCGCACGGCGGCGGACCACAACACGACGATTATCAACGAGGACGCGATCGGTCGGCTCGCCGCGCTCCGTGACGAGTCTGAGGGCGACATCGGGATCGGCGGCGCCGACCTCGCCACGCAGCTGCTCGCCGCGGGCCTGCTCGACGAGCTGATGCTCTTCACGCACCCGGCCCTGCTCGGCGTCGGCCGGCCCCTCTTCGACTCCCCCGCCGACGCGATCGCGCGGCCCCTGCTGCTGGAGCTGCTGGAGCAGCGGACCTTCGACAGTGGCGTGACGTTCCGTCGGTACGAGATCGCCCGGCAGTAGACGCAGCGGCATCACGGACTGGAGGCGCGGTGCCAGCTGGCACCGCGCCTCCAGGGCCCGAGACGGTGGCGCTAGACGTCCCGGCGGCGCGCGACCGTCAGCGCGAGCGCACCGACGACGACCACCTCGGCGAGGAGGACACCGAAGCCGCCCCAACCGTTCAGGACGACGCCGGTCTGCCCCGTACCGGCTCCGGACGAGAACGTGTACAGCTGCGCTCCGGCCTGGGCCGGCAGGAACCGGGTGAGGTCCAGGATCCACTGCGCGTCGATCACCCCGGCGATCAGCGACAGGATCACCGGCAGCACCAGGAGGATGCCGAGCGTGATGGCGATCCCACCCGCGCTCGAGCGGACGAGCAGACCGATGCCGTAGGCCAGCAGGGCGAGCAGCATCACGTACACCGATGCCCCGAGGAGCGGCATGAACACCGACGGGTCGGCGAGGTCGGCGTGCAACCCCTTGCCCGACTGCAGCGCCGCCGATGCGAACACCCCGATCCAGATCGCGACGGCACTGACCACGAACGTCGTGAGCGCGAGGACCGCGGCCTTGGCGAGGACGACCCCGGTGCGTCCCGGGTCCGCGGTGAACGTCGAGCGGACCTGCCCCGTGCCGTACTCCCCCGTGATGATGAGCACACCGAGGACGGCGACCACCAGCGCCGTCAGGGAGACGCTCGCGGTGTTGATGGTGACGAGGGTCCCGTTCGCGGCGTCGGTCGTGAGCGGGCCGCCCGGTTCCAGCGCACTGCCGATGAGCACGGCCATCGCGATCGTCACGACGACGAGGATGGCGAGGCACCACACCGTCGATCGGATGCTGCGGAACTTGATCCACTCGCTCCGGACCAGTCGGGGGAAGCTCAGGCCGATCCCGTCCGGGAGGCTGCTGGTGCGGGGTGCGTTCGTGGCGGTGGCGCTCATCGGACGCCCTCCGATCGGTACTCGACGTCGTCGCGGGTGAGTGCCATGTAGGCCTCCTCGAGGCTGGCGCCCGTCGGGGTGAGCTCGTGCAGCGGGACGCCGACCTGGGCGGCGATATTCCCCACGGTCACGGCGTCCGGGCCGACGACGAGGAACGAACCGTCCTCGCGCGGGGTGATCGACGCGTTCGGGCCGATCGCCTGGAACAGCTGGTCGGGCGCGGGGGTCCGCACCACGACCCGGGAGCCGCCACCCGCACCGCCGGGTCCACCGGCACCGCCGGCGACGAACTCCGCGATGGGTGCGTCTGCGAGCACCCGGCCGCGGCCGAGGACGACCACGCGGTCCGCCGTCTGCGCCATCTCGCTCATGAGGTGGCTGGACAGGAACACGGTGCGCCCGTCCGCCGCCATCCGCCGCGCGAGCTGCCGGACCCACAGGACGCCGTCCGGGTCGAGGCCGTTCACCGGCTCGTCGAGGATGAGGGTCTTCGGGTCGCCGAGGAGCGCCGCCGCGATGCCGAGCCGCTGCCCCATGCCGAGGGAGAAGCCGCCGACGCGCTTCTTCGCGACGGAGTCGAGGCCGGTCATGTCGATGACCTCGTGGACGCGGGACTTCGGGATGCCGTGCGTCGCCGCGAGCGAGAGGAGGTGGTTGTACGCGCTCCGACCGGAGTGCACCGCCTTCGCCTCGAGCAGTGCGCCGACCTGCCGCAGCGGGTCGCGGAAGCTCTGGTACGGCTGCCCGTTCACCGTCGCCCGTCCCGCTGTGGGGCGGTCGAGCCCCATGATCATGCGCATCGTGGTGGACTTCCCGGCGCCGTTCGGGCCGAGGAAGCCGGTCACGCTGCCCGGCCGGACGACGAACGAGACGTCGTCGACGGCGGTCTTCGGACCGTACTGTTTGGTGAGGTGCTCGACTTCGATCACGGCGGCAACGCTACGGGGGCGCTCCCGCTGCCCGCGTCCGTCGCAGGGGGGAGATGCCTGCACCGCTCGGAGGACCCGGACAGACCCCGCCGCGGTGTGGGAGCGTGGCGGCATGGTCTCCGCACAGACGCTCACCGAGTCCGATCGACGCGTCGTCGCGGCGTGGGCGGCCGACTGCGCCGAGCACGTCCTGCCGTTGTTCGAGGCCGAGGCTCCCGACGACGACCGACCCCGCGACGCCGTCCGCCGTGCCCGGGCCTTCGCACGGGGCGAGCTGGACGCCGCCGGCGAGATCCGTCGGCGGTTCGTCGCCGGTCGTGCGGCGCAGGCGGTCGCCACGCCGGCCGCGGTCGCGGCGGCGCGGGCCGCCGCCCAGGCGTCGGGTGTCGCGCACATGGGGGCACACGCCCTGGGCGCAGCCGCGTACGCGGCGAAGGCGGCGGGACCGGCCGAGCCGCGCCTCCAGGCCGCCGTCGACGACGAGATCCGCTGGCAACTCGACCATGTGACGCCGCCCGTCCGGGCCGCGCTGCGGCGGCTCCCCGCGCTCGGTTCGGACCCGTCCGGCCCACTCGGTGCGGGACTGCTCGCCACCGGTGTGCTCGGGACGACGATCCGCGCGCTGCAGCGCGCGATCGGCGACGAAGACGAACACGAAGACGGCGACGGCGACGGCGACGGCGACGGCGACGGCGACGGCGCTACCCTGTCGCCGTGAGCGACGCACTCGACGACGGACCGTTCTTCCACGGCACCAAGGCAGACCTGCGGGTCGGAGACCTGCTGACCGCGGGCTTCCGCTCCAACTACCGGCCCGAGGTCGTGATGAACCACGTGTACTTCACGGCGCTTCCGGACGGGGCCGGGCTCGCCGCCGAGCTCGCGGCGGGCGACGGACTCCCCCGCGTCTACGAGGTGGAACCGACCGGTGCGTTCGAGGACGACCCCAACGTCACCGACAAGAAGTTCCCCGGGAACCCCACACGGTCGTACCGCAGCGCGGAGCCGATCCGGATCGTGGCCGAGGTCGAGGACTGGCCGCGCCTGTCGCCCGAGGCGCTGCAGGCCTGGCGGGACCGGCTCGCCGTGCTGCGCGACGACGAGCGCGGCGAGATCATCAACTGAACCGGGTCACTTCACGTAGTCGTACGTGGTGAACCAGTCGATGTAGAGGTGGCCCTTCGCACCCCAGTTCCCGACCTGGAACATGTACCGGTGCCCGGTGGTCGGCACGTCCCTCGTGATCGTCTTGATCACCTTGCCGTCGAGCAGGTACGTCACCGACTTCTTCGGGATCCATTCGATCGAGTACGTGTGCCAGGTCCGCCAGGACACCCCCGTCCAGTGCGAGGTGGCGTTGACCTCCTGGCCGGGCGTCATCGAGTGCTGGAACACCATCGGCGACTGCTCGAAGTTCGCCTCGGGGTAGTCGATCTCACCGTCCGCCCACCGGTTCGAGTTCGGCCACAGCATGAAGGCCGCACCGTTCCCGTCGCCGCCGGTCGCCCGCGCCCGCACGGTGAACTTCCCGCCGACGTGCGTCCACGCATCCTGGGCGGTGCCGAACGTGCCGGCGGCGCCCTTCTTCCCGTCGAGGAGGACGTCCATCACGCCGTCGTGCCCGCTGATCTGCGTGCCCGAGAAGTACATGCCGCCGGTCCCGTCCGGGTACGGCTGCCAGTTCTTCGCGTAGGTCTTCTGGAACTTGCCCTTCGCCGCCGCCGCCGTGGTGAAGTTCTCGATCACCCGCTGCTTGAACTTGCCGACGTTGCCGACCGGTGCGCCGGCGGCCGCTGCCTCCGCGGGCGCGGTGCCCTGGCCGAGCGGCACCGCGACGAGCGTGGCGGTGAGGAGCACGGCGACGATCGCGACGCGCGTGGATGACCGTTTCTGCATGACGTTGCCACTCCCTCAGTGACCCACGGCACCCGTCCCGAGGTGCCGGAACAGCCGGTCGTCGACTGTTCGAGGTGAACGCTAGTTGCGCCCCGGGCAGTGGTCCGTGCCGGTCCGTCCCCAGTCTGAGGGGGCCTCGGTCCCCAGTCCGAGGGTGTCCGGACCCGTCTGTCCGCGCGGGTACGTCCCGGCCCGCCGTGCTGCCGGGAGGCGCGGGGCGGGCTGGCACCGCGCCTCCAGGCCGTCGCGTGGTCACGGCGGGCCGGTGGCCGCCCCGGCACGCCGGGCCGGTGACCGCGGGATCCGAACCCCGTGACCGCGCCGCGCGCCGGCGCGCCTCCGCGCCGGAACGACGAACGCCCCGACCGGATCGGTCGGGGCGTTCGTCGTCGGTGCGTTGGCCCGGTGCGTCAGCGGATGATCGAGATGTTCCCCGCCTCGGGGCCCTTCTTGCCGGGCCCGACGTCGTACCGGACGCGGTCGTGCTCTTCGAGCGACCGGAGGCCGGTGGTGACGACGATGCTCGAGAAGTGCGCGAACAGGTCCTCGGAGCCGTCGTCGGGGGTGATGAAGCCGAAGCCCTTGTTGTGGTCGAACCACTTCACGGTGCCGGTGGGCATGACGGTCAGCACGGCGTCAGTGGATGCGCAGCTGCGCGACCATCGGGCACGCGAACGGGTCGCGGGCGGCGAGTCCGACGCGGTTGAGGTACCGGACGACGATGCCGTACGAGCGCAGCAGCGTGGTCTCGGTGTAGGGCACGTCGAGGGTGTCGCAGTGGTCCCGGACGAGCAGGCGTGCCTGCTTCAACGCCGGACGCGGCATCGACGGGAACAGGTGGTGCTCGACCTGGTAGTTCAGGCCCCCCATCAGGAACGACACCCACCAGCCGCCGCGGACGTTGCGGGAGGTGCGGACCTGGCGGGAGAAGAAGTCGACCTTCGCGTCGTGCGCGATCGTCGGCATGCCCTTGTGGTTCGGCGCGAACGAGGCGCCCATCATCACGCCGAAGACAGCCAGCTGCACCCCGAGGAACGCGCACGCCATGCCGAACGGCAGGAACCAGAACACGACCGTCAGGTAGATCGCGAACCGCGCGACGAGCAAGGCGCCCTCGATGATGCGGTGCTTGACGTCGGCCTTCGTGCCGTTGCCCGTGACGATCGACTGCACGGCGTAGCGGTGCAGGTTGATGCCCTCGAGCGTCAGCAGCGGGAAGAACAGCCACCCCTGGAAGCGCATGAACGTCGTCATGAGCGGGCCCTTGACCGCGGCGGCGTCCTCCGGCAGGAACCGGATGCCGTCCGGCGCGATGTCCGGGTCCTTGCCGACGGTGTTCGGGTTGCCGTGGTGGCGGGTGTGCTTGTTCATCCACCACGAGTAGCTGAGGCCGACGAGGAACGTGCCGATGTAGCGGCCGGCGTGGTCGTTCCAGCGCTGCGAGGCGAAGACCTGGCGGTGCGCGGCCTCGTGGGAGAGGAACGCGAACTGCGTGAAGAGCACGCCGAGCACGCCGGCGACGATGAGCTGGAACCACGAGTCACCGAGGAACGCGAAGGCGACCCAGGTGAGGGCGAGTGTGCCGGCCAGGGAGCCGAACAGTGCCCAGTAGAACCCGGTGCGACGGCGCAGCAGGCCGTTCTCCTTCACCTGCGCCAGGAGCGCGGAGTAGGTCGAGGTGCCGTTGCGGCTCCCCGTCCCGGGACGAGTGCGGGTGTAACCCGGTGCGAGCGGAGTGGTGGTCATGAGGACCGCCTTCCGGTACGGATCGGTCCTTCAACCGGTTCGAGAGAGTTCACGCGATTGCGCTTGCCGCGACCCTAAGGGCGCAACTTGCGTGTTCGCCTGACAGTCCGGATTCCGTCGGTGACCGGGTTCATCCGTTCCGGATGAGGCGGGCGCGTCGGCGTGCGCGCACCCTGACCGGAGCCGTGTCCCGCCGACCGAGGAGAGGGGACGCCCGTGGATCCAGCGACCCTCGTGCCGCCAGCGGTCGTCCCGGCGCGGCGCGCTCCGCACGGTCCGCGCAGATGGGCGACGTCGGCCTGGAGGCAAGGACCTGGCGGGCGAGGTCGGGTCCACCCGCCGGGACGGTGCAGAACCTCGCGTCCGCCTTCGCCACCGCCCTGATCGGCGTCGTCCTCGTCACGTTGCTGAGCACGGGGTCGACCAAGGCGATCTCCCGCAACGAGTTCCTGACGCCGGAGCTCCAGTCCCCGGTCGACGGCTCGGCGACGGCTCGGCCAGACCGCGAGGGCGATTGACGCTGATCGCTGATCGCGTTGCCGTGCGCGATGCCGTGCGCGATGCCGTGCGCGATGCCGCATGATCCATGTCGATCGGGACGTGACGACTCCCGCTCGTGGCGGCGGCCCCTAAGGTCAGGATCGTCGCACAGGAGCGGGCTCCCGACTCGATCCGCCGTTCGGCTTCACTGCGGCACTTCATCGCGGGCGTCTCGAGGGGGAACGGTGGGTGGACGGCACGAGCGCTCGAGCGAGGCGCCCAAGCCTCCGCATCGCGGGCGCATCGCGTCCTTGCTCCTGTCGGCGTCGATCGTCATCGTCTCGTCCGCGTTCGTGGCCACGCTGGTCCTCAGTCGGACGGGCGTCGACCCCGCTGATGCACGCGCCGTGCAAGCGCGGCACGACACGCTGGTGCTGATCGACGACGCTTCGATGCAGCTCGCACTCGCCCAGAAGTGCCCTGGGACGAGAACGAGGAGCGACATCGTGCGGCACGTACGTGAGCTCGCCCGGTTCAGTGACGGCCTCCGGGTCGACTTCGACTGGGAGACGGACTCGCGCATCGGTTTGTCGATCTCCATCCCACGGCTGAACTACGAAGCCCACGCCACTGCGACACCCTCCAGCCTCGGGACCATCCAGGTACCGCTCGACGAGTTCTGCACGGTGACGATGTGAGGCCGCGCGACCGACTTGCCTGGCTGTGCCGACCACCGGGGTCCTTCCTGCCCGTCTCGATCGCGGTCGCGGGCTCGGTCAGCGGGGTCGTCTGGTCTTCTCTGAACACCTTCGACGAGAACACCGACCTCACAGCAGTCGGTTGGGTCATCTTCGTGCTCATCCCAGTGGTCTCGTTCCTGGGTGTCGCGCACCTCTCGTCGGGCGTCTCGCGGGTCGTGAGAAGACTGCTGCGCAACGCCTTCCTCGCGCAGCTGGCGGTGTTCGCGGGACTCACCGCACTCTTCCTCGGTGGTGCGATCGCAACGGCACCGAAGCAACCAGCAGAATCCGTGCAGCCCAGCAGCGCAGGAGGTCTGACCGTGTTCGCTGACGCGCCGATCCGATCGATGAAGATGACCGTACGCAGGTCGACCGTGGGGCTCGGTTCCATCGACCGTCAGGTCCTCGTCGACCTCGACTTCCCGGTGCCGGATAACGCGAACCTCTCGATCGCGCTCGTGGGATCCGGCGCTGCAGCGTTCGATGTGGCCGGCATCGTGACAGGGGCGCAGCAACGCGGAACCAGCTCGGGCGATCTCGCCGTTCTCGATCCGGACGAACCCGTGCGGCAGGTGAACTCCCGCCGCGTCGCACCAGCGCCGAACCTCCTCCCAGCGGGTTCGTCCGGCGGTTTCGCTGTCGCACGAGGGGGCGGCCCCGCATCGACCATCGACGCACCCTGGTTCGACCGCGACTCGTCGACCGCCACCTCGATCGCCATCGCGTTCGGGGCGGGCGCCGCCGGCTCGAAGCAGGAGGTGAGCCTCACGATGGCACTCCGACTGCGTCACTCGTCGCTCGGAGCGTCCAAGGGAGGTCTCGGAGAGGTCGGGTGCGCGTCGAACCTCCGCTCGATCGCGACTGCGAGCAATGACGGACGCTTCCCCACCGACCTCGTCGCGATCCCATCCCCGATCTCGGACGGCGCAGACGCCTGGTTCGTGCCCGACACGTGCACAGCACGGGTGGTCATAGGTCAAGTGCACAGCCACCCGGTCATCCTGAACGGAGACCGCCAGGCGGGCTCCGGAACGACGCTGATCCAGTTCACCGGCACCTCGACGGAGACCGCTGCACCGATCATCGGGATTGACGACCTCACACTCCCGGCGACGGACTACTCCGTACCGGATCTCCGTTCTGCAACAGGGCACCCCCTTCTGTCCGGGATACTCGTGAGCCTCGCTGGGTCCGCGATCGGTGCTGCCGGGACCCTCGTACGTCAACGATGGCGAGCGCGCTCCGAAGCGCGACGCACCGGATCACGACGGTGACGGCCTCGGTGTGTTGAGCGGGCCATGCGGCGGCCTGGAGGCGCAGTGCCAGCCCGCCACGCGCCTCCAGGCCGCCGGTCTGACGCCGCCCGCCAGCCTCAGCCGGCGTACCGGCGCAGGGTCCCGGTGGCGCTGCCGTCGGTCCGGCTGAGCGCGATCGTGTCACCGTCCACGCGCCCCCTCGTGCTCCGGCGGAGGTCGGGGTCGGCGTCCGCGCAGAACTCGCCCGTCTGGGCCTCGGTGTACAGACGGACCTGCTCGGTGTGCGACCACCTCCAGGTGCCGGTCCGGGTGACGCAGCCGTCGAAGAGCCGGAAGGTGTCGTCCGCCCGGAGGGAGAGGTACGGGGCGTCCGAGGAGTGGTCCTGCACCCAGTACCCGATCGGCCGGTCGAGTGAGTCGACGGTGTCGTCGTCCGCCGGGTCGAGCCGCATCGTCGTCCCGCCGGCCTCGATGCGGAGCTGCGAGGTCCCCCGGGGCACGCGTGCGATCCCCCGCCGGCGACGGTGGTGACCATGTGCTCCCCGGCGCACTCCAGCGGCGCGTGCGGACCGACGACGACGCTGAGGCGATGCTGCGCCGTGATCCGCCAGGTGCCGTACACACGGTCGCACCCGTCCGATGCGATCCAGGCGCGGTCCGACCGGAACGACACGAAGGGCACCTCCGGGGTGTCCACGCCCGCGCCCTGCACCCACGTCCCCTGGACCGCCTCGCGCGCGCTGTCCACGGCAGAGGGACGGTTCAGGACGCATCCGGCGAGCGCGACGGCCACGCAGGTGACCAGCTTGGCAGTGACGATCGGACGAGTGCGCATGGGTCCTCCTCGTGAGGACTCAGGCGTACCTCGCCGGCGGCGAGGACACGTCACTCGAAGCGGGTGATCCTGTGGGGCGCTGCCAGGCGCGCGAGCCTGCCGATACACAAGAAGCCCCGGCGGAACCGTGGTTCCGCCGGGGCTCGTCGTCGGTCGGGCTGACAGGATTTGAACCTGCGACCCCTTGACCCCCAGTCAAGTGCGCTACCAAGCTGCGCCACAGCCCGCGAGCCCCGAGGGGCTCGGGGTTCCGGAGAACCCCGTCACCCGCGTCCGACCGGAGCGCGGAGCAACCCGACCAGCATAGCGGAAGCGGGACCCCTCCCGCGCCACGGCGAGTCGCAGGACCACGAGCACGAGTACGAGCGCGCGCGTGCGAACCCGCAGCGTCAGTGGTGCGCCCGCACCACCTCGCGCCGCGCCGCCAACCACGGCAGCCCGAAGCCGGCGAGCAGCCCGCCGGCCCCGTCCGCCGCCAGGTCGCCGATGGTGTCGTCGTACCCGACGGAGATCGCGGAGTCCACGAAGTTGTGGCCGAGCCACTCCCCCATCTCCCAGGCCGCCCCGACCGCGAGTCCGGCACAGAGCGCGAGGACCGCGACGACCACCCGTCGCTCGGCGTGCGGCGCCGGCACCGCCCGGACGTCGGCCCCGATCACGTACAGCACCGCCGCGAGCAGCCCGGTCAGCACGACGTGGACGAACTTGTCCCAGAGGAACACGGTCGTGTACCACTCGAGCACGCTCGACCACCCGGCGAGCAGCACGAGCACGCACACGAGGACGTCGAAGGTCGGTCGCAGCCCGAGCATCCGCGGGACGACGACGCCGAGCAGCGACAGCGCCATCACCGGGAACGCGGTCCCACCCCAGCCGACGGCCGCGACGACGAGGCTGACGAGCGTCAGGCCGCGCACGACGTCGGCGACGAGGAACCGCGGTCGCAGGAACGTCGGCCCGAGCGTCCGGATCACGAGGCCCACCGCACGACGGCGTGGACGGCGGCGTGGTCGGAGGGCCACACCCCGTCGGGTCGCCTGGTCGAGACGCCGACCCGGTCGACGGTCGCGTCCTCGGTCACGAGGACGCCGTCGATGCGCGGCCCGCCCACACGGGGCGTCTGGTAGTGCGGGTACGTCCCGACGGGGTCGCCGGTCTGCCTGGAGGCACGGCTCCAGCTGTCGACGACACCGGCGTCCGCCAGTGCTCGCCACGGTGCGGAGCCGGATGGACTGTTCCAGTCCGCCATGACGACGGCGGGCAGGCCGCGTTCCCGGACGATGCGTCCGAGGAGTTCGGCTGACCGGAGCCGTGCCCACGGCGAGGCGACGTCGAGGTGCGTCGCGATGGCGAGGAACCGGACCCTCGTCGCGCGGTCGTCCACGACGGCGCCGACGGCGTGCCGCGGGAAGGCGGTCCCCCACGACCGGGACCCGGGACGCGAGGGCGTGCGGGAGAGCGCCCAGCTCCGGCGTTGGACGACCTCGAGCCGGGAGCGGTCGAGGAACAGCCCGACCTGCTCGCCGTCCCCACGGACACCGCGTCCGACGAGCACTGGTTCGAAGCGTGACCCGAGGGCGGCGGTGAGGTCAGCGGACTGCGTGGGGAGGGCCTCCTGGACGGCGAGGACGGTGGGCGCTTCGGAGGTGACGAGCGCGACCACGGCCTCGCGCCGGCGCTCCCACGCGTCCGGGTGTCCGGACGGCCGCGGGACCCGTCGGCGGACGTTGAGCGTCATGCAGTGCACGTCGGGCGGCTGCACCGCTCCGATGAGCGGGCGGTCGTCGTCGGGCATGCATCCCTTCTACGAGACGACACCCGTCGGATTCCCAGGGAGCTCTCCGGACGGCTCGTAGGGTGGCCCGATGCGTTCCGGCCCCACCTCCCGTGTCCTCCTCGCACTCGCCGCCACCGGGCTCCTGCTCGGAGCCGCCGGGTGCACCGCGAACCCTGCGGCGGACGCGCGGCCGACGCTCGCGAAGGCCGCCGCCGACACCGTCACCGTCGCGGCGGAGTCGGATGCCGCCGAGCGGTCGATCCGGGCCAGTCGGGCGCTCTTCGCCTCGGCGCCGGGCGCCCTGGTCGCCCCGGCGGACGACCCGGCAGCCGTCCGCACCGCGGCGAGCGCCGCCGAGCGTGCGCACGTCCCGGTGCTCCTCGCGGCGAAGGGCGGCGCCGCCGTCGCCCGCGAGCTGCACCGGCTCGGAGCCGACTGGTACCAGGCCGAGGGCGACGTGACCGTCGACACCGACGTCGTGGAGCGGGACGCGCCGGACGGTGGCGACGCGCCGGAGTCGACCCGTGCCTCCAGGCCGGCGACCGTGGTCGTGGCGGACGCGAGCGCGGACGCCGCGGTCGTGGGGTCTGCGAAGGCCGCGGGTGCGCGCGTGGTGGTCATGCCGGACGGGGTGACTGACCCGGCCGCGTCGTCCGGCGTGGTGCGGGCACTGCACGAGGAGTCGGGACACCCGACGCTCCTCGCCGGGTCGGCGTTCGAGGCGCTGCCGGACCCGGAGTGGACCGTCCGGGCCGCCGAGAACGGGTGGCAGCTGCCGCACGGCGGGCAGCGACCGTTCGACGGGCACCGGTACGTCGCGCTGTACGGGGCTCCCGGTGCACCTGCGCTCGGTGTGCTCGGCGAGCAGGACCCGGCGGCGACCGTGCGGCGCGCGGAGTCCGTCGCCGCGTCGTACAAGGGTCTCGGGGACGTTCCGGTCACGCCCGCCATGGAGGTCATCGCGACCGTCGCAGCGGGCGACGCCGGGGCGGACGGGGACTACTCGACCGAGCTCGCGCCGTCGACGCTCGAGCCCTACGTCGACGCCGCCCACGACGCCGGGATGCCCGTCATCCTCGACCTGCAGCCGGGGCGTGCCGACTTCCTGTCGCAGGCGAAGCGGTACGAGTCGCTCCTGTCGAAGCCCGGGGTGTGGCTGGCACTCGACCCGGAGTGGCGGCTGGGCCACGACCAGGTGCCACTCAAGCAGATCGGGAGCGTCCGCGCCTCCGAGGTGAACGAGGTGTCGTCGTGGCTGTCGGCGCTCGTCAAGGAGAAGGGGCTGCCGCCGAAGGCCCTCGTGCTCCACCAGTTCCGCCTGTCGATGATCCAGGACCGGGCGTCGCTCGAGTCGCACCCGGAGCTCGACCTCCTCATCCACGCCGACGGGCAGGGGTCGCAGCCGGACAAGCAGGCGACGTGGAAGGCGCTGCACTCTGGAGCGCCGGCGGGCGTGCACTGGGGCTGGAAGAACTTCACCGACGAGGACACTCCGATGCTGAGCCCGGAGGAGACGATGGCGGACGTGTCGCCGACGCCGTCACTGGTCACGTACCAGTAGCGCGTTGCCTGGGCGGTCCCGCCGGTTCTCCACAGTCTGCGGGCTCGGTCGGGTTTCGTCGGTCGGTGCTGACAGCATGGGGGCATGGAAACCACCGCCCCGCCGTCTGCCGACATCGCCGCCGAGGCGCAGCAGGCGCTCGCTGCGCTCACCGGCCGCGCCGACGCGGTCTTCCACCCCGGCCAGCTCGAGGCGATCTCCGCCCTCGTCGAGCACCGGCAGCGCGCGCTCGTCGTGCAGCGCACCGGGTGGGGCAAGTCCGCGGTGTACTTCCTCGCGACCCTGCTGCTGCGCCGGCGCGGCGGTGGTCCGACCGTCCTCGTGTCACCGCTCCTCGCGCTCATGCGCGACCAGGTCGCCGCGGCCGCCCGTGCCGGCGTCCGCGCGGTGTCGATCAACTCCGCGAACGCCCACGAGTGGGGCGAGACGCAGGCCGCGCTCGCCCGCGACGAGGTCGACGTCCTGCTCGTCTCCCCCGAACGGCTGAACAACCCGAAGTTCCGCGACGAGCAGATGCCGACGCTCATCGCCCGGATGGGGATGCTCGTCGTCGACGAAGCCCACTGCATCTCCGACTGGGGCCACGACTTCCGCCCGGACTACCGGCGGCTCGCCGAACTCATCCGGTCGCTCCCCCACGGCGTTCCCGTCCTCGCCACCACGGCCACCGCGAACGAGCGCGTGGTCGAGGACGTCGCCGAACAGCTCACCGCAGGCCCCGCCGACCCGGTCTTCACCATCCGCGGGTCGCTGGCGCGTGCCTCCCTGCGCCTCGGCGTCCTGACCCTGCCGGACGCCCGGCAGCGACTCGGGTGGCTGCTCGCGCACCTCGGCGACCTGCCCGGCAGCGGCATCATCTACACGCTCACGGTCTCCGCGGCCGAGGACATCGCCCGGCTCCTGCGTGAGAACGGGTACGCCGTCCGCGCGTACACCGGTCGGACCGACACCGAGGAACGCGAACAGCTCGAACAGCAGCTGAAGGGCAACGAGCTGAAGGCCCTCGTCGCCACGAGTGCGCTCGGCATGGGGTTCGACAAGCCCGACCTCGGGTTCGTCGTCCACGTCGGCGCGCCCTCCTCCCCCGTCGCCTACTACCAGCAGATCGGCCGCGCCGGCCGAGCCACCGACAACGCCGACGTCCTCCTGCTGCCCGGGCGTGAGGACCGCGAGATCTGGCAGTACTTCGCCAGCGCCTCGATGCCGACCGAGGCACGCGCCGCCGCGGTGCTCAACGCCCTGTCCACCGACACCGCGATGTCGACCGTCGCGCTCGAGGGCCTCGTCGACATCAAGCGGTCCACGCTCGAGCTGCTCCTCAAGGTGCTCGACGTGGACGGCGCTGTGCGGCGCGTCACCGGCGGGTGGGTCGCCACCGGGCAGCCCTGGGAGTACGACGCTCCCCGCTACGAACGGGTCGCCGCAGCCCGCGCTGCCGAGGCCGCCTCGATGCTCGACTACGAGTCCACCTCGCAGTGCCGGATGCAGCTCCTCCAGCAGGACCTCGATGACCCGTCCGCCGAGCCCTGCGGCCGGTGCGACAACTGCGCCGGGGCATGGTTCCCGACTTCGGTGTCCGACTCCGACGCCTCCGGTGCCGCCGCCGCGCTCGACCAGGTCGGCGTCGAGATCGCCCCGCGTGCCCAGTGGCCCTCCGGCATGGCGGCGCTCGGCGTCCCCGTCCGCGGCAAGATCAGCCCCGACGAGCTCGTCCAGCCCGGTCGTGCCGTGGCCCGCCTGACCGACCTCGGGTGGGGCGGTCCGCTCCGCGCGCTGTTCGCCTCGGGGACACCGGACGCCCCGGTGTCCCGCGAACTCGTGGACGGGTGCGTCCGGGCGCTCAAGGACTGGCCGTGGGAGACCCGGCCGACCGGCGTCGTCGCGATGTCGTCCCGGTCGCGCCCCGAGCTCGTGGCGTCGCTGGCACAGGCGCTCTCCTCGATCGGCCGACTGCAGTTCCTCGGGACGCTCGGGCGGAACGGCGGGACGCCCCGGGGCGACGGCGCGACGAACAGTGCCTACCGACTGTCCGGGGTGTGGGACACCTTCTCCGTCGATGCCGAACTCGCCGCCGCGCTGCAGGGACACGAGGGGCCGGTGCTGCTCGTGGACGACCTGGTCGACAGCCGGTGGACGATGACCGTGGCCGGCCGTGAGCTCCGGCGTGCCGGGGCTGCCGCCGTGTTGCCGTTCGCGCTCGCCACCGTGGCCTGACGCTGACGCTGCCGCTGCGGCTGCGGCTGCGTGCCAGGATGGCTGTGCACGTGCGACGAGGGGGAACACCGTGACGGATCAGGACGCTTGGGCAGCGACACCGTCGCCGGCGCCCGCCGACCGAGCACCGTCGCCCGCGTGCCCTTCTGCGCCTGTGTTTGCGCCTGCGCCGGCCCCTGCGCATGCGCCGGCCCCTGCGCATGCGCCGGCCCCTGCGCTTGCGCTTGCGCCGGCGGCACAGCCGCAGGAGCTCCGCTCGCGGGTCCGACCTGCCGTGACGGTGGCACCGCGCCGGACCGGTGCTGCGACCGGGTCGGTGGCACTCGCGGCGGCGATCTTCGCGAACGGCGTCGGGATCCTCGCGACTGCCCTCGGCGTCTTCTGCGTCGTGTTCATCGCTGCGTTCGGCGCTCCGCTCGACGTCACCCGTCCGGCGATGGCGGGATTCGCCGTCCGGGGGTCCGCGGTCACCGTAGTGTTCCTGGCGATCGCCTTCGTCCTACTGGTCATCAACGTGGTCAGGAGTCCTCGGTCACGCTGGTGGATCGCGTGCGCGATCATCAACGGAGCGACGGTCGTCGGGCTCTTGATCGCGGCGCTGATCTGGTACCACCCGGGGCAGCACATCTCGTGGGACTTCTCGTCCTGACGGGAGCTCCGGTGGCTGAGCAGCCCGCGGCGTCGCCCGACGGCCGCCGAAGGTCTCGAACGTCGCGGACTGGCTCGCGTGCAGTCCCGTTCAGTAGTTCCCACGGGTCTGGAACCCGTCCGGAAGCGTGAAACAGTTCGAGAAAGAGTCGAGATCCATCGCTCGTCCACTGCGCGGAGACAAGTACAGGGTCTCCCCTCCTGCAGCGCTGAGCCTGAGGCGAGGATCACCTTCGGTTGACGCTTGACCTTCCACGTCATAACCGCCGTACTGAGCTCTTGGAGTGATTTCGTCGAAGGACTCACGTTGTCTGAGTCAACACCGGAGGGAGAATCGTTCCAGCCCGTAGGAACATCGTGATCGGCGCTGTGGCCGGAACCGTTCCATCGGTGGCTTCGACCACAGCATGATGAACTCAGCCGGGACAGACATCGGCTGTTCAGGAGCGCCGAGCACGGTGAAAGTTCCCCGGCAGGCAGAAACACGGGAACCGAGCTTCTCGTCGATGACGCTCTTGAGGCGGAGCAATAGCTGCTGATTGTCGATCGACGTCGTCGCGCCACATCGTGGATGTTCGGCACAGCACTCGAGTTCAGTACAGACGAGGCGGATCGTAGTCAGCAGGAACACTGAAGCACTGCGAAAAAGAATCGATGTCGAGAACCGTGCCTTCGTTCCAGACGGTCACAAGGAGCCTTGCACCTTCCTTGTTCACCAGTTCGTAACGACGCCCGCCTCGCAGCATCCTGTCTTCGCTCACCTCGAAACCCCGCTTTGCAGCAGACCTCGCCAGGCCACGCTGAGCGTCATCGCCAACAGCTCCGCTCGACAGAGTCGCGCGAATGTTACCGGACCATTGATAACCGTTCGAGCAAGACAGGAAAGAGCCTTCGTCGATCTGCTTCACGGAAGCCACATCTCCGCTCGAAAGGAGATTCACCACCTTTCGTTCCGTCGCCTGAGTGGCCTTCTTGACCGCTGCGATCCGCGCCTCCGGGTCGGCAGGGAGCCCGCTGTTCATGGCACACCCCGCCAAGAGCATCGGGAGCAGGAGCAATGCGGATACGCGCAGAAGCATTGTGGTCTCACCCGTCACCCTGTCCCGGAAATCGTCAGAGTTCGGCAGGTGGCCGATAGTCGCCTGGAAGCGCGGCGCAAGGCGACGCCGACGTGACGTTCAAGAGTGTTTCGTTTTCGTACAGCGTCACGAGGAGCTGTACACCCTTGCCGTCCACGAGTTCGAACCGCGTGGCGCCGGTCAGGACTTTGTCTTCTGTCACCGAGTAGCCTTCGTGGGCGGCCGACTCGGCGAGAGCACGCTGCGTCTCGCCTCCATCAACTCCATTCTCCAACTTCGCTCGGATGCCACCCATCCACCGGTAACCATCGCCGCACTTCAAGAACGAACCGGTCGGGAGCTGCTCGATCTCTTTCACCTCTGCTCGAGGCACCAACGCGATTGCTTTCGACTCAGCTTGTTGCGTGATTTTCTTGAGTTGGGCTACGCGCGCGTCCGGGTCTTTCGGGAGATCGCTATTCATCGCGCATCCAGCGAGCAATGTCATCACGATGATGACACCGACGACACTGATCTTCTTCATTTTCCGCTTCCATTGTAAATGTACTCCCTCATGTCGTCGAGAAGTTTCGCGTTGTGGGGATCGGCCGAAGCTGCGAGGTTGTGAGAATCAACCCCCGCGGTCGCCGGAAGGATCCAACTGACGGCGGCACTCCCGGGAAAATGGTTCCAGCTCATCGGAGCCTCGTAGTAGTCACCGTGGTCGAAACCGATGTCCCGGGGATTACGACCTCCCCAAACAGCGCCATGGTCCCCGATTCGAAGGTCCTGCGCGGTTTGCAAGATGTCGTTGTACGAGAAGTCGGCGTACGAGGTGCCGGGGTTCTTCTTCCAATCGACGGGCGCGCCTGCTCCCGACAGCGAGATGACGGTGCTCCACCGGGCACCCTCCGCCTCGGCTGAGGTGATGTTCGATGTGCCCCAGCTGTGCCCGATGCCGATCGACTGCTTCCCGGCAAGAAGGGGGTCGCGGAAGACGCCGTCTTCGAATTCCTTGAGTTGTCGACCCGTCGTCCGCCCGTACTCCTCGTCGTTGGCTTCGGTCAGCGGATTCTGCGGGTACCTTCCGTCCTTGTACACGAACGCCACGAGCCCGTCGCGATCCTGTCGCTGCAACCACTGGGCGATCTGCTGTGTGTCGCCATCGTAGAACTGCTCGATGTTCGCGAGCGTCCCGGGCGTGTAGGTGACCACCTTCTGCGTGGCGGACGACGGCGTGCCGACCATCTCGATGATCCGGTCAGCGTCCTTGTCGTACAGGTAGAGCTGCACCGTCGGTGGCTCATCGACGGCCTTGTGCAGGTAGCCGATCTCCTGCTCGAGGTCGGCGATCTCGGCGAGCCGCACGGACGACTGGCCCGGCTCTGCGGCCTGCTTCTTCCACCCGGCGAGGGTCTTCTCGAGTGCCTGGAGCCGCTTCGCGGCGTTGAGACGGTTCGCCGCGACCCGATCGAGCGCCGACACTCCGTTGAGCGAACCGATGACGCTCGGCATCCCGGCGATGAAGGCCTGCTGTTGCGCGGCTCCCATCGACTGCCACCAGGCGGCGACCTCGGCCGGGGAGGCCTCGTTCACACGGTCTGCCAGTTCGGGGTGTTCGGCCAGGACGATCGCCAGGTCCGCTTCGCTGAGGTTCTTCAGTCGATCCAGCAGCGCGCCGGGCGAACCCGCAGCGATTGCCGAGGCTGAGAATGCGGCGACGGAACCGAGGACCTCGTTGCTCTGGAGCGCCGCTGCGCACGTCGCGTCGATCCGTCGTCGATCGGAGATCAGGGTGTCCCACGCCGCGTCCACCGCTCGGATCTTCGACTGCGCGTCATCGATCTGCCCCTGCGCCGCCGCCTTCCGGCGCTCGGTGTCGGGGTCGGGCCCGGATTCCTGCCGAGAGCTCCCCGGGAAGTTCGGCACGCTCGACGGGATGAGGTCCGGGAGCGGCATCTTGGAGTGCGCGGTCGCCAGATCGCTCTCGGCGTTCGCCCGCTGCGTCTCCAGCACCACCTGCCGGTCCTTGATCTGCGACAACTGCCCCGCGTACGTCGTCAACGCCGTCGCCTGCTTCTCGAGTCCCGCCGCGACGAGCTCGATGTCGGCCGCGTGCTTCGACAGCTCCGCCGCGAACGACTGCTGACTCGATGCTTCCCATTCGACGCCGGAGTTCGAACCGGCGGTCTGGACGGCGCGCTGAGCGTCACGGATCCTGGATGCTCGCGCTGTCCGCAGCGCGGCGATGCCCTGGATGCCGGCGGGACTCCCCCGGCCCGGGTCGTCTTCGGTCCAGTTCACTGCGCCGCTGCCTTCGCCTGCGCCGCATCGGCGTCTGCGTAGGACCGCTTGACCGTCAGCGGGAACTTGCCGGCTGCCCGGATGCTGTCCGCTGCGATCTGCGATCGCTGCACCTGCTGACGCGTCGCGTCCGACAGCGCGTTCGACACGACGTCCGACCCGAGTTCGGTGTTCCCCTGACCGGCCCGGATTCGTGCGCCGATCTCGATGTCGTCCCCCGCGGACGTCACCTTCGTCGCCAGCGCTTCGAGCGCGGCGTACGAGATCTTGAGCTTCCCGCTCACACTGCACCCCCACGACGACGGTCGACCGGCGCCACACCACGGCAGCGCCGGTCCCCGCCACCATTCCTGATCGGCTCAGCGACCGAGCTTCGACGCCAGCTGCTGGTCCACGTCGCCCAGCGTCTGGGCGGTGGTGCGCAGGAACTGCGCGAGGTCGTTCAGTCCGCCGATGGTGTTCTGCGCGCCGCTGGTGAAGCGCTGGTACGCCTCGTTGTAGGCGCCTGACGAGCGGTCGGTCTGGAAGCCCGCCTGGGTCAGCGAGGCGATCTGCGCCTGCAGCTTCGAGAGCGTCGCGTTGATCTCGTCACGTCCGGCGACGAGCCGGTCCGCGTTGCTGTTGAGCTCCTGGTACGAGACGTTGATGTTGGCCACGGTTGCACCCCTTCACGGTGGTCGATGTCGCCAGCCCCTCCGGCGACTTCGCCCACCGTAGCACCACCTGATATTTCCTCGCGCACGATATGTCTACCCCCCGTCAGCGGGGTACGACAGCGTCCGCGTTGTGGGCGACCTGCACCCGGGTGATCCGTCCGGAGTCGACCATGATGCCCCGTCCGACCGGGAAGTCGGACCGGGTGACCCGCGGGAACGCGGTGCGGAACAGGGTCAGCCCGTCGGTCTCCTCGGGCTGGAGCGCGATGCCCGCCCGGGCGGTCTTCAGCTCCCCGAAGAGCTGCCAGGCGCTGGGCGCGGTGACGGTGTCCGCCTCGGCCAACACGAAGACGCCCGCTCGCCGCGCGGCCTTGATGAGCCGGGCGACCTGCCCCTCGGCAGGGAGCCCCTCGAAGTCGCCGACGTTCTCGATGACGATGACCGGCTCGGCAGCCGGCTCGATCGAGTCGGACTCGAGCATGGTCGCGAGCGAGCCGGCGAGGGTCTCGGCTGCGCTGCCGTCGGTGGAGGCGGATGCCCAGTCGGTGGCGTCTCGCAACGCGGAGCGCCTCCCGACGATCAGGTGCGCGGGTCGTTCCGGCCAGGTCTCGCGCACGGAGCGGATGAGGGTTTGCATGGTCGTCGAGCGTCCTGACCCGAACGGCCCCGTGACGACGAACAGGCCGTCGGTGGGGATCCCGATCGGTGCGAGGGTGTCGTCGGCGAGCCCGATCGTCGGACGGCCGTCGACCGCTGACGGCAGGGCTGCCCGGTCGACGACCGTGGGCAGCCGTCGGATCGGGGGTGCCGATGCGACCCCGCGCCGGCGCAGATCGACCGCGAGCTCGTCGACGGCGGCGCTCTGCACGACGAGGTCGGCGCTGCCACCGGGGACGCCGAGCTGCACCTCGTGCTCGTCGACCAGGCCGCGACCGGGGACGGCGTCCTCGAGCACGTCGACGGGGACGTCCGCGGCGGTGTACTCGAGGTCGCTGGCCAGTCGCAGCACGATCCGCTCGCCGATCGTCGCCTGCAGGTTCGACGGGAACGCCCCGATCCGGTCGGCGGCCATCACGAAGTGCACGCCGAGTGCCCGGCCGGTCGCCGCGATCGCGACGACCTGGTCGAACACCTGCTGCGACCCGGGCCGGAACTCGTACTCGTTCCGGAACGCCCCCACCCCGTCGACGAGGACCAGGATGCGCGGCTCCGCGACGCCGGTGACACTCCGGTACTCGCGCAGGTTCGCGGCGCGTGCAGCGGCGAACCGCGTCGAGCGGTCCGAGATGGTCGCTTCGAGGTCGGCCAGGAGGCGCGTGATGCGTTCGTCGTCCGGCCCGCTGATGACGGTCCCCACCGTGGGCAGGTCCTCGAGCATGCTCATCCCGCCGCCACCGAAGTCGAGGGCGGTGATCTGCACCGGGAACCGGTCGGCGACCGAGGAGGCGGCGACCGCGACGGCTCGGAGGGCTGCCGACTTGCCGCTGCCGCCGGCACCGAGGACGACGAGGTTGCCGACGACGTCGAGGTCGATGCCGAAGGCGGTCTGCTGCTGCGCCTCGGGGACGTCGACCGTGCCGATGACGAGGTTCGAGCCGTCGGAGGCCGGCAGCGCCCCGACGTCGATCGTGTCCGGGAGCTGATCGAGCCACGGCTTCCGCGGCACCGCGAGGGATCGGTCGTCCGCGGCTCGTGCGATGGTGGCCGCGAGCCGTTCGATGTCCTTCGCCCGGGTGGTGTCCCGCGGCGCACGGGTGGTGCTCGGCCAGACGCTGCCCGGCTCGAACGGGAAGTCCTGCACGTCGACGTCGGGTTCGTGGACGACGTCGTCCGACCGACCGCCGAGGTACGCCGTCTGGAAGTCGAGCACCCGACCGGGACCGATCTTCGCCGCCGCTCGGCCGGGCGTCCCCGGGTCGAAGAACGCTGCGTCGGCAACACCCAGCACGTCCTCGCTGTCGACCGGGTCGGCGACGCGGAGCGCGATGCGGAGGTTGGTGTTCGCGCGGAGGGAGTCCTTGATGACCCCGCTCGGTCGCTGGGTGGCCATCACGAGGTGCAGCCCCAGGGAGCGTCCGCGCTGGGCGACGTCGATCACGCCGTCGATGAACTCGGGGATCTCCGACGCGAGTGCCGCGAACTCGTCGATCACGATGACGAGCGAGGGCGGGGCCGCCGGGTCACCCCGCTGTTCGAGGGTCACCAGGTCCTTCGCGCCGCGTTCGCCCAGCAGGTGCTCCCGGTACCGGAGCTCGGCGCGCAACGACGTGAGCGCACGGCGGACCAGGTGCTGGTTGAGGTCGGTGACGAGGCCGACCGTGTGCGGCAGGCCGACGCACTCGGCGAAGGCCGCTCCGCCCTTGTAGTCGACGAGCAGGAACGTCACCCGGTCGGGCGAGTACTCGGTGGCCATGCCCATGATCCAGGTCTGCAGGAACTCGCTCTTGCCGGAGCCGGTGGTCCCGCCCACCAGGGCGTGCGGGCCGTGCACCCGCAGGTCGAGGGCGAGTGGCTCGCTCGGCCCCTGTCCGACGACGGCGCGGATCCCGCCGGTCTCCCGGCCACCACCCGGTTGCCACTCGGCGGTGAGGCTGTCGTTCTTCGCCCAGCGGCTCACCACGGCTGCCGCGTCGCCGGCGAGGTCGCCCTCGTACAGGTCGACGAAGGCGACGCTGTGCGGCAGGTCGGTCTCGTCGAGCACCCGGGCGCCCGTGTCCTGCACCGGCGCGATCGCCCGGGCCACGGTCGCCGCTTCGATGCTGTCCACCCGGTCGAGCTGTTCGAGGACCACGGACTGCCCCGAGCGGACGAAGCCGACGGTCGCGGTCCCGGTCGCGCGGTCGAGCGAGATGTACGTGCGGCACACGACCGGCAGGGCCGCGAGCGTCGGCGCGAGCCAGAGCACGTGGACACCGAGGTCGGGGCCCTCCTCGGCGAGCGCCACCAGTCGTGCGCGGTCGGCAGGTGCCTCGGCCGTGACCAGCACGACGATCGCCGGGACCGCCGGCAGCCGGTCGACGGACTCGCCGTGGTCCTCGTCGATCGCTCGACCCTCGTCGATGCGGGAGCGGACGTGTTCGCCGCGGCCGACGCCCGTGGCACGACGCGTCGCGACGAGTCCCTCGAGTTCGGCGAGCAGTGCCGACGCGGCGGCGAAGTCCCGGACGAGTCCGGCGCACCGGAGCGGGCTGTACGGCGAGTCGACGTGCGGCAGCCACTTCAGCCACGTCCACTGGTCGGTGGTGGTCCCGCCGGCGAACGCGGTGACGACGAGGTCGGCGGGGCTGTGCAGGCCGACGAGCTGGACCACGAGCGACCGGGCGACGTCCTCGGCGGCGAGTCCGGTGCCGGCGACACCGATCGCTCCCGCGCGTTCGAAGGTCTCGATCACCGGCACCGGGCCGACGTCGTGGTACTCGTCGGCGAGGGCCTCGGCACGGTTCCAGTCGTCGATGCTCCCGGTGTTCTTCGAGGGCATCGTCACGGTCGACCGTGACGGCAGCGTGCCGGCGCCGAACCGGACCTCGAGGAAGGTGGTGTGCTCGGGCTTCCTCGTCCAGAGGAGCGCGGACCGCGTGCGCATCGCACCCGTGACCACGTCGGGTGCGGGCGACTCGGCCGTCCGCGCCTCGATCTCGCGGTCGCGTTCCGCGGCGAGCCGCTTCCCGACCTCGTCGAGGGACTCCTCGAACCGGGCCCGCTCGTCGCGGCGTCGGCGGCGGTTCTGCACGCGCTGGTCGATCCAGGTGCCGATCATGATCACGGGCGAGAGCGCGATGAAGACGAGCGTGAACGGCTGCTTCGTCACGAGGTAGAGGACGCCACCGAGGATGATCGGCGCGATGATCGCGATCACCGGCAGCCGGGGCCGCTCGCCGGGCACCGGGATCTCGGGAAGCGTGAACTGCTTGCCCCGGTAGGCGGGGTCCACGCGCGGCGACCGTGAGAACTCGGTGTGGTCCGGACCGGCCGCTCCCGGCGCGACCGGCACGACCGGCACCGATCCGGCAGCCAGCGGCAGGATGCGGAGCGCCGTGCCACCGACCTGCACGACGGCGTCCGGCCCGACGAAGGACCGGGCGACGAGCCGGCCGTCGACGGCGACCCCGTTCGCGGAGTTCAGGTCGACCACCTCGATGGTCTCCCCCACCGAGACCGACGCGTGCCGCCGGGACACCTGGCCGTCGGCCGCGAGGTACACCTGCGCCATCGCGTCACGGCCGATCAGGTTGACGCCCTGGGACAGCAGGTACTCGTCGCCCGCCTCCGGCCCGGACAGCACCTGTGCCACCGCTGCCGGAGCGTCTTCGACGTCGTCCCCTCGGCGGCGGTCGGTGGCGGGCACGACCTCGACCCGGCACCCGGAGCGGAGCGAGGACTCGTGCACGCTCGCCGACGGGTTGAGGAGGCGCGCCTGCGTCCGGTCGGGCAACCACACTCGCAGCGTGCGCGGCACGCCCCCGGAGGGCGGCCGCCCGCCCGCGAGCCGTTCCGCCACACTGCCGATCGTCGCGGTCACGTCCGCCGTCAGCACGACGTCGCGTTCGGTCCCCGCCTCCGCGATGGTCACCTTGAGTCGCACACCCCACCCCCGTGGCGACCATCGTAGGGGGAAGCGGACGGGAGGCGCGGGGCGGGTGCACCCCGCGCCTCCAGGCCGCAGTCCCCGCTTCTACCGGGCGGTCCCGATCGCGTCCAGCTCGGCCACGGCATCTGCCGGCAACTCGTAGCCGGCCGACGCGACGTTGTCGCGGAGGTGCGCGACCGACGACGTGCCCGGGATCAGGAGCATGTTCGGCGAGCGCTGCAGCAGCCACGAGAGCGCGACCGTGAGCCGCGAGACGCCGAGGCGCGCCGCCACCGCGTCGAGTGCGCCGGACTGGATCGGCGAGAACCCGCCGAGCGGGAAGTACGGGACGTAGGCGATGCCCTGCTCGGCGGTCAGGTCCACGAGTGCGTCGTCCTCGCGCCGAGCGACGTTGTACATGTTCTGGACACAGACGACCGGGGCGATGGCCTGCGCCTCGGCGAGCTGTCCGGCGTCGACGGTGGACAGGCCGAGGTGCTTGATGAGGCCCTGCTGCTGCAGTTCGGCGAGGGCTTCGAACTGCGGCGCGATGCTGCCCGGCTCCGGAGCGTCGAAGCCGCCCATGCGGAGGTTCACCACGTCGAGCTGGTCGAGGCCGAGGTTCCGCAGGTTGTCGTGCACCTGCTCGACGAGCTCGTGCGGTTCACGGGCGTGCGGCCAGCCACCCTGCTCGTCGCGGCGCGCGCCGACCTTCGTCACGAGGTGGAGGCCGTCGTAGGGGTGGAGCGCCTCGCGGATGACCTGGTTCGTGACGTGCGGGCCGTAGAAGTCGGAGGTGTCGATGTGGGTGATGCCGAGTTCGACCACGGTGCGCAGGACGCGGATCGCCTCGTCACGGTCGGCGGGCGGGCCGAAGACACCGGTTCCGGCGAGCTGCATGGCGCCGTACCCCACGCGGGTGAGTTCGAGGTCGTCGGCGAGACGGTACGTGCCGCCGGGGAGGGTCGTGTCGTTCATGTCCACCACGATGCGCCTCGCCGGTGTGACCGGACAGATCCCCCGCGACCCTGGGACCACGGGGACCACGGGGACCAGGATCGAGCCGGAGCCGGTCCGTAGCATCGGGGTGTGAGCGAGAACGGGCTGGGCGAGTACCTGCGGGCGCGGCGTGAGCTGGTGCGGCCGGAGGACGCCGGCCTGCGCGTCACCGGAGTCCGCCGCACACCGGGCCTCCGGCGCGAGGAGGTCGCCACCCTCGCCGGGATCAGCGCCGACTACTACCTCCGCCTCGAGCAGGGTCGCGACCGGAACCCCTCGGCACAGGTGCTCGACGCCATCGCGCGGGTACTCGGCCTCGACAGCACCGCTGCCGCCTACCTGCGGTCCCTCGCCGACACCTCCGGCACCCGGCGGAGGACCGTCCCGCGGCCACGGGTCGACCGGGTCCCCTCCGGCACGCTGCAGCTGCTCGACGTCATCGGGTTGCCGGCGTTCGTCGAGAGCCGGTCGTTCGACGTCCTCGCCGCGAACACCCTGGCGACGGCACTGTCACCCGGGATCCGGGCGGGTGAGAACCGGCTGCGGACGATGTTCCTCGACGGCGCCGAGCAGGAGCGCTACCCGGACTGGCAGGACCAGATGGGCGGGATGGTCGCCGCGTTCCGGTCCTCGATCGGACCCGGTGTCGACGACCCGGCGATCACCACGCTCGTCGGGGAGCTCTCCCTCGGCAGCGAGGACTTCCGGCGGCTGTGGGCACGGCACGACGTCCGGCCGCTCGGCGGGGGCACGGTGCGGATGTGGCACCCGGAGGTCGGGGACCTCGAACTACGACGGGAGAAGCTCGGCATCGGCGGGACGGACGGGCAGCTGCTCGTGGTGCACCACGCCGAGCCCGAGTCGCCGTCGGCGCGGGCTCTGGCGCTGCTCGGGAGCCTGGCGGCGATGCCCGGGGCGGGGGCGTCGGGGTCGTGGTCGGGGGCGTCGGCGTCGGGGGCGCTCGACCGACTCGGAACGACGAATCCGACGTCGTACGACATCGACTGAGTCGCTCCCCCGCGCGTGCAACAGCCCGCGCGTGCACGGTGCGACACGACCGATGTCGTACGACACCGACGATGTCGTTCCGGGTCGGCAGCCATCACCCGCCGCCGCCCGCGCCGCCGCGCCGCCGCCCCCGCCGCCCGCCGCTCTACCGCCGCGCGGGCCTCGGGAACGTCGCCCGCATGTGGTCGGTCGTCAGCACGTCGCCGATGCCGATCATCAGCAGCGAGAACACGATCTGCTCGATCACCATCCAAAAGGGGTAGAGCCCGGGGATCGCCGCGATGACGAGCGTCACGACCGGGAAGATGCGGCTGAACAACCGCAGGCGCTGGTACGCCCAGTAGTACCCGAGCTGCGCCCGCCACGCGAAGACGTAGAGGGTCAGCGTGATGAGCAGCACGACCGTCGCCCGGAACCACACCGCCCAGGGAACCGTCTGCCCCGCGTGCGTCAACACCACGGCGACCACGATCGCGGCGAGCCCGACCACCGTCTCCGCGACGAGCAGCCACCGGATCCACCGGAAGGACCGCACCGTGTCCGGGTGCTCCAGCATGTCCTCGCGGATCACGTAGCCGCCCTGCCGGCCACCGGCCAGCCGGTCGAGCCGGAGACGGCACCACAGGCGGTCGGCGAGGGCACCGAGCCCGGCGTTCTGCTGCGTCACCCTCCCATGGTGCCGTATCCGACGCCGCCGTCGGACCGCGTGTGGTCGACGGCCTGGAGGCACGTCCCGCGTCCGCCGTGGTCGTCGCGATCTCCGGTGGCCGTCCGGTCAGGCGGCGACCGGACTGTGGCCCGTCCGGTCGGGCGGCCGCCGGACCGTGGCCCGCCGGGTCAGGCGGCCGCCGGGTCAGTCGGTCGGGATGAGGGCGGCGCCACCGAGGATCTCGCCGGAGTCGGGGTCGAGCAGCACGACGGACCGGACCTCGTCCGGCAGGCCCCTCGGCGACTCGATGTCGAAGGTGATCGTGCCGACGTCCGCCGGGACGGTGCCGAGGTCCTCGTCGTCACCCTGCTGGGTCCAGTACCCGCGGCGTACACCGGCCACCGCCCCCTCTGACAGCAGGACGCGGACCGAGGACACCTCGCTGTCGTACGACGCAACCCGCAGGTCCTCGATGGTGACGAACAGGTGTTCCCCGGTGCGGGTGATCCGGACGTGTCCAGCGGCGTACCGGTCGATCGGGATGAGGTCTCCGGCCACCGGCGGGACGCGGCGCCACCACGGGTCGATCGGCGAGCCGGCGCCGGAGCCGACGTCCAGCTCCGGGGAGGGCACGGACGCTGGTTCGGATCCGCCCAGGGTGTTCGACGGCGACACCGTCGTGCCGCCCTGCACGCCCTGTTCGGCGAGCGGAGTCGTCGACGCGACCGGCTTCGAGGCGTCGTCGCCGCGCTCCGTCTGGATCGTCGACCAGACGACGACGAGCAGGACGACGGCGAGCACGGCGACGGCGGCGTACAGCCACCGTCGCCGCGCCCCCGTCATCTCTGCTCCCCCGCTCGGCCTCAGCGCTTGCGGCGCTCGCGCACCCGCATGTTGACGTTGATCGGCGTGCCCGAGAAGCCCCAGACCTCGCGGAGACGACGGGTGATGAACCGTCGGTACTGCGGGTCGAGGAAGCCCGTCGTGAAGAGCACGAACGTCGGCGGCTGGCTCGACGCCTGCGTGCCGAACAGGATGCGGGGCTGCTTGCCACCACGCACGGGGTGCGGGTGCTCCTGCACGAGTTCGGCGATGAAGGCGTTGACCTTGCCGGTGGGGATGCGGGTGTCCCACGAATCGAGCGCGGTCTCGAGGGCCGGCACGAGCTTCTCGAGGTGACGACCGGTGCGGGCCGACATGTTCACGCGCGGGGCCCACGCCACGTGGGCGAGGTCCTGCTCGATCTCGCGCTCGAGGTAGCGACGGCGGTCGTCGTCGAGCAGGTCCCACTTGTTGTAGGCGAGGACCAGGGCACGACCGGACTCGAGCACGAGGTCGATGATGCGGAGGTCCTGCACGGAGATCGGCTCGGTGACGTCGAGGACGACGACGGCGACTTCGGCCTTCTCGAGCGCTGCCGTGGTGCGGAGCGACGCGTAGAAGTCGGCACCCTGCTGCAGGTGCACACGCTTCCGGATGCCGGCGGTGTCGACGAAGCGCCACACCTTGCCGCCGAGCTCGATCTGCTCGTCGACCGGGTCGCGGGTGGTGCCGGCGAGGTCGTTCACGACGACGCGCTCTTCGCCCGCTGCCTTGTTGAGGAGCGAGCTCTTGCCGACGTTCGGACGGCCGAGGATCGCGACACGACGAGGGCCGCCGACCTCTTGCTTGGCGACCGCCGAGGTGTCGGGGAGCGTCTTGATGATGAGGTCGAGGAGGTCCGCGACGCCGCGGCCGTGCAGCGCCGACACCGGGTGCGGTTCGCCGAGGCCGAGGTTCCACAGCTCGTACGCGTCGAGGTCGCGGCGGTCGTCGTCGGACTTGTTCGCGACGACGATGACCGGGCGGTCGGTGCCGCGGAGCATCTTCACGACGTGCTCGTCGGTGGCGGTGATGCCGACCGTGACGTCGACGACGAAGAGCACGGCGTCGGCGAGGTCGATCGCGACCTCGGCCTGCGCGGCGACGGAGGCGTTGATGCCCTGCGCGTCGGGCTCCCAGCCGCCGGTGTCGACGAGGGTGAACCGCTTGTCGTTCCACTCGGCCTTGTACGAGACGCGGTCGCGGGTGACGCCCGGGACGTCCTGCACGACGGCTTCGCGGCGGCCGAGGATGCGGTTCACGAGCGCCGACTTGCCGACGTTCGGGCGACCGACGATCGCGAGCACCGGGTACGCCGGAAGGTAGTGGATGCCGTCCTCGCCGAGCTGGCCGGCCTCGAGCAGGGCGACGTCCTCCTCGTCGAGCTCGTAGTCCTCGAGCCCGGCGCGGAGTGCGGTCGCCCGCTGCTCGGCCTCGGCCTCGTCGAGACCGGCGAGCCGCTCGCCGAGCGAGTCGTCGTACTCCGGGAAATCGTCGTGTTCTGGGTTGTCCAGCTGCGCCATTGTGGTGTCCTTGCCGGCGACCCTTCGGCCGCGTGTTGTCAGTGCGTGGCCGCGCGGGGCCGGTGGTGGTACCTGTGTCAGTGCGTGGCCGCGCGGGCCAGGTCGACGACCGCCTGCACGGTCTGGTCGAAGTCGAGGTCGGTGGAGTCGAGCGTCGTGACGCCGTCGGCGGCGTTCATGAAGTCGACGACCTTCGCGTCCGCCGCGTCGCGACGAGCGAGTGCGGCGGAGGTCTCGGCGGCGGACTGGGTCGTGACCTCGGCCGCGCGCCGGGCCATTCTAACGGACTCGTCGGCCGTCAGCAGGATCCGGACCTCGGCGTCGGGTGCGACGACCGTGGTGATGTCGCGGCCCTCGGTGATGATGCCCGGGGCGTCGGCCTTCCGCATCACCGTGCGGAAGAGCTGGACGAGGCGGTGCCGGACCTCGGGGAGCTTCGCGATGTGGGCCACGGCACCGGTCACCTCGGGGGTGCGGATGGCGTCGGTCACGTCGGTGTCGCCGACCCGGACGAAGTACCCGTCGGGGTCGGTGCCGATCGCGTAGTCGAAGGTGTCCCAGCTCGCCAGCACCGCTGCGGGGTCGTCGAGGTCGACCCGCTGCTGCAGGGCGTGCCAGGCGAGCGCACGGTAGGCGGCACCGGTGTCCTGGTAGCCGAAGCCGAGCGCCCGCGCCGCAGCCCGGGAGACGCTGGACTTGCCGCTGCCTGCGGGTCCGTCGACCGCGATCACGGTCTTGGCGACGTACGCGCCGTCGGCGAGACCGGCCGGCATCGGGTCGCGCGTGGAGCCGAGCTCACCGCCGCCCTGCCCGTCGGCCCCGCCGCCCGTCGTGCCGGCGCCGCCGATCGGGCCGCGCTGGTCGTCGGGGGTGGGCAGACCGGTGTCGGGCCCGTCCGGACCGCCGGTCACGCCGGAGTCGTCTGCCGCTGCGGTCGTGGCCGCCGTGCTGTCGTGGTTCAGGCCCATGCTGCTGCGATCCTCCATCCGCGACCCTCGAGTTCCTCGACGAGTCGCTGTTCCTGCTCGGGCACGACCGACACCTCGACGATGCCGATCTGCGCGCCCGGTGAGTGCTCGAGGCGCATGTCCTCGAGGTTGATGCCGATCTCCCCGATGAACGTGAGGAGCGCGGCGATCTGCCCGGGGGTGTCGTCCACGAGGACGACCACCTGGGCGAAACGCTTGGTGGTGCCGTGCTTGCCCGGCAGCCGTTCGACCCCGCGGTTGCCCGCGGCGATGGTCTCGGCGAGGCTGCGCGGCGACCCGGCGGCCGTCGGGTCGTCGAGCGCGGCGAGCACGCGGTCGAGGTCGTCGCGGAGATCGGCGAGCACCGGTCGGATGTGTCCCGCGTTCGCGCCGATGATCTGCACCCACAGGCCCGGGTCGCTCGCCGCGATGCGGGTGACGTCGCGGACACCGCCACCGGCGAGGCCGAGCGACCCGTCCGGGGCGTCCTGCAGCCGCGAGGCCATCAGCGTCGAGACGAGCTGCGGCGCGTGCGAGACGTACGCCACCGCCAGGTCGTGCGACTCGGGGTCCATCGGGACGACCGTGGCGCCGACGTCGAGCGCCAGGTCCTCGACCACGGCGGCGCGCTGGTACGTGATGTCGTCGTGCCCGGCGACCACCCACGGGCGCCCGACGAAGAGGTCGGCACGTGCGGCGGTCGGACCGCTGCGCTCCCGCCCGGCCATCGGGTGCGAACCGATGTACCGGGTGACGTCGGCGCCGGCGGCCCGGAGGCTCGCCAGCGGCCCGGACTTCACGCTCGCCACGTCGGTCACGACGGCGTCCGGGAAGGCGGCGAGCTCCCGCTCGACCACCGTCGCCACGACGTCCGGCGGGACCGCGACCACGACGAGCTCCGGCGCGTCGTCCGCTGCGGGACGACGACCGGCGCCGTAGTCGACGGCGAGCGCGAGGGCTGCGGGCGACACGTCGTCGAGGACGACGTCGACACCCTTCTCGCGGAGGGCCAGGCCGATCGAGGCGCCGAGGAGCCCGGCGCCGACGATGCGCACGGGTCCCCGGAGCCGCCGGTCGATGTCCGGTTCGGCGTGCAGCGGGGTGGCGTCGGTCACCCGGCAAGCCTACCGATCGTCAGTCCGAGGACTCTGCCCCGTCGTCGTCCTGTGCAGAACCCTTCGCCTCGCGCGCGATGCGGAGGATGGAGCCGAGCTCGACCGTCGAGAGCTCGCGCATCTTGCCGATCGGCAGCGATCCGAGCTGCAGCGGACCGAACGAGCGCCGGACGAGCTCGAGCACGGGGTGGTCGACCTCGTCGAGCATGCGCCGGACGATGCGGTTACGTCCCGAGTGCAGCGTGATCTCGATGAGCGACTCACCGCGCGAGGACTCGAGCAACCGCACCTTGTCCGCCGCGATCGGGCCGTCCTCGAGCTCCACGCCGTCGAGCAGCCGCTGCACCGTCGCCGGGTTCACGTTGCCGCGCACCTTCGCGATGTAGGTCTTCGTCACGCCGAACGACGGGTGCGCCAGGATGTGCGCGAGGTCGCCGTCGTTCGTCAGCACGATGAGCCCGGAGGTCTCGGTGTCGAGCCGGCCGACGTTGAACAGGCGCTCCTCGTAGCGGTCGACGAACTCGGACAGGTCGCGGCGACCGCGCTCGTCCTGCAGGCTCGACACGATGCCGGTCGGCTTGTTGAGCAGCACGTAGCGGCGGGACGTGTCGATCTGCACGGGAACGCCGTCGACGGCGATCTCGTCCGTCTCGGGGTCGACGCGTCGACCGAGTGCGTCGACGACCTCGCCGTTGACCGTCACGCGGCCCTCGACGATCAGGTTCTCCGCGACGCGGCGGGATGCCACGCCCGCAGCGGCGATCACCTTCTGCAGACGCTCGCCCTCGGCCTGGAGGCCCGGTGCGGCTCCCGCAGGAGCGCTCCCCTCCGATGCGTCCCAGTCCGGGATCAGCGGTCGCTCGGGCGTGCCCTCCAGCGGGAGGCCCTGCTCGTCGCGTGCGCCCTCGGGCTTCGGGGTGGTGCGGCGGTCGGTGCTGCGCGGGCCGGCGTTCCGCGGACGGTCGCCGTTGCGCGCCGTCGTGGTGCCGCCGACGTACCGGCTGCCGTTGTGCCAGACGGTGCTCGGTCGGCCGTCCGGGGACCGACGGTCCTCGCGGGCGGGGTCACGGCGGCGGTCGTCGTCGCGGCGCGGTGCATCACGGCGCGGTGCGTCGCGGCGGTCGTCACGGCCGCGGTACCCACCCCGGTCGTCCTCACGACGCGGTGCCTCACGGCGGTCGTCACGGCCGCGGTACCCGCCGGACGCCGGACGGTCGTCACGGCCACGGTACCCACCGGACGCCGGACGCTCGTCACGGCCGCGGTACCCACCGGACGACGGACGCTCGTCACGGCCACGGTACCCACCACGGTCGTCCTCGCGGCGGTTGAAACCGCCACGGTCGCCGCCGCGGCGGTCGTCGTCACGGCCAACGAAACGGCCGTGGTCTCCCCCGCGGTCGTCGCGACGCGGACCGGGAGCGGCACGGTCGTCGCGACCCCGGTACCCACCGGACGCCGGACGGTCGTCACGGCCCCGGTACCCACCGGACGCTGGACGCTCGTCACGGCCCCGGTAGCCACCCTGCGCCGGTCGCTCGTCACGGCCGCGGTACCCGCCACCGGACGACGGACGCTCGTCACGGCCCCGGTAGCCGCCACGGTCGTCGTCACGACGCCCGCCAGCGGCGCGATCGTCACGGCCGCGGTACCCGCCACCGGACGAGGGACGCTCGTCACGACCGCGGTACCCACCGCCGGACGCCGGACGCTCATCGCGCCCCCGGTAGCCACCGCCGGACGCCGGACGCTCATCGCGCCCCCGGTAGCCGCCGCCGGACGCCGGACGCTCGTCACGGCCCCGGTACCCACCGCGGTCGTCGCGACCCGTGTCACCGGACCGACCACTCGCACGGCCGGAGCCGGCGTCGCGGTCGCGGGACGGGCCTCCAGTGCGACCCGCGCCGCCACCGGTGCGACCCGAACCGGCGCGGCCACCCGCACCGCCCCGTGGGCCGCCTCGTCGTTCTTCCTCATACGCGGCCATCGGGGATCCCTTCGTTCTGCCCGAAGCCGTCGGCACCGTCGTCCAGGAGGGGCGAGATGAGCGGCAGCTCGTCGAGCGAGTTGATGCCGAGCTGCTGCAGCAGCAGGTCGGACGTGACGTAGTTGATGGCGCCGGTCTCGGCGTCCGTGAACGATTCCTCGATGAGTCCGCGGGCGACCAGGGTCCGGACGACCCCGTCGACGTTCACGGCGCGGATCGAGGCGATCTGCGAGCGGGTGATCGGCTGCTTGTACGCGACGACCGCGAGGGTCTCGAGTGCGGCCTGGGACAACCGGGAGGGGCGCTCGGCCTCGACGAACTGCTCGACCACGGGGTCGAGGTCCGGTCGGACGTAGAAGCGCCAGCCGCCGCCGACCTCGCGGAGTTCGAACCCGCGGCGGATCGTGCCGTCGACACCGTCGAAGTCCGCCACGAGGCGTTCGATGGCCTGGCGGACGGCGGGCACGGGGGCGCCGACCGCGGCACCGAGGGCGACGAGGGACTGCGGCTCGTCAGCGATCATCAGGATCGCCTCGAGCTGCCGGTCGATCGGGATCTCGGGGTGCGGGACGTGGTGCTGCTCGCCGTCGAGCTCGGCCGGTTGCTCGCCACCGTGTTCGGCGTGCCGCTCGGCCTCGTGCCGCTCGTGGATCTCCCGCTCGATCGCGCGGGCGTCGGACATCTCGTCGGCACCGCCGGGTTCGGCGCTGGAGACGTCGTGCGCGTCATCCGTCATAGTCGGCTCCCAGGTTGGCGAGGCTCTCGTCGGACCAGTCCTCAGCGGTCCACCGGAGCAGCAGCTCCCCCAGCGGTTCGAGCTGTTCGAACGAGATCGACGCGTTCCGGTACAGCTCCAGGATCGCCAGGAAGCGAGCCACCACGATACCCGTCTCCGAGACACCCGCGACCAGTTCGCGGAACGAGACGTCCTCGTCGGCACGTGTCCGGAGGATCGAGACGACGATCGCGGCCTGCTCGCGGATGCTCACGAGCGGTGCGTGCAGGTGATCGAGCCCGACCGTCGGGAGCTCCCGCGGCGCGAAGGCGAGGGTCGCGAGCGCGGCGAAGTCCTGCACGGACAGGGTCCACACGAGCTCGGGCGTCCGGGCACGGAACCGCTCCTCGAGCCGCACGCTCCGGACGTGCCGGCGCGACTCGTCGAGCCACCGGGACCCGAACCAGTCCGCTGCCTGCTTGAACGCGCGGTACTGCAGGAGCCGGGCGAACAGCAGGTCGCGGGCCTCGAGCAGGGCGACGTCCTCGGCGTCGACGAGTTCGCCCTGCGGCAGGAGCCCGGCGATCTTCAGGTCGAGCAGGGTCGCGGCGACCACGAGGAACTCGCTCGCCTCGTCGAGTTCGTCCTCGGACTCGGCCGCCCGCACGTACTGGATGAACTCCCCCGTCACCGCGCCGAGCGACACCTCGGTGATGTCGAGCTCGTGCTTCGTGATGAGCGAGAGGAGCAGGTCGAACGGGCCGTCGAAGTTCCGGAGGCGCACCCGGAATCCGGGCACGGTCGTGGTGCCCGCGGGCGCGGGTGCGTCGGCTGGCTGCTGGTCGACGGCGTCGTCAGGCGACGGCGCCACGCTCGACGAGCTCCCGTGCGAGCTGCCGGTAGGAGTGCGCGGCGGCGTGGTCCGGAGCGGTCTGCGTGATCGGCCGGGCCGAGACGGTCGCGTCCGGGAACTTCACCGTGCGGCCGATCACGGTGTCGAGCACGCGGTCGTCGAAGGTGTCGACGACGCGCTCCATGACCTCGCGCGAGTGCAGCGTGCGCGAGTCGTACATCGTCGCCAGGATGCCGTCGAGCTGCAGGGCCGGGTTGAGCCGGTCGCGCACCTTGTCGATCGTCTCGATGAGGAGCGCCACACCGCGGAGCGCGAAGAACTCGCACTCGAGCGGGATGAGCACGCCGTGCGCCGCGGTCAGGGCGTTGACGGTGAGCAGCCCGAGCGACGGCTGGCAGTCGACCAGGATCACGTCGTAGTCCTTGGCGACCTTGCGGAGGACGCTCGCCAGGATCTGCTCACGCGCGACCTCGTTCACGAGGTGCACCTCGGCCGCGGACAGGTCGATGTTCGCCGGGATGACGTCGAGGTACGGCGTGTTCGTCGGCTGGATGACCTGGTTCGGGTCCTTGATCGACCCCATCAGCAGGTCGTAGACGGTGGGGATGTCGTGCGTGCGGACGCCGAGCCCCGCGGACAGCGCGCCCTGCGGGTCGAAGTCGACCGCGAGGACCTTGCGCCCGTACTCCGCCAGCGCCGCGCCGAGGTTGATGGACGTCGTGGTCTTGCCGACGCCGCCCTTCTGGTTGCAGAGCGCGATGATGCGAGCGGGCCCGTGACCGTCGAGTTCCTCGGGCACCGCGAACCGCCGGACGGGCCGTCCGGTCGGACCGTAGGTGGTCTCGCCGGTTCCGGGGGTGGTCGTCGGGTTCGTGCTCACCCGGACATCGTACCGGCGACCAGGCTGCCTGCCGGGTCGCACCGCCGCGCCGCTGCGCGTCGCTCGTGATCCCGGGACCCCGCCGGCGGGGCGGGCGCGAGTCGTGCCTCCAGGCCCGTCGACCGACTGGAGGCGCGGATCACGCTGGTCGCAGCGCCACCCGCATGCTGTCCACCCGCTCCGAGATGACGGCGTCCGCCGTCCAGCGCTGCTGGAGGCGGCCCACGAGGGCCTGCACCTGCGCCTGGTCGAGCCCCGGGTGGAGCGCCAGGCCGACCGTCAGCTCGGCCCCGGCGAACCGTCCGAGCGGGTCCCCGGGCGCCAGCTCGACCCGCGCCACCGCGGATTCACCGACGACGGAGTCCGCGAATGCCTGCCCGACCTCCGGGTCCTCGAAGCACGGGGTCCAGGGCACGTCCTGTCCGAGCGCCCAGACCGCGGGGCGGCGGAGCACGAACTCGGTGGGCGACGTCGGGTCGAGGACGACGAGCTGGGTCTCCTCGCTCGCGGCTGCCATCGCGACCCGGCGCGACTCGACCGGCACCGGTCGGGCGTCGGCGTCCCAGGCGCGCATCGCCTCGACGGAGGTGAACGCGGGCATCACGCTGCGACCGTCCGGGCCGGCGACCGTGACGATCGAGAGCTCCTGGGTCTTGTCGACCAGCGAGCCGGTGTCGGTGTGTCCGACGTCACCGGCCTCGGCCACGAGCGGGATCAGGAGGCGTGCTGTGCGGAGCGCGTCCACGATCGCGCGCTGTGATCCGCCGTCCGGCAGGGCCGTGACCGCGGCGACCACGGCGGGGTCGGCGAGACCGTCGTCGTCGGCGAAGGCGGTGTCGTGGTGGTCGAACGTGCGGCCCTCCCACGCGAAGCCCGCCGAGTCGGCCGCACCGCCCGGGGTTTGTGCGTCGTCGGTGCCGGGCGCTGCACCGTGGTCGACAGCGCCGGCGCCGGCGTCCGGGGTGTCGGGTCCGGTGCCGCGGCCGTTGGAGATGCCCGCCATGCGGCTACTCCGAGGCGATGTCGAGGGCGGCCGGCAGCGTGAACGCCCCCGAGTAGAGCGCCTTGCCGATGATCGCGCCCTCCAGCCCGTGCGGCACGAGCTCGCGCAGCGCACGGAGGTCGTCGAGCGTCGAGATGCCACCGGAGGCCACGACGGGCTGGTCCGTCCGGTCGCAGACCTCGCGCAGCAGGTCCACGTTCGGGCCCTGCAGCGTGCCGTCCTTCGTGACGTCGGTCACCACGTAGCGGGCGCAGCCGGCTTCCTCGAGGCGGTCGAGCACCTCCCAGAGGTCCCCCGCGTCCTCCGTCCAGCCGCGGCTCGCGAGCGTCGTGCCGCGCACGTCGAGCCCCACCGCGATCTGCTCGCCGTACTTGCGGATCACGTTCGCGGCCCACTCGGGGTGCTCGAGGGCGGCCGTGCCGAGGTTCACCCGGGCAGCCCCGGTCGCCAGCGCGGCCTCGAGCGACGCGTCGTCGCGGATGCCGCCGGACAGTTCGACGTCGACACCCTCGACCTCGCGGATGGCGTGCGCGATCACCCGGCGGTTGTCGCCCCGGCCGAAGGCAGCGTCGAGGTCGACGAGGTGGATCCACTCCGCACCCTGGTCGCGCCAGGTGCGGGCGGCCGAAACCGGGTCGCCGTACCCCGTCTCACTGCCGGCTTCGCCCTGGGTGAGGCGCACCGCCTGGCCGTCGACGACGTCCACGGCGGGGAGCAGGACGAGGGGCGGGGTGGCGATGAGGTCGGTCATGGTCCTGTCGGTTTCGTTGCGGTGGAGGAGGGGCTGCGGACGGCCGGGAGGCCCGGTGCGCGTCCGGCACGGCCGTCGCGCCCGGTGGCGGCCGGGTTCAGAGCGAGCGGACCCAGTTGGAGAGCAGGCGGATGCCCGGTTCGCCGGACTTCTCGGGGTGGAACTGCGTGGCGGTGAGCGGCCCGTTCTCGACCGCGGCGATGAACGGCTGCCCGTGCTCGGCCCAGGTCAGACGGGGCGCGCGGAACGGCCCGTACGCCTCGAGCGGGAAGTCGGTCACGCCGTAGGAGTGCACGAAGTAGAAGCGTTCGTCGTGCAGGCCGTCGAACAGCACCGAGTCCTCGGGTGCCTGCACGGTGTTCCAGCCCATGTGCGGCAGGACCTCGGCCTGGATCTCCTGCACGGTCCCGGGCCACTGGCCGAGGCCTTCGACGTCGGCGCCCCGTTCGACCCCGCGCGAGAAGAGCACCTGCATGCCGACGCAGATGCCGAGCACCGGGCGGCCCCCGGCGAGACGACGGTCGACGATCTCGCCACCCTGCACGCTCTCGAGCTGGTCGATCACCGCGGCGAACGCGCCGACACCCGGCACGAGCAGCCCGTCTGCCTGCAGTGCCGTCTGCTTGTCCGAGCTCAGCGTGACGTCTGCACCGGCGCGCTCGAGCGCCTTGGCCGCGGAGTGCACGTTGCCCGAGCCGTAGTCGAGGACGACGACGTTCGGCTTCACGGTTGTCACAGGGCGCCCTTCGTGGAGGGGATGCCGTCGACGCGCGGGTCCAGTTCGACCGCCTTGCGCATGGCTCGCGCGAACGCCTTGAACTCGGCTTCCGCGATGTGGTGCGGGTCGCGACCCTCGAGCACGCGGACGTGGACGGTGATGCCGGCGTTGAACGTGATCGCCTCGAACACGTGGCGGACCATCGATCCGGTGAAGTGCCCACCGATGCGGTGGAACTCGAAGCCCGCCGGCTCACCGCTGTGCACCAGGAACGGCCGACCGGACACGTCGACGACGGCCTGCGCCAGTGCCTCGTCGAGGGGCACCAGGGCGTCGCCGTACCGGCCGATGCCGGACCGGTCGCCAAGGGCCTGCTTGATCGCCTGGCCGAGCACGATGCCGGTGTCCTCCACCGTGTGGTGCACGTCGATGTCGGTGTCACCCGTCGAACGCACCCGCAGGTCGATGAGCGAGTGCTTGCTGAACGCGGTCAGCATGTGGTCGAAGAACGGCACGCTCGTCGAGATCTCCGAGGTGCCGGTGCCGTCGAGGTCCAGCTCGAGTTCGACGCTCGATTCGCTCGTGCTGCGGCTGATCGAGGCGGTGCGCGCGGTCATGCCCCAACCCTAACCGGCGGCTGGTCCGCGGCGACCCGGCGCATCGCGTCGAGGAAGGCGGTCGTCTCCTCTTCCGTGCCCGCGCTCACCCGGAGGTGGTTCGGGATGCCGAGGTCACGGACGATGACGTCCTGCTCGAGGAGCGCCTCGAACGCGGCGTGCGGGTCGGCGACGCCACCGAACAGGACGAAGTTCGACCACGTCTCGTAGGTGCGGTAGCCCATCGCCTGCAGCTCGGTGACCATGCGGTCGCGCTGCTGCTTGATGTCGTCCACCATGGCGAGCATCTCGGGGGCGTGCCGGAGCGCGGCGATGGCTGCCGCCTGCGTCAGGGCGGACAGGTGGTAGGGCAGCCGGACGAGCCGGAGCGCGTCGATGACCGCGGGGTGCGCGGCCATGTAGCCGACGCGGGCGCCGGCGAACGCGAACGCCTTGCTCATGGTGCGGGACACGACGAGACGCTCGCGGCCCGGGAGCAGCGTGAGGGCGCTCGGCTTGTCCGCGGGCATGAACTCGGCGTACGCCTCGTCCACCATCACGATGCCGTCGGTCGCGTCGTAGGCGGCCTCGATCGTCTCGATGGGCAGCGGGGTGCCCGTCGGGTTGTTCGGGCCGCAGAGGAAGACGATGTCCGGTCGGTGTTCGTGGATCGCGGCAACGACGGTCTCGGGCGGGGTGCGGTACTCGTCGTCACGCTGCGCCGGGATCCAGGTGGTGCCCGTGCCCGCCGCGAGGATCGAGTGCATCGAGTAGGTGGGAGGGAACCCGAGCACAGTCCGCCCGGGACCACCGAAGGCCTGGAGGAGCTGCTGCAAGACCTCGTTCGAGCCGTTCGCCGCCCAGATCTGCTCGGGACCGAGGCGCTGCCCGTCGCGGAGATCGCGCTGCAGGTAATCGGCGAGCGACTGCCGCAGCTCGGTGAACTCGCGGTCAGGGTAGCGGTTCACGGTCGCGAGGGCCTGTCGGATCGACGCCACGATGTCCTCGGCGACGTCCTCCGGCACCGGATGCGTGTTCTCGTTGACGTTGAGCTGCACGCGGACGTGCTTCTGCGGGGCGCCGTAGGGGCTCTGCCCGCGCAGGTCGTCTCGGATCGGGAGGTCTTCGAGCGTGAATGCCACCGATCCATCGTAGGCCGCGTGACCCGCCGTTGGACCGGCCGTCCGGACGGTGCGCCCTGCGACCTGGCAGTCCCGCCCGTTCTGGTCCGCGTGCCCGTTCGGGCCCGCCTGCCCGTTCGAGTTCGCGAGCTCCTTCGGGTCCGCGAGCCCGTCCCGCGTGCTACTGCCCGTTCGTGTACTTCGTCGGGATGGCGATCTGCTCGCCGGCCTGCAGCGCGGAGCTGTTCAGCGCGTTGAGGCTGACGACGTCCTGCACGAAGTCGCGCGGGTCGGCGTTCGGCGCGGTCTCCTCTGCCAGCTGCCAGAGCGTCTCGCCCGGCTGGATGGTGACGGTGTCGAAGTGCGTGGTGCCGGAGGTGTTGCCGGCCGAGGCCTGGCCGCCGTTCAGCACCGCGAGCGCGACGACGATGAGGAGCGGGATCGCGGCGAGCGTCGTGATGACGAACCGGCCGCGGCGCGTCAGGCGCAGGCGCGTACGCACGGCGGGCGCCGAGGTCCGCTGGATGTCAGCGATGGCGATGGTGCTCATGTCGTTCTGCCTTCCCGTTCGGTCGAACCGAAGTCCTGTACCGAACATAGTTTCGAATGCGAGGTCACACAAGTCCTGTGCGGAGATTTCTGGGAGGATTTCTGCCGACACGCTCGAACAGGTGTTTGTCCGGGGTGGACCGGTCGGATACTGTTTCGATCGACTGGGACAAGTCAAACGGGGACCACCGACATTCCCGCGGCACGGTCTCAGCACCGACGAAGGGCGAGACGACGTGGTGGACGAACTGCGGGGCCAGAAGCCGCTGACGGCGAAGCAGCAGGCGATCCTCGACGCGATCCGCGCGTCGATCGCCAGCCGGGGGTACCCGCCGAGCATGCGTGAGATCGGCGACGCCGCCGGCCTCTCATCGCTCTCGAGCGTCTCCCACCAGCTCGGTCAGCTCGAGCTCGGCGGCTGGATCCGCCGCGACCCGAACCGTCCCCGTGCGCTCGAGGTCCTGGTCGACGAGCCCACGCCGGACGTCGACGGCCCCGACGTCGACGCCACCACCCTCGTCCCGCTGGTCGGCCGCATCGCCGCCGGTGTGCCCATCACGGCAGAGCAGCACGTCGACGAGATCGTGCCGCTCCCCCGTCAGCTCGTCGGCACGGGTGACCTCTTCATGCTCAAGGTCGTCGGCGAGTCGATGATCGACGCCGCGATCTGCGACGGCGACTGGGTGGTCGTCCGGTCGCAGCAGACGGCGGAGAACGGTGACATCGTCGCCGCCATGCTCGACGAGGAAGCGACCGTCAAGGTCTTCCGCCAGCGGGACGGTCACACGTGGCTGCTCCCCCGGAACACCGCGTTCGAGCCGATCCTCGGCGACGCGGCCACCGTCCTCGGCAAGGTCGTGGCGGTCCTCCGCTCGCTCTGAGCCCGCCGCCCCGGTCGCGCCTGCAGCTGCCCGCCGCTCCGCACAACCGAAGTCGCCTGGAACCACGGGATCCCGTGGTTCCAGGCGATTTCGGTTGTGCGGCTGCGAACGGAACCACGGAACCACGGAACCACGGAACCGCCGGACCACGGGACCGCCGGAACCGCCACGAACCACAGGGCCAGCCGACCCACCCGGCCGGCGCGGCGGACGCGCGCCGCGCCTCCAGGCCGTCAGGACGCGACGGGCGCCACCACGAACGGGTCGAGTTCTGCGACCTGGCGTCGGAACACCCGCACCCGCAGGCGCGTGCCGTCCTCGACGTAGTCGACGGACTCCACCGCGCCGGCGTCGTGCAGCGTCGACACGAGGTCGCCGCGGTCGTACGGGATCACCACGGTGAGTTCGACGTCCGGCTCGGGCAGCCGCGCCTCGATCGCGTCGAGGAGGTCCTGGATGCCCTCACCCGTCCGGGCGGAGACGAACACCGCGTCCGGCACGAGTCCGACCAGCACGAGCCGCTGCGACTCGTCGATGAGGTCCGACTTGTTGAACGCCACGATCTCGGGGATCTCGCGGGCCTCGACCTCGGCGATGACCTCGCGCACGGTGGCGAGCTGCGCCGCCGGGTCCGGGTGGGAACCGTCGACGACGTGCACGATGACGTCCGCTTCGCCCACTTCCTCGAGCGTGGAACGGAACGCCTCGACCAGCTGGTGCGGCAGGTTCCGGACGAAGCCGACGGTGTCCACGAAGGTGAACTCGCGGCCCTTTGCGCTCTCGGTCCGGCGGACCGTCGCGTCCAGCGTCGCGAACAGCTGGTTCTGCACGAGCACGCCGGCGCTCGTCAGACGGTTGAGCAGCGAGGACTTCCCCGCGTTCGTGTAGCCGGCGATGGCGACGCTCGGCACGGAGTTGCGGTGTCGGTCCGCGCGCTTGGCCTCGCGCGCGGGGCGGAAGCCGGCGATCTGGCGGCGCAGCTTCGACATCCGGGTGTGGATGCGGCGGCGGTCGAGTTCGATCTTCGTCTCACCGGGACCACGTGAGCCCATGCCCGCACCGCCGGAGACCTGACCACCGGCCTGACGGGACATCGACTCACCCCAACCGCGGAGTCGCGGGAGGAGGTACTCGAGCTGGGCGAGCTCGACCTGGGCCTTGCCCTCTCGGCTCTTGGCGTGCTGGCTGAAGATGTCGAGGATCACCGCGGTGCGGTCGATCACCTTCACCTTCACGACGTCCTCGAGCGCACGGCGCTGGGACGGGGCGAGTTCGGTGTCGGCGATGACCGTGTCCGCTCCGGTGGCCTTAACGACCATCGCGAGTTCTTCGGCCTTGCCCTTGCCGAGGTAGGTGGAGGGGTCGGGGTTCGGCCGGCGCTGCAGCAGCCCGTCGAGGACCACGGCGCCCGCGGTCTCGGCGAGGGCGGCGAGTTCGCGCAGCGAGTTCTCGGCTTCGGCGGCGTCACCCTGCGGGTACACGCCGATGAGGACGACCTGCTCGAGCCGGAGCTGCCGGTACTCGACCTCGGTGACGTCCTCGAGCTCGGTGGAGAGGCCGGCCACTCGGCGCAGTGCCGCACGGTCCTCGCGGTCGTACTGGTCGCCGTCCCCGTTCCAGGTGCGGTCGTCGACCGACCTGGTCTGAATCGCCTGCGCCGGTGCGAACACGGACGAGGCCGCCCGGGAGTCCGCGTTGCGCAGGACTCGTTCGACGACACCAGCGGCGCTGTCGTCTCCGAGTGCGCGGTCGTCCGTCATTGGTTCGTCGTGCTCATGGGTATCCGTCATGCTGTCCACAGGGTACCTCCGCAGCGCTCGGGACACACGGAGTTCCCGGTACGGTTCATCCATGGCGAACGACCACTACTTCTCGGCCAGTCCGGAGAGCGACGCACGGCCTCGCCAGATCCACGTCACCCTCGCCGGGCGGCCGCTCACGCTGACCACCGCGGCGGGCGTCTTCAGCCCCGACGGACTCGACCGTGGCACCCGGGTACTGCTCGGTTCCGTGCCGCCACCCGCGGCCGAGGGCGCTCTGCTCGACGTCGGGTGCGGCTGGGGTCCGATCGCGATCACGATGGCGCTGCACTCCCCCGACGCCCGGGTCTGGGGCGTGGACGTCAACGAGCGCGTGCTCGGCCTCGCCCGGGCGAACGCCGCCGCGGCCGCTACCGACAACGTCACGGTCGCGCTCCCCGACGACGTCCCCGCCGACCTCCGGTTCCGGACCATCTGGTCGAACCCGCCGATCCGGGTCGGCAAGGACGAGCTGCACCAGATCCTGCTCACCTGGCTCCCCCGGCTCGAGGTGGGCGGCGACGCCTGGCTGGTCGTCTCGAAGGACCTCGGCGGGGACTCGTTGCAGCGCTGGCTGCAGCAGACCCTCGACGCCGCGTTCCACGTGTCCCGCGCGACGACCGACAAGGGGTTCCGGGTCCTGCGGGTGCACCGCACGGCCTGACCGGCCCTGTCCGGACTGCGCGAGGTCACCTCCGGACTGCGCGAGGTCGCCTCGGCGACGCACCAGCGGCGGTCGGACTGGAGGCGCGGCCCGCGCCAGCGACGTCGGTGACGCGGGTCGTGCCTCCAGGTCGAGTGCCCGTGGTCGGGTCAGACCGTCAGGTCACCCGAGAAGACGAGTTCCGCCGGACCGGCGAGCGCGACGTGCTCGCCGTCCTCCGCAGCGAACATGCGCACGGTGACGACCCCGCCGGGCACGCGCACGCGCCAGGTGTCCGGCGCTCCGTTGCCCGCCCAGTGGCGCGTCGCGAGCGCTGCCGCGACCGCGCCCGTTCCGCAGGACAGCGTCTCGCCGCTGCCCCGCTCGTGCACGCGCATCGTGATCTGGCCGACGCCGTCCTGCACCAGCGGGTCGCCGGGGAGCACGAACTCGACGTTCGCGCCGGCGGCCGGCACCGGGTCGAGGACGGGCACGTACGTGAGGTCGACGTCGGCGAGCTCGTCCTCGGTCGCGAGGGCGACGACGACGTGCGGGTTGCCGACGTCGATGCCGAGGCCCGGCCGGGCGTTGTCGAGGTTCTTCGCGCGCACGAGGACGTCGTCCGCGCCGCCGCCCTCGATGCCGAGTCCCCAGCGGCCGAGGTCGGCGGAGAAGCCGTTCGTCGTGCGCTGGATGTCCACGAGGCCCTTGCGGCTGCCCACCGTCAGGGTCTCGCCCGGGGCGAGCTCGACGAGGCCCGCCTCGGTGAGGTAGCGGGCGAAGACGCGGACGCCGTTGCCGCACATCTCCGCCACCGTGCCGTCGGCGTTGTGGTAGTCCATGAACCAGATCGCGGCCGGGTCCTCGGCGACGAGCGCCCGTCCCTCCGGCAGGGATTCGGACCGGACTGCGCGGATGACACCGTCGCCGCCCACGCCGAACCGGCGGTCCGCGATCGCACGGATGCGCTCGGGGGTCAGGTCGACCGTGGCGTCGGGGTCGGCGAACAGGACGAAGTCGTTGCCGGTCCCCTGGCCCTTGGTGAAGTGCAGCTCGGTCACGGGACGATCCTACGGGCCAGCACCGTCAACGCCGCCCGGTCGGCACCGGTGACGTCGAGCTCCGCAGCGTCGGCGTACCGCCGGAACCAGGACACCTGCCGACGCGCGTACTTCCGGGTCGCGATGCCGGTCGCTTCCACGGCCTCGTCGAGGGTGGCCTCGCCGCGGAGGACCTCGAGCGCCTGCGAGTACCCGATCGCGGCACGGGCGGTCTTCCCCCGCTCGAGACCCCGCTCGCGGAGGGCACGGACCTCGTCGACCAGCCCGCGCTCGAACATCCGCGCTGCGCGTTCGTGCAGGGCGGTGACGAGCTGCTCGCGATCGCGCCGCAGGTGCAGGATCCGAGCAGGCCGCCAGGCGCGGGGCGCGGCCGGGAGGCTCGGGGTGACGACCTCGGATCGGCTCGCGATCTCGAGTGCCCGGATCAGGCGGCGCGGGTTGCGTGCGTCGATGGTCGCGGCGGCCGTCGGGTCGAGGGTCCGGAGCCGTTCGAGCAGGATGCCGGGGCCGAGCTCCGCGTGCTCCCGCTCCAGCCGGGCGCGCAGCTCGGGGTCGGTGCCCGGGAACGACAGGTCGAACAGGACCGCGGACACGTACAGGCCGCTCCCGCCGACGAGCACCGCGACCCCGCCGCGCTCGTGGATCGCGTCGATGTCGGCTCGGGCGTCGCGCTGGTAGGCGGCGACGCTCGCTTCGTCGGTGACGTCGAGGACGTCGAGCTGGTGGTGCGGGACACCCCGCCGTTCGTCGACCGAGAGCTTCGCGGTCCCGATGTCCATGCCGCGGTACAGCTGCATGGCGTCGGCGTTGACGACCTCCGCCGCACGGCCGGCCGCACGGAGGCGTTCGGCGATCGCGATGCCGAGGTCGGACTTGCCGGTGCCCGTCGCACCGACGACGGCGATCAGGTCGGCATCGGTGCTCGCCGCGTCAGCGGCCGACACGGAGCGTGGGCAGGCCGAGCGAGACCGGTCGGGGGCCGTCAGTGGGTGCGGCCGGAGCCGGGACGCCGCAGCTCTCGGCCTGCGCCCGGTCCCAGGCGTCGCCGGCGCGGGTGCGGCGGATCCGGAGCGGAGCGTCACCGTCGGCGATGAGGAAGTGCGGCGCGGACCGGGTGACCTCCACCGTGACGACGTCGCCCGGGCGCGGCACCTCGGAACCCGAGGGCACCGCGAAGTGCACGAGCCGCGAGTCCTCCGCGCGCCCGGACAGCCGGTGCGTCGCTTCGTCCTTCTTGCCCTCGCCGGTGGCGACCAGCACCTCGACGCTGCGTCCGACCTGCTTCGCGTTCTCCTCGGCCGTGATCCGCTCCTGCAGGGCGACCAGCCGCTCGTAGCGCTCCTGCACGACCTGCTTCGGCAGCTGCTCGTCCATGGTCGCCGCGGGCGTGCCGGGGCGGATCGAGTACTGGAAGGTGAACGCCGAGGCGAACCGGGACTGCTCGACGACGCGGAGCGTGTCCTCGAAGTCCTGCTCCGTCTCACCCGGGAACCCGACGATGATGTCGGTCGAGATCGCCGCGTTCGGGATCTTTGCGCGCACCCGGTCGAGGATGCCGAGGAACCGCTCGCTCCGGTAGCTGCGGCGCATGGCCTTGAGGATCCGATCCGATCCGGACTGCAGCGGCATGTGCAGCTGCGGCATGACGTTCGACGTCTCGGCCATCGCGTCGATGACGTCGTCCGTGAAGGCAGCCGGGTGGGGGCTCGTGAAGCGGACGCGCTCGAGGCCCTCGATCTGACCCGCCGCGCGAAGCAGCTTGCCGAACGCCTGCCGGTCGCCGAACTCGACGCCGTAGGAGTTCACGTTCTGGCCGAGCAGCGTGACCTCGATCGCACCGTCGTCGACGAGCGCCTGGATCTCCGCGAGGACGTCACCCGGGCGGCGGTCCTTCTCCTTGCCGCGGAGCGACGGGACGATGCAGAACGTGCACGTGTTGTTGCAGCCGACCGAGATGGACACCCACCCGCTGTGCGTGGAGTCGCGCTTCGTCGGCAGCGTCGACGGGAAGACGTCGAGCGACTCGAGGATCTCGATCTGCGCCTCGTCGTTGTGCCGTGCCCGCTCGAGCAGGGTGGGCAACGACCCCATGTTGTGCGTGCCGAACACGACGTCGACCCACGGCGCCTTCTCGAGGATGACGTTCTTGTCCTTCTGCGCCAGGCACCCGCCGACGGCGATCTGCATGCCCGGGTGCTCGCGCTTGATGCCCGCGAGCTGCCCGAGGTTGCCGTACAGGCGGTTGTCCGCGTTCTCGCGTACCGCGCACGTGTTGATGACGACGACGTCCGCCTGGGTGCCGTCGGCGGCGACGTAGCCGGCGGCCTGGAGCGAGCCACTCAGCCGCTCGGAGTCGTGCACGTTCATCTGGCACCCGTAGGTGCGGACTTCGTAGGTGCGGGGCGCTGCGAGGGTGGCCATGGTGATCTCAGTGTAAAACCGTCCGCGCCCGGTGGAGGCCAGCACCACCGCGACCCGCGGGCGCTACTCGAACCGGACGGAGCCGCGCGGGCCGGCCGGGGGTCGCCCGCCGCCGTCCAGCGCACGCTCGACGGCGATGCGGACCACGCCGCCGTTGTAGCCCTTGCGCATGAGGAACCCCGAGAGTCGGCGCTCCGCAGTCGCCCGGTCGAGCCCGCGGAGCTGACCGGCGCGCTTCTGGGCGAGTTCGATCGCGCGGACGAACTCGTCGTCCTCGTCGTCGGCAGCGGCGTCGAGCGCAGCGTCGATCGCCGCCTGGTCGATCCCGCGGCGTCGGAGCTCGGCCACGACACCCTGGCGACCGAGACCCTTCCGGTCGTGCAAGCGGTCGACGAGGTCCGTCGCGAGGGCCACGTCGTCGAGGAGTCCGACGCGCGTCAGCCGTTCGATCTCGGAGTCGACCACGTCGGCGTCGAGGTCGTTCTTCGTGAGCATCGTCCGGAGCTCGGACTCACTGACGCCCTTGCGGCCGAGCGCGCGCATGCTGAGACGCTCGGCGTCGGCACGCTGCTCGTCGATCGGGCGCGGAGCATCGGCCGGGTCGATCTCGTCCCCGCTGGCGATGGCGAACACCGACGCGGTGGTCGCTTCGGCGGTCGGAGTGTCGTCGTAGCCGTCCTGCTCAGCCCGGGCACTCCGGCCGGTGCCGTCCCCGACGACGGGCGACACCCACTCGGGCTGCGCTCGGGAGCCCGTGAACGGCAGCGGCACGGGGGTGTCCGCGTCGGCATCGCCTTCGGCCGCGCCGTCCTCGGGGATGTCGTCCCCCGCGATGGCATCGGCATCGGCATCGGCCGCTGCGGCATCGGCAGCACGGCTTCGAGCTGCGGCGATCCGCTCGATCGGCGCGAACTGATCCGGATCGAACCCGTTCGGCGTCGCGTCACGGGTCGGGTTCCGAGTCGGGTTCCGGGTGGCCTGCGCTTCGTCCGGCGAGGGCGGCGCCGAGGGACGGCGACGAGACCTCGCACCGAACAGGTCGGTGACCGGTGCGAGGCCCTCGTCGTCGTGGTCGGTCGTCACGCGCCCTTGCGCTCCGCGATCTTCGGCGCGATCTCGACCGGAGCCTCAACCTCGGCCTTGGCGCCGCCGACACCGAGCTTCGCGAGGATCTTGCCCTCGATCTCCGCTGCGATCTCCGGGTTCTGGATCAGGAACGAACGCGAGTTCTCCTTGCCCTGCCCGAGCTGGTCGCCGTCGTAGGTGTACCAGGCACCCGACTTCTTGACAATGCCGTGGTCGACACCGAAGTCGAGGAGCGAGCCCTCTCGCGAGATGCCCACGCCGTACAGGATGTCGAACTCGGCCTGCTTGAAGGGCGGCGCCATCTTGTTCTTGACGACCTTGACGCGGGTGCGGTTGCCGACGGCGTCGGTCCCGCTCTTGAGCGTCTCGATGCGCCGGATGTCGAGTCGGACGGACGCGTAGAACTTCAGCGCCTTACCGCCGGACGTGGTCTCGGGGGAACCGAAGAACACGCCGATCTTCTCGCGCAGCTGGTTGATGAAGATCATCGTGGTCTGGGTCTGGTTCAGCCCACCGGCGAGCTTGCGGAGGGCCTGGGACATGAGGCGCGCCTGCAGACCGACGTGGGAGTCACCCATCTCGCCCTCGATCTCGGCGCGGGGCACGAGCGCCGCGACGGAGTCGATGACGATGAGGTCGATCGAGCCGGAGCGGACGAGCATGTCCGCGATCTCGAGCGCCTGCTCGGCTGTGTCGGGCTGCGACACGAGCAGCGCGTCGATGTCGACACCGAGCTTCTTGGCGTACTCGGGGTCGAGGGCGTGCTCCGCGTCGATGAACGCCGCGATGCCGCCGGCGCGCTGGGCGTTGGCGATGGCGTGGATCGTCAGCGTGGTCTTACCCGACGACTCCGGGCCGTAGATCTCGACGATGCGGCCACGGGGCAGGCCACCGATGCCGAGCGCGACGTCGAGCGCCACCGACCCGGTCTGGATGACGTTGACCGGGGCGCGTTCATCCGACCCGAGGCGCATGATCGCACCCTTGCCGAACTGCCTGTCGATCTGAGCGAGTGCGGTCTCGAGGGCCTTCTCGCGGTCTGCCGGTGATGGCATGGGGTGCTCCTTCGTGCTCGATGTCGGCCGCCTGTAGGCTGTCGCGTTCACGCCGGCCGGTGGTGCAAGGCCAGTGCTGCTGCGACAAGGCTTCGGGCTGTTCCCGTTGACTTCGAACCTAGGGCGGGCCACCGACATGACTGTCCGTGACCGCGCGATCTGTGGATGAAGTCCCCGTCCAGCGCCGTTGTGGAGGAAGCTACCACCGATCGAACACCCGTTCGAGCAACACGCCGAACACAGTTTCGGGTGCCCGGGCACCCGAGGTCAGTCGTGCGGCTCCGCCAGCCCCTTGCCGTGCCGCTTGTCGAGCGGGACGTCCTGCGAGTCGCACAGCGCCTCCCAGACACGGCGCGCGTCGATCCCCGCGTCGAGGGCGTCCGCCGCGGACCGTCCGCCGAGCTCCTCGAGCACGACGTCGCGGCTGACGACCGCACCGTAGGCCTCACCGAACACCTGGTCGACGGCTCGCCAGAACTCACTCACCCGCATCGTTCCAGCCTAACGACGACGGCCCGAGCCACCGCACGGCACGAACGGCCCGCGCCCGGCAGCGCGCACGCATCACCCCACTCGGCGGCACCTGCCCCGCAACGAGGAACGCCCCCGCCGGTGATCCGGCGGGGGCGTTCGTGTGCGGTGGCGTCAGCGCACCGCGAGGTCGTTGTCGAACTCGGCGACGAGGTCGTCGGGGAGCGTGTCGGGGACCGGGGTGAGGCCCTCGACCACCGCGAGGCGGTCGCCCACTTCACGCATGATGGTCGAGATGGGGGTGTCCAACGCGTCCGCGACGGACGCGAGGATCTCCGAGCTGGCTTCCTTCTGACCGCGCTCGACCTCGCTGAGGTACCCGAGAGCAACGCTGGCCTTGGACGCGACCTGACGGAGGGTCCGGCCCTTCTGCAAGCGGAAGTCCCGCAGAACGTCGCCGATTTCCTGACGAACGAGAACCATGAGAACTCCTCCTCTCTGTCGTCTCCGCGCCCGCTCGATCCGGATGGCCGAGTTCGGGTTCAGCAACTGTAGCGTTGCCGTTGCAGCATGCTAGCCACGTGGGCTGCCGTCCTGCTGGAGATTGCGTGAGATGTAACCCAGTGGAAACGGGACCTATTCCCGCGCCCGGATTGTGGACGACATCCGTGCCAGGAGTTCGGAGACGGTGGCGTGCCGGATTGCATCCCGGTCGCCGTCGAGGTGCAGTTCGTACGCCGTGGCCCCGTCCGCCGACGCGATCCCGACGTACACCGTACCCACGGCCTTGCCGTCCTGCGGATCGGGGCCGGCGACGCCCGTCGTGCTGATCCCCCACGTGGCGGGTTCGCCGTCGATGCTCATCGCGATCCGGACACCCGACGCCATCTGCCTTGCGACCTCGGGGTCGACCGCGCCGTTCGAGGCGAGCAGGTCGGCCGCGACGTCGAGCAGCTCGTGCTTGATCGGCGTCGCGTAGGCCACGACACCGCCTCGGACGACGGCGCTCGCGCCCGGGACGCCCACGAGGGTCGCGACGACGAGTCCCCCGGTCAGGGACTCGGCGACCGCCACGGTCTCGCCGCGGGCGGTCAACTCGGCGATGAGCCCCGGTGCGACGGGGACGGGTGGCTGGGCGTCGGTCACGCTGCGCTGCGGTTGTGCTTCCATGCCTGCCACAGGTAGTCGATCCCGCTCAGGATCGTTGCCAGGAACGCGGCGGTCATGAGGATGCCGTTGACCCAGTGCGCCCAGTCGCCGACGACGTTCCACCAGGGGAACAGGGCGGCGGTCAGCGCGACGGCCTGCAGCACGGTCTTGATCTTGCCGCCGCGGCTGGCGGGGATGACCCGGTCGGACAGCACCGCGAACCGGAACACCGTGATGCCGATCTCGCGGACCATGATGAGGACGGTCACGTACCAGGGCAGCTCATTGAGGATCGACAGCGCGACGAGCGCCCCGCCGATGAGCACCTTGTCAGCGATCGGGTCGACGAGCTTGCCGAAGTCGGTGACGAGGTTCTGCCGTCGGGCGATGATGCCGTCGGCGCTGTCCGTGACGATCGCGACGACGAACACGACCGCCGCCCAGATCCGCATCGCGCCGTCGTTGCCGGCATCGCTCAGGAGCAGCACGAAGAACAGCGGCGCCATGAGGATGCGCACGACGGTGATGATGTTCGCGACGTTCGCCGTGGACGCCGGGCCGGGGCCCTTGCGCAGCAGCCGACCGCGCCACGGGAAGCGTGCTCCGTGCGAGGTGTCCGTACCGTTCGAGGCGGTCATCGCACTCACTCCCTGCCCGTCAGTCCCCACGCGTCCTCGTCGGGCCCGTCGTCGACTTCATCGTACCCGCGGGTCATGTCCCCCACCGGGTCGGCGCTGTACCGGTCACCGTCGTCTGCGGAGGCGGGCAAGGCCGGGGCCGGGGCCACCGGCGGCTCCTCGCCCCGCAGCTTCGCGAGCACCGACGGCAGCTGGTCCGCCGTGACGAGGACGTCGCGCGCCTTCGAACCCTCGGACGGGCCGACGATGTCGCGGGACTCCATCAGGTCCATCAGGCGTCCGGCCTTCGCGAACCCGACACGGAGCTTCCGCTGGAGCATCGAGGTCGACCCGAACTGCGTCGAGACGACCTGTTCGACCGCCGCGAGCAGCAGCTCGAGGTCGTCGCCGATGTCCGCGTCGATCTCCTTGCGCTCGACCACGGCCTGGACGTCCTGGCGGTACTCGGGGCGGGCCTGCCGGGTGACGTGCTGGACGACCTCGGCGACCTCGCTCTCCTGCACCCAGGCACCCTGCACGCGGATCGCCTTCGACGACCCCATCGGCAGGAAGAGCGCGTCGCCCTGCCCGATGAGCTTGTCGGCGCCCGGCTGGTCGAGGATGACGCGGGAGTCGGTGACGCTCGTGACCGCGAAGGCGAGGCGCGAGGGCACGTTCGCCTTGATGAGGCCGGTGACGACGTCGACAGAGGGTCGCTGGGTCGCCAGGACGAGGTGGATCCCGGCGGCGCGGGCGAGCTGGGTGATGCGGACGATCGACTCCTCGACGTCGCGCGGGGCGACGAGCATGAGGTCCGCGAGCTCATCGACGACGACGAGCAGGTACGGGTACGGCTTGAGCTTCCGCTCGCTGCCCGCGGGCAGCACGATCTCGCCGTTCTCGATGGCCTTGTTGAAGTCGTCGACGTGCCGGAAGCCGAACGACGCCAGGTCGTCGTACCGCATGTCCATCTCCTTCACGACCCACTGCAGCGCTTCCGCCGCCTTCTTCGGGTTCGTGATGATGGGCGTGATGAGGTGCGGCACCCCGGCGTAGATCGAGAGTTCGACGCGCTTCGGGTCGACGAGGACCATGCGGACCTCGGACGGCTTCGCGCGCATGAGCAGCGACGTGATCATCGAGTTGACGAACGACGACTTGCCGGAACCGGTCGAACCGGCGACGAGCAGGTGCGGCATCTTCGCCAGGTTGGCGACGACGAAGCCGCCCTCGACGTCCTTGCCGACGCCGATCGTCATCGGGTGCTTGGACTTCCGCGCCGCGTTGGAACGCAGCACGTCGCCGAGCGACACGGTCTCGCGGTCGGTGTTCGGGATCTCGACGCCGATGGCGCTCTTGCCCGGGATCGGCGACAGGATCCGGACCTCGTTCGAGGCGACCGCGTACGACAGGTTCTTCGAGAGGGCCGTGACGCGCTCGACCTTCACGCCCGGACCGAGCTCGATCTCGTACCGGGTGACGGTCGGGCCGCGGGAGAAGCCGGTGACCTTCGCATCGACCTTGAACTCGGTGAGGACACCGGTGATCGCGGCGACGATGTCGTCGTTGGCCTGGCTGCGCGCGACCGAGGGCGAGCCGGAGCTCAGCGTGGTGGCGGCGGGCAGCCGGTACGGCGCGGACGGGTCCTCGTCGGACGCCGTGGTGGACGGTAGGCCGTCGGCGTCCGCCACGTCGGTCACGTCCGTCACGTCGACGTCGTCGACCGGGAGGGGCGGGGAGACCACCGGGGACACGCCCGCGTCCGGACGGATCACCTCGGGCGCTGCGGAACGGTCCGGCACCTCGGTGCCGAAGTCACGGAGCGCCTGCTCGGCGACCTGGAGGTCGTGCTCGACGGAGTCGTTGAGGTTGACCGATGTCGGCTCGGCCGGCGTGTGGTCGACGAGGCCGGCCGCAGCGCCCGCGTTGGGGTTCGCCACGGGGGCGACAGGCGCGGCCGGAGCAGCCGCGGTGGCGGCGGTGATGACCGGGGTGTCGTACGCCGGGTCCTCTTCACGCCCGGACTTGTTGCGGCGCCACCACGGGATCGTGCCGGGCTCGCCCTCGTCCTCGCCACCGGTCGCCCGGTCGGCCTCGAAGCCGAGGTCGTCGAAGAGCTGGAAGTCGGTGTCGCCCTTGGTGCCGCGCTTCTTGGTGGTCCGGGTGCGCGCAGCGGGTGCATCAGCGACCTCGGCCTCGGGTTCGGCCGCGGGGGCCGGCGCGCCGAACAGGTAGGCGTAGAGCTCGTGCAGGCGACGACCGAGCTTGTTCGGCGGGGTCTTCGTGATGATGAACAGCGAGAGGACGAGCAGCACGATCGCGACGGGGACCGCGACCCACGCGGTGGCGATCGTGACCAGCCAGCCGATGACGACCCACCCGATGACACCACCGGCGGCGGCGAGCGCGGGCATGCCGTCGGGCGCGGTCGGCTGCCCGCCGAAGACGTGGCAGAGGGAGGCGATCGACACGAGCAGCAGCCCGAGACCGATCCCGATGCGGGTGTTGTCGTGCACCGAGGCCGGGTGCCGGAAGAGCCAGCCGGCGAAGACGACCATGATGACCGGCAGCGCGAACGCCAGCCGTCCGAACAAGCCGCCGAACGTGTACGCATCGAGCGCCACCGACACCGAGTTCGTCGGGTTGAGCCACTCCACGACGGCGCCGGCGATCGCGAGCACGAACAGCAGGAACGGGAAGCCGTCGCGACGCTGGTCCTTCTCGAGTGTCTCCTTGCCGAGCAGCCGGAACACCGCCCCGACGCCGTGCGCCATGGCGAGCCAGGCGGTCACGACGGGGTTCTGCTCGCGGAACACCGGGCTCGGTGCCGCCGGTGGCAGCTTCTTCGTCGTGGCCTGGGTGCGCGACGGACCGCGCGTTCCGCTTCCACGGGACGACGAGGACGCGCGCGAGCGCGTGGTCGACTTGGTGCCTCCGGCCATGGGCAGAACCCTAATCCCCACTCAGGACAAACCAAGGGAGGCCCGCCGCAGCGTCCGTGACGGACGTGGGGCGGGCCTCCCGGCAGAACGGACGGACGTCGCTACGCCTCGATGACCACCGGGACGATCATCGGACGGCGCCGGTGCTTCGTGTTCACCCAGCGGCCGACCGTGCGGCGGACGACCTGCCCGAAGGCGTGCGAGTCGCGCGTGCCGTTGGCGGCCGCCTCGGCGATCGCCTTGGCGATCTGCGGACGGACGTCATCGAACACCGAGTCGTCCTCGGCGAAGCCGCGCGACTGGATCTCCGGGCCGATCACGCACTGGCCGGTGGTGAAGTCCACCGCGGCGAAGATCGAGATGAAGCCCTCCTCCGCCAGGACACGACGGTCCTTGAGGTCGGCGTCGGTGATCTCGCCGACGGTCGAGCCGTCCACGTACACGTACCCGATGTCGAGCTGCCCGGCGACCGTCGCGACGCCGTCCTTCAGGTCGACGACGATGCCGTCCTGTCCGAGGATCACGTTGCGCGGCGGGACACCCGTCTGGATCGCCAGGTCGGCGTTCGCGTACAGGTGGCGGTGCTCGCCGTGGACGGGGAGCACGTTGCGCGGACGCAGGATGTTGTAGCAGTAGAGGAGCTCGCCGGCCGACGCGTGCCCGGAGACGTGCACCTTCGCGTTGCCCTTGTGCACGACCTTCGCGCCGAGCTTGGTGAGCCCGTCGATGACGCGGTACACGGCGTTCTCGTTGCCCGGGATGAGCGACGAGGCGAGGATGACGGTGTCGCCCTCGCCGATCTCGATCTGGTGCTCGAGGTTGGCCATGCGTGCGAGCACGGCCATCGGCTCGCCCTGGGACCCGGTCGACATGTAGACGATCTGGTCGTCGGGGACGTTCTTCGCCTTCTTCGTGTCGATGAGGACGTTCTCGGGCACACGGAGGTAACCGAGCTCGGCGGCGATCGTCATGTTGCGGATCATCGAGCGACCCATGAACGCGACCTTGCGGTTCGCGGCGGCGGCGGCGTCGAGGACCTGCTGGACACGGTGCACGTGCGACGAGAAGCTCGCCACGACGACCTTCTTGCGGGCGCGCGTGATGATGTTCTCGAGCACCGGGCCGATGTCGCGCTCCGGAGCGGTGAAGCCGGGGACGTCCGCGTTGGTGGAGTCCGGCAGGAACAGGTCGACGCCCTGCTCGCCGAGGCGGGCGAAGGCACGGAGGTCCGTGATGCGGTCGTCCAGCGGGAGCTGGTCCATCTTGAAGTCACCGGTGTGCAGGACACGACCGGCGGGGGTCGTGATCGAGACGGCGAGGGCGTCCGGGATGGAGTGGTTCACGGCCACGAACTCGAGGTGGAACGGGCCGAGCTGTTCGGTCTGGTCCTCGGCCACGACGAGCGTGTACGGCTTGATCCGGTGCTCCTTGAGCTTCGCCTCGACGAGCGCGAGGGTCAGCGTGGAGCCGATCAGGGGGATGTCGTCGCGGAGCTTCAGCAGGTACGGGACGGCGCCGATGTGGTCCTCGTGGCCGTGCGTGAGCACGACGCCGAGGACGTCGTCGAGGCGGTCCCGGATCGGCGAGAAGTCCGGCAGGATCAGGTCGACCCCGGGCTGGTGCTCTTCGGGGAACAGCACGCCGGCGTCGACGATGAGCAGCTTGCCCTCGTACTCGTAGACGGTCATGTTGCGACCGATCTCGCCGAGTCCCCCGACGGGGATGACTCGGAGGGTTCCGGGTTCGAGCGGCTGCGGTGTGGAGATCTGTGTGGGCATTCGGTCCTACGGATTCGGGCGACGCGCGTGCTGCGCGCCGCGTGTTCGCTAGCGGGTGGTGCCTGGCACCTTTGGCAGTGCGCCGCCGGCCGCTGCGTTGCGGTCGGGGCGGAAGTTGGAGAAGTCGGCGCCCGGGATGTCCCGGACGGCCTCGAGCGAGGTCTCGATGGCGTACGCCTCGGAGTCCTCGGGGCCGACGAGCGGCAGTCGGACGCGCGGACTGCCGATGCGGCCGAGTCCGTGCAGGATGTACTTCGCCGCGACGGTGCCCGGCACGTGCGTCATGACGGCACGGACGAGGGGCTCGACGCGCTTGTGCTCGGCGGTCGCGGTCGCGAGGTCGCCGCGGTTCACGGCGTCGACGATGGTGCGGTACGGCGTGGACGTGATGTTCGCGGTGACGCCGATGAGCCCGGTGGCGCCGATCGACAGGTGCGGGAGCACGTTGGTGTCGTCACCGGAGAAGTACATGAGGTCGGTGTTGTTGAGCACCCGGGACACCTCGGCGAAGTCGCCCTTGGCGTCCTTCACGGCGAGGATGTTCGGGTGGTGCGACGCCCGCACGATCGTCTCGTAGGTGATCGGGATGCCGGTGCGGCCCGGGATGTCGTACAGGATGACCGGCAGGTCGGTGGCGTCGGCGATCATCCGGAAGTGGGTGAGCACACCGGACTGCGTCGGCTTGTTGTAGTACGGCGTGACGATCATCACGCCGTCGGCGCCGGCCCGCTCGCTCTGCTTGTAGAGGTGGATCGCGTGGGCGGTCTCGTTCGAGCCGCCGCCGGTGATGATCTTCGCGCGGCCCGCGGCCACGGACTTGCCGACCTCGACGAGCCGGAGCTTCTCCGGGTCGGTGAGGGTGGACGTCTCGCCGGTCGTGCCGGTCACGACGATGCCGTCGGCACCGGCGGTGATGCAGTCGTCGATGTGCTGCTCGACGCCGGGCCAGTCGACCTCGCCGTCGGCCGTGAACGGGGTCACGAGGGCGACGAGGACCTGACCGAAGGGATTCTCACGCGGGGACACGGGCACCAGCGTACCGGGGATGCGCGCGAGGTCCGCCGTCCGCGTGGACGGTACGGGGCCGGGAGGCACGGATCGCCCTGCCTCGCCCGGCACGTCCGTCAGGTGGTCGGCACTCAGGCGCGGCGCCGCCACTCGAGGAACCGGTAGCGGGTGCCTCCGTTCCGGGACTCCTGCCACGGCCCCTCGTCGACGAGGGTCCAGGCGTCGTCGAAGTCCGGTGCCGTGGTGTCACCGGACACCTCGACGTCGATGACGGTCTCGGAGACGCGGTCCGCGAAGGCCATGCCCTCGGTGTAGACCGCGCCGCCGCCGATGATCCACACCCGTTCGTCGGTGTCGAGCGCGGTGGCCAGGTCGTGCGCGACCTCGGCCCCGGCGGCACGCCAGGCGTCGTCGCGGGTGAGTACGACGTTCCGGCGCCCGGGCAGCGGTCGGAAGCGCTCCGGCAGCGACTCCCAGGTGCGCCGACCCATCACGACCGTCGCGTCACCGGTGACCTGGCGGAAGTGCGCGAGGTCCTCGGGGATGTGCCACGGGATCGCACCGTCCGCGCCGATCACGCCGTTCGTGGAGCGTGCCCAGACCATCCCGATGCCCCGCACCGGTTCGGTCCACTCCCCCGGGGCCACCGACGACGACATCAGACGGCGACCGCGGCCTTGATCGCCGGGTGGTGGTGGTAGCCGACGACGGTGAAGTCCTCGTACTCGTAGTCGTCGATCGAGTCGCGGGGTGCGAGCTCGAGCGTCGGGAGCGCGTACGGCGTGCGGGTCAGCTGCTCCTCGACCTGCTCGACGTGGTTGTCGTAGACGTGGCAGTCGCCACCGGTCCACACGAAGTCGCCGACCTCGAGCCCGGTCTGCGCCGCGATCATGTGGGTCAACAGCGCGTACGAGGCGATGTTGAACGGGACACCGAGGAACATGTCCGCGCTCCGCTGGTACAGCTGGCACGAGAGCTTGCCGTCGTTGACGTGGAACTGGAAGAACGCGTGGCACGGGGCCAGCGCCATCTCGGGCACCTCGGCGACGTTCCACGCCGAGACGATGAGCCGGCGGGAGTCCGGGTTGGTCCGGATCTGCTCGATGACCTGGGCGATCTGGTCGATGTGCTCGCCCGACGGGGTCGGCCACGAGCGCCACTGCACGCCGTACACCGGGCCGAGGTCGCCGTCCTCGTCCGCCCACTCGTTCCAGATGCGGACGCCCTGCTCCTGCAGCCAGCGGGCGTTGCCGTCGCCGCGGAGGAACCACAGCAGCTCGTACGCCACCGACTTGAAGTGCACGCGCTTGGTCGTGATGAGCGGGAAGCCCTTCGACAGGTCGTAGCGGAGCTGCGCACCGAACAGGCTGCGCGTGCCGGTGCCGGTGCGGTCACCCTTCGGCGCGCCTTCTTCGAGCACCCGGCGGAGCAGGTCTTCGTAGGGAGTCGGAACGGAGGCGTCGGGCTGCACGGTCTCGCTGTCGGTCACGGCAGCAGCCTAGACGCGACCACCGACCTGCACGTCACCACCCGTGGACCGTGACCGACCCGCCGGTGTCCCCCGCGCCTCCAGACTGCTGAGTAGCGTTGCTGCCAAGGAGGCCCACATGGCGGAACAGCCGCTCTCGATCCTGGTGGCCGGCGCGTCCGGCTTCATCGGGACGCCCCTCGTCCGCGCCCTGCGCGAGGCAGGGCACCACGTGACCACACTCGTCCGGCGCGAACCGCGCACGGCGACCGAGTTCCGCTGGTCGCCCGGCAGCCGCCCGCTGGACCCGGCGATCCTCGACGGCGCCGACGTGGTGATCAACCTCGCCGGAGCGAACATCGGCAAGCTGCCGTGGACGGAGACGTACAAGCGCGAGATCGAGCAGTCCCGCGTCGACGCCACCGACACGCTCGTCGAGGCGATGCGGCACGCCGCGACACCGCCGGCGCTGTTCCTGTCCGGGTCGGCGTCCGGCGTCTACGGTGACCGCCCCTCCGACGTGCTGCAGGACGACGCGGCGCCGGGTCGCGGCTTCCTCGCCGAGGTCTGCACCGTGTGGGAGGCCGCGGCGAACGGGGCTCCCGAGGGCGTCCGCGTCGTCACCCTCCGGACCGGCATCGTCGTCGGGAAGGGCGGCGGCGCACTCGCACCGCTCGTGCCCCTGACGAAGGCCGGGCTCGGCAGCCGACTCGGCACCGGCGGCCAGCACTGGCCGTGGATCGCACTCGAGGACGAGGTCGGTGCGATCGTGCACCTCGCGACCAGTCCCACGGCGTCCGGGGTCAGCGGACCGGTGAACCTCGCCGGCCCGGAGCCCGCCGTGGCCGACCGGCTCACGAAGCGCGTCGCCGAGGACCTGCACCGGCCGTACCTCTTCCGGCTCCCCGAGTTCGCGCTCCGGTTCGTCCTGCGCGACGCCGCCGACGAGATGCTGCTGTCGAGTCAGCAGATGGTGCCGACGAAGCTGCTCGAGTCCGGCTACGCGTTCCGGTACACGCGCGCGGAGGACGCGGTGGACGCCGCCTTCTGACGGACCGGGAGGCGCGGGGCGGTTCCGCCACGCGCCTCCGTCCTCAGTGCGCGCTCGCCTTGGTGAGCGCCGTCCGCATCGCGGCACGCGCCCGCTTGCGGTCACCGGCCGCGTCGTAGACGACACCGAGGCGGTACCAGGCGCGCCAGTCCTCCGGGTCGGCCTCGACCGCGGCCCTGTAGGTCGGGAAGAGCTCGTCGGCGGCCTCGCGCAGCGGTCGGCCGGAGGGGCGCACCGGGACGACGTCGGCCGGCGCGGCACCCTCGCGTTCGAGCCGGGCGCCGAGGCGGGTGATGCGGACCCCGAAGCGGAACTCGAGCACGAGCAGCAGCGCACCGATCGCCGCGACCACGAACAGGGCCACCCCGATGCCGATCCCGATCGGCAGCCCGGTGTCGATGAACGCGACCGCGCGCTGCCCGACGAGGACGATGTACAGCGCGAGCAGCACCGTCATGAGGGCCGCGCCCCAGAACGGCGACCGGAGCGACCGAGCGATGCCCACGGCGGGTCAGCCGATGCCGAGGACGCTGCCGAGGCCGACCGTCAGGCCGCGCATCGACGGGACGGCGGACAACGCCGCGCGGATGCCGGCGACGTAGGCGACGTCGTCGTTCGTGTCGTGGCGGATCGTCAGGGTCTCGCCCGGGCCGCTCAGCAGGACGTCCTGCACGGCCTTCACGCCGGGCAGGCGGAGGGAGTGGATCGGCACGCTGGCGACCTGCTGCCCGCGGGCGCGCTGGTCGACGTGCGGGGCCTCGACGGGGCCGACCTCACGGCGGGCCTCGGCAATGAGCTCCGCCGTGCGGACCGCGGTGCCCGAGGGCGAGTCGATCTTGCCGGCGTGGTGCGTCTCGACGATCTCGGCGGAGGGGAACCACGGCGCGGCGATCGTCGCGAGGTGGGTGCCGAGGACCGACCCGATCGAGAAGTTCGGGACCACGAAGACGCCCTGCTCGGGGCGGGCCTCGAGCCCGGCGCGGAGCGTCGCCAAGCGGTCCCCGGACCAGCCGGACGTGCCGACGAGCACGTTCGCGCCGCTCGCCAACGCGTTGTCCACGATCGCGGGGCTGAGCGCGGGCACCGTGACGTCGACGACCAGTGCCGCTCCCCCGAAGACCGACGGCCCCGCTTCGTGCGCACCGTCCTTCGACGACAGGCTCGCGACGAGCTCGAACTCCGGGAGTTCCTCGACGACGGCGGCCACGAGGCCCCCGAGACGACCGGTGGCGCCGACGACGGCGACGGGAGTGACCATGGCTCCCATCCTAGGATCGACACATGACGCTCGAGGTCAGGACCGTGCCTGCAGACATCCCCGAGGTCGACGTGCTGCTCGACGCCTACCTCGACGAGCGGGAGGCGACGTTCCCGAGCGCGCAGGGCGCCTACTCGCGGAAGCGCACCCCCGCGGCGGAGTTCACACCGCCGAACGGCACCTTCGTCGTCGCGTACGACGACGGCCTGGCGGTCGGGTGCGGCGGGCTCCGACGCATCCCGGACGGCCGTGACGAGACGGGTGCGGTCGATGTCCGGTTCGAGGTGAAGCACGTCTTCGTCACCCCCGAGGGGCGTGGACGGGGTGTGGCGACCGCGGTGATGGACGCCCTCGAGGCCGGGGCGGTCGGACTCGGTGCGACGGCGGTCGTCCTCGACACCAACGACTCCCTCGTCGCCGCCGGCGCCATGTACCGCAGCCGCGGCTACGCGCGCACCGCGCCGTTCAACGAGAACCCGAACGCGACCGCCTGGTACCGCAAGCCGATCCGCTGAGGCGATCTGCGCCTCCGGGCATGCCGACCACGAGCGCAGGCACGTCGCACCGACCGTCGGCCGGGCGACTCAGACGGGCTGGCCGACCGGCAGCCCCGTGCGGAGCTCCACCGGCAGGTGGGCGAGGTCGTTCAGCGTGACGACCTCGGCGGGCTTCGCCGACCGGATCCGGATGATCGTGAGCGCCGTGTGCGCGACGTTCGTGCCCATCCAGCGCCACTCCGGAGCCTGGAACGCCTCGCGCACGAACCAGCCGATCACCGCGTTGTGCGTGATGAGGAGGTCGTGCCGGTCCTCGCGCGCCGGTGTGAACCACTCGGCGACGGCGTCGCCCATCTGCGCCTGGCCGGCCACGATCTCCTCTTCGGTGATGCCGCCGTACCAGCCCTGGTAGGCGTGCGGCATGTCGGGCGTCGGACCGGAGGGGATGCAGTCGAACAGCAGGGTCGACGGCTCGGGCTGGATCGCCGGCAACCGCTGCGCCAGGAACGACGCGGTCTCGCTCGGCGCCTCGAGCGGCGAGTGGTACACGCCGTCGAACGGCACGCCGCCGAGTCGGTCGGCGACGAGCATCGACTGCCGCTTGCCGCGCTCCGAGAGCTTGCCGTCCCGCAGGCCGTGTTCCGCGTCCTGGTGCTCACCGTGCCGGACGAGGTAGAGGTAGTGCGACATGTCGGTGCTCAACCGCCGATCCCGATGGCGGCCGCGAGCTCGTCCTGCTGCACGGCACCGACCACCGAGGTGATCGTCGGACGCGTCAGGAGGTCCCGCGCGAGGTCGAGGACGTCGCCGGTGGTGACCCGGTCGACGCGTTCGAGGGCGGTGGCGAGGTCGGTGAACTCGCCGGTGCCGAGCTCGGATCGGCCGAGGCGGGTCATCCGGGCGTCGGAGTCCTCGAGCGAGAGCGTGAGGGCGCCCTCGATCTGGCCCTTCGCCCGTCGGAGCTCGTCCGTGGTGATGCCTTCGTCGACCATCCGGCGGAACTCGGCGTCGATGATCTCGATCACCCCGGGGACGTTGTCGGGCGCGCAGCCGGCGTAGACGCCGAACGCCCCGTTGTCGAGGTAGGCGGGCGCGAACGAGCTGACCGCGTAGGCGAGACCGCGGCGCTCGCGGACCTCCTGGAAGAGGCGGGAGCTCATGCCGCCGCCGAGCACGGCGTTGAGCACGCTGAGCACCGGACGGCGTTCGTCGCGGAGGTCGAGCCCCTGCGACCCGCGGAGCATGCTGACCTGCTCGGTGGGACGGTGCACGACGGAGAGCTTCGGGATCGCCGGGTCGGCGACGGGCTGCGGGGTCCGGCGGGCCAGCGGCGAGGCCCCGGACGCGTCGCGGAACACCGCCTCGACCAGTTCGCAGAAGCGGTCGTGGTCGACCGCACCGGCCGCGGTGACGACGATGCCGTTCGGGGCGTAGTGCTCGCGGTAGTGGGCGAGGACCTCGTCACGCTGCACCGCGCGGATGCTCTCCGGGGTGCCGCCGATCGGCCGGCCGAGGGCGTGCCCGTCGAAGGCAGCGGCGAAGAACGCCTCGCCCGCGACGTCGGCCGGGTCGTCCGCGGCCATCGCCAGTTCTTCGAGGATGACGCCCCGCTCGACGTCGAACGCCACCGACTCGAGCACGGAACCGGTGACCATGTCGCCGATCACCTCGACCGCCATCGGCACGTCGGCGTCACGGACGCGGGAGTAGTAGCAGGTGTACTCCTTCGCGGTCGCGGCGTTGTGCTCGCCGCCGACCGAGTCGAAGGAGATCGCGATGTCGAGCGCGGAGCGCGTCGCGGTGCCCTTGAACAGGAGGTGTTCGAGGAAGTGCGTGGAGCCGAACTGCCCCTCGCGTTCGTCCCGCGATCCCACCCCCACCCAGAAGCCGAGGCTGGTGGAACTCGCGCCGGGCATCGCCTCGGTCAGGACCCGCACGCCCGAAGGCAGGACGGATCGGCGGACGAAGGCGCCCCCGGACGTCAGGAACGACGTGTCCGGGGCCTCGAGCGGCAACGGCACTGGGTGGTTCATCGCAGACGAGCCTACTGACCCCGCGGGGCCGGTCGCCCAGTTTCCACAGGCGCACACGCAGTCAGCACGGTGTCACTCGAAGAGGGGTACATGAAATGAGGATAGAAAGACTCGTCTGTCTGTCCTCCTTGTGGTACAGTCTTGTTACCGGATCGGAAGCCCCCCTAGATTTCGATCCGGTGGCTCGGGACATCAGTCCTGCGCGGTACGAGTCCCCCCACTCCGCCGCCGCGGAGCCGATGACCCCAAGGAGCCACGCTGTGACGGTCGATTCCCCCCAACCGACCGTCCAGCGTCTCCCTGGGCCGAGCACGAACCTCGCGTCGCCGGACGGGTCGAGCGTCCCCCCGGCTCCCCGCTCCGGCGGCGCGAAGGTCCGCATCCTCGAGACCGCGACGCGGCTCTTCTACGAAGAGGGCATCCACAGCGTCGGCGTCGACCGCCTCATCTCCGAGGCGAGCGTCACGAAGGCGACGTTCTACAAGCACTACGGGTCGAAGGACAACCTGATCCTCGCCTACATCCGCACCCAGCACGAGCACGTGCAGCAGCGGATGGAACAGCTCATCGCGGACGCCGGCGCCCCCACCGAGGCCGTCCGCGCCTGGGTCGCCGCCCTCACCGACGAGGTCAACGACCCCGACTTCCGCGGTTGCGCGTTCCTCAACGCCGCCGCCGAGTACCACGACCCCCGCGATCCCGTGCGCGAGGTCGTCGCCATGCACCGTGACTGGTACACGGAGCGGCTCGCCGAGCTGCTGCAGGACGCCGGGCACGCGCTGCCCGGCGACGGTGCGGACGAGCTCATGCTCGCGCGTGACGGGGCGATGTCCGGCGCTTACGCCGGCGACGCGATCGCGGCGACGGCGGCCCTCGGCCGGGTCGTCGAGCGCGTGCTCGCGGCCTGACGCGCGCCCTCTTCTCGCGCCCCCTCGCTTGACGCGCGCGCCCTCGCTTGTCGCGCGCCCCCTCCCGCGAAAGCGACAGATCGCCGCGACATCTCGGCGTGGATCTGTCGCGCTCGCGGCACCGACGCGCGTCCACCGCACACGAGTGTCGCCTTCGCGACCATCTGACGGCCTGGAGGCGCGGGTCCAGCCCGCACCGCGCCTCCAGTCCGGCGTCCTCGTACGTCCACCCGCCTGCCGGGCCCGCCACCCGGTGCGCGGTCGATCGCCTCGTGCGGGCCTGCAGGCCCGCACCGGCCCGTCAACTGCGCACCGAGTGACGATGTCGGCACCGTGCGACGACGCCGAGCACCGTCCGAGGCAGCGGGTGTTGGCTGGGGGCATGGCCAACGACCCCAACTGGAACCTCCCCGAGGTCCCGTCCTTCACCCTGACCAGCCCCGACTTCGCCGACGGCGCCGCCCTGCCCGACTGGGCGCGCGGCACCGATGCCGGCGGCGAGGACCGCTCCCCCGCGCTCGAGTGGTCCGGCGCACCCGAGGGCACGCAGAGCTACGTGCTCACCGTGTACGACCCCGACGCCCCGACCGGCTCGGGCTTCTGGCACTGGAGCGTGACCGACATCCCCGGCAGCGCCACCTCGCTGCCGCAGAACGCCGGGACCGACGACGCGCTGCTGCCCGCCGAGGCACTCCGACGCCGCAACGAGTTCGGCACGGACACGTTCCTCGGTGCCGCGCCGCCCGCCGGGCACGGACCCCACCGGTACTTCTTCACGCTGAGCGCACTGGACGTGCCGGTCCTCGAGGCACCGGCCGACGCGACCCCCGCGATCGTCGGGTTCCTGCTCCGCGACCACCTGCTCGGACGCGCGCAGCTCGTGGGCACGCAGGAGACGCCCGCCGCCTGACCCGGGCCGCGCACGGCTTCGCCCGCGCGAGACTCGGCCTGAAGGACACTCCTCGCGGCCGCTGGCCCGAGAACTGTCGCCGACGCCGAGTCTCGGGCCGGGCGCCACGAGACTCGGCCGCGCGTGGCACCCGCCGGCAACTGCGCGTGGCGCCCGCCGGCAGCGCTGCGCCCCCGCAACGGCGATCGGCCGCCGCCCCGGAAGGGACGGCGGCCGTTCGTGCGTCAGGACGCGGGAGGGATCAACCCTCGGCGGGGTCCTCGGCGTGCGCACGGACCGTCTCGGCCGGAGCCGACTCGGTCTCGTCCGCGACGACCGGGGCGAGCGAGAGCTTGCCGCGGTCGTCCACCTTGGTGACCTCGACCAGGATCTTCTGGCCGACGCCGAGCACGTCCTCGACGTTCTCCACACGCTTGCCACCGGCGAGCTTGCGGACCTCTGAGACGTGGAGCAGACCGTCGCGGCCCGGGAGGAGCGACACGAACGCACCGAACGTCGCGATCTTGACGACCGTGCCGAGGAACTGGTCCCCGATCTCCGGGTTCGTCGGGTTCGCGATCGCGTTGACCTGGGCGCGAGCGGCCTCGGCCGACGGACCGTCGACGGCGCCGATGTAGACGGTGCCGTCGTCCTCGATCGAGATGTCGGCTCCGGTCTCGTCCTGGATGCCGTTGATCGTCTTGCCCTTCGGGCCGATCAGCTCGCCGATCTTGTCGACGGGGATCTGCACGGAGATGACACGCGGCGCGGTGTCCGCCATCTCGTCGGGGGCGTCGATCGCCTCGGTCAGCACACCGAGGATCGCGGAGCGCGCTTCCTTGGCCTGCTTGAGCGCGGCGTCGAGCACCGACGACGGGATGCCGTCGAGCTTGGTGTCGAGCTGGATCGCGGTGACGAACTCGGAGGTCCCGGCGACCTTGAAGTCCATGTCACCGAGTGCGTCCTCGGCACCGAGGATGTCGGTCAGCGCCGCGTAGCGGGTCTGGCCGTCAACGGTGTCGGAGACGAGGCCCATCGCGATGCCCGCGACCGGGGCCTTGAGCGGCACACCGGCGTTGAGGAGCGACAGGGTCGAGGCGCAGACGGAGCCCATCGACGTCGAACCGTTGGAGCCGAGGGCCTCGGACACCTGACGGATGGCGTAGGGGAACTCCTCGCGCGACGGCAGCACCGGCACGAGGGCGCGCTCGGCGAGGAAGCCGTGCCCGATCTCGCGACGCTTCGGCGAACCCACGCGGCCGGTCTCACCGGTCGAGTAGGGCGGGAAGTTGTAGTGGTGCAGGTAGCGCTTCTTCGTGACGGGCGACAGCGAGTCGATCTGCTGCTCCATCTTGAGCATGTTCAGCGTGGTGACGCCCAGGATCTGGGTCTCGCCGCGCTGGAAGATCGCCGAACCGTGGACGCGCGGGATCACGGCGACCTCGGCGTCGAGCGGACGGATGTCGGCGAGGCCGCGGCCGTCCATGCGGACCTGCTCGGTCAGGATCCGGCCGCGGACGACCTTCTTCGTGACCGACTTGTAAGCGCCGCTGACCTGACCGTTGGCGCTCTCGGGGAGCTCGCCGGCCGACACCTTGGCGGCGATTGCCTCCTTGACGCGGGCCTTGAGGGCGTCGTCCGCGTCCTGGCGCTCGAGCTTGCCGGCGATCTTGTAGACGTCACCGAGCTCGGAGAGGGCGATCGCCTCGACGGCGTCGTAGACCTCGGGCGCGTAGGGCGGGAAGACCGGGTAGTCCTGGATCTCCTTGGCCGACTGCGCGGCCATCTTCGCCTGCGCCTCGACGAGGACCTTGAGGAACGGCTTCGCCGCCTCGAGACCCTGCGCGACGACGGCCTCGTCGGGCTTGGTGGCGCCGCCCTGGATGAGGTCCCAGCTGTGCTCGGTGGCCTCGGCCTCGACCATCATGATCGCGACGTCCTCGTTGCCCGCTTCGTCGGTGACGACGCGGCCCGCGACGGTGAGGTCGAAGACGGCCTCGGCGAGCTGCGACGCCTTCGGGAAGGCGACCCACTGGTCGGAGCCGTTCGCACCCGGGATGAGCGCGAGGCGCACACCGGCGATCGGGCCGGAGAACGGCAGACCGGAGATCTGCGTCGACGCGGACGCCGCGTTGATCGCGAGCGCGTCGTAGAACTCGTCCGGAGCGATGCTCAGGACGGTGATGACGATCTGAACCTCGTTGCGGAGGCCGTCGACGAACGACGGGCGCAGCGGCCGGTCGATGAGACGGCAGACGAGGATCGCCTCGGTGCTGGGACGGCCTTCACGGCGGAAGAACGAACCGGGGATCTTACCGGCGGCGTACGAGCGCTCCTCGACGTCGACCGTCAGGGGGAAGAAGTCGAAGCCCTCACGCGGGTGCTTGCCGGCGCTGGTGGCCGAGAGGAGCATGGTCTCCTCGTCGAGGTACGCGGCGACCGCGCCCTGGGCCTGCTGTGCGAGCCGACCGGTCTCGAACCGGACGATGCGCTTGCCGTACCGACCGTTGTCGATGACGGCCTCGGCGAACTTGATCTCGGGACCCTCCAAAAGGGTGCCTCCTTGATGTGTTCGGCAGGCTGGGGCGACGGCACCCGGTGGGTGCGTGCGCGCCGAGGTGATCGGGACGCATGTCTGGCCAGCAGTAGAAGCACTCGGGAAACCGTCCGGCCCGCGAGCCACCACCGATGACCAGCTCCGTGCCCGGCCTGCGCAGTGTTTGTCGTACTGCCCGGGGAAACGGTCCCCGGACGGGATGGACTTTACCAGTCCGCAGGCAAACAGCGGCGAGGCTCAGGGCGAACGGGCGTGTCCCCGCTAGCCTGCACCCATGCGCCTCACCCCTTCCCGGGGCTTGTTCGTCGCGGCCGCAGTGGTCGTCGGCGCGCTCGTCGCCCCCGTCGTCACCGCACTCCAGGCGAGCGCGACGGAGTACCCGAGCTGGCAGGACGTGCAGCGAGCCAAGGGCAACGAGCAGTCCAAGAAGACCGAGGTGGCCCGCGTGCAGTCCGCCCTGCAGGAGGTGCAGGCGGCCGCTGCGGCGAAGTCGCAGGCGGCGCTCGACGCCTCCGAGAAGGCAGACCGTGCCGAGGCGGACCTGGCCTCCGCCACCCAGGCCGCCACGAGCCTCCAGGCCCAGGCCGACCAGGCGACGAAGACCGCGGACCGCGCCCAGCAGCGCGCCGGCCAGCTGGCCGCGAACCTGTACCGCGACGGCAGCTCGAACGAGATGACCACGCGCATCGCGACCGCGAAGAACCCGGACCAGCTCCTCTACCAGCTCGGCGCGCTCGATCAGCTGTCGTCGACGTGGGCCGGCGTGATGGACGACGCGTCCGTCGCGGCGAAGACCGCGTCGTCGCTGCACGCGCAGGCGACCCGAGCCGAGGACGAGCGGGCCGACCTGGCCGACGCCGCCGAGACGAAGGCGAGCGCCGCGAAGGACGCCGAGGCCGTCGCGAACGCCGCGGTCGCGGACACGCAGCAGCACAGCGACGAGCTGTACGCGCAGCTCGCCGCACTCAAGGACACCACCGCCTCGACCGAGGAGCGCTACGAGCTCGGGCAGCGGGTCGCGGCGCAGAAGGCCGAGCAGCAGCGGAAGCGCGAGGCGGCCGCACGAGCACAGGCGGCCGCGGCGGCCGCCCCGGCCACCGGGACGAGCGGCAGCTCCAGCGGCGCCACCAGCGGCGGGACGGGCACGTCCTACCCGAGCACCGGGGGCGTCGTCGTCGACCCGGCGGGCGCGCAGGCGTACGCGCGGAGCGCCATCGGGGGGTACGGCTGGGGGTCCGACCAGTTCTCGTGTCTGGTGTCGCTGTGGACGCAGGAGTCCGGCTGGCGAGCGAACGCCCTGAACGCGTCGAGCGGGGCGTACGGCATCCCGCAGTCGCTCCCGGCGGACAAGATGTCCGCTGCCGGGGCCGACTGGCGCACGAACGCCGCGACGCAGATCAACTGGGGTCTGGCGTACATCAAGAGCGCGTACGGGTCGCCCTGCGGCGCGTGGGACCACGAGATGAGCGTCAACCCGCACTGGTACTGAGCCGGAGCGCAGATCGCCGGGACCGCGCGGGCGCGCTGGTCACGCGGCCGCGGAGTCCTCCGCGGGCCACCCGCCGAGCCGCACCACCGAGCCGTCCGCGGCCACGAGTCGCGCGGCCCGTCCGCTCCGTCGCAGCATCTCGGGAGCCCCTCGCCCACGGACGATCGCCGCGGTCGTCATCGTGTTCGCCGTGACGCACGACGGTGCGACCACCGTCACCGTGCGCCACACCGGTTCCGCTGGGAGTCCCCACCTCGGGTCGAGGATGTGGTGCCGCTGGTGACCGTCCTGCTCCCACCGGCGCTTCTGCGTGCTGGAGGTCGCCACGGACCACCCGGAACCGAGCCGCACGCGGTCCACCGGATCGCCGTCGAGGTCCTGCACCCGCACCTGCCACCCGCCCGACGGCTCCGGTCCCGCCGTCGCGACGTCCCCGCCGAGCGACACGAGCGCACCGATCCCCAGCCGCGCGGTGATGCTCGCCGCGGCCATGTCGGCGGCGGCTGCCTTCGCCGTCGCACCGAGGTCGAGCGTCACATCCTCGGGGACGCGGAGGAACGTGCCGGAGAGCAGGACCCGCTGCCACGCGGGCCGACCGTCGAGCTGCCGGGCGATCGACTCCGAGGGCGGGACGGGCGCAGCGTCCGCGAAGGCGGCGTCGTAGCCGAGCGACACCATGCGGGCGCCGAGAGTGGGGTCGACGTCGCCGTCGGAGGCCCGCGCGGCGTCGAGCGCCTGGTGGACGAGGGCGGCGAGGAGCGGCGAGACCTCGGCCCCGCGGACGAGCTCGTCGGCGCGGGCCACGAGTTCCGAATCGGCGCGGAACCGGCTGCACGCGGCCTCGACCGCAGCGGTGACGCGGCGGACGCACGACTCGGCGGCCTCGAGGTGGCGACGGTCCCGGTGGTCGAGGACGACGCGGGCGGTGGTGGTCCAGAGGTCCCACTCGGCTGCGGCTCGCACGGTCACGATCCCGTCGTCGTCGCGTCGGAACTGCCCGTGCTGCTCGAGTTCCCCGAGCTGACGCCCTGATCGCTCGACGTGCTGCTGTCGCTCGACGAGCCGGTGTCGCTCGACGTGCCCGTCGACGTGCTGCTCTCGGTGGACGTGCTGCTGTCGGTCGTCCCGCCCTGCTCGTGCCCGAACCACACGCCGGCTCCGGTCACCGCGGCGACCACCAGCCCGCCCACGGTGACGAGCGCACTCGTCGTCCGGGTCCGTCTGCCGTTCCTGCTGCTGTTCATCGGTCCTCCTCGTCGTCAGGACGAGGTTCCCGAGCGCGCCGATGAACCACCCGGGCACCGGCTGCACCGTGGCCGGACGACCCCTGTGCTCCGGCTAAGAGCGCGTGGGCTCAGTGGCCGAGACCGCCGAGCAGGGACGCGAAGTCCGCGGTCGCGGGGAGCGCGTCGGCTTCCTGCGGGGTCCGACGGGAGGCGCGGATCGCCCAGGCGAGGTCGGCTCCCGCCCGGCGGATGCGTCCGTCCAGGGCGGCGGAGTCACCGGCACTCCCCCAGTCGTCCGTCGCGGCGAACACGCCGGTCGGCACCACCGCAGCCCGGAGGTAGGCGAACACCGGCCGGAGCGCGTGGTCGATCGCGAGCGAGTGCCGCGCGGTGCCGCCCGTGGCACCGAGCAGCACGGGCATGTCACCGAGCGAGTCCTTGTCGAGGACGTCGAGGAAGGACTTCGCGAGCCCGCTCACGCCGGCCGTGAAGATCGGGGTGACGAAGACGACCGCGTCGGCCTCGACGATGGTCGCCATGGCGGCGGACAGGGCCGGCGCCGCGAACCCGGTGAGCATCGCGTCGGTGATCTCGTGCGCCAGCGGACGCAGGTCGACGTGGAGGACCGTCACCGTGCCTCCCGGCAGCCCGGGTGCATCCGGCGTGCCGAGCGACGCGACGGTGGCCTCGGCCAGGCGGTCGGCGAGGAGGCGGGTGGAGCTGGGCTCGGAGAGTCCGGCGGAGACGACGGCGATGGTGGTCATGATGGGTCCCGACTTTCGATGCGTTTGCATGAACATCCTATCGAACCGGCAACCGGACGCGGGCATTCCCGCGCTCCGAACGGAGAACGCCCCGGTCCTCCGAAGAGGACCGGGGCGTTCGGTCAAGCGTGTTCGGTCGACTAGCGACGCAGGCCGAGACGCTCGATGAGCGCACGGTAGCGGGCGATGTCGACGTCGGAGAGGTAGCCGAGGAGACGGCGACGCTGACCGACCATGAGCAGCAGACCACGACGCGAGTGGTGGTCGTGCTTGTGCTCCTTGAGGTGCTCGTTCAGGTCGTTGATGCGACGAGTCAGAACGGCGACCTGGACCTCGGGGGATCCGGTGTCGCCCGGGTGGGTCGCGTACTCTTCGATGATCTCCTGCTTGACCTTCGCGTCAAGTGCCATAGGTAGATCCCCTTCCTGTCCGTTGCGCGGTGCCCACACCGAATGCGTGAGCGCTCTTTGTCCGCGGCCGTTCGACGGCAACCGGAGAAGACTACCAGAGAGTCAGGCGGTGCGGGCGCCCGGTCAGGCGGTGCGGGCGCCCGGTCAGGCCGTGCGGGCGCGCAGCCGACGGCGTCGCGGGGCCGGGAGCAGACTGCGGAAGAGCCCGACGACCGTGGCCCCGAGCAGGCCACCGAGGCCGTTCGAGAGCACGTCCCGCGGGTCGGCAACGCGTGCCGGCAGGTACACGGCCTGCGCGACCTCGATGCCGGCGGAGAGCGCGACGCCGACCACGGCGCCGAGGAACCACCAGCGGCGGGGCAGCCACAGCGCAGCGAGCATGCCGACCGGGACGAACATGGCGATGTTCGCGAGGAACTCGGTGCGCTCGTAGGTGAACCACGTGCCGTGCGGGAGCTGCTGCACCCACGCGATCGCGTGCAGCACGAGGGAGTTCTGGGCGGACGTGAACACCTGCGGTGTCAGCGTCATCCGCCAGATCACCCAGGCGTACGCCGCGGTGAGGGCGAGGAGGAGGAGCTTCCGGAACATCCGGACAGTCTGGGGGACGCGCCTGGCAGGAACCAGCACCCGTCCTGGGGGAACGCCCGGCGGGGCTGGGCGTCAGCCCGTCGCACCTGCGAGCATGGACCCATGCCGAGTGTCGAGGGAACCCGTGCACGCCGTGACACCGCGCGGCGCCAGTGGCTCTGGATCGGCCTGGGCGCGGTCGTGGTGGCGGCGCTCGTCACCACGCTCGTCCTCGTGCTCCCCCAGACCCGGGACACCGGCGGACGTCAGGTGGCCGAGCGGAAGACCGCCGCCGAGGCGTTCCCGGGCGGCCTCGCGAAGCAACCCGCCGACGAGAACCAACCCGGCAAGCGCGAGGCCGAGGCGCGGGCCGACGGGCAGGACACCACGGCCGCGAAGATCGCCGTGATCGCCGACCAGCCCATCGCGACGTGGCTCACGAACACGTCGATCCCGAAGACGCGCGAGACGATCCGCGACGTCGTCCGGAGCGCCGAACGCCAGCGGGAGACCCCGGTGTTCGTGCTGTACAACGTCCCCGACCGCGACTGCGGCAGCTACTCGAAGGGCGGGACCGAGGCGAGCGCGTACCTGCCGTGGGTCCGCGCCGCTGTCCAGGCGATGGCCGGCTCGAAGGCGGTCGTGCTCGTCGAACCCGACGCCATCGCCCAGATCCAGGTGTGCAAGCGGCTCGAGGACGAGCGGCTCCCGCTGCTCCGGAAAGCCGTGGGCGAACTGACCGGCCACGGGCTCACCGTCTACCTCGACGGCGGCAACGAGAACCGCGTGCCGACCGCGACGATGGCGAAGTGGTTGCGCGAGGCCGGGGTGGACCGGACGCAGGGGTTCTTCACGAACGTGTCGAACTTCTACCGGGTCGACCAGGAGCGCGCCTACGCCGACGAGCTCGCGGACGCGATCGGCGGCGACCCGCACTTCGTCATCGACGTCTCGCGCAACGGCCAGGGCTGGCGCGGCACGTGGTGCAACCCGGACGGCGCCGGCCTCGGGCAGACCCCGCGCGTCACCCAGGGTTCCACCCGGCTCGACGCCCTGCTCTGGGTGAAGACGCCCGGGCTGAGCGACGGCACCTGCAACGGCGGCCCCGCGGCCGGGCAGTGGTGGGAGTCCTACGCCCTCGGTCTCGTCGAGAACCGCAAACGGGACTGACCCGGGGCCGCGGTGACCGCGCTGTCGGTGCCCGGTGGTTGCATGACGGCATGACCCCGACCGGCCGCCTCCGCTCCGTCGTCCCGCCCTACCTCCTCCGCGCCGTCGCCGACGCCGACGCGTTCCCCCGTGCGGCCGAAGGTGCCCGGACGGCCCTCGCGGCACTCGCCACCGTGCAGCAGCCGAAGCACGATCACCGCGTCCGGCCCCGGGGCGTCAGCGGGACGGCGAACCGCTCCCCGCAGCGGACCATCTCCGACGCGCACGGGTCCACCACCCTGCCGGGCACGGCCGTCCGGCACGAGGGCGACCCGGAGTCCGGCGACGCCGCGGTGGACGAGGCGTACAGCGGCCTCGGCGACACCCACGCGTTCTGGCTCGAGGTGTTCGGCCGCGTGTCGATCGACGGCGCCGGACTGCCCCTCGACGCCACGGTCCACTACGGACAGGACTACGACAACGCCTACTGGGACGGCAGCCGGATGGTGTTCGGCGACGGGGACGGCGAGGTCTTCAACCGCTTCACGATCGCCGTCGACGTGATCGGACACGAACTGGCGCACGGCGTCACCCAGTACACGGCAGACCTGACGTACCAGGGGCAGTCCGGGGCGCTCAACGAGTCGATCAGTGACGTGTTCGGCTCCCTCGTCGCCCAGTACGCACGCCGCCAGAGCGCCGAGCAGGCCTCGTGGCTCATCGGCGAGGGGCTCTTCACCGCCGCGGTGCACGGGGTCGCACTCCGGTCCATGAAGGCGCCGGGAACGGCCTACGACGATCCGGTGCTCGGCAAGGACCCGCAGCCCGCGACGATGGCCGGGTACGTCGACACGACCGAGGACGACGGCGGGGTGCACACGAACTCGGGCATCCCGAACCACGCCTTCCACCTCGCGGCCACCGCGATCGGGGGCAACGCCTGGGAGGGGGCGGGTGCCGTCTGGTGGGACGCCCTCACCTCGGACGCCGTCACGGCCTCGATCGACTTCGCCGGGTTCGCACGGGTGACGGTCGACGCCGCCGGCGCCCGGTTCGGCCAGGGTTCGACCGAGCAGGCCGCGGTGCAGACCGCCTGGCGGACGGTCGGCGTGCTCAGCTGACCCCGCCGACGTGCTCGACGGCACCGGTCGCTCGACGGCGCCGGGCCCGCGGCGTACCGTCGGTGGCATGCACATCGACGTCCGCCGCACCGGGGGCTTCGCCGGCACCACGCGGGGCTGGCGCGTCGACACCGACTCGTGCGACGATCCGGCCGGCTGGTCCGACCTCGTCGATGCCCTGCCCCAGGGCGCCCCGCCCACTCCGAACCCAGCGGTGCGCGACGACTTCACGTGGACGATCACCGTGGAGCGCACGACGGTGACGATCCCGGGCAGCAGCCTCGAGGGCCCGTGGGCCCGGTTGGTCGCCCGGGTGCGCGACGAGGGCGACCAGGTCTGACGCGGCGCCGGTCCCGCCGACCGCCGACCGCCGTCCATGCCTCGGCGACCACCGTCCACGCCTCGGCACGAAAGCGACAGATCGGCGCGTGAGACCGCAGCAACCTGTCGCTTTCGCGCGGCGGTCCGGACGAAGTGGCGCCCGACTGTCGCCTTCGCGAAACCGACGGTCGGCCGCAGACGCGACGCGGGCGGCCGCAGACGCGACCAGGTCGGGCCGGGAGGCGCGTGGCGGGCCCGCCACGCGCCTCCCGGCCCGGACGGATCAGGCCACGTCGATGACGGTCAGCCGACGCGTCGGCCGCGTCATCGCGACGTACACGGCCGCCGCCGCCCGCGCGGCGTCCGCGCCGACCCGCTCCGGGTCGACGAGCAGCACGCCGTCGAACTCGAGACCCTTCGCGTCCGCGCCGGTCAGCACCGTGACGGAGCCGGGTCGCGGCGAGCCGAGGGAACGGACGTCGGCCTCGGTCCGGGCGAGCCGCTGCCGGACGGCGTCGACGTCGGCCTCGGGGACGATGACACCGATGGTGCCGCTGCCGATCCGGTCGCGCTCGCTGTCCACCACACGGGCGACGGTGTCGAGCACGTCGGCACGGTCCACCCGCACGCGCCCGACCGGGTCGCCGTCGCGGACGGCCTCGGTCCGGGTGACGGCGAGTCCGGCGGCGTCCGCGAACTCCCCCGCAGCCTCGACGATGGACCGCGGGGTGCGGTAGTTCACCGTGAGCTCCTCGACGCGGTGCGCGATCGGCACCTCGGGGGCGCGACCCCGACGGCGACGGGCGAGCGCGCCGATGACGTCGTCCCAGGTGCGGGCGGCCCCGGGCGAGGACCCCTGCGCCATGTCCCCGACGATCGTGAACGAGCGGAGCGGGTTGCGCCGCGCGAGGACCCGCCACTGCATCGGCGAGAGCTCCTGAGCCTCGTCGACGACGATGTGCCCGTAGGTCCACTCGCGGTCCTCGGCGGCACGCTCGGCGGTGGTGCGGGCGTCGCCGCCCTCGGCGAAGGACCCGGCGACCTGTTCCGCGGTGACGATGCCCTCGACGCCCATGTTCTCGATGGCCTGCCGGGCGTTCTCGATGTCGCGGTTCCGACTGGCCTTGGCCGCGCGCTTCGCCGCACCGCCGGTGGGGTCGAACGGGCCGAGCAGTTCTGCGGCCTCGTCGAGGAGCGGGACGTCCTCGACCGTGAAGCCGGCGCCGCGCGGACGCTCGAGCAGGGCCCGGCGCTCCGGGGTCCAGTGCGGGGTGAGCGAGGCGAGCCAGTTCGGCCGGGCGAAGAGGTCCTCGAGGAACTTCTCCGGCGGCAGCGGCAGCCACGCGGTGTTGAGGAGCACGCGGGCGTCGTAGGAGGACCGGATGTCCTCACGCAGGACCTTCTCGTCCGCCTCGTCGACGGCGGTCCCGCGCTCCCGCAGCTGGTCCGCGAGCAGACGCACCATCGAGTCGAGGGCGATCTTGTTGAACGTGACCCGGGCCGCGTTGTGCGGCTTGCCGCGGTCCTGCGCCCGCTTCATCGCGTCGGCGACGAGCGCCGGCGGCACGACGAGGCGCTCGCCCTCGACGTCGAGCGTGACGGACTCGGTCGGGACGACCTGGCGGGACTTCACGGCGCGGCGCAGGAGCGCGGCCATCTCGGCGGAGCCCTTCACCGCGGCGACGTCCCGCCGGTCGTGCTTCGTCGCGTGCACACCCGGGTAGAGCGACCCGAGGGAGGCCATCACGACGCCCGTCTCACCGAGCGACGGCAGCACCTGCTCGATGTACGTGAGGAACGCGGGCGATGGGCCGACCATGAGCACGCCGGAGCCCCGGAGCCGCTCGCGGTAGGAGTACAGCAGGTACGCGGCGCGGTGCAGCGCGACGGCGGTCTTGCCGGTGCCGGGGCCGCCCTGCACGATGAGGACGCCCTCGAGCGGGGAGCGGATGATGCGGTCCTGCTCGCCCTGGATCGTGGCGACGATGTCGGTCATCCGCCCGGTCCGCTCGGCGGTGACGGCCGCGAGGAGCGCCCCCTCGCCCTGCAGGTGCGTGCGCTCGTCGTCGTAGAGGCTGGCGTCGAAGACCTCGTCCTCGATGCCGACGACGTGGCGGCCCTCGAGCGTCAGGTGCCGACGGGCGCGCATGCCCATCGGGTGCGCCGCAGTGGCCTGGTAGAAGGCGCTCGCACCGGGAACGCGCCAGTCGAGCAGCAGTGGGCGGTGGTCGGCGTCCCGCAGGCCCACACGGCCGATGTAGCGGAAGGTGTCCTCGTCGGAGTCCGGCTCGGAGACCTCGAGGCGGCCGAACACCAGCCGGTCGCCGACGCGGTCCAGCGTTGCGATGGTGTCCTCGTAGAGCCGGGCGAACGCGTCACGCTCGCTGCGGCTCTGGTGGTTCCCGCCGACGGCCTGGCGACGGGTCTCGGTGAGTCGTTGTTCGGCCTCGGCGGTCAGTTCGTCGAGACGGGCGAAGAGCCCGTCGACGTAGCCACGCTCGCGGTCGATCTCGGTCGGTTCGGACACACACAACCCTTCGGGAAAGAGGGGTGTCCAGTGTAGTCCCGCCGAGCGTCGGGACCGCACCGCTGCGCAGGACGGACGGGCTCACCGACCGGCCTGCGCAGCGGAGCCCGTCACATCTCTTCGTGGGTGTCCGGGTCGGCGTCCCAGAGCCGTCCGCGCTCGAGCGCGGTGATCGCAGCGACCTCGTCGTCGGTCAGCTCGAAGCCGAACACGTCGAGGTTCTCGCGCTGCCGTCCGGCGTCGCCCGACTTCGGCACCGGGACGGCGCCGATCTGCACGTGCCACCGCAGCACGACCTGTCCGGGGGTCACGCCGTGGGCGCCCGCCGCGTCGAGGATCGGCTGTGCGGTGAGCAGGTCCGACCCCGTCCCGAGCGGGCTCCAGCTCTCGGTCACGATGCCGAGTTCCTGGTGCACCTTCCGCAGTTCCGCCTGCGGGAAGTACGGGTGCAGCTCCACCTGGTTGACGGCGGGTGCGACCCCGGTGGCGTCGACGATCCGGCTGAGGTGCTCGGGCGTGAAGTTCGAGACGCCGATCGAGCGGACCTTGCCGCTGTCGCGCAGGTCGACGAACGCCTTCCACGTCTCGACGAACTTGCCCACCGACGGGTTCGGCCAGTGGATCAGGTACAGGTCGACGTGGTCGAGCCCGAGGTTGCCGAGCGTCTCGTCGATCGATCGGTGCGCCTCGTCGTAGCCGTGGTGCCGACCCGGGAGCTTCGACGTGACGACGAGGTCCTCACGCGCCACCTCGGACTCGCGGACCGCCCTGCCGACGGCGTCCTCGTTGCCGTAGTTGAGCGCGGTGTCGAGGAGCCGGTAGCCGCCGGCGATCGCGGTGCCGACGGCTGCTGCACCCTCGTCGCCGTTCAGGCCGTAGGTACCGAGGCCGAGCTCCGGGAAGCGGTGGCCGTCGTTCAGCTCGATCGTCGGGGCACCGACCTGCATCAGCGGACCCCGAGCAGGTCGATCACGAAGATCAGGGTCTTGCCGGAGAGGAAGTGGCCGCCGCCGGCCGGGCCGTAGGCGAGCTCCGGCGGGACGACGAGCTTGCGGCGCCCGCCGACCTTCATGCCGGGGATGCCCTCCTGCCAACCGCGCACCAGGGCCGCGAGCGGGAAGTCGATCGGCTCGCCGCGGTTCCAGGAGCTGTCGAACTCCTCGCCCGTCTCGTACTCGACGCCGGCGTAGTGCACCTTGACGGTCGAGCCGGCGCTGGCGACGTCGCCGGAGCCCTCCACGATGTCGGTGATGACGAGCTCGGTGGGGGCAGGACCCTCGGGTGCGTCGAACTCGGGCTTGCTGTTCAGGTCAGTCATGCCAGCCAGTCAACCAGAGAGCGCACATCCGACGCGCACCAGGAGCGCAGCGGACGCCGAGGCCCCAGAATGGTTCCACCGTGACATCACCCACTCCCACCGACGAGCGCCCACGGCGGCTGCTCGCGGACCTCACCCCCCTTCGTCGCTCCCCCGCCTTCGCCCGGCTCTGGGCCGGCACCGCCATCGCCGGCATCGGCACGCAGATGACCACCGTGGCCGTCGGCCTCGAGGTGTACGAGATCACCCACTCGACCTTCGCGGTGGCACTCGTCGGCGTCATCGCCCTGCTCCCGATGGTCGTGGCCGGCCTGTACGGCGGGATGCTCGCGGACGCCTTCGACCGGCGCACCGTCGCGCTGGTGTCGTCGATCATCGCGTGGGTCGCGGTGGCCCTGATCGCCACGCACTCGTGGCTCGGGCTGCACAGCGTCGTGCTCCTCTACGTGCTCGCGACGGTGAACGCGGTCGCCGCGACCGTCAGCAACGCCTCCCGCTCGGCGATCGTGCCGCGTCTCGTCGGCACGGACCTGCTCCCCGCGGCGAGCGCCCTCGGCGGGATCGCGTCCGGCTTCCAGGTCACCGTCGGTCCAGCGGTCGCCGGTGTCCTCATCGCGACCGTCGGGTTCGCGCCGACCTACACGATCGACGTGGTCCTCTTCACCTGCGTGTTCCTCGGGGTCTTCACGCTGCCGAGGATGGCGGCGGAGCACGGTGCCCTCCGGCCCGGGCTCGGCTCGCTGATCGAGGGGGCGAGGTTCCTCCGGAAGTCGCGCAACATCACGATGACGTTCGTGCTCGACATCATCGCGATGACGTTCGGGCAGCCGCGTGTGCTGTTCCCAGCGATCGGCGCGCTCGTGATCGGCGGCGGGGCCGTCACGGTCGGGGCGCTCACCGCCGCGTACGCGATCGGCGCCCTGCTCTCGAGCGTGTTCTCCGGACCACTCGGGCACGTCCGCCGGCAGGGTGAGGCCGTCGGCTGGGCCATCACCGCGTACGGCGCCGCGATCGCCGGGTTCGGCGTCGTCATCGCGGTGGCGAACCTGCTCGGTGGGCGCTCCGGGGAGTCGTTCTCCGTCGGCATCCTGCCCGCGCTCGGGCTCGCCGCGCTGTTCCTCGCCGCCGCCGGGGGTGCCGACAACGTCAGCTCGGTGTTCCGGAACACGATCCTGCAGGCGGCGTCCCCGGACGGGATGCGCGGGCGGCTGCAGGGGATCTTCATCGTGGTGGTCACCGGTGGGCCGCGGCTCGGCGACCTCTACGCGGGCCTGGTGGTCGCCGCGGGCATCGCGTACCCGCCGATCATCGGCGGGGTGCTGATCATCGCCCTCGTCGCGCTGCTCCTCCGCCTCGTGCCGTCCTTCCGCCGCTACGACGCCCGCCACCCCCACGCCAACTGACCCCGAGTCTCGGGCGGCGGCACCGAGTCTCGGGCCTGCGGCACCGAGTCTCGGACCCAGCGACAGTTCTCGGGCCGCGGCGCGCGTGACCTGTCGCTCAGCCCGAGACTCGGCAGCGGGCGCCGGACGCGACCGGACGGCGGACGGGAGGCGCGGGGCGGGCCCGCCACGCGCCTCCAGGCCGTCACCGGTCCGGTACCGTACGACACATGCCGGACAGCGCATCTCGCGACCTCCAGCGGACGGGAGTCCGCGCCGTCGTCCGGCGCACCTACCACTCCGTGATCCGGCACCGCGTTGTCGACGCGGCCGCGTCCCTGACCTTCTTCGCGCTCCTCACGGTGTTCCCCACCGCGCTCGCCGTCGTGTCCGCGCTGTCGATCGTCGACCGGCGGGGCGACAGCCTGTCCGACATCATCGAGGTGCTCGGGTTCATCGTGCGTCCCGAGACCGCGTCGCACCTGGAGGGGCCGCTCCGGCAGCTGCTGACCCTCGACAACCCGTGGCTCGGGTTCACGATCGGTGTCGTGCTGACGCTGTGGTCGCTGTCCGGCTACGCCACCGCGTTCGGTCGCGCGATGAACACCGCCTACGAGGTCGAGGAGGGGCGCCGGATCTGGAAGTTCCGCAGCATGATGCTCCTCGTCACGCTGCTCGTCATGGTCGGCGGCGCGATCGCGATCGTCATCCTGCTCGGCACCCCCACCATCTCCGCCGCGGTCATCCGGCAGATGGGCTGGGCGCCCTGGATCGACGACGTCTGGAACGTCGCGAAGTGGCCGGTGCTCGCGGTCGACCTCGTGGTGATGGTCGCCGTCCTGTACTACGCGACGCCGAACGTGAAGACGCCGCAGCTCCGCTGGGTGTCCGCGGGTGCCGGGTTCGCGATCGTGACCTGGGCGATGGCGACCTTCGGGTTCGCGCTCTACGTCGAGACCATCGGCGGCGGGAACAAGGCGTACGGGTGGCTCGGCGGCGCGATCCTGCTGCTCGTCTACCTGTACATCTCGAACTTCGTGCTCGTCGTCGGCGGTGAGCTCGACTCCGAGGTGATCCGGATGCGGCAGCTCCTCGCGGGCATCGAGGCGGACGAGTCGATCCGGCTCCCGCTGCGGGACGTCACGCGGAACTTCACGCTCGCCCGGTGGCGGGACCAGGACATCGCCGCCGCACACCACGTCCGTGTGGCTGCGGCGGAGCGGGCCGCGGACGAAGCGGCGGCCGGCGAACCCCGGTCGCCGACGGCCGAGCACCTGCGCGAGCTGTCCCAGCAGGTGCGCGTCGGCGAACCCCCGATGCCCTGAGCCCGCGGCCGGGGCCGGGGCCGGGCCGGAGCCCGCGGCCTGGCCCGGGGCCCGCGGCCCGCGGCCGGGCCAGGACACGCCTCCTACTGCCGCGGAGGCCGCCCGGCAGCCTCGTCGAGCATCTCCTCGGTGACCACCGGGATCGCCCCCGTCGCGAGCTCGATGCCCGACAGCCGCGCCGGGCTCAGCACCCGCTGCACCTGGTCCTCCTCCATCAGCCCCGCCGCGGTGACGAGCGTCGCGATCGGCGTCGAGGTCGTCAGCGCCGTGTGCGCGATCGACGCCGCCGCCGCGTAGCCGATGTACGGCGTCAGTGCCGTCACGACCCCGACGTTGGTGTCGACCTGCGCCGCGAGCTTCGCAAGGTTCGCCTCGATGCCGACGACACAGTGTTCGCGGAGGGTCGCGCACCCGCGGGCCATCCACTGCAGCGACTGCAGGATCGAGTGCGCGATGATCGGCTCGAAGGCATTGAGCTGGAGCTGCCCGCCCTCCGCCGCCATCGTCACCGTGGTGTCCGCGCCGGCGACCGCGAACGCGATCTGGTTCACGACCTCGGGGATCACCGGGTTCACCTTGCCGGGCATGATCGAGGACCCCGCCTGGCGTGCGGGCAGCGTGATCTCGCCGAGGCCCGCCTGCGGCCCGGACGCGAGCAGTCGCAGGTCGTTGCAGATCTTCGAGAGCTTCGCCGCGCTGCGCTTCACCGTGCCGGACAGCGTCATGAAGGAGCCGGCGTCGCTCGTGGCCTCGATGAGATCCGGTGCCGTGACGATGTCGAGGCCGCTCGCGACCTGCAACTGCCGCCGGACCTCGTCTCGGTACTGCGGATCGGCCGTGATGCCGGTACCGATCGCCGTCGCGCCGAGGTTCGTCTCCGCCAGCAGCGGCATCACCGTGCGGAGCAGGAGGACGTCCTCCTGGATGGTGTGCGCGAACCCGGTGAACTCCTGCCCGAGCGTCATCGGCACCGCGTCCTGCAGCTGCGTCCGCCCGACCTTGAGGACGTCCTGGAACGCCCGGCCCCGCTCCGCGAACGCCCCGGACAGGAGCTCGAGCTGCTCGACCAGGCGCTTCGTGCCGAGGATCATCGCGAGCTTCACGCTCGTCGGGTACGTGTCGTTGGTCGACTGGCTGCGGTTCACGTGGTCGATCGGGTGCAGGTACCCGTAGTCGCCCTTCTCGCGGCCGAGGAGCTCGAGCGCCCGGTTCGCCAGGACCTCGTTCGTGTTCATGTTCGTGCTCGTGCCCGCGCCGCCCTGCACCACGTCGACGACGAACTGGTCGCGGAGGGCACCGTCGCGGACCTCCTGCGCGGCGCGGTCGATGGCGTCAGCGCGCTCGGCGTCGAGCACCCCGATCGCCTTGTTCGCCCGGGCGGCGGCCTGCTTCACGGTGGCGAGGGCCTCGATGAGGTCCGGGTACACCGCGATCGGTACCGACGTGATCGGGAAGTTCTCGCGTGCCCGCAGGGTGTTGATCCCCCAGTACGCGTCGGCTGGGACCTCCCGCGATCCCAGGGAGTCGGTCTCGGTGCGGGTCGTCGCTGACCCGGGATTCTGTGCTGCTTCGTTGCCGGTCACGCCCACGAGGCTAGCCCGTCCGGCCGGTCGGACGCCGGGTCCGCAGCGCGCGTCGTCGAGTGAGCGGGAACCGTCGGGTGGGCGCGCCGGACGCGACGGTTGCTGCGCCCTCGACGCGGCTCCCGACCCGGCCAGCAGACGGCCTGGAGGCGCGGTGCCAGCTGGCTCCGCGCCTCCAGGCCGACGGATGGTCGCGTCACGCGACCGGCGTCAGTGGAACTGCGGGACGATCAGGTAGATCCCGTAGAGGACGGCTGCTGCGCAGACCGCGAAGCAGACGACCGCCAGCGCGCGGAAGAGGCGGACGCCCGGCGGCGTCGAGCCGGGCAGCGGGAACCCGGCGGTGGCCGGACCGACGGTGCCGTCCTCACGCACGGTGTACTTGCCGGCGCGGGTGTCGGCGGCGCTCCAGAAGCGCAGGCCGACGGAGTAGACGGCGACGACGAAGCAGGCGCCGACGAGCGACACGATCGCCACCGTCAAGAATGCGAACCAGTCGATGCCCATCAGCGACGGCCTCCCTTGCGTCCGGCCATCCGGCGGAGTGTGCGCTCGCGGCTCAGCTCGGCGCGGCGTGCCGCGACGTTCTCGGCGCGCTTCTTGCGCTGCAGGTCGCGGAGCTCCTTGCGGGTGAGCACCGCGTTCGCTGCGACGTCGACCTCGATCGCGGCCGCCTGCTCGTGCGGCTTCCGGAGCGACCAGAGGTACAGGCCGAGGATGACCGCGGCGCCGACGACCGCGTCGATGACGAGCCCGGCCACGCCGAAGCGTGCGATGCCGGACGCGACCGCACCGACCGCGGCCGCGGCCGGCAGCGTGATGAACCAGGCGATGACGATCTTGCCCGCCGTCGACCACTGGATCTTCGAGCCGCGACGGCCGAGGCCCGCGCCGATGATCGAGCCGGACGACACCTGGGTGGTGGAGAGGGCGAAGCCGAGGTGGCTCGACGCCAGGATGGTGGCCGCGGTGGACGCCTCGGCCGCGAAGCCCTGGGTCGCGCGGATCTCGGTGAGGCCCGAGCCGAGCGTCCGGATGATGCGCCAGCCGCCGGTGTACGTGCCGAGGGCGATGGCCAGGGCGCACGCGACGATGACCCAGAACTGCACGCCCTGGTTCGACGACTGCGCTCCGGACGCGATGAGAGTCAGCGTGATGACGCCCATCGTCTTCTGGGCGTCGTTCGTGCCGTGCGCGAGCGACACCATCGAGCTCGTGAAGATCTGACCGAAACGGAAGCCGCCGCGTTCGTTCGGGAACACCGGACGCCGGGTGATCCGGTACGCGATGCGCGTCGAGAGGAAGGACACCAGCGCGGCGATCACCGGCGAGAGGAACGCCGGGATGATCACCACGGTGAGGAGCGCCGCGTAGTTCACCGCGTTGAACCCGGCACCGACGATGGCCGCCCCGATGAGCCCGCCGAAGAGGGCGTGCGACGACGACGACGGCAGCCCGCGCAGCCACGTGATCATGTTCCAGACGACCGCACCGATGAGCCCCGCGAAGATCATCTCCGGGCTGATCGCCACCCCGCCCGGGCCCTCGTTGATGAGGCCGTGCGAGATCGACGTCGCCACCGCGGTACTGAGGAACGCGCCGACGAGGTTGAGCACCGCGGCGACCGTGACGGCCACCTTGGGCTTCATCGCACCCGTGGCGATCGGTGTCGCCATCGCGTTGGCGGTGTCGTGAAAACCGTTTGTGAAGTCGAAGAAGAGGGCCAACGCGATGACCAGGACGACTATGAGTGTGATGTCCACCGCGGGCAAGTGTTCCCCATCAGACCGCCGGAGGGCAAACCCTGTTCGCAACCTCGTGTTCACCCGCGCTGCACGACCGTACAGAAACCGACCCATGCCTCTGGGAGAATGGAGGTCATGGACACCGTCGAGCTCCTCATCCTCCTGGTCGGATCGCTGACGGTGACCGGGTTCGCGCGGGCTTGGGGTCTGCCCGCACCGCTGCTCGTCACGGCGGTCGCCCTGGCGGCGTCGTTCCTGCCCGGACTGCCGCCGATGGAGATCGACTCCGAGGTCATCCTCACCGTGATCCTGCCGCCGTTGCTCTACTCGGCGGCGCTCGACGTGTCGTGGCAGAGTTTCCGCGGGTCGATCAAGCAGATCCGACGACTCGGCATCTTCCTGGTCATCGTCACCGCCCTCGTGGTCGGAGCCGTGGCGTACTTCCTCATCCCGGACATGACCCTGCCGGCGGCGATCCTGCTCGGCGCGATCGTCGCCCCGCCGGACGCCGTGTCCGCCGCCGCGATCGGCCGGAAGCTCGGGCTCCCCCGCCGCGTGATGACGGTCCTGTCCGGCGAGAGCCTCATCAACGACGCCGCGTCACTGACCCTGGTGCGGGTGTTCACCCTGATCATCGCGGGGACCTCGCTGACGATCTGGCAGGACCTCGGGATCTTCGGCCTCGCGATCGGCGTCGGCCTCGTGGTCGGCGGGGTGCTCGGCGTCCTGGTGCACTGGATCCGGATGCGCATCAACGACCCCGTGGTCGAGACGATCATGAGCATCCTGCTGCCGTTCGTCGCGTACATCCTGGCCGAGCACCTCTCCGGCTCCGGCGTCATCGCGGTCGTCACCGCCGGCCTCTACATCGGCTACAACTCGCCGAAGGAGGGCTACGCGACGCGCCTGCAGGAGCGCCCGCTGTGGACGAGCATCGACGTCATCCTCGAGGGCTTCGTCTTCGCGCTCATCGGCCTGCAGCTCAAGACCGTGGTGCACGACCTCGTCGTCAGCGAGCGCAGCCTCACCCAGACGCTGACCGCCGCGGGCGTGGTGCTCGTCGTCGTCATCCTGGTCCGGCCCGCCTTCGTCTTCGAGTCGTACATCCGGAACCGGATCAACGGGCGCTGGCTCCGACCCCTGCGGATCAAGCTCTCACGGGGCCACCCGTCGCTCCGCTGGCTGCGCGGCACCGCCGAGCCGAAGCTCAACTGGCGCGAGCTCACCGTCATCTCGTGGACCGGGATGCGTGGCGTGGTCACCCTGGCCGCCGCCGTGTCCGTGGTGGCGAGCCCGACGGAGATCCCCGCGCAGGACACCATCTTCGTCATCGCGTTCATCGTCACCGTCGGCACGCTCCTGCTGCAGGGGCTCACCCTGCCGTTCGTCATCCGGGCGCTCAAGGTGCAGGACCCGGACGAGGACGACGAGGACGTCCGCAGCGAGATGCGGCTCAACCAGCGCACCACCGAGGCGGCGATCGCCCTGCTCGAGAAGCGCCGGCCCGACTGGGCCGCGCAGCTCGGTGACGAGGCCGTGAACGCCGTCGTGAACCGGCTCAAGGCCCGGCTCGAGCGGCAGGCCGAGACCTTCCGGCGCGACGCCGAGGAAGAGGAGGACGAGGAGCGCAACGCCCCCGTCCGGCTCCGCGGGGCGCAGATCCAGGACATCCGGCGCGAGCTGCTCGACCGTCGGCGCGAGATCGTCCTCGAGGAGCGCGAGAAGGGGAACCTCGACGAGGAGGTCATGCGGCGTGTGCTCGTGACGCTCGACGCCGAGGAGCTCGCGATGGACTCGGCTCAGGCGTCGCGCAGCCGGTCCTGACCGCGCGGGCGGGCGCAGCCGGTCCTGACCGCGCGGGCGGGCGCAGCCGGTCCTGAGCGGGCGGGCGGGACGCGGCGCCCGGCGGGCCGCGCCCGGCGGGCCGTGTCCGGCGGGCCGCGCCCGGCGGGCGGCGAGGTGCCGGGCGTATCCTGGCCGTCCGACCCAGAACAGGAGCGCACTGCCGAGTGAGCACGCCGCGGAACGACGTCCCCAGGAACAACGACCTCCCGGATCGTGACGGGGGGCCGCGGCAGAACTCCGCTCCGAAGCCCCGCAGCACGCGCCCCTCGACCCGAGGCGGTTCGCGGCCCCGACGGGGAGCGCCGGTCGCCGGTACCCGCCCGAACCGGGGCGGTGCCGGAGCCCGCACCCGGCAGGCTCCCGTCCCGCAGCCGCAGCGCATCAGCCGGTACCGCCAGTGGTACGGCACGCTCCACCCGTCCCTGCAGCTCATCGGCCTGCAGCTCTGGATGCCGCTGTTCTTCATCGTCGGCTTCTGCCTCTGCTACGTCTTCGCGTTCCACTCGCCGCACCCGCACGACGTGCCGATCGCGCTGGTGGGCTCCGACCCGACCCTCGTCGCCGCCGTCCAGAAGGCACTCCCCGGCGAGTACGTCTTCCACGTCTACGACTCCCTCGCCCAGGCGAAGCGCGACGTGCTCGCCGGCACGATGGCGGTGGCGTACGACCCGAGCACGAACGAGCTGTTCAAGGCGAGCGCACACCAGTTCCAGGTCGCCTCGCTCGTTCCGGCGACGCTGAGCACCGTGCTCACCGGCATCGGGGTCGCCGCCCCGACGATCACCGAACTCGCTCCGCTCCCCGCCTGGGACGAGTACGGCACCGTCGCCATGTACGTCATGCTCGCGTGGTGCATCGGCGGCTACATGGTCGCGATGTTCATCGGCATCATGGGTGGCCCGCTCCGGCACCGCACCCGGATGGCGGTCATCGTCGTCGGTGGCCTCGTGATCTCCCTCATCACGAACACGCTGGCCGGCCCGGTCCTCGGTGCGATCCACGGGCACTGGATCGAACTCGTCCTCATCGCGTGGGGCTGGATCGTCGCGATCGGCCTCGCGGTCAACGGCCTGAGCTACTTCGTCGGCCGGTTCATCGCCGCCCCCGCGATGATCTGCTTCGTGTTCCTGTCGATGCCGTCCTCCGGCGGCGCCTACCCGAAGTGGTTCATGCCGGAGCCGTTCGCGTGGCTCAACCACGTCGTCGTCGGTTCGAGCATGGTCGACATGATCAAGCACCAGATCTACGGCGTCGGCCCGGGTCCGGCTCGCGGGCTCATCACGATGGCCTGCTACGCCGCCGCCGGACTCGTCCTGATGTTCTTCGGGAAGATGTGGTGGGAGCGTCGGCGCATCCGGGCGATCGTCACCGGTCGCACGACGATGTTCCAGGACGCCCAGACCGCGAACCGCGAGTTCCTCGGCGAGCAGCGTGACGCCGAGCTCGAGCGCCACGGCCTCACCTCGACCGAGACCGGAACGCTCAGCGTCCTCCGCGACGACGACTGGGAGGACGCCCGCGTCGGCGGCGACGTCTTCACCGGGGGCCGCGACGGGCTCGAGACCGAGACCACCCCCACCGGCCGCATCCCCGTGGTGCGGAGCGGAGACCGGTCCGGTCCGTCCGGTCGGCCTGGAGGCGCCGGCACCGGCCCACGCACCCGTCCCGCCCCACGGTCGGATGCGCCCAGGGCCTCAGCCGGCTCCGACGCGGGCGCACGGTCCGACGGTGACCGTCCGCACGGCCGGCACGCGGGCCAGTAGGCGCTGCGCCCGGAGCCGGGCGTCCGGATGCGTGTGCACGTTGCGACGAAGCACGAGTCGATCGACACGTGGGATGTCGCACGATGCACACGCACCGATTGCGGGCGCATGCTCCGACACAACACGAGTCGATCGACGCGTGGGACGTCGCACCATGCACACGCATACGTCCGACCTGCCCGGCCGAGCAGGCGACCGCCGGCGCGTATCCTGGGGGGATGAACCCCCGCATCGCCTGGCACCGCGTCCTCGTCACCGTCGTCGTCGTGTTCCTCGTGCTGGCGGTCGGGTTCTACGCCGCGAGCGTCCTGCTCGCCCCCGCGGACGGCCGGAACGTCGCCGGGTTGTTCGTCGGCTGGGCGATGTTCGCGGTGATCGGTGCGATCGTCTTCGGCATCATCGACTTCTTCGTGCGTCCGCTCGGCGGCCGGAGCGGCGACGCCGAGGTCATCGCCGCCGTCGAAGAGGCCCGCACCGGCAGCACCCGCACGCACACCCGCTGACGTCGCGCAGCACGCCCGCGCGGTCGTGCTCGGCGAGACTCAGTCGAGATCGGCGGACGGGACCTCCACCCCGGTGCCGGTGTAGCCGGACACGGTGGCGTCGTCCTCGGCGAACGTGAACCGCGCCCGCACCGAACCCCCGGCGAGCACCCCCGGCAGCCAGTACTTCGCGTCGTCCCACATCGCGTCGTACGGGACGGCATCGACCGGGATCCACCGCGGCTCCAGCTCGTCGCTGCCCGACGGGCTGCCCTGCCAGCGGCGGCAGACGAAGACGTCCGAGACCTGGGACCAGGACGGGCGGTACGGGAACCGGTAGTCCAACGTGCCACGCGCCTCCAGGTCGGCCGCGTCGATGCGCAGGCCGACCTCTTCACGCACCTCGCGAACCGCGGTCTCGACCGCGGACTCCCCCGGCTCGCGCTTGCCGCCGGGCCCGACCAGCCGGCCGGTGCCGAGCCCGCGCCGCTTCTCGCCGAGCAGCACGTGCGGACCGTCGCCGACGCTCCCGTCGCCGCTGATGAGGTAGACGACGACCACTGCCGGGTGCTGGGACTTGCTCTCGTCGCGAGGGGTCACGCGTCAAGTCTGGCGGAAGTTCTGGCGTAGGCTTTTTGCATGGCAGGCGTGCTGCGGGGGCACCATGGCTGAGCCCCGCAGGACCGGGCGCAGCCTCGAAGTGCTGCGCGCCGAGGCCGCCGAGGAGATCTCGATGATCGTCGAGCACCGGAGTCGCCAGGGCGAGGACCCGTGGGAGTTCATGCCGACGCTCCCCACCGTCGACGAGCAGGTCGTGCTCATCCTCCGGGCGGACGCCGTCGAGCTCGACGCGGCGATCGGCAAGCGGAGCGCACAGTGGTCGATGCACCCGGCGTCCGGGCAGGGCACGCGCCTGGGTGAGGAGTACCACCGCCTCCGCCGCATCGCGCTGCAGCACCCCGAGCTGACCCCCGCGGTGTGGAAGCTCCTGGGCGCACTGCCCGACGCGGGTTAGCTGCGGTTGGATGGGTGCATGACCGAAACCGTCCTCGCCGTCCTGAACCAGCCCTCGCGCGACGCTGCGCCGCACGACCCCGAGGCGGACGCCTTCACGTGGGCGAAGCCGCTCGAGGAGCACCTCCAGGTGCAGGACCTCGGCGTCATCCGCGGCGACGGCGTCTTCGAGACCATCACCGTGATCGACGGTCGTCCGCAGGCGCTCGAGGCGCACCTCGCCCGGTTCGCCCGGTCAGCAGCGATGCTCGACCTGCCCACCCCCGACCTCGACGCGTGGCGGCAGGCGATCGAAGCCGTGTGCGCCCGGCTCGACCCCGTCCGCGAGGCCTTCGCGAAGACCGTCCTCACCCGCGGCGTCGAGGGCCTCGGCCGCCCGACCGGCTGGGTCTACGCGGCGCCGTCCGGCGACTCGACCGAGGCCCGCACCGAGGGGATCTCCGTCGTCACGCTCGACCGCGGCTACCGGCACGACGTCGAGCGGACCTCGCCGTGGCTGCTGCAGGGCGCGAAGACGCTGTCGTACGCGGTGAACATGGCGGCCCTGCGTGAGGCGGTGCGCCGCGGTGCGGACGACGCCGTGTTCGTCTCCACCGACGGCTACGTGCTCGAGGGCACGCGTGCGAACCTCATCCTGGCCGTGGGGGGCCGGCTCGTCACGCCGCGCACCGACATCGGCATCCTCGCCGGCACGACGCAGGCGGACGTGTTCCGCTTCGCCGAGCAGGAGGGCATCGAGACCGCGTACGAGCTCGTCACGCTCGACGACTTCCACGCCGCGGATGCGGCGTGGCTCGTGTCCAGTGTCCGGCAGGCCGCACCGATCCGGTCGGTGAACGGGAACGCGCGGGCGATCGACCCGGAGCTGACGACGCAGATCAACGACTTCCTGCTCGCGCGCGAGGTCTGAGCGCGGGGCTCGCGGCGCCCGCGTCGCTCGCGGGGCGCGTCAGCGATGGCCTGGAGGCGCGGATCGCGACGTGCGCGCACGTCGCGAGCCGTGCCTCCCGGCCCGGTGCGTGCTACCAGCGTTCGGTGGTGACGCCCACGCCGTCGGCCCACTCGAAGACCGAGACGCCCTCGATCCAGACGCGCGTCGCGCGGCTGGTGGCGTCGAGCGGGTCACCGTCCCAGAGGACGAGGTCGGCGTCGTAGCCCTCGGCGAGGCGTCCGACACGGTCGCCGAAGCCGAGGAACTCGGCCGGGTTCGTGGTGAGTGCCTCGAGCGCGGTCTGGCGGGGCAGCCCCTCCTTCACGGCGGCGGTGGCCTGGTCGACGAGCATGTTGATCGGGACGACCGGCGCGTCCGTCGTGATCGCGACGCGGACCCCGGCGGCGGCGATCTTCGCGAGGTTCGGGATGCCGCGGTCACGGAGCTCGACCTTCGAACGGCTCGTGAAGAGCGGGCCGTAGATGACCGGGATGTCCTTCTCGGCCAGGACGTCGGCGATCTTGTGCGCCTCGGTGCCGTGGTTGACGACCAGGCGGTAGCCGAACTCCTCCGACAGCCGGATCGCGGTGGCGATGTCGTCGTGCCGGTGGGTGTGCTGGTCCCAGGCGAGCTCGCCGTCGAGCACCCGCACGAGCGTCTCCTTCGTGAGGTCGCGGGCGAACGGCTCGTCCTTCGCCGCGGCGGCGTCCCGTGCGGCACGGTAGTTCTGCGCCTCGACGAAGGCGTCGCGGATGATCTTGGCGACGCCGAGGCGGGTGGAGGGCGTCTGGCCCTTGCCGCCGTAGACGCGCTTCGGGTTCTCGCCGAGGGCGCTCTTGATGCTCACCGAGTCGGAGATGAGCTGCTCGTCGACCGTGCGGCCGCCCCAGGTCTTGATGGCGACGGTCTGGCCGCCGATCGGGTTGCCGGAGCCGGGCTTGACGACGATGGACGTGATGCCGCCGGACAGGGCGTCGCGGAATCCCTCGTCGTCGATGTCGATCGCGTCGATCGCCCGGACGCCGGCCATGTTCGGACCGGTCATCTCGTTCGTGTCGTTGCCGGCCTCGCCGTTGGCCTCTTCGTGGATGCCCACGTGTCCGTGCGACTCGACGAAGCCGGGTACGAGCCAGGCACCGGCTGCGTCGACCACCGGGAGGCCGTCGGGCGGGGTGACGTCCGGACCGATCGCGGTGATCCTGCCGTCCTCGACGACGACGGCACCGCCGTCGAACTCGGGGGCGGAGACCGGGACCACGTGCGCGTTCGTGACGACGAATGAGTTGCTCATGGCCCCACGGTATCGACCGGCGGCGACATCCCCACCATGCATACGGAATACCGGAAGATGGCGTCCCGCACCCGGCTCCCTCTAGCGTCGGATGACCGCGCTCCCCGACCGATCCGGAGGACCCATGTCACGCACCGAGCACCACTGGCCGACCCACACGACGTCGACGATGCCGTGGCGGAGCGGCACCCGCGGCCCACGCGCGGACCGGCAGACCACCACCGTCCGGGTGTCGATCCCCGCGCCGATCGCCGCGGTCACCTGGGCTCCCGACGACGACACCGCGGCGCTCCTCGACCGTGCCGCTGCGGCCCTGCGCGAGCTCGACGACCAGCACGGCGCGGGTCTGACGACCCTCACGGGCGTGCTCGACCGGACCGAGGCGGTGGCGTCCTCCCGCATCGAGGACGAGTCGGCCGACCTCGACGACGTCGCACGGGCCGTCGTGGGCGTCCGCGCGAACACCAGCGCCACGCTGATGGTCCGGGCCGGCGGTGCGGTCGACCGGCTGGTGTCGTCGTCCGACGGCGGGACGATCACCGAGCGCGCGCTCCTCGACGCCCACCGGATCCTGCTGTGCGACGACCCGGTGGACGGCCGGTACGCCGGGCGCTACCGCGACGTCCAGAACTGGATCGGCGGCGGGAACACCCCGCGGCTCGCGCGGTACGTCCCGCCACCGCCCGAGCTCGTCCCCGCGCTGATGGACGACCTGTTCGACTTCCTGCACCGCGACGACCTGCACCCGATCGCACAGGCGGCCCTCGCGCACGCGCAGTTCGAGTCGATCCACCCGTTCACCGACGGCAACGGCCGGATCGGTCGGGCCCTCGTCGCCGCGGTGCTCCGACGGCGCGGGCTGACACGCACGGTGACGGTGCCGATCGCCACGGCGCTCGTCGCCGACCGCGACCGGTACTTCTGGCACCTCGAGCGGTTCCGCGACGGCCGGGTCGACGACTGGGTGCGCGACGTCGCGATCGCGATCGGGACGGTCTGCGACGAGGCCACCCTCACGGCGCTGCTCCTCGACGAAGCAGCCGACCATCGGGCAACCGGTGTCTGCGCCGACGGTCCGCACGCCGTCGTGGGCCGCGCGCTCGCCGCCGACCCCGTGCTCACCGAGGACCGGCTCGACCGGCTCCTGCGCGGCGACCAGGGCCTGGTGGACCGCGTCTCCGACGACCTCTGCCGCGCCGGGGTCCTCCGTCCCGTCACCGAACGCCGGCGGCGGCGTGCCTGGGTCGCGGTCGACCCGGCCGCCGAACTCGCCGCGTTCGGCGACCGCGTCCACGCCGCCGTCCGGCAGCGGGCGAATAGGGTGGGGTGGTGAGCAGCGAGCACACCCAGGCCACCCCTCCCTCCGCCGACAAGCGGCCCGTGACACGGACCCACCACGGCATCGACTTCGTGGACGACTACGAGTGGCTGCGCGACAAGGAATCTCCGGACACGCTCGCCTACCTCGAGGCCGAGAACGCGTACACCGATGCGCAGACGGCGCACCTCGGAGCGCTGCGCGACCGGATCTTCTCCGAGGTGAAGAACCGCGTGCAGGAGACCGACCTCTCCGTGCCCGTCCGGATGGGCGACTGGTGGTACTTCACCCGCACGGCCGAGGGCAGCCAGTACGGCGTCCACTGCCGCGCGCCGATCGCCGGTCCCGACGACTGGACTCCGCCCGCCGTCGGTGAGGGCGCTTCGACGCTCCCGGACGAGCAGGTCGTCCTCGACGGCAACGCCCTGGCCGAGGGCCACGACTTCTTCTCGCTCGGCACCTACGACATCAGCGACGACGGCACCCGGCTGGTGTACGGCATCGACGTCGAGGGCGACGAGCGGTACACGCTGCACGTGCGCGACCTCACGACCGGGACGGACCTCGGCGACGAGATCCCGAACACGGGCGCCGGCGCCACGTTCGACCCGTCCGGCCGCTTCGTCTTCTACCCGACGGTCGACGAGTCGTGGCGACCGGACCGGATCTGGCGGCACACGGTGGGCACCGCCGCCACCGAGGACGTCGTGGTCTTCGATGAGCCGGACGACCGGTACTGGGTCGGGGTCGGGGTCACCCGGTCCTCGCAGTACATCGTGATCGAGCTCGGGTCGAAGATCACGTCCGAGGCACTCGTCCTCGACGCGGCCGACCCGACCGGGGAGTTCCAGGTCGTGTGGCCGCGGCGTGACGGCGTCGAGTACGAGATCGAGCACGCCATCGTCGGCGGCAGCGACCGGTTCCTCGTGCTGCACAACGACGGTGCCGAGAACTTCGAGCTGGTCGACGTCCCCGCCGACGACCCGACCTCCGAACGCGACCGACGCGTGGTCGTCGCGCACGACAGCGAGCGTCGCATCGAGTCGGTGGACGCCTTCGCCGGGCACCTCGCGCTCGAGTACCGGTCCGAGGCACTCCCCCGCATCGCCATCATCCCGATCGAGGGCGACGGCTACGGCGACGCGCACGAGGTCCCGTTCGACGAGACCCTGTTCTCGGCCGGGCTCGGCGGCAACCCCGAGTGGGACCAGCCGACGCTCCGGATCGGGTTCACCTCGTTCGTGACCCCGTCCGAGGTGAGCGACCTCGACCTGGCGACCGGCGAGGTCACCGTCCTCAAGCGGCAGCCGGTGCTGGGCGGCTACGACCCGGACGACTACGTGCAGGAGCGGGACTGGGCGACCGCCGAGGACGGCACACGCGTCCCGATCTCGCTGGTCTGGCGCCGTGACGCGGTCGACGCCGACGCACCGGCGCCGCTGCACCTCTACGGGTACGGCTCGTACGAGCACTCGATCGACCCGGGCTTCAGCGTCATGCGGCTCTCGATGCTCGACCGCGGCGTCGTGTTCGCGGTGGCGCACGTCCGCGGCGGCGGTGAGATGGGTCGCCACTGGTACGAGAACGGCAAGACCCTCACGAAGAAGAACACGTTCACCGACTTCGTGGCGGTCGCATCGCACCTGATCGACTCGGGCCGCACCAGCACGGCCCGGCTCGTCGCCGAGGGCGGCAGCGCCGGGGGCCTGCTCATGGGCGCGGTCGCGAACCTCGCGCCCGAACGGTTCGCCGGCATCCTCGCCGCAGTGCCCTTCGTCGATGCGCTGACGAGCATCCTCGACCCGGACCTGCCGCTCACCGTCATCGAGTGGGACGAGTGGGGCGACCCGCTGCACGACCCCGAGGTCTACCGGTACATGAGCGAGTACTCGCCGTACGAGAACGTCCGCAGCGACGTGCAGTACCCGAAGATCCTCGCGGTGACCTCGATCAACGACACCCGGGTGCTCTACGTCGAACCGGCGAAGTGGACCGCGAAGCTGCGCGAGGTCGGGGCACCGGTGCTCCTCAAGACCGAGATGGCCGCGGGCCACGGTGGGGTGAGCGGGCGGTACGACTCCTGGAAGGAGCGGGCCTTCGAGCTCGCGTGGCTGCTCGACGTCCTGGGGCTCGCCGAGGTCAACGCGGCCGCCGCACCCGCGAAGCCGATCGCCGCCGGATGACGTCGGCGCTGCTCGTCATCGACGTCCAGGCGGGCGTCGTCCGGCCCTGCCTCGACGGGCAGCGGGTCGTCGACCGGGTCGACGCGCTCGTCGGGCGTGCGCGCGCCGAGGGCGTACCCGCGGTGTGGGTGCAGGACGAGCAGGACTTCGCGGTCGACACCGACGACTGGCAGCTCGCGGCTCCCCTCGTCCGTGACGACGACGAACCCCTCGTGCGGAAGAAGTACCGCGACTCCTTCGCCGACACCGACCTGCACGTGGTCCTCAGCGAGCTCGAGGTGTCGCGCCTGGTGGTCGTGGGCACCCAGACCGACTCCTGCGTCCGGACGACGGCTCAGCGTGCGGCGTCCGAGGGGTTCGACGTCACCCTCGTCGAGGACGGTCACACCACGACGGACGCAGAGTGGAACGGGACGACCATCCGGGCGGCGGACATCATCGCGCACACGAACATGTACTGGAGCGGGCTCCGCTACCCGGGGCGCCGGTTCGACGTGGCCCCGGCGGCGACCGTGCCGTTGCGCTGACCCCGCACGGCACTCGGAAGGCCGCCGTGTGACGGGCCCGTCGCCGGGCCCGTCCGCACTCACACGCGGTTGAGCGCGTGCACCGCCTCGTCGTAGGACTCCTCGGCGAGCCGCACCCGGTCGCCCGCGAGCACGCCGTACCCGAAGGTGGCCTCGCCCCCGCGCTCCGCGACGGCCGCGTTCGCCCGCAGGATGTCGAGCGCGTGCAGGGACCGCACCCGCTCGGTCAGCACGTCGGCCGCCGTGCCGATCCGCTGCCACAGCGCGTGCGGGAACGCGTCGTCTCCGAGCACGTCCATCGTCATCCGGGCGCGCATCGTCTCCTGCCACGCGGATTCGGTGGTCGCGCGGTCGGCGGCTTCGCGCTCGGCGGCGGTGTCCGAGGTGTCGTCGGCGACCGCGGCGCGGACGAGTTCGCGGACGCGTGGCTTCACGTCCGCGCCGACGTCCTGCGCGACCTGCTTCGGCGAGCGGAGCGACCAGGCCGTCGGCACCGGACGCTCGGCGGCGTCGTCGAGGGCGTCGAGCAGCTCGAGGAAGGGCTCGCCGTGCAGGAACGTGACGACGTCCCGCACGGCCTGGTCGCGCCGCTCGCGCGTGGAGGCGAGGATGCGCTCGCGGGTCATCGCGTCGACGAGTTCGTCCTGCGCGGGAGAGGACGCGCGCGGCAGCCGGTCGATCAGGTACTCGGCCAGCGCGGCGCGCGCGGTGACGGCGGCGAGTCCGTCTGCAGCCTCCGCGGCGCGGTCGACGGCGTCGCCGTCGGGGAACGCCGGGCGGTAGGCGCCGAGGATCGCGGCGATCTCGAGGGTGGTCTCGGCCGCCTGGCGGAGGTCGGCCGTGTCACCGGACCGGAGCCGCGCCTCCTGGCCGAGCAGCGCGGCACGCAGCTTGCGGACGCGCTTGGCGAGGATGCGTGCGGTCGTGCCCTTCGCCGGCTTCTCCTCGGTCTGGAGGCGCGGTGCCGGTGCTCCTGCCAGCCCGCGTGCCAGCTTGGACGCGACGGCGGCGGGGCCGGCACCGACGGCCGCGAAGCGCCCGTCGAGGGCGGCGAAGAGCTCGTGCGCGATCTGCGGGTCGACGCCCTCGATCGCTTCCACCTCGACCTCGCGCCAGGTGCGCGGCGTCTCCGGGGCGTCGTCGTCGAGGCGCTGCGCCGACACCGCGTCGTCGGCGAGCTCGGCGATCTGGTCGCCGTCCTCGTCGAGCAGGCGGGTGACGGTGCGGGTGGTGGTGATCCGCACGACCGGGCGGAGGCGACGGCCCCGGCGCTCGGTGAACAGTGCGGCGAGGACCTCGTCCGGCACCGCGTCGGCGTCGTCGGTGAGCGGGAAGTGCTGCTCGTGCCGGACGGTGTCCGATGCCGACCGCTTGATGTGCCAGCCGGCGTCCGGCCCACCGGTCCGACGCCGGACGGTCACCCGCGAGGCCACGAGGTCGTAGCGCTCGGTGTCCCAGTAGGTCGCGTCGAGCTGGAACGGCTCCTGGTGTTCGGTGCGGAGGATGCCCCCGGCGCCGACGAGGTCGGGGAGGTCGCCGCCCTCGGGCAGGTCGTAGGTACGCTCGATCTCGAGGTGCGTGTCGCTCACGCGGTCCTGTCTACCAGGGCTCTCCGTGTTCGCCGAACTCGCGGGGTTAGCCTGAGCGCATGAGCGAGACCATCACCCGTGACGCGTTCGTGCCGGAGGCCGGCGCCGTCACGATGTTCACCACTACCTGGTGCGGCTACTGCGCGCGCCTGAAGAACCAGATGACGAAGGCCGGGGTGCCGTACACCGAGGTCGACATCGAGCAGACTCCGGGCACGGCAGAGCTCGTCGCCGAGGTCAACGGCGGCAACCAGACCGTGCCGACGCTGGTGTTCCCGGACGGCAGCACCGCCACGAACCCGTCGCTCGCCGAGGTGCAGTCCCGCATCTGACCCCAGCCGCAAAACACCGGTGTTCGTGTGCCGAACCTCCCCATGCGGGGGTTCGAACCACGAACACCGGTGTTTTGCGAACCGGTCCCTGCACTACCGGCCGCCGCGCTCCAGCGCCTCGGTGAGCAGCGCCGCCATCGCGTCGAGCTGGATGTCGCCGGAGTCGACGACCTCCTCGTCGGAGCCGTCCAGGGCCCGGGCGGCGAGGGACGCCTTCGAGTCGATGAGCTCGGCGATCTTCGTGTCGATCGTCTGCGCGGCGATGATGCGCCACGCGGTGACGGGCTCTTCCTGCCCGATGCGGTGCACGCGGTCGATCGCCTGGGTCTGCTCGGCGCTCGTCCACGACAGCTCGGCGAGCACGACGTTCGACGACACCTGCAGGTTGAGGCCCACGCCCGCCGCGGTGAGCGAGCAGACGATGACGGCGACGTCGGGGTCGTTCACGAAGGAGTCGATCTCGGCGGTGCGCTGCGTGGGCGTCTGGTCGCCGCGGACGGTGGCGGTGCGGAGTCCTCGGCGGGCGAAGACCTCTTCTGCCTGGTCCATCACGTCGAGGTGCTTCGCGAAGAACACGACCTTGCCGACGTTCGAGGCGAGCTGCGCCGCGTAGTCCGCCGCGAGCTGGGCCTTGGCACGACCGATGCGCCGCACCATCGAGAACACGTTCTCGCCGGTGGGCGAGGCGTCCTGGTCCTCGAGCTCCCAGCGTGCGACCTGCCGGACGAGCTTGTGGTCGATGCCGATGACCGGGTCCTGGCCGGTGCGGGCGTCGAGCGCCTGGTGGTAGCGCTTGACGAGCTTCGCGGTGAGTTCGCGTTCGGCGTCGCGGATGGAACGTCCGACCTCGTCGTCGAGTTCGACGGGGATGTCGGCGATCCGGCGGGCCGGGATGTCCGCGGCGACATCGACCTTGCGGCGTCGGACGATGCCCTGGTCGATGACGGCCTTGCGCGCCTCGACGAAGAAGCCCGGGTCGGCCGGGGTGAGGCCGATCTCCTCGAGCTCGTTCATGAGCTTCGCGCGCGGCTTCTTGTCGTCGATCCAGCCGAGGTACTCCCAGATGGTGCGGAAGTCCTCGACCGAGTTGATCAGCGGCGTGCCGGTCAGGGCCATGAGGAGCGGCGCCGACGTGCGCTGCCGGATCTTCTCGGCGAGCTGCAGCACGAACTTCGAGCGCTGCGAGTCCTTGTTCTTGATGAAGTGCGCCTCGTCGACGACCATCCCCTTGAACCCGAAGTTGCCGAGCCAGCCGACGTGCCGGTCGAGGATCTCGTAGTTCACGATGATGATGTCGGCGAACCCGTCGAGGTCGTCGCCGTCACCGTGGATGACGGTGGCGCGCTTGTTCGGCACCCAGCGCTCGGCCTCGCGTGCCCAGTTCGTCTTGACGACGTTCGGCACGACGACGAGGAGCGGGAACGCGTTGGCGGCGTCCGCGGCGAGCAGCGACTGCGCCGTCTTGCCGAGGCCCGGCTCGTCGGCGAGCAGGAACGTCCGGTGCCCCTCGGCGGCGGCAGCGATGAGCTCCGCCTGGTGCTTCATGAGCGTGGTGCCCGAGCGCGAGTGCAGCGTCGTGGGCTCCGGCAGCGGCATCGTCGCCGCTCCCCCGCCCGCGCCGTACTCGAACGACTTGAACAGCGGACCGAACAGCTCCCAGTTCGCCAGGCGACGCGGGTGCGCGACGGGCTGGTCGGCGAGCGCGAAGTCCGGCGGCAGGAACGGGTTCGCGAGCTGGCGCTGCACGACCGCCTGCGGCACGACGGAGCGCACCGGGCCCTCGACGGCCGGGGACGGCTCGGCCGCGATGACGAGTTCCTCCGGCTGCAGCTCCATGCCGCCGGCGATCATCATGTCGCGCTTGACCGTGCGGGTGGTCTCGCTGACCGACGCCTCTTCGGTGAGGAGCTGGATGACGCTCGTGTCGCGCGCCGCGGTCTTCGCGAGGATCGTCGCGACACCGTCGAGGCGCTTGAGCTGCTCCGCTCGCTGCGCGTCGGTGAGCTCGGTGTCGGCCTTGACCCGCGCACGCTCTTCGCGCATGAGCAGGGCGACCGCCTGGAACTTGGAACGGTTCGACGCCTTGAGCGGTCCACGCTGCGCTGCCGCCTCGACCTCGCGCACGGCGCGGGCGAGGACGGGGATGACGCCGTCGTTGTCGAGCGGCCGGGTGCGACGCGACGCGGTCCGCGTCCCGCCAGCTGCTCGCCGGGTGCCTGATCGAGCCAACGCTCCTCCTGTTCCGCCCGTTCGTCACGGGCGATCGCCCCTCGGGGCGGAAGTCCTCCACCGGGGCCTGACACGCCTCCGGTGCTCGCGGGCCACCGTGGCCCGCCGCTTCGCCGGTCCCCACCTCGGGACGTCCGGTGGAGTCCCGCGGACCGTTCCCATCGCGGCCACCAGGGCACCGGATGCGACGGTCCGCGCCGGGATCCGGCGCCGTCACACGCACGTGACGCCCCCTCGGGACGACCACGGATCCGGTTCCCACCTCGGTCAAGCGACCGACTGCTGCGTCCGGAATCGACGCGGCACGCGGGAACGCGGTGCGTGCGCGCTCAGTTTACTCCCCGACCACCGACGGACGCGACACGACGTCGCCCGCGCGCGTCGCGCCTCCAGGCAGCCGGCCCTGGAGGCACGGTTCGCGCCCGACCCGCACCGCACGCGTCGCGGTGCGGAGCCGGTCTCAGACCTGCGGAGCCGACCGCGGACGGACCAGACCGTCGGACGGGAGGATCGGGGCTGCGTCCGCCAGGGCGGCCTGCGTCGCCGCGAGGAGCTGCTCCGCCGTGTTGATGCCGTTCGCGGACCCGGTGGTGGCCTGTCCGCCGGCGTGCGCGAGGAGCTGTGCCCCGATCGCCGGGCCGATGCGGTCCGCCTGGTCGGGGTTCCGCAGGACCCAGTCGCGGGCGACGGCGTCGGCCAGACGCTCGGCGGCAGCACCGCGCTCCGCATCGCCGCGCGAGCGGTGCCACAACCCGGTGACGACGAGGTGCGCGACCACGGCGCCGATGTCCCGCACCGGGAAGCCCCAGCCCGCGGTGTCGATGTCGAGGAGGCCGGAGATCCGCCACGGCTCGTCCTCGTCGACGAAGACCTGCTCGAGGTGGAGGTCGCCGTGCACGACCTGCTTCGTCGCCGTCGCCCAACCGATCGACCGCCGGCCGATCGCGTCGTACAGCGCGTCGATCTCCTCGGCGTCCTGCGGCAGCGCGGCGACCAGGGTCCGCCGGTGCCAGTCCGCGTGGTCCATCGCGTCCGCGCGGGCCTGCTGCGTCATCGGCACCGTCGCGATCCGACCGGTGAGCGCCGCGAGGGACGCCACGAACCGAGGGTCGTCGGCGATGTCGAGGATCCGACTGCCCGCCGGGACGCCCCGGATCCGCTCGAGGACGAGCAGCCCGTCGCCGCGGCTCGACAGCACCCGCGGCACCGGCAGCCCGGCGGCGACGAACTGCTCGTGCGACTTCTCGATCGACGCGACCCGGTGCGGCCGCACGACCTTCAGGAAGACCGTCCCCTCGACCGCGTCGACGCGGACCACGGCACGTTTGCCCGGCCGGTACGCCGCGACCGTGAGCGTCGGGTTCGTGACGGGCATGCCGAGGGTGGTCAGGAGCTCGGCGACGGCGTCGCGGTACGTCACCTGCGGCAGCACCGGCAGCCCGGGGTCGTTCGGGTACGCCCACACCGACACCGGGTCGCCGGTCGCCGGGTCGGTGACGATCGCGCTGTTCTGGTCGTGGGCGCCGCCGGTGTCGACGTACGTCAGGACCGTGGCACGCTGGCCGTTCCGGTCGACCGTGTCGACCTCGTACCCGTAGAGGTAGCCGTTGCCGGACGGTTCCACCGAGTGGGCGCGTGCGGCCACCACGGAGGTCCCGGAGCCGGCGAAGGCCTGCGGGATGACGCGCTCATGGTTGGGCCACACGACACCAGTCAACCCGACCGGGAGTGTTTCGTCGCGTTCGTGCACGGCTCGGCGTGCGGCTCGTGGCTACCGTGGTCGTCGTGAACCCGGTCGCGCGTCTCCGCAGCTCCAGTCGCACGCCGTTCCTGCAGGTCGTCAAGACCGCGGTGGCGGTCGTCGCCGCGGTGCTCCTCTGCCGGGTGCTCATCGACGGGCCGTTCCCGACCTTCGCTGCCATCGCCGCGCTGCTGGTCGTGCAGCCGAGCATCAACCAGTCCTTCGTGAAGGGACTCGAGCGCAGCGCCGGGGTCGTCCTCGGCGTCGTGCTCGCCACCGGCTTCCACCTGCTGCTCGGCGACTCGGTCTGGGTCGTGCTGCTCGTCATCGTGCTCGCGATCCTCATCGCCTGGGCGCTCCGCCTCACCCCGACCTCGGCAACCCAGGTCGGCATCAGCGGGATGCTCGTCCTCACCGCGGGCGTCGTCACCCCGAACTACTCCGCCGACCGGATCCTCGAGACCGTCCTCGGAGCGATCGTGGCACTCATCGTGAACGCCCTCATCGTGCCGCCGGTGCTGCTCGGCCCCGCACACCTCGCCGTCGCGCGTCTCGCCCGGGACACCGCCGCCGCCTACGAACGGGTGGCGATCGGCCTCACCGAGGGGTGGGACGAGGGGCGCTGGCACGAGGCGCTCCTGCAGGCGCGGGCGCTCCGGCAGCAGCACGCGCGAGCCGAGGCGTCGCTCACCGCCGCCCGGGAGTCCCTCACCATGAACCCGCGCGGCGGCCGGCACCGCACCATCCTCGACGACGACATCGACGTCGCCGAGCACCTGCGGGTGCTCATCACCCGGGTCACGGGGATGACCCGGGCGATCCAGGACAACACCGCTCCGGACCTCCGAGCGGACCCGGTCGTCGGGAGCATCGCCACCGAGGTCGCGCGGATCGGGGCGGACGTGCGGGCGCTCGGGGCTCGGGTGGCGTCGGCGTCGGGGTCGGGGTCGGGCTTTGCTGGTCCCGTTTCGGCGTCCGCTGGTCTCGCTTCTGCGTCCGTGTCGGATGCCGCGGGTGCTGTCGCATCGCCGGAGCCTGCCCTGACGGCACCGATCGAGGTGATCCGGCCGAACTCCCGTCACTGGGTGCTCATCGGGGCGCTGCTCGAGGACATCCGACGCGTCCGCGAGGAGCTCCTCGGCGAAGACGACTGACCCGTCCCCTGCCGAGGGTGCGCGGCACGTGGGTGGTGCTCGTTGGTGTGCGCTGCACGAGCGGGTCAAATACCAGGGCGCGCCGGCGGGCACCCAGAGGTTCCGCCCGCTCGCGTCCGCGACCCCGCGAGCGGGTCAATCACCAGGGCGCGCCCGGCGGGCACCCCGAGGTTCCGCCCGCTCGCGTCTGCGGCGCGGAACGGGACGGCCTGGAGGCGCGGGACCAGGCCGCCACGGGCCTCCAGTCCGACAGACAGGACGGACGCATCCGCGGCTGCGCGAACGGGCGGAGTGCCAGGGTGCACCTGACTGGCACCCGGGGGTTCCGCCCGCTCGCGGCGGCGAGACGCGGGAGGGACGTGACCGGGAGAGGCGGGGTCAGCGCGCGGCGGAGGCCGCCTCGGCCGCGGAGTGCACGATGTCGTCCCAGATGGTCGCGGTCGGGACGGCGGCGTCGCTCGTCACGACCTCGGCGTCGGCGAACCGGCTGATCTCGGCGACGGCGGCGTCAGCTCCGGCGGCACGTGCAGCACGACTCGCGACGTCGGGCACGGCAGCCCGGAGCTCGGCGACGACGCGGTCGCGACTGTCGTCCGCCATGTCCCCGAGGATGCCGATGCCCTTCCAGGCAGCGTCCAGCTCAGCGCGCAGACGGATGAGAGCCGGGTGTTCCGGCGATTCGTTCATGGTGCCCCCAGTGCGGACACGACGTCGGGTACGCCTGGTCCGCTGCGCGAGCCTAGCAACGAAGCAAGAAGTCCTCACGTCCCACGAACGAGGGACAGACCGTTCTGCCCCGTGACTGTGACGAGATTCAGCGAGTTCGGTGGCGGAACACCCCTGGTCGGCCCGTTCGATGCCACGATGGGTCCGAGGAGGTCGCTATGCGCCTGTTGGTGGTCGAGGACGATGACGAGATGCGCGCCCTGATGGAGCGTGGTCTCGCCGCTGAGGGGTACCGCGTCACGGCGGTCGAGAACGGTGTCGAGGCGCTGATCGCGCTCGGCGAGCAGGCGTTCGACCTGGCCGTCGTGGACGTGATGATGCCCGGCATGTCCGGCTTCGAGCTCGCCCGACGGATCCGCGAGCGTGAGGACCCCGTCCGCATCCTGCTCGTGACCGCGCGCGACGCCGTCGACGACCGGGTGTTCGGGCTCGACGCCGGTGCCGACGACTACCTCACGAAGCCGTTCGCGTTCGCCGAGCTGACCGCCCGCCTCCGTGCGCTCGGCCGTCGCGAGTCCGCCGGTGCGCCGCGCACCATCGAAGTCGGCGACGTCGCCATCGACTCCGAGGCCCGCCGCGTGGCGATCAAGGGCCAGCGCGTCGCGATGAGCCCCACCGAGTTCGCGCTGCTCCGGCTGCTCGCACGCTCCGTCGGCACCGTGGTCGACCGTCCGAAGATCCTCGAGGAGGTCTGGGACGGCTCGCAGCACGTCGACCCGAACGTCGTCGAGCAGTACATCTCGTACCTCCGGAAGAAGCTGACCTCGCACGAGGCCACCGTGGCGATCTCCACCGTCCGGGGTCGCGGCTACCGGCTCGACCTCCTCGGGGCGTGACCGGGCCGCTGCCCACCTCCGGAAGGGACACCCCGAGGCGCGGCCTGCTGCGTCCGTTGCGGCTGCTCTCGCTCCGCGCGCGGATCACGATCGGCTCCACCGCGATCGCCGCGGTCGTCATCGTCCTGCTCGTGCTCGTCATGCGGTTCCAGGTGGTCAGCGTCGTGGCGAGCGCCACGCGTACCCTGCTCGACGCCGACGCGGACCCGTACGTCGCGACGCTCGAGGTCGACAGTGAGCCCAAGCTGTCCGCTCCCGGCAACCTCCAGCTCGTCGCGGTCGTGTCCCCGTCCGGGGACGTCGCCTTGTCGACCATGCCGCCCAAGGTCGAGCGCGCGCTCGGCAGCCTGACCTCGACGAAGGCGGGCACCTCACTCATCAGCGTGTCCGGGTCGGAGTACCGTGTCGTCGTCGAGCACCCGGTGAACCAGGCCGGCCGGTGGACCGTCGTCGCCGCACGGAACTCGCAGGCAGAGGCCATCGTCGTCGACGACCTCACCTCGACGCTCTCGCTCACCGGACTCGCGATCCTCGTCGCGTTCGGGGTGGCCTCGTGGGTGCTGGCGACCACCGCCCTGCGCCCGGTGAACCGGATGCGCCGCGAGGCCGAACGGCTCTCCGTCGCCCCGGAGCGCGCCGAGCTGCCGGTCGGTCCCGCCCAGGACGAACTGGCGTCCCTCGCAACGACCTTGAACGCCTTCCTCGCCCGCACCCGCCAGGCGACCGAGCGCGAGCGGCAGATGGTCTCCGACGCGAGCCACGAACTCCGCACGCCCCTGGCGATCCTGACGACCCAGCTCGACCTCGCGTCGCTCGACGGCGATGACGCCGCTGCCCTCGCCGCCCACATCGAGCGGGCGAAGCTCAGCGTCGCCCGGCTGTCCCGCCTGGCGAACGACCTGCTCGCGCTCTCCCGCATCGAGGAGTCCGAGCGACGCGACCAGGACGGCAAGCAACAGACCCTCACCGCGTGGTCGGACCTGGGGGACGAGGTGATGGCCGCCGTCGACCGTGTGCGGATGATCGCCTCGGCGAAGGACGTCACCGTCGACTTCGACCTGGAGCCTCCGGTCGCCGTGGGTGGTTCCGGCCCGGGCATCGGGGCCGGCACCGTGGAGCCCCGGTACCGACTCGACACCGGCGGCATGGCCCAGCTCGTCACGAACATCGCCGGCAACGCGGTATCCGCACTCCCCCGCGGTGGGGGCGTGTTCGTCTCGTGGCGCAGTGCTGCAGGCGAGGGCATCCTGCAGGTCACCGACGACGGTCCGGGTGTCCCCGACTCCTTCATCCCGGTGGCGTTCGACCGGTTCACCCGACCGGACGAGGCGCGCAAGTCCCGCCCGACCCCGGACCCCGCCACCGGTGGCATCGCACTGCCCGGCGGCTCTGGCCTGGGGCTCGCGATCGTGCGCGCCGTCGCCGAACGGGCCGGCGGTACCGCGGCGCTCCGCAACGTGCGTTCCGGTGGGCTCGAGGTCACCGTGCGCATCCCCGAGGTCGAGGCGCCGTAGCGCAGGCGCGGGCGCCGGACGCGTGCTCGGGCGCAGGCGCGGGCGCGGGCCTGACGTGGGCGCACCTTCGGGCCGTCACTGGAAGTCCCGCGACCGGGTGCGGACCGACAGCGACAGGTGCTCGATCCGGTCGGCCACCAGGTTGACGACCCCGTCCGGCGACCGTTCGAGGATCCCCCGCACGATCACCGCCGGCGATTCACGGGCGACCCGCCGGTAGCGTCCCCACACCCCGACGCTGCAGATCACGTTCACCAGCCCGGTCTCGTCCTCGACGTTCATGAACGTGATGCCGGACGCCGTCGCCGGACGCTGCCGGTGCGTCACGATGCCGCCGACCTCCACCCGCCGCCCGGTCTCGGCCGTCGCGGTGTCCTGCACGCTGAGCACCCCGCGGGCGACGAGTCCGTCGCGGACGTGCCGCACGGGGTGGTCGTCCGTCGTCATGCCCGTCGACCACATGTCCGCGATGAGGACGTCGCCGCTGGTCATCTGCCCGAACAGCGGCGGCTGCACGAACACCTGGGTGTCCGGCAGCTGGTCGGGACGCTCGGCGGCAGCCTGGGCCGCGGACCACATGCCCCCGCGACGGTCGACCCCGAGCGCGGCGAACGCGTCGGCGGCGGCGAGCGCCTCGAGCTGCGCCGTGGTCAGGCCGACCCGGCGGGCCAGGTCGGACATGTCGGTGAAGGGCCCGTGCGCGTCACGTTCGGCGACGATCTTCTCGGCGCTCTTGCGTCCGAGCGACGAGACCTCGGCGAGCCCGAGCCGGACCGCGTACGCGCCGTCCCGCCGGTGACGGGCGGTGTCCTCGGGGACGGAGGCGTCGAACGGCAGCACCGGCGGCTGTTCCTCGGCGAGGCACGCGTTCTGCCCCGGTGTCACGGACTCGCCCTCGGGCAGCGGCTCGAGCGTCGCGTCCACGCCGGACCGCAGGATGTCCGGCCGGAGCACCTGCACCCCGTGCCGCCGGGCGTCGGCCACGAGGGTCTGTGGTGAGTAGAACCCCATCGGTTGCGCCCGGAGCAGCGCCGCCAAGAATGCTCCCGGGTAGTGCAGCCGCATCCAGGCGCTGGCGTAGACGATGAGGGCGAAGCTGATCGAGTGGCTCTCCGCGAAGCCGAAGTTCGCGAACGCCTGGATCTTGGCGTAGATGGCGTCGGCGTCATCGCCGTGGATGTCGTTCGCCGCCATGCCCGCGTAGAGCTTCTCGCGGAGCCGGTCGATCTTCTCGTGTCCCCGCTTCGACCCCATCGCCCGCCGCAGCAGGTCGGCGTCGTCGCCGGAGCAGCCCCCGACGGCGATCGCCATCTGCATGAGCTGTTCCTGGAAGAGCGGCACCCCGAGGGTCCGTTCGAGCACCGGTTCGAGCGACGGGTGGATGTAGGTGATCGGCTCTTCGCCGGTGCGGCGTCGGATGTACGGGTGCACGGCGCCGCCCTGGATCGGCCCGGGACGCACCAGTGCGACCTCGATCACGAGGTCGTAGAACCGGCGCGGCAGCAACCTGGGCAGCGTGCCCATCTGGGCGCGGGACTCCACCTGGAACACGCCGATGGTGTCCGCCCGGCACAGCTGGTCGTAGACGCCCTGCTCCTCCTTCGGGATCGAGTGCATGTCCCAGCGTTCCCCGCAGTGTTCGTCGGCGAGGTCGAACGAGTACTGCAGTGCCGCGAGCATGCCGAGCCCGAGCATGTCGAACTTCACCAGCCCCATGTACGCGCAGTCGTCCTTGTCCCACTGCAGCACCGTCCGGCCGTCCATCCGGGCGTGCTCGATCGGCACGACCTCGCCGACGGGCCGGTCGGTGAGCACCATGCCGCCGGAGTGGATGCCGAGGTGCCGCGGGAACCCGAGCACCTGCTGCGCCATGTCCACCACGGCGTCGGGGATGTCGTGGTCCTGGCTCTCGGTGACGGACCCCCAGCGCTCGACCTGCTTCGACCAGGCGTCCTGCTGCCCCGGGCTGTGCCCGAGCGCCTTCGCCATGTCCCGCACGGCGCCCTTCGGCCGGTAGGTGATGACGTTCGCGACCTGGGCGGCGTTGAACCGGCCGTACTTCTCGTAGACGTACTGGATGACCTCTTCGCGGCGGTCGGAGTCGAAGTCGACGTCGATGTCGGGCTCCTCGTCGCGCATCGCCGACAGGAACCGCTCGAACGGCAGCCCGTACCGGATGGAGTCCACCGCGGTGATCTCGAGCAGGTAGCACACCGCCGAGTTCGCCGCCGACCCGCGGCCCTGACAGAGGATCCCGCGGTCGCGGGCGTACTGCACCATGTCCCGCACGATGAGGAAGTACCCGGGGAAGTCCTTGTCCTCGATCACGGAGAGTTCACGCTCGATGCGCTCCCGCTTCTGCGGGTCCACACCGTCGGCACTGCCCGGGTAGAACCGGCGGGCACCGCGCCAGGTGAGCTCCCGCAGCCAGGACATCGTGGTGTGCCCGTCCGGCACGTCGATGTCCGGCAGCCCGGGCTTGACGGTCTTCAGCCGGAAGCCGAGCTCGTCGGCGAGGGTCACGCTCTGCTCGACCGCCCCCGGGTACCGCGCGAACCGCCTGGCCATCTCGGCACCCGAGCGGAGGTGTGCGGTGGGCGCGGCCGGCAGCCACCCGTCGATCTCGTCGAGGCTGCGTCGCGCCCGGACGGCCGCGAGTGCCGTCGCCACGGGGAACCGGTCAGGGGTCGCGTAGTGCACGTTCCCCGTGGCCACGGTCGGCAGCGCGTGCTTCGCGGCGAGGGCGGCGAGGGCGTCGTTCCGCGCGGAGTCCATCGGGTCGCCGTGGTCGAGGAGCTCGACGACGACGCCGGCGGTGCCGAACCGGTCGAGCAGGACACGGAGTGCCTCGTCGGCCGCGCTCTCGCCACCGCGTTCGAGGGCCTGCCGGACGGCACCCTTCCGGCACCCGGTCAGGACCCGCCAGTGCCCGTCCGAGCGGGTGGCGAGGTCGTCGAGGTCGTACCGCGGCCGACCCTTCTCAGCGCCGGCGGCGAGGTGCGCACGGGTGACGGCACCGGCGAGCCGGTGGTAGCCCTCTTGCCCGTCGGCCAGCAGCAGCAGGTGCGTGCCCTCGGGGTCGGGGACACCGTTCTGCGGCTCGGTCAGCCCGAGGGACAGTTCGGTGCCGTACACGGTCGTGACGGTCGGGTACGCCTCGGCGACCTCGGCCATCCGGGCCGCTCCGTAGAAGCCGTCGTGGTCGGTGAGTGCGAGGCCGTGCAGGTGCAGCCGAGCCGCCTCTTCGAAGAGGTGCTCCGGGCCGCTCGCACCGTCGAGGAAGCTGAAGGTCGAGTGCGCGTGCAGCTCGGCGTACGGCACGACGGGGACGTTGCCGGTGTCGGGCGCCGGCGGAGTCGTCGGCGCGTACGGTTCGCGCTTGCGGGACCACGCGGGGCTGTCCCCACCGTCGCCGTCGTGCGTGCTGCCGGGACTCCGCTTGTCGGACAGTGCGCGTTCGAACTGCGACCACGGGATCGGCGGGTTGCTGTAGCCCATCAGCGGTGCCCTTCTGTCCGGCGGGTCACGTCGCGACCGCCTCGGCCCACCACCGGTGGTCGGCGAGCACCAGGTACCACGCACGTCCCTCGGCGTCGACGAGCTGCAGTCGGTGGAGGCGTCGGCCACCGGCTTCCCACCAGCGCACGACGAGCGGCCAGGGACCGGCCCACGCGGTCACGGGGTCGAACCGGCCGCCGCGCTCCCCCTCGGCCCGGAAGCGGTCGGGCACCCCGGTCAGGGAACCGCGGTCGTCGACGTCGACGGTGCCGCCGTCGGCAGCGACGACGTCCACCGGGCGCGGACGTTCGAGCACGGTCGCCGGGGGCGGCCCGGGCAGTTTGCCGGGCCACGGACGGTCGCGGACGGTCGCCAGTGCCCGCTCGCCGCCGACCGGAGCGTCTCCCCAGGGCACGAGCACGATGCGCTCCGACAGGGTGCGCCCGCCACCGACCCGCGGCGTGACCACCCCGTCGTGTCCGACGAGGCCCTGCACGCGGGCCAGACCGTGGTGCACCCGCTCGTCGGGTCCGGTCCCCCAGAGCCCGCGCTCGTGGTTCGCCATGTCGTCGACCGCGACGGGCTCGAGCACCACCGAGACGACGGGTGCTTCGAGCCCGGTCGGGTCCACCCCGCCGGCGAGCTGCCAGCGCACCCGGTCGACCACGTCGGCGGCGTCGAACCAGCGGGGGTGCACCCACGTGCGCTCGAGCAGGATGTCCCGCTCGTCGACGATGCCGACCCGGATCGTGGTGGCGACGAGTCCTGCGGTCCGGAGCCGGGCGGCGAAGTCGTCGGCGGAGCGCCGGAACGCGAACGCGATCTGGTCGGCCCGGTCGAGTGGGGGCTCGAACGCGGCCTCGACCCGGAGCTCGGGCGGCACCGACCGCGCCGCGACCTCGCGCGGGTCACGGCCACCGGCGAGCCGGTGCAGGAACGCCCCCGCCGGGCCGAACCGGTCACGCACCTGCTCGTCGCTGAGCGCGGCGAACTCGCCGAGGGTCGCGATGCCGAGTCGTCCGAGCAGCATCGCCAGGTCGGCATCGCCGAGCACCCCGAGCGGCAGCGCCGACAGGAACGACGCCGAGCCGTCCACGGGGATGATCCGGACCCGCTCCCCCGGACGTGCGGGACGTGCGCGGGCGGCCTGCTCGGCGGCGAACGGGGTGTCGGCGACCCCGGCTCGGACACCGGGAGCACCGTGGTCGGCCGCGATGCCCGCGAGGGTCGCCGCAGCCGCCCGCTCTCCGCCGTAGTAGCGGGCGGGGCCGCGGGAGCGCAGTGCGATGGTGCCCGGCCGGAGGACCTCGACACCGGGGACGGCGGCCTCGACCGCGCGGATGACGGGTTCGAACGCGCGGTGGTCGAGGGCGTCGTCGTAGGGCTGCACGACGAGGTCGGGGCAGCGTGCCTGCGCCTCACGCACGCGGAGCCCGCGGACCACCCCCTGCTGCCGCGCACTGGCGGAGCTGGCGTACACCTGCCCCTTCGCCACCAGGGCGAACGGGTGCTCCGGCGGCGTCCCGGCGGCCCGTGCGGCGGCGATCACCGGCCAGTCCGGGCACCACAGCACGATCGTCCGGGTTGGTGGCGGCTCGGGCAGGGCGCCACCGCGGGCGAGGGCATCCGCCCGGATCGCCCGGGCGTCGGGCACCCCCGCCCCGGCGCTCCCCCGGGTACCGGCGAGCGCACCGGCGACCCGGGGACCGGACGTCCGGGTGCGACCACGACCGCGCGGATTCACGACGCCACCGCCACCGGCCGCAGCACGGACGCGGACCCGCCGCCCGCGGCGACCCCGGCCGGCACGGCGGAGCGCACCGTCCCGTCGGCAGCGGGCAGCAGCAGCTCCGTGCTCACCGGACGCACCGCCCCGGCCCGGCCGGTCGCCGACACCGTGGCCCGCCGCTCCGTCAGGAACCCGTACCCGTCGCCGATGCCGCTCCACTCGGAGTGCGTCACCCGCAGCGAGACGTCGGCACCCGGCCAGGACCCGAGCGCGACGAGCGCCCCACCCCGCTGCCGCATCCGCGCCGACAGCCGCGAGACGTCACCGGGCACCACCCGGCCGAGCGGACGGGTGAGCACGATCTGTGCGACGTCGACCAGCGCAGCGGTCACGGTGAGCCACTGGTCGCCCGGATCGGGGACGAGCACGAGCCGTTCGAGGTCGATGCCGGCGGCGGCCGCTGCCTCGACCCCGAAGGACGGCACGCCCACGACGGCGCACCAGGCCCCCGCTGCCGAGGCGGCCTGCAGCATGGTCATCGCGAGGAGCACGGACTCGTGCACCGCGTAGGAGCCACCCACCCGGATCGCACCACCGGGCAGCAGCGGCGCGAGGGCTTCGGCGGTGGGGAGCCCTTCGGTGTCGACCCGCGTCGACTCCATCTCGGCGACCTTCGACCGCAGCGAGGTGATGCGCTCGAGCGCGGCCCGGGCATCGCCCAGGTGGTCCATCCGCCGCATCGGCCGGGCAGGTCCGGACCGCCCGGGTGACTCGTCAGGAGCCCCGGGCGAACGGAGTGCCGTCGCCGTTTGCATGCCCTCATATTCGAACATGTGTTCGATGATGTCAACGAGGACCGACATCCTGTGGACAAACAGCTCGAACACGTGTTCGACACGCCGAGGAAGCCCCGAACACGCGCGCACACGCGCGCACGCACGCACACGTGCGCACGCACGCCCACCAGCGCGCGACCGCACGCACCCCTACCAGCGCGCGACCGCACCCACCCCGGCGAGCACCGACCGTGTCTTCGTCTCCACCTCGTCCGCCTCGTCCGCAGGCACCGACGACCACGTCACCGCACCGCCGGCACCGAACGTCCGCGACCGGACCGTCCCCTCGTCGTCGAGGACCGTCACCAGTGTGCGGATGGCCACCGACAGATCGACCGCACCGCTCGCCGAGAAGTACCCGATCACCCCCGAGTACACCCCGCGCGGCGCCCCTTCGAGCCGGTCCGCGATCGCCATCGCCCGGATCTTCGGCGCCCCGGTCATCGACCCGGGCGGGAACGCCGCCCGCACCACGTCCGCCCGCGAGGTCCCCGCCGGCAGCACGGCACCGATCGTGGACACCATCTGGTGCACGCTCGCGTACGTCTCGACGTCGCAGAGCCGGTCGACGTGCACGGACCCCGGCAGTGCCGTCCGCAGCAGGTCGTTCCGCAGCAGGTCGACGATCATCACGTTCTCCGCACGGTCCTTGACGCTCGCGGCGAGTTCGTCCCGCACCGCACGGTCCGCACCGGCGTCGGCGAGCCGCCGCCTCGTGCCCTTGATCGGCTCCGCGGACACCGCCCCGGAGGCCTCGATCCGCAGGAACCGCTCCGGTGACCGACTCGCGACGCGCAGGGGGCCGAGCCGCAGGTAGGCCCCGAACGGGACGGGGTCCACCGCGCGCAGTCGCCGGTACTCGGCGAGGTGCGGATCCGTGCCGGATCCGACCCGCGCCTCCAGGCCGACCGCGAAGGCGGTGGTGAGGCAGACCTGGAACGCGTTGCCCTCGCGGATCTCCGCCCGACAGGCGTCGACCGCCGTCTCGTAGGCCGCGCGCGCGACGCGGCCGGACGCCTCCAGACCGGCCTGGAGGCCCGTCGGCGAGTCCGCGACGTCGTCCGGCGTCGCCCCGTCGGTCACCGTCTCGAGCCATGCCCGGTTCGCGGCGCTGGCCGCCGGTTCCGCGTCGGCGACCAGGGCGAACGCCCAGGCGGCGCCGCCCTCCTCGACGACCACCGCGCGGTCGGTGAACCGCAGGTCGGCGTCGGCGTGCCCGTCCGCCGTCCGGTCCGCGCCGCCCGACTCACGACCGAGCTCGTAGCCGAGGAACCCGACCCAGCCGAGGGCGAAGCCGCATCCCGCGACCGGCTCGGCCAGCTGCGGGGTGTGCGCGAGCAGCTCGGCGAGGACGGCGAACGCCGGACGGTCGTCGTGCCGGGGCGGCCCGAACCAGCCCGCGGACGCCGGGGACGCCGCGACCGACGCCCGCCGGGCCTCGTGCCGGAACCGTGCCGAGAACGGCCCGTCCGTCCAGGCGAGGACCGACCAGCGGGCGCGGGCGCGTGCCGAGGCGGGCGCCCCCTCGGGCAGGGAGGAGTCCAGCCACACCACGTCGGCCGTGCCGGCAGCCGCGAGGGCCCCGAGGTCGGGCGTGACGGTCAGCCGCCGGACCGCGATCCGGACGGGTGCGGGGTCGACGCTCAGACGGCCGCGATCGTCCACGAGGCTGCGTGCGACGCACCCGGCTCGAGCACCACGAGCCCGGCGTCGGCGCCGGCGTTGAAGGCGTCCGGAGCGCACGTCATCGGCTCGACGGCGAGGCCGGCCCGGTGGTACTCCGGGATGACGTGGTCTGCCGTGTGCACCTGCACCCAGGGGCACTCCGGCCCGAACGAGACCCGCACGCCGTGGTCGTCCGCGGCGGTGAGGACGATCGTGGCGATGCCGTCGGCATCCCGGTCGAACCCCGTGTAGGCGTGGTCGATGAACCGGTCCCCGATGTGCGTCGCCGAGCGCATGTCGAACTCGTCGTGGACCGGAGCGAGCCCGGTCGGGACGAGGCGGTCCTCGGTGACCTCGAGCACCTCGGCCGCGGGGAGGGTCAGCGTCCAGTCGTCGACGCGGCCAGCACCCCCGACGAGGTACGGGTGCGGACCGGTCCCCCACGGTGCGGCGTCGTCGCCGGTGTTCGTCCCCGTGATGGTCGTGTGCAGCCCCTCGGCGTCGACCCGGTACTCCACCGAGACCTCGACGCGGAACGGGTACCCCGACTGTGCGGGCACCGTCGTGGTGAGGACGGCGCGGTCGGGCTGGTGGAGGGCGATCCGGAAGTCCGTCCACGCGACCAGGCCGTGCAGGGCGTGCTGCCGCGATGGTTCGGTCAGCGCGAGCTCGTGCTCCTCGCCGCCGAAGGCGTACTTCCCGTCGACGACCCGGTTCGGCCACGGGGCGAGCACGGCTCCGCGGAACGCCGGCCGGACCTCGTCGGCGTCGAACGGCACCACGAGGTCGCGCCCCTCGTACCGGAGGGTCCGCAGCGTCGCCCCGACCGAGGCCAGCTCGGCGGTGTACCCGCCCGAGGTGATCGTCAGGGCGGAACCGGACAGGGGTGCGTCGCTGCTCATGCGCTCAGCGTATCGGGGCCGCGCGTCTCGTTGCGCGCCGTTCCCACGAGCCGCCGGGAGCCCGTGCCTGCGACCCCCGAAAACGAGAAAACCCCCGCGGTTCCGGAGAACCGCGGGGGTGATGGTGGATCTGAGGGGACTCGAACCCCTGACCCCCTGCATGCCATGCAGGTGCGCTACCAGCTGCGCCACAGACCCTCATTGGTGGTACTTCATGACCAACCGGTTCCCCGGAGGCACCATAGAAGCGTACACCATGGCAACGCCGGGTGACGAAATCGCCATCGCCACCCGGGCGCGTCGCACTACGCGGTGTGGTCCACCGGCAGCTCGAGCGGGATGGTCGGGCAGTCCGACCAGAGACGCTCGAGCGAGTAGTACTGGCGGTCTTCCTCGTGGAAGACGTGGACGACGATGTCGCCGAAGTCGATGAGGACCCAGCGGCCCTCGCTCCGGCCTTCACGACGGAGCGGCTTGGCCCCGGCGTCGAGGAGGCGCTCTTCGATCTCGTCCGCGATGGCGAGCACGTTGCGCTCGTTCCGGCCGGTCGCGAGCAGGAACACGTCAGTGAGCTGCAGCGGTCCGGTCACGTCGAGCGCGACGAGGTCCTCGGCCTGCTTGGCGTCGGCCGCCTGAGCGGCGATCTGCACGAGTTCCAGTGCACGTGAGGAGGCGGTCACGGATTCCTTCCGGTCGTCGAACCGGCAGGGTGCCGGATCGCTTGATGGGTCCCGATCATAAGCCACCCCACCGACGGCGGCCAGGCCGCAGGCGACGGGACGTCGGATGTCCGGTGTCGGTGGCGGTGTCTCAGCCGCCGAACGCGTGGGTGGTGACGAGGGCGACGATGATCACCGCGGCTGCTGCGACGCCGACGGCCCCGACCGTGACGCCGAGGATGAGCGGCGTGCGCGACTCCTTCGGCTTCGCGGCGGCGAGCACGACCTGGCGGGTCGAGGTGTGGCTCGACACTGCTCGGCTCGCACGGACCGGGCTGGCGTCCGTGTCGGGCTGCTCGTCGTGCTGTTCGAGCAGGCGGTCGACCTCGGCGCCGTCGATCGGCCGGTGCGAGCCGGTCGAGGACAGCGAGGCGGGCAGGTCGATCGAGCCGGTGAGGATGACCTCGCCGGTGGCGTTGAGCGCACCCGTCGGGTCGGCGAGGGCCGAGTTCGGCAGGATGATCGCGTTCGTGTTGGTGACCGCGACGCGACGTGCGCCGGTCTCCTCGTCGTGGACCTCGGTGTCGTTCGAGCCGTGGGCCTGCTGCGACCAGTGGCCGACGGGCGGCTCGAATGCGGTGGTCAGCGGCTTCGGCTCGGACGGACGCTGGAACGACGCGGGGACGCGCGGTGCTTCCGGAGCGGTCTCCGTGCCGGCGCCGGCGGCACTGGTGGGGCGGTCGGCCGCGCTCGACGGGCGGGAAGCCGACGTCGGTGCGCTGGCAGGGGCCGCGCTGGTGGGACGCGCAGCCGAGGTCGGCGCCTGGATCGGCACCTCGTTGGTGTCGTCCTCGTCGAGGGAGAGCGGGAACACCACCGGGGTCGAGGAGGAGACAGCCGTCGTCGGGGTGGGGAGCGGCGCGGCGACGGGCTGCTCGGCATCGGCCACGGGAGCGGACTCGTCTGCTGCGTCGTCAGCGTCCGGCGTGTCGACAGCGTCGTGCGGCGCCCAGGTCGACCGGTGCCGACGCGGCTCTTCGCTGTGGGCGACGGCGGTCTCGAGCGGCTCGATGGCGTCGGGCGACCCGTCTGCCTCGGTGGCCTGGGCCACCGCGGCCTCGTCGAGCGCGACGGTTTCGGTGCCCGGCTCGGACGGAGCGGAGGTCGGCCTGGCGGACTGGGGCTCGGCCTGCAGCGCGTCGACCGAGCCGAGCACGTCCTGGACGGTGCGGTCCGAGGAGGCGGGGGTCGGGTTCTGCAGCGGGACCGGCTGGACGGCCTGCCCCTGGGCGGCGCGCATCTGCCGGATCTGGCGACGGGTGAGGCCACCCGAGCCCGGGACGATCTCGGTCGCGGACGCCGGCGGTGCCGACGGGACGCCGGACGACGCTGCAGCAGCAGAGGTCGGCGCAGCGGCCGACGCCGGCGCAGCTGACGTTTCCGGGGTCGGTGCGGCGGCCTGCGCGGGTGCCGCGGGGGCAGGGGCGACGTGGGACCCGGGGCGACGGTGGGCTTCCGGCTGGTCAGCCGGGGCCGCGACGGTCGGTGGCGGCGTCACGGGCTGCCCACCGGCCGCGGCGGCACGCTCCCGCTCGCGCGCCTCGCGCCGCGACAGAGGCGGCTGCGCGTCGGACGAACTCATGCAACGCTCCGATACAGATGGTGCTTGGAGATGTACTGGACGACACCGTCGGGGACCAAGTACCACACGGGGAAACCGCGTCTCACCCGGTCGCGGCAATCGGTCGACGATATCGCCAGCGCGGGAACTTCGAGCAAGCTTACGTCTCGTTCGGGCAATCCGGTGATGCTCAAGGCGTGTCCCGGACGCGTCACGGCGACGAAGTGCGCGAGGTCCCAGAGGCCATCATGGTCTTTCCAGTCGACAATCTGCTGGACGGCGTCTGCGCCGGAGATGAAGACGAGCTGCGCGTCCGGCCGCTGGTCGTGCAGGTCGCGGAGCGTGTCGACCGTGTACGTCGGGCCGGGGCGGTCGATGTCGACGCGGCTGACCGTGAACATCGGGTTCGACGCGGTCGCGACGACCGTCATCAGGTACCGGTGTTCGGCGTCCGTCACGTCGGCCTTCATGTACGGCTGACCGGTGGGGACGAAGACCACCTCGTCGAGGTCGAACGCGCGCGCCACCTCGGACGCTGCCACGAGGTGGCCGTTGTGGATCGGGTCGAACGTGCCACCCATCACACCGATGCGCGGCTGCCCCGTGCTCTCGAGCATGGAGTGGCGGATCAGATCTTGGTGTGGCCGAACTCGTCGACACCCGTCTCGTGGTGGCGGGTGGCCTCGAACTTCTGGGAGTGACGGTACGCCACGTCGCGGAAGCTCCAGGTCACGAACCCGAGGAACGCGAAGAACAGCGCGCCGCAGAGCGGGAAGACGTACGCGGGGACACCGGAGGCGTGCTCAGCGGCTTCAGCGAGGAAGGTCATGTGTCCGATGCTCCGTTCGGTCGGGGGAATTCGCCGTTCAGTCTAGCCGCGGATCTGTCCCTGCCCGCGCACGATCCACTTGGTGCTGGTCAGTTCCGGCAGCCCCATCGGCCCGCGGGCGTGCAGCTTCTGCGTCGAGATGCCCACTTCCGCGCCGAAGCCGAACTCGCCGCCGTCGGTGAAGCGCGTCGACGCGTTCGCCATCACGACCGCGGAGTCCACCTCGGCGAGGAACCGCTCCGCCGTGTCGACGTCGTTCGTGACGATGGACTCGGTGTGGTGGGTGGACCACTTCGCGATGTGGGCCATGGCGGCGTCGACGTCGGGCACGACCCGGATGGACAGGTCGAGGTCCATCGACTCGGTCGCCCAGTCGTCGTCCGTGGCACGCAGCACGCCCGGCACGATCACCCGTGTCGCGTCGTCGCCACGGAGCGTCACCCCGGCAGCACGCAGTCGGTCGGCCAGGACGGGCAGCAGCCGGTCGGCCGCTCCCTGGTGCACGAGGAGGGTCTCGAGGGCGTTGCACACGCTCGGCCGCTGGACCTTGCTGTTCAGGACGATGTCGACGGAGCGGTCGAGCGGAGCCGACTCGTCGAGGAACACGTGCACGACCCCCGCGCCGGTCTCGATCACCGGGACGAGCGACTCGGTCACGACGGTCTGGATGAGGGAGGCGCTCCCCCGCGGGATGAGCACGTCGACGAGACCGCGCGCACGCATCAGCTCCGCAGCGCCGGCGCGCCCGAACTCGTCGATGGTCTGCACGAGGTCGCGCGGGAGCCCGACCGAGGCCACGGCGTCCTGGATGCGGGCGACGAGCACCGCGTTGGTCCGCTGCGCCGCCGATCCCCCACGGAGCACCACCGCGTTGCCGCTCTTCAGCGCGAGGCTGGCGATGTCGACCGTGACGTTCGGTCGCGCTTCGTAGATGGCCCCGACGACACCGAACGGGACCCGGACCTGGCTGAGCTGCAGGCCGTTCGGCAGCCGGGAGCCACGGACGTGCTGGCCGACCGGGTCGGTGAGGCCGACGACGTGCTCGACCGCCACCGCCAGCGCGTCGATCCGTGCGGCGTCGAGTCGCAGGCGGTCGATCAGTCCGGAGGACAGACCGTCTTCTTCGCCGGCGACGAGGTCCCCGTGGTTGGCGGTCACGATCTCGTCCGTCGCCGCGCGGACCCCCGCAGCGATCGCGAGGAGCGCCGCGTCCTTCACCGCGGTGGTCGCCGTGGCGAGGGCCGACGAGGCGTCACGCGCGGCGACGAGCTTGTCGGTCAGGGTCGGTGCGGGAGCGGTCAGCGACATGGTCCGATTCTAGGCGCGGGCATCCGCCCGTGACGGGCGGCACCGTCCCCTGTGGAGGAGGCCCGGAGGCGCGGCTCCTGTGGAGGAAACGCCTCGCGTCACCCGGTGGTCACGAGACGCGACCACCGGCCCGGGCAGGACGACCGCTCGGGCCGGACCGCGCCTCCGGGCAGACGCCTCTCAGGACCGCTGCGCCGCCTCGAACCAGGTCCCCACCTGCTCGCCCGCGAGCGCACGCGACACGAGCGCCGTCGCCGTGACGAGGACCGACGTGCCGGCCTCGGCCGCGAGCCGCGCGGCGGCGACCTTCGTGCCCGCTCCCCCGGTGCCCACGCCGGCCGAACCGATCGACCCGAAGGTCACCCCGGCGAGCTCGTCGCCGAACGGCACGAGGTCGATCGGTGCGGCTCCGGGCTGTTCCGGCGGCCGCGTGTAGAGCGACTCGACGTCGGAGAGCAGCACGAGTGCGTCCGCGCCGAGCAGCCGCGCGACGAGCGCCGCGAGCCGGTCGTTGTCACCGAAGCGGATCTCGTGCGTCGCGACGGTGTCGTTCTCGTTCACGATCGGCAGGACCCGCAGGGCGAGCAGCCGGTCGATCGCCCGCTGCGCGTTCACCCGGTGCGTCGGGTTCTGCAGGTCGCCCGCGGTGAGGAGGATCTGCGCCGCGACCACGGCGTGCCGGTCGAGTTCCTTCTGGTACCGGAACATCAGGACGTTCTGCCCCGTGGCCGCCGCCGCCTGCTGCGTGGCGAGGTCGTCCGGGCGCCCCTCGAGCCCGAGGAACGGGAACCCGGTGGCGATGGCACCGGACGACACCAGCACGACCTCGGTCCCCCGGCCGTGCGCCGCCGCGAGGGCGTCCACGAGCGGGGCGATCTGGCCGGTGTTGTCGCCGCTGACCGACGACGACCCGACCTTGACCACGATCCGCCGCGCACGCGGGATGTCCTCGCGCCGGGTGACGGGTCCGAGCTCGGTGCGGGCGGTCGTGTCGGTCATGCTGCGGTCAGTCCCTGTCGTGCTCGCATGCTGCGGTCAGTCCTTGTCGTCCTCGTCATCGGCCCACAGCCCGGCGACGCGCTCCTGCTCGAGCTCGGCGCGGGCGGCCGCCTTGGCGTCCATCCGCTCGAAGTACTCTTCGCGACGCTCGTTGCGGGTCGGCCGCGAGGTCGCCCCGATGCGGGCATCGGTGCCGCGGGCGCTCGTGATGAGCTCCGCCGTCGAGGTGAGCGTCGGCTCCCAGTCGAAGACGGTGCCGCCGTCGCCACCGATGACGACGGTGGAACCCGCGACGGCGCCGGCCTTGAACAGCCCGTCCTCGACACCGAGCTTCGCCAGGCGGTCGGCGAGGTAGCCGATGGCCTCTTCGTTGGTGAAGTCAGTCTGCTGGACCCAGCGCTCGGGCTTCGAGCCGCGGATGCGGTAGAAGCGGTGCTCCTCGCCACCCTCGGCGCGGATCGTGTACGGCTTGTCGTCGACGGCCTTCGGGCGGAGGATGATCCGCTCCGCCACCGGCTCTGCCGCACGGGCCGCGCGTGCCTGCTCGACGACGTCGGCCAGGGCGAAGGTCAGCTCGCGCAAGCCCTTGCGGGAGGCGGTGGAGATCGGGAAGACGCGGTAGCCGCGGCCCTCGAGTTCGTCCCGCACGAAGGCGGCGAGTTCTTCCGCCTCGGGCACGTCGACCTTGTTCAGCGCGATCATCTGCGGGCGCTCGAGCAGCGGCACCTGGCCCTCGGGGACCGGGTAGCGCTCGAGTTCGCCGAGGATCACGTCGAGGTCGCTGATCGGGTCGCGGCCCGGGTCGAGCGTCGCGCAGTCGATGACGTGCAGCAGGGCCTCGCAGCGCTCGACGTGGCGGAGGAACTCGAGACCGAGGCCCTTGCCCTCCGACGCGCCCTCGATGAGGCCGGGGACGTCGGCGACGGTGAAGCGGGTGGAGCCGGACTCGACGACGCCGAGGTTCGGCGTGAGGGTCGTGAACGGGTAGTCGGCGATCTTCGGCTTCGCGGCGGAGATCGCGGCGATGAGGGAGGACTTGCCGGCGCTCGGGAACCCGACGAGGGCGACGTCGGCGATGGTCTTCAGCTCGAGGCTGACGTCACCCGCCCAGCCCTCGGTGCCGAGGAGCGCGAAGCCCGGGGCCTTGCGCTTCGTGGTGGAGAGCGCCGCGTTGCCGAGGCCGCCCTGCCCGCCGGGGGCGATCACCACGCGCATGCCCGGCTCGGTCATGTCGGCGAGCACGTCGCCGTTCTCGTCGTAGACGACGGTGCCGATCGGGAGCGGGAGCTCGAGGGTCTCGCCGCTGATGCCGCTCCGCATGTCGCCCATGCCGGGCTGGCCGTTCTTCGAGGAACGGTGCGGCGAGCGGTGGTAGCCGAGCAGGGTCGTCACCTGGGGGTCGGCGACGAGGACGATGTCGCCACCGTCACCACCGTTGCCGCCGTCCGGGCCGGCGAGGGGCTTGAACTTCTCACGGCGGACCGACACGCAGCCGTTGCCGCCGTTTCCTGCGGTGAGGTGCAGGGTCACGCGGTCGACGAAGGTCGCCATGGGTCCACTCCTGGAGGTTGTTGCAAACATGAAACAGGAGGGGCGGGCACTCGGCCCGCCCCTCCTGCTGAGATCAGATCGTCGGGCAGTTACGCGTTGACGATGTTGACGACCTTGCGGCCGCCCTTGGTGCCGAACTCGACCGAACCGGCCGAGAGGGCGAACAGCGTGTCGTCGCCACCGCGGCCGACGTTGGCGCCCGGGTGGAAGTGGGTACCGCGCTGGCGGAGGATGATCTCGCCGGCGTTGACGACCTCGCCACCGAAGCGCTTCACGCCGAGGCGCTGTGCGTTCGAGTCACGACCGTTGCGAGTGGAGCTCGCACCCTTCTTGTGTGCCATCTTCTACTCCCGCCTTACGCGATCGAGGTGATCTTGACACGGGTGAGCTCAGCGCGGAAACCCTGACGCTTCTTGTACCCGGTCTTGTTCTTGAACTTCTGGATGATGACCTTCGGACCACGGAGGTCCTCGAGCACCTCGGCGGTGACGGTCACCTTGGCGAGCTCGGAAGCCGCCGACGTGATCTTGTCACCGTCCACGAGGAGCACCGGGGCGAGGTCGATGTTGCCCTTGTCGTCTGCCTTGGCGCGGTCGAGGGTGATGATCGTACCGACCTCGACCTTCTCCTGACGGCCGCCGGCGCGCACTACTGCGTAAACCACGTGGAAATCCTTACGTAACTCTGCTTGAGGGAAGTCTCGGGTGCCCACTTCTGCACGAGCGGCTCCCGGAGCCCGGGCCCGATCGGCGACGCAGGCAGAACGGCCCGCTGACACCAGGGATCAAGATTACTCGATGTCCCCACGTCCGGTCAAACGGCGACACACGTAGGATTGCTCGAGTGACCGTGTTGATCGATCCGCCGACCTGGCCTGCGCACGACACGGTGTGGTCACACCTCGTCAGTGATCGATCCTATGACGAGCTCCACGCGTTCGCCGAACGGGCCGGCATCCCCCGTCGGGCGTTCGACCACGACCACTACGACGTGCCGCAGTCACGCTACGACGAGCTCGTCGCCGCGGGGGCCACGGCGGTCTCCGGGCGCGAGCTCGTCCTCCGCCTCATCGCGAGCGGGCTGCGGGTCGCGCAGCGGGACAAGCGCGCGTTCTGAGGCGTGGCGGCTGGCGGGTGGCGGCGGTCGTCGGTCGCGGGCACGTCAGCCGCGGGCACGTCGGCAGCGTCAGCCGCGGGCACGTCGGTCGCCGGCACGTCGGCCGCGTCGGCCGCGGGCGCGTCGGCCGCGGGCGTGTCGGCCGCGGGCACGTCGGCCGCGGGCACGTCGGCCGCGGGCACGTCCACGGCCTGGAGGCACGGTGCCCGTCCCCGGTACCCGTCACCTCGCCGGGTGCGGGGCCGACCGCAGGACGGCGGGCGGCACCGCGGGTCCGCCAGCGAACCGACAGACCGGCGAACCGACAGACCGGCGGACCGGCCGACCGGCCGACCGGCGGACAGAAGGACAACGAAAGTCGTCCCGAACCACGGGGATCCGTGGTTCGGGACGACTTTCGTTGTACGGAGCCCGCAGGGGGCACCGGGGAGCACGGGGCGCCGGGGAACGCCGGACGCGCAGCACCGGAGCGCGAGCGCCCGAGGACCTTGGCTAGCGCGGTGCCGGACCACCCCAGGGGGCGCTCGGCGGCTGCTGCCACTGCGGGGGCTGCTGCGCGGGCTGCACGGTCGGGGGTGGCACGGCATCGGCAGGCCGGACGGTACCGGGCGTGCCCGGGGCTCCCGGAGCGCGACGTCCGCCTCGGGGCCGTCCGAGCCACAGCCACGCCGCGGTGGCCGTCGCGAGGAGCATCAGGGTGAACGGCACTCCGTGCTGCAGCGGGCTCGTGACCACGTCGATCACCAGGCGCGAGGCGCCCGAGCGGACCGCACCGATCGAGCCGGTGAAGACCCCGACGAGGGCGAGGGCGATCGTGCCCGCGGCGCCTGCGATGACGGCGCGGAGGAGCACCGTCGGCAGCGGGCTCCGGCGCGTGATCGGCGTGAGGAACGCCAGCGCGAGGAACGCCCCGGCGTAGAACGGGAACGGCGCGGCGAAGACCCCGGCGACGAAACCGCTGATGAGGCTGCTGCCGCCGTAGGACGAGAACGGGTGCACGACGAGCGACGTCCCGATCAGGCCGATGAGCCCCGAGAGGAACTCCACGAGCACGATCGACACCACGGCGATGAGCGCACCGGCGGTGTTCGTCACCGACGCTCCGGGCTCGAACGCCCGGCGGGGGTCCCCGGTGGCACGGTGGGGACGGGGGCGGGGCGCCTGGCCACCCGCGGACGGGCCTGGCCCTCCGGCGTACGGGCTCGGTCCACCGGCGTACGGACCCGGTCCACCGGCGTACGAACCCGGTCCACCGGCGTACGGCTGACCCGAGTACGGCTGCCCCGAGTACGGCTGCCCCGGCTGCCCGGTCTGCCCGGGGCCCTGCGGCGCGGACGGGGCGGGAGGTGCGGGCTGCGACCAACCCGCACCGTAGTACCCGCGGTCCTGCTGCGACCGCTGCGGGTCGCCCGGGTTCGACATCGTCAGTCCCCCAGGATCACGGCGCCGTCGTCGCTGGCGTCACCCTCGGTGGTCGCCGGCGCGCTGATGCTCGGCGACGAGACGCGACGCGACCGCGAACGGCCCTGTCCCGGCTGCTTCGGCTCCGGCAGCGCCTGCAGCACGGAGTCGAGCAGGGACTCGGTGTCCTCGCTGACCTTGCGCGGCTCGCGCTTCGCGGCGGCGATCGGGATGTCGAGGATCGCGACCGAGGTCTCGGTGGGGGTCACCGGGGCGCTCGAGCTGACGCGACGACGGGCCGGTGCCTTGGCGCGGGCCTCGGGCACCTCGGCCACGGCGTCCGGCAGGACGTCCGCCGCGGGGGCGACCGGCGCCGCAGCGGCAACCGGCTCGGATGCCTCGACGTGCTCAGGCGACGACGACTCCGTCGACGCGGCCTGGTCCGGTGCACCCGCACCACGACCGCCGCGGCGGCGGCGACGCTTCGGCCCGGACGACTGCTCGCCCTGGTCGGCCGACTCCGCAGAGCCAGACCCGGACACCGACGCAGACGCGGACGCGGACGCGGACGACGAACCGGAGTCGGACGACACCGGCGAAGCGGGCGATTGGGCCGACGCCGCCGGAGCGGCGGCCGGGGCCTCGTGCTCGTCGTGCGGGATCGTCGACGCCGCGATGCGCGACAGCGCGTTCTTGACGTCGTCGGTGATCTGGTGCGCCTGCGAGGAGGAGCCGTTCGACGACGACCCGTTGGAGGACGACCCGCTCGACGAACCGTTCCCACCGCCGTTGCCGCCACCGTTGGCGTTCCCACCACGACCCTTGCGACGACCCTTCGAGGGGCCCGGGTCCGCGTTGTTGTCGTTGACCTTGGCGTTGACCTCGTCGAGGGACTCGCGGAGCCCGACACCGATCTTCTTGCGGGTCATCTGCACGAGGCCGAGCGAGGTGACCTCGGCGACCTGGTGCTTCGTGCGGTCGCGGCTGAGGCACTCGACGAGGCGGCGCAGCACGAGGTCGCGGTTGGACTCGAGCACCATGTCGATGAAGTCGACGACGATGATGCCGCCGATGTCGCGCAGGCGGAGCTGGCGGACGATCTCCTCGGCGGCCTCGAGGTTGTTCTTCGTGACCGTCTCCTCGAGGTTGCCGCCGGACCCGACGAACTTCCCCGTGTTGACGTCGATGACCGTCATGGCCTCGGTGCGGTCGATGACGAGCGAACCGCCGGAGGGCAGCCAGACCTTGCGGTCGAGCGCCTTCTCGATCTGCTCGTTGAGGCGGTACTCCTCGAAGGAGTCCGGGCCGTCGTAGAGCTCGACACGGTCCTTGAGGTCGGGGGCGACCGCGGTGAGGTACTCGTCGATGGTCACCCGGGCGGACTCGCCGTCGATGATGAGCTTCGTGAAGTCCTCGTTGAAGACGTCGCGGACGATCTTCACGAGCAGGTCGGGCTCGGAGTGGAGCATGACCGGCGCCTGGCCGTTCGCGACCTTCTTCTGGATCGCCTCCCACTGGTTGGTGAGGCGCTGGACGTCGCGGGTCAGCTGTTCCTCGGTCGCGCCCTCGGCAGCGGTGCGCACGATGACGCCGGCGTGCTCGGGGAGGACCTCCTTGAGGATCTTCTTGAGACGCGCGCGCTCCGTGTCGGGCAGCTTGCGGGAGATGCCGTTCATCGAACCGTTCGGCACGTACACGAGGTAGCGGCCGGGCAGTGAGACCTGGCTGGTGAGGCGAGCACCCTTGTGACCGACCGGGTCCTTCGTGACCTGCACGAGCACCTTGTCGCCGGGCTTCAGCGCCGCTTCGATGCGACGGCCGTGGTTGCCGGTGTCGACCGAGGCCCAGTCGACCTCGCCCGCGTAGAGCACGGCGTTGCGGCCCCGGCCGATGTCGACGAACGCCGCCTCCATCGAGGGCAGGACGTTCTGCACCTTGCCGAGGTACACGTTGCCGATGAGCGAGACGTTCTGGGACTTCGTCAGGTAGTGCTCGGCGAGGACGTTGTCCTCGAGCACGCCGATCTCGATCGTCGATGCGCTCGACCGGACGATCATCTGGCGGTCGACGCTCTCGCGGCGGGCGAGGAACTCGTCCTCGGTGACGACCTGGCGCCGTCGTCCGGCGTCGCGGCCGTCGCGGCGGCGCTGCTTCTTCGCCTCGAGACGGGTCGAGCCCTTCACCTTCTGCGGCTCGGTGATGTACTCGACCTCGCGGCGGCGCGGCTCCTGGTGGTCGCGGGGCTCACGCGGCTCGCGCTGCTCACGGGGTTCGCGCGACTCGCGGTCGGCGCTCGTGCCGCGGCGACGCGAACGTCGGCGGGACCCACCCTGCTCGTCGTCGTCCTCGTCGTCGTACCGCGGTGCGCGCTGCGGCAGCTCCGGCAGGACCGGCGCGTGGAAGATGAGGCTGAGCGTGCTCGTCGCCTTGGGGACGAACGTCTCGGCTTCGGGTGCCTCGGGCTCGGCCGGCACCGCACTGGAGGCGCGCTGCGGCTCCGCCTCGTCGCCGTCGGTCGTGCCCGCGGACGCGTCCACCACCGGCAGGTCGCCGGTCAGGGTGCTCACGTCGTGCGGCTCACCGCTGGACGGCGCGACCGCGTCGACGCTCACCGAGGCCGGCGCGGTGACCGATCCCGCAGCGTCGGTCGACGCCGTGTCGACGACCGCCTCGGCACCGGGTTCCGTCTGCGCGACGTCCCCACGGGCCTCCGGGCCTGCCGACCGGGCGCGGCGGCCGCCGAACAGGCGACTGCGACGCTTCGGCGCGACTTCTTCGTTGTTCGTGTTGTCGTTGTTCTGCTCCACCATGGACCTGGTGCACTCCTTGACCCCGCTCGCGCCCGTGTCGGGCGGCGGGAACTCTGTAGTTGTAGCGGGTGGCGACCACGCCCCCGCGTTCGCTGTCTTGTGACCGGTGCGTCTCGCGCGTCTCGCGCGTCCCGGTCACGATGCGCTCTCACCGCACCTGATCGTCCGGGCGGCGCCCGGAAAGCTCTCATCGCCGTGCGGATGGCCGCACGACCTCCAGCGATTATCGCATGCCGCGCCAGGAAAGGACCGGAACGGGCGTGCGATGATGACGCCGTGACCACGTCAGCACCCGCCGCACGCCGTCCGATCGCGATGGCGGTCTTCCTGTTGATCACCGGCGCGGTGGGCCTGTACGGGTCGTTCTCGCTGGTGCTGGACGAGTTCGCGAAGTACGCCGACCCGAAGAAGGTCCTGTCGTGCGACGTCAACCCGTTCATCAGCTGCTCCGACGTGATGGCGAGCTGGCAGGGGCACCTCTTCGGCTTCCCGAACCCGCTGCTCGGCGTGATGGGCTTCGTGGCGCCGATCGCCGTCGGGGTGATGCTGCTCGCCGGCTTCCGCAACGGCTCGCGCTGGTTCTGGATCGCGTTCAACGCGGGCGTGTTCCTGGCGTGGGTGTTCGTGACGTGGCTGTTCACGCAGACCGTCTGGTTCATCGGCGCGCTCTGCCCCTGGTGCATGCTCGTCTGGTCGATGACGATCCCGATGTTCTGGGTGTTCACGATCTGGAACGCCGCGCAGGGCCGGTTCGGTGCCGGCACCCAGCGGCTCGGGCGTGTCCTGCTCCCCTTCTGCTGGGCGTTCGCGCTGGCGAACTACCTCGTCATCATCGTGACGATCCTGATCAAGTTCCCGACGATCCTCACGTCCTTCTGAGACGCCTCTGGACTTTCTCGATGACGCGTCACCGAATTCCTGGTTCCTTCCAAGCGGGCACGGCTGACCGTCCCATGAGCGGCCCCTACGCTCGATCCCGATGAGCGAGAACGACGGCGACGACGACAGCAGGAACGACGGCAAGAAGGCCCGTCGCGAAGCAGCACGCGAGCGTGCCCGCGCGGCGCGTGAGCAGGCGAACGCCCGCAGGCGCCGGAACAGGACCCTGGGCATCAGCGGCATCATCGTCGGCGGACTCGCGGTGATCGCGGTGGTCGTCGTGGTGGTCGCGAACTCCGTGCAGCCCGCCGGCCCCGGACCGCGGAACATGGCGAGCGACGGCATCCTGCTGCACGGCGTGGACGGGAAGATCGTCCCCGTGACCACGAAGGCGACGCCCGAGGGCGGGACGCCGACGCCCACGAAGCAGGACGATTCGGTCGCGAACATCACCGTGTACTCGGACTACATGTGCCCGTACTGCAACCAGTTCGAGACGAGTCAGATGCCCCAGATCCGGCAGTGGGTGCAGAACGGCTCCGCGACGCTCGAGCTGCACCCGTTCAACCTGCTCGACCGGGTGTCCCTGGGCTCGAAGTACTCCACCCGTTCCGCCGCCGCGGCAGCCTGCGTCGCCGACTCCGACCCGGACGACTTCCTGGCGTACAACACGTCCCTCTACGAGAACCAGCCGTCCGAGAGCACCCGCGGGCTGACGAACGACGAGCTCGCTTCCCTGGCGAAGGCAGCCGGGGCGACGGACCCGGGGGTCGCGTCCTGCATCACCGACCAGCACTTCGCCGGATGGGTGGCCGAGGCGACGAACCGGGTGCTCACCCAGCCGATCCCGAACTCGTCGCTCGACAAGGTCACCGGGACCCCGGCGGTCATCGTGAACGGCAAGCAGTACACCGGCTCACTGACCGACACGGACGCGTTCGCCGCGTTCGTCGAGCAGAACGGCGGCGCCGCGTAGCGTCCACTCCCCCGTCCCGCACCGGACGACGAAGGCCCCCGCTTCGGATGGGAAGCGGGGGCCTTCGTCGTGGTGCTGCGGTTACTTCGCGGCCGCGTCGATCTCGCTGATGACGTTCGTCAGCGTGTCGATCCGCTTGCCGTTGACGACGATCGTCGGCGTGCCGAAGCCCTGGGCGCCCTGCAGGTCCTCGTCAGCCGTCACACGGCTGGTCGACTTCGTGACCCAGCCCTTGAACTGCTCGGAGGACAGGCAGGACGTGATGTCCGAACCGGTCGCTCCGCCGGCCTTCACGAGGTCGGCGATCTGCTTGTTCGTCAGACCCGACGTGCCCTCTTCCGGCTGGTTGTCGAAGAACTGCGTCTGGACGTCGAGGAACTTGTCCGGGGCGTAGTTCGCGACGCACATCGCGGCGTTCGCAGCGCGGCTGGCGTACCGCGAGTTCTGGTAGCTGCGGTCGAGGATCGAGACCGGCTGGATCGCGAGCGTCGCGTCGCCGGACTTCACCTTGTCGAGGATCTGGCCGGAGTAGGCCGCCTCGAACTGCTTGCAGACCGGGCAGGCCCAGTCGACGTACTCGGTCACCGCGACGGCGCCGTCCGAGTTCGAGGTCGGGACCGCCGAGGGGGTGCCCTTCGCCGACACGGCCTTCGTCTCGACCGGGGTGACCTTGCCGTCGCCACCGGTGAACTGGATCGCACCCGTCGCCATGTTCTTCGGCCCGGCCGCGGAGACGCTCGGCTGGTTGTTCACGTTCACGACGACGATCGCGATGATCGCCGCGATCGCGATGATGCCGACGCCGATGCCGCCCTGCAGGAACCAGCGGTTCCGGCGCTTGCGGCGCTTCTCGGCATCGGCACGCTGCCGGGCGACCTCACGCGCGTGCTGACGACGCTCGTTCTTCGTGGGACGGTCGTTGTTCGTCATGTTCCCCGCCCGCGTCTCAGGCGAACCAGAGCGCGAGCTCGCGCGCGGACGACTCGGGGCTGTCGGACCCGTGCACCAGGTTCTGCTGCACCTTGAGCCCCCAGTCGCGACCGAGGTCGCCACGGATCGTGCCGGGTGCGGCGGAGGTCGGGTCCGTGGTGCCGGCGAGCGAGCGGAAGCCGGCGATGACGCCGTTGCCGGCGACGCGCACGGCGACGACCGGGCCGGACTGCATGAACTCGACGAGCGGCTCGAAGAACGGCTTGCCCTGGTGCTCCTCGTAGTGGGCGTCGAGCAGGTCGCGCGGTGCCGTGAGCATCTTCAGGTCGACGATCTCGTAGCCCTTCGCCTCGATCCGGCGGAGGATCTCACCGGTGAGCTGGCGGGCGACGCCGTCGGGCTTGACGAGGACGAGGGTCTCTTCGAGGTCGGACACGCAGAACTCCTAGTGTGTTCGGGGGTCGAATGGGGTGGTCAGTCCTCGCCCATGGCCGCTCGGCGCGCGGCGTTCACACGGTCGAGCTGACCGCCCTTGACGAAGCAGAAGACCCACAGCGCCAGGAACACCACGGCGACCGCGAACATGAACGGTTCGATGAACCCGGTGGCGAGGATGGCCGCCTGCAGCAGCCACCCGAACCATACACCGGCGGGCTTGCCGGTCAGGCGTGAGGCCAGCGCCAGCACGATCATCGCGCCGATGCCACCGCCGAACGCGGCGGCGGGCGGCAGGGTCCCCTTGCCGAACACGACGAGCATCGGGAAGAAGAACATGATCGCCTCGAGGACGAGCGCGATCGAGAGCAGGCTCTCCTGCGCCCCGCGTTCGCGACGCGGCTTCCGTGCGCGGGGTGCACGACCCGGCCTGGAGGCCCGTGGTGCGTCCGTCACTTCGCCCCGCCTTCCGCGTGGACCAGGTCCATGACCTTGCCCACCATCACGATCGAGCCCGCGACGAGCACCATGGCGTCCTCGGCGTCGGCCTCGTCGGCCAGGTCGCGTGCTTCCTGCAGCGCGGCGGGGAGCGAGGGCTCCACGACCACACGGTCCTCGCCGACCTCGTCGACGACGATCCGGGCGAACTCGTCGGCGTCGAGAGCGCGGTCCCCCGGCGGCTGCGTCACGACGAACGTGGCTACGGTGTCCTTCAGCGCGCGGACGAAGCCGCGGGCGTCCTTGTCGCCGAGGATCCCGACGACGCCGACCACGTGCCCGGACGGGAACGCCACCGGCAGCGCCTCGGCGAGGGCACGGGCGCCGTGCGGGTTGTGCGCCGCGTCGACCACGAGCGTCGGGCCGGTGGCGATGGGCTGGAGCCGTCCGGGGCTCGTCGCCCCGGCGAGGCCCTCGGAGAGGACGTCCTCGTCGAGGGGCTGCGACCCGCGGCCGAGGAACGACTCGACGGCCGCGATCGCCACGGCGGCGTTGTGCGCCTGGTGCTGCCCGAAGAGCGGGAGGAACAGGTCGTCGTAGCGGCCGGCGACGCCCTGCACGGTGATGAGCTGCCCGCCGACCGCCGGCGTGACGTCGACGACCCGGAAGGCGTCGCCCTCGACCGCGAGGGTCGACTCGGTGAGCTCGGCGGCGCGCTGCAGTTCCGTGAGCGCCTCGGCCGTCTGGGCGCTCGACACGACCGACGAGGACGGCTTGATGATCCCGGACTTCGTGCGGGCGATCTCGGCGACGGTGTTGCCGAGCTGCTTGGCGTGGTCGATCGCAATCGGGGTGAACACCTGGACCTGGCTCTGCACGACGTTGGTGGAGTCCCACTCGCCGCCCATGCCGACCTCGATCACGGCGACGTCGACCGGCGCCTCGGCGAAGCACGCCAGGGCGAGGACGGTGAGCGCCTCGAAGAAGGTCAGCGGGAGTTCGCCCCGGTCGGTGAGCTCCTGGTCGGTCATCTCGAGGATCGGGGTGATGTCGTCCCAGTTCTCGACGAACCGGTCGGCCGCGATCGGCTCGCCGTCGATGACGATGCGCTCCCGGATCGACACCAGGTGCGGGCTCGTCATGAGGCCGGTGCGCAGGCCGTGGGCGCGGACGATGCTCTCGGCCATCCGCGCGGTCGACGTCTTGCCGTTCGTGCCGGTCAGGTGGATCACCGGGTACGCCAGGTGCGGGTCGCCGAGGAGCTCGACGGCACGCCGGGTGGCGGTCAGGCGGTGCTCGGGCGACTGCTCGCCGATGCGGGCGTACAGGGCGGCCTCGACCCGCTTGACCTCGTCGTCGTCCCCGCCGTAGGGCAGGGCCTCGGCCGGGTCGGTGTCGCCGGCGGGGCCGACCGGGATGCGGATCCCGTCCGCCTGGACGCCGCCGGACTCGTCCCGGCCGTCGTGGCCGTCGTGGCCGTCCTGGCCGTCGTGGCCGTCGTGGTCGTCGTGGTCGTCGTGGTCGTCGTACCGGTCGTCGCTGATGTCGCTCATGCGCGTGCCACCTCCACGGACACCTTCGCACCGTCGCCGACGTCGGTGCCCTCGCCCTGCGCGAACGCGGTCTCCACCACCTCGATGCTCGTCGACAGGGTCTCCCCCGCGATGAGCTCCCGGTGGGTGCGGACCGAGTCGGCACCCGCGGCGTCGACGCGGAGCGTCAGGGCGATGCGGTCGCTGACGTCGAGGTCGGCGTCACGGCGGGCCTGCTGCACGGCACGGACCACGTCGCGGGCGAGCCCCTCGGCCTCGAGCTCCGGCGTGGTCACGGTGTCGAGCACCGCGAAGCCGCCGCCGTCGAGGAACGCCACGGCGACGCTGTCGTCGGCCACCGTGAGGTCGAGCGTGTACTCGCCCTCGACGAGGTCGACACCCCCGACGGTCACACCGGTGTCGGTCGCGGTCCAGTCGCCTCGGTTGGCGGCCGGGATCACCTGCTGCACGGCCTTGCCGATGCGCGGGCCGGCGGCACGGGCGTTGACGGTGAGCTTCCGCTCGATGCCGTACCGGCCGAGGGAGGACTCCTCCTGCTCCTCGAGCACGACCTGCTTCACGTTGAGCTCGTCGCGGAGGATGTCCGTGAACGGCGCCAGCGCGGCCGGGTCCGGCACCACGAGCGTCAGTGTGGCGAGGGGCAGGCGGACACGCTTGCCGGTCGCCTTGCGGAGCGCGAGCCCCTTCGAGGCGACGTCGCGGACGCGGTCCATGGCGTCGACGAGGGCGTCGTCGGCGGGGAACTCGGCCGCGTCCGGGAAGTCCTCGAGGTGGACGCTCCGGCCGCCGGTGAGGCCCTTCCAGATCTCCTCGGTGACGAGGGGTGCGAGCGGCGCGGCGACGCGGGTGAGCGTCTCGAGCACGGTGTACAGCGTGTCGAACGCCGCGCGCGCCTCGGGCGTGGACTCGGCGCCCGCCCAGAACTTGTCGCGGGAGCGACGGACGTACCAGTTCGTCAGGACGTCGGCGAAGTCGCGCACGGCCTGGGCGGCGAGCGGGGTGTCGAGGGCGTCGAGGTGCGTCGTGACGTCCTCGACGAGCACGCGGGTCTTCGCGAGGAGGTACCGGTCGAGCACGTCGGTGCTGTCCGTACGACGGACTGCCCGGTAGCCGGACGGCCCGGAGGCGTTCGCGTAGAGGGTGAAGAAGTAGTAGGTCGACCAGAGCGGGAGGAGGAACTCGCGGACGCCCTGGCGGATCCCCTCTTCCGTGACGACGAGGTTGCCACCGCGGATCACCGACGACGACATCAGGAACCACCGCATCGCGTCGGCGCCGTCGCGGTCGAACACCTCGGACACGTCCGGGTAGTTCCGGAGCGACTTCGACATCTTCTGACCGTCCGAGCCGAGGACGATGCCGTGGCTGATGACGTTCTTGAACGCCGGCCGGTCGAACAGCGCGGTGGACAGCACGTGCATGACGTAGAACCAGCCGCGGGTCTGCCCGATGTACTCGACGATGAAGTCCGCCGGGTTGTGGGAGTCGAACCACTCGCGGTTCTCGAACGGGTAGTGCACCTGGGCGTACGGCATCGACCCGGAGTCGAACCACACGTCGAACACGTCGGTGATCCGGCGCATCGTGGACTGCCCGGTCGGGTCGTCCGGGTTCGGGCGGGTGAGGTCGTCGATGAACGGCCGGTGCAGGTCCACCTCGCCCTCGGCGTTGCGGGGCAGGCGCCCGAAGTCGCGCTCGATCTCCTCGAGCGAGCCGTACACGTCGGTGCGCGGGTGCTCGGGGTCGTCGGACTGCCACACCGGGATCGGCGTGCCGAAGTAACGGTTGCGAGACACCGACCAGTCGATGGCGTTGCCGACCCACTTGCCGAACTGCCCGTCCTTGACGTTGTCCGGCACCCAGTTGATGTCCTGGTTGAGTTCGCCCATCCGGTCGCGGAACTCGGTGACCCGGACGAACCACGACGAGACGGCCTTGTAGATGAGGGGCTTCCGACAGCGCCAGCAGTGCGGGTAGCTGTGCTCGTACGACGCCTGGCGGAGGAGGCGGCCGGCGTCGCGCACGGCCTTCGTCAGCGGCTTGTTCGCGTCCGACCAGAGCATGCCGGCGACCTCGCCGAACTGCGACGTGAAGACGCCGCCCTCGTCGAGCGACAGCACGACGGGGATGCCCGCCGCGGCGCAGACCACCTGGTCGTCCGCACCGTAGGCCGGGGCCTGGTGCACGATGCCCGTGCCCTCGCCGGTCTCGACGTAGTCGGCGACCAGGATCCGCCAGGCGTGCTCCATGCCCTCGGTCTCGGCGAGGAAGTCGAACAGGCGCTCGTACTCGACGCCGTCGAGCTCGGCTCCCGCCAGGGTGCGGACGACCGCGGCAGCGGCGTCCTCGGCGCTCTCGTACCCGAGGTCCTTCGCGTAGGCGGCCACGGTGTCGGACGCGAGGAGGTACGAAACGGAACCGGCGCTCCCACCGTCAGCCGCGCCTCCAGGCCCCGCCGGCAGCACCACGTACGAGACCGCCGGCCCGATCGCCAGCGCAGCGTTCGTCGGCAGCGTCCAGGGGGTCGTCGTCCAGGCGAGGGCCCGCACGCCGTCGAGGCCGAGCTCCGCCGCCCGCGAACCCCGCAGCGGGAAGGACACCGTGACGGACTGGTCCTGGCGCATCTGGTAGACGTCGTCGTCCATCCGGAGCTCGTGGTTGGACAGCGGCGTCTGGTCGTTCCAGCAGTACGGCAGGACCCGGAATCCCTCGTAGGCGAGGCCCTTGTCCCAGAGCTGCTTCCACGCCCAGAGCACGCTCTCCATGAACGTGACGTCGAGGGTCTTGTAGTCGTTCTCGAAGTCGACCCAGCGCGCCTGCCGGGTGACGTACTGCTGCCACTCGTCGGTGTACTGCAGGACGGACTTCCGCGCGGCGGCGTTGAAGACGTCGACGCCCATCGCGTCGATCTCGTGCTTCTCGGTGATGCCGAGCTGGCGCATCGCCTCGAGCTCGGCGGGCAGGCCGTGCGTGTCCCAGCCGAACCGGCGGTGCACCTGCTTGCCGCGCATGGTCTGGTAGCGCGGGAAGACGTCCTTGGCGTAGCCGGTCAGCAGGTGTCCGTAGTGCGGGAGGCCGTTCGCGAAGGGCGGGCCGTCGTAGAAGGTCCACTCGTCGCATCCCTGGCGCTGGTCGATCGACGCCTGGAACGTGTCGTCACGCTTCCAGAAGGCGAGGATCCCCTGCTCGACGGCGGGGAAGGACGGCGACGGGGTGACGCCGTCTGCGTCTGCGTTCAGGGGGTACGGCACCGGGGCTCCTCGGGGGTCGGTCGGATCTGTCGGTTCGGTCAGATCTCCACGAGGACGGAGCGTGCTCCGCGGTACCACCTCGCTTGCCGCGCCTGGGTGCTGCGCGACCGCTCGTCGCCGGGGGGTGTTCGCGGCCCGGACCGCCCGGCTCTACTGACGTTCCCGCAGTGACAGGCACCGGGGACCGCGTTCTTCCGGAGGCTCACCGGTGATGGCCGGATCAACGCCTGGTGACACCACTTTAGCGGACGGGAGCATGCTGGACCGATGCCCTCGTCAGATGCTGCCCCCGCGCAGCAGGAGCGTCCCGAGTCCCTGCTCACCGTCGTCATCGCGTTCGGCGCGAACCTGCTGGTCGCCATCGCCAAGACCATCGCCTCGATGCTCACCGGATCGGCCTCGATGGTCGCCGAGGCCGCGCACTCGTGGGCGGACACCGGGAACGAGGTCTTCCTCCTCGTCGCCGAACGCCGCGGCGCCCGGAAGCGCGACACCGCCCACCCGCTCGGCTACGGCCGTGAGACGTACATCTGGTCGATGTTCGCCGCGTTCGGGCTGTTCACCGCGGGCGCCATCGTGTCGATCTACCACGGCATCTCGGAGCTCGGGGACACCGGGCCGGCCGAGGACGTCGTGCTCAACTACGTCGTGCTCGGGGTGTCGTTCTGCCTCGAGGGGACGAGCTTCCTGCAGGCCTACCGGCAGGCGCACGGCGCCGCGACGAAGCGTCGGGTGCCCGTCCTCCGCCACGTGCTGCAGTCCTCGAACCCGACGCTCCGCGCGGTGTTCGCCGAGGACGCCGCCGCGCTCGTCGGCCTCGTCGTCGCGTTCCTCGGCGTCTTCCTGCACCAGGTCACCGGGCTGGCCGTCTTCGACGCGATCGGCTCGATCGCGATCGGTGTGCTGCTCGGCGTCGTCGCGATCGTGCTGATCGACCGCAACCGCCGGTTCCTGCTCGGCGAGAGCACCTCCCCCGAGCTCGAGAACGCAGTGCTCGTCGAGCTCCTCGGCCGCGACCAGGTCGAGCGGGTGACCTACCTGCACCTCGAGTTCGTCGGGCCGTCGCGGGTGTACCTCGTCGCTGCGGTCGACCTCACCGGCAACGAGAACGAGGAGCACGTGGCGGTCCGGCTCCGGGACGTCGAGAAGTCACTGGAGGAGAGCCAGTACATCGAGGAGGCGGTCCTCACGCTGAGTTACCCGGGCGACGAGTCGCTCGTGCCGACCGACGGGGACGTGCCCGAGGTCGTGCGGGACGGCACCGTGGAGGACGTGGCGTCGGGCGGAGCGGGCACGCTGCGGACGGACTGACGGGCGGGGGGCGGCGGGCGTCGCGCCGTCGGGCGGCGGGCGGCGGGCGGCGGGCGTCGGACGGCGCGCCGTCGGGGCAGCCGCTGGCTGCGTTCAGCGCGTCAGCTGCATGGTCCGGTCGGCCCCGATCTCGATCACCCCGTCGCGCGGGACCCACACCCGCAGCTGGTCGACGTCGAAGTGCTCGAGCCCGTCGTGGTTCGTCCGGATGAACGCCCGCACCGCGTCCGGCATCGGGAACCGCGCGTCCGTCCCCTGCACGATCGCGCCGAACCGACCGGGCACCGGCGCCGACACCGCGTGCCCGGCGAAGTACGGCCGCCAGCTGGGCGGGCCGTACGAGCTGAACAGGATCGTGCCCGAGGCCCCGTGCGCGTCGAGCTCGTGCTGCAGGAGCGCGATGCCGGCCGGACGGGTGCGGGCGACCCGGACCACCTCCTGGGTGACGGGGAACAGGCTGGCGAGCAGCGCGACGACCACGACCGCGGACAGCGCGGCCCGGACGACGCCGTCCCGTCGCGAGACGCCCCGGCGCGCACGTGCCGTCCGCCAGAGCGCGGTGTACCCGACCGCGGCGAGCGCCGTGAGGAACGGCATCCAGATGTCGTAGTAGTGCGGCAGGGCGACGCGAGCGGTGCAGAGGAAGACCCCGAGCGCCACGATCGCGATGCCCAGGTACGCGACGAGCCGCCCCGGCCGGACGACCAGTGCCACGACGATCCCGACGACGAGCACCACGAGCAGCACCACGGTGATCCCGTGCGCCAGGAAGTACAGGTTCGCCCACCACGGCGCGGACGGGTAGCTCCGCCCGGCGATCTCGACGAGGTGCCCCTCGGCGTCGTGCGCTGCCTGGAACTCGAACATGTAGCTCACCGCGCGCACCATGCCGACCGGCTGGTAGACCGCGACGAACGCCACGGCGAACCCGGCCGCGGCGACGACTCCCCCGACGAGCAGGTCCCACCAGCGGCGGAACAGCAGCGGCAGGGCGATGAGCGCCACCACGAGGACTGCGCTCGTCACCTTCGATGTGACGGCGAGGCCGAGGGCGCCCCCGGCGAGCGCCGCCCACGCGAACCGCCACCGGCTGCGGGTCCGGATCCACGCCCACCCGGCCGCGAGTGACGACACCGCGAAGAAGACCATGACGGGTTCGAGGAGGGCGAGGCGGTCGACGCGCGCGCCGCTGCCGGAGGCGGGGTCCATCCAGTCCGGGGCGTTGCCGCGGGGGCCGAGCCACCAGAGTCCGGCCGCGAGCAGGGCGCCCCAGAACCCGAGCGGCCGGAGCAGCCAGGCGAAGAGCACGAGCCCGGTCGCGAACGTCGCGGCGGCCGCGACGACCCGGGGCCCGAGGTACCCCTGCCCCATCACCAGCTGCGCCACCCCGTAGAGGTACTTGGCGGTGGGCGGGTGCTCGAGGTTCGCGGTGAAGACCCCGTGGACGTACTCCCACCCGGCGCCCACGTACGCGCTCTCGTCGGTGACGATCCCCTGCCGCCCGAGGTGCCAGAAGCAGACGAACAGCCCGGCGGCGGCGATGACCGCGAACGCCGGCCAGCGAACCGAGCGCAGCGAGAGGGTCACGGTGACCGATCATCCCACGGGTGCGGTGCGGCTCCGCCCCGACCACGCCTGCGGAGGCGCTCAGCGGATCGAAGCGCCGGACCGAGGAGCGCGGGACCCCGTGTCAGCGCCCGTCGAGGCCCGCGGCCACCGGGGTCAGCGCAGCGCCGACGTACTCGACGAGCGGGCGGCGCCCGACCCCGTCCGCGACCCAGACCCCGAACGCCGCCGCTGCAGCACCGAGCATCGCGCCCGCCACCGTCTGCGGCCACAGCGCTGCCGGGTGGTCCCCCGTGCGCCGGCCGACGAACGCCGACACCGCCGTGTGCTGGGCCGTCACCCGCGTGGCGACGCTCGCGACGAGCTCCGGGCCGATGCCCATCACCTCGGCCTGCGCGATGGCCCACGGCACCCGCTCGGGATCGTGGGCGCGGGCGGCGGCGAGGAGCGCCTCCTCCACCGCGCGCACCGCCGAGGGATCGCGGGACTCCTCGAGCAGCGCGGGCAGCGAGGAGACCGCCGCGTCGAGCTCGAGCCAGAGCACGTCCGACTTCGCGGTGAAGTAGTTGAAGAACGTCGCCCGGCTCACCCCGGCGCGGGCGGCGATGTGGTCGACCGTGGTGCGGCCGTACCCCTGCTCGAGGAACAGCTCGGCTGCGGCGTCCGCGAGGACCTCGGCACTCGAGCGTCGGGGTCGCCCACCGCGGCGCATCGGTTCGTCCATGGGCCCCAGTAAACCGCTAGACTCGTCCAGCCATGATCTTGGACTCAGTACAGAAACGCGTGACCGCCGTCGCCGGTGCCGCCGCGCTCCTCCTCACCCTCGCCGCCTGCACCGGTGGCGGCGCCGCGACCTCGAGCAGCACCCCCGTGGACGGCGGGACCCTGGTCTACGCGTCCGGCGACGCCGAACCCACCTGCCTCGACCCGCACGTCGGCGGCAACTACCCGCAGGCCCTGCTCTCGAGCCAGTACATCGAGGAGCTCACCGCGCTCGACGACGGCAAGCCCGTCCCGGCGCTCGCCGAGTCCTGGAAGACGAGCGACGACGGCAAGGCGCTGACGTTCACGCTCCGCGACGACGTCACCTTCACCGACGGCACCCCCTTCGACGCGGCAGCGGTCGTCGCGAACATCGAGCACGTGCAGGACCCGACCACGGCCTCCAGCACGGGCTACCTCGCCCTGCAGTCGATCACGAAGGCGACCGCCACCGACGACCACACCGTCACGCTCACGCTGAGCCGCCCGGACAGCGCACTGCTCGAGTCGTTCTCGCAGCCGTGGGTCGGCATGGAGTCCCCGAAGGCGCTGCAGCGCTCGCAGGCGGTCAACTGCGAGTCCCCCGTCGGCACCGGCCCGTTCCGGGTCACCGGCTGGAAGCACGGCGACCGGGTCACCCTGGCGAAGAACGCGGACTACACGCCCCTCGGCAAGCAGGCCGGCGGCACCACGAAGCCCCACCTCGCCGGCATCACCTGGCGCTTCCTGCCGGACTCGACCTCGCGGTACGCCGCGCTGCAGTCCGGGCAGGTCGACGTCATCGACAACGCCCAGCCCGACCAGCTCAAGGCCGCCTCGTCGAAGGGCGCGATCCGCGACCTCGACGCGCCGCGTCCCGGGGCGTCGAACCGCCTCGAGCTGAACTCCGGCCACGGCGTGTTCCGTGACGAAGCGGTCCGCAAGGCGTTCATCGCCGGCGCCGAGGTCGACCCGGGCATCGAGTCGCTGTTCCTCGGCACCGCGAAGCGCTCCTACTCGGTGCTCTCCAGCGTCGAGCCGTACGGCTTCTCGGACAAGAGCCTGTTCGAGTACTCGCCGAAGCAGGCGAAGCAGCTCCTCGACGACGCCGGCTGGAAGGTCGGCAGCGACGGCATCCGCGAGAAGGACGGCCAGCAGCTGACCGTGACGTTCCCGGTGTCGACGAACCAGTCGGTGCCCGCCGAGCGCAGCCTGTTCCAGCAGATCCAGGCGTCCGAGCAGGCCGTCGGGTTCAAGGTCGTCCTCAAGGAGCTCGACCTGTCCAGCTGGTACGCCGCCCTCGCCGCGAACCAGTACGACGTCGTGAGCGCCCCGTACACGAAGGTCGGCGCGGACGTCCTGCGGATCCTGTACGACAGCGCGAGCATCACACCTGCCCCGTCCGGGTACTTCGCGAACCTCGCGCAGCTCGACGACCCGAAGCTGGACGACCTGCTCCAGCAGGCGGCGCAGACCTCGGACACCTCCGAGCGCGGCGACCTGTACGAGCAGGCGCAGAAGCTGATCCTGTCGAGCGGCACGGTGCTGCCGCTGTACGACCAGCAGAACCACTTCCTGATCCGCTCGGCCGTGCACGGCGTGCAGACGACCGCGGTCTCCACGCCGTGGTTCGGCACGGCGTGGATCGACCGCTGAGACGGTGCCCGACAGGACGACCGCTGACGCGGTGACGGACGGGAGGCCCGGCACGCGTCCACCACGTCGGCTGCGGCCGGGTGCCGGCTCGGCCGCAGGGCGGTGGTCGCGCTGGGCACTCCGGCGTGCGCTCGGCGGTGTCGGGGTGCTGTGGGCGGTCGCGACGATCGTGTTCGTCGCGATCCGGCTGATCCCGGGCGACCCGGCGCTGGCGATCCTCGGTGGCCCGGGGTCGCAGGCGTCGGCCGAGGCGGTGGCGAAGGTGCGCCAGGAGTACGGGCTCGACCGGCCGGTGCTCGTGCAGTACGCCGTGTTCCTCGGACGCCTGGCGACCGGGCACCTCGGCGACTCCTACGCGTTCCGGACCCCGGTGTCGACGCTCCTCGCGCAGCAGCTCCCCGTGACGCTGACGCTCGCGGTCCTCGGGCTCGTCGTCGCCTGGGTCCTCGCGATCGTCGCCGCGTGGTGGTCGACGCAGCGCGGTCGGTTCGCCGCCGCCCTGACGGGCGCGATCTCCGTGACGGCGAGCGTCACCCCGCACTTCTGGCTCGGCAGCGTCCTCATCGTCGTGTTCGCCAGCGGCCTCGGCTGGGTCCCCGCGGTGAGCGACGGCACCGCCCGGGGCTGGGTCCTGCCGGTGCTGACGGTCGCGGTGCCGGTCGCCGGGTACCTCGCCGAGACCGTCCGCGACGGCGTGGTGGACGCCCAACGGTCGGCGTTCGCGCTCGCCGCCCGGAGCCGCGGCGAGACCCGGGCCGGACTCTTCGGCCGACACCTGCTGCGCCACGCCGCCCTGCCCGGGATCGCCCTGTCCGCGTGGGCGTTCGGGTCGCTCGTGTCCGGGGCCGTCGTCGTCGAGTCGGTCTTCGCGCTCCCCGGCATCGGGCGTGCGCTCGTGACCGCGGTGACGCAGCGGGACATGCCGCTCGTCGCCGGGATCGCGCTCGTGTCGGCAGCGGCGTACGTGGTCGTGCTGGCGGTCGCCGACCTCGTCGAGCGCGCGGTCGACCCGCGCGCAGGCGACGGGGCCCGCAGGGACGGCGCCGAGCGCACGGGCGGCGCCCCGCGCCCGGCACGGCCCGAGGCGGAGGCACGATGAGCGGCATCGCCGACCCGCGCCTCCAGGCCGGCGCCCAGCGCGACGCACCCGCCGACCGGTCCGAGCGATTCCGTGGGGGGACGCTCGGCCCGGCCGGCACAGTGGCGGCCGCGGTGGTGGCCCTGGCGGTCGTCGCCGCGGCGTGGCCGGCCCTGCTCGGCGGCGGCGATCCGCTCGCCGTGCACCCGTCAGAGGCTCTGCTCGCCCCGGGTGCCGGACACCTGTTCGGCACCGACGAGTCCGGCCGGGACGTCCTCGCCCGGGTCGTCGCCGGCACCCGGGCCTCGCTCGTGGTGGGCGTCGTCGCGACCCTCGTCGGCGGCGGGATCGGCATCGTGCTCGGCGTCGTCGCAGGACTCGGCGGCCGGTTCGTCGACGCCGTCGTGGGCCGCATCACCGAGGTCGCGTTCGCGCTCCCCCTGCTCCTCGTCGCGCTGGTCGTCATCGCCGTGACCGGTCCCGGGCCCGTTCCGGCGATGCTCGCCGTCGGGTTCGCGACGGCACCCGGGTACGCCCGCATCGTGCGCGGACTCGTCCGGAGCGCCCGGCAGTCGCAGGTCGTCGAGACCGCCGTCGTGCTGGGCCGCTCCCCCGCGACGATCGTCGTCCGGCACGTCCTGCCCGCGGCGCTCTGGCCCGTCGTCGCCGTCGGCACGCTCGGCGTCGGGCAGGCGATCGTGTGGGCCTCCGCACTCAGCTACCTCGGCGTCGGCACACCGCCCCCAGCACCGGAGTGGGGCGCGATGCTCGCCGACGGGCGCACCTACCTGCAGACCGCCCCGTGGATGAGCACCTTCCCCGGCCTCGCGATCGTGGTCCTCGCGACCGCCGTGACCGTGCTCGGCCGGGCGATCCGGCGGACGGGAGCCCTCCGATGACCGTCCTCGACATCTCCGGCCTGTCCGTCGCCATCGGCGGCGCGACGATCGTCCACGGCGTCGCCCTCCAGGTCGACGCCGGTGAGTGCGTCGCCCTCGTCGGAGCCTCCGGGTCCGGCAAGACCGTCACCGCCCGCGCCGCGCTCGGCCTGTCCGCACCGGGGTCCTCGGTGCGCGTCGACCGGCTCGGCGTCGCCGGACTCGACGTCCGGGCCTTCTCCGAGCGGCGGTGGCGCAGCGTCCGCGGATCGCGGGTCGGCTACGTCGGCCAGGAGGCGCTGGGCGCCTTGGACCCGCTCCGCCCGGTCGGGCGCGAGGTCGCGGATGCCCTCCGCCTCCACACCCACATGACCGCCGCCGCCCGCGTCGACGCGGTCCGCCAGGCGCTGTCGGCCGTCGGACTCGACCCGGCGATGGCCACGGACGGGCGGCTCGCCGGCACCCTGTCGGGCGGGATGCGGCAGCGGGCGCTCATCGCGGCGGCCACGGTGGCGTCGCCCGCGCTGGTCGTCGCCGACGAACCGACGACGGCGCTCGACGCCGGGGTCGCCGTCACCGTGATGGAGCAGCTCCGGGCCGCGCAGGAACACGATGCCGGCCTCCTCGTGATCACGCACGACCTCGGGCTCGTCGCGGGGTGGGCGGACCGGGTCGTGGTCATGCACGAGGGGCGCGTCGTCGAGGAGGGGCCCGTGGCGTCGGTGTTCGCGGCGCCGCAGCACGGGGCGACGCGGGCGCTGGTGCGGGCTGCGTCCGGGTCCGGGTCGCACGGTGCCGGGTCCGGGTCCGGGTCCGGGTCGCACGGTGCCGGGTCCGGGTCCGGGTCCGGGTCGCACGGCGCCTGGTCGCACGGTGCCGGTTCCGTCACCCCGTGCGCGGTTGACCGCTGCGTGCCGGGCCGTGACGGCGCACCAGGCGGACAAGCCGTCACGGAGTCCGCAACCCCGCACGGTGCGCAGCCGGCCGTGCTCGCCGCGGAGGGACTCTCGCGCGCGTTCGCGGGCGTCCCGGCGGTCGAGGACGTGTCGTTCTCGCTCGAGCGTGGCCGCGTCCTCGGGGTGATCGGGGCGTCGGGGTCCGGCAAGACGACCCTCGCGCGGATGCTCCTCGGCCTCGAGGCCCCGGGCGCCGGCACCGTCACGCTCGACGGCGAACCCTGGGCACCGCTCGACGAACGCGACCGTCGTCTCCGTCGGCACCGGCTCGCGGCGGTCGTGCAGGACCCGGGTGCGACGTTCGACGAGCGGTGGACCGTCGAACGGGTGCTCGCGGACGCGTTCACCCGGGGCGCCGAGCGCACCGCCCGCGGCGAGCTCGGTGACCGCGTCGACGCCGCCCTCGCGCAGGTCGGGCTCGGCCGGGAGCTCCGGCGACGCTCCCCGCTGACGCTCTCCGGCGGACAGCGGCAACGGCTCGCGATCGCCCGGGCGCTGGCGACCGCGCCCGAGGTGATCGTCCTCGACGAACCCGTCACCGCACTCGACGCCACGGTGCAGGACGCCGTGCTCACGCTGCTCGAGGGACTGCGGGACAGCACCGGCGTGGCGATGGTCTTCGTGTCGCACGACCTCCGGGCCGTCCGCCGGATGGCCGACGACGTGCTCGTCGTGCACGAGGGACGCGTGGTCGAGCGGGGGACGGCGGCCGCCGTGTTCGAGCGCCCCGCACACCCGGTGACTGCCCGGCTGCTGCACGCCGCCGAACGGCTCGCCGCGGGTCCCCCGCCGACCGCCGGCGCCGCGTAGCCGGCGGCACCCGAGTCTCGCGCTGAGCGACAGTTCACGGGCCCACGAGCCCACGACGTGTCGCTCAGCGCGAGACTCGCCCGACGGTGGCCACCGCGCGACTACGAGCCGGCGGGCTCCTTCGGGGCATCACCCGAGATGATCGGGATCTCGCTCGTCGAGAAGTCCTTCGCCCAGTCCGACTGCGCGAGCTCCGACGTCGGGTCGTTGTAGTCCTCGATGACCCCGGCGACCTCGTCCTCGGAGCCGACCGTCGGCCCGGACCCCATGAGCGGCGTCGAGGCGGTCTCCTTCGTGAAGAACACGGCGACGAGCCCGATCAGCGCGGCCGCCATCAGGTAGAACGCGGGGATGTCCTCGGCCCAGCCGAAGCCGGCGTCCTTGGCACCCGCGATGAGGGCCTGCGTCGCGAGCGGGGTGGTCCCGCCGAAGAGCGACACCGACACGTTGAACGCGATGGCGAGTGCGCCGTAGCGGATGATCGTCGGGAAGAGCGCCGGCAGGGTCGACGGCATGGTCGAGGTGAATGTCACCAGGACGAGGCCGAGGATGAGCAGGCCGACGAACACGCCCACCCCGGTGCCGCTCTGGACGAGCTTGAGCGCCGGCCAGGACAGCACCAGGAAGCCGATGCAGCCCGTGGCGAGGACGGGACGACGCCCGAACTTGTCGGACAGGCGTCCACCGAACGTGATGACGACCATCATGAGCAGCATCACGACCACGATGAGGATGAGGCCGAAGGTGGCGTCCTGCCCGAGGTTCTGCTCGAGGTAGGTCGGCATGTACGACAGGAGCATGTAGTCGGTCACGTTGAACACGAGGACCAGGCCGATGCAGATGAGGAGCGAGCGCCAGTTCTCGGCGAACAGCTTGAGGAACGGCGTCTTCTGCGACTCGCGCTCGGCGGCCTGCTCCTGCTGCTTCTGGAAGGCCGGGGTCTCCTCGAGCTTCAGCCGGAGGTAGAGCCCGATGAGGCCGAGCGGACCGGCGACGATGAACGGGATCCGCCAGCCCCAGCTGAGCAGGGCGTCCTCGGACAGGCCGAACTGCAGGCCGGTGACGATCGAGGCGCCGAGCACGTACCCGGCGAGCGTGCCGAACTCCAGCCACGAGCCCATGAACCCGCGGCGCTTGTCCGGGGAGTACTCGGCGATGAACGTCGCGGCACCGCCGTACTCACCACCGGTCGAGAAGCCCTGCACGAAGCGGGCGACGAGGAGCAGCACCGGCGCCCAGAACCCGATCGTGTCGTACGACGGGATGAGACCGATCATGAGCGTGCCCGCGGCCATCAGGATCATCGTCAGCGCGAGGACCTTCTGCCGCCCGATCCGGTCGCCGATCGGGCCGAACACGGCGCCGCCGATCGGGCGCACGATGAACGCCGCGGCGAAGAAGCCGAACGTGGCCACGAGGTTCGAGGTGGGGTCACCGGCGGGCAGGAACACCTTCGAGATCGTGACCGTGAGGTACGCGAAGATGCCGAAGTCGAACCACTCCATCGCGTTGCCGAGTGCAGCGGCGGCCACGGCGCGCTTCAGCAGCGACTCCTCGACGACGGTGACGTCGTCCTCGGTCAGCTTGCGGCGCGCGCGCTTGGCGGCACCCTTCGTGCGGACGGGACGCGCGTGCGTTCCCTGGGGGTCGTTCGTCGGCAATTCGTCCTCCGGTAGTGCTGAGTCTTTCCTTCGGGCATCCGACGGGACGGCGACGCTGCAGCTCGCGAGCACAGGGCCGCCCGCCGAACAAACTCCGAGAGCCTATCAGATCGGAGCGCTCCACGGAATATCAGGTGTGATGCAACCGGTTGCACGGCCCCTCCCGCTCCGGCTCCGCTTCCGGGTAGCCTTGGAGTACACCGTGCAGCGCGCACGGACATTCAGGCACCTCATCACGGACTCGGTGCCGCACACAGCGAAAGGCGCAGCCATGACGAAGCCCATGCCCGAGAAGCCCACCGTGGACGGTCTCGAAGACGTCTGGGGCCCCGTCTGGGAGCAGGACGGCACCTACCGGTTCGACCGCGACGCCGCCGGTGACCGCAGCGCCGTCTACTCGATCGACACCCCGCCGCCGACCGCCTCCGGTTCGCTGCACATCGGTCACGTGTTCTCCTACACGCACACCGACCTCAAGGCCCGCTACGAGCGCATGCGCGGCAAGCACGTCTTCTACCCGATGGGCTGGGACGACAACGGTCTCCCCACCGAGCGCCGCGTGCAGAACTACTACGGCGTCCGCTGCGACCCGCAGCTCCCCTACGACGGCACGTTCGTCCCGCCGTTCGAGGGCGGCGACAACAAGTCGTCGAAGGCCGCCGACCAGATCCCGGTGTCGCGCCGCAACTTCATCGAGCTGTGCGAACGCCTGACGGTGCAGGACGAGCAGCAGTTCGAGCACCTGTTCCGGACCCTCGGCCTGTCGGTGGACTGGACGCAGTCGTACCGCACGATCGACGACACCTCGCGGGCGAGCGCCCAGCGTGCGTTCCTCCGCAACCTCGAGCGCGGCGAGGCCTACCAGGCCGACGCCCCGACGCTCTGGGACGTCACCTTCCGCACGGCGGTCGCGCAGGCCGAGCTCGAGGACAAGGAGATGCCGGGCGCGTACCACGGCATCGCCTTCCACAAGACGGACGGCACGGGTGAGGTCGTCATCCAGACCACCCGCCCCGAGCTCCTCCCCGCATGCGTCGCCCTCGTCGCGCACCCGGACGACGAGCGGTTCCAGGACCTCTTCGGCACGACCGTCCGCTCCCCCCTGTTCGACGTCGAGGTCCCGGTGCTCGCGCACCACCTCGCGCAGAAGGACAAGGGCGCGGGCATCGCGATGGTCTGCACCTTCGGCGACACCACCGACGTCGTGTGGTGGCGCGAGCTGCAGCTGCCGAACCGGGCGATCATCGGCTTCGACGGCCGGGTCCGCTCGGACGAGCCGGCCTGGATCGAGTCCGACGGCGGCAAGGCGCTCTACGCCGAGATGGCCGGGAAGACCGTGTTCTCGGCGAAGAAGGTCGTCGTGGACGCCCTCACCGAGTCCGGCGACCTGGTCGGCGACGTGAAGACGATCAACCACCCGGTGAAGTTCTTCGAGAAGGGCGACAAGCCGCTCGAGATCGTCTCCACCCGCCAGTGGTACATCGTGAACGGCGCCCGCGACGAGCAGCTGAAGGACACGCTCCGGAAGCGTGGCGACGAGATCGCCTTCCACCCGGACTTCATGCGCGTCCGGTACGACAACTGGGTCGGTGGCCTCTCCGGCGACTGGCTCATCTCCCGCCAGCGCTTCTTCGGTGTGCCGCTGCCGGTCTGGTACCCGCTCGACGCCGACGGCAACCCGGTGTTCGACCAGCCGATCGTCCCGACCGAGGCGCAGCTGCCCGTCGACCCGGCGTCCGAGCCGGCTCCCGGCTACACGGAGGACCAGCGCGGCGTGCCCGGCGGCTTCCAGGGCGAGCTCGACGTCATGGACACCTGGGCGACCTCGTCGCTGACCCCGCAGCTCGCGGGCAAGTGGGAGACCGACCCGGCGCTCTACGACCTCGTGTACCCGTACGACGTCCGTCCGCAGGCGCAGGACATCATCCGCACCTGGCTGTTCACGACGGTGCTCCGCAGCCAGCTCGAGGCCGACACGGTGCCGTGGAAGCACGCGTCGATCTCCGGCTTCATCGTCGACCCCGACCGCAAGAAGATGTCGAAGTCGAAGGGCAACGTCGTCACGCCGCTGTCGATCCTCGAGCAGCACGGCGCCGACGCGGTCCGCTACTGGGCGGCCTCGTCGAAGCTCGGCACCGACGCGGCGTTCGACCCGCAGAACCCGAAGCAGATCAAGGTCGGCCGTCGTCTGGCGATCAAGGTCCTGAACGCGGCGAAGTTCGTCTACGGCTTCCCGCTGCCCGAGGGCGCCACGAGCGTCACCGAACCGCTCGACGTCGACGTGCTCGCCGAGCTCGGCTCCGTCATCGAGCAGGCCACCACGGCCTTCGACTCGTTCGACCACGCCCGCGCCCTCGAGGTCACCGAGCGCTTCTTCTGGACCTTCTGCGACGACTACCTCGAGCTCGTGAAGGAGCGTGCCTACGGCACCGCGACCGACTCGACGCACGAGACGCAGGCGAGCGCGGTCCTCGCGCTCCGCGCCGCCATCGACGCGCTGCTGCGTCTCCTCGCCCCGTTCCTGCCGTTCGCGACGGAGGAAGTGTGGGCCTGGACCCACGACACCAGCGTGCACCGCGCCTCCTGGCCGACCGTGGCCGAGCTGCCCACCCAGGCCGAGCCGACGGGGCTCCTCGCCGCCGTCGGGCAGGCCCTGATCGGCATCCGCGGCGCGAAGACGGCCGCGAAGGCGTCCCAGAAGACGCCCGTGACGCGCGCCGTCGTCGCGGCCCCGGCCGAGACCCGGGCGCTCATCGAGCGCGCGGCGGTCGACCTGGCCGCCGTCGGCCGGATCGAGAACCTGTCGTTCGCCGAGGGCGACGAGCTCGCGGTCACCGAGATCGAGCTGGCCGAACTGCCCGCGTAGGTCGCGGCCGGCAGACGCAGGACGACACGAGACCGGAGGCACGGATGCAGTTGGGCAGGCGCTGGAACGTGGGTGCGGAGGCACCCGGGGAGCTCCCCGAGGCGGTGGTCGTCGCCGTGCACGAGATCGAGGCCGAGCTGACGTCGGAGTCCGTCGACACGACGGGGTGGGGCTGGACCCTGACCTACCTCGAGGGCAAGCCGATGGTGGCGCTCGACGACGGCACATCGATCCACCTCGACGACGCCGGACACGCGCAGGTCACGAACCCGGACGATGCGGGCGAGGAGGACTGAGCCGAGGTCCGGCTTCGTCCACTGAGCAGAGAACGTCGAGTGCATCCGATGCACTCGACGTTCTCTGCTCAGTCGTCCCCCGCCCGGTCGGACGGGTTCCGGACTACTTCGCGAGCCAGCCCAGCAGGACCTCGTTCACCTCGGCGGTGTGCGTGGTGAGCAGGCCGTGCGGCGCGCCCTCGATCTCGACGTACTCCGCGGCCGGCAGGGCCTTGGTGAAGCGTCGGCCGGTGGCGTCGATCGGCAGGATGTTGTCCGCCGTGCCGTGCACGATGAGCGCCGGGACGGTGACCTTCGGGATGTCCTGACGGAAGTCGGTCGGCCAGGTCAGGGGCGCTGCGGCGGACGCGATCGAGCCGGAGCCGGCGGCGATGTTCCAGGCGTTGCGGACGGCTTCCTCGGAGATGCGCGAACCGAGGTTCTCCGACAGGTTGAAGAAGTCCTGGTAGAAGTTCGTGAAGTACGCGTAACGGTCCTTCTCGACGTCGGCGGCGACCCCTTCGAAGAAGGACATCGGCGCGGCGCCGTCCGGGTTGTCGTCGGTGATCGCGAGGTACGGCTCGAGCGAGGCGAGGAACGCGACCTTGGCGATCCGGTCCTGGCCGTGACGGCCGATGTAGCGGGCGATCTCGCCGGTGCCCATCGAGAAGCCGACGAGGATCACGTCGTGCAGGTCGAGCGTCTCGAGCACGGTGTGCAGGTCGTCCGCGAAGGTGTCGTAGTCGTACCCGGTGGAGGGCTGCGAGGACTGACCGAACCCGCGGCGGTCGTACGTGATCACGCGGTAGCCGGCCTTGAGGAGCTCCGGGGTCTGCCCCTCCCACGAGTTGCCGTCGAGCGGGAAGCCGTGGATCAGCACGATCGGCTGGCCCGTTCCCTTGTCCTCGTAGTGGAGCTCGATGTCGACGCTGTTCTCGGTCCCGACGGTGATTGCACCCATGATCGTTCCTTCGTTGAGAGCGGCCCTGCGGCCGTTCGACCTGGCGGAGAACGAGCGTTCTCTGCCGATGTCGTCTACACTAGAGAACGTTCGTTCCCCGCGCAAGTCGGGAACGGTGAACACGCAACGAACGAGGGACGCACCATGGCCACCAGCACCGTCGAGCCCGACATCCGGGCACACATCCTGGACGTCGCCGACCAGCTCTTCTACGCGCGCGGCATCCAGTCCGTCGGCATGGACGAGATCCGCACCGGCGCCGGCGTCTCGCTGAAGAAGCTCTACGCCGCGTTCCCGGGCAAGGAGCAGCTCATCGCCGCGGTCCTCAGCGGACGACACGACGTGTGGGAACGCGGCGTGCACGGCGCGGTCGACGCCGCCGCGACCCCGCGCGAGAAGCTCCTGGCGATGTACGACTTCCTCGAGTCCTGGTTCGGCGACGACACGTTCCGCGGCTGCGGGTTCATCAACGCGTTCGGCGAGCTCGGGGCCACCTCCCCCGCGGTCGCCGAGATCGCACGCGAGCACAAGGAGTCGTTCCAGCAGTTCGTGCAGCAGCTCACCGCCGATGCGGTCGCCGACCCCGACCGAGCCGAGGAGCTCGCCGCGCAGCTCGCGCTCCTCGCCGAGGGCGCACAGACCACGGCGGCCATCTCCGGCACGACGGCACCCGCGGCACACGCCCGGCGAGCGGCCGAGACGCTCATCGACGCGGCCACGCGCTGACGCGACGGCGTCTCGCCCTGGTCGCGACCCACTGACGGCCTGGAGGCGCGGATCGGCGCCGCCCCGCGCCTCCAGTCCGTCCCGTGGCAGCGCCACGTCCGTAGGGTGGTGTGATGGCAACCCCGTTCGACGAACCGAGCACCCTTCCCTACGCCCTCCCACCCTTCCGCGAGGTGCGCCTCGAGCACTACCGGCCGGCGTTCGACGCCGGCATGGCCGAGCAGCGCGCCGAGGTCGAGGCGATCGCCGCCTCCGACGAGACGCCGACCTTCGAGAACACCCTGGTGGCGCTCGAGCGGAGCGGGCAGCTGCTCGCCCGCGTCAGTCACGTCTTCTTCACCCTGTCGTCGGCGGACTCGACGCCGGAGCTGCACGACCTCGAGGCCGAGGTCTCCCCGCTCCTCGCCGCGCACCGTGACGCGATCACCCTCGACTCCCGCCTGTACGACCGCATCGCCACCGTGCGCTCCACGCTGGACGAGCGCACCGACGGGGCTGCCCTCTCCGACGAGGACCGCCGCCTGGTCGAGCGCACGTACACCGAGATGACGCTGGCGGGCGCCGGCCTCGACGACGCGGGCAAGGAACGGCTCACCGCGATCAACCAGGAGCTCTCCACACTCACCACCACCTTCGAGCGCAACCTGCTCGAAGACACCAACGACCTCGCCGTGCACGTCACCGCCGAGGACGAGCTCGCCGGCCTCGACGACGGCGCGAAGTCCGCCGCCGCCGGAGCCGCCGCCGACCGCGGACTCGACGGCTGGCTCATCACCCTGCCGCTCTACACCGGGCACCCGTGGTTGGCGTCGCTGACGAACCGCGACCTCCGCGAGCGCATCATGCGCGCGTCGCTGTCCCGCGGCCGCCGCGGCAACGAGCACGACAACCGCGAGGTCCTGCTCCGCATCGTGCGGCTCCGTGCCGAGCGCGCCGAACTCCTCGGTTTCCCGAACCACGCCGCCGTCGTCACCGCCGACGAGACCGCGAAGACGCCCGAGGCGGTCGACGGACTGCTGTCGTCCCTCGTACCGGCCGCCGCTGCCAACGCCGACGACGAGCGCGCCGTCCGCTCCCGCGTCGTCGGCTTCGACGTCGAGGCGTGGGACTGGGCGTTCGCGACCGAGATCCTCCGCGGTGAGCAGTTCGCCGCCGACAGCTCCGCGCTGCGCCCGTACTTCGAAGCGGACCGGGTCCTGCACGACGGCGTCTTCCACGCCGCCGCGGAACTGTACGGCCTCAGCTTCACCGAACGCGACGACCTGCACGGGTACAACGACGAGGTCCGCGTCTTCGAGGTCACCTCGGAGGACGGGGAACCGGTCGGCCTCTACCTCCTCGACCTGTACACGCGGGACGGCAAGCGGGGCGGCGCGTGGATGAACCCCGTCGTCGAACAGTCCGCCCTGTTCGGCACGCTGCCCGTCGTCGTGAACAACCTCAACGTCGCGAAGCCCGCCGCCGGGTCACCGACGCTCCTCATCCAGGACGAGGTCGAGACGCTCTTCCACGAGTTCGGGCACGCGCTGCACGGCCTCATCGCCCGCACCACGTACCCGCGGTTCTCCGGCACCAACGTCGAGCGCGACTTCGTCGAGTTCCCGTCGCAGGTGAACGAGATGTGGGTGTCGTGGCCGTCCGTCCTGGCGAACTACGCCAAGCACCACGAGACCGGCGAGCCGCTGCCACCGGAGCTCGTCCTCGGCCTGAGCGACTCCGCCGGGTTCAACGAGGGCTTCTCGACGACCGAGTACCTCGCCGCGGCCCTGCTCGACCAGGCGTGGCACCGGCTGTCGGCGGCCGATGCGGCAGCGGTGACGTCCGTCGAGGACTTCGAGCGTTCTGCACTGGAGGCCGCAGGCATCGCCGTGCAGGCCGTCCCACCCCGCTACTCGTCGACGTACTTCGCCCACACGTTCTCGGGCGGGTACGACGCCGGGTACTACGGCTACATCTGGTCCGAGGTGCTCGACGCCGACACCGTGGAGTGGTTCCGCGACAACGGCGGACTGTCCCGCTCGGCCGGAGCGCGGTTCGCGTCACGGTTGCTCGGTGTCGGCGGGGCGAAGGACCCCCTCGAGGCGTACCGCGACTTCCGCGGGCGCGACGCCGAGGTCGGCCCGCTGCTGCGGCGCCGCGGGCTGGAGTAGGCGGCGGGCGCCGGCGCCCGCGGCGGCGCCGGGGCGGCCGCCGCCGGGGACGGTTGTTCGCAAAACACCGGTGTTCGTCTTCTGCGCCGCGCAATGTCGTGGCGCGGCCGACGAACACCGGTGTTTTGTGGGCCCTACCGCGACTACGCCGACTTCTCGACGCGCTTCGCCCGCGGCCGCGGCACGATCGTCGGCGCCGCGTTCTCGAGCACCGACTCGCGTGTGATGACGACCCGTGCGACGTCGTCGTCCGAGGGGACGTCGAACATCACCGGCCCGAGCACCTCTTCGAGGATGGCCCGGAGCCCACGGGCACCGGTCTGACGCAACACCGCGAGGTCCGCGATGGCCTCGAGCGCACCACGATCGAACTCGAGCTCGACCCCGTCGATCTGGAACATCCGCTGGTACTGCTTCACCAGCGCGTTCTTCGGCTCGGTCAGGATCCGCATGAGCGCCGACTGGTCGAGCTGCGACACCGTGGTCACGACGGGCAGACGACCGATGAACTCGGGGATGAGGCCGAACTTGTGGAGGTCTTCGGGCAGGACGTCGGCGTAGAGGTCCTGCTGGTCGAGGGGGCTGTGCAGCGGGGCACCGAAGCCGATGCCGCGCTTGCCGACCCGCGAGGACACGATGTCCTCGAGCCCGGCGAACGCCCCCGCCACGATGAACAGCACGTTCGTCGTGTCGATCTGGATGAACTCCTGGTGCGGGTGCTTCCGACCGCCCTGCGGCGGAACCGAGGCGACCGTGCCCTCGAGGATCTTGAGCAGCGCCTGCTGCACGCCCTCGCCGGAGACGTCGCGCGTGATCGACGGGTTCTCGGCCTTGCGGGCGATCTTGTCGACCTCGTCGATGTAGATGATGCCCGTCTCGGCGCGCTTCACGTCGTAGTCGGCCGCCTGGATGAGCTTGAGGAGGATGTTCTCGACGTCCTCGCCGACGTAGCCGGCCTCGGTCAGCGCGGTGGCGTCCGCGACGGCGAACGGCACGTTGAGCCGCTTGGCGAGGGTCTGCGCGAGGTACGTCTTGCCGCAGCCGGTCGGGCCGATGAGCAGGATGTTCGACTTCGCGATCTCGACGTCGTCGCGGTCCTCGGCGGCGGTGATCTGCCCCTGCGCCCGGATGCGCTTGTAGTGGTTGTAGACGGCGACGGCCAGGGAGCGCTTCGCCGGGTCCTGCCCGATGACGTACTCCTGCAGGAAGTCGAAGATCTCGCGGGGCTTGGGGAGCTCGAAGTCACCGCTGGCGGTGTCCTCGCCGGCTTCGGCCAGTCGCTCTTCGATGATCTCGTTGCACAGCTCGACGCATTCGTCGCAGATGTACACGCCGGGACCGGCGATGAGCTGCTGGACCTGCTTCTGGCTCTTGCCGCAGAAGGAGCACTTCAGCAGGTCGGCGCTCTCTCCGATGCGTGCCATGTCGGTGCCCTCCCTGGTTGACCGATGCAGACCTGATCGCCTGCCCGATGGTGCAGGCCGACGACCTGCCCGACTGTGGACGAGCCTAATCGCAACCGGCGACACCGGCTGCGACGCCGAGCCGGATTCGGCGACCGCGTTCGCCCAGGGCGTTCGATCCTGCTACCGTGATCACGACTTCTCTACAACTTGTAGAACTCCATCCCGGAAGGACCCCCATGCCCAAGCGTCTCGTCGTCGTCGGCACCGCGACCCTCGGCGTCACCGCTGCCATCGTCCTCGGCACCGCGGGGATGGCGAGCGCGCACGTCTCCGCGACCGCGACCTCGACCGCCGCGGACTCGTACACGACGGCCACCTTCTCGCTGCCGCACGGCTGCGACGGCTCCCCCACGACGAAGATCGAGTTCCAGGTGCCGGAGTCGATCATCGAGGTCACGCCGACGGTGAACCCGAACTGGACCATCTCGAAGGCGACCGCGAAGTACACCAGCCCGTCCGCGTCGGCCGACGACGAGTCCCCCGAGGACGCCGGCGAGCGCGTCACGAGCGTCACCTACACCGCGAAGACCCCGCTGCCGGCCGACGAGCGCGACACGTTCTCGCTGTCGTTCTCCCTGCCGGACGGCAAGCCCGGTGACCTCGTCGAGTTCCCCGCGCTGCAGACCTGCGAGAAGGGTTCCGTCGAGTGGAACCAGGAGCAGAAGGCCGGCGAAGCGGAGCCCGAGCACCCGGCGCCCTCCATCACGCTGACCGCCGCCGAGGCGATGGACGACGACGGCGACCCGATCGCCGCGACCCCGACGGCCGAGGCCGCCAGCAGCACCAGCACCCCGAGCGACCCCGACCTCGTCGGACGCTTCCTCGGCCTCGGCGGCCTGGTGCTCGGTGCTGTCGCGCTCGTCGTCGCCGTCGCGAACACGCGTCGTCGGAGCACGTCCAAGTGACCCTTCGCGTCGAGCGTCGTGCACACGGCCGGTCGCGGACCTGGAGGCTCGTGGCCGGGTCCGCCGCGGCCGTCGCGATCGCGGGCGGTGCGGTCCTCGGGCTCGCCGGTCCCGCCAGCGCGCACAACTACATGATCGCCTCGACGCCGAAGGTCGACGGCACCCTCACCGAGCTGCCGAAGTCGTTCGAGATCACGACGAACGACAAGCTCCTCGACATCGGCGGCAGCGACTCCGGGTTCGCCTACCGGATCGTCGGCCCGGACGGGAAGTACTACGAGGACGGCTGCCTGGCGGTCGACGGCCCGTCGATGACCACGAAGGCCGCGCTCGGCGACTCCGGCAAGTACACCGTCGAGTGGCAGATCATCTCCGCCGACGGCCACACGGTGTCCGACGAGTACTCGTTCACGTGGGACGCCCCCGCCGGGTTCCGGCCCGCGACCGGACAGACCAAGCCGCCGACCTGCGCGACGGACGAGGGCAACGCTGACGGGAGCGCCAGCGCGACCACGGGCACAGCCTCGGGCGAGACGGACTCGACGACTTCCGACGCGATCTGGATCGGCGCCGGCGGCATCGTCGTGGTCGGCGTGGTCGTCGCCGTCCTGCTCCTCCTCCGCCGCCGTCCCGCACCCGCGCAGGACGACACCGACGAGGACTGAGCACCCCGCGGGGCCGCCCGCCGGACCCGGAGTACGACGAAGGCCCCGCACCATCGGTGCGGGGCCTTCGTCGTACTGGCTGTCGTTACTTGACGAGCGCCGGCAGGTTCTTGCGGCTCGTGAGGACCTGGTCGATCAGGCCGTACTCGAGCGCCTCTTCGGCGGACATGATCTTGTCGCGCTCGATGTCGTTGTTCACCTGCGCCGGCGTGCGGTTCGAGTGCTTCGACAGGGTCTCCTCGAGCCAGGTGCGCATGCGGAGGATCTCCGCCGCCTGGATCTCGATGTCGGAGGCCTGACCGCCACCCTGCTGGACAGCAGGCTGGTGGATGAGCACACGGGCGTTCGGCAGGGCCAGACGCTTGCCGGGGGTGCCGGCAGCGAGGAGCACCGACGCGGCCGAAGCGGCCTGGCCGAGGCACACCGTCTGGATCTGCGGACGGATGTACTGCATCGTGTCGTAGATCGCCGTCATCGCGGTGAACGAGCCACCGGGCGAGTTGATGTACATCACGATGTCGCGGTCCGGGTCCATCGACTCGAGGACGAGCAGCTGGGCCATGACGTCGTCGGCCGACGCGTCGTCGACCTGGACGCCGAGGAACACGATGCGGTCCTCGAAGAGCTTCGCGTACGGGTCCTGCCGCTTGTAGCCGTAGGCCGTGCGCTCTTCGAAGCTCGGCAGGATGTACCGATCAGTGGGGGCCGGGACGTTCTGCGCGCCACCGAGCATGGGGAGATGCATTCTCGTTTCCTTTTCTTCGGTGGGGGTCAGGACTGGGCGTCGGGCTCGGCGGCGTCGGTCTGGGTCTCGCCGTCGCCGACGGTTCCACCGCCACCGATGACCTCGGTCGAGGACGCGCGGAGGTGGTCGACGAAGCCGTACTCGAGGGCTTCCTGCGCGGTGAACCAGTTGTCGCGGTCGTTGTCCTTGAGGACCTGCTCGATCGTCTTGCCGGTCTGCTCCGCAGTGAGCTCCGCCATCCGCTGCTTCATGTCGAGGATGACCTTCGCCTGCGTCTGGATGTCGGCAGCGGTGCCGCCGAAGCCACCGGACGGCTGGTGCAGCAGCACCCGCGCGTTCGGCGTGATGTAGCGCTTGCCCGGCGTGCCCGACGAGAGCAGGAACTGCCCCATCGAGGCGGCGAGGCCGATGCCCACCGTGACGATGTCGTTCGGCACGAACTGCATCGTGTCGTAGATCGCCATGCCGGCGGTGATCGAACCACCGGGCGAGTTGATGTAGAGGTAGATGTCCTTCTCAGGGTCCTCGGCGGCGAGCATCAGCAGCTTGGCTGCGATCTCGTTCGAGTTGTCGTCGCGGACCTCGGAGCCGAGCCACACGATCCGGTCTCTCAGAAGGCGGTCAAAAACACTGGGGTTCAGTGTTGCTTCGGCCATGGAAAAGCTCCCGTTCAGTTGTCGCTTGATGTCGAACTTATCGGGTGCAACGCACCACTTCTCGTCTGTTCGCCGACAGCAATGCAGCCGGCCCCGAAACGGACTGGAGGCGCGGTGCCAGCTGGCACCGCGCCTCCAGTCAGAAGGTGGTCGCGACTACTCCGCGTCCTCCGACGGGGTCTGCGCGACGCCCGCCGTGAAGGCGGACAGGTCGACGTCGTCGCCGTTGGTGTCCTTGACGGTCACCTTGGCGAGGACGGTCGCGACCGCCTTCGAGCGGGCGACCTCGCCGACCATGCCGGGGATCTGACCGTTCTGGTCGATCACCTTGATGAACTCGCCCGGCTCCATGCCGTACTGCGCAGCAGCCTGGATGAGGTACTGGGTGAGCTCTTCCTGCGAGACCTGGATCTCTTCCTTCTCGGCGATCGAGTCGAGGAGGATCTGCGAGCGGAAGGCCTTCTCGCTGGACTCGGAGACCTCCTTGCGGTGCTCGTCGTCCTCGAGACGGTTCTCCTGCTCGAGGTGACGGTGCACCTCGTCCTCGATGAGCTTCTCCGAGATCGGGATGTTGACGTCCTCGATGAGCTTCTCGACGAGCTTGTCGCGAGCCGCGGCGCCCTGACCGAAGGTCTTGGACTTCGCGATCTGCTCCTTGAGGTCCGCCTTCAGCTCGTCGATCGTGTCGAACTGGCTGGCGATCTGCGCGAACTCGTCGTCGGCCTCGGGGAGCTCGCGCTCCTTGACGGCGGTGACGGTCACGGCGATCTGAGCGGTCTCGCCCTCGCGGTCGCCACCGACGAGCTTCGACTCGAAGGTGGTGGACTCGCCAGCGGTGAGGGACTCGAGCGCCTCGTCGATGCCCTCGAGCAGGTCGCCCGAGCCGATCTCGTAGGAGACACCGGTGGCCGAGTCGACCTCGTCGTCACCGATGGTGGCGGTGAGGTCGATCTGGGCGAAGTCACCCGTGGTCGCCGGACGGTCGACCGTCACGAGGGTGCCGAAGCGGGTGCGCAGGTTCTGCAGCTCCTCCTCGATCTCCTCGTCCGACACCTCGACGGCGTCGACGGTCAGCTCGTACTTGTCGTACTCCGGCAGATCGAACTCCGGACGCACGTCCACCTCGAAGGTGAGGACGAGGTCGCCGGTGAAGTCCTTGACGTTCGGGAGCTCGGAGACGTCGGCCTCGGCGCGACCGAGGATGCGCAGCTCCTGCTCCTCCACCGCCTGGCGGTAGAAGTTGTCGATCGCGTCGCCGACGGCGTGGTTCAGGACCTCGCCGCGGCCGACACGCTGGTCGACGATCGCCGGCGGGACCTTGCCCTTGCGGAAGCCGGGGATGTTGATCTGCTCGGCGATGTGCTTGTACGCGTGGTCGATGCTCGGCTTGAGATCTTCCGGCGTCACGTTCACGGTGAGCTTGACGCGGGTGTCGCTCACCTTGTCGACGGTGCTGGTGGCCAAGGGATGTTCTCCTGTTGGTTGACGTTCGTGTGGTCGGTGCTTCTCGAAGACCTGGTCGGGGCGACAGGATTTGAACCTGCGACCTCCCGCTCCCAAAGCGGGCGCTCTACCAAGCTGAGCTACGCCCCGTTTGACTGGGCCAGGGTGCGCGCGCACGCCGAAGCGGCGCGTGCGACGCCGACGAGTCTAGCGGTCCCCCGGTGCTCGGTTCCCGGGAGCTTCCCCGTCGTCCTCCGCCGCGTGTCGGAGACCCTGCCGCCACTGCACGCCGACGACGACCTGCACGCCGAGCGCGGCCACCCCGAGCACGATGCCGGCGACGATCCGCCACACGTGCAGGAGTGCGTGCGCGGGCTGCCCCTGGGGATCCCCGAACAGCTCCGGCCGCAGCGAGAACACCACCGCCGCGAGGAGCACCAGCACGTACGAGAGGACCCGCGACCGCCGGATCGTCCGCTCGGCGGAACCGTCCGGCTTCGGGATGACGCGCCCTGGCATGTCACTGCTCGTTCGTCCGCTACGATGATCTGGCTGCGCCTGGTGCGCAGGCGCGGGGATGTAGCTCAATGGTAGAGCCCCAGTCTTCCAAACTGGCCACGCGGGTTCGATTCCCGTCATCCCCTCTGTATGGGTAGGCGCTTCGCGCGAGGTCGTCAGTCTTCTGCACCGAGGCCGCTGGGCGGCGGCGTTTTGTGGCGAGACTCCGCGCCGCGGACAGTCCGCGCGGAGGGACGGACGCAGGGTGTCCGTCGCGCCGAGTCTCGGCGACGGCCAGTGCGGTCGGGCCGCACCACAGCGTGACACCACCGCCACGTGGCGGGGATCTCCACGTGGAACGGCAACGGCCCGCCAGCAGGACGCTGACGGGCCTGGGTCACGGACCGGTCGTCACCAGATGGTGCCGGCACCGAGGAACACGCTGAGGAAGGCGATCCCTCCGAGGATGAGACCGGTGAGGGCCATCCCGAAGCCGACTCCGACCCGGCGGGCACGGACGATCCCGGTGATGCCGAAGATGATCGCGAGGATGTTCGGGATGCCACCGAGGAACAGCCCGATGAAGAAGGGGATGCCGGTGAACAGGAATCCGGCGATGCCGAGGATCAGCGCGGCGACGGCGAGACCGTTGCCCTGACGCTGCTGCACGAGGTAGGGCTGAACGGGAACCTGCGGGGCGTGAAGATCACTCATACTTCGACTGTAGGAGAACACACAGGCGGCATACAGCCCCCGTCCGGGGGCGCCGGGGTAGGCCGCCTTCGAGCAACGTCAGGACGGCGTGGTCTCAGCAGCCAGGGCAGACGACGGACTGACTGCGATCATCCCGTCTGCCGCAGCGAGGAGAGTCGGGTCCGCGGTGACGAGGGCGTCGGCCTGCAGCATCGCGACGGCGAGGTACTCCGCCGGCCCGATCTCGTCCCAGCCGAGCTCCGTCGCCACCCTCCACGCCGTCGCCCGGGACACCCTGTCCCCGAGAAGCCGGATCCGCAACCCCGCGAGCCCGTCGAGCTGCTGCCGCGCCGCGCGCTCGTCGAGCGCCCCGGACCGGACCTCGCGGTAGATCGCCGCCATCACGTGGGAGCGCAGGACCGCCGGCCCGACCAGCCGGTGTGCGGCGTCGACCACCACCTCGCCGCGGATGATACGCAGCGCGAACGTGGCGTCGATCCCGAACCTCGTCATGTCCGCAGTCTCCTCCGCGGCTCCCGCCTGCGACCGGCTCAGGCGTGAACGGAGCCGCGCGAGTCCGCTTCGATCTCCTGGCGGAGCATGCGGTAGTGGTCCTCCCAGCCAGGAGTCCCCCCACCGGCCGCGTGCAGCGCACTCCGGACGGCACCGATGCCCGCTTCGAGCGCGTGGACTTCGCTCGAGGCATCGACGTTGAGCGAGAAGGTCAGCGTCTTGCTCGCGATGTCCACAGCGAGGTCCTGGTCGAAGACGTCCTCATCGTCGAAGAAGGCGTCTGCCACCGCATCGACATCCGATCGGATCGTCTGGTCATCGGCGTCAGTCGCCTCGCACTCGAGACGAAGGGAGTATGTCGTCATGATGGCCTCCAGTCACCAGCAGTCTAGGCGCGAGCATCGGTGGGCGAGATTGGCGAGGTAGCGACGACTCGAGGGCGTCAGGTGCACCATGTGCAGGTGCATCCCACAGGGGCACAGCCCCTTGTAGTGCTTCTTGCCCTTCACGAATCGCCAGCCACGAGCTTCCGCAGATTGCATGAAGCGCTCGATGTCCTTCTTCGGATGCCGCGGACGTTCCACCATCTCTCACCCCTTCTCGGCTTGTCACCGTAAGGAGCGTTCGGACGTGTTTCGAGGGCGGGCTCAGACATGTGGAGAGCAGGTTGCTCTCCACAAGAGCGTTCCTACGGACCGCCGAGCTCGAGGGTGATCGTCGGGGCATCGCCGAGCTCGACCTGGGCACGTCGACGTTCGGCAGCGCGGAGCGGCACGAGGTACCCGCCGTCCTTCGGGAACAGCGAGGTCGTCCAGGTCACCGCGCCGATCGTCACCCGTGCCGGGATCACACCCCAGCCGTAGGTGAGCATGGGGGCGAGTTCGTGGATGACCTCGGCGGCGTCGGGTGGCACGACCGCGTAGAAGAACGGCGCCGGCCCGCGCCACTCGATCACCTCGCCGCTGAACTCGAGTTCCACGTCGCGATCGTACGACCGGTTTCCCAGTCCGGATCCGCCATCCGGGGAACGGAACCCGGCATCGGACGCGCCCCGCGCCTCCAGGCCGATGCCGAGGAGACGCGGGGCGCGAGCCGCCGCTGCGGACCGGACGTCAGTGGCACGTCGCGGCCTGCCCGTAGAGCACGTTCGTGAACGAGGAGACGTACGCGGACTCGTCGCCTCCCGGCAGGTTGTACGTCATGAAGACGCCGTACCCGTCGGCCTTCGTGCGCTGTGCGAGCGACACCGCGGTGGACTGCGGGGTGTTCTGGATGTCCACTGCCGCGGCGGACAGCTTCGACTCGTCGAGCCCCGGGATCGACGGTGCCGAGTAGGTGCCGTAGTAGGGGTTCCAGGCGTAGTCGAGTTGCGAGCCGATCGTGCTGCTCGACTGCGACAGCGCCGAGGACGCCGGGCCGATGTCGTAGAACGAGATGAGCTTGCCGGGCATGTCGGCGCGCAGGGCGCTGATGAGCCAGCCGATCGACTGCTGGTTCGGCTGCGGCGTGCCGTTCGTGCCGTAGTCGGAGTACTCGTCGTCGAGGTCGACGCCGTCGAGCCCGTACTTCGTCACCGTGGCCGAGACCTGCGCGGCGAAGTCCGCAGCGGCGGCCTGGGTCGGGAAGTTCGCGATCCCGGCGCCCTGGTGGTTGCCGAGGATCGACAGCGACACCTTGATGCCCTTCGCCTGCAGCGGCTTGATCTGCGTGGCGGCGTCGTCGAGCGTCGCCTGCACCTTGTCGTTGTTGTACAGGACGGCCTTGGTGCCGTCCCAGTTGATGTTCGCGGCGAAGATGATCGCCACGTCGAACGCGTTCGCACCGTCGGCCAGCTGGTACCGGCCGACGTTGGCGAGCTCGTCGTTGTTCACCTCGACGTAGGCGATGCTCGTCGGCCCGCTCTTCGCCGGGGCGGTGTGCGGCTGCTTGCCGTGGCCGACGCCGTGGACGGCACCCTTCCCGTGCGCGAGACCGGTGGGTGACGGTGCCGCGGAGGCAGCCGCCGGCACCATGGGCGCTGCGACCATCGCGACGATCGCCACGGCGATCCCGAACTTCATCGACTTCTTCATGACACTCCTCATCGAGTGATGAACCGGCCGGCGGTCGCCGACCGGAGCCGGCGCCGGGACACCCGAAGTCCCGGCGCCGGGGTCTCAGGCGCGCTCGCGCGGGAACCGGAAGGTGCGCACCTCGTAGGCGTCCACCGCGAACGAGGACGCATCGGTGTCGGCCAGCGGCTCCTCGAGCAGCGTGACCTCGGCTGCGGGTCCGAACGGCCCGTCCACCGCGATGCCGCCCGTTCCCCGGCGCCCGACGGGTTCGTAGACGCGGACGACCAGGTCGCCCGACCGGTCGTCGGCGAGCTTGACGCTCGACAGCACGACGTCGCCGGAGACCTGCACCAGCGGGTCGAAGCCGTGCGCTCCGGTGATCGTCCGCGCACCCGCGTTCATCCGTACTCCAGCCGACGTGGCACCGAGCTGGTCGGTGCCGATCACGAGGCCGTACCGGTGCGTCTGCACGCCCTGGTCGGTCTCGGGGTCGGGGAACCGCGGTGCCCGCAGCAGCGAGAGCCGCACCGTGGTGGTGACGTGCCCGTCGACGGCGTCGCGCGTGGTGTCGAAGCCGTGGATCGAGTCGTTCACGAGGGCGACGCCGAAGTCCGGCTCGGACACGAGCACGTAGCGGTGCATCGAGGTCTCGAACTTCGCAGCCTCCCACGACGTGTTCGTGTGCGTCACCCGCTTCTGCGCGCCGAACTGCGTCTCGGCGACGGTGTGCTCGGCGCGGACGTCGAGCGGGAACGCCACCTTGAGGAACTTCTCGGTCTCGTGCCAGTCGGTGGTCTGGTCGAACTCGAGGGTGCGGGAGTCCGGCGCGAGCGTGATCTCCTGCCGGACACTCGAGTCGCCGAACGCCCGCTCGACGATGATGCGCGCGACACCGGTCCGCTCGTCGACGTCCGCCGTCACGCTGGACGCGTCGACGAGGTCCTCGACGCGGTTCCGGTAGTACCGGTCGACGTCCCACGCGTCCCACATGTTCGGGAAGTCCTGGTGCAGCTGGAGCAGGTTCGCGACCTGTCCGGAGGCGATCGCCTCGCGTCCGGTGGTGAGGTCGACGGCGCTGGTGACGAGGCCGCGCGCGTCCACGACGACGCGGACCAGGCCGTTCGTCAGCACGTGGCCGCCGTCCTGCTCGGTGACGGTGACCGCGGTCGGCTCCGGCAGGTCGGTCGCGGGGACGGCGCCCTGCGCGGGTGCGCCGGCCTGGAGGAACGGGGCCGGGTTGACGACGACCGTCCGGTCGCCGGCACCGGCGAGCGCCGACAGCGCCTGCTCGATGATCGTGGTCAGGCTCGCGGCCGTCTCGGCGTACTTCGCGACCGCTTCGCGGTGCACCCAGGCGATCGAGGTGCCCGGCAGGATGTCGTGGAACTGCTGCAGGAGGACCTGCTGCCAGAGGGCGTCGAGCTCGTCGTACGGGTACGTGAAGTCGGTCCGTGCGGCGGCGGTCGTGGCCCACAGCTCGGCCTCGAGGAGGAGCTGCTCGCTCCGGCGGTTGCCCTGCTTCGTGCCGTGCTGGCTCGTGAGGGTGGCCCGGTGCAGCTCGAGGTAGAGCTCCCCCACCCACACCGGCGGGTCGGTCAGCTCGGACTTCGCGCGGTCGAAGAAGGCGTCGGGGTGCTCCCAGCGGACCTTCGCGCTGCCCTCGAGGTCGGCGAGCCGCTCGGCGGTGCCGGTCATCTCGCGGGTGGTGCCGCCACCGCCGTCACCCCAGCCGACGGGTGCGATCGACCCGGTGGCGAGCCGGTTCTCGCGGAACTGCCGGGACGCCTTCGCGACCTCGGAGCCGGAGAGCCGGGAGTTGTACGTGTCCATCGACGGGAAGTGCGAGAACACCCGCGAGCCGTCGATGCCCTCCCAGAGGAAGGTGTGGTGCGGGAACTTGTTCACCTGGTTCCACGAGATCTTCTGCGTGAAGAACCACTCGAACCCCGCGCGGCGCATGAGCTGCGGGAGCGCCGGCGAGTACCCGAAGCTGTCCGGCAGCCAGACGCCCTTGGGCCGGATGCCGAACTCGCGCTCGAAGAACCGCTGGCCCTGCGAGAACTGCCGCACGATGCTCTCGCCGGTCGGCATCACGGTGTCCGACTCGACCCACATGCCGCCGAGCGGCAGGAAGCGCCCGGCCTCGACGGCCGCCTGCACGCGGGCGTACACCTCGGGACGGTGCTCCTTGATCCACGCGTACTGCTGAGCGCTGGACATCCCGTACAGGAAGTCGTCGGTCTGGTCGATGAGCTCGGTCATCGTCGAGGTGGTGCGGGCGACCTTCCGGATCGTCTCGCGCACCGGCCAGAGCCAGGCGGAGTCGATGTGGGCGTGCCCGACGGCGGAGATGGTGTGCGCGGAGGCCTCGGCCGGGGCGGCGAGCACCTCGGCGAGTGCCGCTCGGGCGTCCGCCGCGGTCTCGGGGATGTGCTGCAGGTCGAGGCGGTCGAGGGCGTCGTCGAGGGCCTGCAGGATGCGCATCCGCCGGGGCCCCTCGGGGAGCTCGGCCTGGAGTTCGAGCAGCACGTCGATGTCGAGGGCGAGCTCGTGCACGTCCGACTCGAACACCGCGAGGTCCATCCGGCGGCTCGTGTAGAGGCGCTTCGACGACGAGGTCTGGATGTCGCCCTCGTGCGTGACGAGGAAGGGGTGGTAGTCGAGCAGGACGGGGTTCGACGCGGCCTCGACGAAGAACTCGACGGTCTCGCCGCCCTCGGCCCGCTCGGTGACGAGTACCCACTGGTTCCGGGGGTTGATCGACTTCACCGGGGTGCCGTCGGCGAGGTACACGAGGCCCTCGCACTGGAACCCGGGCATGTTCTTGTCGAAGCCGAGGTCGATCACGGCCTCGACCCGGCGTCCGGCCCAGGCCTCGGGCACGGTCCCGGTGAGCCGGAACCACGTCGTCCCCCACGCCGCGCCCCACGTCGTGCCGACCTCGTACGGCTCGAACGTGAGCGCGAGCCCCTCGGTCGGCGGGATCGGCTCCCCCGGCAGTTCGTGCCAGGCGGTGTCGAGCGGTGTCGCCGTGGCGTGCACGGCGGGCAGGATCCGCTCGTCGAGGACACGTCGTGCGCGGCCGGTGGTGAGGGGGATGTCGTCGTGCATGGTGCCTTCCGGGGGCTGGGGAGGGTCAGGGCATGGTCGCGGGGTGCGCGACCGAGATCGGGGTGTGGGTGGTGTCCGTGTCGAGGTCGTCCGGCACGTCGACGCACGTGGTGATCCCCCGCGCAGCCAGCATGCCCGTGTCGGCGAGCCGGGAGCGGAGGACCACCTGGGGTCCGCGTCCGTCGGTCGAGGCGGTCGCGAGGGCGAGCCACGCGGCGGCGAAGCGCCCGCCCGGAGCGCAGTCGGACCGTGTGCCGTGGCGTTCGGCACCGTCCGGCAGCACGTCGTCGAGGACGAGCGCGGTGGACGGTGGTGTCGCGGCCCCGCCGGCTCCGGAGCGGGCGATCGCAGCGAACGCCTCGCCCGCGGGCTTCAGCCGGCCGTCGTTCGTGAAGAGCCCGAGGTCGTACTCGAGCTCGGGGAAGTCGGCGAGCGACCGGGAGACGTCGTGCGAGCACCACCACGTGACGCCGAGCACCTGCTGCGCGTCGAGCACGTGGCGGATGGTCTGCTCGGTGAAGGACGCGGCGTCGGCGGGGTCGACGACGTTCGTCGGGGCGCCGACCTCCTGCAGCCAGTTCGGCCGGGCGGGGTCGCGGTTCCACGCGGCGGCGAGCTGGAGGAGGTACTCCCCGTGCCGGACCGACCCGGGGCCGAGCGCACCGTGCAGGGCGGCCGAGCCGTTGAACACCCACGAGTGGGTGACGGTCGCGTCACCGTGGTCCGCCGCGTGCTCCGGGCCGAACGGCTGCGCGTCGTCGTACCAGGCCGCGTCGTACTGCGCGACGGTGACCAGCGGCAGTGGACGCGACTCGTCGCCGGACCCTGCCGACGGGGCGGAGCCGAGCCGCGCCTCCAGGCCGGACCGCGCCGCGGCGACCATCGCCGCCGCCCACGCGTGTCCCTGCTCCGCCGTGATGGTGTGCGGCGCCGGGTGCGGTGCGTGCGCGAACTGGTTCACCTCGTTGCCGATGGTGATCCCGAGCAGGTTCGGCCGGTCCGCGACCGCCGTTGCCAGCGCACGGACGTACGCCGCGGTCGACGCGACCACCTCGGGGTCGGTGAACATGTTCCGCCGGTGCCAGCTGTCGAGCCACGACGGCACGAAGTCGAAGCTCGACAGGTGCCCCTGCAGCGCGTCGACGTTGACGTCGAGTCCGAACGACCCGGCGATGTCGACGACGGTCGCCACGTCGTCGAGCGCCTGCTGCCGGATGAGCGTCCGGTTCGGCTGCACGACCGGCCAGAGCGGGAAGACCCGCACGTGGTCGGCGCCGAGCGACGCGATCGCCTCGAGGTCCCGCGCCGTGTCGGACGGTGAGAAATCGAGCCACGAGTGGAACCAGCCGACGGAGGGGGTGTAGTTGACGCCGAACCGCATCAGCCCTTCACACCGCCTTCTTCGACGCCCTTGAAGAAGAAGCGCTGCAGGACGGCGAAGATCACGGCGATCGGGATGAAGGCGATCATGGTGCCGGCCGCGATCATCCGCTGGTCGGTGGCGAACGTGCCCTGCAGGTACTGCAGGCCGACGGTGAGGGTGAGGTTCTGCGGCGACTGCAGGACGATGAGCGGCCAGAGGAAGTCGTCCCACGCGCCGATGAACGAGAAGATCGCGATCACGGCGATGGTGCCCTGCACGGCGGGCAGTGAGATGTAGCGGAGGCGCTGCATCGCGTTCGCACCGTCCATCACGGCGGCCTGGTCGATCTCCTCGGGGATCTGCCGGAACGCGTTGAACATGAGGAGCACGTTGAGCGCGGCGATCATGCCGGGCAGTGCCACGCCGACCAGGTTGTCGGCGAGGCCGAGGTCCTTCACGGTGACGAACTGGGAGATGATCGTCGCCTCGCCGGGGAGCACGAGCGTCGCCAGGAACAGGCCGAGCACGAGCTTCCGGAAGCGCCACTGCAGGCGTGCCAGGGCGAACCCGGCGAGGGTCGCGAACAGGATGTTCCCGAAGACGTCGATCGCGGCGACGAGCAGCGAGTTGCCGATGTAGCGCCAGACCGGGATCGCGGCGGCGACCTTGAGGTAGTTCTCGATCGTCGGTTCGGTCGGGATGAAGGACGGGTTCGCGGTGTAGATGTCCTCGCCGGCACCCTTGAGCGACGTCGAGAGCTGCCAGAGGAACGGGCCGATCGTGATGAAGAGCACCACGATGAGGAGGACGTAGCGGATCACCTTCTCGCGCGTGGACATCACGCCCCACACCACGCGACGCGGTTTGCGGGGCGGCCGGGAGGCCCGTCCCGCGTCCGTCGCGCCGGTCAGGTCCGGCGTCGGGCTGGCTGCACCGCGGGCCCCGCCCAGGGCGGGTTCGGTTGTCGTCGTGTTCGTCACTTGTCCGCCTTCGAGTTCATCCGCGCGAGGGCGAGCATCGGGATGAGCGTCACCACGAAGAGCAGGAGGCTCAGGGCGGACGCGTAGCCGAGGTTGCCGGTGAAGCCGCGGGCGTACTGCTGGATGAGCATCACGAGCGAGTTGTCCTGCCCGCCTGGTCCGCCGGTGCCGTTGGTGAGGATGTAGAGCTCGCTGAACACCCGGAGCGCGCTCACGCACACCAGGATCCCGACGAGGGTCATCGTGCCCCGCACCCCCGGCATGGTGACCGACCAGAACCGGCGGACGGAGCCGGCGCCGTCGAGCGCCGCGGCCTCGTGCAGGTCCTTGCCGACGTTCCCGAGGGCGGCGAGGAAGATGATCATGTAGTAGCCGAGGCCCTTCCAGACGGTCAGGCTGATCGCGCTGATGAGCAGCAGCCACCGGTCCGTGAGGAACGGGATGCTGCCCTGCACGACCCCGAGCGCCTTCGCGATCTCGTTGACGACCCCGCGGTCGTCGAGGATCCACGTCCAGATCAGCCCGACGACCACCGCGGAGGCGATCACCGGCGTGTAGTACGCGGTGCGGAAGAAGGCGATACCGGGCAGTTTCTGCTGCACGAGCACGGCCATGAGGAGCGGGAGGACCGTCAGCAGCGGCAGGCAGATCGCCATGTAGATGACGCTGTTGAGCAGCGCCTCCCACACCTGCGGGTCGGCGAACAGGGCCTCGAAGTTCTTGAACCCCACCCACTGGCTGACCCCGCCGAGGGGGCTGGCGTTGGTGAACGACAGCCGCACCGTGTTGATCGACGGCCAGAGGCTGAACGCGACGAGCCAGACGAGTGCCGGCAGGACGAGCAACCAGGGTGTGAACCAGCGGTTCGCGCGCATGACGATCCTCCCGTTCCGACTAGCCGTTGGCCAGCAGGGTGTTCATCTTGGTCTGGGCCGTCTGCAGCGCCTTCTCCGGCGTCACCTGGCCCTTCATGGCGAGGGCGAGCTGCTGGTCGAGGAAGTCCGTCATCGCGGAGTTCGCCTGCACCGGGTTGATCACCTTCGCCTTCTTCAGCGCCTCGTTCGCGAGGACACGGGCCTCACCGTTCACGGTGCCGTCGTCCTTCGAGAAGTACGGGTCGGACTGCGACGACGTGGTGGACGGGAAGATGTTCACCAGGTGCGCGAAGGCCTCCTGGTTCTTGGCGTTCGTCATGAACTGCGCGAACGCCTCGGCGGTGGCGAGGTGCTTGGACTTGCTCGACACCGACAGGCCCTGCACGTACAGCGGCGGGGTGTCGAGGGCCGGCGAGACCGTGACCTTGCCCTTCAGCGACGGGTTGTTCTTCTCGAAGTCGGCGAGCGAGGTCGCACCGCCGGTCGTCCACGCGACCTTGCCCTGCGTGAACAGGGTCGAGTTGCCGAGGTAGTCGCTGTTGAGGACGTTGGAGGGCATGTAGCCGTCCTGGTAGGCGGTCTTGTACCGGCTGATGAGGTCGGCGGCCTTCGACGAGTCGGCGAAGGTGAACTTCGTGCCGTCGGCGTTGAGCACCTTGACGCCGGCGAGCGTGAAGTCGCCGAGACCGGGCTTGCGGCTCATCAGGTAGTCGGTCGGGCAGTTGTCGTGCATGGTCTTCGCCTGCGCGAACAGCTCGTCCGTGGTCTTCGGCGGGTTCTTCGCGTCGAGGCCGCACTTGGCGAACATGTCGCTGTTCCAGTAGTCGACGTCCGTGTTGAGGTACCAGGGGTACCCGTACGTGCCGTCGAGCCCCTTGTAGTCGTACGAGTCGAGCGCGCCGGCGACGTAGGTCTTCGAGAGGTCCTTGTCGTCCTTCGACACGTCCTGCAGGAACCCGCGCTTGGCGAGCGGCAGGGCGATGTCCGGCGGCAGGTTGATGACGTCGGGCAGGGTGTTCGACGACGCCTGGCTGAGCACCTTGTCGGCGTAGCCGTCACCGGGCTGGTCCTGGAGCGTGACCTTCGCGTCCGGGTGGGCCTTCTCGAAGTCCTTGATGACGCCGTTGAGGTAGTCCGTGTAGGTCGGCGTGAGCGCCCAGGTCTGCAGGGTGATGGACCCGCTGACGTCTCCGCTGCCGGCGTCGCCACCGCTGCTGCCGCTCGAGCAGCCGGTGAGGACGAGGGCGGTGGCTGCGGCTCCTGCGAGCAGCGCGATCGCGCGGCTCGTCGTCGTTCGTGTGGTCGGTCTCATCGCGTCGGACTCCCTTGTGCTGACGATGTCTGCTGACGCGGTGCTCGCCAGGGAGCACCGTGATGTGCTGCTCAAACGGTTCAGTTGATCGCCCCGAACCGGTGTGTGGCAGCCACTGTGAACGACTAAAGCGCTATAGTCAAGCCCATGGCCAGCAAGCGTCGGACGACGATCGCCGACATCGCCGCGCGCGCCGGCGTGTCGATCAGCGCGGTGTCGTTCGCGCTCAACGACCGCCCCGGTGTCTCCGACGAGACACGGCGGCGCGTGCGCGACATCGCCCGTGAACTCGACTGGCAGCCGCACACCGCGGCACGGGCACTCGGCGGTGCGCGGGCCGGTTCGATCGGCTTCGTGCTGAACCGCCCCGCCCGCACACTCGGCACCGAGTCGTTCTTCGGCGACCTCATCTCCGGCATCCAGCTCGGGCTCGCCGGCAGCCACGTCGGCATGAACCTCCTCGTCGCCCGTGACGCCGCCGAGGAGCTCGAGACCTACCGCGACTGGTGGCGCGGGCACCGGGTCGACGGCGTGATCGTGATCGACCCCCGGCGCGACGACGAACGGCTCGCCCTGCTCGCCGACCTCGGGATGCCCGCGGTCGTCGTCGGGTCGCACCCCTCACCCGACGGCGCCGCGCCGACCGTGTGGATCGACGACTCGGACGCGACCGACACCGTGCTCCGCTACCTGCACGCCCTCGGACACCGGCGGATCGCGCACGTCGCCGGCCGGCCGGAGTTCGAGCACACCGCGATGCGGATCGACCGCGTGCGGGCCTTCGCCGCCGCCGAGGGGCTCGAGGGCGCCGTGTCGATCCCGACCGACTACTCCGCCGACGCCGGTGCGAGCGCGACCCGCACCCTGCTGTCGCAGAGCACCCGGCCGACGGCGATCGTGTACGACAACGACGTGCTCGCGGTCGCCGGGCTCGGGGTGGCGAGCGAGATGGGCGTCGCGGTGCCGGGCGACGTCTCGATCGTGTCGTTCGACGACTCGGCGATGATCCGGCTCGTCCGGCCCGCGATCACCTCGCTGACGCGCGACACCGTCGAGCTCGGCCAGCGCGCGGCCACCCTGCTCCGGGCACAGATCGACGGCGGCGTGGTGCTGCCGTCACGCCCGGGCCCGTCGCTGACCCTGAGCGTGCGCGAGTCGACCGCCCGCGCGCACCCCTGAGCACCGCCGACACGCCGATCCCGGCGCCGCCCCGCGCGTTCCGGGCGCGGCCGACTTGACGCGCGTTCGAACACACGTTCGAATACTGTCGTGGGACGGCGTCGCGAGAACCGGTGGCAGCCCCCGGAACACCCGGAGGTCGAGCGTCCGCGCGCCTACTCCCTGTCCGAGGACGCCCGCGGGCCGGACGTCTGCCACGCGGTCACCCCGGTGCCGGTCTGGGCCTGGATCCAGTTCCCGACGTTCCACGTCCGGGTGAAGGCCTTCGCGAAGAGCTGGACGCGCGATGCCGTCCTGGTCGAGTGGGCGCAGTTCGGCCAGCAGGCGGACGCGTGGGTGTGGCGGTCCGCGGTGAAGCACCGGATGCTGCGGGCCGACCGCGCCTCGCGGAGTCCGCAGAACGCACCGCATTGACTTCCCCCACCATCACGAGGATCGTTCCACGAGTACCGGTTCAGCAAACAACTCGATGATCGAGACATTCGGTCGGAGTGCTGGAACGGGAAGGAGGCACCATGAAGAAGAACGAGGTGCCGTCCTGGGTCGCCCACGTGCTCACCCCGCCCGAGGTCATCGCGGCCTACGTCGAACGACGGGTCAACGACCCGGCGCTCCTGACGGGTGAACACTCGGAACCCACGTACGCGGACTTCCTCCGCGGCGAGTAGACGGGTCTTCCAGGAGGCGCGGATCCGGTTCCGTCACGACGGAACCGGATCCGTGCCTCCCCTTCCACTTCCCCGCGCACGACGCGCGGACAGCGTCACGCCGACGCTCGCCGCGGTGACGCACACGAGGGCGACGATCTCGAGCGGCGCGAGTCCCTCGTGCAGGATCGCCAGTCCGGCGAGTGCGGCGATCGCCGGGCCGAGGCTCTGCAGCACCCCGAAGACGCGGGTCGGCATCCGCCGCAGTGCGAGCATCTCGAGCGCGTAGGGCAGGACGCTCGACAGGACGGCGACGGCGCCGAACACCGCGAGCAGCACCGGTTCCCGCACGACGCCGTCCACGGCGGACCGCAGCCCGAACGGGAGCGAGACGACCATTGCGACGAGCATCGACACCGCCAGTCCGTCCACGCCGGGGATCGCGGCGCCGACGTGCCGGTTCATCACGATGTAGCCGGCCCAGCACCCGGCTGCGAGCACGGCGAACACCACGCCCCCGACGGCCGTCACCGCGGTCGGCCCGACGCCGAGCAGCACGACGCCGGCGAGCGCCAGCACCGCCCAGGTGACGTCGCGCCACCGCCGGGTGTGCACGAGCGAGAGCGCGAGCGGCCCGAGGAACTCGATGGTGACGGCGACCCCGATCGGGATGCTCGCGAACGCCACGTAGATGAAGACGTTCATGCCGCCGAGCGCCAGGCCGAGCCCGACCGCGCCGAGCCACTGCGCGCGGGTCCAGTGCCGGACGCGGGGCCGGACGAGGAGGGCGAGGACGACCGCGCCGATGACGAGCCGGAGGGTGGCGGCGCCGACGGGACCGACGTCGTCGAACCGGGTCTTCGCGACCGCGGCGCCGAGCTGGACGGAGATCATCGCGGCGAGTGCGAGGACCGGTGCCGGGACCCTGTTCACGGGCGCCGGATCACCCGAGGTAGGCGAGCACGGCGAGGACGCGGCGGTGGTCCTCGCCGGTGTCCTCGAGCGCGAGCTTGCCGAAGATGCTGGAGACGTGCTTCTCGACCGCGCCGGTGCCGATGACGAGCGCGCGGGCGATCGCGGCGTTCGTGCGGCCCTCGGCCATCAGCCCGAGCACCTCGCGCTCCCGCGGGGTGAGGGCCTCGAGGGGGTTCCGGCGACGGCTCATCAGCTGCGTGACGACCTCGGGGTCGAGGACGGTGCCACCCGCGGCGATGCGGCGGACGGCGTCGTCGATCTCCTCGAGCCGGGTGACCCGGTCCTTGAGGAGGTAGCCGATGCCGGTGGCGCCGGCGGCGAGGACGTCCTCGGCGTAGGTGGCCTCGACGTACTGGGACAGCAGGAGCACACCGGTGCGCGGGGCCAGACGGCGGGTCTCGACGGCGGCGCGGACGCCCTCGTCGGTGAACGTGGGCGGCATCCGGACGTCCATCACGACGACGTCGGGGGCGTGGTCCGGCAGGCTCGCGAGGAACGACGTGGCGTCGGCGTACTGCCCGATGACGTCGATGCCGGCTTCGTCGAGGACCCGCGAGAGTCCTTCGCGGATGAGCACGGCGTCGTCGACGACGACGGCCCGGATGCGTGCTGCATCCGGGCCGTCGCTCATGCCGACCAGCCTAGTGGGAGCGGAGCCGCCCCCGCGGGGTCACCGCCGGGCGACGGGCACGCCGTTCAGGGCACCGAGCGGGATCCGCGCGGTGGCCTCGGTGGGGCCGCCCTCGGGGCTCGAGACCGTGAGCTCGCCGTCGAGCGCACGCATCCGGCCCATCAGGCCCTCGATGCCGTGGCCCTCCTGCGGACGGGCACCGCCGCGGCCGTCGTCGGTGACGCTCACCGTGAGGTACCAGATGCCGGCGGCGTCGATGACGAGGCCGAGGTACACCCCGGCGGTCGAGGCCCCCGCGTGCTTCGTGGTGTTCGTGAGGAGCTCGCTCACCGTGAAGTACACGTTCCGCTGGATCTCGGTGCCGAGCTCGAGGCCCTCCGGCAGCCGGACGTCGAGGCCGACCGGGATCGGCGTGCGGGCCACGAGCGCTTCGAGGGCGGCGACGAGCCCGCGGTCGAGCAGGATCGGCGGTGCGAACCCGCGGGACAGGGCACGCAGTTCGTCGAGGGCGTCCTTGGCGTGCTCGGACGCCTCGCCGATGAGCTGCTTCGCCTTCTCCGGGTCCTTGTCGAAGGCGCGCTCCGCGGCGGACAGGTCCATCCGGAGCCGGACGAGGCGCTGCTGCGGGCCGTCGTGCAGGTCGCGCTCGATCTGCCGGAGCGCCTGGCCCTCGGCGGTGACGGCGCCGGCTCGCGAGGCCTGGAGGCCGGCGACCCGCTGCTCGAGCTGCTCCGCACGGAAGCCGCCGAGCAGGCCGAAGTCGATCCAGTAGTGGGCGATGACCGACCCGCGGGCCCAGAGCGGGAAGAGCACGACCGACGCGGCCATCGAGAAGAGCCCGAGCAGCCCGAACCCCAGGACGGACGCCGAGTCCCAGCCGAAGTACTGCGCGCTGACACCGTTCACGAACGCGAACCCGGCGAGGACGATCGGCCAGGAGAACCCGACGAGGAGGATCGCGCCCGCGCCGACCGTGAAGAGCGCCGCGAGCGGGTACACGACCGCCGCGTGCAGCAGGTAGAGCCAGTAGTGCGGGTTCGCGACCGCCGAGCCGGTGCGGGTCCACCAGTTCTGCTGCCAGCGGGGCGTCCAGTCCACCGGGCGGATCGGACGCGGATCCGCCCACCCGATCCGGAGCTTCTCGAACTGCCCGAGCCACCGCGCGACGAACAGCGCGATGAAGAACATCAGCAGCACGAACGGGTTGAACAGGTCGCGGAAGCCACCGCCGAAGATCGCCGCCGGGAACGCCACGTACAGCGTGCAGAGCAGCACCGCCGTCAGGGCCATGTAGCCGAGGTCGCGCGGCAGTCGGCGCCACGCCTCGCGGTAGAACGCGCCCGCGGTCATGCCGGAGCCGGACCCCGTCCCGGCACCGCTGTCGGTCGGCGGCGGGGTCGAGGACCACGACGACGGGGTCCGGCCAGCCGGGGCGGCGGCCGGCCCGCTCTGGTTCGGCAGCGAGGGCATGGGTTCGGTGGCTCCTGGTGGGACGGAGTCGTGCAGCGGGACGGTCTCGGCCTGGTCGAGGCGGGCGGTGTCGGTCATGACACCAAGCCTCGCGATCCCGGGCGCGTTCCCCCATCCTGCCCCCTCCCGGACCCGTGGTGGGGTTATCCCCCCCTCCCCGCGTATCGTGTGCCGCATGGGGAACATCACCGGGGGACGTCTGACCGCACTCGCTGCCACCGTGGCGACCGTGATCGCGGGCTCGAGCGGCGTCGCGACCGCGGTCGTGCTCACCCAGTGGGACCCACCGCGGGCGGTGCTCGTCGCGGGTGCGGTGCTCGCCGGGATCGCAGCGGTCGTCGCCGGAGTCGTGGCCTGGCGGGTGCGGGACCGTGCCCTGCTCGCCGTCGCGGTGTCCGTCCTGGCGTACGCGCTGTCGTCGGCTGTCCCCGGCGTCGCGATCACCGTGCTCGTCGTCGTCGCACAGGGCGCCCTGCTGGCGTTCGGCGTCATGGTCGCCCGGGGTGCTCTCGGCGCACGTCGCGTCCTCGGGTGGGTCGTCGCGGTCGCCGCGGCCGGGTGGTTCGTGACACTGCTGGCCCTCTCCACCATCCCCCTCACGGAGCTGCCCCAGGCCGCGCTCGACGTCGCCGTCTCGCTGCCGTACCTCCTGCAGGCGGTCGCGTACCTCGCGGCCGCCGTCCTCGTCGTCACGCCGCTGTTCCGCCCCGTCCGCGCCGGGGTCGCCCGCCTCTGGGACACCGCCGAGGTCCGCTGACCCGTCCCCCCGGGCGCCGCGGCTCAGACGAGGCCTGCGGCGACCTCGGGCGTCTCCTCCGGGATGACCCACCGTTCCGACGTCATCCCGCCACCCGCGCGGATCGAGCGCGCGGTGCCGTCGACGTCCCGCGCGTACACGACGTCCTCGTCGACGGATGCGAACCGGTTGCCGTGGGTCATGCGCAGCGTGTCCGCGTCGACGACCTCGAGCCGTGTCGGGCTCTCGAGCGGCGCCGGTCCCGACGGGTCGATCTCGACGAGCCGGTCGCCGATGCGGGCGATGTCGGTCACGCCCCAGGGGTTCGCGAACCGACCCGTGAAGGTGGTCGCGTCGACGTCGTCCGGGATCGGCGTTCCCGGGGCGGCTCCGTCGGCGGCCGCGTCGAGCAGTGTGACGATCGCCGTGGCGATGAGGGTCGCCGGGCCCGACGCGGCACTCGTCAGCACCGACACGACCAGGCCCGAAGCGGGGTCGAACAGCGACTGGGTGATGTGCCCGGGGAACCCTCCCGAGTGCCCGCGGACCTCCCTCCCGCCGATCCGGTCGACGATGAAGCCCGCTCCGTAGCCGCGTCCAGCCGGGTCGTCCGTGGCGCTCCACGCCTTCCGCTGCGCGAGCCGCTTCGAGTGGTCGTCGAGCAGCGTCCCCTGCCCGATGACGTGCTGGGAGAAGTACCGGACCAGGTCGGACGCCGTGCCGTGGAACCCGGTCGCGGCGGCCATGGCGTGGGTGTCGACGTGGTCGATGCGGTGCCGCTGCCGATCCGCGTGGAACCCGGAGTACCCGACCACGAAGTCGTCCGCACGGGCCGGGTCCCAGTCGGGGCCGGTGTTCCGCAGCCCCAGGGGTCCGGTGATCGACTCGCGGACGAAGTCGCCGTACGACTGCCCGGTCACCGCGGCGATCACCATCCCGAGCAGCGAGTAGCCGAGGTTCGAGTAGTTGAACGACGAGCCGGCGGGGACCTTCTGCCCGCGGTCGAGCACCAGCGCGAGGAGTTCCTGCTCGTCCGGGAACGGGCGGAGGAGGGACCAGTAGTCGCCGTCGTGGCCGTCGCGGATCACGCCAGCGCCCATCTCCATCAGCTCGCGGATCGTGGCGTCGGCGAGCGGCGAACCCCCGTCGACGAGCGCGGGGACGTAGGTCCCGACGGTGTCGTCGAGCCGCAGCGACCCGCGCTCGGCGAGCTGCAGGAGCGCGGTCGACGTGAACGTCTTCGAGTGCGATGCGATCCGGAAGAGGTCCGTCGTGGTGAGGCGCCGACCCGCTTCGACGTCCGCGTAGCCCCACGCCTCGTCGAAGAGCACCTCGCCGCCGTACCCGATCGCGACCTGGACCCCCGGGACCCGCAGCTGCCAGACCTTGTACGCCACCCACTCGCGGACGTAGGGAAGCACGGTCTCGTAGGCGGCACGGTTCGGCATGACGATCAGACTCCCATGTGCCACGCTCGACGCATGCGACACACACCGCACTTCCTGATGACGGACGTCGACGAGGTGAAGCGCCTCGTCGACGGCAACCCGTGGGCCACGATCGTGTCGCACACCAGCACCGGCCTCGTCGCATCGCACTACCCGTTCCTGCTCGAGGACAGCACCGACGACGGGCTCGTCCTCGTCTCGCACGTCGGCCGTCCCGATGAGCAGGCGCACGAACTCGGGCAGCACGAGGTCCTCGTCGTCGTGCAGGGACCGCACGGCTACGTCTCTCCCGCCTGGTACCCGCCCGAGCAGTTCGTGCCCACCTGGAACCACGTCACCGCGCACCTCTGGGGAACCCCGGAGATCCTGTCCGACGACGAGAACTTCCGCGTCCTCGGCGAGCTCGTCGACCACTTCGAGCGGGTCATGCCGTCCCCGGTCTCGCTGCGGGTCGACGAGGAGACAGCTCGGCGGATGGCGAAGGGCACCGTCGGGATCCGCATCCGCGTCACCCGCTTCGACGCCCGGGCGAAGCTGTCGCAGAACAAGGCACCCGAGGTCGTCGACCGGATCATCGCGGGGCTCCGCGGCGATGGCCCGTACGCGTCGCCGGCGCTCGCCGACGAGATGGCACGAGCGCACGGCCTGGAGGAGCGGTGAACGACGTCCTCCTCCGCACCGTCCGCCGGGTGGGCACCTCGGGTGCCCCCGTGGACGTGCACGTCGTCGACGGGCGGGTCGCCTCGGCCGCGCCGGCCGGCACCCTCGACCCGACCAGCGTCGACACCGACGTCCTCGAGGCCGCCGGCGCCTGGCTGGCGCCCGGCCTGGTCGACCACCACACCCACTTCGACCAGTGGGCCCTCGTCCGCCGTCGGGTCGACGTCGCCGGCTGCGACTCGGCCGAAACGACCGCCGCCGTCCTGGCCGAGGTCGCCCGCACCGGCGTCTCGGACCCGGTGCTCGTCGGACACGGCTACCGCGACGGGTTGTGGCCGCGGCCCGCACGACGCGAGCTGCTCGACGGAGCCGCCCCGGACCTCCCGGTCGTCGTCATCAGCGCTGACCTGCACGCGGTCTGGTGCAACGCCCGCGCCCTGGAGCACTTCTCCGCCCTGGTGGGCCGCCCGCTCGGCGCCGGCGACGACGGGGTCCTGCGCGAGCAGGACGCGTTCGACGTGACCGGGGCGCTGTCCCGCGTGCCGGACGAGGTGCTCGACGGGTACGTCGCCGACGCCGTCGAGGCGGCGGCCGCCCGCGGGGTGACCCGCGTGGTCGACCTCGAGATGGTGTTCGGCCTCGACCGCTGGCGACGGCGGGTGCACGACGGGGTCGACGGCCTGCGCGTCGACTCCGGGGTCTACCCCGCCGAACTCGACGCCGTGATCGCGCGCGGGCTCCGCACCGGCGACGTGGTCGACGGCACCCGGGGGCTCGTCCGGATGGGACCGTTCAAGGTGATCACCGACGGGTCGCTCGGCACCCGCACGGCGGCGAACGCGGACGGCTCCGGGATGCTGACCTGGCCGTTCGAGGACCTCGTGGCGGTCACCCGTCGCGCGGTGGACGCCGGGCTCGTGCCGGCGATCCACGCCATCGGCGACCGGGCCAACACCCTCGCCCTCGACGTGTTCGAAGCCGTCGGCGCCCGCGGGACGATCGAGCACGCGCAGCTCGTGGCGGACGGCGACTTCGACCGCTTCGCACGGCTCGGCGTCGCCGCGTCGGTGCAGCCCGAGCACGCCATGGACGACCGGGACATCGCCGACCACTACTGGGCGGGGCGCACCGAGCGGGCGTTCGCGTTCGCCACGCTGGATCGTGCCGGGGCGCGACTGCTGCTCGGGTCGGACGCACCCGTCGCGCCGCTCGACCCGTGGGTGTCGATGGCGGCCGCGGTCGGGCGAGACCGGGACGGCCGGGATCCGTGGCACCCGGCGGAGCGGCTGTCCGCGCTGGCCGCGTGGCGGGGGTCGACGGACGGCCGGGTCGGGGTGTCCGTCGGGGACGTCGCCGACCTGGTGCTGCTGGAGGAGGACCCGCTCGCGGTGGCGGTCGGGTCCGGGTCCGGGTCCGGGTCCGGGTCCGGGTCCGGGTCCGGGTCCGATGCGCTCCGCTCGATGCGGGTGCTCGCGACGGCGATCGCGGGGCGGTTCACCCACCGGGACGTGTGAGCGCCCCGCCGCTTCGGCCTCGGACTACTTCTGGTCCTTCGGGCACCAGTACAGCTTGCGCCCGGCCATGTCCGCCATCCGGATCTCGGTGCCGCACACCCGGCAGGGCTCCCCTTGGCGGTGGTACACCCAGTGGCGGTCCTTTCGGGAGCGCTTCGCCTTCGCGAGCTCGGCGTCGGACAGTCCGTCCATGGTGAGCATCAAGCCGTCGCGGACCCCGGCGTGCAGGAGCGTCGACCAGTCGTGCCAGAGCGCCTTCGCCTGCTTGACCGTGAGCTTCTTGCCCGGCTTGTACGGGTCGATGCGCTGCCGGAACAGCAGCTCGGCGCGGTAGATGTTGCCGATCCCGCCGACCACGGCCTGGTCCATCAGCAGCTGCCCGATCGCGACGTTCCGTTTCCGGACGTTGTCGACGAAGACCTTCTCGGCGTCGGGCCCGTCGTCGTTCATCGGGTCCGGGCCGAGTTTGTCGAGCGCCCGCTGCACGCCGGCGGGGTCCTCGACGACGCAGGCCGTCGGACCGCGGAGGTCGGCCACCGTGTCGTCGGTGAGGATGCGCACGCGGACCTGCCCGACCGGGTCCGGCGGGAATGCCTCGATCGGGTCCTCGACCTTCTCCTGCTCGGCCATCCGGTAGCGGGCGAGGCGCGGGGCGCCGATCGAGGTGAGGGACTCTTCGCCGTCGTCGTCCGCCGACAGCGCGGTGGCGGTCGACAGGTCGCCGGCGAAGTCCCACGCGCCGTAGAGGCCGAGGTGCACGCGGAGGAACAGGTCGTCCTCGAACTCGAGGAACATCTGCTTCGCGACGGCACGGGCTGCGATCATGCGCTTGCCGTCGAGCTGTGCGGCACCGGCGGTGAACCGGCCCTGCGGGCTCGACACCTCGCAGCGCTTGCCGACGAAGTGCCTGGCGAACTGGTTGGCGATGCGGTGGACGGAGTGACCCTCGGGCATTGCTCTTTTCTACTCGCAGCCGCTGACGTTACTGGTCGATCTGCTTGCCGGCGATGCGGCCGGTGGTCTCGTACTCGGCGAGCTGCGCGATGCGGCGGGCGTGACGCTCCTCGCCGGAGAAGGGCTCGGCGATGAAGAGGTCGACGAAGCGCATCGCCTCGTCCTCGGTGTGCTGGCGGGCGCCGATCGAGATGACGTTCGCGTCGTTGTGCTGACGGGCGAGGAGCGCGGTGGACTCGTTCCACACCAGTGCCGCGCGGATGCCCTCGACCTTGTTCGCGGCGATCTGCTCACCGTTGCCCGAGCCGCCGAACACGACGCCGAGCGCCTGGACGCCGGCGCGCTGGTCCTCGACCACGGCGTGCGCGGCGTTGATGCAGAACGAGGGGTAGTCGTCGAGCGCGTCGTACTCGGTCGGACCGTGGTCCACCACCTCGTGCCCTGCTTCGGTGAGGTGCGTCGCGAGGGTCTTGTTGAACTCGAGGCCGGCGTGGTCCGTTCCGAGGTGGATGCGCATGGAACCGATCTTATTCCTGCGCCTACCGGGTGCTGACCACGACGACGACGTACCGGACGGTGTCCTCGCCGGGGTTCCGGTAGGCGACGTCGGCGGGTTCCCCGAGCTCGATCCGGTCACCCGCTGCGAGGCGCGTCGGCTCGCCGGCGACGACGACCTCGAGCACGCCGTCGACCACCCAGATGCAGTGCCGCAGGAACGCGTACGCGGACGCCGGGTACGCGACTTCGCGGCCGGCCGGGAGGCGCACCTCGGTGACGTCCGCGGGGAACGCCGCACTCGAGAGGGGACGGCGGCGGTACCCGGTCTCGGGATCGGTCCAGGAGTCCGCGGTCGCGCCACGCTGCACGCCGCGCGCTTCGTCCGGGTCGGATCCCCGTGGCACCTCGTGGTCGAGCGCCTCGTCGAGGAGCTGCGAGACCGTCAGGCCGAAGGCGCCGGAGAGCCGGCCGAGGATCGTCGCGGTCGGGCTGGACACCCCGCGTTCGACGCGGTTGATCATGGCGCGGGAGACGCCGGACTCCTCGGCGAGCTCGGTGAGGCTCCACTTCCGCTCGGTGCGGAGGCGCTGGAGTCGCTCCCCGAGCGCACGTTCCTCGACGCCCGTTCCGTCGTCTACGATGTGAGACATGGCGACAGCATATGCGACGAACGCAGCGGCTCCGGTCACCGTACGGGACTGCGAACCGCGCGACCTCGACGTCGTCCACGCCCTCCACATCGACGCCGTCCTGCACTCCACCGCGATCTGGCAGGAGGAGCCGCACCCCCGCGCGTACTTCGACACCTGGCTCGCGGAACGACAGGCGGACGGGTACCCCGTGCTCGTCGCCGAGGTGGACGGCGAGGTCGCCGGCTACGCCTCCTACTCGCAGTGGCGGCCGCACCAGGGGTACCGGCTGACCGTCGAGCACAGCGTCTACGTGGTCGAGGCGTTCCGCGGACGTGGGGTGGCGACCGTCCTGATGGGTGCCCTGGTCGAGCGCGCGACGACCGAGGGACGGCACGTGATGATCGCTGGGATCTGCAGCACGAATACGGGGTCGATCGCGTTGCACGAGCGGCTCGGCTTCACGACGGTGGCGGTCGTGCCCGAGGTCGGCCGGAAGTTCGACCAGTGGCTCGACCTCACCCTGATGCGCCTGCCACTCGCGTGACGGGGGCAGATCACTCCGGCATCGGGACCTCGAGCGGCGGCGGTGACGGACGGAACGGCGGCGCGGTGTCACCGTGCGGGGCCGGGCGGTGGTCGGCGAACCAGCGGTACGCCACCGATTCGTCTGGTTCGGCCGGGCTCTCGTCGAGGCAGTCGTTGCACCTGGCGCGCCACCCGTCCTCGTCGTGCCACCGGTGCGGGTGCCCCTTCGCGACCCAGTCCGGTGACCACTTCACGTCGAAGGCGTAGACGATCTCCGCGGCGATCCCCCACGCCACGCTCTTGAGTGTCTTCTCGTCGATGCCGGCGTCCCAGGCGAGCTGGCCGTACCGGAGCTCGGTGAACACGTTCTCCGCGAGCAGCTCGTGGTTCTTGTCCTCCCAGCCGTCGCTCTCGGACTTGACGACGACCGCCGGCGCTTCCGATGGCGCTTTCGGCGGCGTCGAGTCCTCGTCACCCGAGTACTGCTGAGTCTCTCCACTGTGGGTCCGCGCGTACCGCTCGCCCGCGGCCGTGTTCATCAGCCAGAGGCTGTTCGCGAGCGCCTCGTCCGATTCACCGCAGGCCGGTGCGCTGACGTACCGGGAACGCACGGTCGCGATGCGGTCCTCGACGGTCCGTTCGGGCTCGACGAACGCGAGGTCCGAGCCGGCGCGGACGAACATGCCGCTCGTCAAGAGACCGCGGCGGACACTGATCTCGACCAACCGGAGCGCCATCGCCCGGGCTCGGGGCCCGTCGGGATCGTGGTCCGTCCGCGCCATGCGGTGCAGCGCGCGGAGGTCAGTGGCGCACCCGTTCCGGTTGAACTCCGTGAGTTCGAGGAGCAGCTGTTCTTCGGGAGTCCGGGGCGCCGGTTCGGTGCTGGGGTCAGGCCGCTGTCATGCCGGACACTGCGCCGCTGGACCCGGGGATCCTCGGCGTCGACGGGTGGGACGACGTCGATGTACGCCTCGTGACCGGGGAGTGGTTCCCGCATCGCCGCGATCGACCCGTCGGGCATCGCACGGACTTCCTGTGCCGGGAACGGCACGTACTCGAGGCTCGCGTCAGACAACGATCTCGTCCCCGTGCGGCTCGATGACGCTCCCGTCCTCGTCCCAGATCCCGCCGAAACGGTCGTTGACGTGCGCCCACGGGTCCTGACCCGCAGCCTCCCGACGTGCTTCTTCCGCTTCGAAGATGCGCACTCCTCGTGGTGTTGCCGCGGCAAGGAGGTTCCAGACCGTGTCGGATCTCCCGTAGCGGGCCGCAGCACGTTGGACGAGCTCGTCGACCTCACCGAGCCAGTTCATCCAGACGCCTCGGCCGGCTTCGTCCGCTTCGATCGAGCCGAGACCGATCAGGTCCGCCTCGAGCAACTCGCGGATGTAGCCGAGGATCCGGGCCTCCACGACGGCCTCAGGTTCCCGCGTTCGATTGGCGATCCCGATGTGCCATCCGTAGATGTCTTCGCCGATCTCGTCAGACACGTCCGCGAGCAGTTGGTACGTCAACTCGTTCATCGAGCCTCCTCGGGTAGGTCATGTCGTGGAGATCTCTTCGGGAGATGGATCTTGTACTTGCTGTTGCCACCGGCGTTGATCTCGATGGTCGGTCCGCCCGATTGGCTGTCGGGGCGCCACTGCACGCGAGATCCGTCGGGGAGCTCGACTGACGTCGAGTCGGGAGCCCCGTGGCGGCGCCGCCACGTGCCTCCAGTCCGTCAGTCGGTGGTGTCGAAGATCGGGCCGACCGTGCGCGAACGCTTCAGCTCGAAGAACCCGGGGTAGCGCGCGGCGGCGACCACGCCGTCCCACAGGTCGAGCGCCTGCTGACCCTTCGGGGCCGGGGAGATCACGGGGCCGAAGAAGGCGGTGCCCTCGACGGCGATCACGGGGGTGCCGACGTCCTGGCCGACGCGGTCGATGCCGTCCTGGTGGCTGACACGCACGGCCTGGTCGACCTCGTCCGTCCAGGCGTACTCGAGCAGGTCGGCGTCGAGGCCGAGCTCCGCGAGCACGGCGGGGACGACCTGGTCGGGGTCCGACTCCTGCCGGTGGTGGATGTGCTCGCCGAGCGCGTCGTACAGCGGCTTGACGACGTCCTGCCCGAGGCGGAGGCGCGCGGCGGTGACGATGCGCGGGTAGAGCTGGCCCCGCACGATGCGCTCGCGGTACGACTCCGGGATGTCCTGGTCCTCGTTGAGGACGAACAGGCTCATCACCTTCCACGTGACGTCGAGGTCACGGTGCTGCGCGACCTCGCCGACCCAGCGGCTCGTCATCCAGGCCCACGGGCAGTTCGGGTCGAACCAGAACTCCACAGCGGTTCGTTCGTCGGTCGTCTTGTCCACAGTCGTGTCCGTCACGCTGCGACACTACGCCTCGTCGCTAGGCTGGAACCCACGTCCCGCCCGGCGCACGACGCCTGGACGGGGCTCCCCCACGCGGACATCGATCGTCCGCGCCGACTGCGAAGATGGAGCGTCCGTGCCCGGAGAGAACCTCACCCGAATCGAAGCCCAGGAACGTGCCGCGATCGTCGACGTGCAGACGTACGACGTCGAACTCGACCTGACCCGCGGGCCTGCGACCTTCGGCAGCACGACCCGCGTCCGCTTCACCGCGACCCCGGGCGCCTCGACCTTCATCGACGCGGTCACGAAGACGGTGCACTCGATCACGCTGAACGGCACGGCGCTCGACGTCGCCGCGGTGAACGACGGCGTCCGGATCCAGCTCGACGGGCTGCAGGAGCAGAACGAACTCGTCGTCGTGTCCGACGCGCTCTACACGAACACGGGTGAGGGCCTGCACCGCTTCGTCGACCCGGTCGACGACGAGGTGTACCTGTACTCCCAGTTCGAGGTACCGGACTCCCGCCGCATGTTCGCGGTGTTCGAGCAGCCCGACCTCAAGGCCGAGTTCACCTTCACGGTGACGGCGCCGTCCCGCTGGCAGGTCGTCTCGAACTCCCCCACGCCCGAGCCCCACGTCGACGGCGACGTCGCCACGTGGTCGTTCACCCCGACGGCGAAGATCTCCAGCTACATCACCGCCCTCGTCGCCGGCCCGTACGAGGTCGTGCGCGACGAGCTCACCAGCCGCGACGGCCGGACCATCCCGCTCGGGGTGTTCGCCCGCAAGTCGCTCGCCGAGTACCTCGACCCCGAGTACGTCTTCGACATCACCAAGAAGGGCTTCGCCTACTACGAGGAGAAGTTCGACGTCGCCTACCCGTTCGAGAAGTACGACCAGCTGTTCGTGCCGGAGTTCAACGCCGGCGCGATGGAGAACGCCGGCGCGGTCACCTTCACCGAGACCTACGTCTTCCGGTCGAAGGTCACCGACGCCATCAAGGAGCGTCGGGTCGTCACGATCCTGCACGAGCTCGCGCACATGTGGTTCGGCGACCTCGTCACGATGAAGTGGTGGAACGACCTCTGGCTCAACGAGTCCTTCGCGGAGTGGGCCTCCACCATCGCGACGGCCGAGGCCACCGAGTGGACCGAGGCCTGGACCACGTTCCAGGCGATGGAGAAGTCCTGGGCCTACCGCCAGGACCAGCTCCCCTCGACCCACCCGATCGTTGCGACGATCAACGACCTCGAGGACGTACAGGTCAACTTCGACGGCATCACCTACGCGAAGGGCGGCTCGGTCCTCAAGCAGCTCGTGGCGTGGGTCGGCATCGACGCGTTCTTCGCCGGGGTGTCCGCGTACTTCAAGAAGCACCACCACTCGAACACCGAGCTCCGCGACCTGCTCGTCGAGCTCGAGGCGACGAGCGGCCGTGACCTCTCCGACTGGTCGGCGCTCTGGCTCGAGACCGCCGGGGTGAACACGCTCCGCCCGGAGATCGAGACCGACGAGTCCGGTGTGATCACCTCGTTCGCGGTCCTGCAAGAGGCCCCGGCCGACTACCCGACGCTCCGGCCGCACCGCCTGGCGATCGGCGTCTACGCGTTCACGCAGGACGCCGAGGCCCCCTTCGGCGCCGACACCGCGTCGGCCGGCGGCAAGCTCGAGCGCGCACACCGCGTCGAGATCGACGTCGACGGTCCCCGCACCGAGGTCCCCGAGCTCGTCGGCGTGCACCGCGGCGACCTCGTGCTCCTCAACGACGACGACCTGGCGTACGCCAAGATCCGGCTCGACGAGCACTCGCGCCGCACGGCGATCGAGCACCTCGCGTCCATCGCGAACCCGCTCGCCCGGTCGATCGTCTGGGGTGCGATGTGGGACGCCACCCGCGACGCCGAGTCGCCCGCCAGCGACTACGTCCGTTTGGTGCTCGGCAACATCGCGACCGAGACCGAGTCGACGACGATCCGCACGACGCTCTCGCAGCTGCTCCTGACGGCTCGGAACTACGTCGACCCGGCGAAGTCCGACGCCACGATCCGCACCGTCGGCGAGACGCTCTGGCAGCTCGCGTCCTCGGCCGAGGCCGGCTCGGACGCGCAGTTCCAGTTCGTGAAGTTCTTCGCGCAGGTCGCCTCGACGCCGGAGCACGTCGCCACGCTGAGCGGGCTCCGCGACGGTTCGGTGACGCTCAACGGGCTCGAGATCGACACCGACCTCCGCTGGGAGCTGCTCGAGGGCCTCGTGCTCGCGGGTGCCGCCGGCGACGCCGAGGTCGACGCCGAACTCGCCGCCGACAAGACCGCGTCCGGCGAGCAGGCTGCCGCCCGTGCCCGCGCGACGATCCCCACGGCCGAGGGCAAGCTCGCCGCGTTCTCGTCGCTGGTGGACTCGTCGGAGCTCCCCAACGCGATCGTCCGCCAGACCACGGTCGGGTACCAGCACGTGAACAGCCCGGTCGTGCTCGAGGGGCTGGTGCCGAAGTACTTCGAGGTGCTCACCCGCATCTGGGCCGAGCGCAGCTACCACATCGCCGACACCATCGTCACCGGCCTCTACCCGGCGCCCCTCGCGTCGGTCGAGCTCCGTGACGCTGCCGTGGCGTGGCTCGAGGCGCACCCGGAGACCCCGGCCCTGCGCCGCATCGTGTCCGAGGGCCTGGCGGGCACCGAGCGTGCCCTCCGCGTGCAGGCAGCGGACGCCTGATCACCTGGTGACCGTCGGCGGGGTCCCGGCGTCCCTCCAGGGACGTCGAGGCCCCGCCCTCTAGCATCGACCGGATCATGATCTTGGCTGCACCCCCGTCCCCGACACCGACCGACGCCGCCCAGGCCGTCACACAGACGTTCGGCGAGTTCGTCGACACCTGGCACGTGCCGATCACGATCGTCATCACGCTCCTCGCCGCGGTCGTGCTGCGGGTCATCCTGCGCCACTCGATCAAGGGCGTCGTCGACCGGGTCGTGAACGGCGTCAAGAAGCGGCAGGGCGCAACGGACACCCAGGCGCTCATCGCCTCGCCGATCCAGACCGCCCGCGTCGTCCAGCGCACCCGGACCCTCGGCAGCGTGCTCGAGAACCTCGCGACGGTGATCGTCGTTGTCCTCGCGCTCGTCGTGATCATCCCGCTCGTGATCCCGAACGCTGCCGTCGGCATCGTCGGCGGTGCGTCCCTCGTGGCGGCGGGCCTGGCGGTCGGTGCGCAGAGCATCGTCCGCGACCTGCTCTCCGGCATCTTCATGATCCTCGAGGACCAGGCCGGCGTCGGCGACGTCGTCGACACCGGGCAGGCCACCGGCGTCGTCGAGAACGTCGGACTGCGCGTGATGCAGATCCGCGACGTGAACGGGATCCTCTGGTTCGTGCCGAACGGGCAGATCCTCCGCGTCGGCAACCTGTCGCAGGGCTGGTCCCGTGTCCTCGTCGACATCACCGTCCCCTACGACACCGACATCGACGCCGTGCAGGACGCCCTGCTGAAGGCCGCGGTGACGATGTCGCAGGAACCGCGGTGGCGACAGCGGATCGTCGAGAAGCCGGAGATCTGGGGGCTGCAGTCGATCTCCGACGCCGGCATGGTGTTCCGTCTCGTCGTGAAGACCCGGGCCTCGGAGCTCGACGTCGTCGGCCGTGAACTCCGTATCCGCCTGAAGCGCTCCGTCGACGAACTCGGCGTGACACTGCCCGCGATGGCGATGATCATGCCGGCGGGCTGGGAGAACGCCACCTCGATCAACGGCCTGCGCACCGTCCGGACCCAGCCGACCCCGGCCCCGACGAAGCCCCGCCGCCCCCGCAAGAACATCCTCGGTCAGTCGATCCAGAGCGACGACCACGACGCCGGGAAGGACCCGCAGTGACCGACCCCACCCCGCCCACCGGCATCGGGAACGTCCCCGCCCAACCGATCACGCTCCGGGTCGGCGAGCACGGCGCCTCGGCGACGGGGTCGCTCTTCGACCGGATCGGCGGCGCACCGACGTTCGACCGGCTGGTCCGCCGCTTCTACGAGGGCGTCCAGCAGGACGACGTGATCTGGCCGATGTACCCGGCGGACGACCTCGAGGGGGCGATCTGGCGGCTCTCGGCCTTCCTGCAGCAGTACTGGGGCGGACCAGGGACCTACAGCGAGGAGCGCGGCCACCCGCGGCTCCGGATGCGCCACAACCCGTTCCGCATCACGTCCGAGGCACGCGAGCGCTGGCTGCTGCACATGCGCGAAGCCGTCGAGTCGCTCGGGCTCGCGCCGCTCGACGAGGCCGAGCTCTGGGCCTACCTCGACCGCGCGGCGCACGCCATGACGAACACCTTCGACTGACGCGGCTCGCGTCGTCGACGTGACGGCCTGGAGGCGCGGGGCGGGGCCCGCCACGCGCCTCCAGGCCGTCAGCGGCTGGCTCAGCGGACGTAGGACCCGTCTGCCAGGTCCTCGACCAGGGACGGACGGGTCGGGTTCCAGCCGTAGGCGGCGCGTGCGTGCGCGCCGCTGGCCTCCTGGTGCATGAGCAACGCGTCGGCGTACTCCGCGCCGAGACGCTCGCGGCTCGCGTCGGCGCTCTCCGGCACCACCGGGGAACCGTGCGCCCCGGCTTCGGCGATCTCACGCACGGTCGGGTTGTCACCGCTGGCGGCGAGGACGAAGCCATCCTGCTCACCCCGGTGCAGCGCGAGCACGTACAGCTCGCCGAGGTCGTCGATGTGCACCGTCGTCCAGCGTTGCGAGCCGTCCCCGACCAGGCGGACCTCGCGCTCGCCGTCCCCGACGAACATCGCCGGGATGCCGGCTCCGCGCCCGTAGACGATGCCGGGTGCGACGATCGTCGTCCGGACGGCACTCGAGCGGACCGCGTCCTCGTTCGGCTGCCGCCACGCGGTCATCGCAGGAGGCGAGACCGGCGACTGCTCCGAGATCGACGTGGAGTCACCGAACGTGAAGATCCCGCCGGTGTGCACGAAGGGCTTCGGGGTGCCGTCGAGCGCCGCGAGCACGGTCGCGATGAAGTCCGGGTCGACGCCCTTCGCCGATGCGGTGTGCACGACCGCGTCGGCTTCGTGCGTGAGACGACGAACGACGTCGGTGTCCGTGACGTCGCCGACGAGCGCGCGACCGCCGGCGTCACGGACGGCCTGCGCCTTCTCGTCCGACCGCACGAGTGCGGTGACCTCGTGCTCGTGGGCGACGAGCGCCCGGAGGACCGAGGAACCGATGTAGCCGGAAGCGCCGGTGAGGAAGACATACATGGAGCCAGACTGTCACGCACCCGCCGGGAGGACGCTGCTACGTGCTCAGGGTCCAGGCGCGACGCTTGACCAGGACGTGCCCACGCGACGTCGTCAGGCGGCTCCACGGACCGGTCTCGAACAGCCGGACCGGGTCGTGTCCGAGGAACCCGAGGCTCTCGCCTGCGAACCCGGCGCCCGCCGGGAGGTGCTCGATGCCCGCGACGGGGCGACCCCACACTTCGGCGCGGACCTTCCGGACGATCGCATCGCCCGCGTTCGACGGCACGGCGTCGGCGACCTCGGCGATGCCGTCCCGAGCGGCTCGGCGGAGGAGCTCCGGGGACACGTCCGGCAGCGGCACCCAGCCTCCCCGCGGCGGGGAGATGGCTGCCCACGTCACGGTGTGCACCTCGTGCGGGAGCTCGACCTCGATCGGGGTCGCCCGTGTCGGATCGGCACCCTCGGCGCGCTCGGCGTCCTGCGTCTCGGCCAGCAGGCGGAGTCGCTCCTGCATCGAGGCCAGCGGCACGACGGCGTCGATCGTCGCGGGCTGCGCAAGCGAGAACGTCCGGAGGCCGAGCACCGTCGGCAGCTCGTCGAGGAGGCCGAGCGGGTAGAGGATCGCCGTGTACACGGCGAGGACTCCGGAGTCGGCGATGAGGCGGACGGAACCGTCCTCGATGCGGGCGGCGCGTCCGAGGTACGTGCGGAGGTCCCCGAGGGAGGCGGCGTCGGGAAGCGTGAACGAGGTGCCCATGTCACCACGGATCCTACCGGGCGCGACTGGGTCCGACGGGGCGCCCCCGGGCTCTCGGGTCGGCCCGTGTCCGGTCGTCGTCGGCAGCGCACGTTCGTAGACTGCAGGACGTGACTGGCGAACCGGACTTCCTGCGCACCCTCCGACTCGAGGACACCGGCGCGAGCACGGGTGAGACGATCCTGACCGGGGCGAGCCACTGGTCCCCCGGCGGCCGCGTGTTCGGCGGGCAGGTCCTCGCGCAGTGCATCGTCGCCGCACAGGCCACCATCGAGGGCCGCGACATCCACTCGATGCACGGGTACTTCCTCCGCCCCGGCGACATCGACCTGCCGATCACCTTCGGCGTCGAGCGCATCCACGACGGCCGATCGTTCGCTGCCCGGCGCGTGCAGGCGTACCAGCGAGGCGTCCCGATCTTCTCGATGATCGCCTCGTTCCAGGTCCCCGACACCGGGGTGGAACACCAGGACCCGTTCCCGGTCGACACCCCGTCGCCGGAGTCCCTGCCCTCGGCCGCGTCGATCCTGTCCGCGATCGACCACCCCGTGGCCCGGGCCTGGGCCGAGCGCTCGATCGACCTCAGGCACGTCGAGGGGTCGGTCTTCGTCGACGTGCAGGGTGAGCACGTGCCGCACCAGGCGGTGTGGTTCCGGGTCGAGGGCGACCTGCCGGACGACCCGGCCCTGCACCGCGCGATCCTCGGCTACGCGAGCGACCTGTCGATCCTCGAACCGATCATGCGGCGGCACGGGGTGGCCTGGGGAACGCCCGGCGTGAAGAGCGCGAGCCTCGACCACGCCATGTGGTGGCACCGCGACGGGCGCGCCGACGAGTGGGTCCTGTACACGCAGGAGTCCCCGAGCGCACAGGGCGGTCGGGGACTCGCGTTCGGTCGGATGTTCTCGGAGGACGGGCGCCTGCTCGCGACCGTCGCCCAGGAGGGGATGATGCGCGTCCCGCGCTGACCGGGTGCCGGGCTGCGTCCGGCGTCCGGCGTCAGGCGTCAGGCGTCAGGCGTCAGGGGCGGGAGAACTCGACCGGCGCCTCGGTGTACGGCGCGCACGCCGCGCGTTCGTCCTCGGTGAGGCGACGTGGTCGGTTCGTTGCCGCGTCCACCATCACGAGCGCCGTCGTGGCACGCGTGTAGAGGACCGCCGGCTCGTGGCCGACCGGGGACCACACCTCGTACGAGACGTCGATGCTCGCGCCGCCGATCCGCCCGATCCACATCTGGATGTCGAGCGGCTGCCGGAAGTACGGGATCGACGCCAGGTACTCGAGGCGCTGCGCCGCGATCACGGTCATCGTGCCCGACCCGGGCCGACCGTCGATGATCGGCTCGGGGATCGACCCGTCGGACTCGAGTTCTTCCGGGTCGGGGCCCCAGAACCCCACGATGCGCGCCTCTTCGAGGAGGCGCAGCATCGCGGAGTTGTTGACGTGGCCGTACGCGTCGATGTCGCTCCACCGCATGCGGATGGGAGCGTGCAGCCTCGCCACGGTCAGTCGCGCGTGAGCTTGCGGTACGTCGCGCGACCGGGCTTGGCCGCGTCGGCACCGAGCCGCTCGATCTTGTTCTCCTCGTAGGCCTCGAAGTTGCCCTCGAACCAGTACCAGTTCGGGGTGCCGTCCTCGTTGAGGCCTTCCCAGGCGAGGATGTGCGTCGCGATGCGGTCGAGGAACCACCGGTCGTGGGTGATCACCACGGCGCAACCGGGGTACTCGAGCAACGCGTTCTCGAGGCTGCCCAGCGTTTCGACGTCCAGGTCGTTCGTCGGCTCGTCGAGGAGCAGCAGGTTGCCGCCCTGCTTGAGCGTCAGTGCCAGGTTCAGGCGGTTGCGCTCACCACCGGAGAGGATGCCGGCCCGCTTCTGCTGGTCCGGGCCCTTGAAGCCGAACTGCGACACGTAGGCGCGGGACGGGATCTCGGTCTTGCCGACCTGGATGTAGTCGAGTCCGTCGGACACGACCTCCCACAGGTTCTTGTTCGGGTCGATACCGCCACGGCTCTGGTCGACGTACGAGATGTCGACCGTGTCGCCGATCTTCAGCGTGCCGCCGTCGAGCGGCTCGAGGCCGACGATCGTCTTGAACAGCGTCGTCTTGCCGACACCGTTCGGGCCGATGACCCCGACGATGCCGTTGCGGGGCAGCGTGAAGGACAGGTCGTCGATGATGACGCGCTCACCGAACTGCTTGTGCAGCTTGTCCGCGTCGATGACCTGCGAGCCGAGGCGCGGACCGACGGGGATCACGATCTCCTCGAAGTCGAGCTTCCGCGTGCGCTCAGCCTCGGTCACCATCTCCTCGTAGCGAGCGAGACGGGCCTTCGACTTCGCCTGACGGCCCTTGGTGTTGCTCCGGACCCAGTCGAGCTCTTCGGACAGGCGCTTCGCGAGCTTGGCGTCCTTCTTGCCCTGGACTTCGAGGCGGGCGCGCTTCTTCTCGAGGTAGGTCGAGTAGTTGCCCTCGTACGGGTAGAGACGCCCACGGTCGACCTCGGCGATCCACTGCGCCACGTGGTCGAGGAAGTACCGGTCGTGGGTCACGGCGAGGACAGCGCCGTGGTACTGCTGCAGGTGCTGCTCGAGCCAGAGCACGCTCTCGGCGTCGAGGTGGTTGGTGGGCTCGTCGAGGAGGAGCAGGTCGGGCTTCTGGAGCAGGAGCTTGCAGAGCGCGACGCGGCGCTTCTCACCGCCGGACAGGTGCGTGACGAGCTCGTCCCCCGGGGGGCACTGGAGCGCGGCCATGGCCTGCTCGAGCTGCGAGTCGAGGTCCCACGCGTCCGCCGCGTCGATCTCCTCCTGCAGGGTGCCCATCTCGGCGAGCAGTGCGTCGAAGTCGGCGTCGGGCTCGGCCATCAGCGCGGAGATCTCGTTGAAGCGCGTGATCTTCGCGTGGATCTCGCCGACGCCCTCTTGCACGTTCTCGAGCACGGTCTTCGACTCGTCGAGCTCGGGCTCCTGCATGAGGATGCCGACGGTGAACCCCGGTGTCAGCTTCGCCTCGCCGTTGGACGGCTGGTCGAGGCCCGCCATGATCTTCAGGATCGTCGACTTGCCCGCACCGTTCGGTCCGACGACGCCGATCTTGGCGCCGGGGAGGAACGACATCGTGACGTCGTCGAGGATCAGCTTGTCGCCGACCGCCTTGCGGGCGCGGACCATCTGGTAGATGTACTCAGCCATATCCCGACAAGTCTACTGAACGCACGCCGGAACCCGCACGGGGGCTGTTGTCTTCGCCCACTTCGACGTACCGTTGCCCCCGCTCACCCACCACGAGCCCGGTCGTCCGACCGCAGAGAGGATCTGGACATGCTCACGGAACGTCTTCGCCGATTCGCACTGCCGCTCGTCGGAGCCACCGCACTCGCGGTCGCCCTGGTCGCCCCCGCCACGTCCGCCTCCGCCGCGTCTCCGGTTCCGCACGGCAAGCCCTACGTGCAGTACACGGCGCACCTCATCGAGAGCGGCTCCGGATCGGGCTACTCGTCGTACATCAACGTGCACGACGCCCACAACAACGCCTTCGCCGTCGGGATCCAGTCGGACACGGGCTCCACGATCAGCAAGGGCAACCCGCGCTTCATCTGGGAGCGAGTGCAGAACGGGAAGTTCACGTACGGCTACATGGGCGGCGCGTCGCACAGCAAGACCTCGGTCGGGCTGCGCTGGTACAAGAACGACGTCGCCTCGGTGATCCTCAACAACCGCACGGTCGGCACCGTCGCGGTGAACCTGGACGGTCGACTCTTCTTCAACGCCGAGGCCAACGCCCGCCTGAACGGCGACGTCGTGCACTCGCAGGTCAACGACATCTCGATCGCCGTCGGCGACAAGGCCGGGCAGACCGGCCTCGCCGGTACCTGGAACACCGGGTTCTCGTTCCACGGGCTGAAGGCGAAGCAGACGAACGGCACGAAGGTGCAGGGCGCGAGCTTCTCGATCGACGGCCGTGTGTCCGGCCTGCCGCGCGGCGGCAACTGGGACACGACCGAGGTCGCGGGCATCGCGATGATCGCGCAGAACTGGCGCTAGCCCAGCAGATCGGCTCGACGGCGGTGCCGTGCGGCGGTCAGGCCGCCGCACGGTCCGCCTCGTCGTGCTCCTGCGCCGCCGGCGGCACCAGGTCGAACTCGTGCCCGTTGACGGCAGCAGTGTGCTGTGCGGCCTCTGCCGCGTCCGGCAGGTCCTCGCGCGCATCGGTCTCGGGTGCGGTGCTCTCGTGGTCCGGTCCCAACCCGGAGACCTCGCCGGTGTTGGGGTCGACGTGCGGCGCCAGACCGGCCGAGCTCCCTGGTGCGGCTGTCGCCTCGCTCGCGTGACGTGGGACCCGCACCCAGTTGCTGATGCCCCAGGCCAGGTCGTGACCGAGGCCCTCGGCGTCGATCTCGACGGAAGTGCCACCCCGGCCGTCGCGCTCCCACGTGCGGATCCGCACCCGGCCGGTCACGACGATCCGGTCCCCTTTCTTGAGCGACCGGTGCACGTTGGCAGCCAGGGAGCGGAACGCGGTGACGGTGAACCAGTTGGTCGCGCCGTTGGTCCAGGTCGAGGTGGCGCGGTCCCAGCGACGGGACGGCGAGGCGAGGCGCATGCTCGTGATGGCGATGCCGGTGTCGGTGACGAGGTGGCGCGGCTCGGTGGCGATGATCCCGCAGACGGTGATGGTGTCGTTCATGGGTCGAGCGTGACGGAGCCCCGGGGTGCGGAAGCACCCCGGGGCTCGATCTGTGACTCGTCGTCTCGATCAGGCGACCTGTGGAGGAAGAGTCCCCCGTGCCTCCAGGCCGACGACGGCGACCACGCGCAGCCGCACGACGGTCAGTGCGCGTGGAACTCGGGCCGATCGGCCAGCGGGCCGAGCGCGGCGTGGACCGCGCCCTTCGCGGACTCGAGCGACGGGTACGTCCCGCCGGAGCCGCTCCGGTTGTAGAGCTCGACCCGGTAGCCACCCTCGCCACGGTGGATGCTGCCCACCGCTCCGGCAGGGCCGACCGCGACCCAGGTCCCCGTGCTGCTCGTCGATGTGTTGTTCGTCATCGTTCCGACCACCTCCTCGTGGCCCCGACGCCCGAGTCTCAGGACGCCAGGATGTACTGACTGTAGGCCTTGCGGACCTTGTTCACCTTCGGCAGGGCGACCGCGAGGCAGTAGCCCTGTCCGGGGTTCTTCGCGAAGAAGTCCTGGTGGTACTCCTCGGCACGGTAGAAGGTTCCGAGGGGCTCGATCGTCGTGACGATACCGCCGTCCCAGATGTCCGAAGCACGCTCGATCGCGCGCTCGAACAACGCACGCTGCTCGTCGTCCGCGGGGAACATCGCGGAGCGGTACTGCGTGCCGACGTCGGCGCCCTGACGGTTGAGCTGGCGCGGGTCGTGCAGCGTGAAGAAGACGTCGAGGATGACGTCGGCCGGGATCACCGTCTCGTCGAAGGTGACCGCCACCGCCTCGGCGTGACCGGTCGTGCCGGTGCACACGAGCTCGTACGAGGGGTCGTCGACGCTGCCGCCGACGTATCCGGACACCACGTCCTGCACACCCTGGAGCGTGCGGTACACGGCGTCGAGACACCAGAAACATCCACCTGCGAGCACGAACGTGGTCATGGGTTCAACCTACCTTCCTGGGCTCGGTGCGAGCCGCGATCGGGGGACCACTCCTCCACAACGACGGTGCACGGTCGGGTGTTCCACCGTCTGACCCGGATCCCTCGGCGTGTCGGTGGTCGCCCGTACCGTCGACCACACACCGACGAGCAGGAGGCACACGATGCAGACGACGACCGAACCCGCACTGCGGATCCGCACCGTCCCCGTCGCCCGTGCACGCGGCGACCTGCGCATCCTCGACGTCCGCGACGACCTCAGCCGGGTGACCCGGGCGAACGGCGAGATCGTCGGCTACGTGGACCGGGTCGACGTCGCCGGCGGCACCGCGTACCGGGCACGGCGCTACGTCTCGACCGAGCGTCGGTTCGTCGAACTCCCGAGCGTCTGGTCCGCCGACGATGCGGTGGACTGCCTGCGCTGGGGCTGAGGACCCGCCGCGCCGCGCATCCGTCGCGCCGCGCGTCCGCCGCTGGCCGTCCGGCCTGGCGGAACGCCGTCCGACCTCCCCGATGGCTGACCGTTTCGTATGTAAGGTACGCGCATGGACTGGTGGAACGACCTGACCGACTGGATCTCGTCGAACGACGGCTGGCGCGTGATCTCCGGCGCGATCATCCCCTTCATCGCGATCGTCGTGGCGGGGGTCATCGCTGCCCTCATCGGCCGCGGTGCGACCAAGCGGGTCGTCGCGATGCAGGAGCGCGAAGCCCGGAACGCCGCAGTCGCGGGGATCGTCTCGGCCGCACGCAAGGCGGCCGCATGGGGATCCCTCGGACACGACGAGCGCGCCTACGCGAACCACCTGACCGAGGACGCCGACATCCGGCTCCGACTGCTGCCGGTCGCGGGCGCGCCGCTCGCCGCGAACTGGACGCAGCACGAGATCGCCGACATCAAGAAGAACTCGTCGACGTTCAGCTTCCAAGCCGATCAGTCCCTCGCCGAGTTCCGCGACCGGCTGCTCGAGTGGCAGGCACGTCCGGGTCGAGCCCGGAAGCTGTTCAAGAGCGACCTCGAGCGCTGGAAGTTCGACTCCCCGGACCCCGACGCCGAGCTGATCACACGGCAGCAGGACTGGAACGCCGACCAGACGGCCGCGCGTCCCGCAGACTCCGCCGCACCGACGACCCCCGCTGCACCCGCGGCAGCAGACCGACCCACGCCGACCACGACGTCGCTCCGTCCGACGCTGCGTCCTGGAGGCGCGCCCTCCCCCGCCACGTCGGCACCGTCCGGCACCACACCGGCACCGGCAGGAGCCGCCGCGGCGCAGACCGCCGGGGCCGGCTTCTCGGTCACCCGCGGTGCCGCCGCCCCGACGGACCCGAACGCGACCACGCCGATCTCGGACACGAACGCAGCCAACGCGACGACGCCCATCGCCGACGGCAACGCCACCCGCGCCTACGGTGACACCCCGACAGGAGCGGTGCGCCCGACGCTCGGCTCTCCGGTGTCCCCCGCCCGCTCCGCGTCGACCACGCCGATGACCTCTGCGAAGGAGCCGATGACCTCCGCGAAGGACACGGACGCCGACAACGCCGACGCCGTGGACGACACCCGCTCCCCCGGCTCGACCGCCGCGTCGCGCCCGACAGCCGGCAGCCCGGTCCCGCCGCGTGTCGCGACGCCGACCTCCGCCGACGCCCACGTGAACCGCACCCCGAACGGCGACGCATCGCAGGCCGAGGCGTCCAGCACGACGAGTACGACCTCGATCCCGACCCGGATCCAGGACGCTCCTGCTGAGCCGGCCGACGCGAACGAGACCTCGGAAGCGCCGTACACACAGCCGATCAGCGCGAGCGAACTCCGCCGTCGCGCCGCCGACGACGACGAGTGACGGGCGACCGACCGGCTGGGTGACCGCCCACGCGGTCCACGTCTGATCCGCAGCACGAAGGCCGCCGCCCCGAGGGGACGGCGGCCTTCGTCGTCGGTGCCCCCGGCAGGAATCGAACCCGCGGCACGGTGGGTAGAAACCACCTGCTCTATCCACTGAGCTACGGAGGCGGACGGCCACGATTCTATCCGCGGCCTCCACCGAGGTGCTGCACGAACCGATCGATCTCCCGCTGTGACCGGAGCCGCACGATGCGCAGGTGCGGTGCCTCGACGGCGAGTTCCGGGATCCTGCTTCGTGTGGTGTTCCGCGTGCTGATGCCCCAGCGGAGGATGTTGCCCGGGTCGGTGAAGAACGTCCAGAGCGGCGGTTCGACGTTCCCGTTCCACATCTCGATCCGGCGGAGTCGCCGGCGCAGGGTCCGGCGGAACAGCCGCCAGAACGCCACGGCGTTCGGCAGGTCGATCCAGACCACGGTGTCCGCACGTTCGGCAAGGAGTGCCCGCACGGGCGTGTACTGCCACTCCGTGATCCACGTCGGTGCGCTGGTGAACGCCTCGACGTCCGCGACGAACTGCTCGCGAGGCTGCCAGTCCGGGCCGTGGAACAGCGCGTCGATCTCGGTGTGCGGGAGGCCGAGGGCTCGTCCGATCCTCGCGGCCGTGGTGGTCTTCCCGACGCCGGAGGTACCCGCCACGAGGACGCGGCGCGGGGTCGGGTCCAGCGGGTCGTCGGCTCCGAGCATCCCTCGACCATAACGGGATCCGGACACAGCTCCGACGCCGGGCCGGTCCCGGAGTGTCATCCAGCGCTGAGGTCGTACACCGTGACCCCTCCGATCGTGGTCGCCGTGAAGTTCGCCGCCACCCAGGCCGAGATCTCGGACGCCGCGTCGCTGCCGCCGTTCGATCGCCCGATGCTGCCGCCGATGAAGTAGTGGATCGAGCCCGCGGCGACGTCGGCCTTGAACTCGGCCAGCGTCGGCGAGGGGTCCGATCCGTTGAAGCCACCGATGGGCATCACGGCCTCTCCCGTGGCGAGCTGGTAGGTCGCGGCGCTGTTCGAGCCGATCGTCGCTGCCACCCAGGTGTAGTCGTCGGCGTTCGCGGACAGGGCCTTCCGCAGCGCGGAGGACACCTCGGTGGACCCGCCGAGCAGGCTGCCCGCACCGCCGCCGAAGCCACCCCGCCCGCCGCCGGTCCCGTCGGAGCCGGTCCCGCCGGTGCCGGCGCCGCCGGTCCCACCAGGCCAGCCCGTCCCACCGGGCCCGGCGACCCCACCAGGAGCACCCGTCCCGCCGGCGCCACCCGTGCCTCCAGGCCTTCCGAACCCGCCCTGCCCGCCGCCGCCCGGACGGCCACCGAACCCGCCGCGCCCGCCGAAGCCCGCTCCCGCGACGCTGGGCCCTGCAGACGGCAGGGAACCCGTGTGCGCCGTCGTCACCGTGTCGATCGAGTACGCGGCCGGACCGAGCAGTCCCGTGATGACCGCGCCGACCACGATCACTCCCGCGAGGGGCCGTGCCCATCGCGACGGCACGCCCCGCGTGGCGCGACGGTCGTCCGTGCCGATCACCGGGACGTCCGTCCACCCGTCGACAGAAGCCGGAGCCAAGGCACCCGCACCGCCAGCGGCAGCATCCAAGGCACCCGCACCGCCACCAGCAGCATCCGCCGCACCCGCGCCCGCACCCGCACCCGCGCCCGCACCCGCACCGGCGATCGCCCCGGCAACACCAGCACCGGCAGCACCCGCCCGCACCGGCACCAGCAGCGCCAGCGCCGTGAGCACCCCGGCGACCAGCACGACCCACCGGATCCACGGCTGCCACGTCCCCGCGGCGGTCAGCAGGTGCCACTGCCACACCACCGTCACGAGCACGGCGAACGCGGCGACCCCTCGCCACCACCAGACCCCGCCCCGCCGCCACCAGACCACGTCGGCACCGGAACGCGTCTGGGTCCAGGTCCGGGGAAGGGCCCGGCCCCGGGCCCGGTCCCACAGGATCCCCGAGCCGATCCCCACCAGCCCGGCGATGTACGGCGCCAACGCGACCGTGTAGTACGCGTGGAAGATCCCGCCCATGAAGCTGAACACGAGCCCCGTCACGAGCAGCGCACCGCCCAGCGCGAGCACGGTGGCGAGCTGCGGCGAGGTCCGGCGCCGGAACCCGATCGCGACGAGCGAGGCGACGAGGAGCACCAGTGCGGTGGGCAGCAGCCAGGTGATCTGCCCCGCGAACTGGGACCCGAACAGCCGGAGGATCCCGGTGGCGCCCCAGGCGCCGCTCCCAGCCGCACCGCCGCCACCTCCGGTCACGCTGCCGGTCTCGTCCCCGGTGACCCGGCCGAGGCCGTTGTATCCGAAGGTCAGCTCGAGGAACGAGTTCGTCTGCGATCCGCCGACGTACGGGCGGTCCGAGGCGGGCACGAGCTCCACGATGGCGACCCACCACCCGGCCGAGACCACCACGGCGAGCGCCGCCCACAGCAGGTGCACCAGACGCTTCACGAACGGCAGTGACGAGCAGTACAGGTACACGCCGACGAGGACGGGCAGCAGCAGGAAGCCCTGCAGCTGCTTCGTGAGGAACGCGAACCCGACGGCGACGCCCGCCCACACGACGTACCGCAGTCGGCCGGTCTCGACCCCGCGGAGCACGAGCCAGAGCGACAGCACCATGAGCAGGGTGAGGAGCGCGTCCGGGTTGTTGAACCGGAACATCAGGGTCGCGACGGGCGTCGTCGCGAGGGCGGCCCCGGCGACGAGCGCCGAACCGGCCGAGAAGCGCCGCCGGACGATCGAGTACAGCAACGCGACGGCGAGCACGCCCATCAGCGCCTCGGGCACGAGGATCGCCCACGAGTTCAGCCCGAACAGGCGCACCGACAGACCCATCACCCACAGGAACGCGGGCGGCTTGTCGACGGTGATCGAGTTCCCGGCGTCCGAGGAGCCGTAGAAGAACGCCTCCCAGCTCTGGCTCCCGGCCTGCACCGCGGCCGAGTAGAACGCGTTCGCGTACCCGTTCACCCCGAGGTTCACGATGTACAGCACCCCGGTCGCGAGGAGCAGCCCGAGGAAGGCGGGGCGTTCCCAGCGCGGTCGCTGGACGGTGGGCGTGCGGGAGGTGGTGCGCATGGTCCCAGCGTCACCGGCCCGGCTTTCGGCTTCCGTTGGCAGCGCTGTGCAACGGCCGGGAGGCGCGGATCGCCTCCCGCGGTTCGGCACGCGTCTGTCTGGTGTTCGCCTCCGCGCCACCGGCGCTTCGTAGCGTCCGGAGCATGCGCTCCACCGGTTCCGTCGTCGCGGTCGTCCCAGCCCGTGCGGGTTCGAAGGGGATCCCGGGGAAGAACCTCCGCCCGGTCGCCGGGCGCTCGCTCGTCCGCCGTGCCGTCGAGGCAGCGCTCGCCTCCGCACGCATCGACACCGTCGTGGTCTCGACCGACGGGGACGCCATCGCGGCCGAGGCGGTGGCCGCCGGGGCCCGGGTGGTCCGGCGCCCCGCGGAACTCGCCGGCGACGAGGCCTCGTCGGAGTCGGCGCTGCTGCACGTCCTCGACGAACTCGCACGCTCGGGCGAGGAGCCCGACGTCGTCGTGTTCCTGCAGGCGACGTCCCCGTTCATCGACCCCGCCGATCTCGACGCCGCCGTCACGCGCGTGCGAGACGGCCACGCCGACGCGGTGTTCGCCGCCGCGCCCTCGCACGCGTTCCTCTGGCGGATCGCCGACGACGGCACCGCCAGCGCGGTGAACCACGACGCCGCGGTCCGACCCCGGCGGCAGGACCGCGAGCCGGAGTTCCGCGAGACCGGCGCCTTCTACGCGTTCCGCACGGACGGGTTCCGGCAGCACCGGCACCGGTTCCACGGTCGCGTCGAGCTCGTGGTCGTCGATCCCCGCGGCGCGGTGGACGTGGACGACCCCGCCGACCTCGCGCTCGCGTCCGCGTTGGCCCCGCAGCTCGACCAGCACCCCTCCCCGCGTGCGGCGACCCCGCCCCGCGCCACTGCACCGAACGGAGCACCATGAGCGTCACCATCGGCACGTCCACCATCGGAGCAGGTCACCCCGCCTACCTCATCGGCGAGATCGGCCTCAACCACAACGGCGACGTGGACATCGCGAAGCGGCTCATCGACGTGGCGGCCGACGCCGGGCTGCAGGCCGTGAAGTTCCAGAAGCGGACCCCGGCGATCTCGACGCCCGAGCACATGAAGTCGGTCCCGCGCAGCACGCCGTGGGGCGAGATGACCTACCTGGAGTACCGCTACCGCGTCGAGTTCGACCGCGACCAGTACATCGAGATCGGCGACCACGCGACCCTGCGCGGCCTCGACTGGTTCGCGTCGCCGTGGGACGAGCCGTCGGTGGACTTCCTCGAGGACCTCAACGTCATCGCCTACAAGATCGCCTCGGCGTCGGTGACCGACCTCGGGCTCCTCGCCGCGGTCGCCGCGACCGGGAAGCCCGTCATCCTGTCGACGGGCATGTCCACGCTCGAGCAGATCGACCGCGCCGTCGAGGCCCTCGGCACCGACCGCCTGGTGCTCCTGCACGCCACGTCCACCTACCCCCTCCCCGCCGAGGAGGCGAACCTCCGCATGATCGACACGCTCGCGACGCGGTACGCCGGGGTGCCCGTCGGCTACTCGGGACACGAGCCCGGCCTGCAGATCTCGATCGCGGCCGTCGCCCTCGGCGCCACCGCAGTGGAGCGGCACATCACCCTGGACCGCACCATGTGGGGCTCCGACCACGCGGCATCGCTCGAGCCGCACGGGCTGCAGACGCTGGCACGGGACATCCGCATCATCGAGTCCGCACTCGGTGACGGCGTGAAGCGGGTCATGCCCGGCGAGCTGGCCCCGCTCGCGAAGCTGCGCCGCGTCGGCGCGTGACCAGCGGCGCAGTGGACGCGGCCGCCGGTGGCGGCGAGGCGACGGGCGGACTGGAGGCGCGCCTCCAGTCCGGCGCATCACCACGCGTCCGACGCGTGGTCGGCCTGGTCGACACCGACTCGTTCGCGAAGTGGGGTGCCCACCTGCTGGCGACCGCGCCGGCGCACTGGCAGCTCGAGCTGCTCACGGTCGCGACGCCCCGCTCGGCGAGCCGGGCGCAGCTGCGGTCGGCGTTCCGGGGCCTGGACCCGCGGCTCGGCCACCTCGCCGCCGCACCGCCCGAACCGCTCGACGTCGATGCGATCGTCGAGCGGCTGCGGGAGGACCCGCCGGACGCTGTCCTCGTGTCGCTGATCGGGCCGGTGGCGGAGCTCGTCATCGACGAGGTGCACCGTCGGGTGCCGCGGCGGCCGGTCCTCGTGACGGGACTGCCGGGGATCTCGTTCCCGGCGAAGTGGAAGGGGATCTTCTTCCGGGCGCGCGCCGACCTGTTCGTGCTGCACAGCCACCGCGAGGTGCGGGCGTACGAGGAACTCGCGACGGCCGGGGGTGTCGCGCCGCACTTCGCCCTGGCGACGCTGCCGTTCGCGCGGCCAGACGCCGGGCGTGCCGCTGCCGCTGCTGGTCGACGTCCGCCCGTCCGTGACTCGGTCGTCTTCGCCGCGCAGCCGAGCGTCCCCGCGGACCGTGCCGACCGCGCACGAATCGTCGGCTGGCTCGCCGACACCGCACGGCGGCACCCGGAGTGGCGCGTCGTGATCAAGGTGCGGGCCGGCGCCGGAGAGCACCAGACGCACCGTGAGCAGGACCCCTACCCGGACCTCGTGCCGGCGGACGCCCCACCGAACCTCGTCGTCGAGAGCGGTCCGATGGCGGACCACCTCGACCGTGCCGTCGCCCTCGTCACGGTGAGCTCGACGGCCGTCCTCGAGGCCGCGGCCCGCGGCGTCCCCGCACTCACCCTGACCGACTTCGGCATCGGACGGCACCTCATCAACGAGGTCTTCGTCGACAGCGGGCTCGAGGGCGACGCGGTCGACCTGGTCGACGGACGCTTCGGGACGGTGCGACCGGAGTGGATGCACGACAACCACTTCCACCCGGAGTCCGAGAACGACTGGGCGGATCGGACCGAGACGCTCATGGCGCGGCGCGACGACGGGTCGCTCGTCGACCGACCGGCAGCGCGCCGGAGTCGTGGCGGCGTGCTCCGGCGGGCGTGGGAGCGGAAGAACGCACTCGGGCCGGACGACCGCAGTGCCCTCGGGCGGGTGGCCCTGGTGATCGGGGAGCCGGTGCGGGCCCTGAAGCGGCTCGGACGGCAGGTGCGCGGGCTCGTGCGGCCGACGGAGGCACCGGTGCTCCTGGCGCCGACGAGTCAGCGTGTCTCCGGTGCTGGGCTGTCAGAGCGCCTTCGCGACCGCGAGCAGGAGCTGGTCCCGGGTCGGGACGCCCGGTGAACGGAAGACCTCGGCGCCGTCGTCCCGCCGCACGATGATCGTGGGGGTCGACCGGATGCCGAGGTCCTCCGCCTGGTCGGGGTGGTTCGCCACGTCACGCTCCTGCACCTGCAGGCCCGGGACGAGTGCCGCCGCCTCGGCCGAGACCCGGCGGGCTGCGGCGCACGGCGCGCAGAACGCGGAGGTCCAGAGGTCGAGCTGCATGGTGTGGTGAACCCGGCGAGGGTGCGATCTACTCCCGATCGAACTCGCCGCTGCGGTCGCCGCGGTCCTGCAGGTCGTCGACGGGGTCGGACTCGCCGGGCACGTACTCGAACTCGGCGGAGGTCTGGTCGAGCACCTGGCGCGACTTCGTGATGCGGTACGTGAAGGCCGTCTGGAGGCCTTCGACGTCGGCGAACACCGTGACCTCGTCGTCCAGCGCGTCGCTCGTCGCCGTGCGGGTGTCGGTCGTGCCGTCGAAGGGACCGCCGTGGAAGATCGCGGTGTACTCGTCGCCTTCGTGGATGGTGATGTCGCTCATGTCTTCCCTTCTACCAGGCGCGCCTGTCCGCCGCTGTCGCTTGCATGATTCATAGCATCGCTATATAGTTCTGCTATGGAAACATCTCGTGAGCAGACGATCGAGACGCTCCTCGTCTCGGTGAACCGTCTGATCCGCACGGCCGCCCAGGCAGCGGGGAGCACCACGTCCTCCGCAGTCTGGCGAACCCTCGGCATCCTCGAGACGGACCAGCCGCTCCGGCTCGGCGAACTCGCCGCAGCCTCCCGGGTCGCGCAGCCCACGATGACCAGGCTCGTCGCCGGCATGCTCGCCGACGGCCTCATCTCGCGCACCGTCGACCCGGACGACTCCCGCGGGCAGCTGATCGAGATCACCGACGCCGGACACACCCGGCTCGTCGAGTGGCGAGCGACCCTCGCCACCACCGTCGGCCCGATGTTCGCCGACCTCGACGACGACGACTGGGAGACGCTGCGCCACGCGGCGGCCCTGATCGCCGAGCGTGCGAGCACCACCCCCACAGCCCTGAGCACCACCGCTTCGAGCACCACCGCCAGAACGGAGACCACCGCGTGAACGCCCACGCACCCGCCCAGTCGGGCAGCATCCTCAAGCAGTCGTCCGCGGTCTGGGCGATCGCCTTCGCCTGCGTCGTCGCCTTCATGGGCATCGGCCTGGTCGACCCGATCCTCCCCGCGATCGCCGCCTCCCTGAAGGCCACCCCGGCGCAGACCGAGCTGCTCTTCACGAGTTACCTCGCCGTCACCGGCGTCGCGATGTTCTTCACCAGCTGGGTCTCCAGCCGCATCGGGGCGAAGAACACCCTGCTCATCGGTCTCGCGCTCATCGTGCTCTTCTCGGTGCTCGCGGCGACGTCGAACAGCGTGTGGAGCATCATCGACTTCCGCGCCGGCTGGGGTCTCGGCAACGCGCTCTTCATCTCCACTGCGCTCGCCACCATCGTCGGTGCAGCCTCGGGCGGCACGGCGTCCGCGATCATCCTGTACGAGGCGGCGCTCGGACTCGGCATCGCCGTCGGCCCCCTCGTCGGCGGTCTGCTCGGTTCGGTGAGCTGGCGCGGCCCGTTCTTCGGCGTCACCACCCTGATGGCCATCGCGTTCATCGCCATCGTCACGCTCCTCAAGACGAAGAACCTCGAGAAGCCCACCCCGACGAAGCTCTCCGCCCCGTTCCGCGCCCTCGGACGCCCCGCCCTGGCCGCCCTCGCCGCGACCGCGCTGTTCTACAACATCGGCTTCTTCGTCCTGCTCGCCTACACGCCGTTCCCGCTCGGCTTCGGTGCGCTCGGCATCGGTTTCACGTTCTTCGGCTGGGGCGTCGGCCTGGCGATCACCTCGGTGTGGGTCGCACCGATGCTCACCGCTCGTCTCCGCCGGACGACCGTGCTGAAGATCGCGCTCCCGCTGCTCGCGCTCGACCTGTTCGCCGCGGCCGTGGTCGTGGACAGCCAGGCCGGCCTGATCGTCTGCGTGATCATCGGCGGCCTCGTGCTCGGCGTCCTCAACACCGTGCTCACGGAGTGCGTCATGGAGGCCACCGACCTCCCCCGCTCCGTCGCCTCGAGCGCCTACTCGGCCGTCCGCTTCATCGGTGGCGCCATCGCCCCGCCCGTCGCGACCCTGCTCGCCGACGCCTACTCCCCCTCGGCCGCCTACGTCTTCGCCGGGCTGTCCGTGGCCGTCGCGTTCGTCGTCGTCCTGTGCACCACCAAGGTCCTGCGCCGCGTCGACGACGGCGCGGAGCCCGAGCGCGTCGAGGCCGAGGCCATCTCCGCCGGCGAGATGTCCTAGCCCTCACCTCCGCGCGCTGCGCCGCGAGCGGGCGGAATGCCCGGGTCCGTCACACGACGACCCCGGCATTCCGCCCGCTCGCGCGTTCGCGCGCCCTGTGCCGAGCCCGCCCCACGCCGAGCGGGCCAAAGCGCGGGGTCCCGCAACCCGCGCACGCGGGCAATTCGCCCGCTCGCGCGTTCGCGGACCGCGCCGAGGTCGTCCGACGCCGAGCGGGCCAAAGCGCGGGGTCCCGCAACCCGCGCACCCAAGGAATCCGCCCGCTCGCGCGGTCGCGTACGCGCCGAGGTCGCCCCACGCCGAGCGGGCCAAAGCGCGGGGTCCCGCAACCCGCGCACCCAAGGAATCCGCCCGCTCGCGCGTCCGCGGAGCGCTCGGCTCTCGGGGGCCACGGCGAGCGGGCGGAAGGGCGGGGTGCGTCCGCAGGACGACCCCGCCCTTCCGCCCGCTCGCGAAAGCGGGTCGCGGCCGGGCCGGACGGGGTGCGGCAGGCGGGGTGGACGTGACGGCCTGGAGGCGCGGCGCCGGCCCGGCGGGGCGGGTCGCGCCTCCAGGCCGTCACCTCCGGCACCCCGCGTCGGCGGCGACCCAACCGCAGAATAGGATCGACGTCATGGCAACTGCGAACGACCGCCTCGTCTGGATCGACTGCGAGATGACGGGCCTCGACCTCGAGGTCGACGAACTCGTCGAGGTGGCCGTGGTCATCACCGACTTCGACCTCGTGCCCGTGCACCCCGGCTTCGACATCGTCATCAAGCCGGACCAGTCCGCGCTCGACAACATGAACGAGTTCGTGACCAACATGCACGTGACCTCGGGGCTGCTCGAGGAGATCCCGAACGGCGTGAGCCTGGCGGACGCCGAGTACCAGGTGCTGGAGTACATCCTCCAGCACGTGCCGGCCGAGGGCTCCGCACCGCTCGCGGGGAACACCATCGGCACGGACCGGTCGTTCCTCGCGAAGTACATGCCGCGGGTCGACGGGCACCTGCACTACCGCAGCGTCGACGTGTCGAGCATCAAGGAGCTCTGCCGTCGTTGGTTCCCGCGCGTGTACTTCAACGCTCCGGAGAAGCACGGCGGACACCGGGCCCTCGCGGACATCCTCGAGTCGATCCGCGAGCTCGAGTACTACCGCCGCGCCGGCTTCGTCGCCGAGCCCGGGCCGAGCACCGACGACGTGCGCGCCGTCCAGGCCGAGGTCGTCGAGAAGTGGGCGCCGCGGCTCGCACAGCCCGCAGCCGAGTAGCGACACACCTGGTCCGACCGGGCCGCGGCATGTACTACTATTGAGTGGTCGCGCCGGTCAGCCGGTTCGAACATGGTGGATATAGCTCAGTTGGTAGAGCGCCTGGTTGTGGTCTAGGAGGTCGCGGGTTCGAGACCCGTTATTCACCCCAGTCGAGGGAGAGTCCTGTTGCGTGTGACGCAACCGGGGCTCTCCCTCAGTGTTTGTCTGGGCACCTCAGGCGCCGTGCGGCTTCGCCGCGGTTGGTCAGCCGCGAGTGGTCAGCGCAGTGTGGGACGATCCCCACGTGATGGAGATGTCCGCCGACGCGTTCGAGCAGCTCGTGACCGACGAACTCGACCTGCTCCCCGATGAGATGGTCGACGGGCTCGACAACGTGGTGTTCGTTGTCGAGGACGAACCGGAGAATGGCGAAGAGCTCTTCGGCGTGTACGACGGCATCGCGGCGACCGAGCGCGGGCAGTACGGGTTCGGCGAGCTCCCGGACCGGATCGTGGTGTTCCGGAAGCAGCACCTCGCGGAGTGCGACACACTCGAGGAACTCAAGGACGAGGTGCACACGACGCTCGTCCACGAGATCGGACACTTCTACGGCATCGACGACGAGCGGCTGCACGAGCTCGGCTGGGCGTAGCGGCGCAGCGGCGCAGCGGCGCAGCAGCCAGCGGCGAGCGAACGCACGCGCAAGCGACCGCCCACCACCCCTCAGAACCGCGTCGGCCCCACCTCGTGGTACTTCTCCCACGCGTCCACCGGCCCCCGCCCGTGCAGCACGTACTCCCCCACGAGCCGCTCCTTGTACACGGCCGGGTTGTGCGACGCGACGACCCGGGCGTTCCGCCAGTGCCGGTCGAGCGCTCGACCACGATCCGCGGCGGACGCGCCACCGACCTCGAACAGCTCGGACGCCGCGCGCAGCACCCGCGGCCCGATCTCGACCTGCGCCTGGTACACGGCGTTCTCGGCTGCGTCGAGCAGGCCGTGGTCGACACCGGCACCGGGTTCGTTCGTGGCGACGACCTCGTCGAGCGAGCCGGCAGCGGCGGCGATGAGCGACCGTGCGGTGAACGCCCCGGCCGACAGCCGTCCGATGACGGCCAGCACCTGCGGGTCGTCGCCCGGACGGGCGGCGTTGGCGTGGATGTACGTGCGGGTCCGCGGCCGGACGAACGCGACGGCGTCGTCGACGACGGCTTGCCCGATCCCCGCGAGCACCGCCAGCAGGTACAGCTGGTAGAAGGCCTGGATGTGCGAGAGCGGCGCGTCCCGGTAGGCGGAGACCACGCCGGGGTCGACGGCCACACCGTCGAAGACCGTCGTCCCGGAGGCGGTCAGCCGCTGCCCGAACCCGTCCCAGTCGTCGACGCCGGTCACGCCCGGCGCGTCGGCGGGGACGGCGAACGTCACCCGTTCCCCGGAGCGGTCGGCCGCCAGGTAGATCCAGTCGGCGTAGAGCGTGCCGGTCGAGTAGTACTTGGTCCCGTCGAGCCGGAGGGCGTCCGCGTCGTCCGGCCCGGCGGCCGTCACCGTCGTCGAGATGTCGGCGAGCGTCGTCCCGGTGCGCTCGGAGGTCGCGTTCCCGATGATCGCTCCGCCGACGATCCGGTCGAGCCATTCGTCGCGCGACGCCGAGTCGGGTCGGAGGAGCACGAGCTCGGTGTAGCCGAAGTGCCCGCGCCAGAGGTGTGCGATGTTCGAGTCGGCCGCCGCCAGGTCCGCCACGAGGTGCACGAGTTCGACGAGGGTCACGCCGAACCCTCCGCGGTCCACGGGGACGCGCAGCCGTCCGAACCCGGCGTCGGCGAGGGCGCGGACCTCGGCGTGCGGCAGGGGTCGGTCGCCGGGTGTCCCCGATGCGAGCTCCCGTTCGACGGCGCCGTCGCGGATGCGATCGAGGACGGGTGCGAAGCGTGCGCGCAGGTCCGCCAGGCGGGTGGTCGGTGCGGCGGCCTGGAGGCGCGGCTCGGCCCCGGCGTCGGTCCTCTGGTCGGTCATGCGGTCACCTCCACGGCGTCGCGCGCGCCGGTCGCGCCGGCTCCGTCCGCGCCGCCCGCTCCGGTCACCCCGCCGGCTCCGCTCGCCCCGCCGGCGAAGGCGCCCCGCCACCGCCGGGCGGGGTGGGAGTCCGGCAGCTGCGGGTGGCCGAAGAGCTTCTCGCGGAGGGTGCCCTCCCGGTACTCGGACTGCATGAGGCCGCGCGCCTGCAGGGTCGGCGCGATGTGGTCGACGAACTCCTCGTACGAGCCGGGGAGCGTCCAGTTGATGACGTTCACACCGTCGACGCCGATCCGCTGCCAGTCGGCGAGCTCGTCGGCGATCTGCTCGGGCGTCCCGACGACCCGGGCGCGGAGCTTGGCGGACAGCCGGGCCAGGTCGGCGATGGTCGGTTCGCGGTCACCGGCCGCCTCGCGGAGCCACTGCAGGTGCGACTGCCCGGCGTGCGTGCGGACCTCGGAGAGCGGCGTCTCCGGGTCGAGGGGTTCGCCGGTGTCCGGGTCGAACCCGAGGTTCGAGTGCACGAGGAAGCCGTCCGCGGCGAGGTACTCGTCGATCTCGGCCTCCTTCGCCTTCGCCTCCGACTCGGTCGACCCGGTGATGAACGTCAGTCCGAGGAAGAAGGCGATGTCGTCCCGCTGACGCCCGGCGGCCTCGGCGAGGTCCCGGGTCTCGCGGATGAGCTGCTCGGTGGCGTCCCGGTTGGACGTGAGGATGAACTGCGCCTCGGCGTTCCGCGCGGCGAAGGCACGGCCCGCCGGCGACGACCCGGCCTGGAACAGCACCGGTGTCCGCTGCGGTGACGGCGCTGACAGGTGCGGCCCCTGCACGTCGTAGCGCTTCCCGTGGTGGTCGATCCGGTGCACCTTGTCGGGGTCGGCGTAGCCGCGGACGGGGTCCTTCAGCACCGCGCCGTCCTCCCACGACCCCTCCCAGAGCTTCGCGCAGACCTCGAGGTACTCCTCCGCCCAGACGTACCGTTCGTCGTGTTCCTCGAGCCGGTCCTGGCCGAAGTTCCGGGCGGCGCTGTCGAGGGCGCTCGTGACGACGTTCCAGCCGATGCGGCCCCGGGTGATGTGGTCGAGCGTCGAGACCTTGCGGGCGAAGTCGAACGGGTGCGACTGGATGACGCTCGACGTGAACGCGAGGCCGAGGTGCTCCGTCGAGACCGCCAGCGCGGAGAGCAGCACGGAGGGGTCGTTCGAGGGGATCTGCAGCCCCTCGCGGAGGTTCGTCGAGTAGTCGCCCCGCGCCGGCCCGTACGTACCGACGACGTCCGCGAAGAACACCGCGTCGAACTTCCCGCGCTCGAGCGTCTTCGCCAGATCGGTCCAGAGCGTGACGTCGTCGAAGTCCGCCTGCCGGGCCTCCGGGTGTCGCCACAGCCCGTGCTGGATGTGCGACGTCGTGTTCATGACGAAGGCCGCGAAGCGCAGCGGACGGTTCGGTGCATCGGTCATGCAGACCATGTTCGTCGCGCTGCCGTCACGGGAGGCCCCGACGTGACCTCCCGTTACGCGGGGTGTTCCCCACGGCCCTGGACCCGACCATGCTCCTGAGGCATGCCGACGCCGACCACCGCAGCCGCGCCTCCCGTCCGTCCCACCGCACCGTCGACCACCGCGACCCGACGTCGTGTCGCCTTGGCGTCCTTCGTCGGGACGACCGTCGAGTACTACGACTTCTACCTGTACGCGACGGCGTCGGCCCTCGTCTTCGCACCCACCTTCTTCCCGTCCGTGACGCCGGCCGTCGGCGTCATCGCGTCGTTCGCGACGTACGGCGTCGGCTTCGTCGCCAGGCCGCTCGGCGGCGTGATCGCCGGCCACCTCGGCGACCGGATCGGGCGGAAGAAGCTGCTCGTCGCGTCGCTCGTGCTGATGGGGATCGCGTCGACGCTCATCGGGGCCATCCCGTCGGCGGCGACCATCGGGGTCGGTGCCGTCGTGGCGCTCGTGTTCCTGCGGCTGCTGCAGGGCGTCGCCGCTGGCGCCGAGTGGGGCGGGTCCGCGCTGCTGTCCGTCGAGCACGCACCGGAGCGGCACCGCGGGTTGTTCGGGGCGTTCACGCAGATGGGTTCGGCGGGCGGGATGCTCCTCGCCACCGGCGTGTTCACGCTGGTGCGGTCGGTGCTCGGCAACGAGGTGTTCCTGGCCTGGGGCTGGCGGCTGCCGTTCCTGTTCTCCGCCGTGATCGTCGCCGTCGGGCTCGTCATCCGGCTCGGTGTGCAGGATGCGCCCGTGTTCCAGGAGCTGCGCGACTCCGGACGCGTCGAGCGGTTCCCGGTGTGGGAGGCGATCCGGCGCAGCCCGCGGTCGATCCTCGTCACCGCGGGGCTGCGGCTCGTGCAACCGGCGCTGTACTCGATCCTGACGACGTACTCGCTGACCTACCTCGGCGCCGTCCGCGGACCCGAGGGAGCGGAGGCGGGGCTGCAGGCGGTCCTCGTCATCTCGGCGGTGTCGCTCGTCTCGACGCCCTTCTGGGGGTGGCTGTCCGACCGGGTCGGTCGACGGGTGCTCACCATCTGGTCGGCCGCGGGGATCGCGGTGCTCATCTGGCCGTTCTTCGCGTTCCTCGATGCCGGGCCGCTCGTGCTGCTGCCGCTCGTCGCGCTGATCGGGATGTGCGTCTTCCACGACAGCATCTACGGGCCGCAGGCCGCCTGGTTCGCCGAGCAGTTCCCGACCGGGCGGCGGTACTCGGGGATGTCGCTCGGGTACCAGATCGGGTCGATCTTCTCGGTGGGGCTGACGCCGCTGTTGGCGGCCGTGTTCGTCGAGGTGGGCGGGGGCTCGCCGTGGATCCTGTGCGCGTACCTCGGGGTGTACGCGGTGCTGAGCATCGTGGCGGCGGTGTTCGCGGTGGATCCGCGGGCGGAGGCGCGGCGGGCGCGGTCGCGCGTGCGCGGTCGCGCGGCGCGGTCGCGCGTGTGAGCCGAGACTCGCGCTGAGCGACAGTTCTTGCGGCCAGACGCCCGAGAACTGTCGCTCAGCGCGAAACGCGACGTCCGGGAACACCCCGACGTCCGGGAACACCCCCGACGTCCGGGAACGCCCCGCTACGGCCGGGAACACCCCAGCTACGTCCGCAGCACCACGTCCGCCAGCGCCGCCGGGTCCTCGGCCGCGATGAACGCCCGCTCCTGGGCGGCCCAGCGCTCCCACTCCCGCGCGAACACCTCGCCGTCCCGGCCGATCGCCCGGTCCCACCGCACGTCGTCGTCCGCCTCGAGCCACACCCGCAACGACGCGAGCGGCGCCGACGCCCTGGAGAGCGCGCCGCACCCCTCGACGACGATCGGCAGGTCGGGGTCGACGGCGGTCCAGTCGGCCTGCCGCGAGGTGCCCCAGTCCCACCGCCGGTAGCCGGACGGGCCGCCGAGCACGTCGGTCACGACCGCGTCCGCCGCAGCCCGCAAGCCGTCCCAGCCCGGGTAGACGCTGTCGAGGTGCGCGACCTGCGCCCCGAGCCGCTCGGCGACGGCATCACCGAGGGTCGTCTTGCCGGTGCCGGAGCGTCCGTCGATGAGCACCACGACGCGCCGGTCCCCCCGGGCGGTCGCAGCGCCGGCCGCAGCAGCCGCGACGGAGTCCGCCAGGCCGTGCGCACCCGGGTCAGACACGCCACGTCCCCACGCACACCGCGACCGCGATCGACACCGCCCCGATCCCGACGAGCACCGCGACCATCGCCCACTCCGGCCCCGCGAACCGCGCCGTCCGCGCCCACGTCCGCTTGCCGGGAGCCCCGAACCCCCGCGACTCCATCGCCACCGCCAGGGTCGTCGCACGCCGGAGCGCCAGCACGAGCAACGCGAACGCCATCGATGCGCCACGTCGCAGCCGCCCGGTGTCGGCCACGCCGCGAGCACGGCGCGCCATCCCGAGCTGCCGCCAGTCGTCGCCGAGCAGCGTCACCATCCGGATCGCCGCGAGCGCCCCGAGCACGAAGCGTGCCGGGAGGCGCAGCAGCTGGGCGAGTCCGTCCGCGAGGTCCGTCGGGTCGACCCGGATGAACAGCACCACGGCGGGCAGCCCCACCGCGAGCACCCGGAGCGCCGTCGCCAGCGCGAGCGTCAGCGACCCGTCGGTCACGTGCGCGAACCCGAGGTCGAACCACTCCCGACCGGACGGCTTCCCGTACAGCGCGATGCTCAGCGCCGTCAGCGGCACCGCCACGAGCACCGGCGAGGTCCGCAGCAGCAGCGTCCGCGGTGGGATCCGCAGCAGCGGCACGAGTGCGAGTTCGAGCGCCAGTGCGACGGCCGCCGAGACGACGTCGAGGCTCAGGACGAGGCAGACGCCGAGCGCGAGCACGCCCAGCAGCGAGGCGACCGGTTGAACGCCGCGCACACCGCGCGGGGTCGGGACGGGGCCGACGCCACGGCCTGGAGGCGCGGGTCGCCCGAGCGGGTCCGCTGCGGTCCCGGGGGCGGTCACCGTCGAACCTCCGTGGTCGGGTCCGCCCGGACGGGCTCGGTGGCCGGGTCCGGTGGGGCGGGCTCGGTGGCCGGGTCCGGTGGGGCGAGCTCGGTGGTCGGGTCCGGTCGGACGGGGTCCGCTCCGCGCTCGCCGAGGACGACCTCGTCGGCGTCGAGCGCCCGGACGAGGTCACGGTCGTGCGTGATCGCCACGATGGCCGTCCCCTCGTCGGCGAGCGCGCCGAGCCGATCGACGACGGCCTGCCAGGTCGCGCGGTCCTGCCCGGACGTCGGTTCGTCGAGCACGATCACCGGCGGCCGCGAGGCCACCACCGTCCCGATCGCGAGCCGCCGCTGCTCCCCTCCGGACAGCGTGAAGGGGTTGGCGTCCGCCAGGTGTGTGAGACCGAAGGCGTCGAGCAGCTCGTCGACCCGCTCGTCGACGTCCGGCTGGCCGAGGGCGCGGGGACCGACGGCCAGTTCCTCGCGGACGGTGCGGGCGACGAACTGGTGCTCGGGGTCCTGGAAGACGGTGCCGATGCGGGCGGCCAGCTGCCGGCTCGTCCACGCCACAGGGGTGTCCCCGGCGTCGTCGCGCAGCACGGGGGTCGCCCGGAGCTCGCCGGCAGCGGGTCGGAGGAGTCCGGCGAGCGTGAGGCCGAGCGTGGACTTGCCGACGCCGTTCGGCCCCGTGACCGCGATGACCTGCCCCGCCCGTACGTCGAGGTCGATCCCGCTTCCCACGGGCTGCCGCTTCCCCCGCGCGGTCCCCAGCCCCCGCGCCACGAGCAGCTCGGCCGCCGCGTCGCCGAGCGCGTCGCCGAGCGCGTCCACCCGAGCGCCGCCGAGCGCCTCGCCGAGCGGGCGGAATCCCGCGGTCCCCCCGCCGCCCGACCCTGGTTTTTGACCCGCTCGCCCCGCGCCGCCGAGCGGGCGGAATCCCGCGGTCTCCCCGCCGCCCGACCCTGGTATTCGACCCGCTCGCGCCGGGCGACGACGGCCCCGCGCAGCACCACGAGCCGGCTCCGATCCGGGCACCCACACACCGGCGGCCGTCAACGCCGCACCGTGCGAGGCCAGCACCTCCGCCGGCACCCCGTCCGCCACCACTCCCCCCGCGGGCTCCAGCAGCACGAGCCGGTCCACCAGGTCGAGCCACGTGCCGATCCGGTGCTCGACCACGAGCAGGGTGGCCCCCGTCTCTCCGAGCAGCGCCCGCACGGCATCGTGCACCTGCGAGACGCCGGCCGGGTCGAGGTTCGCGCACGGTTCGTCGAGCACGAGGGCTCCCGGCCGCATCGCGAGCACGCCCGCCAACGCCAGCCGCTGCCGCTGCCCGCCGGAGAGCATCGTCGTCGACCGGTCGAGCGGCAGGTCGAGCCCGACGACGTCGAGCGCCGACACGACACGCTCCCAGATCTCCGCGGGCGGGACCCCCGCGTTCTCGCAGCCGAAGGCCACGTCGTCGCCGATGCGGGACATCACGGTATGGGCCTCGGGGTCCTGCATGACGAGTCCGACACGCCCGCGGACCGTCCGGGGATCGACACCGTCCACGAGGACCGTGCCCGCAACCGAGGCAGCGGTGTCGTCGGTGTCGTCGGGTTCGTCGGGCAGCACGGCCGCGACCGCCCGGAGCAGCGTCGACTTCCCGGCCCCGGACGGCCCGACGATCGCGACCCGTTCCCCGGGCTCGACGATCAGGTCGACGCCCCGGACCGCCCACGCGTCACGGTCGGCGTACCGCCACCCCCAGCCGTCGAACACGATGCGCGCCGCGGGCGTAGCCGTGCCCCGGCGGACGGACGACGGCGAGGACACGACGGTCACGCGACGGCGCTGGTCCGACGCCTCGAGTGCTCACGACCCGCGGCGAAGGACGACAGGACCCCGGTACCGGCGAGCGCCCGCACGAGGAACCACGAACCGAGTCCGGCGATCACCGCGCCCGACACCACGGCCGAGACGATGTAGACGGCCTTGAACCCGGCGTCGAGTCCGGCGTACCAGATGATGCTGTCGTTGATGCCGAGCGCGAGCCCGGCGGCGGCACCGGCGAGCACGACGACCGGCAGGCGGTACACCCGGTACAGGAAGAGCGCGAGGACGAGCTCCGCCCCGAGGCCCTGCACGAGGCCCGCTTCGAGTGTGCCCCAGCCCCACTGGGTCCCGAACAGGGCCTCGACCGAGGCGGCGACGATCTCGCCGTAGAGCGCGGCTCCGGGCTTCCGGACGACGATCGCGACGACGGGTCCGGCGAGCAGCCAGACCCCGCCGAACAGTGCCTGCGTGCCCGGGAGCACCAGCGCCATCAGCGCACTGAGCGGCTCGTAGCCGAACTCCCAGACCCGGAAGACGACGCCGAGCGCGACGGCGAGGACGCTCGCGACGACGATGTCGACGACCCGCCAGCGCAGCGAGCGCCTGGCGATCGACGGTGTGGCGGTGAGATTGCCTGCAGACATGACTCTGACTCCTCCCTGCGCCGGCATGATCCGGATCAGGTTCGACGGTCGGAGCGCCGTTCGCTCCCTCTCAGCCCGGTGGTTCCGGACTCCCGTGTGTGTCTGGCCAGTCTAGACGCGTCCCACGCGCACGTGACGCGACCATGACGACGGCCTGGAGGCGCGTGGCGAGGCCGCCACGTGCCTCCAGGCCGTCAGTGGGTCACTTCTTGAGGACGCGCACCAGCTTGCGCAGGACGGTGCCGGTCACCCAGATGACCGGGATGCTGACGGCCATCAGGGAGATGAGGTTCGGCTCGAACTCGAGGTCCTTGCCGGGACGGCGGACGTAGGCGCCGATCGGGATGGAGACGGCGCCGCCGCCACCGCCGCCGTTCTCGTCGCCGTCCCCGCCACCGCCGAACCCGAACCAGCCGAGGGACACCGGGATGAGGGTCTGGTCACCGACCTCGACCGGCTCCCCGTAGTTCGTGGACACGCCCACCGGGCGTACCTTCTCTGCGATCTGCGACACGATGTTGGCCATGCGGCGGAGGCTACTCGCCCGTTCCTCCACAGGCTGCTTCGTCCGGGAACCGTCCACGGAGGGGGCTTGTCTGCGGACGCGGACGGCCCCCGCCGATAAGTTGGCGAAACCCACATCTGGAGGACCGCTTGCACACCTGGCCCGGCAACCCGTACCCGCTCGGGGCGACCTACGACGGAAGCGGCACGAACTTCGCGCTCTTCAGCGAAGTCGCCGAACGCGTCGAACTCTGTCTCTTCGACGACGACGGCAACGAGACCTGCGTCCCCCTGCTCGAGGTGGACGCGTACGTCTGGCACGCGTACCTCCCGAACGTCGGCCCCGGCCAGCAGTACGGCTTCCGCGTGCACGGCCCGTACGACCCCGCGAAGGGGCTGCGGACCAACCCGTCGAAGCTGCTGCTCGACCCCTACGCCAAGGCGACCAGCGGGGACATCGACTGGGACCAGTCGCTGTTCTCGTACACCTTCGGCGACCCGGACTCGACGAACGAGGACGACTCCGCGTCGCACATGATGAAGGGCGTCGTGATCAACCCGTTCTTCGACTGGCAGGGAGACCGCCCGCCGCGGACCCCGTACGGCGAGACGGTGATCTACGAAGCGCACGTCAAGGGCCTCACCGAGACCCACCCCGACGTCCCGGAAGAGCAGCGCGGCACCTACGCCGGCGTCTCGCACCCGGCCGTCATCGAGCACCTCAAGCGCCTCGGCGTCACGACGCTCGAGCTGATGCCCGTGCACCAGTTCGTCAACGACTCGACGCTGCAGGACAAGGGGCTGTCGAACTACTGGGGCTACAACACCATCGGGTTCTTCGCACCGCACTCCCACTACTCGTCCTCGGGCGACCAGGGGCAGCAGGTGCAGGAGTTCAAGACGATGGTGCGCGAGCTCCACCGCGCCGGCATCGAGGTCGTCCTCGACGTCGTCTACAACCACACGGCCGAGGGCAACCACCTCGGTCCGACCCTGTCGTTCCGCGGCATCGACAACGCGGCGTACTACCGCCTCGTCGACGACGACCAGCGGTACTACATGGACTACACCGGCACCGGCAACTCGCTCAACGTCGGGCACCCGCACTCGCTGCAGCTCATCATGGACTCGCTCCGCTACTGGGTGACCGAGATGCACGTCGACGGCTTCCGCTTCGACCTCGCCGCTGCGCTCGCCCGCGAGTTCTACGAGGTCGACCGGCTGTCGGCGTTCTTCGAACTCGTGCAGCAGGACCCGATCGTGTCCCAGGTGAAGCTCATCGCCGAACCGTGGGACGTCGGCCCCGGTGGCTACCAGGTCGGCAACTTCCCGCCGCAGTGGTCGGAGTGGAACGGCAAGTACCGTGACACCGTCCGTGACTTCTGGCGCGGCGAGCCCTCGACCCTCGGCGAGTTCGCCTCCCGGATCTCCGGCTCGGCAGACCTCTACGAGCACGACGGCCGGACGCCGAAGGCCAGCATCAACTTCATCACCGCGCACGACGGCTTCACGCTGTACGACCTCGTCGCCTACAACGAGAAGCACAACGAGGCCAACGGCGAGGACAACAACGACGGCGAGAGCCACAACCGCTCCTGGAACTCCGGGGCCGAGGGGCCGACCGACGACGAAGCGGTGAACGCACTCCGCGTCCAGCGCCGCCGCAACTTCCTGGCGACGCTGCTCCTCAGCCAGGGCGTCCCGATGATCGCGCACGGCGACGAGCTCGGACGGTCACAGTCGGGCAACAACAACGTCTACGCGCAGGACTCCGAGCTCAGCTGGATCGACTGGGAGTCGGCGGACGAGGAGCTCATCCAGTTCACGGCCGACGTCGTCAAGCTCCGGCATGACCACCCGACGTTCCGGCGCACGCGCTACTTCAACGGGCGTCCGGTCCGCCGCGGCGAGGGCGAACCACTGCCCGACGTGGTGTGGCTGACCCCCTCGGGTGACGCCATGGACCCCGAGGACTGGGACTCCGGCTTCGGCAAGAGCGTCGGCATGTACCTGAACGGCGAGGGCATCCGCGGACGTGACTCCCGCGGCGAGCGGGTCACCGACGTCGCGTTCATCACGTACTTCAACGCCCACGACGACACGGTGACGTTCACCCTGCCGCCCGAGGAGTACGCCCCCGGGTGGACCGTCCGGATCGACACGGCGGACCCCGGTGCCCGCGACGAGGTCCTCGAGGCCGGCACGCCGCTCGACGTGCCCGCACGCTCACTGATCGTGCTGCGGGCAGAGCCGGAGCACGAGGTCACGGTGACCCCGGTCGAGGTCGAGTTCAGCGAGCCGATCACCCCGGCCCCGCAGAGCGCCGTCACCCCGGCGAACCCGGCCGGCTCGACCGCACCCTCCGGCACGACGGGCGGTGCGTGATGGCCGAACGCCGCACCCCGGCATCCACCTACCGACTGCAGGTCACGCCGGACTTCGACCTCCGGCAGGCGCAGGACGTCGTCGGTTACGTGCGTGACCTCGGCGCCGACTGGCTGTACCTGTCGCCGGTGCTGCAGGCCGAACCGGGCTCGCAGCACGGTTACGACGTCGTCGACCACAGCCACGTCGACACCGAGCGCGGCGGCGACGACGCGCTCCGGGCGCTCGCCGAGGCCGCGCACACCGCAGGACTCGGCGTCCTGGTCGACGTCGTGCCGAACCACGTCGGTGTCGCCACCCCCGAGTCGAACCCGTGGTGGTGGTCCCTGCTCGAGCACGGGCAGGACTCCCCCGTCGCCTGGGCGTTCGACGTCGACTGGCAGGCCGGCGACGGCAGGCTCCGCGTGCCGGTGCTCGACGACCGGCTCCTCGACGCGGTCGAACTCCGCGACGGGCGCCTGTACCTCGGCGACACGGCGTACCCGACTGCTCCGGGCACGGTGCACGACGGCGACACGGTCGAGGCCGTCCACGCCAGGCAGCACTACGAGTTCGTGCACTGGAAGCGGGCCGACCACGAGCTGAACTACCGCCGGTTCTTCGCGGTGAACACCCTCGCGGCCATCCGCGTGGAAGAACCCGAGGTGTTCGCGGCGTCGCACGACACGATCGGGGGCTGGTTCCGCGACGGGCTGGTCGACGGCCTCCGCATCGACCACCCGGACGGCCTGTACGACCCCGCCGGGTACCTGCAGGACCTCGCCGGGCTGACCGGCGGCGCCTACACGCTCGTCGAGAAGATCCTCGAGCCCGGTGAGCAGCTGCCGAGCTCCTGGCCGGTCGACGGTACGACCGGGTACGACGCCCTCGGGGTGCTCGACCGCGTCTTCGTCGACCCCGCCGGCGAGGAAACGCTGACCGCTGCGTCCGGCGCCGAACCGACCGACTGGCAGCAGCTCACGCACGACACCCGTCGCGGCATCGCGGACGGCATCCTCGGCAGCGAGGTCGAACGACTCGCCCGACTGCTGGCTCCGGTCACCGACGGGTTCCCGCACGAGCGGGTCGTTGACGCGCTGGCCGAGGTCGTCGCCTCGTTCGACGTCTACCGGACGTACCTCCCCGAGGGAGCGCACCACCTCATCGACGCACTCGAACGCGCCGCCGAGGCCCGCCCGGACCTCGACGACGTGATCGACCGGATCGCCCCGGCGCTCGTCGACCCGTCGAACGCCGCCGCGATCCGCCTGCAGCAGACCAGCGGCATGGTGATGGCGAAGGGCGTCGAGGACACCGCGTTCTACCGGACGTCGCGCCTGACCAGCCTGAGCGAGGTCGGTGGCGACCCGAGCGTGTTCTCGGTGTCCGTCGCGGACTTCCACCAGGCTCAGCGCGATCGGCTCGGCAGCTGGCCGCACACGATGACGACGCTCACGACGCACGACACGAAGCGCAGCGAGGACACCCGCGCGCGCATCGCCGTCCTCGCCGAGATCGCGCCGGAGTGGGCGACCGCGCTGGAACGACTGCAGTCCCTCGCACCGCTCGAGGACGCCGTGCTGGCGGACCTGCTCTGGCAGGCGGTCGTCGGTGCACGCCCCGCAAGTCGGGAGCGCCTGCACGCCTACGCCGAGAAGGCCTCGCGCGAGGCGGGTGACAGCACCACGTGGACTGAACCGGACGAGGACTTCGAGCGCCGCATGCACGCGCTCGTGGACGCGGCGTTCGACGATCCCGCCGTGGTCGCCGTGCTCGACGCGCTCGACGAACGGATCGACGCTGCGGGCTGGTCGAACGGGCTCGCGCAGAAGCTCGTGCAGCTCACCGCCCCCGGCGTCCCAGACGTGTACCAGGGCACCGAGTTCTGGGACCGCTCGCTGGTCGACCCGGACAACCGTCGGGCGGTGGACTACGCCGAACGCCGGCACGTCCTCGCCGAACTCGACGGGCCGGACGACGACGGCCCGGAGCACCTGCCGAGCATCGGGATCGACGGAGCCGCGAAGCTGCTGGTGACCAGCCGGGCGCTCCGAGTCCGACGCGACCACCCGGAGCTCTTCACCCGGTACCTCGCGCTCGAGGCCACCGGGAGCGCAGCCGACCACGTACTCGCTTTCGACCGCGGCGGTGCCGTGACGATCGCCACGCGACTGCCGATCGGGCTGCGACGCGTCGGTGGGTGGGGTGACACGCTCGTGCACCCGGTTCCGCTCGACCGCGTCGACCTGCTGACCGGCCGCCGGGTACCCGCTGCCCGGGGCATCGCCCTGTCCGAACTGCTCACCGACTACCCGGTGGCACTGCTCGTCCCCGCGCACGTCGTGGATCCGACCGACCACGGGACCGAGGCCGGCGCGGGCGCCGCGACCACCGGCCCGGCGGCTGCCGGCGCCGCGACCACCGACCCGGCGGCTGCCGGTGACGTCGGCGAGTCCGACGAGCAGGCCGAGATCGACATCCTGGAGGGGCACGCATGACCGTTCCCGACCGCTACGGCGTCTGGGCCCCCGCTCCCGAGCGGGTCCGCCTCGTCGTCGACGGCACCGAGTACCCGCTGACCCGCGGCGACGACGACTGGTGGACGACCGACCAGGTGCTCCCCCACGTCGGCGCCCGCTACGGGTTCCGCATCGACGACGACGACGCGGTTCGGCCCGACCCGCGCAGCCGGTTCCAGCCCGAGGGGGTGCACGGCCCCTCTGAGGTGGTCGATCCCTCCCGGTTCTCGTGGACGGACGACGCGTGGACCGGACGCCCCGCACGCGGTGGTGTCATCTACGAGATGCACGTCGGCACCTACACACCGGAGGGCACGCTCGACGCGGCAGCCGCGAAGCTCGACCACCTGGTGGAGCTCGGGGTCGAGTTCGTCGAGCTGCTCCCGGTGAACGCGGTGAACGGCGAGTGGAACTGGGGCTACGACGGGGTCGGCTGGTTCGCCGTGCACGCCCCGTACGGCGGCCCGGACGCGTACGACCGGTTCGTCGACCGGGCGCACGCGCTCGGCCTCGGCGTCATCCAGGACGTCGTCTACAACCACCTCGGGCCGAGCGGCAACTACCTCCCGCTGTACGGGCCGTACCTGCTGCAGGGACTCGGCAACACGTGGGGCGACTCCGTGAACGTCGAGCACCCGGAGGTCCGCCGGTACGTGCTCGACAACGTCCGGATGTGGTTCCGCGACCACCACGTCGACGGGCTCCGGCTCGATGCCGTACACGCGATCCGCGACACCACCCGCCCGCACGTGCTGCAGGCGATGGCGTCCGAGACCGACGCGTTCTCGTCGTTCGTCGGGCGTCCGCTGTCACTGATCGCGGAGTCGGACCTCAACGACCCGATCATGTTCCGCCCGCAGGAGTCCGCGGGCTACGGGCTCGCCGGGCAGTGGTCGGACGACTTCCACCACGCGGTGCACGTGGCACTGACCGGCGAGACGAACGGCTACTACGCCGACTTCGCCCCGCTGTCGGCGCTCGCGAAGGTCCTGCAGCACGGGTTCTTCCACGACGGCACGTGGTCGTCGTTCCGGCACAAGCGGCACGGCCGACCGATCGACCGCGGGACCTCCCCGGCGACGGCGCTCGTCGTCGCGAACCAGAACCACGACCAGATCGGCAACCGGGCAGCGGGCGACCGGCTCGCAGCGTCCCTGACCGACGAGGGCCTCGTGATCGCGGCGGCCCTGACGTTGCTCGGCCCGTTCACGCCGATGCTTTTCATGGGCGAGGAGTTCGCTGCCACCACCCCCTGGCAGTTCTTCACGTCACACCCGGAGCCGGAGCTCGGCGAGGCCACCGCCAAGGGACGCATCGCCGAGTTCGCGGAACACGGCTGGGACGAGTCGGCGGTGCCGGACCCGCAGGACCCGTCGACGTTCACGAACTCGAAGCTCGACTGGGCTGACGTCGACTCCGAGCGGGGGTCGACGATCCTGCGGGCGTACCGGGTGCTCATCGCGCTGCGCCGCACCGACCAGGCGTTCGTCGACCCGCGCTACGAGGCGAACGCCGTCCGGTTCAGCGAGGACCGGCGCTGGCTCGTCCTGACCCGAGGGCTGCTCGGGCCGGACGTGGCACCGGTGCACATCGTGGTGAACTTCCTCGACGACGCGGCCGAGGTGCCCGTCCCCGGCGCCGTCGGCGAGGAGCTCTACCGCTTCGGCGAGGCCGAGGTCGAGACGGACTGCATCCGCTTCACCGGACGAGGCGTCGTCGTGGTGCGCTGAGCGCCGCTCCAGCCACAGCGACAGCGACAGCGACAGCGAAAGCGAAAGCGAAAGCGACAGATCCCCGTGGGAAGCCCACGGGGATCTGTCGCTCTCGCAGACCGGATGCTCAGATGTGGTCGCTGACCGCGTGCGCGTTCGTCCGCACCGACGGCAGCCGGCGGTGGTCCTTCACGAGGGACCGTGCCTCGCGGAGTCGTCGGTCGATGCCCCACTTCGTCACGAGGGTGAGGCTCTCGCGCACGATGTTCCCGCTCATCTTCGAGACGCCGAACTCGCGCTCGGTGAAGGTGATCGGGGTCTCGACGACGCGCAGGCCCGCCTCGAGCGCGCGCCAGCAGAGGTCGACCTGGAAGCAGTACCCCTTCGAGGCGACGCCGGCGAGGTCGATCCGTTCGAACGCACGGGCGGTGAACACGCGGAAGCCTCCCGTGGCGTCGCGCACCGCGATGCCGAGAGCCATGCGCGTGTAGAGGTTCCCACCGCGGGAGAGCACCTCGCGGTACCAGGGCCAGTTCTCGACCTTGCCGCCGCGGATCCAGCGCGAGCCGAGCACGAGGTCGTTGGTGTCGGCGAGCGCGATCATCTCCGGCAGGTACTCCGGGTGGTGCGAGCCGTCGGCGTCCATCTCGACGAGCTTGTCGTAGCCGTGCTCGAGCCCCCAGGCGAACCCGGCGAGGTACGCCCCGCCGAGGCCGTCCTTGACGGTGCGGTGCTTGACGTGGACCCGGTCGGTCTCACGGGCGATCGCGTCGGCGATGGCACCGGTGCCGTCCGGGGAGTTGTCGTCGACGACGAGCACGTGCACGTGCTCGTCGGTCGCCGCGAGCGTGCGCGCCACGATCGGGCGGACGTTCTCCGCTTCGTCGTAGGTCGGGATGATGACCAGGGTCGTGCTCATGGTGCTCCTTGCGCTTCACCCCGACGATATCGGGATCGACCTGCATCCCTCCGACGAGAGGTCTGCGAACACGATCAGTCTGCGCAGGGAACGGACTGAGCCTTCCGACCGGCGCGCCGCTCGCGACGCGACTGCCGAACGGCCTGGAGGCGCGGTGCCAGCTGGCACCGCGCCTCCAGGCCGTCAGTGGGTTGCGGATCAGGCGGGACGCTGCGCCGGGCTGACCGTCTTCGACGCGTCGCGCTCCGGGATGTCGCCGAGCGCCTCGTCGATGGCCTTGAGCGCATCGGCGTCGAGGGTGACGCCCGCGGCCTTGACGTTGTCGGTGACCTGCTCCGGACGCGAGGCGCCGACGATCGCCGACGCGACGTTCTCGTTCTGCAGGGTCCACGCGATCGCGAGCTGCGCGAGCGTGAGACCGGCCTGGTCGGCGACGGGCTGCAGGCGCTGGACGGCCTCGAGGACCTCGTCGCGCATGAACCGCTTGATCATGTCCGCGCCGCCCTTCTCGTCCGTGGCGCGGGAGCCCTCGGGCAGCGGCTGGCCCGGCTTGTACTTGCCGGTGAGCACGCCCTGCGCGATGGGCGACCAGACGATCTGCGACAGCCCGAGCTGCTTCGACGCGGGGACGACCTCGCCCTCGATGACGCGCCACAGCATCGAGTACTGCGGCTGGTTCGAGATGAGCTGGAAGCCGAGTTCCTTCGCGAGCGCGGCGCCCGCACGGATCTGCTCGGCATTCCACTCGCTGACGCCGATGTAGAGCGCCTTGCCCTGTCGGACGACGTCGGCGAACGCCTGCATCGTCTCCTCGAGCGGGGTCTCGTGGTCGTAGCGGTGCGCCTGGTAGAGGTCGACGTAGTCGGTCTGCAGCCGCGTCAGGGAGCCGTTGATCGACTCCATGATGTGCTTGCGCGAGAGGCCGACGTCGTTGTGCTGCTTCGGGCCGGTCGGCCAGTAGACCTTCGTGAAGACCTCGAGGCCGGCGCGCCGCTCCCCCTTGAGCGCCTCGCCGAGGACCTTCTCGGCGGCGGTGTTGGCGTACGTGTCCGCGGTGTCGAACGTGGTGATGCCGGCGTCGAGCGCTGCCCGCACGCACTGGGTGGCGACGTCGTTCTCGACCTGCGAGCCGTGCGTCAGCCAGTTGCCGTAGGTGATCTCGGAGATCTTGAGTCCGGAGTTGCCCAGGTACCTGAATTCCATGCCCCTGACGCTACCGGGCTTCGGGTGGGCGTGAGGGGCCGTGCGAGTACCTGCCGGGCGGTGGGCGGGTGGGCGCGGGCGCGGCGCGGGCGGGGGCGGGCGGGCGGGGGCGGGCGCGGGGGCGGGGCGCGGGCGCGGAGCGGGCGCGGGCGCGGGCGCCGAGCGGACGGGGGCGCGCTCGCTCTGGCGCGGGCTCTGGCACGAGCGGGCGAAATACCGCGGTCCGTTCATCACTGGACCCCGGCATTCCGCCCGCTCGACGCGCTGCGCGTTCGCGCTTCGACCACCTCACCCATGCGGAGTCCCCGTCGGCCTTGCGTCCTCCCTCTGTCCGCTGCCGTCCGCCCTCCGCCCTCCGCCCTCCGCCCTCCGCGAGCGGGCGGAACCCCCGGGTCGGCGAGCGAAGCAACCCCGGCATTCCGCCCGCTGGCGCAGCGGAGATTCCTCCTCCACAAGCGGGTCGCGACCGCGACCATCCACACTGGAGGCGCGACTCGCGTTCAGCACACCGACCCGGCACGAGCATGTGGTGATGACCGCCAGACGTCCACTCCCGTTGGTCCTGCGGAACGCCTCCTTCCGCGTCCGGACCGCCCTGCACAAGGGGGTGTCGCGGGGCCGACTGGACGCGCGTGACCTCGTCCGTCCGTTCCACGGGATCCGCACCTGGTTCGAGCCGCGCACGACCGAGGAACGCGCACGGGCGCTCGCACCGCGACTCCGGCCCGACCAGGTCTTCAGCCACGTCACCGCTGCCGCCGTCCTCGGCTTCCCGCTGCCCCGCAGGATCGAGCGGGATCCCCGACTCCACGTGACGACGATCGGTGTCGATCAGGCACTGCGTGTGCGCGGAGCCGTCGGACACCGGGCGAAGTACGGCACTGTCCGGATGTCGATGTCACGAGGCGTCCCGATCAGCAGTCCCGCAGACACTTTCGTCACGCTCGGCGCGGTCTTGACGATCGACGAACTGGTCATCGTCGGAGATGCGCTCGTCGGATGGCTCGGCTGGGTCACGCTCGACGAACTGGTGACGGCTGTCCGGCGACGACGAGGGATCCGGGGCGTCCGGAAACTCCGGGCCGCACTCGGGGAGATCGTGGTCGGTTCTCGGTCCCCAGGCGAGACGAGGACTCGGCTGGCGTTGATGCGACGTGGGCTCCCCGCACCGGCACTGAACCACGACGTCGTGGTCGAAGGGCGGTGGGTTGCCTGCGTGGACCTCGCGTACCCGGCGGCGAGGGTTGCGATCGAGTACGAGAGCGACCTCCATCGCACCGACGCGGCGACCTTCCGGAAGGACCTCACTCGCGGGGAGCACCTCAAGGACGTGGGCTGGTGGCTCGTGCGTGCCACCGCCGACGACGTCGGACGAGATGTGGACCGGTTCGTCGCGAGGGTCTGGCGGCTGCTCCAGATCGGCCTCGCCGGGTCCCACGACACGCGCATGGGAACACGTTCACCGAACAATGGTTGACGCTTCAACCAAAAGGGTGCAGACTGGCGTCGCATCAGTTCGATGCGGGCGCATGGATCGGGGGTCCGGTTCGTCCGCGTCGCAGCACACAGACTCGCTCGTTCGGAAGAAGGACTCATCATGACGCTCACCGCCGCAACCGTTCCCGGCTACCAGACCGGCACCTGGAAGATCGACCCGACCCACTCCGAGGTCACCTTCTCGGTCCGCCACCTCGCCATCAGCAAGGTCAAGGGCAAGTTCGAGACCTTCGACGCGACCGTCGTCACCGCCGAGAACCCGCTCGAGTCGACCGTCGAGGCGAACATCGACGTGGCGTCGATCAACACCGGGCAGGAGCAGCGCGACCAGCACCTCAAGACGAGTGACTTCTTCCTCACCGAGGAGCACCCGCAGCTCACCTTCCGCTCGACGGGCATCGAGGCCAAGGGCGACGACCTGCACATCGCCGGCGACCTCACGCTCCGCGGCGTCACCAAGCCGGTCGTCCTCAAGGCCGAGCTCGGTGGCTTCACCACGGACGGCTACGGCCAGGTCAAGTTCGGTGCCGAGGCGACGACGAAGATCGACCGCACCGAGTTCGGCGTGAACTGGAACGCCGCGCTCGAGGCCGGTGGCTTCACGCTCGGCAACGACGTGACGATCAACCTCGACGTGCAGTTCGTCCTCCAGGCGGCCTGAGCTCCGGCGAACCCGCCCGACTGAGGGCACCGAACACCAGCAAGACCACCCGAACCGAGACGAACGCCCCGACTCCTCCCCCACGGAGTCGGGGCGTTCGTCGTTCCCGGCCGCCCCGGACTGCGGGCGCCGTCACGGCTCGCGCGGGTCCGCGGTGGCGGTCGCGGCGTCCCTCGAAGTCCGCGGTCGCCGAGCGGGCGATACGCCCGGGTTCCCGCGGCCCGCGACCGCGGCATTTCGCCCGTTCACGCCCAGCGCGGCCGTTGGTTCCCTCGGGCGTGACGCTCGCACGGCCGAGCGGGCGGAATACCAGGCTCCTCCGGTTCGGCACCCCGGTGTTTCGTCCGCTCGCGCATGGCCCGCGCATCGCTCGCGCATGGCCCGCGCATGGCCCGCGCATGGCTCGCGCATGACTCGCGCGGGCGTAGCGTGAGGGCGGGAATCCGTGGCGGCGGCCAGCGGTTGAGGGCGAGCACACCCACGCGAGCACAACACCCGCCGAGCACACCCACCGAGCACGACCGCCCCGCACGCGAACACCCGCACCACCCCGACGAAGAGGAGCACCACCATGGCCACCGACTGGATCGCGCTGCAGGCCCTCGCGGCAGCCGAGTTCGGCCGCCGCGTCGCCGCCGTCACCGACTGGGACGCCTCGACCCCCGACTCCGAGTGGACCACCCGCGACCTCGTCCGCCACGTCGTGGACGAGCAGCGCTGGATCCCGAAGCTCCTCACGGGCTGCGACTACGCCCAGGCCGAGGCAGACCTCGAGGAGGTGGGCGACGACCTCCTCACCGAGTGGGAACGCTTCGCCACCGCCGCGACCGATGCCTGGCGGAACGCACCGCAGGACACGCCCGTGCACCTGCAGACCGACGTCGTCCCGGCCGCGCAGTACCTCACCGAGCAGACGAGCGACATCACGATCCACACGTGGGACCTCGCCCGGGCGACCGGATCGGACGAGCGACTCCCGGACGAACTCGTCCTGGCGGTGTGGGAGCACTTCGAGCCGCAGATCGAGGACCTCGCCGCGACCGGGCTGTACGCCGCGCCGGTCGACGTCGACGAGGACGCTCCGCTGCAGGTCCGCCTGCTCGCCGTCACAGGCCGCGATGCCAGAGTGAAGGCATGAGCGCAGCAGACGCAACCGCAAACGCCAGCAGCAGCACCGGCACCAGCAACGGCACGGGCACCGGCACCAGCACCAGCACCGGCACCGGCACCGTCCGACTCGGCGGCTCGGGCCTCCAGATCAGCAGCGTCGTCCTCGGCATGATGTCGTACGGCGACCCGGACCGCGGCGCCCACCCGTGGAGCGTCGACATCGACGCCGCCCGCCCGTTCGTCCGCCGCGCGTACGAGGCCGGCATCACGGCCTTCGACACCGCGAACGTGTACTCGGCGGGCAGCAGCGAGGAGATCACCGGCGAGCTCCTCAAGGAACTCGCCCCGCGCGAGGAGGTCCAGGTCTTCACGAAGGTCTTCAACCGGATGCGTCCGGGTCGGAACGGTGCGGGGCTGTCGCGGGCGGCGATCATGCACGAGATCGACGAGTCGCTGACCCGCCTCGGGACGGACTACGTGGACCTGTACCAGATCCACCGGTTCGACCCGGAGACGCCGGTCGAGGAGACGATGGAGGCGCTGCACGACGTCGTGAAGGCCGGCAAGGCGCGCTACATCGGCGCGAGCAGCATGTGGGCGTGGCAGTTCGCCGAGATGCAGCACGTCGCGGAACGGCACGGCTGGACGAAGTTCGTCAGCATGCAGGACCAGTACAACCTCCTCGAACGCGAGGAGGAGCGCGAGATGCACCCGTTCTGCGCCCACACCGGCGTCGGCGTCATCCCGTGGAGCCCGCTCGCCCGCGGCAAGCTGACCCGCCCCTGGGACGCGTCCGGCTCCGGCTCCCGTTCGGAGACCGACGAGTTCGGCAAGACGCTCTACCGTCAGGACGAGGACGCGAACCGCGCGATCGTCGACGCGGTGCAGGCCGTCGCCGACGAGCGCGGCGTCCCGATGGCGCAGATCGCGCTGGCCTGGGTCGCCGGCAAGGACGCGGTGTCCGCACCGATCGTGGGTGCGACGAAGGAGCACCACATCGACGACGCCGTGGCCGCGTCGGCGATCACGCTCACGGCCGACGAGGTGACGCGGCTCGAGTCCGCGTACACGCCCCGGGTGCCGTCGGGTTTCTGACGCACCCGGCTGACGGCCTGGAGGCGCGGCGCCAGCTGGCACCGCGCCTCCAGGCCGTCAGTGGTCGCGTCCACCGCTCGTGACGGCTACACGGTCGCACCCACGTCGCCGGATGCACGTCGTTCGTCGTCCCCGCGTCGGAGGCGCGCGATGCGCGTGAGCGCTGCGCGCTCCGTGCCGGGCTGGTGTCCGAGGACCGCGCCGATCCCGTCCATCACGAGTCCCGCGGTCCGCCGGACCGGGAACTCGACCGGGCCGACCGCCGGGGTCCGCAGGCCGAGCATCGAGCGGTGCCGGGGGTCGAGCGACGCGACCGCACCGTCGAACAGCGCACGGTAGCCGGGCCGGAGCAGGCGGGCGACCGGCGGGTTCTTGATGAACCGGACGACGTCCTTGGTGCGGGCGGTGACCGCGAGTTCGCCGCGGTCGAGGTACCCGTTCATCTGGGCGCGGAGCTCCGCGTCGGACTCGGGGGCGTCCTCGACGCCCATCAGCCGTCCGGCGATCGCCCACTCGCGGACGTAGGCGTCCGGGCCGCCGGGGATCGGCTCACCCCAGAGCTGCGCGCTCCGGAGGAAGGCGTCCGTGAAGGCGAGGTGCACCCAGCGGGCGAGGTCGACGTCGTTCGCCGCGTACGGCCGGGTGACCCCGTGTCCGTCGACGTACTCGCCGCGGACGCGCTCGTGCAGCTTCCGGACCCACTGACTGGCGCTCGTCGCCGCCGCGGTGTCGCCGTGCGAGACCGTGTAGATCCAGCGGATCGTGCCGGCGAGGCGACCGAACGGGTCCTCACGGTAGCGGGAGTGGTCGGCGACGCCTGCCAGTGCCCCGGGGTGGAGCGCCTGGACGAGGAGTGCACGGACGCCCGCGAGCGTGGTCTGCTTGCCGCCGTGCACGGACCAGGTGGCGGAGCCGGGGCCGAAGAACCCCGCGTCGGAGCCCTGTTCGAGCTCGTCGATCCACGCGGGGCGCTCGGTGGCGCCGCCGGTGAAGGTGTCGTTGAGGCGGGATCGGAAGGCGTCCGCGACGGAGGGCATGCCGCCATCGTCCGTCGTGCCCCTGACAACGCGCTCGGCATCGTGTGCACCGGGTGATCGGCGTCGCGAGCGATGACCGGTGTGCCGAGACCGCGACGCCTCCCAGCCGCTGCCCGGGCGGCCCGCTAGGTTGGGTGGCGTGAGCATCGACACGCCTCGTCCCTGGCTTGCCTCGTACGCCCCGGGGGTCCCGCACGACATCGAGGAGCCCACGGGTTCCCTCGCCGACATCGTGGAGGAGTCGGCCAGGCGCTTCCCGGGGAAGGTCGCGCTCGAGTTCTTCGGGCGGACGACCACCTACGCCGAGCTCGAGGAGCAGATCCTCCGTGCGGCGAACGGTCTCCGGAAACTCGGTGTCTCCGCCGGGGACCGGGTGGCGATCGTCCTGCCGAACTGCCCGCAGCACATCGTCGCGTTCTACGCGGTGCTCCGGCTCGGCGGGATCGTCGTCGAGCACAACCCGCTCTACACGCCGCGCGAACTCCGGCACCAGTTCGAGGACCACGGCGCGAAGGTCGCGATCGCGTGGGACAAGTCCGTCGCGACGCTGCAGGACTTCCCCGCCGACGTGGCGCTCGACGCGATCGTGTCGGTCGACCTCACCCGCGCAATGCCCCGCAGCACCCGGCTCGCCCTGGCCCTGCCGGTCGCCAAGGCGCGGGAGTCCCGCGCGAAGCTGACCACGAAGGTGCGCGGCACGGTCAAGTGGGACGACCTGGCGTCGACCCGGAAGCTGTCGAAGCGCCACCCGCGCCCCGGCACCGACGACATCGCGCTCATCCAGTACACATCCGGCACGACCGGTGTCCCGAAGGGTGCCGTCCTCAGCCACCGCAACCTGCTCGCGAACGCGACGCAGGCCCGCCTCTGGGTGCCGCAGATCCGCCGCGGCGACAACGTCGTCTACGCCGTGCTGCCGATGTTCCACGCGTACGGGCTCACGCTCTGCCTGACCTTCGCGATGAGCATGGCCTCGCGGCTCGTGCTGTTCCCGGCGTTCGATCCCGCCCTCGTCCTCAAGGCGATGCGGAAGCACCCGCCGACGTTCCTGCCGGCCGTCCCGCCGATCTACACCCGGCTGCAGCACGCGGCCGACTCGGCGGGGGTGTCGCTCGAGGGCATCGAGATCGGGATCTCCGGTGCGATGCCCCTCTCACAGGACGTCGTCGAACCGTGGGAGGCCCGGACCGGCGGCTACCTGGTCGAGGGCTACGGCCTGTCCGAGTGCTCCCCCGTGCTCATGGCGAACCCCGTCTCGCCGAACCGCCGGCTCGGCGCGATCGGCCTCCCGCTGTCCTCCACCGAGGCGCGCGTGGTGGACCCGGACGACGGCTCGAAGGTGCTCGGCACCGACGAGGCCGGCGAGCTGCAGGTGCGCGGTCCCCAGGTGTTCCGCGGGTACTGGGGCAAGGCCGAGGCGACCGACGAGGTCTTCACGCCCGACGGCTGGTTCCGCACCGGGGACATCGTGTCGATCGACGCCGACGGGTACGTCAAGATCGTCGACCGGCTCAAGGAGCTCATCATCACCGGCGGGTTCAACGTCTCGCCGTCCGAGGTCGAGGACGCCCTCCTGAAGCACCCCAGCGTCCGCGAGGTCGCGGTGGTCGGGATCACCCAGGCCGGCAACGAGCAGGTCGTCGCCGCGGTCGTCCCGAAGGACCCGGGGACCTTCGACCCCGAGGCGCTCCGGGCATGGTCGCGCGAGCAGCTGGCGGCGTACAAGGTGCCGCGTCGGGTCGTCGTGGTCGAGGACCTCCCCCGCTCGATGATCGGCAAGGTGCTGCGGCGGAAGGTGCGCGACCAGATCCTCGGCGAGTAGCGAGTAGCGAGTAGCGAGTAGCGCGCGAGCAGCGAGCAGCGAGCAGCGAGCAGCGAGCAGCGAGCAGCGAGCAGCGAGCCCGGACTACCGCCGCCCGCGCCCGGGCACCGCCAGCACCGCCAGCCCGACGACCACCAGCCCGATGCCGACCCAGCCGACCACACCGAGGTGCTCCCCCACCACCACGACGGCGAGCACCGCGGCCACGACGGGCTCGAACAGCGACAGCAGCGTCGCGACCGAGGCGCTGACGCTCCGCAGCCCGACGGCGTACAGCGAGTGCCCGAGCACCGTCGGCACGAGCGCCAGGTACAGGAACACCGGCCAGTGCGCGGCGACCCCGAGGAACTGGTGGCCCCCGACGACGGCGAGCACCACGAGCGGGAGCGCAGCGAGCCCGAACACCGCGCCGACCACCCCGCGGCCGCCCGGTCGGTCCCGCGCGGCGATCTCGGCGCCCGGCCCTCCCGGGACGGACACGACCGATGCCTGCATCCCGCGCGCGACCGCCCACGAGTACAGCGCGTAGGTCAGTCCGGCGAGGAGCGCACTGCCGAGCCCGAGCGCCAGCGACCCCTCGGGACCGGATCCCTCGGACCGTGCCAGCGTCACGACGACCATGCCGACCACGCTCACCAGGGTGGCGACGACCCACCCGGGGGTGACGCGCCTCCTGTCCGACACCCACTCGACCAGGCCGGCGAAGACCGGCGACGACCCGATCGCGATCGTGGTGCCGAGCGCGACCCCCGCGTCGGCGAGCGCGGCGTAGAAGGCGACCGCGTAGACGACGAGCGACGCCGCGCCGAGGAGCACCCATCCACGGGTGGCGCGCCGAGCGATCGCCCGGGCTGTCCCGCGACCCGCGACGGCGGCGAGGACGAGGCCGCCGAGGCCGAACGTCACCGCGCCGAACACGAAGGCGGGGACGCCGGGGGCGAAGTGCGTCGCCGTCCCGGTGGTGCCCCACACGGCCGCCGCGACGACGACCGCGACGAGCCCGCCGACCGGCCTGGCCGCGCCGTCCGTCACGACACGTGCACGCTCGGGCGGCGGTTCACGTCGGGCTCGGCCTCACGGAGGACCTCGCGCGTCACCGGGGCGACGTCCCCCGCGCCGGTGAACACGAAGCGGATCGCGTTCCGGATCGGGCTGCCCTCGTTCCACTCGAAGTAGACGCTCGGGACGACGCCGGCGATGTCCCGGATCGCCAGGAGCGTCGACGCGATGGTGTTCGGAACGTTCCCGGAGCGGACCTTGAGCACGCGGAACCCGTGGATGACGTGGCCCTCGACGACCAGGTCCTCCTCGAAGTCGGAGGAGTCGGCCGGCAGCACCTCGAGGAACATCGTCGGCACCCGAGCCGGGATGCCCGAGTCGCGGCGCTCCTCGCGCCCCTTGGAACGGTACGCCGCGGCGGTGCCGGCTCCGGGCTCGTTGGCGATGATGCAGACCGAGCTGAACTGGTCGGCGTCGGCCTCGACGAACTGCCGGGCGGTGGCGTCCAGCTCGATCGACGACGCGCGGAGCTCGAACGAGCGCCGGACGCGCGAGATGAGCGACACGACCACGATCGCGACGATGAACACCGCGGCGATCCGGACGCCGTCGGGCCGCTCGATGACGTTCGCGATGGTGGTGTAGACGAACACGACCGAGATCACGCCGAACGCGATGGTCCGCTTCTTCTGCTGCTTCCGCCGCGCGGACAGCGTCACCGCGACCGCGGCGCTCGTGATGAGCACGAGCACGCCGGTGGCGTACGCGCCGCCCTGGGCGTCCACGTTGGCGTCGAAGATGATCGTGATCACGAACGCGATGAGCGTGAAGATGATGACGAGCGGCCGGGTGGCCCGCGCCCACTGCGGCGCCATGCCGTACCGCGGCAGGAAGCGTGGCACGAGGTTCAGCAGACCCGCCATCGCGCTCGCACCGGCGAACCACAGGATCGCCACGGTGGAGAAGTCGTAGACGGAGCCGAACACGCCGCCGAGGTACTCGTGCGCCAGGTACGCCAGGGCACGCCCGTTCGCGCCGCCGCCGGGCTGGAACTCGCGCTGCGGGATGAGGAACGTCGTGACGATCGACGACGTGATGAGGAACGTGCTCATGATGATCGCCGCGACCGTCAGCAGGCGCTTCGTCCCGCGGATCCGACCCTCGGGCCGCGCGCTCGTCTCGTCGGAGGCGTCGCCGCGCACCTGGGGCATCACGGCCACACCGGTCTCGAAGCCGGACAGACCGAGCGCGAGCTTCGGGAAGACGAGCAGCGCGATGCCGACCATCACGAGCGGGTTGCTGTGCTGCGCGGTCAGGCCACCCCACCAGTCGCTCGCCACCGTCGGGTGCTCGAACACGTGCCAGAGGGAGACCACGACGACGATCGCGTTGAGCGCCAGGAACACGCCGACGAGCACCACCGCGATGCCGATCGCCTCCTTGAAGCCGCGGAGGAACACGATGCCGAGCAGGAGCAGCAGCGCGAGCGTGAGCGGGACGGGGATCTCGGTGAACCAGTGCGGCGTGTACGGGTTCTCGGCGATGTGCGCCGTGGCGTCCGCCGCCGACAGGGTCATCGTGATCATGAAGTCCGTCACCGCGAACCCGAGCAGCACGAGCACGAACAGCTTGCCCGCCCACCAGGGCAGCAGCTTCTCGAGCATCATGATCGACCCGGCACCGCGGAAGCTGTCCTGCGCCACCCGACGGTAGACCGGCAGCGCCCCGAACAGGGTGACGAGCACGAGGACGATCGTGGCGATCGGCGACAGGAGCCCGGCGGCGAGGGCAGCGATGGCGGGCTGGTAGCCGAGGGTGGAGAAGTAGTCGACGCCGGTGAGGCACATCACGCGCCACCACGAGTGCGTCTTCTCGACCTCGACCTGGTGCGGTCCCTGGTGCGAGGCGCCCTGGTCGGCGCCGTGCAGCATCCAGCGGCGGACACGGGTGCTGCGGTCGAGGGATGGCTCGGTCGCGTCGTGTTCCGCGGCCCGCTCGGCGTCTGTCGCGGTCACGGAGTCGATCGTAAGCCGTCCGGGTGTCGCTGTGCTGCACCCGGACGGCGATCGGACCGGCCGGTGGCGTCACCCCCGCCGGGCGACGACGGCGGCGACACCCGCCACCACGAGCAGCACGCCCGCGGCGATGCACGCCCCGAGGAGCAGCGTGACCGGGTCGACCGAGAACCAGGGCAGCGCGCTCACCGCCATCGTCGCGGCGAACACCAGGAGCACGACACCCCAGAAGACGGTGCCGAACCGCGGCGAGCGGCGCGCACGGGCGGCGGGCACGGGGACCGCAGCGGGATCGGGACCAGCCGCCGGGGTGGTGGCGGCGGCAGCGGTCGTGGACGCAGGGTCCGGGATCGGGGTGGTCTCGTCGTTCGACATGGTCGCGTTCCTCACTGGTCGACGGGCACGGCGCGCGGGACGTCGACGCCCCCGCCGAGGACCCAGACGTGCACGGTCGTGGTGTCGGCGGCGCTCGCGGAGCGGGCCGCCCGGTTCTCGACGGTGGTGGTGCCGAGGAAGCCGCCCAGCCCGTCGTCGGAGTCGTCCCCCGGGTCGAGGTCGACGCCGTACCCGACGCCGCTCACCTCGACCCGCACCGGGGCGTCGGTCGGCAGCTGCACGGTGGCGCCGCCAGCACCGAGCCAGAGGTCCACCCGTCCGCCGCCGTCGGCCTCGTCGAGCGAGCGCAGGTCGAGCGTGGGGCCGCCGACGACCATCGCGTAGTCCCGTTCGGCGCCGCGGCCGACGTCGTCGACCCGCCAGGTGGTCCCGCCGATGACGCTCACCTGGGTCCCCGCGGGCAGCACGCCGGTGATGACGAGGGCGACGACACCGATGGTCGAGAAGAGCCCGAGTCCCCCGCTCTCGCGTCCCCGGATGCCGGCGACGATCGTCGCGACGGCGAGCACGGCGACCGCAGCGGCGATCCCGAGCAACGCGACGGGCAGGCCCGTCTGCTGGGCCCAGACCGCGACGAGGGCCCCCGCGACCAGCGCGAGTCCGAGACTCACCGCGACGAACCCGGCGCCGGGCTGGCGCTCCGCCCACCGTGCGCGCCGCTCCGCAGCGCGTTCCCGTTCGGCACGCATCCGCTCGACGTGCGCGCGGTGCCGGTCGGCAGGACTGGCCGTCGGGTTCCACTGCCAGGAGGCGCGCCCCGCGTCCGCCGTGGACCCTGCAGTTCCGGCCGTGCCGGCGCCCGGACCCGAGGCGGTGCCGTCCGCCGTCGACGGTGCGCGGGTGGCCGCGGGGTCGGTGCCATCGGGCCGGAGGGTGCCGCGGCGGGCGAGGACGACGGTCAGCCACACCACACCGCCGACGAGGGCGATGGTCCATGCGGTGCCGAGGGTGGCCGACAGCCAGTCGGGCATCCCCCACGCGACCGGGACGCCCTGCCACCAGATGCCCTGCACGGCCGGCACGAACGTCAGCACGACGAGGACGCCGATCGCGATGAGGGCGGGGTCGACCACGCCACGCAGCATGCGCTCCGCGTGGATGCGACCGGAGGAGTCCGGCAGGAGCGCCCACCCGGCGGCGTAGACGAGGAACACCGGGCCGCCGAGCAGGGCGACGACGAGCGCGACACCGCGCACGACGAGCGGGTCGAGTCCGGTCCGCTCGGCGACGGCGCCGCAGACGCCGGCGAGCCAGCGGTCGTCGGAACGCGTGACCTGGATGCCCCGGATCCAGTCGAAGAACCGTGTCGCCGACGCGGGGCCGCCGGTGTCCTGTTGTGTCATGTCGACCAGCATCGTGGCACCGTTGCCCCGCCACCATCGGGGTTCCCCCTGACCGGTCCCTGATCCCCACCCCCGCACCGGCCTCCGGGCACCCCCGAGGTGTCAGGATGGCCGCATGCCGACCGCCACGATGTCCCGCCCGGCCCTCCGGGTCGTCGGTGGCGTCTGCAGCGGGTTCGCCACGCACACCGGGCTGCCCGTCGGCGTCGTGCGGATCGCGGCCGTCGTGCTCGCGGCCTGCGGGGGCGCCGGGGTCCTCCTCTACGCGTGGCTCTGGGCGACGACCCCGAGCCAGGGTCTGGCGACCGCGGCACCCCTGAAGTCGATCCTGACCGAGCCCGCGGCGGACCGTGGAGCGGACGGCACCGAGGCCGGTCCGGACACCCGGTCCCACAGGGCTCCCGTCGTCGAGATCCTGCTCGGCATCGCGCTGCTGACGGCCGGAGGCGCGATGGTCGCCTCGCGACTCGGAGCCGAGGTCCCGTTGGAGGTCGTCGTGCCGGGCGTGGTCGTGGTCACCGGCGCTGCCCTCGCCTGGCGACAGTTCGACGCGCTCCGGAACGTCCGGACCACCGGCTCCTCGGGCCTCGTCGTCCGAGCACTCGGCGCACTCGTGCTCGTCGTGCTCGGCATCCTGCTCTTCTTCACCACGAGCAGCCGCCCGAACGTGTGGACCGTGCTCACCGCCGCGGTGGCTGTGCTGCTGGGGGTCGCCGTCGTCGTCGCACCCTGGGTCGTGCGCCTCGTCCGGGACCTCGCCGAGGAACGGGCAGCCCGCGTGCGCGACGTCGAGCGCGCCGAACTCGCCGCGCACCTGCACGACTCGGTGCTGCAGACCCTCGCGCTCATCCAGCAGCGCGCCGAACCGGGATCCGACGCCGCCCGGCTCGCGAGGGCGCAGGAACGGGAACTCCGGTCGTGGCTGTTCACCGAGCAGGCCGAGGCGCGAAGCGACCTCGGTGCGCGGCTCCGGGCGGCCGCCGCCGACATCGAGACCGAGTACCCGGTCCGCATCGAGGTGATCGCCATCGGCCCGGCCCGGTCCGACCTGCCCGAGGGCATCGTCGCCGCCGCCCGCGAGGCCATGCTCAACGCCGCACGCCACGCCGGTGGCACGATCAGCGTGTACGCCGAGACCGCGGCAGACCGGGTCGAGGTCAGCGTCGGCGACCGCGGGCCGGGGTTCGACGCCGACGCGATCCCGGACGGACGCTACGGCGTGCGCGAGTCGATCGTCGGCAGGATGCACCGACTCGGCGGCCGCGCCACCATCGGTCCGGGGCCGGGCCGCACCGGCACCGAGGTCCGGCTCACCCTGCCACTGCCGGACGACGCACCCCGGGCGGGAGCGCCCGCCGCGCCCGCGCCCACCGCGACCGCGCCCGCCACGCCCGCGCCCGCCGCGACCGCGCCCGCCTCGCCCGCCGACCGTCCCACCGAGGAGCACCCGTGACCGACGACGCCGCACCAACCACCGGACCCGAGGCGGCACCGCTGACGGTCGCCATCGTCGACGACCACTCCATCTTCCGAGCCGGCGTGCGTGCCGGACTGCCCACGGGCCTCCAGGTCGTCGGTGAGGCCGCGACGGTCGACGAAGCGGTCGCCCTCGTCGCCGCGACCGCTCCCCGTGTCGTGCTCCTCGACGTGCACCTGCCGGGCGGTGCCGGAGGCGGCGGTGCCGAGGTGATCACGCGTGCCGCTCCCGACCACCCGGAGACGCGCTTCCTCGCGCTGAGCGTGTCCGACGCCGCCGACGACGTCGTCCGGGTCATCCGGGCGGGGGCGCGGGGCTACATCACGAAGAGCTCGTCGGGGTCGGACGTCGCCGAGGCGGTCCGACGCGTCGCCGACGGGGACGCGGTGTTCTCGCCACGCCTGGCCGGGTTCGTGCTCGATGCCTTCGGGGCGGTGAGCGGGGAGACGGCCCAGGTCGACACCGAGCTCGACCGCTTGTCCGTCCGGGAGCAGGAGGTCATGCGCCTCATCGCGCGCGGGTACGCGTACAAGGAGGTCGCGGCCGACCTGTTCATCTCGGTAAAGACCGTCGAGACCCACGTGTCGAAGGTGCTGCGGAAGCTGCAGCTGTCGAACCGGCACGAGCTGACGGCGTGGGCGCTCCAGCGGAAACTGCTCTGAGCACCCACGCCCCCACTGCTACTTGGCGCTGATCCGCATGTACTTGTTGACGGACCAGGGCACGAACACCACGAGCATCACCGCGATCCCGATGAGCACGGTCGTGATCGGGTGCTGCATCGTCCAGATGTCCGGCACCGGCGCCGAGCCGACGTTGCCGAACAGTTCGCGCGCCGCCTGCACGAGCGACGACACCGGGTTCCACTCGGCGAACACGCGCAGCACCAGCGGCAGGGTGTCGCTCGGCACGAACGCGTTCGAGACGAAGGTCAGCGGGAACAGGATCATGAACGAGGCGTTGTTGATCACCTCGGGCGTCTTCACGCTCATCCCGAGCAGGGCCATCACCCAGCTGAACGCGTAGCTGAAGAGCAGCAGCAGCCCGACGCCGGCGAGGAACTCCACCGGCGACGAGTTCACCCGCCACCCGACCGCGAGCCCGGTGAGCATCATGATCGCCATCGAGATCCCGTTGAGCACGAGGTCGGAGTTCGTCCGCCCGACGAGCACCGCGGACGCCGACATCGGGAGTGTGCGGAACCGGTCGATCAGCCCCTCCTTGAGGTCCTGCGCCATCGCCGACCCCGAGAAGGTCGCCCCGAAGACGACGGTCTGGGCGAAGATGCCCGCCATCAGGAACTGCGTGTAGTCGGTACCCTGCACCTGGATCGCGCCGCCGTAGACCTGGCTGAACAGCAGGACGAACATGATCGGCTGCAGGACCGCGAACACGAGCATGTCCGGCGACCGCTTGATCTTGATGAGGTTCCGCTTGGTGACGGTCCAGCCGTCTTCGAACCAGACCGCGGCGGGCGAGGTGACGACGACGGGGAGCTGCCGGCCGAGCGCCGTGCTGGTGGTGGTCGTGGCGGTCATCGTGCCGCCTCCTTCTGCTTCGCACGCCCGGACCCCGGCGATCCGTCGGCCTGGTCGTCGTCATCGGTGGCGGCGTGCCCGGTGAGCCGGAGGAACACGTCGTCGAGGGTGGGGCGACGCATGCCGGCGTCGTGCAGCTCGATGCCCGCTTCGCCGAGATCGGCGAGGACCTGCTGCAGGGCGTGCGGGCCGGCCTCGACCGCGACGGCCCGGGTGCGTCCGTCGCCGGAGACCTCGACCTCGCCGACCCCGGAGCGGCGGAGCACGGTGGTGGCCGCGTCGCCGTCGGACTCGTCGACCAGGGTCACCACGACGCGGTGGCCGCCGACCTGGGCCTTCAGGTGGTCGGACGTGCCCTCGGCGATGACCTTCCCGCCGTCGATCACCGCGATGTCGTCGGCGAGCTGGTCCGCTTCCTCGAGGTACTGGGTGGTGAGGAGCACCGTCGTGCCTCCTGCCACGAGGTCCTCGATGATGCTCCACAACGCCAGGCGACTGCGCGGGTCGAGCCCGGTGGTCGGTTCGTCGAGGAACAGCACGCGGGGGTTCATCACGAGCGCCCCGGCCAGGTCGATCCGCCGACGCATGCCGCCGGAGAACCCCTTCACCGGACGGTCGCCCGCTTCGGACAGGTCGAACACGTCGATCAGCTCGCGTGCCCGCTGCCGGGCCGTCCGGTGACCGAGGTGGTAGAGCCGCCCGATCATCTCGAGGTTCTCGAACCCGGTGAGGTTCTCGTCGACCGCGGCGTACTGCCCGGACACCCCGATCGAGCGACGGGTGGCCTGGGGCTCCGCGACGACGTCGATCCCGTTGATCGTCGCCGTGCCGGTGTCGGGTGTGATCAGGGTCGTGAGGACCTTCACCACCGTGGTCTTGCCGGCGCCGTTCGGACCGAGCAGGGCCTTGACGGTGCCCTGCGGCACCGAGAGGTCGAGCCCGGCGAGGGCGTGTACCGGACCGGACTTCGACCGGTAGGTCTTGGTCAGCCCGGATGCTTCGATGATGGCCATGGCGCTCCCTTGTCGACCACGAAACATATCAGTAGGTCGGTGAGAGCGATGACGCGCTACACGTCGAAGTCACCACCGAAGTCGCCGAAGCCACCGCCGAAGTCGGATCCGCCGTCGCCCCAGCCCGCACTGTCGAACCCGCCGCCGTCGGCAGCACCACCATCGGAGCCACCGCCGTCACCGGAGTCGCCACCAGTGTCCTCCGAACCACCGTCACCCGCAGCGTCGGTACCGCCATCGAACGATCCGGGGTCGGGCAGGAAGGCGCTCATGATCGCCGAACCGATCACGTACCCGGCCACGGTGCCGAGGATCGAGGCGCCGATCATGCTGCCGAACGACGGGCCCTGCCGCTGCCCGAAGCCGCCACCCTGGGCACCGAAGGCACCGCGGCCGCCGCCGACCCCGCCGAGCGAGCGCTCCATGAAGCCGGGCTGCCGGATCTCGGAGCGGGTCGCCGCCTGGGCGAGGGAGCGCGGGTCGTCACCGCGCGGGGCCTCACCGGCGGGGGCGGTGCGGGTGAACTCGTCGTAGACCATCCGGCGCTGCTCGGGCGTCAGGGTCGCGAACGCCTCGGCGTGGACCTCCTCGATGCGCTCGGGCGGTGCCGTCCGGAGCAGGTAGCGGTACCGCTCGACCGCGCGCTCGTCGTCGGACGGAGCACCACCCGCCGGCGCACCGGCACCCCACTGTGGCGCCCCGGACTGCGGTGCGCCGTACTGCGGTGCCCCGTACTCCGACGCTCCGTACCCGGGAGCAGGAGCCTGCGCGGGCTGGTGGTACGACTGCTGGCCGTACTGGTACCCCTGCTGCTGCGGCGACTGGGGCTGCTGCGGCTGCCCCCACTGGTTCTGCCCGGCGGCCCCGCGGTCGCGATCCGGACGTCCGAGCAGGCGGTCGAGGAATCCCATGGTCGTGCTCCTTCGGGTGCGCGGACCGCCCGGACGGGCGGACCGTGGACTGCCACCCTAGGGAGCGCCGACGACCGCTGACTGAGCGCCCGCACAGAGTCACCCGAGAGCGCCCGGGGCAGGATGGCAGCGTGACGACCGACCTCGACGAGCTCCGACGACTGCGCCGTGCCCGCAGCCGGATGGACCGCGCGTACGCCGAGCCGCTCGACGTGCCGTCCCTCGCGGCCGCCGCGTTCATGTCGACGGCGCACTTCAGCCGCCGGTTCCGCGCCGCGTACGGCGAGACCCCGTACGCCTACCTGATGACGCGGCGGATCGAGCGGGCACAGGCGCTGTTCCGGAGCACCGACCTCAGCGTGACCGAGGTCTGCATGGCCGTCGGTGCCACGAGTCTCGGGTCGTTCTCATCGCGGTTCACCGAGCTGGTCGGGATGACGCCGTCGGAGTACCGCGTCGCCGACCACGACGACCTCGCCGGCATCTGGAGCTGTCACACGATGGTGCTCACCCGGCCCGCTGCAGCCGTCCGTCCGGGTCGAGCAGTATCGGAGAAGCGCGAGGCCGACGCGCCGTCCTAGTGTCGCTGCCATGACGATCCAGATCAGTGGCGTGCACGTGCTCGCCGACGACATCGACGCCGCCGTCGCCTTCTACGGGGACGTGCTCGGCTTCACCGTCCGCAACACCGTCGAGAACGGCGGGTTCCGCTGGGTGACCCTGGCGAGCGAGGACCACCCGGACCTCGAGCTCGTCCTGTCCGAACCGCACGCGGGCCGCTCGCAGGAGGACGGCGACGCGATCGCCGCGCTCCTCGCGAAGGGCAGCCTGTCGATGCTCCAGCTCCGGGTCGGGGACCTCGACGCGACCTTCGGGCGCATCGCGGCGAGCCCCAACGCCGAGGTCCTGCAGGAACCCACCGACCAGTTCTGGGGCGTCCGCGACGCGGCCGTCCGCGACCCCGCGGGCAACACGGTGCGGATCGCACAGGCCTGACGGACGCGCGCCCCCACCGGACGGACGGGAGGCGCGTGGCGACCCCGCCACGCGCCTCCCGTCCTCCCGCGGCGGCGCTCAACCCGCGGCGAGCGCCGCCGTCCACACCGCGTGCAGCTCGTCGGCGGCACCCGGGTGCGCCACGAGGAACGGCTCCCCCACCGGCGGGAAACCCTCCACCGGCCCGGTGCGGGTGAGCACGATGCCCCCGGCCTCGTGGACGAGCAGCACGGCCGCACCGTGGTCGACCGGGTTGAACGCCGACACGCAGCCGCCGATCCCCCGTCCGGCCGCGACCTGCGCGATCGTCAGCGTGCCGGAGCCCTGCACCCGCAGCGTGCAGGATCGGTCCGCCAGCGCGTCGAGGAACGCCCCGAAGCCGGGCCACGGCCGGTGTCCGTCGAGCTCGGTGCCGACGACGGCGCCGGCGAGCGGCCGGGGCGCGTCGTCGAGCTGGAGTGCTCGGTCCCGGAGCGTCGCGCCCCGGCCGCGGCGTGCCTCGAGCACCTCACCGCGCCAGGGGTCCGCGACGACGCCGACGAGGGGCCGGCCGCCGCGCGTGAGGCAGAGTGACACCGAGGTCCACGGCACGCCGTTCGCCAGGTTCGTCGTGCCGTCGACGGGGTCGAGGTACCAGCGGTGCCGGTCGCCGGGTGCGTCCCCGTACTCCTCGCCGGTGAACCCGTGCGTCGGGAACACCATCCGGACCCGTGAGCGGACGTGCTGCTCGACGAGCCGGTCGACGTCCGTGACGAGGTCCGCCGGGTGCGCCTTGGTGGTGACCTCGCTGACCGGGTGCTCGCGGGTGAAGGCGATCACCTCGTGGGCGATGCGGTGCGCCAGGGCCTGCGCGCGCGAGGCGACCTCGGTCTCGGTCGGCTCCCGGTCGCGCTCGGGCCACCCGTCGCGCTCGGCGGCGGCGAGTGCGGCGTGGACCGCGGCGACGTCGTTCGTGGTGATCGAGTCGACGCCGAGCCGGGCCGCCCAGACGGCGGGTTCGCCGGCGTCCACGGTCCACACGGCGACCTGCAGCCCGAGGGCGTGCGCGGCCTCGACGGTGCGCGGGGTGAGAAACGCGATGTCCAGGTTGAGCGTCGACGGGCTCAGGTCGACGAGGTCGGCGGCGGTCGGGGGGTCGAGCGACTCCCACGCGAGCCAGACGTCCGCGTCCGGCAGCTCGGACCGCACCGCGGCCATCGCGACCGGCGCACCGCACCAGGCGACGGCCGTCGAGCCGTGGAACCCGGCGACGGTCCGGGCGGCGACGATCGCGTCCTCGGGGTCGGTCAGGTCGATGAGGAGTGCCGACCGGCAGCCGTCGAGCCGTTCGAGCGCCGCGTCGAGGCGCGGGATCCGGTCGAGGCCGTTCCCGAGTCGGGCGACGTCGCACCAGGCGACGTCGGACACCCGGCGGGCGTCGCCCCACAGCCGTCCGAGGGTCTCGTCGTGGAGCAAGACCGCGACGCCGTCGGCGGTGCGCCGGACGTCGACCTCGATCGTCTCCGCGCCGAGTGCCTCGGCGACCGCGACGGCGGGCAGTGTGTTCTCGCGCCGGACCCGCGGCGCACCGCGGTGGGCGACGAGGCGGGGCGGACGCGCACCGTGCCTCCAGGCCGTGTCCGCGCTGGACGGGGCGGACGCGACCGGCACGACCTGCGTCTCCGCGCTCATCGGCCCGCGCCGATCAGCACGTCGCCGCGGTAGACGAGGACGTCGCCGATCCGGACACCGGTCTCGGTGCCGACCACCGGTGGCACGCCGGTCACGAACGCGCGGATCTCCGCGCCGTCCGCGGCGAGCACCACCTCGGCGAAGTGCCCGCGCATCAGGACCCGTGCAACGGTCGCCCGCAGGGGCGAGTCGTCGACGAGCGTCACCTGCTCCGGGCGGACGAGCACCTCGTCGGCGTCGGTGATCCGGGCGGTGACGGCGCTCCGGAACCGGCCGTCGACGCGGCTCGTCGACCCGATGAACGAGGCCACGAACCGGGTCGCGGGCCGGGCGTAGAGCTCGGCCGGCGCGGCGATCTGCTCGATCCGTCCGTCGTGCATCACGGCGATGCGGTCCGAGACGCTGAGGGCCTCGTCCTGGTCGTGCGTGACGATGACGGTCGTGATGCCGAGGCGCTGCTGGATGCGGCGGATCTCGTCGCGGACGCTCACCCGGAGCTTCGCGTCGAGGTTCGACAGGGGCTCGTCGAGGAGCAGCACGTCCGGCTCCTGCACGATCGCACGGGCGAGCGCGACACGCTGCTGCTCACCGCCCGAGATCGCGGTCGGCTTCGACGTCGCGTGGTGCGTCAGGCCGACGAGTTCGAGCGCGGCGCGCACCCGCTCGGTGACCTGCGCCTTCGGCACCCGGCGCGTGCGGAGCGGGAACGACACGTTCTGCGTGACCGTCATGTGCGGCCAGAGCGCGTAGTTCTGGAACACCATCGCGCTCGGACGGCGCTCCGGGCCGAGCGTCGTGACGTCGCGGTCCCCCATCGTCACGGCGCCGCCGTCGGCCGCGAGGAACCCAGCCACCATGCGCAGCGTCGTCGTCTTCCCGCAGCCGGACGGGCCGAGCAGCGAGACCAGCTCGCCCTTCGCGACGTCGAGGTCGATGCCGGCGACGACGTCGCGGCCGCCGAGGGTCTTGCGGAGTCCGCGGACGGTCAGGCCGCCGGTGGGGCTCGCCGGGGTCGCGGTGGTCGCGCTGGTCGCCGTGGTCGCGGTGGTCGCGGCGTCGTCGGCCTGGAGGCGCGGGGTGCGTCCCCGGGCCAGGGTTGCGTCCGTCATCTGGTCGCCTTTCGTGGTGGTCGTGTCGCCGGGGTGCGTCATCGGATCTGGAAACCGTCCGCGAGACGGCCGCCCATGATGTGCTTCCGCGCGAGAAGGAGGAGGACGACCGACGGGATGCTCAGCGCGATCGCGAAGACCGCCGAGACCTGGCGCGGGGAGTTGAGGACCAGCGAGTACATCGCGGTCGGCATGGTCATGTAGGTCGGAGCACCGACGAGGTACGTGCCCTGCGCCTCGTCGAAGGACGCGAGGAACGACATCACCATCGCCACGAGGATCCCCGGCCAGGCGATCGGGAACGTGACCCTCCAGAACGTGCGCCAGCGGCTCGCCCCGGCGTCGCGGGCCGCTTCCTCGAGGGACCGCGGCACGGCGGAGAACGCTGCGGCGGGCAACCACGTCATGAAGACGACGCAACCGAGGACGTGGACGATGAGGATGCCGGTCACCGTGTTCATGAGGTCCAGCGCCGTGAACATCGCAGACATCGTCACGAACAGGCCCATCTTCGGGAAGGCGTTCGTCGCGAACAGGCCGACGAGCACGAGCCGGCGGCCCGGGAACTCGATGCGGCTGATCGCCCACGCGGCCGGCAGGCACACCACCGCGGCGATGAGGACGGTGAGCGGCGCGAGGACGAGGGAGTTCTGCACGGCGACGCCGAGCGACCGGTCCTCGAACACGGTCCCCCACCACTGGAAGGTCCAGCCGTCGGGCAGCAGGTTCGGGTACGTCCACGTGGTCGCGAACGCCCGCACCGCGAGCCAGGCCAGCGGCCCGATGACGAACACGGCGAGGACGATGGCCGTCGCCCAGACCAGGACGTTCCCGGAGACGCGCTTGATCACTGCTGCACCTGCTTCTGCTTCTCGAGCTCGCCGGCGTTCGCACGGACCGTCGAGCGGAGGTAGAACACGCTCGCGGCGGCGGCGAAGGCGAAGACGATGAAGGCCATCGCGGTCGACTGCTGCGGGCGGTTGTAGGCCTGGAAGTACTTCGAGATGTCGACACCGAGCATCGTCGGCGCGTTCGGACCGGTGAAGTACGGCACCGTGAACGACCCGAGCACCCCGATCACGGTGAACGTCGTGGCGATCACGAGCGGCGTCTTCGCCATCGGCAGGAGGACCTCCCAGACGACCCGCCAGGTGCTCGCGCCCGCGTCCTTCGCCGCCTCGATGAGGGCATCCGGGGTGCCCTGCAGCGCCCCGGCGATCATCAGCACCGCGAACGGCATGCTCGTCCACACGCTGCCGAACACGACCGCGACGAGCGTGTAGCCCCACACCGGGACGTCCACGCCGAACTGGGCGCCGAGACTCCGGAGGAAGCCCTGCGCGTCCGTGAACGTCAGGATCGACCAGCTCGCGATGACGACCGGGACGAAGAGCGGCACCACGGCCAGCACGCTGAGCGTCTTGCCGAGGAACCCGCCGCGGAGCCGGAGGATCACGGCCACCGCGACGGCGAGCGCCACGGTCAGGCCGGTCGACAGCGCCGTCACGCCGAGCGTCGCCACGAGGTCGCGGAGGAACGTCGGGTTCCCGAGCAGCGTGCCGTACACCGCGAACGAGAAGCCGCGCACCGTCTCGCCGCCGATGTCGGCGAGGGCCTCGTTCAGGCCGCCGGTGAACCCGAGGCTGAACAGGGCGGCGTTGACCACGGGGACGCCGACGAACAGCACGACGACGAGGACCGGGGCGGCGACGAGCGCGATGCCCTGCCAGCGCCGACGGCGGTCGAGCCGCTCCTGGGAGGTGGGCCGACCGGCCGACCGGGACGTGCCCTGGACCGGCGACGGGACGGGCGGGAGGCCCGTGGCGGAGTCGCCACGGGCCTCCCGGTCGGTGAGCTGCGTCACTGCGGGACCTTCGCGTCCCACGCCGCGTTCATGTCCGCGGCGAAGTCGCTCTGGAACCCCAGGCGGAGCTTCGACGGGTTCGCGTCCGCGAACTGCTCCGCGACCGACTTCGGCAGGGAGTCGAGCGGGATGACCGGGTAGCCGGACACGGCGCTCGCGACGAGCTGCTGCCCCGTCGAGCTGAGGACGAAGTCGGCGAGCTTCTCGGCCGCTTCCTTCTTGGCCTTCGGCTCCGTCTTCGGGATGCCGAGGAAGCTCGCACTGCCGGTGAACGACGGGTCGTCGATCTGCACGGCCTTCACGGTCTTCGGGATCACGCCGGTCTTCTGCGAGGTGATGAACTGGTCGCTCCACACCGGCGCCATCGCGATCTGACCGCTGCCGAGCAGCTGCACGACCTGGTCGTTGCCGTTCGGGTAGACGCCCTTCTGGTACGTCGACGGGCCGAGGTCCTTGAGCTCCTGGAAGCCCTTGTCCCACTTCGACTCGAGGGACTTGTCGTAGCGGGTCTGCATCGCCTTCTGCTCCGACGCCGACAGGTACTTCGCGAGGACCGTGGCGACGAACGAACCGCCGGAACCGCCCGACGACGGCGAGTTGTAGGCGAACTCACCCGGGTTGTCCTTGATCCACGCGAGCAGGTCGTCGAGCGTCTTCGGGGCGTCCGTGACCTTCTTCGAGTCGTACGCGAGGAGCACGCTCGAGGCACGGTACGGGATCGCACTGTCGCCGCCCTGCTCCTTCGTGGCCTCCGGGACGTCCTTGAGGTTCGGGATGCTGCTGTCGCTGACCTTCGCCATCAGGCCGGCCTTGCCCGCGGTCGTGACGAAGCCGGCGTCGACGAGGTCGTACGCCACGCTCTTGCCGGCCTTGACCGCAGTGGCGAGGTTCGCCTGGGTCTGGGCGTCGTGCTCGCCGTGGAGGTCGATGCTCGTGGCGACCCTGATGCTCGGGTTCGCCTTCTCGAAGGCGGGGATGAGCGACTTCTCCCAGAGGTCCTGGACGTTGGTGTCGCCGCTGATGAACACGGTGAGGCTCGTGGTGCCGCCGGACTTGCCGTTGCTGCCGTTGCTGCCGGCGTCGTCGGCGTTCGAGGCGTTGGCGCTCTGCACGCAGCCGGACAGTGCGACGGTCGCGGCTGCGGCGATCGCGAGGCCGGCGAGGGCTCGGGTCTTCACGTCGATGGTCTCCCTGGTTCGTGGGGGTGGGGGTGAGGCTGAGGCGGGGTCGTGCTGTACGGCGTTGCGGGAACGTTCCCGCACGGTGGTCGAGTGTGGCGCGGCCGGGTGAACGCGAGGTGCCGCGAGCCTCGCCGCCGGGTGAACTCCGCGCGTGGGACCGCTCAGGCGGCGGCAGGCGCGGGTCCCTCGGCCGCCTTCGCACAACCAAAGTGCGCGCGAACCGCATCGATCGGCGGCGCAGGCAGACTTTGGTTGTGCGAACGGCGAACGGCGAACGGCGAGCGCCGAGCGCCCGGTGCGGGGCCGGGCGCGACGGCTGCGACAATGAGCGGGTGAACACACGCACCTGGGGTTGGCTCGCCGCCGTCATCGACGTCGTGCTCATCGTCGTCTTCGCGCTCATCGGGCGGTCGTCGCACGGCGAGGCGTTCTCGCCGCTCGGACTCTGGACGACCGCCTACCCGTTCCTCGCCGGCTGGGCGATCGCCTACGTCACGAGCGGCGGCTGGGCCAGGCCGCTCCGGTTCTGGCCGACCGGAGTCGTCGCCTGGATCCTCACCGTGTTCGTCGGGATGGCGATCCGGGTCGCCACGGGGCAGGGCGTGGTCGACGGCAACCCCCTGCCGATCTCGTTCGTGATCGTCGCCACCATCGTGCTCGGCGTGTTCCTGCTGGGCTGGCGCGCGATCGCCCGCGGCGTCATCCGTGCCACCGAGAAGCGGACCGGCGGACGCGCCGACCAGGACGGTCACACCAACCGGGACACCGTGGCGTCCGACGCGTGAACGGCAGCCGCGGCGCGCAGCCGACCATCCTCGACGTCGCCGCACGTGCCGGCGTCTCGAAGTCGGCCGTGAGCCGCGTCCTCTCCGGCACGGGGAGGTTCTCCGACGAGACACGTGAACGCGTCGAGCGCGCCGCGGCCGAGCTGGGGTACGTGGCGAACGCGATGGCCCGGGGCCTCGTCAGCGGTCGGACCCACACGATCGGGATGCTGGTGCGCGATGCGTCCTCGATGGTCTACACCGCCCTGCACGCGGTGATGGAGCGGCGGGCGTCGGAGCTCGGCTACCGCGTCGTCACCACCACCGGTGTGGGGCGGGTCGAGGACGAGAAGTCCGCCCTCGCGGCCCTGGTCTCGATGCGGGTCGACGGACTCGTGGTGTGCAGCGGGCTCATGCCGGCCGCCGACATCGCCGAGTTCGCGCCCCGGATCGCCACCGTCGTCGCCGGGCGGCCCGAACTCCACCCTGCGCTGTCGAGCGTCTACTGCGACGAGGTCGACGGCGGGGCGACGATCGCCGACGCCGTCGCCGATGCGGGACACACCACCGTGATCGTCCTGACCGTGCCGCTCGACAACGCGATCACGCAGCACGCTCGGTCGAGCGCCATGGCCGATCGACTCCGGACACGTGGTGCGCGGGTGATCGACATCGACGCGAGCTTCGTGCGGCCGCCGGACGACATCGCGGCCGACGTCGCCGACGTGATGCACGAATCCGGTGCCACCGCGGTGATGTGTCCGACGGACCGGCTCATGCTCGACGTCTGCGATGCCCTCGCCCGCCGTGGCGTCCAGGTGCCGACCGACATCTCCGTGACCGGGTTCGACGGGGTCTACCCGCTCGCCAACGACTGGATCGGGTTCACGACGCTCGAGCAGCCGATCGAGCGCATCGGTCGCGAGGCGATCGACCTCGTCATCGGCCGCATCGACGACCCGTCCCGCCCGGTCGAGCACCGTTCCCTGCGGGGCACCGTCATCCCCGGTCGGACCCTGCTCCCCCGCTGACAGCGCGAACCTCGCACGGGCTGGGCAAGCACGCACGGTGCGAATCCACCGACCACCGCCCGACCAGCACCCCCACCGACCCAGCACCCCCACCGACCGACCGCGGGACCGCGGGACCACCGCACGCACCACCCGCGCACCTAGAACAACCCGGAGCGCGGCCCCTCCTCGGGCCCGTCGAACCCGCGGAACATGTCCGACACGAGCGCCTCGATCTGCGGCTCGACCAGGCGCTCGACGGCCTCGGCGATCCGCTCCCGATGGTCGATCAGCGCCAGGCACACGGCGGTGCCGGTGGAGCGGGCGCACTCGTCGGACAGCTCGATCTCGTGCCGGAGCGCGGCCTTCGCCTCGTCGGACAGCGGCTCGCGGGGCGTCTGCTCCGCCGCCCCGGTCCCCGCGAGCTCGCCGAGCGTGAAGAGGAACGGCGAACCCGGCGACGGCTCCGGGTCAACGTCGAGACCCTGGAACTCGGGCGACAGCCCCTCGGCCGGCTGGTACCCCGCGTGCCGCTTCCGCGCGTCCGCCCGCTCGAGTTCGCGCTGCAGCAGCGGCAGGTTCTTCGCGGTGTAGTCATCGACGGCGTCCTCGACGATGGTCGAGATCCGTCCGATGAGCGCGTGCTGGACGGCGTGCGGGACGTCCGGTCCGAAGCCGGCCGCCGAGGCGATCGGCGATCCGGTGCACTTCCGGCAGATGCGGGTGCGCGGCCGCGCGGTCCCGATCTGCCAGCGCGGCAGCCAGCGCAGCCAGACATCGACCGCGCCTCGTACGCGCCCCTCGATGCCGTCCATGCCCTCAACAGTAGGCCTGGAGGGACGGATCACCCCCGGGAACACAGGCCTGTTGACGGATCGGCCGGGTTCTCAGGCCCGCGGTTCCGTCACGAAGTCGATGAGCTCCTCGACACGGCCGAGCAGCTGCGGCTCGAGGTCGGCGAACGTCCGCACCTGGCCGAGGATCCGCTGCCACGCCCGGGCGATGTCGGCCTGCTCCGCGTGCGGCCAGCCGAGGGCCTGGCAGATGCCCTTCTTCCACTCGATCGAGCGCGGGATGACGGGCCACGACGCGAGTCCGACGCGGGCGGGCTTGACGGCCTGCCAGACGTCGACGAACGGGTGCCCGACGACGAGCACGTGCGCGGCCCACTTCCCGCGCATCACGGCGTCGGCGAAGCGGGACTCCTTCGACCCGGGCACGAGGTGGTCGACGAGCACACCGACGCGCCGATCACGGGACGGCTGGAAGTCGTCCAGGACCGAAGCCAGGTTGTCGACGCCGGACAGCTCCTCGACGACGACGCCCTCGACGCGGAGGTCGGCTCCCCAGACCTTCTCGACGAGCTCGGCGTCGTGCTTGCCCTCGACCATGATCCGGGAGGGCAGCGCCACCCGGGCCCGCTGCGACTCCACCGCGAAGGACCCGGACGCGGTGCGGAGGCGACCGCCGTCGGACGCCTGCCGGACGGCGGGCGCGGCCCCGGGCCTCCAGTCAGCGTGGACGGAGCCGGCGGCGCCGGCGGAACCAGCGGCACCGGCGGAACCGACGCGACCAGCGGCCGACCGCCCGACCGGTGCCTGCGGCCGCCCGAGCGTGACGAGCTCACCCTCGAGCAGGAACTGCCCGCTGAACGGGAACGACCGGGTGCGGCCCTTCCAGTCCTCGAGCTCGACGTTCCCCGCCTCGAGCCGCACCACGGCGCCCGCCCACCCAGTAACGGGGTCCTCGAGCACCATGTCGCGTTCGAGCGGCACCTGCCGCACCTTCTTCACTCCGCGCGAGCGCCAGTCCCCCGAGAGCACATCGCCGCCGTACCGGTCGTCGTCCACCCGCACGAGGGTACTGTCGAGTGGGCTCCGGACGACGTCGACCGGCCGATCCCCCACCATCTCGACGGAAGGCTCCCCTCTTGCGCGCAGCGATCATCCACGCCCCGAACGACATCCGCGTCGAGGACCGCGACCAGCCCGGTCTGATCACCCCGAAGGACGTCGTCGTCAAGGTCGTCGCCGCCTGCGTGTGCGGCTCGGACCTCTGGCCGTACCGCGGCGTCACGAAGACGAAGGAGCCGCACCCGATCGGGCACGAACTCGTCGGCGAGGTCGTCGAGGTCGGCGACGACGTGACGGACCTGCACGTCGGCGACTTCGTCATCTCCCCGTTCACGATGAACGAGGGCACCTGCCAGGCCTGCCGGCACGGGATGACCACCGGCTGCGACCACCTCTCCGGCTTCGGCGGGAACGACGCCTACGGCGACCCGGTCGGCGGCGCGCAGGCGGAGTACGTCCGCATCCCGGACGCGCAGGCGACCCTCGTCGCCGTGCCCGGCCCGGTCGACCCGGCGCTCGTCCCGTCGCTGCTGACCCTGTCCGACGTGTTCTCGACCGGGCACCACGCCGCGGTGTCGGCGGCGGTCGGGCCCGGCAAGACCGTGGTCGTCGTCGGTGACGGTGCGGTCGGCCTCTCGGCGGTGCTCGCGTCGAAGCGCCTCGGCGCCGACCGGATCATCGCGATGAGCCGGCACGCGGACCGGCAGGCGCTCGCCCGCGAGTTCGGTGCGACGGACATCGTCGCGGCCCGCGGCGCCGAGGGCGTCGCGGCGGTCAAGGAGCTGCTCGGCGGCGACCTGGCCGACTGCGCGGTCGAGGCCGTGGGGACCGAGGAGAGCATGGACCAGGCGCTGCACTCGGTCCGTCCGGGTGGCAACCTCGGCTTCGTCGGAGTCCCGCACGGGGTGCCCACCATCGGGACGCGCTACCTCTTCGACACGAACATCACCGTCGCGGGCGGCATGGCGCCGGCCCGGAAGTACATCCCCGAGCTGCTGCCGGACGTGCTCTCGGGTGCGATCGAGCCGGGCCGCGTGTTCGACCTCGAACTCCCGCTCGACGAGACCGCCGAGGCGTACCGCGCGATGGACGAGCGCCGCGCCGTCAAGGTGCTGCTGCGCCCGTAGCGCGCACGCGACCACCCCGGGCCCTGGAGGCGCGGTGCCAGCTGGCACCGCGCCTCCAGGCCGTCCCGGGTCGCGTCCTGGGCTGCAGGTCGACGCGGGCCGACGGCCCGCACGTTTCGCGGGGCGGAACGCGTGTTTCGAATCGGTAAACAAACCTTTCAGTAAAGAAGGTTGTCCGTTACAGTCCTCGACATGACCACACGAGGACGCACCCCCGGCCAGCCCGGCCTCCTCCGTGTGCTCAACGACCGGGCCGCCCTCGAACTCCTGCTCGACGAGGGTCCGCTCACCCGCAACGAGATCGCCCAGCGCACCGGCCTCAGCAAGCCGACCGCCGCCGAGATCATCCGGCGCCTCGAGTCCGCCGCGCTCATCCGCGGAGCCGGCACGTGGTCCCAGGCCGGCCGCCGTGGCCCGAGCGCCGTCGTGTACGAGGCGATCACCGACCGCGACCTCGCCGTCGCCGTCGACGTCCAGCTCGTCGACGTCCGCTCCACCGTCGTGGACGCTGCCGGCCGCACCTTCCCCGTGGCGACGCACCGGATGTCCGCCGACGAGATGCGCGCCCCCGGTGCCGACATCGTCGCCGCGGCGATCTCCCGCGCCGCCGCCGCGGCGGACGTCGACCCCGAGCTCGTCACCGCCGTCGCGGTGGGCGTGCAGGCGAGCGTCGACCACGCCACCGACACCCTCATCTTCACCGACGGCCTGCCCGGCTGGCCGCGCGACCAGGTCTCGACCACCCTGTCGGAAGCCCTCGGCGTCCGCGTCGTCATCGAGAACGACGCGAACCTCGCCGCCATCGCCGAGCGGAACATGGGCGCCGGACGGACCCCCGGATCGTTCGCCCTGTTCTGGATGGCGGAGGGCCTCGGCATGGCCCTCGACCTGCACGGCCACCTGCACACCGGCGCGTCCGGTGCCGCGGGTGAGATCGGCTACCTCAGCGTGCCCGCCGACGCACGCTCCATCGACCCGACGGCGACGATCGTGGCGGACCTCATCTCCGAGTCCGCGATCACCGCACTCGCCGCCGAACACGGGATCACGGCACCGGACGGCTCCGCAGCCGACTGGCGCCAGGTGCTCCCGCAGCTGCCCGGACTCCCCGAGCAGCACCCCTTCACCACCGCCCTCGGCGAGCGCGTCGGGCACAACGTGCTCCCCGCCCTCGCCGTCGCCGACCCCGAGACGGTCGTCCTGCACGGCCCGACCGGGATCGCGGGCGGTCCCGCCCTGGCCGCCGCCGTGACCGCCTGGCTCCGGACCCGCACCCGCTGGTCCACCGCCGTGGTGGCGCCCGGTGTCCCCGACACCCCCGTCCTGCACGGTGCGCGGCACGTCCTCATCGACGTCGTCCGCACCGCGCTCGCAGACCGGCTCGAGCGCATCAGCGACGATGCGCCCGCACCGGAACCCGCCGAGCGCCCCTGACCCCTCCGCCCAGCGGAGACCCACCCGCACCACTCGAGGCACCACACCCCGGCCCTGTCCCAGGGCTCTTCAGCGCGCCCGGAAACGGGCCGCCTGGTCGAGACCAGAGAGCGAGTACTGATGCACCCCTCCGCCAAACGATCCGCCACGAGGATCCTCACCGTCACGGCGATGGCCGCTGCCGGCGCCCTCGTCATGGCCGGCTGCAGCTCCGGCAGCAGCGCCGCCGACGTCGCCGACAAGGCGCCGAAGGACCTCAAGGGCACCGTGTCCCTGTGGCACTTCTTCACCGGCCGCGAAGCCGGTGTCGTGAAGAGCGCCGTCGCCGGCTTCGAGAAGGCGAACCCCGGCGTCACCGTCGACATCCACGCCGGGCAGGACGACGAGAAGCTCCAGAAGGCGATCTCGTCGGGGCAGAACATCGACGTCGGACTGTCCTACTCGACGGCGATCGTCGGCAGCTTCTGCTCCTCCGGCGCCTTCCGTGACCTGTCGCCGTACATCAAGCGGGACAAGGTCGACCTGTCGGACATCCCGAAGGCCGTCCGCTCCTACACCCAGTACAAGGGCACCCGGTGCACCCTGCCGGCCCTCGCCGACGTCAGTGCGCTGATGTACAACAAGCCCGCCATGCAGGCCGCGGGGATCACGACCCCGCCGAAGACGCTCGACGAGCTCAAGGCCGACGCGCTGAAGATGACGACCTACAACGCCGACGGCTCGATCAAGCAGCTCGGCTTCAACCCGCTCATCGACTTCTACGAGAACTCGCCCGAGCACTGGGCACCGATGGTCGACGGCTCCTGGCTGGACAGCAAGGGCAACAGCGTGATCGGCACCTCCGACGCGTGGAAGAAGCTCATCGAGTGGCAGAAGGGCTTCGTCGACGAGATCGGCTACGACAAGCTCAAGGCGTTCACCTCGGGCCTCGGTCAGGAGTTCGCCGCCGACAACGCGTTCCAGACCGGGCAGGTCGCGATGCAGATCGACGGTGAGTACCGCACGGCGTTCATCAAGGACCAGAAGCCGGACCTCGACTACGGCACCGCGCCCACGCCGGTGATGGACGGACTCGGCAACTACGGGTCGACGTACATCGCGGGCAACGTGGCGGGCATCGCCAAGGGGTCGAAGCACCCGGAGCTCGCCTGGGCACTGCTGAAGTACCTGTCCACGAACACGGACGCGCAGGTCACGATGGGCAACGGGCTGAAGAACATCCCGACGCTCACCTCGGCCCTGCAGTCCCCCGACCTCGAGGTCGACGAGAACTACAAGACCTTCGTCGACGTGGCCGGGAACAAGGACACGATGACCTCGCCCGGCACCGCCGACGGCGCCGCCTACATCGGGACCTTCACGAAGTTCTGGCAGGCGTACCAGCAGAACGGCGGCAACCTCGACGCCCAGCTCAAGAAGCTGGACTCCGACATCGACAACGCGAACCAGCTGGCTGGTCCGTGATGAGCACCACCACCAAGACCGCCGGACGGGAGGCGCGGCTCGCCCGTGCCTCCCGGCCCGCGGGCCCGACGGGGTCCGGTCCAGTGCCCCCCACTGCCCCGAAGCGTCGGGTCCGGTCCGCCGAGTCCCGCCGCCGCCTGGTCGCGCTGACGATGCTGGCACCGGCCCTGGCGGGCCTCGTGATCTTCTTCGCGTACCCGCTGGTCGCGTCGATCTTCTACTCGTTCACCCGGTACAACCAGCTGCAGGAGCCCGAGTTCGTCGGCCTGCTGAACTACCGGTTCCTGTTCACGCAGGACCCGCAGATCGGCCCCGCGGTCGTCAACACGCTGTGGTTCGTCGTCATCCTCGTGCCGGTCCGGATCGTCTGCGGGTTGCTCGTCGCCGGGCTCCTCAGCCGCGCGAAGACCGCCACCGGGTTCTGGCGGACGCTGTTCTACCTGCCCGCCCTGGTGCCGCCGGTGGCGAGCGTCGTGGCGTTCGTGTTCCTGTTCAACCCCGGCACCGGTCCGGTGAACCAGATCCTCCGGGTCTTCGGCATCGACGGCCCGCTCTGGTTCAACGACCCCGCCTGGTCGAAGCCCTCGCTCGTGATCATGGGCGTCTGGGTGATGGGCGACATCATGATCATCTTCCTGGCGTCCCTCCTCGACGTGCCGCGCGACCTGTACGAGGCGGCGTCGCTCGACGGGGCGAACGGCGTCCAGCAGGTCCGGCACATCACGCTGCCGACGATCGCGCCGGTCATCGGCTTCGCGGCCGTCACGGGGGTGATCGCGGCGCTGCAGTACTTCACCGAGGCCGCGGTGGCCTCGGGCGTCGCGAGCGGCAAGGCGACGATCGGCGGGGGCACGGCCGCCCAACTCGGCTACCCGGGCACGTCGCTCCTCACCTACACCGAGCTGCTCTACCAGCACGGGTTCGCGAACTTCCAGTTCGGCTACGCGTCCGCGATGGCCGTCGTGCTGTTCGTGATCACCGCCGTGGTGCTCGTCTTCACGATGCGCCGGATCAGCGTGTTCCGACCGGAGGAGTCCTGATGACCGCCGTCTCCCAGTCCCCGCTCGCCCGGGCTCCCCGAGGCGCGGCCCCGCGCACCGGGAAGCCCCGCGGCCGGACCCTGGTCTGGATCGCCGAGCACGCGGCCCTGGTGGCGCTCGGCGTCCTCACCATCGCCCCGATCGTCTTCGTGATCCTGACCTCGCTGATGTCGAGCAACCAGGCCCTCACCGCATCGATCCTGCCGCGCCCGTTCGACTTCTCGAACTACGGCCGGGTGTTCACCGAGCTGCCGCTGGCGCAGTGGTTCGGGAATTCGTCGATGTACGCCGTGCTCGCCACCGCGTTCATGCTCCTCAGCTCGGTGCCGGCGGCGTACGCCCTCGCACAGATCAAGTTCAAGGGTGCGAACCTCATCTTCACGGTGATCATCGTCGCGATGCTCCTGCCCCCGCAGGTCACCGCGGTGCCGGTCTACGTGATGTGGTCCGAGCTGCACCTGACCGGCACGCTCTGGCCGCTCATCCTGCCGAACCTGCTCGGCGACGCGTTCAGCATCTTCCTGCTCCGCCAGTTCTTCATGACGATCCCGAAGGAGTACGGCGACGCCGCCCGGATGGACGGCTGCAGCGAGTGGGGCGTGCTCTGGCGCGTCGTCGTGCCGATGGCCCGCCCGGGCATCGCGTCGGCGGCGATCTTCATGTTCTTCCACTCGTGGAACGACTACTACGGCCCGCTCCTCTACGCGTCCGAGAACCAGGCCGCCTGGCCGGTGGCGTACGGGCTCGCCACGTTCCGCGGACAGCACGGGACCGACTGGTCCATGACGATGGCGATGACCGTCGTCGTGATGGTCCCGGTCGTCGTCATCTTCTTCTTCGCACAGAAGGCATTCGTCGAGGGCATCGCGCTCACCGGCGTGAAGGGATAGCACCACAGTGAAACTCGCAGTCGTCGGTGGCGGATCCACCTACACCCCCGAACTCGTGGACGGCTTCGCCCGGCTCCGCGACCAGCTGCCCATCGACGAACTCTGGCTCGTCGACCCCGACCCGGTCCGCCGCGAACTCGTCGGCGGCGTCGCCAAGCGGATGTTCGCGCACGCCGGGCACCCCGGCACCGTGCACGTGACGGACGACGTCGTCGCCGGGGTCACCGACGCCGACGCCGTGATGTTCCAGCTCCGCATCGGCGGCCAAGCCGCACGGCAGCAGGACGAGACGTGGCCGCACGAGGCCTGCTGCATCGGCCAGGAGACCACCGGTCCCGGCGGGTTCGCCAAGGCGCTCCGCACCGTGCCCGTCGTGCTCGAGTACGCCGAGCTCGTCCGGAAGCACGCGAAGCCGGACGCCTGGATCGTGGACTTCACGAACCCGGTCGGCATCGTCACGCGGGCACTGCTCGAGGCCGGCCACCGCGCAGTCGGGCTCTGCAACGTCGCGATCGGGTTCCAGCGCCGGTTCGCGGCCGAGTACGGTGTCGCTCCGGATCGCGTCCGGCTCGACCACGTCGGCCTGAACCACCTGACCTGGGAGCGCGGCGTGCACGTCACCGACGCCTCCGGGGCGACGCGCGACGTCCTGTCCGAGCTGCTGTCCGGCGACGCGCTCGACCGGACCGCGGAGAGCGTGCACATGCAGTCGGACCTCCTCCGCCTGCAGCACGCCATCCCCTCGTACTACCTGCGGTACTTCTACGCGCACGACATCGTCCTCGAGGAGCAGCTGCACGAGCCCACCCGGGCCGAGGCCGTGATGGAGACCGAGCGGGCGCTCCTGGCGAAGTACGCCGACGAGTCGGTCGTCACGAAGCCCGTCGAGCTCGAGCAGCGCGGTGGCGCGTACTACTCCGAGGCCGCGATCGACGTGCTCTCCTCGATCCTCGGCGACCGGGGCGACGTGCAGGTCCTCAACGTCCGGAACGACGGCACGTTCCCGTTCCTCCCCGACGACCACGTGATCGAGGTCCCGGCCCGGGTCACCCGGCAGGCGATCACCCCGCTGCCCGTCGCCCCGCTCGCCCCCGACATGGCCGGGCTCGTGGCGCACGTCGCCGGCTACGAGCGGCTCGCGCTCGACGCCGCGGTGCACGGCGGTCGCGACCGGGTCCTCCAGGCGATGTGGGCGCACCCGCTCGTCGGGCAGGTCGACAAGGCCGAGAAGCTCACCGACCTGCTCCTGGCCGCGAACGCGGAGCACCTGCCGTGGGCGCGATCGGAGCAGGTGTCGTGGGCGGGCTGAGCCGGGGCGGCGAGGCGGGGACGACCCGCGCCTCCTGTCCGACGGCGGCCGCCCCGCCGACCGGCGGCGCTCCGTCCAGCGCTGGTCCTCCGCCGCCCGCGGCGAGCCCCGCTGACGTCGTCCTCGCCGTCGACGGCGGCGGCAGCAAGACCGACGTCGTCGCCATCGGGCTCGACGGTGCCATCGTCGGACACGCCCGCGGTCCTGGCTCGAACCCGCAGACCCGCGGGTGGGACGTCGCCGGTCCGATCCTCGACGACGTGCGCGCCCGGGTCGTCCGCGACCTCGGCGACCGCCACGTCCTGACCACGCACGTGTACCTCGCCGGGCTCGACCTGCACGACGAGCTCGTCGCCGCCGAGGCCGCACTGGCCCACTGGGGCGAGGACGGCGGCGCGCCGGACGTCCTCGACAACGACCTGTTCGCGCTGCTGCGGGCCGGGACGCTGTCGCCGGACGCGGCCGCCGTGGTCTGCGGCACGGGCATCAACGCACTCGCGGTGCGCGCCGACGGCGAGACCGCGCGGTTCCCCGCGATCGGTGACGTCTCCGGCGACTGGGGCGGTGGCGCGTACCTCGGCAACCGTGCGCTCTGGCACGCGGCCCGGGCCGACGACGGTCGCGGTCCGGCGACGGCGCTCGTCGACGCCGTCCCGGCGGCGCTCGGGCTGGACACCGTCCGCGAGGTCACCGAGGCGATCCACTTCGGTCGCCTCGACCACCGCGTCTTCAACCGGCTGTGCCCCGTGCTGTTCGAGGTCGCCGGAGCGGGCGACCGGGTCGCACGGAGCGTCGTGGAGCGTCAGGCCGAGGAGATCGTGCTCCTGGCGTCGGTGGCGCTCGGCCGGCTCGGACTCGGCACATCCGCGACGTCACCGGTGCCGGTGGTCCTCGGTGGCGGGGTGCTCGCCGCGCGGGACGCCCTGCTCGTGGACGGCGTCGTGTCGGGGCTCGCGGCGCGGGTGCCCGGCGCGGTGCCGACCTGGGTGACCGATCCCCCGGTGCTCGGTGCGGGCTTGGCGGCCCTGGAGTCGGTCGGTGCCGGCGAGGTCGCACTCCGCCGCTACCGCGAGGCCGTGCGCTCCCGCTCCTTCGCGTCCACCACGGCCGTGATCCGCTGACGCGGCTGCGGCGCGGCCGCGGCGCGGCCGCGGCTGCGCCGCGCCCCGCCCCGCCGCGCCGCGCCGCCGGCGGCCGCCGCCGAGACTCGCGCTGAGCGACACTTCTCGCGCACCTGAGCGCGAGAAGTGTCGCTCAGGCCGAGTCTCGGGCCACCACCCCGAGACTCGCCGCAGCGCTCAGGCGCACGCCAGCATCCCCAGCGTGTCCACCACGCGGTTCGAGAAGCCCCACTCGTTGTCGTACCAGGCGACCACCTTGACGTGCCGGCCCTCGTCGACCCGGGTCAGCAGCGAGTCGAAGACGCTGGACTCCGGCCGTCCGGTGATGTCCGTCGACACGAGCGGGTCGGCCGTGAACGCCAGCACCCCGGCGAGCGGACCGGCCGCCGCGGCACGGTAGGCCTCGTTGACCTCGTCGACGCTCACGGAACGGGACACGACGGTGTTCAACTCGACGATCGACCCGACGGGCACCGGCACGCGGATGGCGTCACCGGACAGCTTGCCCTCGAGGCGCGGCAGCACCAGCCCGATCGCCTTCGCGGCACCGGTCGACGTCGGCACGATGTTCACCCCGGCGGCACGGGCGCGGCGGAGGTCGCGGTGCGGCCCGTCCTGCAGGTTCTGCTCCTGCGTGTACGCGTGCACCGTCGTCATGAACCCGTGTTCGATGCCGGCGAGGTCGTCGAGCACCGAGGCCAGCGGCGCCAGCGCGTTGGTCGTGCAGGACGCGTTCGACACGACCGTATGCACGGCCGGGTCGAAGACGTCGGAGTTGACGCCGTAGGCGATCGTCGCGTCGGCACCGCTCGCCGGCGCGCTGATCAGGACCCGGCGTGCGCCAGCGGTGAGGTGCCCGGCCGCGGCGTCACGAGCGGTGAACCGCCCGGTGGACTCGAGGACGACCTCGACCCCGAGTTCGGCCCACGGCAGGGCGGCGGGTTCGCGCTCGGCCAGGACGCGCACGGGGTGGCCGTCGATCACGAGCGTGTCCCCGTCCACCTCGACGGTGCCGGCGAACGGGCCGAGCGCGGAGTCGTAGCGGAACAGGTGCGCGAGGGTCTCGGGGGCGGTCAGGTCGTTGACGGCGACGACCTCGAGGTCCTCGCCGCCCCGGGCGATGAGTGCGCGGAGCGTGTTGCGGCCGATGCGGCCGAAGCCGTTGATGGCGATGCGGGTCATGTGGAGTTCCTTTCGTTCCGCGGTCCATGCTCACGGGCCTGGAGGCGCGGCTCCAGTGGCAGGGAAGCCAGCGTCCGAAAGGATCTCGCCAACGCGATCGATGCTGCGGACTCGTCCGTCAGTCCTGGAACGTCCGGCGGTACTCGGTGGGCGAGGTCCCGAGGATGCGCCGGAAGTGCGTCCGCAGGTTCGCGTCCGACCCCAGCCCGGCACGCTCCGCGACCTGGTCGACGCCGAGGTCCGAGCGCTCGAGGAGTTCGCGGGCGAGGTCGACGCGTGCCCGGAGGACCCACTGCATCGGGGTGTAGCCCGTGTCCTCGACGAACCGCCGCGAGAACGTCCGCGGCGAGACCGTGGCGTTCCGCGCGAGCACCTCGAGCGTCAGTGGGTCGGCGAGGTGTCGGAGGGCCCACTCCCGGGTCTCGGCGAACACGTCGCCGAGCGGCTCCGGCACGCTCCGGGGCACGTACTGCGCCTGTCCGCCGCTCCGGTACGGGGCGCTGACGAGCCGCCGGGCGACGTGGTTCGACAGCGCGACGCCGTGGTCCTGCCGGACGATGTGCAGGCAGAGGTCGATCCCGCTCGCGGCGCCGGCACTGGTCAGGACCGACCCCGCGTCGACGAACAGCACGTCCTCGTCGACGTCGACCTCGGGGAACCGATCCCGGAGCACGCGCGTGTAGTGCCAGTGCGTGGTGGCACGTCGCCCGTCGAGCAACCCGGCCGCGGCCAGCGCGAACGCCCCCGTCGAGATCGCGGCGATCCGGACGCCCCGCTCGTGCGCCCGTGCGAGGGCATCGACCACGTCGGCCGGGGGTGGCGTGTCGGCCGGGAATCGGTACCCCGGGACGAAGACGGTCTCCGCCCACTCGAGTGCGTCGAGCCCGTGGTCGACCGCGTACGCGAGGCCGTCCCCGCCGGCGATCCGACCCGCCCGTGGACCGCACACCCGCACCTCGTACGGCATGCTCGGCCGGTTCGAGAACACCTGCGCCGGGATGCCGACGTCGAGCGGCTTCGCGCCGTCGAGCACGAGGACCGCGACGCGGTGCAGCGGGGTCGGCGCCATGCCCCGACGCTAGTCGACGCCGGTCACCCCGTCGGGCTCAGGCCGCGAGGTCCGCGTCACGGATCGCGAGCACCCGGTGCGGTGCCGCCTGCTCCGCCCGCCACCCCGACGGCAGCGCGTCCCGCAGCTCCGGCAGGGTGAACGACCGACGGATCGACCGCAGTCCGTCGACCCGGACGAACGTCCCCGCCGCCACGAACGTCGACGCCAGCGCGTACGCCCGGTAGGCCTCCGGCGATCGGCGGATGTCCGAGTGCAGGCTCCGGCTCGTCGCCAGCGCTTCGGAGTCGGCGAGGAAGCCGTGCCGTTCGTCGTCGCCGAGGTGGTGCAGCACGTGGTTCGACACGACGACGTCGAAGCGTTCGCCCCCAGCCAGCAGCTCGCCGCTGGACTGCTGCCGGAAGGTGACGCCGCGCGGGGTGGACCGCTCGGCGGCCTCGATCGCCCGCGCGTCCGGGTCAGCTCCGACGACCTCGACGTCGAACCCGTCGCTCGCCGCCCAGCGCACCAGCGCCCGGGCGAGGTCGCCGCCGCCGCAGCCCAGGTCGAGCACCCGGCCGCGGCCGCTCGCCGGCAGGGCGGGCACGACGTGCGTCCGCCACGCTGCGCGCCACCCGCTCACGAGGGCGTTGACGAGCGCGAAGCGGCGGAAGGTGCGGGCCAGGGCGCGCGGGTCACAGTCCGGCTCGTCCATCAGCTCGCGGAGGTCCAGTGCGCGCGTCGTCAGGTCGACGGCCTGGAGGCGCGGCGCACCCCCGGCGGGACGGCTCACGACGTCACCGCCGTCAGCCGGGCGCTCTCGACGGTGAGGCCCGGCCCGAAGGCGAGCGCCACGACGGACGACCCGTCCTCGAGGCCCGCTTCGACGGCCTCGCGGAGGACGAACAGCACCGTCGCGCTCGACATGTTCCCGTGGTCGCGGAGCACCGCCCGGCTCGCTGCGATCGCGTCGTCACCGAGGCCGAGGGCGTCCTGCGTCCGATCGAGGATCGCGCGGCCGCCGGGGTGGATCGCCCACACCGGCACCGTGCCCGCGGCGTCCGAGCCGAGCAGCGGTGCGACGGCCTCGGCGACCGTCGCACCGACGAGCTTCGGGACGGCGGTGCTGAGGACCATCTCGAAGCCCTCGTCGCCGATGTTCCACGCCATCTCGGAGGCGCCCTCGTGCACGACCGTGGTGGCGAACGCGTCGAGCCGGAGGCCGGGACCGCCGGCCGTGACCACGACCGCGGCTGCGCCGTCCCCGAAGACGCTGTTCGCGACGATCTGGTCCGGGTCGTCCGAGGCCCGGACGTGCAGCGTGCAGAGCTCGGCGCAGACGACGAGCACGACCGCCGCAGGGTCGGACTCGGCGAACGCGGCAGCGATCCGGAGCGCGGGGAACGCCGCGCAGCACCCCATGAACCCGATGTGCTGGCGGAAGACGGTCCGGCGGAGACCGAGCTGCTGGACGATGTCGAGGTCGGGACCGGGCTGTGTGAAGCCGGTGCACGACACGGTCACCACATGGGTGACGGAGTCCGGGGCGATCCCGGCCCGGTCGACCGCGTCACGGGCGGCCGCGACGAACAGCGCCGGGGCGAGCTCGCGGTACCGGTCGTTGCGTGTGCCGGTGGACGGCGAGCGGAGGGCACCGTCGTCGTCCCGGAACGCACCGGACGGCTGGGTGGCGTCGAGCTCGTCGAGCACGGTGTGGCGGTGGTCCACGGCGGAGGCGTCGAAGGCCGCGGGGACGAGCCGCTGACCGAGTCGTCCGAGGCCCGGCTGCCCGACGAAGAGGTCCCGCACCGCCGGCTGGTCGAGGGTCCTCGTGGGGACTGCGGTACCGATGGCGCGGATCGTTGCGGACACGACTCATCCTGTCACCGGGTCGCTGACACGTCCCCAGGTTGCACGGGTGGACGACACCGGAGACGGACACAGCACCACGGTTCCCCGCGGTGCTGTGTCCGGAACCCAGTTCCGTGGTGCGCGCGAGCCTCAGGCCTGCGCGCGCTCCAGCACGAGTTCGCGGACGCGCGCCGCGTCGGCCTGGCCCTTCATCGACTTCATGACCGCACCGATGATCGCGCCCGCCGCCTGGACCTTGCCGTCCTTGATCTTCGCGAGCACGTCGGGCTGCGCGGCCAGGGCCTCGTCGACCGCGGCGGTGAGCGCCGAGTCGTCCGAGACGACCTTGAGCCCGCGGGACTCGACGACCTGGGCGGGCGAGCCCTCGCCGGCGATGACGCCCTCGAGCACCTGGCGCGCGAGCCGGTCGGTGAGCTCGCCGGACTCGACGAGCCCGATGAGCTCCGCGACGTGCTGCGGCGACACGAGGTCACCGGGCGCGGCCTCCTGCGTGTTCGCCACGCGGCTGATCTCACCCGTCCACCACTTGCGCGCGGACTGCGGTGCGGCGCCGGCGGCGACGGTCCCCTCGACCTCGTCGAGCAGGCCGCCGTTGACGACGTCCTGGAACTCGAGGTCGGTGAAGCCCCAGTCGCCCTTGAGCCGGCGACGGCGTGCGACGGGCGCCTCGGGCAGGGACGCCCGGAGCTCCTCGATCACGGCCGGGTCCGGCACCACGGGGAGCAGGTCGGGCTCCGGGAAGTAGCGGTAGTCGTCGGCGTCCGACTTCGGACGGCCGGCCGAGGTGCGGCCGGTGTCCTCGTGCCAGTGCCGGGTCTCCTGCGTGATCGAGCCACCGGCGGCGAGGATCGCGGCCTGGCGCTGGATCTCGTAGCGGATGGCGCGCTCGACGGCACGGAACGAGTTGACGTTCTTCGTCTCCGTGCGGGTGCCGAGCTTCTCCTGCCCGCGCGGCCGCAGGGAGATGTTCGCGTCGCAGCGGAGGTTGCCGCGCTCCATGCGGGCCTCGGACACGCCGAGCGCACGGACGAGGTCACGGATGACCTGCACGTACGCGGCGCCGAGCTCCGGGGCGCGGTGTTCGGCACCGACGATGGGCTTCGTGACGATCTCGACGAGCGGGACACCCGCGCGGTTGTAGTCGACGAGCGAGTACTCGGCGCCCTGGATGCGGCCGGTGGCGCCACCGACGTGCGTCAGCTTGCCGGCGTCCTCTTCCATGTGGGCGCGCTCGATCGGGACGATGAAGATCGTACCGTCGGCGAGTTCGACCTCGACCTCGCCCTCGTACGCGATGGGCTCGTCGTACTGGGAGATCTGGTAGTTCTTCGGGTTGTCCGGGTAGTAGTAGTTCTTCCGGGCGAACCGCGAGGACTCGGCGATCGAGCAGCCGAGCGCGAGCCCGAGCTGGATCGAGTAGCGCACGGCCTGGGCGTTCACGACCGGCAGCGATCCGGGCAGCCCGAGGTCGACCGGCGTCACGTTCGTGTTCGGCTCACCACCGAAGAAGTTCGGGGCGTCGGAGAACATCTTGGTCTTCGTCGCGAGTTCGACGTGGACCTCGAAACCGAGGACCGGCTCGTACAGCCGGAGCGCCTCGTCGAAGTCCATCAGCGCGTCCTTCTGCGCCATCAGATCACACCTTCCTGCGCAGCGGACTGCTGACTCTGGTCGAGGTCCGGGATGCTGTCGATGAGCGGGGCACCCCACTGCTGCTCGAGCAGGCGCTCGAGCGCTGCACCGTAGCGGTACAGCCGGGCGTCCTCGCGCTGCGGGGCCATCAGCTGGACACCGGTCGGCAGGCCGTCCTCGGGTGCGAGGCCGTTCGGGATGCTCATGCCGGGGACGCCGGCGAGGTTCGCCGGGATCGTGGTGAGGTCGTTGAGGTACATCGCCAGCGGGTCGTCGATGCGCTCACCGATCGGGAACGCCGTCGTCGGCGCCGAGGGGCTGACGAGCAGGTCGACCTGCTCGAAGGCGGCCTGGAAGTCTCGCTGGACGAGCGTACGGACCTTCTGCGCGGAGCCGTAGTAGGCGTCGTAGTACCCGGCGCTGAGGGCGTAGGTGCCGAGGATGATGCGGCGCTTCACCTCGGGACCGAAGCCGGCTTCACGCGTGGCGGCCATGACGTCCTCGACCGTGGCGCTGTTCTCCGGGGTGACACGGAGGCCGAAGCGCACCGAGTCGAACTTCGCGAGGTTCGACGACGCCTCGGCCGGCAGGATCAGGTAGTACGCGCTGATCGCGTAGGCGAACGACGGTGCGTCGATCTCGACGACCTGGGCCCCGGCGGACTCGAGGATCGCCACGGTCTCCTGGAAGCGCTGGGTGACGCCGGCCTGGAAGCCCTCGCCACCGGCGAGCTCCTTCACCACGCCGACGCGGAGGCCGCGCAGCGTGTCGGCCTGGAGTCCCTCGCGCGCAGCGGCGGCCATGGATGGCCAGGCGTCCGGGATCGAGGTGGAGTCCTTCGGGTCGTGCCCGCCGATGACGTCGTGCAGGAGCGCGGCGTCGAGGACGGTGCGCGACACCGGGCCGACCTGGTCGAGGCTGGACGCGAGCGCGATCGCGCCGTAGCGGCTGACACCGCCGTAGGTCGGCTTCACACCGACCGTGCCCGTGACGGCCCCCGGCTGGCGGATCGAACCACCGGTGTCGGAACCGAGCGCGAGCGGTGCCTCGTGCGCGGCGACCGCTGCGGCCGAGCCGCCGCCGGACCCGCCGGGGATCCGGTCGAGGTCCCACGGGTTGTGCGTCGGGCCGTACGCCGAGAACTCGGTCGTCGAGCCCATCGCGAACTCGTCCATGTTGGTCTTGCCGAGCAGCACGAGGCCGGCGGCGCGGAGCTTCGCGACCGGGGTGGCGTCGTACGGGGGCACCCAGCCTTCGAGGATCTTCGAGCCGGACGTGGTCGGCATGTCCTGCGTGCACAGGACGTCCTTCACGGCGATCGGCACGCCCGCGAGCGGACCGAGGTCGTCCCCGGCGGCACGGCGAGAGTCGATCGACTTCGCCGCGGCGATCGCGTTCTGGTTGACGTGGAGGAACGCGTGCACGTCGCCGTCCACCGCCTGGATGCGGTCGAGGTGGGCCTGCGTCGCTTCGACGCTCGAGACGTCGCGCGCCACCAGGGCGTCGGCGAGCGCCGCGGCGCTGAGCTTCGTGATGTCGTCAGTCACTGTTCTTCGCTCTACTGTTCTTCACCGAGGATGGCCGTCACGCGGAACCGTTCGCCGTCGGAGTCCGGGGCACCCGAGAGCGCCTGCTCCTGCGTGAGCGTCGGGCCGACCACGTCGGGTCGGGTGACGTTGCCGAGCGGCACGGGGTGGCTCGTCGCGGGGACGTCCGGTGTGGCGACCTCGGAGACCCGGGCGACGCTGTCGACGATGTGCGACAGCTCCCCCGTGAGCTTCTCGATCTCTTCGGGCGTGAGTGCGATACGCGCGAGGTTCGCCAGGTGGGCGACCTGCTCGCTCGTGATGTCAGGCATGGTGCTCCGTCGATCGGTTCGTGGAATGCCCACCAGTCTATTGGTGCCGTCCGTCGGGCCGGCCCGCCTGTGGAGAACGCGACGACCTGGAGGCGCGGTGCCGGTCCCGGGGACCGGCACCGCGCCTCCAGGCGGTCACTTCCCCGGCTGCTGCTGCTGCTGCTGCTGCTGCTTCTGCTGCTGCTGCTGCTTCGGGTTCTGCTGCTGCTTCGGGTCCTGTTGCTGCTGCGCCCCGCCCTGCGACGCGCCTGTCCCGTTCGACCCGGCCGACGACGTCGGCGTCGGCGTCGGCGTCGGCGTCGGCGTCGGCGTCGAAGCGTGACTCGGCTGGCCGATCATCGCCTGGTCGGGCGTCGGCAACGCTCCCCCGCCGACGGTCTGGTCGAGGTAGGACATCATCGACTTCCCGACGCCGAACTTCGCGCTGTACCCGGTCGTGCCCTGCAGGAACGGCCAGTTCGCCAGGCTCACCGCCCCCTGGACGTTGCCGATCCAGGTCGCGTTCGTGTACTTCGTGGTCGACGCGACCAGCCAGTTCTGCACGTCCCCGTCGGTCGTGCCCGTCTTGGCGAACTTCGGGATGCTGTCGCCCGGGTTCGCACTCGCGGCGGTGCCGGCGCCGGTGAGCACGCCCTGCAGGGCGTAGTCGACGGTGCCCGCGACGTCCGCTGCGACGCCCTGCGTGCAGGACGACGGCGACGGGGTGATCTTCGTGCCGTCCGACTCGGTCACCGAGTCGATCGCGGTCGGGGTGCAGACGACGCCGCCGTTCGCGAACCCGGCGTAGGCCTCTGCGAGGTCGATCGGCGAGAGCGAGTTGACCCCGAGGATCGAGGACGGCGTCTGGGTGAGCGGCCCGCCGGCAGCCGGGTGGATGCCCATCGACTGGGCGAGCTGCGCGATCTTGCAGAGGTCGAGCTGCTTGCCCATCTGCGCGTACGCGGTGTTGATCGACTCCGACGTGGCGGCCTGGACCGTCATCGAGGCGGGGACGCTCTCGGCGTTCGAGACGGGCCACGTGCCGCCGCTGACGTTCTGGCAGGAGTTCGTGAACTCGGCGTTCTCGAACGTGTGCTCGGACGTGGACACCGACTCGGACAGGGTGTGCCCGCTCGCGAGCCACTCCGCCAGCGTGAACACCTTGTACGTCGATCCGGTCTGGAAGCCACCGGAGTTGCCGTAGCCGCTGTCCGCGCTGTAGTTCACCGCCGTGGAACCCGCAGCACCGTTGTCCCCCTGCGTGTACGCGGTGTTCTGCACCATCGAGATGATGCGTCCGGTCCCGGGCTCGACGGTGACGTTCGAGCCTCCGACGTCGACGCCCGCCATGGTGGCCGGCACGTACGTCGACAGGGCGGTCTGCGCTCGGGCCTGCACGTCGAGGTCGAGCGACGTGTGGATCTGGAGGCCCTTCGTGTCGAGCGTCGCGATGCGCTCGGCGGCCGTCTTGCCGAACGCCGGGTCCTGCAGCACCTGGTCGCGCACGTAGTCGCAGAAGTAGCCGGCGTCGTAGCCCGTCGCCGCGGAGGAGCAGCCGTTCGCCGTGGCGGTGATCTTCGGTGTCACCGGCGTGGCCGTCGCGGCGTCACGCTCGGCCTTCGTGATGTCGTGGTGGACGTACATGCGCTCGAGGACGTAGTCGCGCCGTTCCTTGGTCGCCCTGTACCCGTTCGCCGTGCCGTTGTCGGCGTTCCCGGGCTGGTCGATCCGCAGGTTCGAGGGGTTGTTCAGGATCGCGACGAGCGTCGCCGACTGCGCCAGGGACAGGTCCTTCGCGTGCACGCCGAAGTAGTACTCGGCACCGGCCTCGGCGCCGTACACCCGCCCGCCGAGCCCGACCAGGTTGAGGTACCCGGTGAGGATCTGGTCCTTCGAGTACTTCTTGTTGACCGCGATCGCGTAGCGCATCTCCTGCAGCTTGCGCTGCGGCGTGACCCCGGCGGCGTCCTCGTAGCAGGCGGAGATCTTCTTCTGCGTGTCCGCGGCGTTCTTGCCCGTCAGCTCCTCGCACTGCTGGACGAGGACGTTCTTGACGTACTGCTGGGTGATGCTCGACCCGCCCTGCACGTCCCCGCCGACGACGGTCGCGGCCGCACCGCGCAGGGTGCCGACGACGTCGATGCCGCCCTCGTCGTAGAACCGCGGGTCCTCGGTGTCGATCGCGGCCTGCTTGAGACTCTTCGCCATCGCGTCGGAGGCGACGGTCGTCCGGTTCTCGGCGTAGAAGGACGCGATCTTGACCTGCTGGCCGTCCTTCGTCGCGTAGACGGACGACACCTGCTGGGGCGTCTGGATGTCGAGGTAGCTCGGTAGGTCCTCGAAGAACGCGACCGCGCCGGAGGTGCCCTCACCGGCGACGGCGACCCCCGGGGTGACCGCGACGGCGACGAGCATGCCGGCCAGCGCCGACATCGCGACGAACGTCAGGAGAGCACCAGGCCATCGCACCACACGCATGTCCGGAACCGTAGGGGCACGGTCTGTACTGGTTCTGCCGTGGAACGAGTGGAGGCTGCGCCGCTGTTCAGGTTGTCACACAGGTCAGTCGCGCTGCTGGAGGTCCTGCGGTCGGACGAGGTACATGTCGGGCGACGTCTGCGGGACCCCGCCCCGGCCGCCCCCGTCGCGACGGAGCTGCTCGAGCACGATGTCCGCCCGGCCGACGCCGATGAGCGCGACGTCGTGCAGCGATGCCGTCCCCGGCTTGAGGTAGTCGTTGTGGCCGACCGGACGGCGGAAAACGTCGCCGGTGTCCTGCGCGTCGACACTTCCGGCGAGGTCGAGGACCGTCGAACCGAACGACGCCGACCCCGGATCGGTCCCGAAGTAGCCGGAGCCCGCGATCGGGTCGCTGTGGGCGTCCCCGACGAAGACCTGCCCGGCGCCGACCGCCAGCTCGGCCGCGGTGCGCACGTCGCTGCCCGGGGACCCGAACACCGTCAGGCTGTCGGCGCTCATCCGGCCGGACGACAGCGCCATCAGGGCGGTCGTCGAACCGTACGAGTGGGCGACGACGTTGACCCGCGGCTGTTCGCCGTCCCGCAGCTGCCGCAGGCCGTCCACGGTCCGCTCGAGTCGCGCGGCCCCGGTCTTCGCGAGCCCGAGCGACAGGATGTTCGACAGGTCCGGGGTGCGGTAGCCCATCCAGGCCACCACCGCGACCCCGCTGCCCGGCCCCGGTGCCGCCACCCCGGCGAGGGTCGCCTGTTCGCTGTACAGGTCGTTCGCGGTGTTCGTGAAGTCGGCCATCTGCCCGGTGACCGTGAAGAACATGCCGGGGACGACGACCGTGACGTCGGCGGCGGTGGCCAGGTCACCGATGGCGATCGCGGCACGACCGGACCCTCGTGTGTCGAGCGTGATGAGCGACCGCGCCGGTGCCCCGGGATCGTGCACGAGCGCGCGTTCGACCTGCCCGAGCATCGCCGTCTGCGCAGCGGTCGCGTCGTGGTCGGCCAGCCCGATGGTGAGCACGGCACGGTTCGCCCGGTCCCGCACGTCGTACGGCACACCGTCGAGGTTGCCGACCGCCGACGGGGCGAAGGTCTCGAGCGTCTGCCGTTCCGCCGGAGCGAGCCCGGCCCACCAGGTCGTGACGTCGGCGGCGGTCGGCGGGTCGTCCTGCGCCGTCGCGAGCACGTGCGCGTCCTTGCCCGCGCGGAGGAGCTCGGACCGGTCCAGCTGCGAGAGGTCGGTGAGGAACGCCCGGCCGTGTGCGACGACGAGGTCCGCGGCGGCTGCCTGGGCCTGTACCCCGGTCATGACCGGCTGGATGCCCGAGTCCCGCGCGGGTCCTCCAGCGGTGGTCGCGACGACGGCGACCGAGTGCACGGCGGGCGCGACTGGGGCCTCGACCACTCCCAGTGAGTGCATCGAGGCGGTGAGCAGAGCCGCGGCGATGAGCAGCAATCGGGTCTCCCCCGGGAAGGCCGTCCCGACGTCCCCCTGCAGACGACGGGTGATGCTCTCACGAGTGTAAGGAGAATGCGCCTCCCGATGGCGTGCGGGATGCAACTTGACCCCTGAACTGGGTGGGTCGCATGGCGCGCCGCGGCGAGCGGACAGTCCGCGGTCGTGCTCCCGAGAGTGGCTCAGCTCTCGGCGGGTGCCTCCGGTGCGTCCCCGAGCGCCTCGGGCCCCTCGGTGACGAGCAGCCGGAACTGCTCCGCGTCGATGATCCGGAGACCGAGTTGCTCCGCCTTCGTGAGCTTCGAGCCGGCACCCGGGCCGGCCGCGACGAAGTCGGTCTTCTTGCTGACGCTCGAGGCCGCCTTGCCCCCGGCGGCGATGATCGCCTCTTGCGCGCCCTCGCGGCTGTACCCCTCGAGCGAACCGGTCGCGACCACCGTGACGCCGCTGAGCACACCACCCTCGGTGCTCGCGGCACCCGGTCCCGGGTGCCCCGGTGTCGTGAACTGCACGCCGGCCGCCGTCCACCGGTCGATGATCTCGCGGTGCCAGTCGACCTCGAACCAGGCGAGGAGCGCATCCGCGATGATCCCGCCGACCCCGTCGACCGCGGCCAGTTCCTCACGCGAGGCGGACCGGATGGCGTCGAGGGACCCGAAGTGGTCGGCGAGCGCACGAGCAGCAACCGGTCCGACGTGGCGGATGCTCAGGCCGACCATGATGCGCCAGAGGGGCTTCGTCTTCGCGGCGTCGATGTTCGCGAGCATCTCGAACGCGTTCTTCGAGGGGTACCGGCTCGGCTCTCCGGTGTAGTCCGCGCCGCGGGCCTCCGGGTCGAACGGCGGGTCGGTCTTCTTGCGCGCCCGGCTGAACGGCGTCACCCGCTTCGGGGCACCGTCGTCCGTGGTCTTCTCCATGCCGGTCTCGGCGTCGCGGACGATCACCTCGATCGGGACGATGTCCTGCATCGTCAGGTCGAACAGCCCGGCCTCGGTGACGAGCGGGGGCTGCTCCGGGTGGAGCGGCTGCGTCAGCGCGGCCGCCGCGACCTCGCCGAGGCCCTCGATGTCGAGCGACCCGCGCGAGGCGATGTGCTCCACCCGGCCGCGCACCTGCGCCGGGCAGCTCTTCGCGTTCGGGCAGCGGAGGTCGATGTCGCCCTCCTTCGCCGGGGCGAGCGGCGTGCCGCACTCCGGGCAGTTCGTCGGCATCACGAACTCGCGCTCGGTGCCGTCGCGCAGCTCGACCACCGGGCCGAGCACCTCGGGGATGACGTCGCCGGCCTTCCGCAGCACGACGGTGTCGCCGATCAGGACGCCCTTCGCCTTGACGACCTGCTGGTTGTGCAGCGTGGCCTGACGGACGACCGACCCCGCGACCTCGGCCGGGGCCATCACCGCGAACGGGGTGGCCCGCCCCGTGCGCCCGACGCTGACCACGACGTCGAGGAGCTTCGTGTGGACCTCTTCCGGCGGGTACTTGTACGCGATCGCCCAGCGCGGGGCGCGCGAGGTGGAGCCGAGCTCTTCGTGCAGGGCGAGGTCGTCGACCTTGATCACGATGCCGTCGATCTGGTGCTCGACCGATGCCCGTCGTTCGCCGTAGTCCTTGACGAAGCCGAGGACCTCGTCGATGGAGTCGAACACCCGGTAGTGCGTGCTCGTCGGCAGGCCCCACGACTGCAGGAGCTCGTAGACCTCGGACTGGGCGTGGACGTCGGTGTCCCGCTCGAGTTCGCGGACCGGCCACGCGCCGATGCCGTGCACGAGCATCCGGAGCCGCCGCAGCCGGTCGATCATCAGGGCGCGCTTCGCCTCGGACTTGCCCTCTTCCTTCTGCCGGAGGGACCCCGCCGCGGCGTTCCGCGGGTTGGCGAACACGCGCTCGCCCGCGTCGCGCTGCTTGGCGTTGAGCTCGTCGAACTGCTCGACGGGGAAGAAGATCTCGCCGCGGACCTCGACGATGGGCGGGTGCCCGGTGCCGGTCAGCCGTTCCGGGATGGTGCCCATCGTCAGGACGTTGCCCGTCACGTCCTCGCCGACGACGCCGTCGCCGCGGGTCGCCGCCGAGACGAGTCGGCCGTGCTCGTAGCGGAGGTTGATCGCGAGCCCGTCGATCTTCAGCTCGGACAGGAACCGGACGCGCTCGGCACCGGCGTCCCGCTGCACCTTGACCGCCCAGTCCGTCAGCTCGTCCGGGCTGAACACGTTGTCGAGGCTGAGCATGCGTTCGGCGTGCTCGACCGGGGCGAACTGGATCGTCTGCGCCTGCCCGCCGACGGTCTGGGTGGGGCTGTCCTCGGTCAGGAGTTCGGGGTGACGCTGCTCGATCGCCTCGAGCCGGTGGAGCATCGCGTCGTACTCGGCGTCGCTGACCGTCGAGCCGTTCTCGTCGTAGTAGGCGTGCCGCAGCTCGTTGATGCGGGACCGGAGCCGGTCGACCTCGCGCTGCGCCTGTGCAGCGTCGAGCGCCTCGGGGTCGGTGGTCTCGAACGTGGCGTCGGTCTCGCTCATGGCATCAGTTCTACCGTGAACCACCGACCCCCGGACGCAGCCGCGTGCCGCGCGCACGCCCGCGCCCCCGCGCACCCGCGCACGCCCGCGCCCCCGCGCGCCCGCGCACGCCCGCGCCACCGCGCACGCCGCGCCCCGCCACCCCTACGCCGACGCGGGCACCGCCGACACCGTCGAGTCGATGGTGCACTGCCCGAGCACCCGCGTCCCGACGTAGACCACCGCGGTCTGCCCCGGCGCGACCCCGGACAGGGGCTCGTCGACGTCGATGACGAGCACACCGTCGGACACCCGCGCCGTCGCGGGCACTGGGTCGGCGTGCGCCCGGATCTGCACGTCGCACGCGAACGGCACGGTCGGGTCGGCCGGTGCCGTGCCGGCCCAGGTGAACCGTGCGCCGGACATCGAGGTGACGTCGAGCGCCTCCTTCGGGCCGACCACGACGGTGTTCTCCTTCGGGCGGATCTCGAGCACGAAGCGCGGCTTCCCGTCCGGCGCCGGGCGTCCGAGCGCGAGGCCGCGGCGCTGCCCGACCGTGTACCCGGTCGCGCCCTCGTGGGAGCCGACGACCGTGCCGTCGCGCTCGACCACGTCACCCGGGGCGGTACCGACCCGGTCGGCGAGCCAGCCGCGGGTGTCGCCGTCGGGGATGAAGCAGATGTCGTAGGAGTCGGGCTTCTGCGCGACCGTGAGCCCGCGGGCAGCGGCCTCGGCGCGGACCTCGTCCTTGGAGGGGGTCGCCCCGAGCGGGAACATCGCGTGCTGGAGCTGCTCGGCGGTCAGCACCCCGAGCACGTAGGACTGGTCCTTCGCCCACGCGGCCGAGCGGTGCAGTTCGCGCGAGCCGTCCGGACCGGTGACGATCGAGGCGTAGTGCCCGGTCGCGACGGCGTCGAACCCGAGGGCGAGCGCCTTCTCGAGCAGGGCGGCGAACTTGATCCGCTCGTTGCAGCGCATGCAGGGGTTCGGCGTGCGGCCGGCCTGGTACTCGGCCACGAAGTCGTCGACGACGTCCTCCTTGAACCGGGCCGAGAAGTCCCACACGTAGTACGGGATGCCGAGCGCGGAGGCGGCGCGCTGGGCGTCCATCGAGTCCTCGATCGTGCAGCACCCGCGGCTGCCCGTCCGGAGGGTCCCGGGCATCCGGCTCAGCGCGAGGTGGACACCGACCACGTCGTGTCCGGCGTCGACCGCCCGCGCCGCGGCCACCGCCGAGTCGACCCCACCGCTCATCGCCGCTAGTACTCGCATGGCATCAAGGGTCGCACCTTTCCGGCGACGGCCCAAGCGGGCGTAGCGTTGGCCGAGCGATGACCTCCGACTCCCCCGCCTTCGACTTCCGCGCGGTGCTGTTGTCCGGGTTCCTGCCCGCCGCCCTCTTCGCGATCGGCGAGGGCGCGATCATCCCGATCATCCCGATCGCGGCGGACTCCCTCGGTGCGAGCCTGGCGTTCGCCGGGTTCGTCGCGTCGCTCATCCTCGTCGGCGAGCTCATCGGGGACGTGCCCTCCGGCGTGGTCGTGGCCCGGATCGGCGAGCGGAACGCGATGATCGGCGCCGCCGTGGTGTCCGTCGTCGGGCTCCTGGTCTGCACGGTCGCGCCGAACGCCTGGGTGCTCGCGGTCGGGGTGTTCCTCGTCGGTGTCTCGACCGCCGTGTTCGCACTCGCCCGGCACGCGTACATGACGACCGCGATCCCGATCCAGATCCGCGCCCGCGCGCTGTCCAGCCTCGGCGGCGTGTTCCGCTTCGGCTACTTCGTCGGTCCCTTCATCGCCGCCGGCGTGATCCACCTCACCGGCACGACGCAGAGCGCCTTCTGGATCCACATCGCCTGCTGCCTGGCCGCCGCGGTCGTCCTCCTCGTCCTGCGCGACCCCGCGACGGGAGCGCGCGGATTCCGCAGGCCGCCACGCGCCTCCAGGCCCGTGACCGCGAACACGACGGACGTGACCGAACCGCCGGCCGACACCGGTGCCCAGTTCGTCCAGCAGGAGGCGCACGGCCTCTTCCGCACCATCCGCGCGAACCGCGCCGTCCTGCTGCGGCTCGGCAGCGGCGCCGGGCTGATCGGCGCGCTCCGCGCCGGACGGCAGGTGATCCTGCCGCTGTGGGCGGTCAGCGTCGGACTCGACGACTCGACCGCGGCCCTCGTCATCGGCATCGCCGGTGCCGTCGACTTCGCGCTGTTCTACACGAGCGGCCAGATCATGGACCGCTGGGGCCGCCTGGCGAGCGCGCTCCCCTGCATGCTCGGGCTGAGCGTCAGCTACTTCCTGCTCGCGTGGTCCGGGCACCTCGACGCGCGGGTCGGCTGGTTCGTGGCCATCGCCATCGGCATGTCGCTCGCGAACGGCGTCGGCTCGGGCATCCTCATGACGCTCGGCGCGGACCTCGCCCCGCGCGGCAACCCGGCACCCTTCCTCGGTGCGTGGCGGTTCACGGGTGACTTCGGGTCGGCCGCCGCGCCGCTCGTCATCTCCGGCGTCACCGCCGTCGCCTCCATCGCGATCGCGAGCGGCGTGATGGGCGTACTCGGCCTGGTCGGCGCGGGCATCCTGCTCCGCTACGTCCCGAGGTACCTGCCCCGTCGACTGCGCTGACGTCCGCCAGGCGGCCGCTCCGGCCACGGCCTGGAGGCACGGATCACGCCCGGTGCGTCGCCCGCGCTCGGTAGACTGCCGCTGCTCGCGGGAGTGGTGGAATCGGTAGACACGCAGGATTTAGGTTCCTGTGCCCCAGGCGTGAGGGTTCGAGTCCCTCCTTCCGCACGGTTCCCCGCACGGTCTCCCGCACCTTCGGGGAAGTCATACCCCGGGCGGATGGGCCCGACACCCCCGGACGGTACCCTCGTCACGCGGGAGTCCTGCCCGTGACCCCGCCTCCACGACCGGAAGAACCATGCACTCCGTCGCACTCGCCCTGATCCCCTGGCTGGATCCGCAGTACATCCTCGACAACTTCGGGGCGATCGCCGTGTTCGTGGTGTGCGCCATCATCTTCGCCGAGACCGGACTGCTGATCGGGTTCATCTTCCCCGGCGACAGCCTGCTCGTGATCACCGGTCTGTTCGCGTTCGACCGCGGCGGCGAGATCGGCGGGATCCCGGTGTGGGTCGCCGCCCTGATGATCGCCGCGGCGGCGTTCCTCGGCGGCGAGCTCGGCTACTACATCGGCAAGAAGGCCGGCCCACCGATCTTCGAGCGCAAGGAGAGCGGCCTGTTCTCCAAGGCGAACGTCGACCGCACCAACGCGTTCTTCCACCGGTTCGGCCCGCTCGCGGTGATCCTCGCCCGCTTCGTGCCGGTGGTGCGGACGTTCCTGCCGATCGCCGCCGGTGTCGGGCGGATGGACTACAAGAAGTACTCGTTGTACAACGCGATCGGCGCGGTCATCTGGGGTGTCGGGGTCACGTTCCTCGGGTACTTCATCGGCCACATCCCGTTCGTGGCGCACATCGTCCGCGAGTACATCGACATCATCCTGCTCGCGGCGGTCGTCGTCACCGTCGTCCCGATGGCGATCACGTACATCCGGAACGCCCGCAAGGCGAAGCACGACGAGCAGGAGCAGGCCGCGACCGAGTAGTCGCGACCGCGCGTGGGGCGCCTCGCCCTGTGCGGCACCTCGCCTGAGGCGCCTCGCCTGCGGCACCTCGCCCGGCAGCACCTCGCACAACACAAGTCGGCCCGAACCACGCGATCGCGCGGTTCGGGCCGACTTGTGTTGTGCCGCGTGCGAGGCCGACGGCGCCGGACGGTGCGCTTCCGGCCGGTCAGACGCCGAAGTACTCCCGCACGGTCGGCGCGATCCCGCGGAACGCCTTCGCACGGTGGCTCAGCTGGTTCTTCTCCTCGCGGGTGAGCTCCGCCGAGGACCGGTCGGCGTCGTCCGCCTTGAACACCGGGTCGTAGCCGTGCCCACCGGTGCCGGTCGGCACGGTGAGGACCTCGCCGTTCCACACGGCCTCGACCACGTGCTCCGCCCCCTCGGGCGTCACGAACGCGGCCGCGCAGACGAAGGCGGCGGTGCGCTCGAGGACCCCCTCGAGGTTCTGCAGGAGCAGCGCGATGTTGTCGGCGTCCTCCCTCGTGCCCGCGTACCGGGCCGAGTGGATGCCCGGAGCACCGCCGAGGGCGTCCACGGCGATCCCGGAGTCGTCGGCGAGCGCCGGCAGCCCGGTGTGCGCGACCGCTGCCCGCGCCTTGATGAGCGCGTTCGCGGCGTAGGTGTCGCCGTCCTCGACCGGCTCCGGGCCGTCGTAGCCGACGAGCTCGACGCCGCCGAGGGCCTCGCCGAGGATCTCCCGCAGCTCGACGACCTTGCCCTGGTTGTGGGTCGCCAGGACGACCGTGCGCGATGTCATGCGAGCCCCAGAGCGGTCTTCTGGATGGCGGCGAGGGACTGGTTGCCCGCGAGCCCGAGGTCGAGCAGGACGTTCAGCTCGTCGCGGTCGAAGGGCGCGTGCTCGGCGGTGCCCTGCACCTCGATGAACTTGCCCGAGCCGGTCGTGACGATGTTCATGTCGGTGTCGGCCGCCGAGTCCTCGGTGTAGGCGAGGTCGAGCATCGGCTCGCCCTTGACGATCCCGACCGAGATCGCCTGCACGCTGTCGGTCAGCGGCGTGGCCTTCTTGCCGATGAAGCCCTTGTCGCGGCCCCACTCGATCGCGTCGACCATGGCGACGTAGGCACCGGTGATCGATGCCGTGCGGGTCCCACCGTCTGCCTGCAGCACGTCGCAGTCGAGCACGAGGGTGTTCTCACCGAGGCCCTTCATGTCGACGACGGCGCGGAGCGACCGGCCGATGAGGCGGGAGATCTCGTGCGTGCGCCCGCCGACCTTGCCCTTGATCGACTCGCGCTGCATGCGCTCGTTCGTCGAGCGCGGCAGCATCGAGTACTCGGCGGTGACCCAGCCGGTGCCCTTGCCGGCCATCCAGCGCGGCACGCCGTTCGTGAACGACGCGGTGCACAGCACCCGCGTGTTGCCGAACGAGATGAGCGCGCTGCCCTCGGCCTGCGTGCTCCACCCCCGCTCGATGGTGACGGGACGGTGGTCGGTCGCGGTGCGGCCGTCAATGCGGAGCGTGTCGCTCATGGGGTCCTTTCGATGCGGGGCAACGTGATGGCCCCGGTCTGGAGGTGGCCGACGCTCGAGACCTCGGGTCCGAGGAAGCGTCGTGCGAGTCGGATGAAACCGTTCTTGTCGTCGCCGGTCGCCTCGAACGAGTACGTCGGGGGTTCCGGGGTGGTGCGTTCGAGCCCGTGCTCGACGAGCCGCCGGTACACGTCGCTGGCGGTCTCCTCGGCACTGGAGACGAGCGTCACGTCCGGCCCCATCACGTACTGGATGGCGGCGGACATGAGCGGGTAGTGGGTGCAGCCGAGCACGAGGGTGTCGACGTCGGCGGCGCGGACGGGTGCGAGGTACCCCTCGGCCACGTCGCGGAGGTCGTGGGAGGAGGTGTCGCCGGCCTCGACGAACTCGACGAACCGCGGGCAGGCAGCGAGGGTCAGGGTGACGTCCGACGCCACCGCGAAGGCGTCCTCGTAGGAGCGGGAGGCGATCGTCCCCACCGTCCCGATCACGCCGATGCGCCCGGTACGGGTCTGCTTCACGGCGGCGCGGGCCGCCGGCTGGATGACCTCGACCACGGGGATGCCGTACGCCTGCTCGTAGCGCTCACGGGCGTCCCGCAGCACCGCGGAAGACGCGGTGTTGCAGGCGATGACCAGGGCCTTCACGCCCTGCTCGACCAGGTCGTCCATCACCTCGAGCGCGTACCGCCGGACGTCGGCGATCGGCTTCGGCCCGTACGGCGAGTGCAGGGTGTCCCCGACGTACCGGATGCTCTCGCGCGGGAGCTGGTCGATGATGGCGCGGGCCACCGTGAGCCCGCCGACCCCGCTGTCGAAGACTCCGATCGGTGCATCCGTCACGGTGACCAGCGTACCGACGCGAGCCGACCGCCAGGGAACCGGCCGTGTCCGGAGCGCGAGTCGGGGGTCCGGCGGAATCCGCGCCTCCAGGCCGCTCCGACAGTAGTGTCGGGGAGGTGACCAGCGCGCTCCTCACCGACCAGTACGAACTCACCATGGTCGACGCGGCCCTGAAGGACGGCACGGCCGACCGACGGTGCGTCTTCGAGGTGTTCACCCGGCGGCTGCCGGACGGGCGGCGCTACGGCGTGGTGGCCGGTCTCGGGCGGTTCCTCACCGCACTCAGCGACTTCCGGTTCGGCGACGAGGAGATCGGGTTCCTGCGGGACCGCGGCGTGATCGACTCCGGGACCGCCTCCTACCTCGCCGACTACCGGTTCACCGGGGACATCCGGGCGTACCGCGAGGGCGAGGTCTTCTTCCCGAACTCCCCCGTCCTGCAGATCGAGGGCACCTTCGCCGAGGCCGTCGTGCTCGAGACCCTCGCGCTGAGCATCTTCAACGCCGACTCCGCGATCGCCTCGGCCGCCGCCCGCATGGTGTCAGCGGCCGACAAGCGCCCGCTGGCCGAGATGGGTTCACGGCGCACGGGTGAGTGGAACGCCGTCGCCGCCGCGCGTGCCGCGTACATCGCCGGCTTCGGTGCGACGAGCAACCTCGAGGCCGGGCGGACCTGGGGCATCCCCACGATGGGCACCGCGGCGCACGCGTTCACGCTGCTGCACGACTCCGAGGAAGCTGCCTTCCGCTCACAGCTCGACGCCCTCGGCGACGGCACGACGCTGCTGGTCGACACCTACGACATCGAGGAGGCCGTCGAGACCGCGGTGCGGCTGACGTCCGGCCGTCTGGGCGCCGTCCGCATCGACAGTGGTGACCTGCCGTCGGTCGTCGCCTCGGTCCGGGCACAGCTCGACCGGCTCGGCGCGACCAGCACGAAGATCACCGTCACCAACGACCTCGACGAGTACACGATCGCCGCACTCCGGGCCGCCCCCGTCGACTCGTACGGCGTCGGCACCTCGGTCGTGTCCGGCTCGGGGCACCCCGCTGCGGGCATGGTCTTCAAGCTCGTCGCCCACCGCCCGGCGGACGGCGGCGACTGGGTGCCCGTCGCGAAGAAGTCCGCCGACAAGGCGACGCTCGGTGGCCGGAAGGAAGCCGGGCGTCGGCTCCGCAACGGCATCGCGACCGCCGAGGTCGTGCTCACCTCGGGGCAGGTCGGCCCCGACGAGCGGCCGCTGCTCGTGCCCGTCGTGACGAACGGCGAGGTCGACCCCGCGTTCCTCGGGGTCGCCGGCGTCGAGGCAGCTCGGGCACACCACAAGATGGCGAAGGCGGAGCTGCCCGCGGACGCATCGCGCATCGGCCGCGGAGACCCCGCGATCCCGACGCTGGTGATCTGAGGCGGCGCTTACTCCGCCTTCATCTTCTCGTAGATGGCCTTGCAGTCGGGGCACACCGGGAACTTCTCCGGGTCGCGGCCCGGGATCCACTTCTTGCCACACAGCGCCTTGACGGGCTTGCCACTGAGGGCCGACTGCAGGATCTTGTCCTTCTTCACGTAGTGCGAGAACCGCTCGTGGTCGCCGGGCTCGATCGCTTCCTCTTCGAGGAGTTTCTCGAGCTCGCGGTCCATCACGTCGAGGCCGCCGCCGGGTTCGGTCATGCTCATGGTCCCAGGGTACGACGCCCCGCCGCCACCCGCGAGCGGGCGAAAGCGCGGGGTCGGCGGCGCGGGCACGCTGCGCTTCCGCCCGCTCGCTCGCGGGAGAGCGCGGGCTTCGGCCGCGGGCTTCGGCGGCGGGTTCGGCGGCAGCTCGGCACCGCGAACGGGCGAATCACCCGTGTCGCCGGCGCGGGCACCCCGCGCTTCCGCCCGTTCGCGTCAGCGCGCGACTCGGCTGGGTGTCCCGCCCGCGCCGAGCGGGCGGAACACCTGGCTCCCCGGCGCGGGCACCCCGCGCTTCCGCCCGTTCGCGTCAGCACGCCTCCGCCGGCCCCTCTGCCCGCTGACGCGGCCATACTCCGCGCGAGAACGCGCGCACGGAGAACGCGCGCGCGGAGAAGGCGAGAACGCGCGCGCCGCGCACGCGCACGACGGACTGGAGGCGCGTGGCGATGCCGCCACGCGCCTCCAGTCCGTCAGACAGTCACGCCGGACGCGACCTGCGTCAGTTGCGCTGCGCCGCCGCCAGTAGGTCCGGGCCGTGCCGGTCGAAGAGGCGGCCACCGACCGCCACGCCAGCCACGAGCACCACGACACCGACGAGGACCCCGACGACCAGCGTCAACACGTCCCACGGCGCCGGGCCGTCCGCGAGCGCGAGCACGCCGAGCCACGCGCCGGGCACCGAGCACACCACGATCCCGACGACCATCGCCGACTGCGCGACCGATGCGAGCACCCCGGCGGCCTGGGGCTGCTGGAACGGGTGATCGCCGGGGCGGACCGTCGGGTACGGCAGGAGCACCGAGACGACGCTCGACAACCCGAGCCCGGCGAGCAGCGCACTCGCGCAGACCCCGATGAGCACGGGGAACGCCGTCCAGTCGCCGAACAGCCAGGCGGATGCCCACGCCCCGAGCACGATCGCGGGGATGCCCACCGCGAGCACCGGGACGAGTCGGCCGAGCCGGTCGCTCCAGCCCGGCGCTCCCGAGGCGACGTGCAGCCACACGGCGGTGTTGTCGTACGAGACGTCGTTGTGCGGCAGGAACCCGGCGATGAGCGCCATCAGGGGCAGCGGCACGAGTGCGGTCCAGTGCCAGGGGACGCCGGCGACCCCGAGCGGGATCACGACGACGGGCACGAACACGATGATGAGGTACGACGTGCGGTAGCGCGGGTCGCGCCCCCAGTAGGTCAGGGCACGCGCAGCGACGGCGCCGACCGGGCTGGAGCCGAGCCGGTCGAACCAGCCGAGCCCACGGTAGCGGCGGGTGCGGGTTCGGCCGTCGACGGTCTCGAGCGCGCGGCCGACGACCGCCCACCAGGCCCAGCCGAGCAGGGCCACGACGGCGACCGCGATGAGCAGCTTCACGATGCCCTCGCCCACCCGACCGCTGGCGACGTCGGCGGGCACGGCCCATGCTGCACCCCACGGGGTCCAGCCGGCCACGTCGGCGATCCGCTCGGCCTCGGCGCCCTGCGGTGCGAGCCAGTCGACCCGGAGCAGGAGCGAGACGGTCGGGATGCCGAGCACCACGATGACGAGGGCGACGAGCCAGCCGGCGTCCCGCGACCGGTTCGCACCGATCAGGGATGCCCCGACGGCACAGCCGACCCGGATGAGCAGCGCGCAGGTCGCGATGGCGAGCAGGCCGCCGACGACGCCGAGCAGCCCGACCCCGGCACCGCGCATCCACGCCACCGACTGGGCAACGGCGACGATGGCGACCGCGATCACCGGGACGCCGACGAGCCCCGCGACCCCGAGCCCCACGGCGAGGTCCCGGCGTCCGATCCCGAAGAGCGAGAAGCGGCGCGGGTCGAACTGGTCGCTCCGCCCGACGACGAGCGGGACGATGGTGAACGCGAAGGCGATGAGGGTGCCGACGGGGACGATGACGGAGCGCGCGACCTCGGGAGTCGCGTCGCGGAGCGCGATCGTCTCGACCGCGACGAACACCGCGGCGACGAGCCCGGCGAGGCTGCCGAGCACGACGAGGACGGAACGTCCGGCGCTGCCGCGGACCTCCCCCGCGAGGAGGTCGGCCCTCAGCCGGAGAAGCTGTGCAACCATTCCATGCTCTCTGCCACGACGCGGCCGCCCGCGAGTTCGACGAACTTGTCCTCGAGGCTCTTGCGTCCGCGGACCTGCGCCATCGTGCCGGACGCCAGGACCTTGCCGCCGACGATGATGGCGACCGAGTCGCAGGTGCGCTGCACGAGTTCCATCGAGTGGCTGGAGAGCACCACCGTGCCCCCGCCGCGCGTGTACCGGCGGAGGATCTCGGTGATGGTCGCCGCGCTGACCGGGTCGACGGACTCGAACGGTTCGTCGAGCACGAGCACCCGCGGTGAGTGGATGAGCGTCGCCGCGAGGGCGATCTTCTTCGCCATGCCGACCGAGTAGTCGGCGACCTGCCGGCCCAGGGCCTCGCCCAGACCGAACGCCTCGGCGAGGTCCGCGCTGCGCTTCCGGGCGGTCGCCCCGTCGAGCCCGCGGAGGGTCGCCGAGTAGAAGAGGAGCTGCGCGCCGGTCAGGCGGTCGAACAACCGGAGCCGGTCGGGCAGGACCCCGAGGTCGCGCTTGGCTGCGGTCGGGTCCGCCCAGACGTCGTGGTCGAGCACGGTGACGCTGCCGGCGTCCGGACGGAGGAGTCCGGTCACCATCGACAGCGTGGTGGTCTTGCCGGCGCCGTTCGGTCCGACGACGCCGAAGATCGAGCCCTGGCGGATCTCGAGGTCGACCTCGTCCACCGCGAGCGTCTGGCCGTACCGCTTCACCAGGCCGCTGGCGCGGAGCACCACCGGCTGCTGCGGCTGCTTCGGCAGCGTCGTGGGGCGCTTCGAGGAGGTCTGGCGTTTCTTCGCCTTTGCCGCTCGGGACGCACTGTCGCCGGTGGTCGTGTCGGCAACGGTCGTGTCGGCAGCGGTCGCGTCGGCAGCGATCGTGTCGGCAACGGCCGCGTCCGTCGCGTCGTCCTGGATCGTCGCCTCCGCCTCGTCCGACGTGTCACGGCCTGGAGGCACGGTGCCGGTCGTCCCCGCCGTCTGCGCCGGGCGCGTGGCCCGTCCCTTGCCGCCGCGTGCCTTGGCAGGGCGACGTCCGGTGGGCTGCGAGGCGACCGCCTGGGCGGCGAGCGCCGCGGCCGCGTCGTCCGGTGCGGTGCCGTCTGCCGACGTGTCGTCGCTCGTCGTGTCGTCGTCGTGTGTGTCGCGGACCGTCGTGTCGTCGGCGAGCGTGTCGCCCGCCGTCGTGTCGTCGGTGAGCGTGTCGCCCGCCGTCGTGTCGTCGGTCATCGCGTCCTCAGCGGAGGCGTCGTCCGCATCCCCGTCCCCCATGTCGTCATCAGCGGCTTCCTGCGCCGCGGTGGCGTCGTCCTCGGTCAGCCAGGCAGCGTCGGCCGTGGCGTACACGTCCTCGTCATCTGCTGCTCCTGCTGCCACCGCCCCACCGTACCAACGCTCTGCGGACACCGCAGGACGGTGGTTCCCAGGGTCACGAATTGAGCACGAAGGGCGCGGACACGTCCCCCGACGACGGGTCGTTCCGTATCATTCACCAGGACACGACGGAGTGTTCACCACTTGGAAACCTGCTGCGGCCGGTGCTCCCGCGACGCTCCCCACCCTGCGAATGGCCGCAGGGTCGGCGACTTCACGGCGAACTCGGACCTTCCGCGAGCAGACTCGACGAGGCCCGCCCGTGCCCCAGGGCGCGCGGGCGGACACCGGAAGGGACCACCATGACCACGCAGATCGTGATCCTCGCAGCAGGGATGGGCAGCCGCCTCGGCCGCAGCCTGCCGAAGCCGCTCACCGAACTGAGCGACGGCCGCACCATCATGCAGCAGCAGTTCGACAACATCCGCGCCGCGTTCGGTTCGAGCGCCCGCGTGACGATCGTCGTCGGCTACAAGTCCGAGTACATCGTCGAGGCCTTCCCCGAGGCGAACTTCGTCTACAACGAGTCGTACGACTCCACGAACACCTCGAAGAGCCTCCTCCGTGCGCTCAAGGCCACGGGCAAGGGCGGGGTCCTCTGGATGAACGGTGACGTCGTGTTCGACCCGCGCGCACTCGTCCGGGCCGCCGACATGATCGACGAGGACCGCTCGTTCGTCAGCGTCAACACCGAGAAGGTGTCCGACGAAGAGGTCAAGTACACGGTCGACGCCGAGGGCTTCATCCACAAGCTGTCGAAGCAGGTCGTGGGCGGCCTCGGCGAAGCCGTCGGCATCAACTACGTCTCCGCGCAGGACAAGCAGGCACTCATCCGTCAGCTCGGTCGTGTCGACGACCAGGAGTACTTCGAGGGCGGCATCGAGGCAGCCATCGCCGAGGACGGGCTACGCTGGAGCCCGGTCGACATCTCCGACCTGTACGCCGTCGAGATCGACTTCGCCGAGGACCTCGAGCGCGCGAACAACCTGTTCGCCTGAGCCTCCATCAGGACCCCCTCGGCGGTTCCGCCCGAAGGGAAACCGTGACCACAGCGAGCGCGCCGACCGTGCCCGCGGCTGCCGCACCTGCGGCGACCCGGAGCGCCGGTCGGCGCTATCGTCATGCCCTCTGGCTGCTGACGGTCCGCGACCTCCGGGTCCGCTACTCGACCTCGGCGCTCGGCTACTTCTGGTCGATCCTCGACCCGCTCGTGATGTCGGCGATCTACTGGTTCGTCTTCACCCAGGTGTTCCACCGCGGGTCGGTCGGCGAGGAGCCCTACATCGTGTTCCTGCTGTCGGCACTGCTGCCGTGGATGTGGTTCACCGGAGCGGTCTCCGACTCCACCCGGGCGTTCATCAAGGAGACCAAGCTCATCCGGTCGACGACGATCCCGCGGAGCATCTGGGTCGCTCGGGTCAACGCCTCGAAGGGCATCGAGTTCCTGCTGAGCCTGCCGGTGCTCGCAGTCTTCGCGATCGCCACCGGTGCGCGCGTCCACTGGGAGCTCGCGCTCTACCCGCTGGCGATCGTCCTGCAGTGCGCGCTCGTGTACGGCCTCGGGTTGATCGTCGCGCCGCTGGTGGTCTTCTTCCGCGACCTCGAGCGTGCCGTGAAGCTCGTGCTGCGCTTCCTCTTCTACGCGTCGCCGATCATCTACGGCACCCAGGCCCTGCCGGACAAGCTGCACGACCTGGCCGCGTTCAACCCCCTCAGCGGGATCTTCGGCATCTACCGCTCCGCGTTCTTCCCGAAGCAGCTCGACTGGTTCGAAGTGGCGGTGTCGGTCGTCGTGACCGTGGTCGTCGTCGTGATCGGACTCGTGGTGTTCCGTCGCAGCGAGCACCGGGTCCTGAAGGAGCTGTGATGACCGCCACCGAACAGACCGGACGTGTCGCCACGGTCACCCCCGTGATCTCCGTCCGCGACGCCGGCATCCGGTTCAAGCGCAACCGCCGTGCGAGCCGGAGCTTCAAGGACCTCTTCGCCGGGAGCAACCGCCGGAAGCGTGCCGACGAGTTCTGGGCGCTCCGGAACGTGTCGTTCGACGTCCGCCCGGGCGAAGCGATCGGTGTCGTCGGCCGGAACGGACAGGGCAAGTCGACGCTCCTCAAGCTGGTGGCCCAGGTGATGCTGCCGGACGAGGGCCGCGTGCACGTGGGCGCGGGCGTCGCGCCGCTCATCGAGATCACCGGCGGCTTCGTCGGTGACCTCTCGGTCCGCGACAACGTCTACCTGACGGCCGGGCTCCACGGCATGTCGCGCGCCGAGATCCGGGACGCCTTCGACGAGATCATCGAGTTCGCCGAGATCGCCGACTTCGTGGACACCCCCTACAAGCACCTGTCGAGCGGCATGAAGGTCCGCATCGCCTTCGCGGTGATCTCGCGCCTCGACGAACCCGTCATCCTGGTCGACGAGGTGCTGGCGGTCGGCGACAAGGGGTTCCGCGAGAAGTGCTACAAGCGGATCGAGGAGCTCCTCGCCGGTGGCCGGACGCTGTTCTTCGTCTCGCACAGCGACAAGGACCTGCGACGGTTCTGCGAGCGCGGGCTCTACCTCGACAAGGGGCAGCTGCAGCTCGACGGCACGATCGAGGAAGCCCTGTCGCGCTACTCCGCCGACTACGGCGCCTGACCGGCCCCTTCTCCCTCCACAACCCGGCGTTCCGGCTCCCCCTCCACAGCCCAGGGGTACCGAGGCCCCCGACGGGGCCGCGACGTCGGACCCTCCCCCTACGGTGACGGCATGCACCACCCGACACCGGCCTACGCAGTCCCGTTCACGATCGACCGCTCGCTCGCTCCACGCCGCTACGACCTGGTGAACATCGGCGACGAGCCCGTCGACGGGCTCACCCTCACCCACCTCGGCAACGGCTACTGCCCGCCGCTGGCCGTCCGCCGGCTCGAGCCCGGCCGGGGACTGTCGATCGCCGTGTTCGGCGCCGATCCCGAGGACACCGGGGTCGTCGTCGTCCGATGGCGTCGGCCGGACCGGTCCGAGTACCTCTGGCGGATGTCACTCGTCGGTGACGGCCGTGCGGCCTGACCGGTCGTGGCGGGTGGGCGCGCCAGGTGTGGGCGTCGGCAGGTCAGGCCTCGCCGCGCTCGGCAGCGACCTCGTGCCACCGGGCGACCAGCCGCTCGACGGCGTCGTGCAGCCGCGCCGTGGCGACACCGGGCGTCGTGTCACCGAAGTAGCGCTGCACCCAGTGCTGCAGCTTCGCGAGCTCGTCCGCGTCGGTCGCGGCGGCGTCGATCCGCGCGAGCGCCTGGTCGACGTCCGACGCTCGCAGCCAGTTCGCGTCGCTGAGGTACCCGCGCTCGTCCACGTCCGCCTCGGGCGCGACCGGGCGGGTGACGATGAGCGGCTTGCCGACGGCGAGCCGGTCGTAGATCATCGCGCTGATGTCCGTGATCGCGACGTCGGCACCGGCCAGCTGCCAGCCGAGCTCCGCGCCGTCGTCGTACACGTGGTGGGCGGCCGGGTCGGCGGCGTTCGCGCTGGCGATCGCCGCGACGATGCGTTCGTGTGCCGCCTTGTAGCCGGCGTCACGGACGCCGCTCCGCGGGTGCGGACGGTAGACCAGCCGGTGCCGCGGCGACGCGAGCACCTGCTCCGCGATCGCGGTGCCGTGGCTCGCGATCGACCCGTAGGCCGCTGCCGGCCGGTCACCCTCCCACGTCGGGGCGTACAGCACGACGGTGCGGTCGTCCGACGGGTACGGTGCGGCGCCGGCGAAGTGGTCGGCCTGCGGGCGGCCGATGGCGATCGCCCGGTTGTCGAGGTCGTAGTCCCAGAGCGCGTCGGACAGACGGTCACGAGCGGCGTCACCGGCGATCAACGCGTAGTCGTACGCCTTGAACTGGTTCGTCGTCATGTACATCTTGTCGCTCTCGCCGTGGTTGACGAAGACGTGCCACATCCGCCCGTACCGCATCATCTGGAAGTTGCGGGCGTTCTGGTTGACGTAGAAGACGATCTTCGGCGCCTGCTCGTCGACGAAGCGCTCGAGGTCGACGACCTGGCGTGCGTAGACCACCGGCACCGGGGACTCGTCGAGCAGCGTGAGCATGGTGCCGGGGCTCCGCGAGACGATCGCGACGGGGTGCGTCGCGGCGAGTTCGGCGAGCGGGGCGTACCACTGCCGGACCTGGTACATGTTCACGGGGCCGTCGGCGAAGTAGACGGCGATCTCGACGGTGCCGGGTGCCGGGGCCGGCGCGGAGGGCAGCCGTCGGGCCAGGCCGCGCCGGCTCCGCCGCGACTTCAGCAGGCGTTCGGCGAGCCGTACGGCGGTGCGCACGTCGCTGATGATCGGCATGGTCCCTCTTCCGGTGTCGGCGATCGGTTCGTGGTGGGCGGGTCAGATGACGGGCGGTCGGCCCGCGAGCGTCATGCGTCCGATCGTGAGCCACCCCATGACGTGCACGGGGCCGCAGTCCGTGGCCCATCCTTCCCGGACCCCGCTGAACCACGTGGCCAGACGGCGCGGGTGCTTCCACCAGCGGGCGACCTGGATCGCGGCCCACGACCCGACGTACAGCGGCCGCAGAACCGCCGGCAGGTTCCGGCGGGCGAGCCACACGCGGTTCCGGGCGTTCAGGCGGTAGTACTCGGTGTGGCGTGCCGGGTCGATCGCCGGGTGGTGCGCGACGAGGTCACCGGCGTACCAGGTACGGCGGCCGGCGTCCCACACACGCCAGGCGAGCTCGATGCCCTCGTGCGCGTAGAAGTACTCGGCACCCCAGCCGCCGACCGCGCGCCAGACGTCCATCGGCAGGACCACGGCGCCCTCCCACACGGAGAACACCGGCGACGAGTGGTCCGGCTCCCCCTTGCGGATGCGCGGGATCCAACGGGTGGGGTTCGCCGCACCCGTGGGGTCGACGACCCGGGGCTGCACGAGGCCGAGCGACGGATCCCGCTCGAACAGCGCGATGGCGTCGCGCAGGAAGGTCTGGGACGGCACCGAGGCATCGTCGTCGAGGAAGAACACGTAGTCGCCGTCCACGACCTCGGCGCCCGCGTTCCGGCCCGCGGGGATCCCCACGTTCTCCGGCAGGGCGAGGGCGCGGACGCCGTCGGGCAGACCGGTCGGCTCCCAGCCGTTGCCGACGCAGACGACGTCGAGGTCGACGTCGTGCTGCGCCAGGACGCTCTCGAGGCCGCGGCGCAGGTCCTCCGGGCGGGTGCCCTGTGACAGGCTCACCACGGCGACGCGGGGACGCTCGCGGTGCGGGACCGCGTGGCGACGGACGGTCCCAGGGGTCACCCGCGCACCCGCTTCGACGAGATGATCGCGACGAAGTGCCCGAACGTCGCGAGTACAGCCAGCGGCAGCAGCGCGCCGACCAGGATCCGGTCCGCGAGCGGGTGACCGATGACGAGCGCGAGCAGCGCGAAGACGAACGCCAGGATGCTCAGCTCCACCGAGTGGTACAGGCGGTGGAACGGCAGGAACCGGGCGGCGCGGCGCAGGGTCGCGAGCCGACGGCCGGACGGCACGGTGCCGGCGTCACGACGGTCGACGAGCTTGTCCAGGCCTGAGTTCGCGCGGGCGACGTGCACCATGTCGTTGAGCGCCTTGTTCAGGACGATCACGAGGCCGAGGGCACAGCCGATCGTCGTCCACATCCAGTCCGCGCCGTGGATCGGCCATGTGGCCGCACGGACGCCGAGCGCGATGGGGATGAGTCCCTCGGTCGTGTAGTGCCCCACCTTGTCGAGGAACACCCCGGCGGGCGAGCGGGTCCCGCGCCAGCGTGCGACCTCGCCGTCGGAGCAGTCGACGAGCATCTGCAGCTGGCCGAGCACGAGGGCGAGCAGCGCTCCCCAGATGCCCGGGATGAGGAGCGCCGCGGCGACGCTCCACCCCACCAGGATCATCAGGCCGGTCACCTGGTTCGCGCTCACCCGGGTCTTCAGCAGGACCCACGTCAGGTACGGCGAGACGTCCCGCAGGTAGAGCGACGCGGTCCAGTGTTCGGCGTTCGCCCGCGAGCGGACCTCGTCCGGCTGTGCGACCGCGCGGAGCTCGGCGATCGAGGTCGGGCGGGTGTCGCCGCGACCGGTCGTGTCATCGGTCAAGAGGGCAGCTCACCGTCCCGTGTGCGTGGTCAGCTCGGACGTCCGGGTCAGGAAGCCGATGATGAAGCCGACACCCCAGCCGACGTGGATGCAGGGCAGCACCACGAGCAGCCAGAGGAGCGTCGGCAGCCCCGAACGCCGGGCGACCGCGACGGCCCCCACGACGACGAAGACGAGGTAGACCGCGGGCACGACGAAGCCGAGGAGCGCCCACGCAGCACCCGTGCCGAGTGCCGCACCGATGATGCCGACGACGCCGGCGACGATGCCGAGCGCCATCGCGGCGACCATGGCCGGCGGGACGAAGTAGCGCAGGCCGTTGTTCGCGGGGAACCGACGGGCGAGCTCGCCGCGCCAGAGCCCCGTCGCGACGAACTGCCGGACGAGTCGCTTCAGGCTCGGCCGCGGGCGGTAGGTGACGACGAGCTCCGGTGTGAACCAGACGGTGCCGCCGGTCTGCCGCAGGCGCCGGTTGAGTTCCCAGTCCTGGCCGCGCTTGATGCCCTCGTCGAACAGGCCCACCTCGAACAGTCGGTCGCGCCGGAAGACCCCGAGGTAGGCCGTCTCGGCCGGTCCGGCCTGACCGCCGACGTGGTGCGGGGTGCCACCGAGCCCGACCCGGCTGCCGTACGCCAGGGCCACTGCGCGCTCGAACGGCGTCCGGCCCTCGGCGTGCATGATGCCGCCGACGTTGTCCGCCCCCGACTCCTGCAGCACGCGCACCGCGATCCGCGTGTAGTCCGACGGCAGCACCGAGTGCGCGTCGACACGGACCACGACGGGGTGCACCGACGCGCGGATGGCGACGTTGAGCCCGGCGGGGGTCGACCCGGCGGGGTTCTCGATCGCGCGGATCCGGGGGTCGGCGGCACTCATCTCGGCGACGAGCTCGTTCGTGCCGTCGATCGACGGGCCGAGCGCGAGGATGACCTCGAACGGACCGTCGTAGTCCTGGTCGAGCAGACTCTGGACGGCGGCCCGGACCTCGGTGACCTCGTTGAGGACGGGCATCACGTACGAGACGCCCGACAGGGGCTGTCCGTCTGTCTGCATGCGTACCTCGGGGTCCTGGCTGGGTGCACGGGACGCACCGCGGACGGTGCCGCCCCGCAGAGCGACCCTGAGCCTATCAAGATCGCCACGCACCCCGGGGCGAGACCGGCGGACGGTCAGGACCGATCAACGGACTGGAGGCGCGGCGCCAGCCGGCACCGCGCCTCCAGTCCGACGGGAACCGCGTCAGCCCTTGTACGTCCCGAGCGTGACGTCCGTCTCGCGGGTCTGGCCGCCCCGGATGTAGGTGATCGTCGTCTTCGCACCGCCGGCGAAGTAGCGGACCTGCGCCGTCAGGTCGGTGGCGTCGGAGACCGTCGCCGAACCGATCTTGGTGACCACGTCGCCCTTCTGCAGGCCGGCCTTGGCAGCCGCGCCGCCGGAGGACACCGACTTGATGAGGCCACCCATCTGCGTGGCCTTGGCGTCCTCGGCCGCGTCACCGACGGTCGCGCCGAGCAGACCGTGCGTCGCCGAGCCGTTGTCCTTGATCTCGTTCGCCACGCGCTTGACGAGGTTCGACGGGATCGAGAAGCCGACACCGATGCTGCCCGACTGGCTGGTCGAGTCCGAGGAACTGCTCGCGCTCGCGATCGCCACGTTGATGCCGATCAGCTTGCCCTTCGAGTCGAGCAGTGCACCGCCCGAGTTGCCGGGGTTGATCGACGCGTCGGTCTGGATGACCGGCAGGGAGACGGTGCTGTTCGTGGACGAGTTGCTGCCGTTGTCGCCGTTGCCCCAGAAGTCGAACGGTCCGCCACTGCCGTTGCCGCCCTCGTTCGAGTCGCCGCCTTCGCTCGGGGCGCTCGACGTCACCTGGATGCTGCGGCTCAGGGTCGAGACGATGCCGTCCGTGACCGTGTTCGACAGGCCGAGGGGCGCACCGATCGCGACGGCGGTGTCACCGACGTTGAGGTTCGACGAGTCCGCGAAGCTGATCGGTTTCATGTCGGTGGCGTCGATCTTGATGACCGCGAGGTCGACCGTCGGATCCGTGCCGACGAGCTTCGCCGGGTAGATCTTGCCGTCCGAGGTGGTCACCGTGATCGAGCCGTTCGAGCTGTCGCCGTCGAGCGTCACCACGTGGGTGTTCGTGACGATGTACCCGTCCTTGCTGAACACGACGCCCGAACCGGTGCCGGCCTCGTTGCTCGACGAGACGTTGATCGTCACGACCGACGGGGTCGCCTGCGCGGCCACGGCGGTGACGACGGTCGCGTTGTTGTAGTCGTTGACGGTCAGGTTGCCGCCGCTCTGGGACCCCGACGAACCGACGACCGTGCCGCCACCGTTCGAGGAGCCGGCGAGCCAGCCCGCGCCGCCACCGACGAGACCGGCGACGACGAGGCCCGCGATGATCGGGACGACCAGGCGGTTGCGGCCGGAGTTCGAGCGCGTGCGGGTGGTGGTGCTCCCGGCCGCGGACGCTCCGGCGGCGCCTGCTGCCCCGTCGAAGTAGTGGCCGTTGCGCTGGTTCGAGCCGTCGACGTCACCGAAGGCGCTCGTGGCGGACGACGGGGCCTGGGCGGAGGCGGTGGCGTACTCGGAGGCCGACGCCGGTGCCGAGGTCGGCTGGGCGTACTCGCCGTACCGGGGCTGCTGACCAGAGGAGGCCGGCTGTCCGTACGGGTTCTGCTGGCCGTACTGCGCCTGCTGGCCGTACTGGCTCTGCTGGCCGGAGGAGGCCTGCTGTCCGTACGGGTTCTGCTGTCCGTACTGGCTCTGCTGGCCGTACTGGCTCTGCTGCCCGTACTGCGCCTGCTGGCCGTACTGGCTCTGCTGCTGGTCCCCGTACTGGCTCGCCTGGCCGTACTGACTCGTCTGGCCGTACTGGCTCGTCTGGCCGTACTGCCCCTGGCTCGGCTGCTGGCCGCCGTAGGGCGAGGCGTGCTGCCCGTACCCGCCGGTCGACTGCCCGTACTGGGCGGTGTCACCGGACTGCTGCTGGCCGGTGTCACCGGACTGCTGCTGGCCGTACTGGCCCTGGCCCGACGGGGACTGGGACTGGTCCTGCCCGTACTGGTTCGCCTGTCCGTACTGGCTGGTCTGGCCGGCGGTGCCCTGCTCGCCCGAGGACGAGGACGAGGACGAGGACGAGCCAACGTCCCCGAGCGTCGGGTAGGGCGCGGTGTAGCGGTCGGTGGGGTGGTCGGTCGACGCCGCGATCACGTCGGTCTCGTTCGCGGGAGCAGGGTCGATCACGTCGGTGTGGTCCGCTCGCGCGTCGCTCGTCGGAGCGTCGTCCGTGTGCTGGGAGTCCTTCGGCGCGGCGTCCTCGGCGGCGGCCTGTGCGGCCGTGTCGTCCGGACGGATGTCGTCGCCCTGCCCGTTGGGCGTGGTGTTCGTCATGCTGGACGTGCTCCTTTCAAGCCCGTGCAGTCTGTCGGACCCACCTGAGCGGTGCTCCTGCTGACGCTGCAAGCGACCTATGGCGATCTTATGCGTGGCCTGTGCGACCGTTCCCGGGTGGTGGCCGGAGGGGCCGCTAGGTTGGGTGCGTTCAGCGCGTCGCGTCACCGTCGACACCTCGTCGCGTCACCGTCGACACTCCGGAGGGAACCACATGCGTCAGGCAGGACCCTGGTTGCGAGCGGCCGAGGGAGCGATGCTCCTCGGTCCGGACGGGGTGCCGGCGCCCACGGTCTTCGCCGAGATGAGTGCCCTCGCGGCAGCCACCGGTGCGATCAACCTCGGGCAGGGCTTCCCGGACGAGGACGGCCCGGCGGAGGTCCTCGAGGCAGCCGTGTCCGCAATCCGCCAGGGCGTCAACCAGTACCCGCCGGGCCGCGGGATCCCGGAGCTCCGGACGGCGATCAGCGAGCACCAGGCGCACTGGTACGACCTCCAGGTCGACCCGGACCGCCAGGTGCTCGTGACCGCGGGCGCGACCGAGGCACTGGCCGCGACGCTCCTCGCACTCGTCGAGCCCGGCGACGAGGTCGTCACCTTCGAACCGTTCTACGACGCCTACGGCGCCCTCATCCGGCTCGCCGGCGGGACCCACGTCACCGTCCCGCTGACCGCGCCGGACTTCCTCCCCGACGAGACCACGTTGCGTGCCGCGTTCTCGGACCGCACGCGAGCTGTCCTCGTGAACACGCCGCACAACCCGACCGGTCGCGTCCTCCCCGCCGAGGTGCTGTCGACGGTCGTCGAGCTCGCGACGCAGTACGACGCGGTCATCGTCACCGACGAGGTCTACGAACACCTCACGTTCGACGTCCCGCACGTCCCCGTCGCCACCCTGCCGGGCGCCGCCGAACGGACCGTCACCATCTCGAGCGCTGGGAAGACCTTCAGCACGACGGGCTGGAAGATCGGCTGGCTCACGGCTCCCCCGGTACTCGTGGACGCCATCACGACGGTGAAGCAGTTCCTGACCTTCGTGAACGGCGCACCGTTCCAGCCCGCGGTCGCCACAGGACTCCGGCTGCCGGACACCGTGTTCGCCGGCATCGCCAGCGAGCTCTCGGCGAAGCACGACCTCCTCGCCGCCGGGCTCCGTGCCGCCGGCTTCGAGGTGATGCGTCCCGACGGCGGGTACTTCGTCATCGCCGATGCCGCGGCACTCGGACACGACGACGCCCGGGAGTTCTGCCTGCGCCTGCCGGAGCTCGCCGGGGTCGTCGGGGTCCCGGTCTCGGCGTTCGTCCGACCGGACCACGCCGCCGGGTACCGGTCACTCGTGCGGTTCGCGTTCTGCAAGCGGCGGTCCGTGCTCGAGGAGGCCGCCGCACGCCTCGCCGGGCTCGCGCCGCTCCGCGCCGACTGACGGGTCTCGCGCCCGCACCAGCGGACGCGACGCGCGCCAGCGGAGGCAACGCGCACCGGCGGACGAGACGCGCACCGTGCGCCCTGGGCGCGACCGGATGACGGCCTGGAGGCGCGCATCACGACCGCCACGCGCCTCCAGGCCGCACCGTGCGTACCGCGTCACCCCGCGCGCGCTTCCGCGCTGGGTGCAGCGTCGCAGCGACGCACCACGTGCACGACGCCGCACCGGACGACGGGGTCGGCACGGTGCACGTCAGGATCGCGGCGCGGCGTCCTGCTGGTCGCGCAGGGTCACGTCGTACCGACGCAGGGACAGCGACGGGTTCGTCCGCCGGACCGCCTCGGTGACGGCGGTGTCGACCGTCGCCACGAGCATGCCCGGGACGGCACCGGCCGCCGCGACCGCGACCCCGGACGGGTCGAGCACGATCGACCCACCGATGCCGATCGGCGGCGTCTGCCCGACCCCGACGACCCACACCGTGTTCTCGATCGCCCGCGCCGTCAGGAGCGTCCGCCAGTGGTGCTCCTTGCCGGGACCACGAACCCACTCGGCCGGCAGCACCACGACGTCGACGTCGCCGTGCTCGCGCGCGACGAGGCGACGGGTGACCTCGGGGAACCGCAGGTCGTAGCAGGTCTCGAGGCCGATCCGGACGCCGGCGAGCTCGAACACCGGCAGCTGGGCGGGGTCACCGGATGCGATGCGGTCCGACTCCCGAGACCCGAACGCGTCGTACAGGTGCACCTTTCGGTACGTGCTCGCGATGGTCCCGTCCGGGAGCACCGCGACGAGGGTGTTGCGGAACCGGTCCTCGGCGTCCGCCGTCTCGGCCACCCCGACGACCAGCGCGATGCCGGTGGTGCGCGCGATGTCCTGCAGGCCGGTGACGAACGGGCCGTCGAGCGGCTGCGCGGCGGCGACGAAGCGGTCGTCGATGTCGGCCGTGAAGTACGAGGTGTACTCGGGCGTCACGAGGAGGTCGGCGCCACGGGCAGCTGCTTCGGCCGCGGCGGCCCGGACCGTCTCGAGGTTGGCGGCCGGGTCGTCGACGGGTGCGAACTGCGCCGCCGCGATCGTGAGGGTGCCCATGGGGCGAGCGTACCGGCGACCGTGGCGCGGGACTCGGACGGGGTCGACCCGAGACTCGTGCTGAGCGACAGTCCTCGCGCTCCGGAGCCCGAGAGGTGTCGCTCAGCCCGAGACTCGCCCACACGGCCGGCCGGCCCGGCTTCGGGAAACGCGGAAGGCCCCGGTCCGAATGGACCGGGGCCTTCTGTGTGACGCTTGGTTGCGGGGGCAGGATTTGAACCTACGACCTCTGGGTTATGAGCCCAGCGAGCTACCGAACTGCTCCACCCCGCGGCACGTTGAATAGCCTACACAGCCCCGTGGCGGGGCACAAATCGAGTGCCCCGCCACGGCGTGTCAGTTGTCGCCCTCGGCCTCGGTCGCGGCCTGGATCGCGTCCTGCAGGCGCTTGTCAGCCTCGGCAGCAGCGACCAGGTCGTTGTCCGCGTAGGCGTCCTGCCGGTCCTGCAGCGCCTGCTTGGCGTCGCTCAGGGCCTTCTGGAGTGCCGCGTTGTCGACCGTGCCGGAACCGGTGGAGCCGCCGGTCGACCCCGAACCGGAGTCGGAGGAACCCGAGCCGGACGAGCCCGAGTCGGAGCCCGACGACGAACCGGAGTCCGAGGAACCCGAGCCCGAACCCGCGGCACCCTGGTCACCCGCAGCGGCGCCGGAGTCACCGCCGAACAGGCTGTTGAGCGCCTCGTCGAGGGTGTCCTCGAACGCGATCTTGTCGCCGAACGCCACGAGCACCTTCTGCAGCAGTGGGTACGAACCACTCGAGGTCGACTGGACGTAGACCGGCTGGACGTAGAGGAACCCACCGCCGACCGGGAGCGTCAGCAGGTTGCCCTGCTTCACCGTCGAGTTGCCCCGCTTCAGGATGTTGAGCTCCTGCGACACCGTGGTGTCCGAGTTGAAGAGGTTCTGCACCTGGGCCGGACCCGGGATGTTGTCCGTCTTCGGCATCGTCAACAGGGTGAGCTTGCCGTAGCCGGAGCCCTTCTTCCCCTTGCCGGCACCGCCCGCGTCGGAGTCCACCGCCAGGTACCCGGTGAGCACGTTGCGGTTGTTCGCGCCGGCCGACTGCTGGGGGATGTAGGTCGTGTACAGCGTGTACGCGGTCCCCTGCCCCGGCACCTTCATCGTGAGGTAGTAGGGATCCTGCAGGTTCGTCCGGGTCGTCGTGGTCGTCGTCCCGAGGGCGTTCGTCCCCTGGTTCGTCGTCGACGTGTCCGCCGTGTCCGAGGTGTCACTCGTGCCGGAGGTCGGTTCCTGTGGTGTGTTCCACGCGTCGTCGCCCGAGTAGAACGAGTTCGCGTTGGTCACGTGGTAGGTCCCGAGGATCGACCGCTGCACCTTGAACAGGTCGGTCGGGTACCGGACGTGGTCGAGGAGCTCAGCGCTCATGCTCGACACGGACTTGATCGCCGTCGGGAAGATCTTCTGCCACGTCTTCAGCACCGGGTCCTTGGTGTCCCAGGCGTACAGGGTCACCTTGCCGGTGTAGGCGTCGACGGTGGCCTTCACCGAGTTGCGGATGTAGTTCACCTGGTCCGTGCGGTACGAGGAGCTCTCGGACCCGGCGATGCTGTCCGCCAGGCTCTGGCTCTGCGAGTACGGGTACGCATCGCTCGTCGTGTAGCCGTCGACGACCCACTGGATGCGGTGGTCGACGACCGCCGGGTAGGCGTCGCTGTCGAGCGTCAGGAAGGGTGCGACCTTCTGCACACGCGTGATCGGGTCGCGGTCGTAGAGGATCTGCGAGTCCTTGTTCACCGCGTTCGACAGCAGGATCTGCTCCGACTGGAACTTCGCCGCGTAGACGAGCCGGTTGAAGAAGTTGCCGAGGCTCGGGCCGCCGTCGCCGGCGTACGTCGTGGTGGCGTTGCCGCCGTTGTCGTCGTCGGAGCCAGACGGGTAGTCGAGCTCGACGTTCTTCGAGCCCTTCGGCGCACCGACGATCGAGTACGCCGGCGAGGTCTCACCGAAGTACACACGCTGCTGGAAGTCGCCCAGGGCGCCGTTCGACGGGATGCCTGACTCGAGGAACACGGGCTTGCCGTCGCTGGCGCGCTGGTTGCCGAACGCCGCGGTGACGCCGTATCCGTGGGTGTAGACGAAGGCCCGGTTGTAGGGGGTGTTCGCCTGCGAGCTGAGACCGTCCAGGTCGATGTCGCGGACCGCGATGACGGTGTCCTCGGTCTGGCCCTTGACGTCGTAGCGGTCGACGTCGAGTTCCTTCGGGAACTGGTAGTACTGCCGGTACTGCTGCAGCTGGCTGAACGTGTCCGAGACGATCTTCGGGTCGATCAGGCGGATGTTCGCCGTGGTCTGAGCGTCCTGTGCGAGCGCGCCGGAGCTGGCCTCGGTCGTCGCGTCGTAGTTCTGCTCCTGCACGCCGGCGACACCGTAGGCATCCCGGGTCGCCTTGATGTTGCGCTCGATGTACGCGGACTCGAAGGTGCGCTCAGAGGGCTTCACCTGCAGGCGCTGGACGATCCACGGGTAGATGCCGCCGATGACGATCGCGGCGACGAGGAGCAGGCCGGTGCCGACGATCGAGATGCGCCAGCGGCCGATCACCGCGGTGACGATGAACAGGATCGCGACGATCGCCGCGATGCCCGCCATGATCTCGCGGCCCGGGATGACCGCGTTGACCTCGGTGTACTGCGCACCGGTGATGAGCGAGTTCGACTTCGTCAGCGCCGCGTACTGGTCGAGCCAGAGGCTGGCGGCCTGGAGCGCGATGTAGACCGCGGCCGTGATCGCGAGCTGGATGCGTGCGGCCTTCGAGATGCGGACCTCACGCCCACCGAAGCGCATCGCGCCGTACAGGTAGCAGGCGGCGAGGGCGGCGAGGCCTGCGATGAGCACGACGGCGGACGAGTACGCGACGATCGAGCGCCAGAACGGCAGCTCGAAGACGTAGAAGCCGATGTCGAGCCCGAACTGCGGGTCCGTCTTGCCGAACGGCGTCCGGTTGAAGTACTCGAGCACCATGCTCCAGCGACCCGCGGTCGACAGCCCGGCGAAGATTCCGAGCACGACCGGGATGCCGATCATGACGGCACGGCGCAGCGGCTCGATGACCTGCTGGTACCGGTCGAGCTGCGAGTTGAGCTTCGCGTAGACCGGTCGGAACCGGAACGCGATGGCGATGCTCGCGTACACCGGCACCGCCATCCCCAGGAACCCGGCGAGGAACATCAGCGTCCCGGCGACCCAGCGGGTGGTCAGGACCTGCTGGAAGCCGAGCTGCGCGAACCACGCGTAGTCGGTGTACAGGCTCGCGAAGATGAAGAAGGCGATCACCAGTGCGGCCAGCACGATGATCGTGACCACGATCGGGACCCGCGGCGAACGCCGCCCAGAAGGAGAAGAACCCGAGGCGGACGAGGTTGTCGTCACTTGATGTGCTCCAGACGTGTCGAACCGGCGGGCCCGGCGCAGCGGGCCGTCAGTCCGTCGATCTTATGTGGCGAGACCGTGTCTGAAACTGTACGGCGACTCAGGAAGGCGCCCCGCGCCTCCAGGGAGACGGCCTGGAGGCACGGATCGCGACGTCCGCGGACGCCGCGTGGAGCGCGTGGCCGGTCCTACGACGTGCAGCGCGCGAGCTTCGCGGTGCTCTTCCCGGACGCGATCGTCTGCAGGTCGGTCACCGCCTGGTCGAGCGTCGAGACCTTGTACACGTCCAACCCGTCGGGCACGTGGCCGACGACCTCGTCGCAGTTGCTCGCCGGTGCGAGGAAGACGGTCGCACCGGCCTCGCGCGCGCCGTAGAGCTTCTGCCGGATGCCGCCGATCGCACCGACCTCGCCGTCGGCGGTGATCGTCCCGGTGCCCGCGACGTGCTTGCCGCCGTTGAGCTTGCCGGGCGTGATCTCGTCGATGAGCCCGAGCGCGAACATCATGCCGGCGGACGGCCCACCGACGTCCTGCAGCGTGATGGACACCTTGAACGGGAAGTCGTAGCGCTCGGTGACGCCGACCCCGATGAGGGCCGTGCCCTGCTCGCTCCGGGGCGTCAGCTCGACGGTCTTCTCGGCCCCGTCGCGTTCGAGGACGACCGTCGCCGGACCGGAGGTGCCGTGCTTCGCGACGAGCTCGCGGAGCGACGTCGCGTCGGCGTTCGTGGTGAGCTCGGTGCCGTCGAAGGACCGGATCACGTCGCCCTTCTCGATCACGCCGTCGGCGGCCGATCCCTTCTGGACCGTGCCGACCTCGAGGTCCGTCGGTAGGTCGAAGCCCTGCTGGATGAGGGCTGCGGCGACCGCCGACTGCTGCGAGGCCTGCATGTCGGCCGCGTCCTGCTGGTTCACCTGGTCGGTCGACACACCGGACGGGTAGATCGCCTCGGCCGGGATCACCGCCTCGGAGCGGGTGAAGATCGCGCGGATGACGCTCGTCCACGAGGGCCGGTTGGTGGCGTCGCCCTGGATCCCGACCGTGAGCATGTCGAGCGCACCGCCGGTCGGGTACGTCGGGTGCCCGCTGACCTGGATGAGCTTGACGTCCTTGGCGTCCTTGCCCGTCCCCTGCTCCTGCGTCCCGATGGTGTTGTACACCGGCCCGGGCACCTCGATCAGGTACGGACTGGGCAGCAGGCTCGCCAGGAGCCCGAGCACCACGGCGCCGATCACGAACGCCCACCCGATGGTCCTGGTGCGCGAACGTCGTCGGGGTTCGGGGGCGAAGAGGGTCACGCAGCGTCCTTCCACGGTGGGCTGTTCGCCCTCGGCGCAGCGGTTCGGGCGTTCCCACGGGGGCGTCCCAGGTGCGGCCCCGTGAGCAGCGATTAGCGTAGTCGTCATGCCTGATGAACCGCAGCCGGGGCCGGACGACGACTTCCAGGAGATGCTCCGGAAGCTCCTCAACGGCGAGGGCCAGATCGACCCCTCGCAGCTCGCCGGTGCCGCGGGCCTGCCGAACGACCCGGCCTTCGTCGCGAACCTGATGAGCCAGCTGCAGCGCGCCGCGCAGTCCGGCGGGGACGGCATCGACTTCTCCGTCGCGTCCGAGCGCGCCACCGCCATCGCCCGAGAGGGCGGGCACCCCGTCGACCCGGCGACCTCGCAGGCGGCCGACCAGGCGTTCCAGGTCGCCGCACTCTGGCTGGACGAGGCCACCACCGTCGCCGAACTCACCGCGACCCCCAGCCTGTACACGCGCGAGCAGTGGGCGAAGGCGACCACCCCGGTGTGGGCGCAGATCGCCGAGCCGGTGGCGCTGAGCATCTCGAACGCCCTCACCGAGGCGATCGAACAGCGCGCGCCGGAGCAGCTCAAGGCGATGCTCGGCGACGTCTCGAAGGCGATGCGCGGCGTCGGCGGAGCGCTCTTCGCGATCCAGCTCGGCCAGGTCGTCGGACAGCTCTCGAAGGAGGTCGTCTCCGGCGGCGACGTCGGCGTGCCGCTCCTCGACGAGCAGGTCGCCGCGCTCCTGCCGCAGAACGTGGCCGAGTTCGCCGAGGGCCTCGACGTCCCCGAGGACGAGGTCCGCATCTACCTGGCGGTCCGCGAACTCGCCCACGCCCGACTGTTCCGCTCGGCCCGCTGGCTCCGACTGCACATCATCTCGTCGATCACCGACTACGCGCGGGGCATCCACATCCCGTTCGACCGGGTCGAGGAGCTGGCGTCCGAGATCGACCCCACCAACCAGGAGCAGCTCCGCGACGCCCTGGCCTCCGGCGCGCTCATCCCGCCGCGCACCGCCGAGCAGGAGGCAGCGCTCGCCCGCCTCGAGACCATGCTCGCGCTGGTCGAGGGCTGGGTCGACACCGTGACCGCTGCAGCGACCGAGCGTCTGCCGAAGTCCGGCGCCATCGCCGAGATGGTCCGTCGCCGCCGCGCCGCGGGCGGGCCGGCCGAGTCCGCGTTCGCGACGCTGGTCGGCCTCGAGCTCCGCCCGCGTCGGCTGCGCGAGGCCGCAGCGATGTGGCAGCACGTCACGGACCAGCTCGGCACCGAGCAGCGGGACGCGCTCTGGTCGCACTTCGACGCCGTCCCCACGTCGGAGGACATCGACTCTCCCGACGCCTTCGTGCTGCGGCTCCGGAACCCGGGCCGCTCCGCCGAGGACGACGAGTTCGACAAGGCGCTCGAGGACCTGCTCAACGACGCGACCGGCGACCGGCCGCGCGAGGACGAGAGCGGGCACGTCGACGAGGGCACGGGCACGGACGACGACCCCGACGCCACCGGCACCAGCCCCGACGGCGACGCACCGTCCCGGTAGTTCTCCACAGATCCTCCGGGGGTCCCCCGCGCTGCCGCTCGATCGGCCAGCGTGGGGGCATGGGCATCCGCATCGATCCGACGCTCGAGTTCGTCTGGCGCGACCCGGCGACCGTCCAGCTCGGCGTCGATCCGCCGCGCGCGGTCGTCGCCGTCCCCACGACGGGCGAGGAGCGGTTCCTCAGCGCGCTCCGACGTGAGACCGGCCGCGACGCACTGTCCGGCGTGGCGGTCACCGCGGGGTGCTCGCCGGGCGTCGCGGCGCGGGTGCTCGGCGCGGCGTCGCCCGCGGTGGTCGACGTCCTGCCCGAGCCGCTCGCCCGGGTCGAGGTGCACGGTTCCGGGCGGCTGCCGGACGCGATGGCGGAACTGCTCTCCGGCGAGGGCGTGACGGTGACCCGGACCAGTGCGCCGCGGGGCGGTCCCGTCCCGCTGCCCGACCAGGACCCTGGGCTGGCGGTCGTCGTCGCGGACCACGTCGTCGACCCGGCGCTCCGCGCGGCGTGGACCCGACGGGGTGTGCCGCACCTGGCGGTCGTGGTGGGCGACGGCCGGATCCGCGTCGGGCCGTTCGTGGTCCCGGGTGCCGGCCCGTGCCTCCAGTGCGTCGAGTACGCGCACGTCGACGACGATCCCGCCTGGCCCGCCGTCGCGTCCCAGGTGTGGGGCCGCCCCGCGGCGCCCCTGTCCGCGTACCGGGTCGCGGCCATCGCGTCCGCGACCACCCGGATGTTGGTGGAGCGGCTGCCGCTCGTGACCCAGCGCCCGCGCGCCGAGCAGCTCGTCTTCGACCGCGACGACCTGTCGGTCAGCCTGCGACCGGTGACGTTCCATCCGCGGTGTGCGTGCCGAGCGCTGCCAGGAACCGACTCGCCGTCCGGGCTCCCCCACGCGTGGAACCCAGTCGCGACCACGTGATCGTCACGGAGCGCCGGGCACGGGTCAGGCCCACGTAGAACAGCCGTCGTTCCTCGTCGACCTCGGTGTCGGTGCTCGCGTGCGAGATCGGCAGCAGCCCCTCGGCGGCTCCGATCACGACGACGTGCGGCCACTCAAGGCCCTTCGACGAGTGCAGGGTGGAGAGCGTCACGGCGTCGAGCTCGGGCTCGTGGTGGGTGGCGGCGCGGTCGACGAGGTCCTGCGTGAACTGCTGCATCGTCGTTCCCGCCGGGGCGTCCTCGGCGAGTCCCATGATCGCCTGCAGTGCTTCCCACTGCTCGCGGACGGCCCCGGTGCCCTCGGGCGGCGTCGGCGTCCACCCGCTCACCTGCAGCACGAGACCCACCCGTCGCGTCAGTTCGTCGTCGGTCTGCCGGACCGCCTCGCCCCGCATGTGGTGCACCGCGAGCTTGACCTCCGGGCGGTCGAAGAACCGCTTCCCGCCCTGCACCCGGTACGGGATCCCCGCACGACCGAGCGCCGACTCGATCGCCGCGGCCTGGGCCCCGAGGCGGTAGAGCACCGCGCAGTCGCCGTACGCCGCGCCGCCGCCCACGAGCTCGGCGATCCGCCGCGCCACCGTCTGCGCCTCGTCGCCGTCGTGCGCGCACGGCACCACCTCCGGCTCGGGCCCGGACTCGGTGTGCTGCGCGACGAGGTCGAGTGCGCCCGGCTGCCCGCGCATCAGGGCGTTCGCGGCGTGCACGACCTCGGGCGTCGACCGGTAGTTCCGCTCGAGCCGCAGGACGGAGCCGCGCGGGAACTCCGAGCCGAACCCGAGGAGGTACCGGCTGGACGCGCCCGCGAACGAGTAGATCGTCTGGCTGGCGTCGCCGACCACGCAGAGGTCGTCACGGCCGCCGAGCCACGCCCGCAGCAGGTCGTGCTGCACGGGCGACACGTCCTGGTACTCGTCGACGACGAAGAACCGGTACTGCTGCCGGACGTACGACGCCACACGCGGCTCGGACTCGACCATGCCGAGCGTCGCGAGCAGGACGTCCTCGAAGTCGAGCTGCCGCCGGTCGTCCTTGAGCTGCTCGTACGCGCGCATGAGGTCGACCACCCGGCGCGGCGCGGTGTCCCGCGGCATCACGCGCTCGGCGGCGGCGGCCTCGTACTCCTCGTAGGAGAGCATCTGGACCTTGCGCCACTCCACCTCGGCCGCCAGGTCCCGGAGCACCGGGGTGTCGACCGCCAGACCGACGGAGTCCGCCGCGTGCGCGATCACCTTGCCCTTCGACTCGACGATCCGCGGCGCGTGACCACCGACGGTGTCCGGCCAGAAGTAGCTGAGCTGCGCCATCGCCGCGGCGTGGAAGGTGCGGGCCTGCACGCTTCCGGCGCCGAGCGTGCGGAGGCGCGAGCGGAGCTCCCCGGCGGCGCGGGTCGTGAAGGTCAGCGCGAGGACGTGGTTCGGCGCGTAGGTGCCGGTGGCGACCCCGTAGGCGATGCGGTGCGTGATCGCACGGGTCTTCCCGGTGCCGGCGCCAGCGAGGACCGCGACGGGACCGAGCAGCGTGCGGGCGACGGTGCGCTGCTCGGCGTCGAGCGCGGCGAGCAGTTCGTCGGGCGACGGCGGGCGGACCTCGGGGGCAGGGCCGCCGACCGGTACGCGGCCGGCGGGTACGCGGCCGGCGGGTACGCGGCCGGCGGGTACGCGGCCGGAGGGTGCCCCGCCGTCGGGGGCAGGGCTGCCGGTCGCACCGCTCACGGCAGGTCCAGCGGCCCGCCGTACCACTCTTCGATGATGGCGCGGGCGATCGACGTGCGTCCCGGCAGGAGCAGCGTGTCCCCGGCCTTCTCGCGGATCTCGTCGCGGGAGAACCAGCGGACGTCGAGGATCTCGACGCCGTCCGGGCGTGCGGTCGTCGGGTCGCCGTCGACGGCGCGGGCCCGGAAGCCGACCATCAGCGACGCCGGGAACGGCCACGGCTGCGAGCCGAGGTACTCCGGCTCTTCCACGTGGACGCCGGACTCCTCCCAGACCTCGCGGCGGACGGCGTCCTCCAGCGATTCGCCCGGCTCGACGAAGCCGGCGAGGAGCGAGTACCGGTTGGCGTCCCAGGCGGCGTTCGAGCCGAGGAGGATGCGGTCGTCGGCATCGGTCACACCGACGATGATCGCCGCGTCGGTGCGCGGGAAGTGCTCGTGCCCCTCGGGGTCACGGCGGACCCAGCCGCCGGTGACGACGTCGGTCGGCGAGCCGGTGCGGGGCGAGAAGCCGTGCACGGCGTGCCAGTTCGCCATCGCGACGGCCTCAACCGCGAGGCCCTGGTCGCGCGCGGACAGTTCGGTGCCGAACATGCGGAGGCTCTCCCACGCGTCGTCGGCCGGCTCGATGGCCGCGGCGGTGCTGGCGTCGACGAAGGCGGCCACGAACCGGGTGCCCGCCGGGGCGTCCGCCGCGTCCGACACGGCCCGGCCGAGGTACAGCGTGACGGTGCCCTCGGGGATCTCCGACGCGGTGACGAAGCGGAGCGCGCCGTCGGTGGTCCGGAGCATCTCGGACCCGCGCACGGGGAGGTACCGGGTCGTGGGGTCGTCCCGCAGCACGCGCTCGAGGTCCGGGGTGGTGCGCAGTTCGGCGTCACGGTCGAGCTCGTTGCGGGAGAGGGGCAGCCGGGCGGCGAACTCGACGGTCACGGCAGGGGGCTCCTCGGGTCGGATCAGTGTGGCGTGCTGGGCCGCCGTGCAGCGTGGCGCACGCTCGTCCACCGGCTGCGGACCTACCCTGTTGGGCATGGCGGGATCCCAGTTCACTCTAGCCGCGTTGGCGACCACGGCCGTGCCGGGTCTCGTCGTCACGGGCACGCGCACGCTCGGCTCGGCAGCGTCCGGGGACTACGAGTCGGCGGTCCTCCGCGACGCCGACGGCGCCGAGACGGCGATCCGCCGTCCACGCAACCAGCGGGCCGAGGCCCGGCAGTCGGCCGACGTCGTCGCGATCCGTGCGCTGAGCGCCGGGATCCGCACGCGCCTCCCGTTCGGCGTGGCCGAGTACCGCGGACAGGCGCCGATCGGATCGACCCGCGCCATCGTCACCACGTACCTGCGCGGCGCGCACCCCACCCTGAAGGCCCTGGTCGAGCGACCGGAGCTCGCGACGTCGGTCGGACGCTCGATCGCCGCGATCCACCAGCTGCCGACGAGCTTCGTCACCGACGCCGGGCTGCCCTCGCTCACCCCGTTCGAGGTGCTCCGCTCCGCCGTCTCCGTGATGGACCGCGCCGTCGCCACCAAGCTCGTCCCGGCGGCGCTCAAGGAGCGCTGGGAGGGTGCCGCCCGCGACCAGCAGCTCTGGCAGTTCACGCCCACCGTCGTGCACGGGTCGCTCGGCACCGAGACGATCCTGGTCGAGGGCGACGACGTCACCGGGGTCATCGACTGGGGCGAGCTGCGGCTCGGCGACCCGGCGAAGGACCTCGCGTGGGTGCTCGCCGGACGGACGGACGCGTTCGACACCGTCCTGAGTGCGTACGAGGCGAACGGCGGCGGCCGGGACCGGCAGCTCGCGCAGCGCGCCCGGGTCCACCACGAGCTCGAGACCGCGCAGTGGCTGCTGCACGGCGTGCAGGCGAAGAGCACCGAGGTCGTCGACGACGCGGTCGCCATGATGCACCGGCTGGTCGACGCGGTGCACGCGCCGAGCGCGGCGCCGCTGCAGTCGGTCTCGCCGGAGACGATGGAGATCGGCGAGGTCGAGCAGCTGCTGTCGTCGACCGAGCGTCGACACGGCTGAAGCCGGTTCCACCCGGCCTGGAGGCGCGGCGAAAGCCCGCCCCGTCGGCGCGGGCCGTCAGCCGATCGCGTCGCGCCAGGCGCGCTCGAGTCCGGCGCGGTCGAGCAGTTCGCGCGGCCGTACCTCGAGGTCGTCGGCGACGAAGTAGAACACCGCGTCGACCTCGTCGATCGGCCGCCCGGTGAACTCGGCGTACGCGACGCGGTAGAGCGCGAGCTGCAGCTGCCGCTTCGCCAGGTCCTCCGCACCCTTCGGGGCCTTGCCGGTCTTCCAGTCGACCACCTCGGCGCGCCCGTCGATCTCGTAGACCGCATCGAGCTTGCAGACGACGCTGTGCCCCAGGAACGGGATGTGGATCTCGCGCTCCACCTCGGTCGGGGTCAGCCCGGCCCACCGTGATCGGGCGAAGGTCGCCTGGAAGTCCGCGAGGCGCCGGGCGTCGTCGTCGGTCACCACGGCGTCGACGGAGGCGTCCACCCGCTCGTCGGCGTCGAGGTCGAGTTCGTCGTCCCAGGCGTCCAGCGTCTCGAGCGACCCGCCGCTGCGGGCGCGCTGCTCCACCCACTGGTGGAAGAGGGTGCCGAGGCGTGTCGCCCGGTACGGCCGTTCCGGCATCGGCCGACGCAGCCGCTCGGCGACCGCGTCCGGCTCGGAGAGGTAGTCCTTGAAGCCGGACGCCGGAACCCGGTGCGGGACGACGACGGCGTGCCGGGCCTTCCGGTTGGCCGTCCGTTCGGCGAGCAGCAGGTCGATGTCGGCGGCGAAGCGCCCGGCCGCTCCGGGGTTGGCGTTCCGCACCCGGTCGGCGGCGGCGACGACCCGGGCGGCGCGCTGGCCGAACGGCACGTGCGGCCAGGACTGTGTGGATCCGGCGTCGCCGAGCGGGTTCTCGTCGTGCTCGGTGGTCTCCGGGATCGCCCTGCCCTCGACCACCCCTGCCTCGACCAGGTCGCGGAGGTACCGGCTCGGCTCCGTCGGACGGACACCACCGGCCCAGAACGACCCGGAGACGAGCAGGTCGTGCTTGGCCCTGGTCAGGGCGACGTAGGTGAGCCGACGCTCCTCGTCCTCGTTGCGCGCCTTGACCTGCTCCTTGTAGGCGTCGATCGCGAGCGTGACGTCCTTCTGCGCGTCGTGGCCGCGCCAGTCGAGCCGCGGGAGCTCGTCGGCGTCGCCGCGGAACTCGTACGGCAGGCGGCCGAAGCCGATCCACCCGGACGAGCCCTCCTGCGGACGGGCCGGCAGGGCGCCTTCGACCAGGCGCGGGACGGCGACCGCGTCCCACTCGAGGCCCTTCGAACCGTGGATCGTCAGGATCTGCACGGTGCCGGCCTCGGGCTCCTCGGAGCGCGGCCCCATGTCGTCACGTCGGGCGGCGGCGTCGATCCAGCCGAGGAACGCACTGAGGTCGGCGCGGTCGTCCGTGGTGACGAAGCCGGCGAGCTCGTCGATGAAGGCGTCGAGGAACGCCCCGCTCCCCTGCTCGTGCGCGGCGACCTCGATGTCGAGGCGCATCTCCTGCGCGACGAGCGTGACGAAGTCGACGAGGTCGCCGCCGGCACGGGACCGGAGCGCCGCGAGCTGCTGCCCGAGCTCCCGCATCCGCCGCCGCCCGACGTCGCTGATGTCCGCGAGGGCACCGTGCTCGTCCGGGGCCGTCGCCACGAAGTCGAGCGCGTCCACGATCGACCCGTGCTCCCCCGCCGCCACCGACGCCCGGAACGCCGCCGTCAGGTCGTCGTCGAGCCGCTGCTGGGTGTGGTCGCGGCCGAACAGCCACCGGGCGAGGGCGTGCAGGGCTGCGATGTCCGCGGCGCCGATCCGCCACCGGGCCCCGGCGAGCAGCCGGATGAGGTCGTTGCCCGCAGCGGGGTCGTGCAGCACGCGCAGGCAGGCGACGAGGTCGACGATCTCCGGGCGTTGGAGCAGCCCGCCGGTGCCGAGCACGTGGAACGGCACCCGGTGCGTGCTGAGAGCGCCGGTGAAGGCCGCGAGGTCCTTCCGCGAGCGCAGCAGCAGCGCCATCGAACCGCCGGGTGCGGCAGCCCGCCGGTCGGCGAACCAGCGCGCCACGGCGTCGGCTTCTTCCGGCAGGGTCTCCGGGAAGACCGCGTGCACCGTGCCGGCGTCCGCCCCGGGCCGCGGGGAGAGCCGCTCGACGTCGACCTCGGACGCCTCGGACAGCGGCGAGACGACGGCGTTGGCCCCCGCGAGGACGTCGACCGGGTTCCGCCAGCTGGTGGAGAGGGCGAAGGTGACCGGGACGGCCGCGGCCGGTCCGCTGTCGGCATCCCCGAAGTCGCGGGGGAACCGTGCCAGGTTCGCCGCGCTCGCACCGCGGAACCCGTAGATGGACTGGTGCGGATCCCCCACCGCCATCACGGGGTGCCCGCGGAAGAGCCGCGCGAGGAACCGCGTCTGCACCACCGAGGTGTCCTGGTACTCGTCGAGGAGCACCACGCCGTACCGCTGCCGGAGGTCGGTGACCACGCGCGGTGCCGACTCGGCAGCGGCCAGGGCGAGGGCGATCTGGTCGGAGAACTCGACGAAGCCGCGGTCGACCTTCTGCCGGCGGAACTCCTCGACCAGGTCCACCAGGGGTTCGAGGGCGCCGATGGCCGCGACCGCGTCGGTGATCGCCTTGTACGGGGTCCCGCGGTTGGTGCCGGGCAGTTCGAGCAGTTCGGCGAACTCGATCGCGAACCGCCGCAGGTGCTCGGGCTCGACCAGGTGCTCCGAGACGGCCCCGGCGAGCGCCACGACCGCCGCGGTCACCGTGTCGACGTCGCGGTCGAGTCCGGCCAGCCGGTCGTCACGCGCGGCCACGACGACCCGGCGTGCGAGCTGCCAGGCGGACGGCTCGGTGAGGACCTGCGATTCGCCGTCGCGGCCGACCAGCAGCGCGTTCTCGCGGAAGACCGAGTTCGCGAAGGCGTTGTACGTCGACACCGTCGGTGCCTCGAAGGCGTCGCCGGCGTCGAGCAGGCCGACGTCCTCGAGCGCCCGGATCCGGTCGTTGATCCGGACCGACAGTTCTCCGGCGGCCTTGCGGGTGAACGTCAGTCCGAGGATCCCGTCGGGACGGACCATGCCGTTCGCGAGCAGCCAGACCACCCGCGACGCCATCGTCTCGGTCTTCCCGCTGCCGGCGCCCGCGACCACGAGCGCGGGTGTGAGCGGCGACTCGATGACGGCCCGCTGCTGGGCGGTCGGGCGCGGACGGCCGAGCGCGTCGGCGATCGCGTCGGCGTCGTGCTGCGGGGTGACGACGGTCGTCGTCCCCGGGCCGTCGAGCAGCTGGTCGTCGCTCACCAGGTCACCTCTCCCACGACGTGGATGCGGCACTCCACGCCGGTCCGCGCCTTCTCACAGTGGTCGTCGACGTTCGCGACGAACGTGCGGCCGGCCATGCCCGCGGCCACCCCGTGCAGGCGCTGCCGGTAGGCGTCGCGGGCGTCGTCGTCGAAGGCGTGCTGGGTCCGCTCCGAGTAGGCGTGCCCACCGCGGGCGTTCTGGACGAACACGAGGCGGGCGTCGGCCATCACGGAACCCGCCGGAACGCCCTCGACCGCACCGTCCTCGACCGCCAGCTGGTAGGCGCCGAGCTGCGGGTGCTCGGGCATGTCGTTCTTCTCGCTCGGCATCGAGCGGCCGGTCTTGAGGTCGACGACGCTGACCCGGCCGTCCGGGTCGACCTCGATCCGGTCGATGCTGCCGCGCATCCGGGCCGGGCCGGTGACGAGCGCGAACGACGTCTCGGCGCCGAGCAGCCGTCGTCCGGCGCTCGCGAAGGTGCGCAGGTAGTCGCTGAGTCCCTCGATCATCCGCCGGGTCCGGGCACGCTCGCGGTCGGCGACCCAGGCGGACTCGAAGCTCAGCTCGTCCCACCGCCCCTCGACGTGCGCCCACAGCGACTCGACGTCGACGGCGGTCGCGTGCTCCATCGCCTCGTGCACGATGGTGCCGATGCCCATCGCCGGGCTCGGGGCACCGCCACCGAAGGTCTGCACGAACCAGTGCACGGGGCACTCCTCGTACGTGCCGATGCGGGACGGCGACACCGACACGGTCGGGGCGACGAGCTCACCGCCCTCGTGCTCGGGGACCGGGTCGGCGTCGAGGTCGACGAGCGGCGCCTCGGTCGAGGGTTCGGCGAGGCCGTACCAGTCGTCGGGCGAGGCTCCGGGCACCTCGGCCGCAGCGAGCCGGGCGAGGGCCGAGGCCGCCTCGTGGTCACCGGTCGCGACCACCCGGCGGCGGAGGGAACCGGCGAGCCCGCGCAGGGAGAGCGGGTGCACGGTCGGCTGCCGGTCGGGCGGGACCGGTACGAGGCGCACGAACGGCGAGGGTGCTTCGTCGTCGTTCGCCACGGTGCCGATGACCACCTGGGTCGTCGCACGGGACACGGCGCGGGCGAAGAGTCGGAGTTCGTCGGCGATGACGGCGGCCCGGTCGTCGGTCGGCGAGTGCTCCACACCGGCCGCGGCGCGGACCAGACCGTCCGGGTCGAGCAGGCTGCCCCGGACACGGGTGTTCGGCCACACGCCCTCCTGCAGCCCGAGCACCACGACGACGTCGCACTCCAGCCCGATCGTCGCCGAGGGCGTCAGCACGCGGACCCGGCCCGCGGTGCGGTCCGGGCCGATCGAGTCCTCCGGCAGGTCGGACCCGAGCAGGTCGTCGACGAACCCGCGGGCCGGTGCGTCCGGGGTGCGCTCGACGAACCGCTTCGCGGCGGTGAACAGCCCGACCACGGCGTCGAGGTGCCGGTCCGCCTCGGCCGCGCCGACCCCACCGGCCGCGGACTGCCCGCCCCACGTGCCGGCCAGGCCACTGCGCTCCCAGAGCCCCCAGAGGATCTCCTCGATGCTCGCGCCGGACTCGGCGTCCGAACGGGCCTGCACCAGGCTCCGAGCGAGTCGGGTCGCACGCCGGGCGAACCCGGCGTCGACGGTCGCCAGACGCTCCGGCGCACCGAGGGCCTCGACCAGGAGTTCGTCGGCCGTGCGGTTGCCGCCGCCCGCGAGCTCTTCGCGGCGCAGGGCGAGCCGGAGTCGGCGCATCGCGAGCGTGTCGAGCCCTCCGAGCGGGCCGGTCGCGAACGAGGTCGCGAGGTCGGCGTCGAGCGGCAACACGCCGAGGGAGACCGCGGCGGCGTCGAGGAGCGAGCGCGCCGCGGTGTCGTCGCGCGGTCGGACGGGTGCAGCGCCCGCGGTCGCCGGGACCTCGGCGACCGACAGCGCCCGGACGAGTTCGGGGATCGCGGCGCCGCTGCGCGTCACGACGGCCATCCGGTGCCACGGCACGCCGTCGAGGAGCCGGTGCTCGCGGAGTCGTCGTGCGACCGCGACCACGAGGGCGGCACGGCTCGCGCCCTCGAGGTGGACGACCGCGTCCGACCGGGCGTCCTGGTCGGTCGCCGTCGCCGTGCGCTGCCGACCGGCCGCCGCCGCGCCGATCCGGGCGGTGATGCCCGACACGAGCGTCCGGATCGGTGCAGCGTGCCGGTGCACCGTCGTCAGCACGATCTCGTCCACCCGCTCGACACCGAGCCGCACGGCCAGCCGCCCGAGGACGTCCGGTTCGGCGCCGCGGAACGCCGAGGCGGCGATGTCCGGGTCGCCGAACGCCACCACCTGCACGCCGGACCGGGCGAGCGCGCCGAGCAGCGCGATCTCCCCCTCGACGAGTTCCTGGGTGTCGTCGACCACGACGAGCCGGAGCGCCGCGACGCTCGCGGGCACCTGTCCGCGGAGGACCGCGGCGGTGGCGTACGCGACGAGCTCGGCCGCGTCGAGGCTGGTGGACCGGAACGCCGTCACGGTCGCGCGGTACTCGTCGACGAAGTCGCCGACGGCCCGCCACTCCGGTCGCCCGGTGTCGTCGCCGAGCTCGCGCATGTCCTCGGGCTCGACGCCCGCGGCGACCGCACGCATCATGACGTCGCGGAGCGCGGTGCGGAACCCGGCGCGTTCGCGGACGACCTCGGTGATGGGTGCCGGCCAGTCCGGGCCGGTGCCGTCGACCTCGTGCCCGGCGAGCAGGTCGGCGATGATGCGGTCCTGTTCACCACCGGTGAGGAGCGTGGGTGCTTCTTGCCCCTGCACGGCGGCGGCGTGCGCGACGATCTGGAACGCGAGCGAGTTCACGGTGCGGGCCAGCGCGCCGGGCATCACCCGCTCGACCGAGGCAGCCAGGCGGTCGCGGAGCGCGGTCGCGGCGGTGCGGGCCGACGTCAGGGCCAGCACCGTCGCGTGTCCGTCGGGCGAGATCGCGTCGGCACGGGTGAGTCTCGACGCGACGAGCCGCGACAGGGTCGTCGTCTTGCCGGTGCCCGGCGCACCGATGACCGCCGCGTGTCGACCGTCCGGCAGTGCGAGCACCGCGGCCTGCGACGCGTCGGCCACCAGTGCCCGTGCGGCGCCGGCGTCCGCGGGAGCTGGCAGCAGCGAGGTCTGGGGCACCCTCGTACGGTAACCGCCGCGACCGACAACGCCGCCGCGCCACGGCGGACCGGCGACCGTGCCGTGGGAAGCCGCCCGGCGGGCACCGGACGCGCATCCGGACGCCCGCGCAGTGCGCCTGCGGCGAACGTCCGGAGGTGCCCTGCACCGCTCGGATACGCTGTGCTCGTGGACATCAAGATCGGCATCACCAACAGCCCCCGCGAGATCGCGTTCGAGACCGCTCAGACCGCTGACGAGATCGAGAAGGCCGTGTCGGAAGCGCTCGCCGCGAAGTCGACGCACCTGTCGCTCCAGGACGAGAAGGGCCGTCGGTTCATCGTCCCCGTCGGGTCGCTCGCCTACGTCGAGGTCGGCGCCGAGGAGTCGCGTCGCATCGGCTTCGTCGCCTGACGACGTGGAACTGCTCTTCGTCGTCCTCGGCGGCCTGATCGCCGGGGCGATCGCACACGTGGTCCTGCCCTGGCGGTCGACCCGCGGGTCCCTGCTCGGACCGGCGGTCGGCGGCATCGTCGCCGCGGTCCTCTGGGAAGCGCTGACGTGGGCGGGCTGGAAGTACGACGGCACCTGGATCTGGGTCGTCGCCCTCGTCGGCTCCGGTGTGGTCGCACTCGTCGCCGAGTGGGTCCTCGGCCGGCGCCGGACGGCAGCGGACGCGGCGTACTACGAGCAGGTCAAGGCCCAGGGCGCCTGACCCAGCCCGTCGGACGGCTGCTCAGGCGGTCAGCCCGAGGGCGTCCATCCGCCTGGTGTGCGCGGCGATGAGCTCGGTCCAGACCGGCTCGAGCCGCTCCTGGTCCTCGCGGGCGTGCGACGCGAGCGCCGACCGGGCCACCAGCAGGGTGTCCCCCACCAGGCGCCGGCCCCACATCGCCAGCCGCGAGCCGACCTGCGGCTCCTCTTCGATGCGAGCGGTCAGTTCCTCGACCACGGCGGCTTCTTCCCGCGCGTCGAACACGTTCTTCAGCCGTCCCCGCACGTCGGCCGGCAGCGACCGGAGCAGACTGCCGAACAGGTCGTTGAGGATGCCCGCCGTCACGTAGCCGGTGAGCATCGACTCGTACCAGTCGGCGCCGCTCGTGCGCTCGAGGAAGAGGTCGATCGCTTCGCGGTGCGGGGCCATCAGCGCAGCCGGGTCGCCGCCGGTCCGCTCGATCTCGCCGACGATCGTCCGGTGCCGTTCGAGCGCCGTGGTCGCGAGGACCCCGGTCACCAGACGGCCGGAGAGCGTCGGGGCGGAGGCGCCGGCGCGGCCCATCGTCTCGTAGAGGGAGAGCTGCAGGTACGCGGCCTGCCCGAGGTACACATCGAGCTCGGGGCTGACGTCGTCGAGCTGCAGGCGCTCGACCGAGTCCTTCCGCGGGTTGCGCGACGCGAGCCACGCGGCAGCGAGCTGCGCAGCGCGCTTCCGGTTCCACCACGACACCACCCGAAGAGCATAGCGGGAAGCACCCTGCACCCACGCCGGACCGGCCCGTCGGTAGACTGGTCCGGACTTCCACCAGAACTAAGGTGATTCTTTGACTTTCTCAGACCTCAACATCGAGCAGGACATCGTCGATGCGCTCGCCGGCAAGGGCATCATCGAGCCCTTCCCGATCCAGGAGCAGACGATCCCGCTCGCCCTCACCGGCCAGGACATCATCGGTCAGGCCAAGACGGGGACCGGCAAGACCTTCGGCTTCGGTCTCCCCCTCATCCAGCGGCTCGGTGCCGCGCCGGAGCCCGGTGTGAAGGCCCTCGTGGTCGTCCCCACCCGCGAGCTCGCGGTGCAGGTCACCGAGGACCTCGAGCTGGCTGCCTCGAACCGCCCGACGGCCATCGTGTCGATCTACGGCGGCAAGGCGTACGAGGGCCAGATCGAGCAGCTCAAGGCCGGCGCGCAGATCGTCGTCGGCACCCCGGGCCGCCTGATCGACCTGCAGCGGCAGCGCATGCTCGACCTCTCCCACGTGCAGGAAGTGGTCCTCGACGAGGCCGACCGCATGCTCGACCTGGGCTTCCTGTCGGACATCGAGCGCATCTTCCAGGCGATCCCCGACGTGCGGCACACGATGCTGTTCTCGGCGACGATGCCCGCGCCGATCGTCGCGCTCGCCCGCCGCTTCATGAGCCGTCCCGTGCACATCCGGGCGACCGACCCGGACGAAGGCCTCATGCAGGCCAACATCAAGCACCTCATCTACCGGGCGCACTCGCTCGACAAGGACGAGGTCATCGCCCGCATCCTGCAGGCCGAGGGTCGCGGCAAGACCGTGATCTTCACCCGCACGAAGCGTGCCGCCGCGAAGCTGGTCGAAGAGCTCAAGGACCGCGGGTTCAACGCCGCGGCCGTGCACGGCGACCTCAACCAGGAGCAGCGCGAGCGCGCCATGGCGGCGTTCAAGGCGGGCAAGCGCGACGTGCTCATCGCCACCGACGTCGCGGCCCGCGGCATCGACGTGGACGACGTCACGCACGTCATCAACCACACCATCCCGGACGACCCGGACACGTACCTGCACCGCGCCGGTCGCACCGGCCGTGCCGGCAAGACCGGCATCGCGGTCACGTTCGTCGACTGGGACGACCTGCACAAGTGGACGCTGATCGACAAGGCCCTCGAGTTCGGCATCCCCGAGCCCGTCGAGACCTACTCGTCGTCGCCCCACCTGTTCGAGGAGCTCGACATCCCCGCGGGCACGAAGGGTCGCCTCCCGGGCGCCTCGGCACACGCCGCCTCCGCCGGTGGCCCGGCCGAGAAGCGCACGAGCGACCGTCCGCGCACCAGCAGCGGCAGCACCACGTCGCGTTCGCGCAGTCGGAGCCGGGCCGGAGGCGCGGAGCAGTCCGCCCCGAAGGCTGCGGCACCCGAGTCCGCGGCTCCGGCGTCGGCGCCCACCGAGGGCGAATCGGCTGACGGGACGGCGAAGCGTCGTCGTCGGCGCCGTCGCCGCGGGAGCGGCAGCGGGTCGTCCGAGGCGACCGCCTCGGCACCGCAGGGCACGTCGGACGGCGAGTAGCACCTCCAGGCCGAAGGGTCCGTCGCTGACGCGGCGGGCCCTTCGTCGTCCCCACTGGCGGACCGGGCCGTGCCGAGACTCGGTCTGGACGACCGTTCTCGGGCCCACGGCCACGAGCCCTGTCGCTGAGGGCGAGACTCGTTCCCGCGCGCTGGCTGGCCTCGGGTCAGGTGAGGCGGGAGCCCGCACCGATCACGGGCAGGCTGCCGGTGGCCTCGGAACGGATTGCGTCGAACGCCGCGAGCGACGTCCGGTGTTCGCCGAAGCGGTTCGGCTTGCCGGTGCCGTGGTAGTCGCTCGAACCGGTGACGAACAGGCCGTAGCGCGTCGCCCAGTCGAGCAGGGTGCGCTTGCCGTGGGCGAGGTTCTCGCGGTGGTCGACCTCGAGGCCGCCGAGCCCCGCCTCGACGAGGTCGCGGAGCATCGGCTCGTCGATCACGATGCCCCGCGACGAGGCCGCCGGGTGCGCGATCACGGGCACGCCGCCGGCCTGTCGGATGAGCTCGACGCCGCGCAGGGGTGTCGGCGCCTCGTGCGGTTCGTAGTAGCCGGAGGCCGGATGCAGGATGCCGCGGAAGGCCGCGCTGCGGTCCGCTTCGAGCCCGCGGGCGACCAGCGCGTCGGCGATGTGCGGACGGCCGATCGTGGCACCGCGGGTGGACTGGGCGAGGACGTCGTCCCAGGTGATCGGGTGGTCGCGGCCGATGCGCTCGACCATCCGGCGGGCACGGGCGAGACGTCCGTCGCGGATGCGCAGGGTCTCCGCGACGAGGCCCGGGTCGTCCGGGTCGACCAGGTACCCGAGCACGTGCACGCTGCGGTGGCCGACACGGGTGCTCAGTTCGAGACCCGGGAGGAGCGTCATCGGCAGGTCGCGGACGGTCGCCGCCGCCTCGGACCAGCCCGCCGTCGTGTCGTGGTCGGTCAGGGCGACACCGTCCAGCCCGGCGGCTGCTGCCGCTCGGACGAGGTCCGCGGGTCGCTCGGTGCCGTCGGAGACGCTCGAGTGCGCGTGCAGGTCGATGAACGGATCGGGCACGGGACAATGCTATCCACAGGTGAGGAGCCGCACAGGCCGCGGTCCGTCGGGCGGTGCGATGATGGGTCCATGGCCGACACGACTCCCCGCGCGACGAGCAACCGTTCCACGACCCCCGGGTCGTCGACGTTCAAGGACTACATCGGTTCGCAGTGGGCCGACCGCGACCGGCCGCTGCCCGACCCCCGCGAGCAGGCAGCGTTCGCCGCCGAGCGCCGCGCCCGGATCTCCGAGCTGCACCCGGGCCGCACCATCGTCGTGCCGGCCGGCCAGGCGAAGGTCCGCTCGAACGACTGCGACTACCCGTTCCGGCCGCACTCCACGTTCGCGCACCTGACCGGTTGGGGCACCGACACCGTCGTCGGCTCCGTGCTCGTGATGACACCGAACGGCTCGGGCCACGACGCCACGCTCTACTTCCGCGCCACCGCCGGACGCGACTCCGAGGAGTTCTACGCGAACCCGGAGATCGGCGAGTTCTGGGTCGGTCCGCGCCCGTCGCTGGACGAGGTCGCTGCCGACCTCGGGCTCGCGACCGCCGACCTCGGCACGTTCGACGCCGTCATCGACGGGCTCGACGCCTCGGCACTCGTCGTCCGCGACGCCGACACCGATCTCACCCGTTCCCTCGACGAGCGCCTCGGCAGCCCGGTCGGCGGTGCGGCTGCGACCGATGCGGCTCCCGCGACCGACGACGCCCTCGCTCGCGACCTGTCCGAACTCCGGCTCGTGAAGGACGCCTACGAGGTCGCCGAGCTCCGCAAGGCCGTGAACGCCACGAAGGCCGGCTTCGACGACGTCATCGCCGACTTCGACGCCGTGCTCGCGCACCCCCGCGGGGAGCGCATCGTCGAGGGCACGTTCAACCGCCGTGCCCGTGCTGACGGCAACACGGTCGGGTACGACACGATCGCCGCTTCCGGGCACCACGCCTGCATCCTGCACTGGACCCGGAACGACGGTGCCGTGCAGCCGGGCGACCTCATCCTCATCGACGCCGGCGTCGAGGTCGACTCGTTCTACACGGCCGACATCACCCGCACGCTGCCGGTCAGCGGCACCTTCACCGACGTGCAGCGCATGGTCTACGAGGCCGTGCTCGAGGCCGCCGACGCCGCGTTCGCGATCGTGAAGCCCGGCATCACCTTCCGCCAGGTGCACGCCACCGCGATGGAGGTCATCGCGCGGAAGACCGCCGAGTGGGGCTTCCTGCCCGGCACCGCCGAAGAGTCGCTGGAGCAGGACAACCAGTTCCACCGTCGCTACATGGTGCACGGCACGAGCCACCACCTCGGCCTCGACGTGCACGACTGCGCGAAGGCCCGCCGCGAGATGTACATCGACGGCATCGTGCAGCCCGGCATGGTCTTCACGATCGAGCCCGGCCTGTACTTCCAGCAGGACGACCTCACCGTGCCGGAGGAGTTCCGCGGCATCGGCGTGCGCATCGAGGACGACATCCTCGTGACCGAGGACGGCGCCGAGAACCTGTCGGTCGGCATCCCCCGGACCCCCTCGGAAGTGGAGGGGTGGATCGCCCGGTCCGGCCGCTAGCCTGAACGGGTGACGACGCCCGAGGTCTCCCCCAGCACGAGCCCCACCCCGAACCCGAGCACCGGCCGGAACGACCCGGCCGTGTTCTCGATCGACGTCGAGCACTTCGACTCCCCGGACGCGCAGCGGCTCCGTGCCGCCCAGCGGCTGGAGATCGACCGTGCCTACGGCGGCGACACCGAGCCGGGCGAGAAGCCCACGGCCGAGTCGATCGCGGTGTTCTTCCTGGCGCGGGACGAGGACGGCACACCGCTCGGCTGCGGTGGCCTCCGCATCGTGCAGGACGGCATCACGGAGATCAAGCGGATGTACGTCCGACCGGAGTCCCGCGGCCTCGGGGTCTCGACCGCGCTGCTCCGCCGCCTCGAGGACGCCGCGCTCGACCTCGGGTCACCGGCGCTCGTGCTCGAGACGGGCAACGAGCAGAAGCGGGCCATCGGGTTCTACGAGCGCGAGGGATTCAGCCGCATCGCCAACTTCGGCCCGTACACCGGCGCCCCGCTGTCGATCTGCTACTCGAAGGTCCTGTAGACCGGTTCGTCCTCACCGAGCGGGCGACATTCGTCACGCTCGACGCCGCCCGGCGGACACTCCCGCCCACTCGACGTCGAGCAGGCGGCACGTCGCGCCCCCTCGGCGAACCTGAGCGGGACGGCCAGACGCGGACGGGACCGGCCAGACGCGGACGGCCGACCGGCCAGACGCGGACGGCCTCAGCGTGCCCGGTCGGACGGATCCGACGCGTCGGACGCGTCCTTCGACCCCGACGAGTTCGACTCCGAGGCGGGCGCGGACGTCGGCGTGGCACCGGCGACCCGCTCGCCGTAGCGCGGCGGCTCCTCGGGGCCGGGGCGTGATGCTGCCTCGGGCGCTGCCGGAGCGGGCGCCGTCGCCGGGGTCTCCCCGTACCGCGGGCCCTCGTTCGTGCCGTAGCGCGGCGCGCCCGTCTGCGCGCCCGGGGCCGACGTGCCGGGCTGCTGCGTGCCTCCAGGCTGGCTGTGGGGTGTCGCGTGCCCACCGTAGGGCGACCCCTGGGCCGGACCGGACTGCCCGTACGGACCGGACTGGCCGGGCTGCCCGCTCGGCGGACCCGGCCGCCAGTGCTGCTGCGGCGGCTGCCCCTGGAAGCCTGCGCCCGGCGCTCCGGGCGCACCCGGCGTACCCGGGTTCCAGTGCGTCGCGGGGGCGATGCCGGCCTCGCCGAGGATCCGACGGGCCTGCCCGGTGAGCTGCGGGGCGACGACGATCTGGTAGTTCGTCGCGAGCACCTGGTGGACGCTCGTGAAGTCCCGCTGCCGCTTCGTGATCGCGAAGGAGACGATGCCGTAGAGCATGCCGAACGCGGCACCGATGATGGCGGCGGCGAGGATCAGCCCGCCGGCGCTCGGGGAGAACAGGGTGAGCACGATGCCGAAGAAGATGCCGAGCCAGAGCCCGGACAGTGCACCGGCGATCGCGGCCCGACCGTAGGTCATCTTGCCGGTGACGCGTTCGACGGTCTTGAGGTCGTTGCCGACGATCGAGAGCTGGTTGACCGGGAAGTCGGCCTCGGCGAGCTTGGCCACCACACGCTGCGCGTCGGGGTAGCTGTCGTAGGTGCCGAGGACGTCGCCCTTGGGCAGCGTCGGGAAGGCCTGGGCGGTCCTGCCGGCGAAGGGGCTCTGATTGCTCACCCAGCCATCATTCACCGCACACCTTGCGATCGCACGTGCACTCTCAGGGAAGCCGCCGACCGGTGCGGGCGAACGCGGACACGCGACCGACTACGCTGGGCAGGGTGAGCGCCACGAAGGTCTTCGTCGCCCGCCTCGCCGGGTGCTCCGTCTTCGACCCCGCGGGCGACCGCGTCGGCAGGGTGCGGGACGTGCTCGTCGTGTACCGCCGTGTCGACGCCCCGCACGTCGTGGGACTCATCGTCGAGGTGCCGGGCAAACGCCGCATCTTCGTCAGCATCGGCCGGATCACGTCGATCGGCGCCGGGCAGGTCATCACCACCGGGCTGGTCAACATGCGCCGCTTCGAGCAGCGCGGCGGCGAGGTGCGGGTGATCGCCGAGATGCTCGGCCGCAAGGTCCTCATCAAGAAGGAGCGCATCCGCGCCACCATCGAGGACGTCGCGATCGAGGACCGCGGTCAGGGCGACTGGGAGGTGTCGCAGCTCTTCCTCCGGAAGCCGAAGACGACGCCGTCGCCGTTCGGCAAGGGACCGACCACCTTCGCCACGTGGAACGAGGTGACGGAGGACGAGCTGCCGGGCGAGGCGCAGTCCGCCGAACACGTCATCGCCGCGTACTCCGACCTGCTGCCCGCCGACCTGGCGTCGACCCTGCTCGACCTGCCCGAGGAACGCCGGTTCGAGGTCGCCGAGGAACTCCCCGACGACCGTCTCGCCGACGTGCTCGAGGAGATGCCCGACCAGCAGCGCATCGAGATCCTGACCCGGCTCGAGGACGCCCGCGCCGCCGACGTCCTCGACCACATGCAGCCGGACGACGCGGCCGACGTGCTCGCGCAGTTCTCGGACGAGCGCAGTGAAGCCCTCCTGCAGCTCATGGAGCCCGAGGAAGCGCAGGACGTGCGCATGCTCCTCGAGTACGAGCCGGACACCGCCGGTGGCCTCATGACGACCGAGCCGGTGATCGTGTCCGCCGACGCCACCGTCGCCGAGGGGCTCGCCCTGGTCCGCCGCCACGAACTGGCCCCGGTGCTCGGCGCCGCGGTGTGCGTCACGCTGCCGCCCTACGAGCCGCCGACCGGACGGTTCCTCGGGCTCGTGCACTTCCAGCGGATGCTGCGGTACCCGCCGAACGAGCGGCTCGGCACCCTCATCGACCAGCAGACCGAACCGGTCCGGGTGGATGCGAGCGCCGCCGAGGTCACCCGCATCATGGCGACCTACAACCTGCTGTCCGTCCCCGTGGTCGACGACGCCCACCGACTCGTCGGGGTGGTGACGATCGACGATGTCCTCGACCACGTCCTGCCGGACGACTGGCGAAGTCAGGGCGAGGGGGAACCCTCACCGCTCCCACGCCAACGCCCGCGCAAGACGCCCGTGACGACGGGAAGGAGGACCACCCGTGGCCCGAACGGATGAGAACCGCCAGGAGCGGCTCGAGCGTCAAGAGCGCCTCGACTCCCCGAAGGGCATGCGCACGCGTGTCCTCCCCACCCGACGTCGTGCCGGTCGCGGGGACGCGTTCGGCCGTGCGACCGAAGGCATCGCACGGGGCATGGGCACGCCGTGGTTCCTCATCGGCCTCACGCTGTTCTGTGTGGTCTGGATGGGCTACAACACCCTCGCGCCGAAGTCGTGGCAGTTCGACTCGGCCGCGATCGGCTTCACCGCACTGACGCTCGTCCTCTCGCTGCAGGCCTCGTACGCCGCCCCGCTGATCCTGCTCGCGCAGAACCGGCAGGACGACCGCGACCGCGTGCAGTTCGAGCAGGACCGGCAGCGCGCGGAACGGAACCTCGCCGACACCGAGTACCTCGCGCGTGAGGTGGTGGCACTCCGCCTGGCCATGCGGGACATGGCCTCGAAGGACTTCATCCGCGCCGAGATCCGGTCGCTGCTCGAGGAGCTCGACCGGCGCGACGCGGACGACGCCGGCTTCGTGGACGAGCCCGGCAGCGCCACCCGTGGCTGAGGCCGCCGCCGCGGACGAACGACTCGGCGCCGCCGTCCGCGCTGCGCTCGGCCGCGTCATCGACCCCGAGATCCGTCGGCCCGTCACGGAGCTCGACATGATCCGCGGCGTTGACGTGCAGCCGGGAGGCACGGTGCGCGTCGACCTGCAGCTCACGATCGTCGGGTGCCCGGCGGCCGACACGATCGAGCGCGACGTGCGCGCCGCCGCCGGTTCCGTGGACGGCGTGTCGAGTGTGGCAGTCGACGTGTCCGTGATGGACCCCGCGGTGCGTCGTGCCCTGACCGAACGGCTGCGCGCCGGCCGGCCCACGGGCGTCCAGTTCACCGCCGACTCGCTCACGCGCGTGATCGCGGTCACCAGCGGGAAGGGCGGTGTCGGCAAGTCCACGGTCACCGCGAACCTCGCGGCCGCACTCGCCGCCCGGGGGCTCCGCGTCGGCATCGTCGACGTCGACGTGCACGGGTTCAGCATCCCCGGGCTGATGGGCCTCACCGACGGGAACGGCGTCGCACCCCGACCCACGCGGGTGGACAGCATGATCCTGCCGCCGGTCGCCCACGACGTGAAGGTCGTGTCGATCGGCATGTTCGTTGACGACGTCTCCACCGCGGTGTCCTGGCGGGGGCCGATGCTGCACCGCACGGTGTCGCAGTTCCTCACCGACGTGTACTTCGGCGACCTCGACGTGCTCCTGCTCGACCTGCCGCCCGGCACCGGCGACGTGGCGATCTCGGTCGGCCAGCTGCTCCCCCACGCCGAGGTGCTCGTCGTGACCACCCCGCAGGCGGCGGCCGCCGACGTGGCGGAGCGGAGCGGGATCGTCGCGCGGCAGACCGGACAGCGGGTGATCGGTGTGATCGAGAACATGGCGGGCCTCGTGCAGGCCGACGGTTCCGTGCTGCACCTCTTCGGCGAGGGCGGCGGGGCGGAGACCGCCGCGCGGCTGTCCCGGGGGCAGGACGACCCCGTGCCGGTGCTCGGCAGCGTGCCGCTGTCCGTGCCGCTCCGCGAGGGCGGCGACGCCGGTGTCCCGGTGGTGCTCGGCGCACCGTCCGATCCCGCGGCCGTGGCCCTGTCGGCGATCGCGGACCGGATCACCACGATGGGCCGGGGGCTCGCGGGGCGGAAGCTCGGGCTGTCGCTGTCCTGACCCGCGCGCCTCGCCCCGGGCCCGCTCCCGGGTGCGTGGCGGCCATCGGTAGGGTCGAGCCATGAGCATGGATCACGTCGACGTCGACTGGGAACACGCCCGCGACACCAACCGCGCCAACTGGGACGACCGGGTGCCGATCCACGAGGGTGCGTACGAGATCGACGCGCTGACGGACCCGGACCACCGCTCGGCCGTGGTCCGCGACGACCTCCCGGTGCTGACGCCGTGGCTCCCCGACGGGTCCCTCGCCGGGCTCGACGTCTGCCACCTGCAGTGCCACATCGGTACCGACACCGTCTCCCTCGCCCGTGAGGGAGCCCGGGTCACCGGCGTCGACTTCTCCCCGGCGGCGCTGGCCTCCGCGGCCACACTCGCCGAGGGGCTCGGTCTCGAGGTCACCTGGGTCGAGACGGACGTCCTCGACGCCCGGGCGGCCGTGGTCGGTGACTTCGACGTCGTCTACACGAGCATCGGCACGATCTGCTGGCTCGACGACCTCGACCGGTGGGCCGCGCAGGTCGCCGCACTCCTCCGGCCCGGTGGCGTGTTCTTCATCCGCGACGGCCACCCGGCGCTGTACGCCCTCGACGAGTCCGCCGACGAGCTCGTCACCCGGTACCGGTACTTCCCGGACGGCACTGCTCAGCAGTGGGACGACGCCGGCACCTACACGGGCGAGGGCACCGTGGCGAACACCCGGACGTTCGAGTGGCCACACCCGCTGTCCGAGATCGTGAACGCGCTCGTCGGCGCGGGGCTCCGGTTGCGTCGGCTCGACGAGGGCCGGACGCTGCCGTGGCGGTTCAGCCCGCGGATGGAGGACACCGGCTACGGGTCCTGGGCCTGGCCGGCGTCCGATCGGGAGCGGCTGCCGACCACCTTCACGATCGTCGCGACCCGGGACTGAACAGGCCGGCAGCCGCGGCCCGGGGCAAGGAACGACTGTCTGTACGTCCTTTCATGGACAGGTCGTTCCACCTGGGAGCAATATGCAGGGGTATTCCACAATGCTCCTGCGAAATCAGGTCGCAGGGGTTCCACCCGCCGGACGACGACGTCCGGCTGAGGACAGGAGAACCGTGTGAACAAGAACACCCGGGTACGGATCGGCCTCGTGGCCGCCGTCGTGGCGACGATCGCAGGGGGATCACTCGCCGCAGCACCAGCACTCGCCGCGACCCCGTCGTGTGCGACCGCCTGGAGCGCCAGCACCGCGTACACCGGCGGCGCCACGGTCAGTGAGAACGGCGCGAACTACCGCGCGAACTGGTGGACGCAGGGCGACGACCCCGCGACGCACTCGGGGGCGACGGGGAGCGGGCAGCCGTGGACCTCGACCGGAGCGTGCACCGGCAGCAGCACGGGCGGGGGCACCGGCGGCGGGACCGGTGGCGGCACCGGAGGTGGGACGACGCCCCCGGGCGGCGGGAGCGGCGGCACGGCGAGCGGGCTCGTGTTCAGCCCGTACAAGGACGTCACCGTGAACCTCGACTGGAACACGAACGTCATGAACACCGCCGTCACCGGCACCCGGATCCCCGTCGTCGGCTCCTCGAGCAGTCTCGTGTCCAGCCGGGAGCCCGGCCTCAAGGCGATCACCCTCGCCTTCGCGACGGGCACCTGCGGCAGCGAGAACTGGGGCGGTGTCGCCGCGGATGCCTTCGCGAGCGCCAACATCCCGAAGCTCGACGCCGCCGGGGTGGACTACATCGTCAGCACCGGCGGAGCAGCAGGCTCCTTCACGTGCTCCGGCACCGCGCTGCAGTCGTTCATCGCCCGCTACGCGACCCCGCACATGATCGGCGTCGACTTCGACATCGAGAGCGGACAGTCCGCCGCCGACGTGCAGAACCTCGTCAACGCCGCAGCACTCGCGCAGACCAAGTACCCGGGGCTGCGCTTCTCGTTCACCCTCGCGACCCTGGCCGCCAGCGACGGGAGCTTCGGCGGCCTCAACAGCACGGGTGACGCCACGGTGAAGGCCATCAAGGCGTCGAGCCTGACGAACTACACCGTCAACCTCATGACGATGGACTTCGGCCGCGCCACCGCCGCGAACTGCGTCCTGTCCGGGTCGACCTGCGAGATGGGGAAGTCCTCCATCCAGGCCGTCACCAACCTCGAGCACACGTACGGCATCGCGCCGGCGAAGATCGAGGTCACGCCGATGATCGGCGTGAACGACGCCTCCGACGAGGTGTTCACCCTCGCCGACGTCGACACGCTGTCCGCCTACGCGAAGGCGAACGGGCTGGCGGGGATCCACTACTGGTCGCTCGACCGGGACACCCCGTGCGCCTCGACCACGGCGTCGTCCACGTGCAGCTCCGTCCCGAGTGCACCGGCGCTCGCCTGGACGGACCGCTTCCTGGCCGACCTGCGGTAGCCGCCACCGGCAGGAGTCCGCACCACCAACGGACTGGAGGCGCGGTGCCAGCGGGCACCGCGCCTCCAGTCCGTCATCCGGTCAGGTTTGCGGGCGTCAGGTCGCCTCGGCGTCGAACGGTGCGGCCTCGCCGACGGCGAGCGGCACCACCGGTGCCGTCGCGCGCACCTTCGACGCGGTGACCTGGGCGGTCTGCACCGCGGCCGCACTGCCACCGGAGTCGAGCAGCGCGTCGCGGATGATCCGACGGGGGTCGTACTGCCGCGGGTCGAGCTTCTGCCAGTCGACCTCGTCGAACTCGGGGCCCATCTCCTCGCGCATCCGGTCCTTCGCGGTGTCGGCGAAGCGACGGACGGCCTTCACGAACTCGGCGAGCTTCTGGGCGTACATCGGGAGCCGCTGCGGTCCGAGCAGGAGGACGCCGATGATCCCGATCACCAGGAACTTCTCGAAGCCGTCGAACACGGTACGAGCGTAACCCGTCCACGCCGCACGACACCCGTAGAGTTGTCACCCGAACGGAGTGTGCGTGTCAGAGAAAGAGTCGAACTGGAAGTTCGCCGAGGACCTCGTCTCGGAGTCCGAGGTGATCGCCCGAGCGCGTGAGCACTCCCTCGAGCTCGGGGTCGAAGCGATCTCCCCCGCCATCGGCGCGCAGATCGGCGTCATCGCCGCCGCGTCGCGGGCGACGAGCATGATCGAGATCGGCACCGGACTGGGCGTGTCGGGCCTGTACCTGCTCGGCGGCGCCCCCACCGCCACCCTCACCACCATCGACATCGAGGTGGACCACCAGCAGTACGCCCGCGACGCGTACATCGCCGCCGGGTCCGCCCCCGCGCGCATCCGGCTGATCCCGGGCCGGGCGAACCAGGTCCTCCCCCGCATGAACGAGGCGTCGTACGACGTCGTCCTCGTCGACGCCGATCCCGAGCACGTCATCGAGTACGTCGAGCACGGACTCCGGCTCGCACGTCTCGGCGGCACCGTGCTGGTCCCGCACGCGCTCTGGCGCGGACGCGTGGCCGACCCGGTGAAGCGGGATCGTGCGACGACGGACTTCCGACTCCTCCTCACCGAGGTGTCCACCTCGGGTGCGGTCATCAGCTCCCTCTCGCCGGCGGGCGACGGGCTGCTGCAGATGACGAAGGTGTCCGCCTAGCCGCAGCCCAGGTGTCGCAGGTACCGCTCCGGCGCCTCGAGGAACGAGCGCTGGTGCCGCACCAGGCCGAGGTCGCCCCAGTCGGTGCGACGGAGGCCCCACTCCCCCACCTCGTGGATGGTCGCGCCCGGGAACGCCGCGAGCACGGGTGAGTGCGTCGACAGGATGACCTGCCCGACGCCGCTCTCGACGATCGACTGGAGCAGGCCGATCAGCGCGAGGCAGCCGGAGAACGACAGCGCGGACTCGGGCTCGTCGAGGATCCACAGGCCGGGCCACGCGGACCGGTCGATCACGAAGTCGAGGAACGACTCACCGTGGCTGCGCTCGTGGAAGACCGGCTCCGGACGGCGGCCGGGGTGCTGCTCGAGGAAGGTGAACACGCCGTGCATGGTCTCGGCGCGCAGGAAGAAGCCGCTGCGTGCGGCGCCGGGTTCGCGCACGAGCACCAGGTGTTCCCAGAGCTGCGACTCGGACGGCCGGGTGGAGTGCCCGGACATCGTCGAGCCACCCTCGGGCCCCATGCCGAAGGCGAGCGCGATCGCCTCGACGAGGGTGGACTTGCCGACGCCGTTCTCGCCGACGAACAGGGTCACCGGGTCGAGGTCGAGACCGTCGTCGAGCAGCTGCCGCACCGGGAGGAGCGTCCCCGGCCACTCGGTCCGCGGCAGGGGGTCCGGTGGGTACTCCTCGACGCGACGGATCGGCAGGCGGGTCCTCGGCACGCTCGCCATCATGCCCTGCCGCACCGACACCGGCAGGAATGGCGGAAGGCCCGGAACGTACGCGTTCCGGGCCTTCCGTTCGGTGCTTCGACGTACTAGGCCGAGACGACCTCGGCGAGTGCGTCGTGGAGTTCCTTCGCCTCGGCATCGTTGACCGAGACGACCAGGCGGCCTCCACCTTCGAGCGGAACCCGCACGATGATGAGTCGACCCTCCTTAACAGCCTCCATCGGCCCGTCACCGGTCCTCGGCTTCATGGCTGCCATCAGATGTCCCCTTTCGCGCAGTACATGCACGCCCATTATCTCGTATCGATGGGGCAACTGCGAAACTGCCCAGGTTGGGGGGCGTGAATCGCGACGTTCTCGCGGCTCGGATTCCTAACCTTTGCGGATGCCGTACATCCGCTCCACGCGTCATCCGACCTCGATCGACGGGCCGGCCGAGGACGCGGTGCCGGTCGGGATGCGCGTCGCGGGGGCGTTCTCTTGGCGGCTGCTCGTCGTCGGTGCGGTGCTCGCGATCGTCATCGCCCTGGTCGTCCTGCTGCAGGACATCGTGGTGCCGTTCCTCATCGCGCTGCTCGTCTGCGCGCTGCTCGCTCCGATGTCCGCCTTCCTGCAGCGGCACCGCTGGCCGAAGTGGACCGCGGTGCTGTCGTGCTTCGTGGCCATCGTCCTGGCGATCGGCGGACTGGCCCTGATCGTCACCGCGCAGATCCGGTACGACCTGCCGTCCCTCGAACGCCGACTGCACCACAACATCCGCTCGCTGCAGTCGCTGCTCGACAGCCAACCGTTCGGCATCACGGCGACGGACGTGAACCGGTGGGTGTCCGACGGCGTCGATTACGTCCAGGCGCACGCGTCGTCGATCCTGTCCGGGTTCCAGGCCGCCGGGTCCGGCGCCGTGCACGCCTTCGAGGGCCTCTTCATCATCGTGTTCACGACCCTGTTCGTGCTCATCGACGGTCCGCGCATCTGGGCGTGGGTGGTCCGGCTGTTCCCGCGCCGTGCCCGTCCGCGGATCGACGTCGCCGGGCGCGCCGGCTGGAAGACCCTGACGAGCTTCATCCGCATCCAGCTGCTCGTCGCGGTCACCGATGCGCTGGGCGTCGTGATCGGTGCGCTCATCCTGCAGATCCCGCTGGCGATCCCGATCGGCGTGATCGTCTTCCTCGGCGCGTTCGTGCCCGTCGTCGGGGCGATCGTGGCCGGTGTCGTGGCGGTCATCATCGCGCTGGTGTTCAACGGCTGGGTGACGGCGCTGATCATGCTCGGCGTGGTCGTCCTCGTGCAACAGCTCGAGAGCCACGTGCTGCACCCGTTCCTGACCGGGACCGCCGTGAAGGTGCACCCGCTCGGCGTGGTGCTCGGGGTGACCGCGGGCACGACGATCGCGGGCGTGGTCGGGGCGTTCTTCGCGGTGCCGTTCATCGCGACGGTCAACGCCATGGTCACGGCCGCAGCGGGGTGGCGGCCCGGCGACGGAACGCCCGTTCCCTCAGTGAGCGACGGCGACGCCGAAGGTGACGGGGACGCCGACGGTGACGGCCACGGCCGCTCCGATCACGGCGGCGTCCAGTCGTAGCCGTCGACCCACCAGCAGTAGGAGAGCCACACCCACTGCAGCGCCAGGCACACCACCACGACGGCCACCCGGTAGACCCGTGACCTCGGGAGTGCCACGATCCCGAGCAGCGGCGCGATCGGCAGCAGGATGCGCCACGTGCTCGACTGCGGGAAGAACACCGCCAGCAGGTACACGAGGTAGGCGACTCCCCAGAGTCGCAGCTCGAGCCCGATCCGACGTGCCGCGGGCATGAACACGAACCCGGCGAAGCCGATGACGACCACGGCGAGGAGGATCCCGCCCGCCGGCTGCTGGAACCACCACCCGAACCCCTGCACCCACGGTGCGAAGGGCACGAGTTCCTTCCAGCCGATGTACGACGACCGCCAGGCCAGCTCGGTGTCCGTGTAGGCCTTCGGCACACCGGTGACCGCCCAGGCGATGGCGGGCCAGGCCAGGCCGACCAGTCCGGACACGACGGCGACCACGGCGGGTGGCACGGCCGTCCGCACGGTGAGCGGCTCCGACGCGCGGACCCAGGCAGGCCGGACGAACCACGCCGCCAGGAACAGCACGACGAGGAGCGCGAACGCGAGCCCCGTCGGCCGGGTCATCCCGAGCAGCAGGACGACCGGCAGCATCGTCCACCAGCGCCGTTCGACCATCAGGAGGAGTGCGACGAGGAGCAGGAACAACCCCATCGACTCGGCGTACGCGACCTGGAACATCGCGGACACCGGCGCGACGCAGAACAGGACCGTGGCGAACGTGGCACGGGCCGGGTCGAGGAACTTCCCCATCAGCCGCCGGAACACCAGCGCAGCACCCCACCCGGCGAGGAGCGACACGGACACCGCGACGAACTCGAACGACGCCCCGCTGATCGCCATCAGGCCACGGACCAGGAAGGGGTACGCGGGCATGAACGCCCACGCGTTCTCGGTGACGTGCCCGGAGGCGTCGATCGGCAGCGTCGACGGGTACCCGTTCGCGGCGATCACGCGGTACCAGGCGCCGTCCCAGATCGAGGCGAACGACAGGTACGACGGGTGCTGGGCGGTGAACGAGTTCGCGGCCTGCACACTCGCGAACGCCGAGAGCATCACGCCTGTGACGACCCGTGCGAGCACGTACACGACCGTGATCCGCACCCACCACGGCACGAGCCGGTAGCGCGCACGCCACTGAGCTCGAGTGGGGTTCAGCCGGGTGGACCCGGCCGTGGTCAGGCCGTCAGCCACCGACGCAGACCGTCCTCGACCGAGGTGATCTGGTCGACGGGGACCTGCTCGTCGTCGTGGTGGGCGAACACCGGCTCGCCGGGACCGTAGTTGACCGCGGGGACCCCGAGCGCCGAGAAGCGGGCGACGTCGGTCCAGCCGTACTTCGGCCGGGGCGCCGGGCCACCGACGGCGGCGACGAAGTCCTGGGCCAGCGCGGCGTCGAGACCGGGGCGGGCACCGGCGGCGAGGTCGACGATCTGCACGTCGTACCCGTCGAAGAGCTCGCGGATGTGGGCGACGGCTTCGTCGGCGCTCCGTGAGGGTGCGAACCGGTAGTTCACGTGCACCATCGCCTCGTCCGGGATGACGTTGCCGGCGATCCCGCCGCTGATGCCGACAGCATTGAGGCCCTCGCGGTACTCGAGGCCGTCCACGGTGACGGTGCGGGGCTCGTACGCGGCGAGGGTCGCCAGGATCGGTGCCGTCTTGTGGATGGCGTTGTCGCCGATCCAGCTGCGGGCGCTGTGCGACCGCTTGCCGTACGTGCGGATCTCGGCGCGGAGGTTGCCGTTGCAGCCGCCCTCGATCTGGGCGCCGGACGGTTCACCGAGGATGGCGAAGTCGCCGGCGAGGAGCTCGGGGCGGGTGCGGGCCAGCCGGCCGAGGCCGTTGAGGGCGTCGCTCACCTCCTCGTGGTCGTAGAAGACCCAGGTCACGTCGACGGTCGGCGCGACCAGGTCGTACGCGAGCTTGAGCTGGACGGCGCAGCCGCCCTTCATGTCGACCGTGCCGCGGCCCCAGAGGATCTCGGTGCCGTCCTCGGCGGTGCGGAACTCGGTCGGCAGGTTGCCGTTGAGCGGGACGGTGTCGATGTGGCCGGCGATCACGACGCGGCGGTCACGACCGAGGTTCGTGCGCGCGACGATCGCGTCACCGTCGCGGATCACCTCGAGGTGCGCGAGCGGCGACAGGGCCGCTTCGATCGCGTCGGCGAGCGGCCCTTCGTTCCCGGACACCGACTCGATGTCGCAGATGGCACGGGTGATGTCGATGGACGAGGCGGTGAGGTCGAGCTGCTCCGGCATGCGGTCACCCTATCGGCAGCCCCTTGCGACGGGCTGGCGCGTGCCACCGCCTGGAGGCACGGTGCGGCCCCGCAGCACCCGTCCGGACGGACGGCGGCCCGGTCCACCGCATCGGTACCCTGGTCCGGTGACCGACACGACCGCACAGACCCACGCCTGGGGCCACGGCCTCGCGACGATCGCCGCCGACGGCACGACGCTCGACACCTGGTACCCGGAGACGCACCTCGGCGCCCGCCCCGCCGACGCCGCCTTCCCCGCCGACCTCCGCGCGCACGTCGGCGACGACCCGCGCCGAGACGTCCGGATCGAGGCGGTCACGACGGAGATCGCGATCGACGACGCCCCGGCCAGCACGCCGGACGCCTACCTCCGGCTGCACCTCCTCAGCCACCTGCACGTCCGCCCGAACGAGGTGAACCTCGACGGGGTCTTCGCGCACCTGCCGATCGTCGCGTGGACGAACGCCGGCCCGGTCCACCCCGACAGCCTCACGCGCCTCCGTCCGGGGCTGCAGCGCGCCGGCATCGCCGTGCACGCGATCGACAAGTTCCCGCGCCTGGTCGACTACGTCGTGCCGGACCGGGTCCGCATCGGCGACGCCAACCGCGTCCGCCTCGGCGCGCACCTCGCCCCGGGCACGACCGTGATGCACGAGGGCTTCGTCAACTTCAACGCCGGCACGCTCGGCGACGCGATGATCGAGGGCCGCGTGTCCCAGGGTGTCGTCGTCGGCAACGGCACCGACATCGGCGGCGGCGCGTCCATCATGGGCACGCTGTCCGGCGGCGGCACGCACCGGGTGTCCCTCGGCGAGCGCGCCCTCCTCGGTGCGAACGCCGGCCTCGGCATCTCGCTCGGGGACGACTCCGTCATCGAGGCCGGCCTCTACGTCACGGCCGGCACGAAGGTGATCCTCGTCGGCGCCGCCCCGAACCCGGACGGCACCCCGAAGACGGTCAAGGCCGCCGAGCTCTCGGGCGCCCCGAACGTCCTCTTCCGCCGCAACTCCCTCTCCGGCGCCGTCGAGGCGCTCCAGCGCCAGGGACAGGGCATCCAGCTCAACACCGCGCTCCACGCGTGAGCGAGCCGCCTGGAGGCGCGCAGCCGGTCCACGAGACCGGCACCGTGCCTCCAGGCGGTCACCAGCAGGACCCGGTGCCGGTCCGCCGGTACCCGGCCGCCCCGGCGGACTCGCGGGGGTCCGCAGCGCGCGACTGACTGCGCCGCGTCGGGTCGGGCGCGCCGTGTGTGGCCCCCGGGAGGACGTCCACGAGACGCGTGGGCCTGGAGTCCGTCGCCATGCCCGTCGCGCCCGCCCGGGCCGCTCGCCCGCTTGCCCGCTCGCCCGTTTCCGCGAACGGGCGAAGTGCCGCGGTGCATCTCCGCACGACCGAGCACTTCCGCCCGCTCGACGCGGGCGCACCGTCCGCTGGGCGAGCACCAGCACGCGCCCGCCTCCCGCGAGCGGGCGGAACCCCTGGGGGCACCTTCGCACGACCCCGCACTTCCGCCCGCCCGGTCCGCCCGCCCGCCCGGTCCGCCCGCGCGCCCGCCCCCACGAGCGGGCGGAACCTCTGGGTGCACCTTCGCACGACCCCGCACTTGCGCCCGCTCGCCGCGGGCCATCGACCGCTGGCCGAGCAACCCGCGCCCGCCCCCACGAGCGGGCGGAACCTCTGGGTGCACCTCCGCACGACCACGCGCTTGCGCCCGCTCGCCGCGCGTGCGCCGAGCTCGGGCGAGAACCAGCACGCGGACCCCGCGAGCGGGCAGAAGAACGGGGTGCGCAGCGCGCACATCCCGGCATTTCGCCCGTTCGCGAGAAGCCACTCGCGACAACGGGCGGTGCGCGCGCGCTCTCGGGCGCCCCGGGCAGGCAGGCAGCAGACAGACGGGAGGCCCGGGGTCCGTCCGGTGGACGGGCTCCGGGCCTCCGCGTGCTGCGTCGAGGGCGCTGGCTCAGCGAGCGGGCAGGTCACGCTCCGGGTGGCCCACGTAGAGCTGCTGCGGGCGCCCGATCTTGTTGAGCGGGTCGTTGTTCAGCTCGCGCCACTGGGCGATCCACCCCGGCAGACGACCGATCGCGAACAGGACCGTGAACATGCGCGGCGGGAAGCCCATCGCCTTGTAGATGATGCCCGTGTAGAAGTCGACGTTCGGGTAGAGCTTGCGGTCGATGAAGTACTGGTCGGAGAGCGCGATCTGCTCGAGCTCCTTCGCGATGTCGAGCAGGTCGTCCTGGACGCCGAGGGACTCGAGGACCTCGTCGGCGGACTCCTTCACGAGCTTCGCGCGCGGGTCGTAGTTCTTGTAGACGCGGTGCCCGAAGCCCATGAGCTTCACGCCGCGCTCCTTGTTCTTCACCCGCTCGACGAAGCGCTGCACGGGTTCGCCGGAGTCCTTGATCTGCTGCAGCATCTCGAGGACGGCTTCGTTCGCACCGCCGTGCAGCGGACCGTACAAGGCATTGATGCCCGCGGAGATCGACGCGAACATGTTCGCCTTCGTCGACCCGACCAGGCGGACCGTCGCCGTGGAGGCGTTCTGCTCGTGGTCCTCGTGCAGGATGAGCAGGCGGTCGAGGGCCTTGGAGAGCACCGGGTTCGGCTGGTAGGTCTCGGCCATGGTGCCGAAGTTCAGGCGCAGGAAGTTGTCGACGAACGACAGACCGTTGTCCGGGTACAGGAACGCCTGCCCGATGGACTTCTTGTGCGCGTACGCGGCGATCACCGGGAGCTTGGCGAGGAGCCGGACGGTCTGGAGCTCGACCTTCTCGGGGTCGTCGACGTCCATGTCGTCCTCGTAGTAGGTCGACAGGGCGCTGACCGCGCTGGAGAGGACCGACATCGGGTGCGCCGAGTGCGGCAGGGCGTCGAACAGGCGACGGAGGTCTTCGTGGAGCAGCGTGTGGCGGCGGATCCGCGCGTCGAACGAGGCGAGCTCGGACTCGGACGGCAGCTCGCCGTAGATGAGGAGCCAGGCCACCTCCAAGAAGGTGCAGTTCGACGCGACCTGGTCGATCGGGTAGCCCCGGTATCGCAGGATCCCCTGGTCGCCGTCGATGTAGGTGATCGCGCTCTTGGTCGATCCGGTGTTCACGAACCCGTAGTCGAGCGTGTTCATCCCGGTCTGCTTCTTGAACGTCGAGATGTCGACGGTGGACGCGCCGTCGACGCTCGGCAGGATCGGGAACTCCGCCGTGCCGCCCGGGTACGTCAGCGTCGCGGTCTCCGTCGTCTGCTCGGCGGCGGGACTCACGGGGACGGGCGTGGTGGGCGGTGTGGCCGTCTTCTGAGCGTCATTGGCAGTGTCAGTCACGATGACAGCCTAATCGCGCCGTCTGTCGCTCGTGCACACCCGGATGCTCGGGACTTGGTGGGAACCACGGATTGCGCTCCCAGCAGAAGACTGCCTGGAGGCGCGGTGCAGGTCCGTCAGGCGCCCTGCAGACGGCGTCCGCTCGCCAGTCGTTGCGCCGCCGCCGCGATGCGCTCGTCGGTCGCCGTGAGGGCCACCCGGACGTGCTGCTCCCCCGCGGTGCCGTAGAAGGTGCCGGGCGCGACGAGGATCCCGCGCTCGGCCAGCCACGCCACCGTGTCGAGTGCCGGTTCGCCCCGCGTCGCCCAGAGGTAGAGGCCGGCCTCGCTGTGGTCGACCCGGAACCCGGCACCTTCGAGTGCCCGTCGGAGCATGTTCCGCCGGGCGCGGTAACGGGCCTTCTGCTGCTGCACGTGGGTCTGGTCGGCGAGGGCGACGATCATCGCGTGCTGGACGGGCAGCGGCGGCATCATGCCGGTGTGCTTCCGGACGGCGAGCACGTCGGCGAGGATCGCGGCGTCACCGGCGACGAACGCCGCGCGGTAGCCGGCGAGGTTCGACTGCTTGGACAGGGAGTACACGCTGAGGACGCCGTCGAGCGAGTCACCGACGACGCGCGGGTCGAGGATCGTCGGGGTGGGCGCGCTGTCGTACGGGGCGTCCCAGCCGAGCTCGGCGTAGCACTCGTCGCCGACGATCACGGCGCCGAGCTCGCGCGCACGGGCCACTGCGGCACGGAGGTCCTCGACGGAGAGCACCCGCCCGTCCGGGTTGCCGGGCGAGTTCAGCCAGACCAGCTTCGTGGTGGTCGGCCACGAGGCCGGGTCGTCCGAGGCGAGGGCGTCCGCACCGACGAGGGCTGCGCCGAGCTCGTACGTCGGGTAGGCGGCTGCCGGGAACACGACGGTGTCACCGCGACCGATGCCGAGCCAGAGGGCCAGCCCGGCGATGAACTCCTTCGAGCCGATCGTCGGCAGGGTGTTCGCCTCGGTCAGCTGCACGCCGTGGCGCCGCCCGTACCACTCGGCGATCGCCTCACGCAGGGCCGGGGTGCCGGCCACCTGCGGGTAGGCGTGCGCGTCGGTCGCCTCGGCCAGCGCGGTGCGGATGACCGCGGGCGTCGGGTCGACGGGCGAGCCGACGCTGAGGTCGACGATGCCGCCCTCGTGTGCTGCGGCCTGCTGCTTGAACGGGACCAGCTGGTCCCAGGGGAAGTCGGGGAGGTCGAGCGCCACGTGCGTGCTCCTAGCCGCGGGGCGGTTCGGCCATGACGACCGGGTGGTCCTTGTGGATCACACCGACCTTGGCCGCGCCACCGGGGGAACCGACCTCGTCGAAGAACTCGACGTTGGCCTTGTAGTAGTCGGCCCACTGGTCGGGGAGGTCGTCCTCGTAGTAGATCGCCTCGACGGGGCACACCGGCTCGCACGCACCGCAGTCGACGCACTCGTCGGGGTGGATGTACAGCGACCGGTCACCCTCGTAGATGCAGTCGACCGGGCATTCATCGATGCAGGCGCGGTCCTTGACGTCGACACAGGGCTGGGCGATCACGTACGTCACGGTTCGGGTGCTCCCTTCGGACTGAGCGCTCCCGAGTCTACTCGTGGCGGGCGGTCGCCCCTGACCGCGCCGCGTCGTCGGAGCCGTCGGACGGTCCCGCGTCACGCGCACGCGCTTCGGCGGCAGCGGCCCGCACCCCGGAGAGGTCCGGCCACGCGAGCACCAGCGCTGCGATCACGGCGGGCGCGAACGTCCACACGTACCCGGCCGGGTTCGCGAGCACGAGGGGTGAGCTCTGCCCGCCGACGGACACGAGCACCTGCGTCGCGACGATGATCCCGATGCCGACGGCCGCGACCATCGCCCGTGAGCGGTAGAGCAGCCGGATCCCGACCGTCAGGCCGACCACGATGAGGGTGGTGAGCACCATGCCGATCGGGACGGCGCCGAGGGTCTGCTGGTGGGTGACGGTCCCGAGGCCACCGGCGATCAGGCCGAGCACGAGGGACACGACGACCGCCGCGGCCTTGCCCTGGCCGGACATCTCGGCGTAGGTCTGCGGTGCCGGTGCCGCGGGGGCTTCGGCGTACCGGAACGCCTCGGTCGCGGGCGCGTGGTGGCGGGCGCCGTGCGGCATCACCCACGACAGGGCGGTCGGGTCGGCGGGGTCGGCCGGGTCGACCGTGACCTGCGAGCGGTACTGCTCCACCGCGGCACGGAGCTTCGCCCGCACCGGCACGACGTCGACCGTGACGTCGGCCTCGGTGGTGGCGGGGTCGACGATCATCGAGAACGGCAGTTCCTCGGCCTTCGCGGCGTACCGCGCGGCGTGGTGGACACGGACGTGGTCCGGGTGCCCGTAGCCGCCGTCATCGGCGTAGCTCACCACGGCGTCGGCTCCGGTCGAGCGGATCGCCGCGCGGATGTCGTCCACGACCTCGCCGAGGTCGGCGGCGGTGAGCGAGTCGGCGGGGGCATCGTCGGCGGCGATCGCCCGGCCGTCGGGGCCCCACTGCATCCCGGAGTCGGTGTAGCGCCGCTCGGGCAGGTCGGTCGGACGGGCGCCCGGTCCCCCGAGCCACAGGTGCCGCGGTGCGCCGAGGGCGGCCAGTGCACCCGCGATCTCGGTCTCGCGGTGGGCGGCGACGCGCGGGCCGTCGCCGTACAGCGGTGCCAGCTCGGGCGTGAGCATCTCGCCGCGCTCCCCCCGGGTCGCGGTCAGCACGGTGACGTCGGCGCCGAGTTCGAGCAGGGTGGCGATCGTCCCCCCGGACGCGAGCGTCTCGTCGTCGGGGTGGGCGTGCACGAACAGGACGTGCTCGGGGCGGGTGGCGGGGACCTTCGACATCGGGTCCAAGCGTACGGGCTAGCGGGGCGTGACGATGTAGGTCGCGGTGACCCCGTCGGCGCCGTCCGAGAAGGTCAGGACGACCCGGTAGGCATCGCTCCGGAACATCCCGAAGGCACTCGACGAGTCCGCACGCTTCGCCGACTCGGTGAACCCGGCATCGGCCAGCTGCTGGGACGCGGCGGCGAAGTCGTCGACGGAGGACGCCCGCACCTGCGCCACCCAGCCGGACCCGTTCGGCCCGGCGCCGCCCCCGATCACCGTGCCGTCCACGAGCGGGACGTCCTTGGTCGGGAAGCCGTCCGGGACCTTGCCGTCCGAGGTCACGTTCGCGCCCTTGAGCGCCGTGTCGAGCGCGCCGTCGATGCCGCCCGCGACCGAGGACATGCCGTCCTGGATCGCCTTGCCGTCGATGCCCTGCACGGTCTCCGAGACGCTCGACGCGACGGACGAGCCGAGGTCGGTCGCCTGCTTGACGGCGTCGGACGAGCAACCGGCGAGACCGGCGAGCGTGATGCCGGCGGCGACGGCGGCGATCAGGGTGCGTGTCGGGGTGCGCATGCGGAGCACCCTAGATGGCCAGCCAGGAGGCACGGCGCGAGTTCCCTGGGAACGTCACGTGCACCGGCGCGGCCGACCAGAGCACCGTCGCCGGCCCACGGACCGGCTCGCGTCAGGCGACGTAGGCGCGGGTGGCTGCCACGAAGGCGTCCACGCCCACGGGGATGGCGGTCTCGGCCAGTGGCGCGTAGAACGGCGAGTGGTTGCTCGGGATGTCCTCGCCGCGACGGAAGAGCTCCGGGTCGGTGATCCCGGTGAACCAGTACACGAGCGGCGCGTGCGCGGCGCTCGCGAGCTGGCCGACGTCCTCCGAGGCCATGGCGAGTCCGATCTCGAGGTCGCGGGCCCCGGGGACCTCGGCGCGGATCGCCTCGAGGACGGTGGCCGCGGCCTCGGCGTCGTTCACGGTGACCTCGGCCCCGGGCGACCGGACGATGGTCGGTTCGGGCAGGCCGCCGGCCTCGCTCTCGGCCCGGACGATGCGTTCGATCGAGGCGATGATGCGCTCGCGGGTCTCCTCGTTGCGGGCGCGCGTGGAGATCTCGATGACGGCCTGGTCGGGGATGATGTTCGCCCGGGTGCCGGAGTGGAAGCTGCCGACGGTGACGACGCCGGCGTCGCTCGGCGAGACCTCCCGGGAGACCACGGTCTGCAGGCGGACGACGGCCGACGCGGCGGTCACGATCGGGTCGAGCGAGGCCTGCGGCGCCGAACCGTGCGCGCCGCGGCCGTTGAACGTGACGGTGAGGCGGTCGCTCGAGGCCATCACCGGGCCGCTGCCGACGGCGACGATGCCGACCGGTGCCGGCGCCGAGTGCTGCCCGAGCACCACGTCGGGCGTCGGGAAGCGGTCGACGAGGCCGTCCTCGACCATCGCCCGCGCACCCGAGATGACCTCTTCGGCGGGCTGGAAGACGGCGACGACGGTGCCGTGCCAGTCGCTCTTCGTCGCGACGAGTCGCTCGACGGTGCCGAGCAGCCACGTCACGTGGATGTCGTGCCCGCACGCGTGCATCGTCGGGACCTCGTTGCCGTCCTCGTCGGTGCCGTGGTGCTCACTGGCGTAGGACAGTCCGGTGCGCTCCTGGACGGGCAGCCCGTCCATGTCGGCACGGAGCCACACGACGGGACCCTCGCCGTTCGACAGGACCCCGACGACGCCGGTGCCGCCGACGCCGGTGGTCACGTCGACGTCGCCGATCTCGGCGAGCCGGTCGGCGATGATGCCCGCGGTCCGGTGCTCCTGGAAGCCGAGCTCGGGGTGGGCGTGGAGGTCCTGGTACAGCGCGAGGAGATCGAGAGTCACGCGCACCACGCTACAACCGACACCGGCCCGGCCACCTCGGAGAGGTGACCGGGCCGGTGGTGGAGGGCGTGCCTCCAGGCGGTGTCGCTGGTGCGCGGTTACGCGTCCTGACGCTTCAGACGGGCGTAGGCACGCTGGCGGGCCTGCGCGTCGAGCTCGACCTTGCGGATGCGCACGGCGTCGGGGGTGACCTCGACGCACTCGTCCTCACGTGCGAACTCGAGGCACTCCTCGAGCGACAGCTGGCGCGACGGCGTCATCGACTCGAAGGAGTCGGCGTTCGCCGAACGCATGTTCGTGAGCTTCTTCTCCTTCGTGATGTTCACGTCCATGTCGTCGGCGCGCGAGTTCTCGCCGATGACCATGCCCTCGTAGACCTCTTCGGTGGGGTTGACGAAGAACGTCATCCGCTCCTGGAGGTTCGTGATGGCGAACGGCGTGACGACACCGGAGCGGTCGGACACGATCGAGCCGTTGACACGGGTCTGGATCGGGCCGGCCCACTCGGCGTAGCCGTGCGAGATCGCGTTCGCGATGCCGGTGCCGCGGGTCTCGGTGAGGAACGCGGTGCGGAAGCCGATGAGGCCACGCGACGGAACGATGAACTCCATCCGGATCCAGCCGGTGCCGTGGTTCGTCATGTTCTCCATGCGACCCTTGCGCGCGGCCATGAGCTGCGTGATCGCGCCGAGGTGCTCCTCCGGCGTGTCGATCGTCATGTGCTCGTACGGCTCCATGAGCTTGCCGTTGTCGTCACGCTTGGTGACCACCTGCGGCTTGCCGACGGTGAGCTCGAAGCCCTCGCGACGCATCTGCTCGACGAGGATGGCCAGCGCGAGCTCGCCGCGGCCCTGGACCTCCCACGCGTCCGGGCGACCGATGTCGAGGACCTTGAGCGAGACGTTGCCGATGAGCTCGCGGTCGAGACGGTCCTTGACCATCCGAGCCGTGAGCTTGTGGCCCTTGACCTTGCCGACGAGCGGCGAGGTGTTCGTCCCGATCGTCATCGAGATCGCGGGGTCGTCGACCGTGATGGTCGGCAGCGGCCGGACGTCCTCGGGGTCGGTCAGCGTCTCACCGATGGTGATCGTGTCGAAGCCGGCGACGGCGACGATGTCACCGGGGCCCGCGGACTCGGCCGGGTAGCGCTCGAGCGCCTTGGTGATGAGGAGCTCGGTGATGCGGGCGTTGACGACGGTGCCGTCGTGCTTGACCCACGCGACCGTCTGGCCCTTCTTCATCGTGCCGTGGAAGATGCGGAGCAGCGCGAGGCGGCCGAGGAACGGCGACGCGTCGAGGTTCGTGACGTGCGCCTGCAGCGGGTGCTCGTCGTCGTACTTCGGGGCCGGCACGTGCTGGAGGATCGCCTCGAACAGCGGCTCGAGGTCGTCGTTGTCGGGCAGCTCGCCGTCGTTCGGCTTGTTGCGCGACGCGGCACCGTTGCGGCCCGAGGCGTAGACCACGGGGACGTCGAGGATCGCGTCGAGGTCGAGGTCGTCGACCTCGTCCGACAGGTCGGAGGCGAGCCCGAGGAGCAGGTCCTGGGACTCGGAGACGACCTCGTCGATGCGGGAGTCCGGGCGGTCCGTCTTGTTGACGAGCAGGATCACCGGGAGCTTCGCGGCCAGGGCCTTGCGGAGCACGAAGCGGGTCTGGGGCAGCGGGCCCTCGGACGCGTCGACGAGCAGGACGACACCGTCGACCATGGAGAGGCCGCGCTCGACCTCACCACCGAAGTCGGCGTGACCCGGGGTGTCGATCACGTTGATCGTGATGGGGCCGCCCGCGCCGAACTCAGCGGCGTGCTTGCCGTTGTAGAGCACCGAGGTGTTCTTCGCGAGGATCGTGATGCCCTTCTCGCGCTCGAGGTCGTTCGAGTCCATCATCCGGTCTTCGCCCTCGAAGTGGGCGTCGAACGAGTTGGTCTGCGTGAGCATCGCGTCGACGAGGGTGGTCTTGCCGTGGTCGACGTGTGCCACGATGGCGACGTTGCGCAGGTCGGACCGGGTGGCGAGCGCCATACAGGACATCCTTCAAGTTCTTGGGAAGAGTCGGGCCGGCAGCATCGGCGCCACGCCCGCGGGCAGAACGCCCGACACGCCAGTCTACCGGTAGTTCGCAACCGACAGGAGTACAGACGATGAGCCGTCGGCGAACGTGGGTCGAGATCACCATCGTCCTGATGTTGTCGCTCGGTGGCAGCGCGCTCTACTCGGTGCTCCAGATCATCGACGACCTGTCCCAGACGACGCCGCTCGGGAAGCAGTCCACGGCGCTCAACACCTCGACGACGACCGTGCAGTACGTCGACCTCGCACGGCAGCTCGTGGGCATCGCGGTGGACCTCGCCCCGGTCGCGCTGGTCTGCTACCTGCTCTGGAGCACGACCCGCCCGCACCTCGCACGGCTCGGCATCGACCGGTTCCGGGTCCGGCCGGACCTCGGCGGCGCGGCGCTCATCGCCCTGTGCATCGGCATCCCCGGGCTCGCGCTCTACTTCACCGGCCGCGCGCTCGGGTTCACCGTGAACGTGAACCCGGCAGCGCTCGACTCGTACTGGTGGACGATCCCGGTCCTGCTGCTGTCCGCGATCCGCTCCGGACTGCAGGAGGAGGTCATCGTCATCGGCTACCTCTACGAACGCCTCGGCGGGCTCGGGTGGGGCCGTTGGCAGGTCATCCTGTCCACCGCCGTGCTGCGCGGCAGCTACCACCTGTACCAGGGCTTCGGCGCCTTCGTGGGGAACGCCGTGATGGGCATCGTGTTCGGCTGGATCTACACGAAGTGGGGGCGACTCCTCCCCCTCGTCATCACGCACTGCCTGCTCGACGCCGCGGTCTTCGTCGGCTACCCGTGGGTCGCACACGCGTTCCCCGCGCTGTTCCGCTGACGCACGGAGTCCACTCCCCCCGTTCGAGCGTCGGCGATGCTGCGGACCACCTCGACCCCTGTCCGGGAACCCCACAGTGAACCCACAGCGCGGCACAGCACCCGACCGACCCGGCAGCCCTACCGTGAGCACATGAGCATCCCCGAGGTCGGCGAGCCCGCGCCGTCCTTCACCCTCCCCGGCATGATCGTGCGCGACGGGACCCGCACCGACGACGAGTACAGCCTGTCCGCCGAGATCGGACGGACCCTCGTGCTCGCCTTCTACCCCGGCGACGCCACCCCGGTCTGCACGGCGCAGATGTGCAGCTACCAGGAGGAGCTCGACGACTTCGGTGACCTCGGCGCCGCGGTGTGGGGTGTCAGCCCGCAGGCCCTCGACTCGCACGAGTCCTTCGCGCGCGGCGCGTCGCTGACGTTCCCCCTGCTCAGCGACACCTCCGGGGACGTCATCCGCGCCTACGGGGTGCAGGCGCCGGGCATCGGCCTCCGCCGGTCCGTGTTCGTGATCGGGCCGGACGGCATCGTCCGGTGGCGGCACGTCGGGCTCGTCGGCCTCCGCTTCCCGAAGGCCGAGACCATCCGCGCGCAGATCGAGCTCCTCGTCGCATGAGCGCGCGCTCGATGCGCGTGCATGCAGAAAACGCGGATCAGGCGTGGCGTTCCCCGGAAAAACCTTCCGTGGGGTATTGACACCCGAACGGGGGGCCGAGGACCATGGGTCGGACGAGAGGTCCACACAGGATCTGCCTCCCCGGGGAATCGGGTCGTCCGGAGATACGCGCCGGTGTGTCACACCCGCTCCCCGGGCGTTCCCGGGGAGGCATCTCGTAACCTCGTGGGCTCCCCGGGCGTCGCGGTGCTCACAAGGGTCGGCATCTCGTAACCTCTTCCGTTGTGCAGACCACCACGATCGTCGCCCCCGGCATGCGCCTGCTCGCCGTCGTCCTGTGGGTGGTCGCCGTCGCCCTCGTCCCGATCGCCCTCCTGAGCGGCGGCTCGCCGTGGCTCACGCCCGTCCCCAGCCTGTTCATCGCGTTCGTTGCCTGGGCCGTCCTCTGGCGTCCGCGCTTCGAGCTCACGCCGGAGCACCTCCGCATCGTGGACGTCCGCCGCACCAGCACGTACACCTGGCGCCGCGTCACGGAGGTCCGCACCAAGTACGGCATCGAGGTCGTCTCGAGCGAGGGCGTGCGCCGCACCTGGCTCGCCACACGCAGGACGGCCCGCCTCCGCGCACTGGTCGACGGACAGCCTGGAGGCGCGGATCACCTCGACGTCGACACCGCGGCCGAGCGCATGCTGGCCTTCGTGCCCGCCCCGCCCACACAGGACGGCCCACCCCCGGCGACCGTGACGGCTGCGCCGATCACGCACCGCACCCACGGCTGGACGGTCCTCGCGATGATCGTCCTCGGCGTCGCCGCGTCCATGGCGGCCGCGCAGCTCTGACCGCAGCGTGCGGGGCGGGGGTGCACCGCGCCTCCAGGCCTACCGTGGGCCGTTTCGCGCATACCAGGCCGAACCGCGCGCACCAGGCCATTCCTTTCGACCTGGTACGCGCGATTCCGCTTCCTACTGCACGCGCGATGGGAAGGAGCACCCACGGCGCGCGCATGCGAGGCCTGGAGGCGCCTGCCGGGCTGGAACCGCGCCTCCAGGCCTGCCGTGGGCCGTTTCGCGCATACCAGGCCGAATCGCGCGTACCAGGCCATTCCTTTCGACCTGGTACGCGCGATTCCGCTTCCTACTGCACGCGCGATGGGAAGGAGCGCCCACGGCGCGCGCTTGCAAACGACGACATCCCCGACGTCGTAGGACGCGGGGATGTCGTTCGGGGTCGGCGTACGCCGGCCTCGTGGCCTACTCGTCGGAGCCGGCAGCCAGGATCTGGCGACGCAGCTCGCGACGCTCGCGCTGGACGTCCGGGTCCGGCAGCGGCACCGCGGCGATGAGCCGCTGCGTGTACGGGTCCTGCGGGTCGCGCAGGATCTGGTCACGCGTGCCGACCTCGGCGAGGTGCCCGTGGTGCAGCACCGCGATCCGGTCGGCGAGCACGTCGATGACGGCCAGGTCGTGCGTGACGAACAGGCAGGCGAAGTTGAACTCGCGCTGCAGGTCCTTCAGCAGCTCGAGGACGGTCGCCTGCACCGACACGTCGAGCGCGGACGTCGGCTCGTCCGCGATGAGCAGCTTCGGGCGGAGCGCGAGCGCACGGGCGATGCCGATGCGCTGCTTCTGCCCACCGGAGAGCTCGTGCGGGAAGCGCGTCGAGTACGTCGTCGGCAGCCGCACGGCCTCGAGGAGGGACTCGACCTCGCGCTCGAGCTCGCGGCCCTTCATGCCCTTGCCGAGCAGCAGCGGTTCACCGATCGACTGCCCGATCGTCATGCGCGGGTTCAGCGACGACGACGGGTCCTGGAACACGATGCCCGCGTTCTGGTGCACCTGGCGGACGAGCGAGCGGGTCGGCTTCGAGAGGTCGACGCCGGTGACGTCGAGCTTGCCGGACGTGATCGGCAGCAGACCGATCGCGGCACGGCCGAGGGTCGACTTGCCGGAACCCGACTCGCCGACGAGCCCGACGACCTCACCCTCGTGCACCGTCAGATCGACCCCGTCGATGGCGCGGAACGCCTTCACACGGCCTCGGCCCGGGTACTCGATGACGACGTTGCTGAACTCGAGGACGGGCGGCCCGAGGGTCGCGACGACGTCGGTGTGCAGGAGCGTCGCGTTCGTCGTGACGGGAGCGCTCGACTCCTGCTCGACGACGGCCTCGAGGGTCTCGGTGAGGTCGATGACGACGTCACCGGCCTGGCCCAGGCGGGGCACCGCGTCGAGGAGGGTCTGCGTGTACTCGTGCTGCGGCGCCGCGAAGACGTCGCGGACGGTGCCGGTCTCGACGGCCACACCCTGCTGCATGACCACGATGCGGTCGGCGAGGTCGGCGACGACGCCCATGTCGTGGGTGATGAGGAGGACCGCGCTGCCGAGCTTGCCCGCGAGGTCACGGATGAGGTCGAGGATCTCGGCCTGCACCGTCACGTCGAGGGCGGTCGTCGGCTCGTCGGCGATGAGGAGCTTCGGGTCGCACGAGATCGACTGCGCGATCATCGCGCGCTGCCGCTGCCCGCCGGAGAGCTGGTGCGGGTACGAGTCGAACGCCTTCTGCGGGTCGGGCATCTCGACCATGGTGAGGAGCTCGATCGCGCGGTCCTTCGCCTCACTCGGCGAGATGCCGTAGTGGATGCGGAGGGTCTCGACGATCTGCGACCCCACCGTGAAGACCGGGTTCAGGGCCGTCATCGGCTCCTGGAAGATGACCGCGATCTCCTTGCCGCGGTACTCGCGCAGCTGGGCCGAGCGGAGGCCGAGGAGCTCGGTGCCCTGGAACTCGATCGAGCCGTTCACGCGGGCGTTCCGCGGCAGGAGGCCGAGGATCGACATCGAGCTCACGGACTTGCCGGAACCGGACTCACCCACGAGGGCGAGGACCTCGCCCGACTGGATCTCGTAGGACAGCTGCTTGACCGCGGGCGTCCAGACATCGTCGACCGCGAAGTCGACGTCGAGTCCGGAGACCTTGACGACGGGGGTGCTGGTGGCGGCCGGGGTGGTGGCCGCGGAGGCGGGCGTGCTCAACGACGTCCGGTCCTTTCCCGGTCGCTCGTGGCGACCGCGTGGGTGGTGATGGAGGAGCGCTGACGCCGGGGGTGCAGGCGTCGGGCACGGAGGCCCCGACCTGCGACGATGGAGGCATGCCTGCCCCCTCGACGACGCGCGATGTGTTCGTGTCCAAGTTCAACCGCGGACTGGCGATCGCCCTCTGGCTGATCGTGGCCCTGCTCTTCGTCACGACCGTGCTGAACGACCGGACGTGGGAGGACCGCGCGCTCGCACTCGTGCCGACGGCGTTCGGCGCCCTGCTCGGCTGGGTCGCGCTCTGGCGTCCGCGCCTGGTGGTGGAGGACGACGGCATCGAGGTCGTCAACGTCTTCCACACGGCGCGGGTGCCCTGGGCGGCGCTCGTGCACGTCGACACGCGCTTCGCCCTGACGCTCGTCACGCCGAACCGCCGCGTGTCCGTGTGGGCCGCGCCGGCGCCCGGTCGAGCCGGGGTCGCCCTCGCCCGCCGACAGAACCAGCGTCACGGCCGGGTCGTCCCCGACGCCGAGGACGGCAACCGCCGAGCGGGCGACCTGCTGACCACTGCGTCGGGCGACGCGGCGTACCTGATCCGCCAGCGCTGGGACGACCTGCGCGAACGCGAGGCCATCGAGCTGGGCACCGCCGACAGCGTGCGCGTGCCGATCACGCTGCACTGGGCGTCGATCGTGCTGCTCGCGGCGACCGCCGTCGGCGGCTGGTTCGCCATCGCGGCACGCTAGGACACGGGGGGACGTCACGCGCTGATCATCTCCGAGCCGGACGTGTTCTCGGGGGCGCTCGCCTCGCGGGTCTTGCGGAGGCTGAACCGCTTCGAACGCGGGTCGAACGCGTCGCGCAGGCCGTCACCGATGAAGTTCACGCAGAGCGCGAGCAGCACGATGAACGATGCCGGCCACCAGAACAGGTACGGGCGGGTCTGGAACGCCGACTGGTTCTGGCTGATGAGGAGACCCAGCGACGAGTCCGGTGCCTTGATGCCGTAGCCGAGGTAGCTCAGGGCCGTCTCGAGCAGGATCGCGGAGGCGATGAGCAGCGTCGCGGAGACGATGATCACGCCGATCGCGTTCGGCAGGATGTGCCGGAAGATGATGCGGATGTCGGACGCACCGGCGACCCGGGCCGCCTCGACGAACTCGCGCTCGCGGAGCGACAGGAACTCGGCACGGACCAGGCGCGCGATGACCATCCAGGACACCAGGCCGAGCAGGAGCGCGAGGCCCCAGGCGCCGAGGCCGTTGGCCGTCTTGCCGACCACGGCACCGATCACGATCGCCGGGATGACGATGAAGATGTCGGTGATGCGCATGAGCACCGCGTCGACGGTGCCGCGGAAGTAGCCCGCGATCGCGCCGACGACGACGCCGATGAACGTGGCGAACAGGCCGATCACGATCATCACCAGCACGGAGTTCTGGATCCCGCGCATCGTCAGGGCGAAGTAGTCCTTGCCGATGCGGTCCTGGCCGAACGGGTGGTCCGAGGTCGGCGCACCGCCGTTCTGCAGGTCCTCGAGCGCCTTGTACGAGTAGTGCCACCAGCCCGGGATCGGTCCGAGACCGACGGCCGAGACGGCGAACACGAGCACGAGGACGTACACGACCAGCGCGATGACGGCGAGGCGGTTGGCGAGGAAGCGACGGAGGATGATCCGTCCCTGGCTCTCGCCGAGCTGCTTCTCGTGCGAGCCCGGTGTCATCCCGGTGTCGGTGCCGTCACCGATGTTGGGTTCGAGCGGAGCCCCGCCCTGCAGTGTGCTCATCGGTTGTCCTCCTGGGGGTGCACTGCCGTGATCTGGCCGGACGCGCTCGTGACGCGACGGCCCACTGTCGTGGTCCGGGGGGCGGTCATCGGACACGCACCCGCGGGTCGAGGGCCGAGTAGGCCAGGTCGGCGAGGAAGTTGAACGCGATCGCCGTGATCGCGATGACGAGGAAGTACCCCATCACCGGGTTCACGTCGGTGATCGACAGCCCGCTGTTGAACAGGCTGCCCATACCGGAGATCGCGAAGACCCGCTCGGTGATGATCGCGCCACCGAGGAGGGCGCCCACGTCGGTCGCGACGAGGGTGGCGATCGGGATGAGCATGTTGCGCAGCGCGTGTCGCACGATGACGGTGCGCTCCGGCAGACCCTTCGCGCGGGCGGTGCGCACGTAGTCCTGGTCGAGGACCTCGAGCATGCCCGAGCGGGAGTACCGCGTGTAGCTCGCGAAGCTGATGAGCAGGAGCGAGATCGTCGGCAGCAGCAGGTGTGTGTAGCTGTCGATGCCGGTGATCCAGAAGTCGCCGGTGAGGCCCGGCGTCTGCGAGCCCACCGTCGCGATCGGACGCGACACGTAGTTCTGCGTGTAGTCGATCCACGAGCGCATGAAGCGGTCGAGGAGGATCACGCCGGCGCTCAGGAAGGCGGTCAGTGCACCGATGCGCATCATCAGCCCGCGGTCGTGCCCACCGACGAAGAAGCCGGATGCGAGACCGACCAGGACGGTGACGACGGCGAGGATGAAGATCGTCGCGCCGGACGACACGTTGAGCAGGCCCTGCAGCGCGAAGTAGCAGATGATCGCGACGAGGACGTTGATCCCCGCGACGAGCCAGGCACGGCGGTTCTTCGTCCCGGCGAGCAGCGTCACCATGGCCAGGCCGATGCCGGCACTGAACAGGATAACGAAGACCGGTCCGAGCGACGGGTCCGTGAACCACCCGGTCGCCTGCATGAGCAGGAGCATGCCGGCGGTCACGACCGCGCTGATCGCGCCGACCACGAGGCGTCGCTTGAGGATGCCGCCGACGATGAGCTGGATCACCAGGCCGACGATGACCGCGATCAACACCAGGGTCAGCGGAGGGATCTTCGGGTCGACGAGGAAGTTGTTGTAGTCCAGCGCGATGAACGACTTCAGGAGCACGGCCATCAGGAAGGACGGCAGCGAGTAGAGGAAGAAGCTCACCAGCGTGATCGAGTAGTCGAAGCCCGAGTACACGCGGAGTGCGGTGACGACACCGAGGCCGATGCCGAAGACGATCGCCAGGATGAACGAGAACGTCACCAGCTGGATCGTCGACCCGACGGCCTGCGGGAGCAGCTCGGCGACCGGCTGGTTGCTGAACGTCGTGCCGAGGTCGCACTGCCCGATGACGCACTTGCCGACACCGGTGATCCACAGGCCCCAACGGAGCGGCGGGATGATGTCGAGGTGCTGGGCCGCCGTCCGCGCAGCGATGAGCTGGTCACGGTTCGGCGAGTTGCTGCTCTGGAGGTCCTGCAGGGGGTTTCCTGCGATCGCCGCCAGGTTGTACATGATGAACGATGCAGCGATGAGGATGAGGACCGAGACGAGGATCCGTCTCGCGATGAAACTCACCATGGGCGATGGGTGCCTCTCCGGTGTGGTGGGACGTACTGCTGGTCGTCCGATCGGGCGGCCCGAGCAGCAAGGGTACTGGGTCCCGCGACGCCGTCGTCTTCGACAGCGCTCAGATGCGGTGTGCCGGGGTCTCCGGCGGGGTGCCGGGCGGGGCCCCGGCTCACGGGAGGGCGCCGGACTCGTCGAGTCCGGCGCCCCCTCGTGTGTGGTGCTGGTTCAGCGACCGGTGCGGCCTACTTCTTCCAGTCCCAGACGTTCCAGAAGATGCCCGTCTGGCCGCCGAAGTACTCGACGCCCTTCAGGTTCGAACCGGTGGCGAAGAGCCCCGGGCTCTGGAACAGCGGGAGGCCGTAGGCCTTGTCGAACGTGATCTTGTCGATCTGCTGCTTCATCTCGTCCAGCTTCGACTCGTCGAGCGTCGTCTGGGTGTCGACGGCGAGCTTCGAGGCCTCCGCGTCGGCGAACTTGTTGTAGTTCCCCGAGTTGTTGGTCTGGAAGAGCTGCGGGATCGCGGCGTTGCCGGCACCCGGGTTGACCCAACCGAAGATCGAGGCGTCGTAGTCGCCGCCCGCGAGGAGCGAGGACCAGTCCGGCGAACCGCCGTCGACGACCTTGATGCCGGCCTTGGCGGCCGAGGCCTGGATCGCCTGGAACGTGTCCACGCGGTTCGGGTTCTCGGTGTTGTAGAGGATCTTGATCGACGGGGTGGCGCCGTTCAGGAGCTTCTTCGCCTGGTCGATGTCGACCTTCGAGTACTGGTCGGAGTCGTTCGCCTTGACCGACTCCTCGTAGCCGTTCTGACCCGGCAGGTAGAGCTGCGAGTCGAGGACCTTGGCGTCCTTGTTGATCGGGGTGACGATCGACTTGAGGATCTGCTCACGCGGGATGGTGAGGAGGAAGGCCTTGCGAACGTTCTCGTCCTTGAACACGGACGCGCCGAAGTTCAGGTCGAGGTGGTCGTAGGCGACCTGCGAGCCCTCGATGACCTTGACGCCGGAGGCTGCGTCGAGTGCCTTCACCGTGTCGGCGGAGGCCTGCGGCTGGATCGCGTCGACCTCGCCGTTCTGGAGGGCCGTGACCTGGGCGTTGGCGTCACCGATGAAGCGGACGACGAGCTTGCCGAAGTTGACCTTGTGGTCGCCCGTGTACTCGGGGTTCGGCACGAGGGTCATCGACTGCTTCGGGGTCCACGCGGAGACCATGAGCGGGCCACCGGAGACGAGGAGCTTCTTGTCGCTCGGCAGGCTGGTCTTGTCGTAGCCCGTGTTGACGAAGTCGGCGACCTTCTTGAGGGTCTCGTTCGCCGGAGCAGGCTTGGACGGGTCACCCGCGGGGGTGTCCTTGAGCGCCTTCAGCAGGTCGCTCGTGGTCGTGCCGGCCTCTTCCGCGACGACGTGCGCCGGGAACTGGATCGGGTTGACGAGGTTCCAGTCGACGTACGGAGCCTTGTACTTCAGGGTGATCGACGTCTTGGTGATGTCGCTCGGGTAGTCCGTCTTGAACGGCGAGGCCGATGCGAGGGAGAAGTACTGCGTCCCGCTCGTGACCTTGCCCTCGGCGTCCTGCGTGGCCGAGTCGTAGTAGCCGGACGCCTGCGCCCAGCCCAGGAGGAGGTCGTCAGAGGTGATCGCCTTGCCGTCGGACCACTTCGCGTCCTTGTTCAGCGTGTACTTGACCGTCAGCGGGTCGTCGCTGATCTTCTTCATCGTGCCGAGGTCGGTGTTCGGCGTGATCTTGTAGTCCGACCCCAGCGTCACGAACTGCGGCTGGGTCATGTAGTTGATCATGCCGTTCATGTCCAGGTTGCCCTGGGGGGTGTTGTAGTTGAACGACGTGACTTCGTTGACCTGCGCGACGGTGACGGTCTTGTTCGACGCCGAACCGGACTCGTTGGCACTCGGAGAGGTGGTGCAGCCGGCGAGGACGACAGCAGCCGCCCCGGCCAGGGCGACGGCGCCGAGCAGCTGGCGTCCCCGCTTCTTGGTGATGTTCACTCTGTGATCCTCCTGATGGAATGTGATCGAACGTGCAGGAGGCAGGCCCCACGGCGCGTTCGCAAGAACCATAGGTGCGGGTCGGAAGGCCCTCAAAATCTCCGACGAAGTTGTTACACACCGGAAACGTGCGCGGCGGATCGTTGCGTGAGACTGTGGATACTTGCGCCGTGAAGGTGCGTTACGCAACGCGCGCGCTTGACGTCGCAACGGAATCTGAACAGTCTTGCGGCGGCCCGTCAAGACGATGAACGCTCGGGGAACGCGCGGGGAGCCGTCTGGCCGTAGCGTGGCAGCGTGCTCGCGAACGACATCCACCACCTCCACGTTCCCACTTCCCCAACGGTCACCGGTGACCCCCGGGCCGGCGGCGCCGCGTTCGTCGCGGTCTCCCGACCCGACCTCGACCAGGACGCCTACCGGACCACGATCGAGCGGGTCACCGTCGACGGAGCGGTTCGCTGGACCTCCGGCGACCGTGACTCGTCGCCCGTCCTCTCCCCCGACGGTCGCTCCCTCGCCTTCCTCCGCTCCGTCGACGACGAGCACGGCGCACCGCACCCCCAGCTCGCCGTCGCACCGGTCGACGGCGGCGAGGCCCGCGTCGTCACCGCCCTCCCCCTCGGAGCCGGTGCACCGGTCTGGTCGCCGGACTCGACGCGCGTCGCGGTCACCGCACGGTTCCCGGAGCCCGGCCGCTACGGCTCGGCCGTTCCCGGCAGCGACCGTCGCCCGGCCCCGAACGCCGAAGCCCCGCGCCTCATCACCCGCCTCGACTTCCACGTCAACGGAACCGGGTACCTGCTCGACAAGCCGCAGCAGCTCGTCGTCGTCGACGTCACCGACCGAGCGGCCACCCCGGTCGACGCCGCCCTGACGAGCACCCCCTGCTCGCTCTCCGCCCCGGCCTGGTACCCGGACGGCGCCGCACTCGTCGTCGCCGCACCGCGTGACCTCGGTGAGCGCGAGACCCACGACGAGGACCTGTACCGCGTGGACGCGACGGACGGCACCGTCGAGCTCGCCGTCCGGACCGAGGGATCGGTCAGCGCGGTGACCGTCGCCGATGACGGCACCGTCCTGTACGTCGGCGCATCGCACCTCGACGGGCGGCTCGTCGGTGAGCCCGAGGGGCTGTGGGCCGCCGCCCCGGATTCAGAGCCGGTACGACTCACCGCTCGTGAGACGGTCGACGTCGCGAGCGCACCGGTGCTGCACGGCACCGACGCCCTCGTCGCCGTCCTCGACCGCGGGACCGTGGGCGTCCGCCGTGTGCCGGTCGCCGCGGCCTCGCCGCTCCAGCTCGACGAGCTTCCGACCGTCCTGGGCGGGCACCTGGTGGTGTCCGGCTTCGACGTCGACGGAGACGTGCTCGTCGCGACGGCGGCGACCACCGACTCCCCCGGCGAGGTGCACCTGGTCGACCTGACCGCGGCCGCCGGAGCCACCGGGGCAACCGGAGCCACCGACGGCACCGACACCGACACCGACACCACCGCTCCCGTGGTCCTGACCGACTACGCCGCGCCCCTCCGCACCGAGGCGAGCGCACCGGGCGTCCGCCGCATCGAGGAGCTCACCGGCACCTCGGCCGACGGCACCCCGGTGCACGGCTGGCTCGTCCTCCCCGAGGGCGACGGACCGCACCCCGTCCTCCGTGTCGTCCACGGCGGCCCCTTCGGCCAGGACACCTGGGCGTTCTTCGACGAGGCCCAGGTCTACGCCAGCGCCGGCTACGCCGTCGTCATCGGCAACCCCCGCGGTTCCGGCGGCTACGGCCTCGAGCACGGTCGCGCGGTCATCGGCGCCATGGGCACGGTGGACGTCGACGACGTGCTCGCGCTGCTCGACGCCGCCCTCCAGCGCCCGGACCTCGACAGCAGCCGAGTCGGCATCATGGGCGGCTCGTACGGCGGCTTCATGACGAGCTGGGTCGCCGCGCACCACGGCGAGCGGTTCGTCGCGGCCTGGAGCGAGCGCGCCGTCAACGCGTGGGACTCGTTCGCGGGCAGCTCGGACATCGGCTGGTTCTTCGCCGACGCCTACGTGGGCGCCGACCCGGAGGAGCAGCGTCGGCGCAGCCCGCTGACGTACGCCGACCAGGTGACGATCCCGTTCATGGTCGCGCACTCGGAGGAGGACTGGCGGTGCCCGATCGAGCAGGGGCAGCGGCAGTTCGTCGCGCTCAAGCGTGCGGGCGTCGACGCCTCGTTCCTGGTGTTCCCGGGAGAGGGGCACGAGCTCTCGCGCTCGGGTCGCCCGCAGCACCGGGTGCAGCGGTTCGAGCACATCCTCGCGTGGTGGGCGACGCACCTGCCCGTCACGCCCGTCGCGTGAGCTGACTGACGACGGACGGGAGGCCCGTGGCGGATCCGCCACGGGCCTCCCGTCCGTTCGTGGTCTCGTCGAGAGCGCGCCTCGCTACGCGAAGGCCTCGACCGGCGGGCACGCGCACACCAGGTTGCGGTCGCCGTACGCCTGGTCGATGCGCCGCACCGGCGGCCAGTACTTCCGGCCGCTGATGCCCGGCAGCGGGTAGACCGCCTGCTCACGGGTGTAAGCGTGCTGCCAGTCCCCCGAGATCACCGACGACGCCGTGTGCGGTGCGTGCACGAGCGGGTTGTCGTCCGCCGGCCACTCACCCCGCTCGACGGCAGCGGCCTCGGCGCGGATGGCGAGCATCGCGTCGACGAAGCGGTCCAGCTCGGCGAGGTCTTCGCTCTCGGTCGGTTCGACCATGAGCGTACCGGCCACGGGGAACGACATCGTCGGCGCGTGGAAGCCGTAGTCCACCAGGCGCTTCGCGACGTCGTCGACCGTGATGCCGGTGGTGTCGCGGAGCGGACGGAGGTCGAGGATGCACTCGTGCGCGACGAGGCCGTCCTCGCCCGTGTAGAGCACCGGGAAGGCGTCGCGCAGGCGAGCCGCGATGTAGTTCGCGCCGAGGACCGCCGCCTCGGTCGCCCGCGTCAGTCCCTCGAGCCCCATCATCCGGACGTAGGTCCACGTGATCGGCAGGATGCTCGGGCTTCCGTACGGCGCCGCGCTGACCGGACCGCCGGAGTGCGCGAGGCGCCCCTCGGTGGTCGAGGCCGCGGCACCGGTCCGCCGGTCGGCGTCCTGCGCGAACGGGTGACCGGGCAGGAACGGCGCGAGGTGTGCCTTCGCCGCGACCGGCCCCACCCCGGGTCCGCCGCCGCCGTGCGGGATGCAGAACGTCTTGTGCAGGTTGAGGTGCGAGACGTCGCCGCCGAAGTCGCCGAACCGGGCGTGCCCGAGGAGCGCGTTGAGGTTCGCGCCGTCCACGTAGACCTGACCACCGGCGTCGTGCACGGCATCGCAGATCTCGCGGATGTCGTGCTCGTAGACGCCGTGGGTCGACGGGTAGGTGATCATCAGCGCGGCGAGCTGGTCGCCGTGCTGCACGGTCTTCGCGCGGAGGTCGTCGAGGTCGACGTTGCCGTTCTCGTCGCACGCGACCACGACCACCTTCATGCCGGCGAGGACCGCGGAGGCGGCGTTCGTGCCGTGCGCGCTCGACGGGATGAGGCAGACCGTGCGCTCGTCGTCGCCGTTCGCCCGGTGGTACCCGCGGATCGCGAGCAGCCCCGCGAGCTCGCCTTGGCTGCCGGCGTTGGGCTGCAGGGACACCGTGTCGTACCCGGTGACCTCGGCCAGCCAGGTCTCGAGGTCGTCGATCATGTCGAGGTACCCCGTGACGTCCTCGCGCGGGGCGAACGGGTGTACGTTCGCGAACTCCGGCCACGTCACCGCGGCCATCTCGGTCGCCGCGTTGAGCTTCATCGTGCAGCTGCCGAGCGGGATCATGCCGCGGTCGAGCGCGTAGTCCTTGTCGGCGAGGTGCTTGAGGTAGCGCATCATCCGGGTCTCGGAGCGGTGCGCGCTGAAGACGGGGTGCGTCAGGTAGTCGCTCTCGCGCTGCAGTGCGGACGGGAGGCGCGTGGCCGCGTCACGGACGGCGGTCTCGGTCGCGGGGACCGTCACCTCGTCGGCTCCGAACACCCTGGCCAGCGCGACGACGTCGTCCGGCGTGGTGGTCTCGTCGACGGACGCCTGGAACGTGTCGGTGTCGACCAGGTGCAGGAGGTACCCGGCGTCGCGCGCGGCGTCGACGAGTTCGCCGGCGCGACCGGCGGCACGGAACGTCACCGTGTCGAAGAACGCGTCGTGCACGACCTCGACCCCGGCGTCCGCGGCCACCGCTGCGAGCGCACCGGTGGTGCGGGCGACGCGATCGGCGATGAAGCGGAGACCCTCGGGCCCGTGGTAGACCGCGTACATCGAGGCCATCACTGCCAGGAGGACCTGCGCCGTGCAGATGTTGCTCGTCGCCTTCTCGCGTCGGATGTGCTGCTCTCGGGTCTGCAGGCTGAGGCGGTAGGCCATCTGCCCGTCGGCGTCGAAGGACACCCCGACGAGACGACCGGGCAGCTGGCGCTCGAGCCCGGCGCGCACGGCGAGGTACCCGGCGTGCGGGCCGCCGAAGCCGAGCGGGACGCCGAAGCGCTGGCTCGTGCCCACGGACACGTCGGCGCCGAGGTCACCCGGGCTCGCGAGGAGCGTCATCGCGAGGAGGTCCGCCGCGACGACGGCGATGCCCCCGCCGACGTGGATGCGCTCGATGGTGGTCGACGGGTCGACGATCCGGCCGGAGGCACCGGGGTACTGCAGGATCACGCCGAAGGCGCCGTCGAGCTGCTCGTCGCTCGGTCCGGTGACCGCGTCGAACTCGCGCAGGGAGATCCCGACGGCCTCGGCACGGTGGTCGAGCAGCGCACGGGTCTGCGGCAGGAGGTCGGCGTCGACGAGGAAGGCGTCGCCCTTGACCTTCGAGGCACGACGGGCGAGGAGCATGCCCTCGACCACGGCGGTGCCCTCGTCGAGCATGGACGCACCGGCGGTCGCCATGCCGGTCAGGTCGGAGACCATCGTCTGGAAGTTGATGAGCGCCTCGAGCCGTCCCTGCGAGATCTCCGGCTGGTACGGCGTGTACGCGGTGTACCAGCTCGGGTTCTCGAGCACGTTGCGCTGGATCACGGCGGGCGTGTGGGTGCCGTGGTAGCCGAGGCCGATCATCGCGCGCCGGACGGTGTTGCGACCGGCTTTCGCACGGAGTTCGGCGAGCGCCTCGGTCTCGCCGACGGCCGCCGGGATCGACGAGTGCGTCACCGGTGCGGCGTGGATGGACTCGGGGATGGCGGCGCGGACGAGCGCGTCGAGCGAGTCCTGCCCGACGGCGTCGAGCATGGTGCGCTGATCGGCGTCGGTGGTGCCGATGTGCCGGTCCGCGAAGGTCGTCTGCAGGTTCTGGAACCCGCGGTGCTCGGTGGGCCCGGTCATGCGATGGACGCCCGGTACGCGTCGTGGTCCATCAGGTCCTCGGGGAAGGAGGTGCCGTCGACCTTGATCTTGACGAGCCAACCGGTGCCGAACGGGTCCTGGTTGACGGTGTCGGGCGCATCGACCACGGCGTCGTTGACCTCGACGACCTCGCCTTCGATCGGTGCGAAGAGCTCGCCGACGCTCTTGGTCGACTCGATCTCGCCGATCTGCTCGCCGGCGGTCGTGGTGGTGCCCACGGACGGGAGTTCGACGTAGACGACGTCACCGAGCTGCTCGGCGGCGTGGTCGGTGATGCCGACGGTGACGGTGTCGCCCTCGACGAGCAGCCACTCGTGGTCGGCGGTGTACTGCAGTGCGGTCTGGTCGGTCATGGGCTCAGCCTTTCTCAGGGCGGCGGTAGAAGGGGAACGCGGTGACGGTGCTGGGGATGGCCGTACCGCGGACGTCGATGTGGAGGACCTGTCCCCCGTCGGACACGGCGGCGAGTGCGGCCGGGTCAACGAAGGCCATCGCGACCGGGTGACCGAGCGTCGGGGACAGGGCACCCGACGTGACCGTGCCGACGACGACGCCGTCGAGGACGACGTCGTACCCGGCACGCGGAGCCCGGCGGCCCTCGGTCACGAGTCCGACGAGCACACGGGCGTCCTCGGCGGGGACGACGCCGTCGGCCCCCACGAAGTCGCCGTCCTTGGCGACGACCCGGCCGAGCCTGGCCTGCGCCGGGCGCACGTCGGTGCCGAGCTCGTGCCCGTAGAGGGGCATGCCCGCCTCGAGCCGGAGGGTGTCCCGTGCGGCGAGCCCGGCGGGCACGACACCACGGTCGGCACCGGTGTCGAGCAGCGCATCCCAGATCTCGGTGGCCACGGCCGGGTCGCTGTACAGCTCGAAGCCGTCCTCGCCCGTGTAGCCGGTGCGGGCCACCAGGACATCGGCTCCGTCGAACAGCGCGTGCAGCACCCGGTAGTAGCCGAGCTCGTCGAGCGGGGTCTCCGGCTGCAGGCGGTCGGCGACGACGAGGGCGTCGAGCGTGCCTGCGGCGGCCGGACCCTGGATCGCCACGAGCGCGGTGTTGTCGGAGTCGTCGGAGACCTCGACGTCGAAGCCGTCCGCCCGCGCGGTCAGGGCGTCGACCGCGACCTGCCGGTTCGAGGCGTTCGCGACGACGAGGAACACGTCCTCGTCGGTGCGGTAGACGACGAGGTCGTCGAGGATCCCGCCGTCCTCGGCGAGGAGGAGCGAGTACTTCGCCCTGCCGACGGGCATCGCGCCGAAGGACCCGGCGAGCGCATGGTCGAGGAACGGCACCGCGGCCGGACCGGTGACCCCGATCTCCGCCATGTGCGAGAGGTCGAACACACCGGCCGCCTGCCGCACCGCGTGGTGTTCGGCCAGGTCGGACGAGTACCGCACGGGCATGCGGTAGCCGGCGAAGTCGGTGAAGGTGGCACCGGCGGCTTCGTGCGCGGCTTCGAGGGGGGACGAACGCATTGCGGAGTTCTCCTGGCATCGACAGGACCCGACGACCATCGTCGGGCGGAACTCCCCCTCTGTCATGTGCCTGAGAGTTTCACCGCGGCCCGTGAGGTCCGGCGGCTTTCACCGTGGGCGAGACGCACTGCGTCTGCTTTTCAGAGTGGCCTGCCCGTGGCGGTGTTGGACCTGAGAGATTGGCGGGGAGATTGCTCCTTCGGTGCCGTCCGCGGTGCCGTGGCACCGGACGGCTCTCCCGCGACGGATGAGCGGCCGGGTGTTCAGTTGTCCGCGCACGAGCATACCCAGCCCGCGTTACGGGCATGTGTCGTGTGCCGTGCTTCGACATCTCGTAGAATGCCGGGATGGCAGGTCAGCGATCGCGCCCACGCGGGCAGCTCGAGCAGGCGGTGCTCGACGCGCTCTGGTCGGCGGACCAGGGGATGACCGCGCGCCAGGTGCTCGATGCCTTCCCCGAACCCCGTCCCGCCCTGACGACGGTGCTCACCGTGCTCGACCGCCTCGGCCGCAAGGGGCAGGTGGAGCGGCAGCAGCACGACGACGCCCCGCTCACCTTCCGCGCGACGAACAGCAGGGAGGAGCAGACGGCATCGCTGATGTCGAACGCCCTCGCCGCCGCGACCGACCGCGAAGCCGCCCTCCTCCAGTTCACCGGCTCTCTCGCCTCCGATGACCTGGACGTCCTCCGCCGCGCCCTCGACGCCCGAGCCCGCTCCTGACGGTCGGACCGCCGTGGTCGTCGCCGGAGTCGTCCTCATCGCGCTCGCCCTCGCGGTCGTGGTCGTCGCGCCCCGGCTCCTGACCCGGTCCGCGTGGACGATCGACCGTCCCCGCACCGCCCTCGTGTCGTGGTCCGTCGCCGTCCTCCTCGGGGTCGTCGGATTCGTCGTGGGCATCACGCTCGTGGTCCTCGCCGGCCGACCGATCACGGACCCGTTCCGGCTGAGTGACTCCCCCACGCACGGTCTCAACCTCGGGGTCGCGCTGCTCGGTGTGCTGGCGTTCGTCATCGCGGTCCGCGTCCGCCCGGGTCCGGAGCACGAGGCGGTCCGCGAGGCGATCCGGTCGGGCACCGCCCCGCACCGCGAGATCGACGGCACCCCCGTCGCCGTCGTCGAGGCCGACCACGCACTCGCCTGCGCCGTGCCCGGCCGCTCCGGTGGGGTGCTGGTGAGCACCGGGCTGGCGGACCGTCTCCGCACGGACGAACTGGAGGCCGTGGTCGCCCACGAGCGAGCGCACCTGACCCAGCACCACGCGGTCGCGGTCGCCATCGCCGAATCGATCGAACGTGCGGTCCCGTGGATCCCCGGCGCGCGCGCCATGGCGCGCTCGACGCGCGTCCTCGTCGAGTTCGCGGCGGACGACGCGGCGGCCCGCCGTGTCGGACGCGACGCCCTGCGCCGGGCCGTCCTGGTGGCGGACGAGACGAGCGCGCTCGGGGCGATCCGTGCCTCCCGGCTCTCCTGAGCGGGGCGATCCGCGACTGCGCAGATCCCCGGCGACTCGCCTGATCCCCGGCGACCCTCCTGGTTCCCACCTGTCGGAGGCGAGGCATATGGTGAAGACACCGTGAAGCCACTGACCGAAGCAGACATCCGTTCGTCGTTCGTGAACGCCACCCCGGACGAACTCGCCCAGCTGCCGATCCCCGGCCTGCACGAGACGCTGTGGGACGAACGCGAGTTCCTCGGGTGGCGTGACCCGCAAGCAGCCCGCCGCGGCTACATCGTCTCCTGGATCGACGACCAGCCGGTGGGCATCGTCGTCCGCGCCGCCGGTGGTTCCCTCCGTCCGGGCATCGCCGCGATGTGCTCGTTCTGCCACTCCCCGCAGCCCGCGACGCAGGTGCGCCTGTTCTCGGCCGCCCGCGCCGGTGAGTCCGGTCGGAACGGCAACACCATCGGTACCTACATCTGCGAGGACCTCGGCTGCCCGATGCTCATCCGCACCGCTCCACCGCACCTCAACCCGCCGGCCACGATCGCCATGCGGGGCGAGTCGTTGCTCGGACGCATCCGGAACTTCACCGCCGACATCATGAAGACGGCGTAGCGGCGACTCAGCTCGAGCGGGTGTAGCCGTACAGGTCCTGTTGGACGCCGTTCACCCACAGGTCCGGGCCGTCCGGGCGCGCGACACGCAGGGTGCGGTTGTACGCCTCGTCGACGATGCGCGGCGCGTACCCAGCCTCGGTCAATCGCGCAGCGAGGGCGTCGAGGTCACCGGTGTACTCGAACGACAGCTCGACGCCGTCCTGGTCGGCGCGGTGCAGCGCGAGGGCTCCGCCACCATCCGCGGTGAAGTCCGCCCACACCCCGCTGTCCGACGTGAGACGGCGGCGGAGACCGGCCGCTTCGGCGAGCGCCGCCGGAGCCGTGAGGTCATCGCCGTACCAGATCGGCATCGTGGTGAGCGCGGCGCCGGGGACCGAAGCGGACGCGCTGACCGTCGCGGTCAGCGGGAGCGGCCCGTCGACCACGAGCAGCGGGCCGATGTCGTCCAGCACCGTGCGGCGGACCGCGGCCCCCGTTGCGAGGAGCGCGCGCTCCAGCTCGTCGAGCGCCGTCGACGAGTCGACGAGGACCGTGATCTCCGTGCGCTCGTCAGCCGTGGCGTCGACGCGGTGCACGGCGAGGACGCCGTCGCCGGCGAACTCCGTCCACACCGCGGTGCCACCGGGAAGCTGCTCGAGCCCGAGTGCCCGTGCCAGGGCGTGCCACGCGAGCGGGTCGGTCGTGTACTGGATCTGCTGGACGGTGATGGTCATCGGGATCCCCCTTCGGAATCGGACACGTACTGCGCGGCGATGCGCTCGACGAGCGCCGAGAGCGAGACGCCCTCGTCGATCGCGCGGTGCTTGAGTTCCCGCACGAGTTCGGCGGGCAGGTACACGTTGAACTGCACCTTCGGACTGCTCGCTTCGGCTACCATGCTAGCAATATAGCCCTGCCGATCGCCGTTGTCACGGCCTGGACCCGACGGCCGCACTACCGTGGATCCGTGAGCCGATTCAGCACCGCCCGGTGGGCCGTCGTCGAGGAAGCGGGCGACGGTCGCTGGCGCCTCAGCCTGCGCGACGAGGCGGACGACGAGCTCGGCGCGCTCGGACTCGGCGTCGAGGGGTCCTGGGACCCGGACGTCGAACCCCACGTCGCGTTCGTGCTCGTCCAGCTCGGGCTGACGCTGCGGGGGTCGCGGCCGTGGCGCGAGGACGAGCTCGGCGATCAGCGAGCGCCGGTGCTCCCGCTCGGCTGACACCGCTGGTCGAGCCAGCACCGGCTGGCTCCGGTCACTCCGTGGCCGCGACGAAGTTCCGCAGGATCTCGCGGTCGTCGCCGGTCCGCGCCGCCCAGGACAGCTCGCTCCGGTGCGCGTCCCCCTCGAGCGGGAGCAGCACGACCGTCTCCGGCGCAGCGAGGGTCGCACTCTCCGGCGCGACCGTCACACCCAGCCCGGCGCCGACCAGGTGCAGCACGGTCGCCCAGGTGGTCGCCTCCTGCACCACGACCGGCCGGCGACCACCGGAGACGACCGGGGCGAGGTTGCGTTCGGTGGCGAGCGCGCCGGCCTCCGCGGGGAAGAACACGAACGGGTCGTCGACGAGTTCCGTCCCGCGGATCGACGACCGGCCGGCGAGCCGGTGTCCTCGCGGAACCGCGGCGACGAACCGCTCGCTCCGGAACGGCAGGAAGCGCACGGCGGGGTCCGGGTCGGGGTCGCGGACGATCGCCAGGTCGAGCTCGCCCCGGACGATGCGGGCGAGCAGCTGCGACGAGTACCCCTCGGTGAGTTCGACGCGGACGAGCGGGTAGCGCTCCCGGAACGCCTGCACGCGTTCGATCGGGCCGAGCGGCAGCGCCGAGACGACGAAGCCGACGTCGAGCCGACCGACCTCGCCGCGGCCCACCCGCACGGCTTCGTCGAGGTCCCGCCGCGCCTGCTGGAGCAGTGAGCGAGCCCGGCCCTGCAGTACCCGGCCGGCCGGGGTCAGGGCGACGCTGCGGCTCGTCCGGACGAAGAGGTCGACGCCGAGTTCGCGCTCGGTGCGCCTGATCTGCTGCGACAGAGCAGGCTGCGCGATGCGCAGGAGCGCGGCAGCGCGACCGAAGTGCAGTTCGTCGGCGACGGCGAGGAACGCCCGGAGCTGCCGGAGGTCGACATCGGGTGCGCGATCCATGCACCCAGGTTATCGATGAGCGCGAACGAGTATTGGACCCAGCACGGCGGACCACCGAGGATTGGACCATGCCCGATGCGACCACCGCCGACGCCCTCGTCATCACCGACATCGCCACCCCGGCCGACTCCGACGCCTTCCGCACGCTCAACGAAGCGTGGATCAGCCAGTTCTTCACGCTCGAAGACGAAGACCGCAAGCTCCTCGGTGACCCCGTCGGACAGATCGTCGAACCGGGAGGCGCCGCGTTCGTCGCTCGACTCGGGGACACGGTGATCGGCTGCGTCGGGATCGCACCCGTGGCGCCGGGGGTGTTCGAACTCGTGAAGATGGCCGTCTCCCCGGCGCACCAGGGGCACGGCACCGGGCGGAAGCTCATCGTTGCAGCCCTCGACCGCGCTCGGGACCTCGGCGCGCACCGGGTCGTCCTCGAGAGCAACGCGCAGCTCGCCAGTGCCGTGCACCTCTACGAGGCGTTCGGTTTCCGACACCTCGGACACGACGAGGTCGCCCCGAGCCCGTACGTACGTGCCGACGTGCACATGGCGCTCGACCTCAGCTGACCACCGCACCAGCGGCGGGCACCGCCTGACCGGTGCTCACGGCAGCGCGTCGACCGAGGACCGATCGACGGGAACACTGACCATCGCGTCCCGCCGTCCGATAGCGTCCGACGAGATGCGGATCCACGAGCGAGCCGAGACCGACCTCGACCCACTGGTCGAGGTGCTCTGGCGCGTCCACGGCGCGGGCTACCCGTCGACCTGGCCGGACGCCCCGCGCGACTGGATCTCCCCCGACGGCCTCCTCGGTGCCTGGGTCGCGATGGACGACGACCAGGTGGTCGGCCACGTCGGCGTCGCCGTCCCGGCACCCGGTCGGATGGCCGAGGTCACCCGACTGTTCGTCGACCCGGCCCACCGTGGCAAGGGGGTCGCGGACGCACTGCTCGCCGCCGCCGAGGACGCGGCTCCGGGCACGCATGTGCGGCTCGACGTCACCGAGGAGACGCCCGATGCGTGGCGGCTCTACGAACGACGGGGCTGGTGCCTGACCGGACGTGGCCCGGCTGACTGGTGCAAGCCGTCCGGTGAGGTCCCCACGCTGCGGTACTACGCGAAGCGCGTGGGCTGAGCCGGTACGCTCGCGCCATGGCGACACACGAGGTGCAGGCCGTCCGCGAACGCGGCGCATGGCAGGTGTTCATCGACGGCTTCCTGGTGACCGAGGTCACGCGGTGGCCGTCCGTCGGGTTCGTGGCCCGCGAATGGATCGCACTGACCGAAGAGGTGCCCGTCCGCGAGGTCGACCTGTCGATCCGCGTCGTCGGTCGCAACCAGTACGTCGCCTGACGCCCCGGCTCAGCGTGCCGCAGCCACCGGCTGCCGGAGGCGAAGGCGATGACGATGACTGACGGTGCATGCACCGACGGTGCCGAACCCGAGTGGTACGTCGGGCGGCGCGTTCAGGATCAGTGGAACGTGTTCACGACGGCGGCACTGTGGAGGAACGACCGTTGCCGCAACGGACGGAGCCGAACCGCCGGACGCCAGCCGCGCCTCCAGGCAGCCGCACCCGACCACAGCCGGACGCACGCCGCTCACGCGACGTGCCAGACCAGCCCCTCCTGCGCGCTCGACGGGTAGGCCGCCGCGATCCGCAGCACCGCCTCGCGCAGCGTGTCCGGCGAGCACGCGAGGTTCAGCCGCGCGAACCCACGTCCCTGCGTCCCGAACCCGAGCCCGGAGTTCAGCGCGACGTAGGCGTTCTCCCGCAGCGGCACGGCTGGGTCGTCCCCGAGGCCGATCCCCCGGAAGTCGAGCCACGCCAGGTAGCCGGCGCGCGGCCGCGTGTAGACCACCCCGGGCAGGTGCTCGGCGAGGAGCTTCGCGAGCAGCCGGTCGTTCGCCACGATCTGGGACACCACGCCGTCGAGCCAGGTGGTCCCGACGGTGAACGCCGCCAGGTTCGCGTGCAGGCCGAGGATGCTCGTGCGGCAGGCGACCTCTTCCCACAGGGTGTCGAGGAGGGCGGCGGTCCGGTCGTCACCGGCGACGATGATCGAGCACTTCACGCCCGCGAGGTTCCAGCCCTTGCTCGCGCTCGTCACGCAGACGCTCCGGGCGCCGACCGGCTCGGCGATCGCCGCGAACGGCGTGAACGCGACGCCGGGGTGGGTCAGCGGGGCGTGGATCTCGTCGCTGATGACGAGGACGTCGTACTTCGCCGCGAGTTCGGCGATCGCGAGGAGGTCGGCACGGTCGTGCACGAGGCCGACGGGGTTGTGCGGGTTGCAGAGCAGGAAGACGCCGACCCCGCTCGCGAACGCCCGCTCGAGTCCCTCGAGGTCGAGCCGGTACGTCCCCCACTGCTCGAGCAGCGGGACCTCCTCGACCTGACATCGGGCCTCGTCGACGAGCTCGAAGAACGGCGGGTAGACCGGCGGCGTGATGGCGACACGACCGCCGTCGGGCAACGCGAGGCGCAGCGACTCCACGATGCCGACGCTGACGTCGGTCGCGAGGTGGATGCGCGACGGGTCGATCTCCCAGCCCCACCGGTCGAGCGCGAACGCGGCGAACACCGGCGCGAGCGGGCCCGGCCCGTCGAGGTAGCCGAGATCGGACTGCTGCACCCGCTCGATGAGCGCCTGCCGGATCTCCGGGGCGACGTCGTGGTCCATCTCGGCGACGAAGAGCGGCAGCACGTCGGGCGCGTACCGCGTCCATTTGATGCTCGTGCGGACCCCGCGGAGCGTGCCGACCGGGTCCTCCTCGTCGTTCGCCATGCGTCCCAGCATGCATCGGACTGGAGGCCCGGCGCGAGTCCGGCCGTCATCTCGCGTCGTCTGCGGGCTCGGGCTCGACCGCGAGCCAGAGCTCGGCCTCCGCGGTACGGCCGCCGGGTGCGAGCCGGACACGAGCGATCTCCGGCGCCGCCACGAGACGGTACGGGTTGGCGGGCAGCCACTCCCCGAACGCCTGCGGCCACAGCACCTGGATCGCTCCGGGCACCGGTCCCGAGCCGGAGAACACCGCCCAGGTCGCAGCCGGCACTTCGATGACGTCGAGGCCCGGTGCGCTCTCGACCGAGGTGGCGGCGACGACCGAGTAACGGAGGAGACTGCCGTCCGCGCGGCCCTCGGTGAACGCATCGGACACCGACAGCACGCCCGACGGCTCCTGGTCGGACAGTCCGGCGATGCGCTCCCGGTCCTCAGGGGTGATGCTGCGTTCGAACGCCTGGATCGCGTCGTTCGGCCCCTCGTACACGAGCGGGACACGGGTCGAGCGTCCGATGAGACGGAAGGCGGGTTTCTGGACGAGGCGGTACTGCACGGGAGTGCTCCCTTCGACGGTGAGACGGAAGGACAGCCGACCCTGCGACCGGAACACTGTGCCGGGCTCGCGCGCCTCCTGCGGCCCGATGCCGTGCACGGCGCGGAACGCCCGCCCGAACGCATCGGCCGAGCCGTACCCGAAGCGTGCGGCGACGTCCGAGAGGGTCGTCGTCCCCGAGGCGATGACGGCGGCGGCGAGCGTCATCCGGCGACGTCGGACGTACTCGGAGAGCGGCATCCCGGCGAGCGCGGAGAACACCCGCCGGAAGTGGTACTCGCTCGTCCCGGTGATGCGCGCGAGTTCGTCGACGTCGAGCACGGTGTCGTCCGGGCCGCCGTCGAGGTGTTCCTCGACCGCGGCGATCGCCTCGTTCCAACGCTCCATGTCGGTGTCCTTCCTGGTGGTGTCCTCGACGCTACGGTGACGTCGCGCGACGGACACGATGATCCCTGCCCGGGTCGGTCGGCCTACTGTCTGGGTCATGAGCACGAGCACCGCCGACAAGGCGTCCATCCTCAAGCAGCTGCACGAAGCCCCCGAGATCCTGCGGGTGGTGAACGTGTGGGACGCGATCAGCGCGAAGGTCGTCAGCGACCTCCCCGAGACGAAGGCGATCGCGACGGCCGGGCACTCGATCGCCGCCTCACACGGGTACGAGGACGGCGGGATGCCGCTCGACCTCGCCCTCGCCGGTGCCGCCACGGTCGCAGCCGCGACGGACCTCCCCGTCACGGCGGACCTCGACGACGGGTACGAGGACCCCGCCGAGACGATCCGTCGTGCGATCGGCTCCGGCATCGTGGGCGCCAACGTGGAGGACCGCCTCCGCCCCTTCGACGAGGCCGTCGCCCGTGTCGCCGCCATCACCGCGGCAGCGCGGGCCGAGGGCGTCGACTTCCAGCTCAACGCCCGCACCGACGCGATCGCGCGGGGCGGGGACCGTCCGATCGACGAGAGCATCGCCGACGCGATCGCCCGTGGCAAGGCGTTCCTCGACAACGGCGCCGCCCTGGTGTTCGTGCCGGGAGCGATCGAGCGCTCCGTCGTCGAACGACTCGTCGAGGGCCTCGGCCGCGGGAAGCTCTCCGTCATCGGCCTGCCCGGAGCACTGCCGGCGGCCGAGTACGAGGCACTCGGCGTCGCGCGCATCTCGTACGGCCCGCTGACGCAGCGCGTCGCGCTCCGCGCGCTGCGTGACCTGGCGACCGATCTCTACGGCGGTGGCGTCGTGCCCGAGGACACCCCGACCCTGAACTGAACGACCTGCGGGCCTGGAGGCGCGGTGCCAGCTGGCGCCGCGCCTCCAGGCCGTCTGCTGCCGGAACGGCCGCTACTGTCGTGCCATGAGCCTGGACGTCGACGCACTGCTCGCACCGCCCTCCCCCGTGGCCGCGCGGGCGCTCGATGCCGCTCGCACCTGGTCGTCTCCGGCGCTCGTGAACCACTGCCTGCGCTCGTGGGCGTGGGCGTCGCTCCTCGCACCGTCCGTCGGACTCGATCCCGACCGCGAGCTCCTCTTCGTCGCGACCATGCTGCACGACCTCGGCGTGACCCCGCCGTTCGATGCGCACGCCGTGCCGTTCGAGGACGCGGGTGGCGCGGTCGGCAGCGTCTTCGCGCTCGGAGCCGGGTGGGACCCCATCCGAGCCCGTCGCGTCGGCGAGGTGATCGAGCGGCACATGTGGACATCCGTCGACCCCGCCCTCGACGCCGAGGGGCACCTGCTCGAGGTCGCGACCTCACTCGACGTGTCGGGCGTGGGCTTCGAGCGGTGGGACGCCGACGACCTGCGTGCCGTCACGAACGCCGTGCCGCGCCTCGACTTCTCGGCGACGTTCGACGGCCTCGTCCACGAGCAAGCCGGCCGGAAGCCGTCGTCGTCGTCCGCTCGGTTGGACGGCTCCGGGAACGTGGCCGCCGGCGGCGAGCGCTGGGACACCTTCCTCGCTTCGTGAGACGGCACTGGACTTCCACCCGGACCCCGTGTAGTGTGTCTGTTTGGTGCATTGCAGCGAACCCATCTGACTCGCGCACACCGAACCGTCTCGAAGCCGACTCACCCGAGTCGCATTCCCGCGAGACCCCGCTCGATCCGAACGGACGAGCTGCACGTTGAAACGCGACGTGCGCGCCCCGCACTCGATGCGTCGCGCAGGACTGAGACGTCCGCCGACACCGAGTCGCCCTGGGCGCCGAACGACCAGGAAGTACCGCAACACCATGACCAGCAACGAACGAATCACCATCAGCGGGACCGCACTCGCGGCCCCGACCGTCTCCCCCGACCGCATCGCCGAGTTCGGTGTGCGCGACGAGTACTCGCAGCGCGAGTACCTCGTCCGCATCCCCGCCGACGACCTCGGTCTCTTCATCACCCGTGGTGCCCGCGTGGACATCGACGGCGAGGCCGGCTGGACCGTGCCGGGCCGCTCGTGGCGCGGCGAGGCGAGCCGCACGCTCGTGCAGGCGCAGCGCGTCCGCGGAGGCGAACTGGCCCTCGCCGCCTGAGCCACCCGCTCCACACACGGAAGCCGCCGAGCACCGCTCGGCGGCTTCCGTCGCGTCCGGGCTCCGTCCGCCTCAGTCGTCGTCGCCGGGCGGGCTCTCCGCGCCCGTGAAGCGGTTCCCACCGTCGGCGTCGACCGGTCGCGCGGTACCCGCGCGTTCGGCCGCCGCGCGGAGGTGCCGGATGAACTCGTGGTCCTCTGGTTCGAGCTCGTCGTCCGGAGCGGTGGCCAGCGTCAGTTCGCTCGCCGGGCCGATCAGGACCGTCGTCCGGGTGACCGAGCCGTCGTCGGCGACCGCGGGGATCGCCACGGTGTCCGTCCGACCGTTCGCCCCGAGGACTGCCGCGTAATCGAGGACCGCGTCCGCGATGGCGTCCCCCGTCATGATCTCGATGCCGTCGTAGTAGATGTACTTCACGATGCCTCCCGCGACCGACGGTAGGGTCGCGCGATGCGTGCACACACAACATGTGCGTGCAATGGCCAAGGACGCGTCGCACTTCGACCTCAGTGGCTTCGCGCATACTGTCTCCCCGGCGAGTGCTCGATGAACGTCGGACAGGGGCGCGAAGCGTTCGACGCTCCACGGAGCCTGAACCTCGTGTCGCACGACTACCGAAAGGCCCGGAAGGAGATCGTCTGGGACGTGATCGAACACCGGATCCCGGCGATCATCCTCCTGATCGTCGACTGACCGCCAAGGTGCTCCGCTTCAGTACTCGCCCTTGATGACGAAGAACGAGCCGCGGATCGTGCCGGCGAGCTTCGACTTCTGCCGGGCGAACTTGAACTTGTCCGCCAGCTCGTCAGGGATCTCCATGCCGTCCGAGAGCTTGAAGCCGACGGCCCGCTTCCCGCCCGGCTCGAGCGTGTACAGCACGTTGATCGCGAGCCCCGACTCGTAGAACACGTACGTCCACCGCACGCCGTCGACGAGGACCTCGGTCGCTTCGAGCGGCCGGGACGCGATGACGAGACCCCGCTCCTCTTGCAGGACCCGGGTGACGTACTCGACGAGTTCCGGCACGTCAGCCGCGGGATGGGTCGTGAAGACGTGGTCGTACTTGTTCTTGAAGTACCGCGCTTCGTTGGCGCGGAGCCCGGCGAGGGCGTCCGTCACCGGCGAACTCTCGAGCCCCACGGTGGACACGTTCTCGAAGTCGACGACGTACGACATGGGTGCTCCTCAGCGCTCGGCTCAGGGCAAACCTAGTGCCTCAGTCGATCAGGCCGAAGGACGCTGCCGCACGCTCGCGCAGGTGCGCCGGCAGCCCCGAGACGAAGCGCCGGGCGTACGCCCGGTTCCACGCGGCTGGATCGTCCTCGAACTGCTGCACGGTCTCCATCCAGTCCCAGTACTCGAGGAAGACCCGATCGTGATCGAGGCCGCTCGCGATGGTCCAGCGCTGCTGGCCGTAGTCGTTCAGGATCTGAAGACCCTGATGCGTCACCTCATCGACCCAGGAATCGGTGGAGAGTCGTTGCTGCGCCCAGTCAACGGCACGCTCGCGCTCGATCGTGCCGTCGATCAGTGCCTGCCACCAGCCGCGCAATGCAGGACGCGTCGTGTCTGGTTCCGTCACCGCGAACCTCGAGTCGACGAGGCCGACCTCTAGTTGTTGAAGCGGAACTCGACCACGTCGCCGTCCTGCATGACGTAGTCCTTGCCTTCGATGCGAGCCTTACCGTGCGCACGCGCCTCGGCGATCGAGCCGGCTTCCATCAGGTCCTGGAACGAGATGACCTCGGCCTTGATGAAGCCCTTCTCGAAGTCGGTGTGGATGACGCCGGCGGCCTGGGGAGCCTTCCAGCCCTTGCCGATCGTCCACGCACGGGCTTCCTTCGGGCCGGCCGTCAGGTAGGTCTGCAGCCCGAGGGTGTCGAACCCGATGCGTGCGAGCTGGTCGAGGCCGGACTCGGTCTGCCCGGTCGACTCGAGGAGCTCGGCGGCGTCCTCGGGGTCGAGGTCGATGAGTTCGGACTCGATCTTGGCGTCGAGGAACACGGCCTGCGCGGGGGCGACGAGCGCGGACAGCTCCGCCTTGCGGGACTCGTCGGTGAGGACGGCCTCGTCGACGTTGAACACGAAGATGAAGGGCTTGGCACTGAGCAGCCCGAGTTCCTTGATCGGCTCGAGGTCGATCGACGTCGCCGACAGCAGGACGCCCTTCTCGAGCTCGGCCTTGGCCTCGTTCGCGGTCTCGAGCACGATCGGCTCGGCCTGCTTGAGCTTCACGGTCTTCTCGTACCGGGGCAGCGCCTTCTCGATGGTCTCGAGGTCGGCGAGGATCAGCTCGGTGTTGATGACCTCGAGATCGTCCTTCGGCGAGACCTTGTTCGCCACGTGCACGACGTCGTCGTCGGCGAAGCCGCGGACGACCTGCGCGATGGCGTCGGCTTCGCGGATGTTCGCGAGGAACTTGTTGCCGAGCCCCTCACCCTCGCTCGCGCCCTTGACGATGCCGGCGATGTCGACGAACGACACCGGTGCCGGGACGGTCTTCTCCGAGTGGAAGAGCTCGGCGAGCTGATCGAGCCGCGGGTCGGGCAGGTTGACCACACCGACGTTCGGCTCGATCGTCGCGAACGGGTAGTTCGCGGCGAGGACCTGGTTCTTGGTCAGGGCGTTGAACAGGGTCGACTTGCCGACGTTCGGGAGACCGACGATTCCGATGGTGAGTGCCACGGGAGTACAGCCTACCGGCGGCTGCACGACGGGGCCGCCCCGCCTCCGGCTGTGGACGGACCGAGCCGCACGATGGCGCGACCACGACATGTGGAGGCCCCGGGTTCTCCACAGATCCACCGGAGGACCTGACGTGCCGCACACACCCGTGGCAGCGTGGTCGGCACGACACGGATGGAGGACGTCGATGTGGTTCGAACGTGACCGGCGCGGTGTGCACTCGATGGGGACGGACGCGCGCGGCCAGCGGCGGTACTTCAGCGCGGAGACGATCGCGGCGCTCGAAGGGCTCTCGCCCGCCGACCTCGCAGCCCTGCACGACGCACTGGCCGAGCTCGAGGCGGACGTCCTCGTCGACTACGACCCCGAGGACGACACGATCGACCACGCGGACGAAGACCGGTACCGGTTCACCCAGCCCCCGACGAGCATCGCGTTCCCTCCGGTGACCTCGGAGTTCGCCGACGCGTTCGCGGCGCACGTGCAGGGGCTGCCGAAACGGTGGCGACTCGACGCGTCGGCACTGGCGTTCGAACTCGTCGGCACGATCCTGGCGCCGCACCTCGCTCGCGAGCAGGCACGGCGGAGCGCGACGTGGCGTCTCACCGCCCGGCGTCGGCGGGGGTCTCGCCGGGTGCGCCGCCGCTGACGCTCGGGCGAGGGACTCGACGCAGCGCAACGCCGACTCGGCTTCCAGCGATGTCGGCGCCGCGTGCGACGATCGGGAACGTGCCGTTGAACTTCACCGCGATCGACTTCGAGACCGCCAACAGCTCGCCAGCCAGCGCTTGCTCGGTCGGCCTCGTCAAGGTCCGCGCGGGCCGGGTCGTCGACCGGGCCTCGTGGTTCATCCGACCACCGCTCGGCCACGACGCGTTCCTCGAGTGGAACACCCGCATCCACGGCATCGTCGCCTCGGACGTCCTGCACGCCAAGTCCTGGGAGCAGCAGTACCCGGACATCGTGGCCTTCGCCGAGGGTGACGTCCTCGTCGCGCACAACGCCCGCTTCGACATGGGCGTCATCGCGGGCGGGTGCTCGGCGACGGGCATCGACATCGCCGAGCACCACTCGATGTGCTCGCTGCAGGTCGCCCGCAAGACCTACACGCTCGACTCGTACCGGCTGCCCGTCGCGGCGATGGCCGCCGGGTTCGAGGGCTTCCAGCACCACGACGCTGCGGCCGATGCCGAGGCGTGCGCCGCGATCGTCGTGCACGCTGCCGGCCGCCACGGCGTCGAGACGGTCGAAGCGCTGGGCGCGGCGACCCGTGTGACGATCGCTCCGGTGCGTGCACGGGCAGAGAAGCCCCGGACGGCGGCACAGCCCCGGCTGTCGAACCGCCCGATGATCTTCGCGGACTGAACCGGTCGAGCACGACCGACGAGCACAGCCCGGACCGACCGTTCCACGCTCCGCTGGAGCCCCGACCGCACTACTGTCGGCACATGACAGCGAAGACCACCATGATCGAACGGTCGATCGTGATCGCGGCACCGGCCGCCCGGATCACGCCGCTCCTGTCGGACCTCCACCGCTGGGTGGAGTGGTCGCCGTGGGAGGGGCAGGACCCGAACCTGCAGCGCACGTACGGCGGCGAGCCCGGCGCGGTCGGTTCGACGTACGCCTGGAAGGGCAACCGCAAGGCCGGGGCGGGCGACATGACGGTGACGCGGATCGCAGCGGACGAGGTCGACGTCGACCTCCGCTTCACCGCGCCGTTCCGCTCGACGAGTGTCGCCGCGTTCCGACTGGCGGAGGACGACCAGGCCTCCGACTCGACCCGGGTGGTGTGGACGATGACGAGCCCGCAGAACCTCATGGCCAAGGTGATGGGGATGTTCATGGACATGGACAAGCTCGTCGGGGGCGACTTCGAGAAGGGGCTCGGGAAGCTCAAGGCGGCGGTGGAGCACTGACGGGAGTGGCTCACCGGGACGCGCGGACCCCGGTGGTATTGTCACGACATTCCCTCGGCACCGCTGCCGAACGCACGGCGCCGTACTGCCGCACTCCCGAAGGACCGCGATGACCAACGATGGCCAGCTGCCGTCCGACCTGTTCATGGACCTGGACCGGTCGGGTCCGATGCCCCTCTACTTCCAGGTGGCTTCACGCATCGAGGAGTCGATCCGCTCCGGTGCGATGCCCCCGGGCGCTCGCCTCGAGAACGAGATCGCGCTCGGTGAGCGGCTCGGTCTGTCGCGCCCGACGATCCGCCGGGCGATCCAGGACCTCGTCGACAAGGGGCTGCTCGTCCGTCGGCGGGGCATCGGGACGCAGGTCGTGCACGGCCCGGTGACGCGCAAGGTCGAGCTGACGAGCCTGTACGACGACCTGGCGCAGGGGTCGCAGGGCCCGTCGACCACCCTCCTCGAGCGGAACGACGTCCCGGCGTCGGACGTCGTCGCCGAGGCGCTCGGGGTCGAGCCGGGTACCACCGTGGCGCACATCCGCCGGGTCCGGTTCGCCGAGGACGTGCCGATGGCGATCCTCGAGAACTACCTTCCGCCGGAGTTCCTCGAGATCACCGACCAGGACCTGCAGACCCACGGGCTGTACCAGCTGCTGCGGGGACGCGGCGTGACGATGCGTGTGGCGAAGCAGCGGATCGGCGCGCGCGCAGTGGTCGGTGACGAGGCCGGCCTGCTCGAGATCGAGGACGGCGACCCGGTGCTCACCATGACCCGCACGGCGTACGACGCGTCGGGCCGTGCGGTCGAGTACGGCGTGCACTGCTACCGCCCGGACCGCTACTCGTTCGAGGTCACGCTCGTCGACAAGTAGGCGACGACCCGCCCGCTGAGGGCAGCGTCACCCTCACGCGAGCGACGGCACCCCGAGCTCGCCCGTCACGTACTGCGCGCGCCCGAACCCGAACGACCAGTCCTGCGGCCCGTTCTCGACGTAGCCGATGAACACGTCCTCCGAGGCGACGCCGACCCCCGCGAGCGCATCGTGGATCGCGGCGTACAGCGTCGTCTTCGCCTCGTCGGTGCGACCCCGCTGCGTGAAGACCTGGATCACGATGACGCCTTCGGTGCGCTCGAACCCGAGGCCCGCGTCCTCGGCGATGATCTGCTGCGCCGGGTGCTCGGTGATCACCTGGAACCGGTCGCGGACGGGGATCCCGTAGACGTCGACGATGGCCTGGTGGATCGCGTCGGCGATGGCACGGACGGCGTCCGGGGTGCGCCCGGTGGCGAGGTCGATACGGACGAGCGGCATGGTGCCTCCTGCTGGCTGCGAACTTTGTCCTTACATACTAACAAGCGTGAGGACAGAAGTCATCAACGGACTGGAGGCGCGGTGCCAGCTGGCACCGCGCCTCCAGTCCGACGTGGACGTCGGTCAGACCACCGGGGTCGCTGCCGGGTAGGTGAGCGGTCCGTCGACGCGCGCGACCTCGTGCCACGCCCCGTCGGCGAGCGACGCCTCCGCCGCTTCCACGATCGACGCGGCCGCCAGGCCGTCGGCGACCGACGGCGCGAGCTGTTCCCCGCGCCGGACGCTCGCGATGAACTGCGCCGCTTCGATGGTCTTCAGGTCGTCGTAGCCCATCGCGGTCCCGGCTCCCGGCTGGAACCGCCCGAACTCCCCGTCCCCCGGCGCGACGTAGACGGTCGCGTAGCCGGTGGTCTCCTGCCCGTCGAGGCAGACCTCGAGCTCGTTGAGCCGCTGGAAGTCCCAGCGCACCGAACCCCTGGTGCCGTAGACCTCGAACGTGTACTCGGCGTGCGGCCCGTGCATCACGCGGCTCGAGTCCATCGTGCCGACGGCGCCGTCCTCGAACCGGAACAGGAGCGCGGCGTAGTCCTCGTTCTCCACCGGCCCGAGTGCTCCGGTCGCGGCGGCACTGCGGTCGACGATCCCGGCGGCAGGGCGCGGGCGCGACTCGATGAACGTCTCGGCGAGGGCGCTGACCGAGGCGATCCGGCCGACGACGTACTGCGCGAGGTCGAGGCCGTGCGAGAGCAGGTCACCGAGGACGCCCGAGCCGGCACGCTCCCGCTCGAAGCGCCAGGTCAGGGGCGCGGCGGGGTCGGACGAGTAGTCGGCGAGGAGCGATCCGCGGACGTTGGTGATCCGCCCGAGCCGCCCGCTCCGCACGAGCTCGCGGGCGCGCTCGATCGCGGGTGCGTGCCGGTAGTTGAACCCGACGCTCGTGATGACGCCCGCGCGCTGCACGGCCTCGTGGATCTCGCGGGAGTCGCTGGCGGAGCGGCCCATCGGCTTCTCGATCCAGAACGGCTTGCCGGCGGCTGCTGCGGCGACGGCCATCTCGCGGTGCAGGAAGTTCGGCGAGCAGATCGAGACGACGTCGACCGCCGGGTCGGCGAGGACCTCGTGGTAGTCGGCGACGGCCCGCTCGTAGCCGAGGCGGGTCACGGCCTGCTCGCGCGCCTCGGGCACGGGGTCCGCCGCGACGACGAGTCGGGGTTGCACGCCGAGCTCCGGGAAGTGGTCGGGCAGGGCGCGGTAGGCGCGTGAATGCAGCCGCCCCATCCAGCCGACCGAGATCAGGCCGACGCCGATGCTGTCCATGGGAACTCCTTCGTTCAGCGCGTGGATTGGAGCGCGACAATCAGCGTAGCCGACCTGGCGCACTTTGTCAGCACATGGACGCGACCGCCTGGAGGCCCGGTGCCGGTCCCGTGGACCGGCACCGGGCCTCCAGGGCGGAGCACCGACGTGCGGGGGGCGACGTGTCAGACGGCCGGCACGATGATGTCGCGCACCAGCGCGTCGAGCTTGGCGTCCGCGTCGAGGAACTGGCGGAGCGTCGTGACGGTCGCTCCGAACCGGTCGAACTCGTCGATCGTCATCCCGTCGACGTCGTAGCCGCGGGCGAACTCCGGCGTGGCCCGCCGCAGCGCGTCCAGCACGTGCGCCGGGACCTCGTCGTCGATCGCGTCCGGACGGAACGGGAACGCGTTGTCGTTGATGTCCTTCGACCACTGGAACGGCGGCGAGACCACGAGGTCTCCGCCCTGGAACTCGGACCACTGCAGCGCGTTCCGGAACGCGGCGACGAGGACGCGCGAGCGGAACCCACGCTCCTGGAACACCCGGTAGGCGTTCTTCACCGCGGCGACGCCCGCCCACTCGAGGTACCCGGGGTCGATCATCACGTGGTCCCGCTTGACGACGGTCTTCAGCCAGTCGTCGAACCGGCCCGCCATCAGCGTGACGACGTGCCCGAACTCCTCGTCAGGCAGACCGTCGGCGGCCCGGCGGTCGAGGGCGCGCTCGATGGCCTCACCTACGGCGACGACCTGCGGCACCGTGAAGGACACGGTCGCGTTGATCGAGACGCCGCGGTAGGCGGCCTCCTCGATCGCGGCGATCCCGACCTTCGTCGCGGGGATCTTCACGATGATGTTCGGCGCGAGCTGGGAGAACCGCACGGCCTGCTCGACGAGGGCGTCCTGGTCGCGGTGGAACCGCGGGTCGGTCTGCATCGAGAGCCGACCGTTGCGGCCGCCCGATGCCTCGAACGCGGGGAGGAGCTGCGCGGCCGCGGCGATTGAGAGCTCCTCGACGGCCTTCCAGCCGATCCAGGACTCCCCCGCGGTCGGGTGCTCGGCGGCGATCTGCCGGATCCGCGGCTCCCACGTGTCCGGGTCCTGCTTGATGCAGGTGTACGCGATGACGGGGTTGCAGGTCGCTCCGACGGCGCCGTACTCGTGGATGGCGGTGGACAGCTCACGCGGGTCGGCGGAGTCGTTCCAGAGGGCGGTCACGGTCTGCGACGCGGCCTGCAGGGTGACGGGACGCGTGTCGACGCCCGTGGACGCTGGTGTCTCGAGTGTGTCGGTCATCGGTGGAGTCCCTTCTTGATCGTGTCGAGCTGGAAGCGCGAGACCTCGTCGGCGTTCTCGTCCTCGGCGAAGACGCTCGACACGGCGACGGTGTCTTCCCGGGAGGAGAAGCCGACGCGGTCGAGTGCGGCCCAGAAGGCGTCGAAGTCGACGTCCGCCTGCCCGACCGGCAGGTGCTGGTGCACGCGCACCGGGTTGCCGGGCGGGTTGGTGATGTACCGCAGGCCGTGCGACCGACGGTGGTCGTACGCATCGGCCACGTGGATCAGCTGCAGCGAGTCACCGGCGGCGTCGATGATCTCGTCAATGTTGCCGCCGTAGTGGAACGTGTGGCAGGCGACGTAGACGAAGCCCACGTGCTTCGAGTTCAGGCCGCGGATGACCCGGAGCGCTTCGAGCCCGTCCTCGACGAAGTCGTCGGGGTGCGGGTCGATGAGCACCCGGAGACCGGCGTCCTCGATGATCGGCAGGAGCTCCTCCATCGAGCGGTAGAACGCGTCCTCGGACTCCTCCGGGAGCTCCGGGCGGCCGGAGAACTCGGTGTTGATGGTGTCCACGCCGAGGCGCTTCGTGATCTCGATGACCCGCTTCCACTTCGTGACCGCCGCCTCGCGGGCCTCACGGTCAGGGCCGGACCAGCGGAGCACGGGCAGCACGGACGCCACCTGGACCCCCGCCGCCGAGCACGCGGCGGCGAAGGCGTCGACGAGTTCGTCGTCGGCCTTCGGGTGCCGGTAGAAGGGGATGAAGTCCTTGTGCGGGGTGAGCTGCAGGTACTCGTACCCGAGGTCGGCCACCTTCTGCGGGAACTCCAGCAGCGACAGGTCGTGGTGGAACGGGGTCGGATCGAGGGCGATCTTCGGCATCAGGCCCCCGCGGCTGCCGACTCGAGCGCGTCGACCGGGGTCGTCTCGTAGAACGCCGGCTTCGCGACGGCGTACTCGACCTGCTCGTGGGCACCGGACTGCTGCGCACGCACCGCGACCTCGGCAACGACGGACGCCGTGTAGCCGTCCCAGGCGCTCGGCCCGTCGATCCCGCCGAGCCGGGCGGCGTCGACCCAGCGCTGGACCTCCTCGTCGTAGGCGGCGCCGAAGCGCTCCTTGAACGACGGGGTGATGCCCTGCGAGGTCGCCCCGGCCGAGGCCAGCGCGAGCGAGGTGTCACGGCCGATGTACGCGACGCCGGACTCGAACACGGCGTCGGTGGTCACCTGGTAGCCGAACTGGGCGTTCACGTTGATCTCGACGATCGCCATCGTGCCGGACTCGGTGGTGAACAGGACGAACTGCGGCTCGGGCAGGTCGGCCGGCGCGAGGGAGTTCTTGCGCGGCTTCTTCACCTCGACGCTCGTGATCGCCTCACCGGTGAGGAAGGGGATGATGTCGATCTCGTGGATGACCGAGTCGTGGATGAGCATCGACTCGCTGAAGTTCGGCGGCGTCGTCGGGTTGCGGTGCGCGTGGTGCAGCGCGAGCAGGGCTCCGCTGTCACCGGACTCGCGGAGCGCCTTGAGCTCCTTGTAGCCGGCGTCGAAGCGGCGCATGAAGCCCACCTGGATCTTCGGACGGTCGGCGTGCTGCTGCTCGAGCTCGACGATCCGCAGCGAGTCCTCGGCGCTCGTCGTGAGCGGCTTCTCGCACAGCACGGTGAGTCCGCGCTCGAGGGCCGTCACCAGGATCGGCTCGTGCAGGAAGCCCGGCGTCGCGATGATGACGCCGTCGATCTCGGTCTGGGCGAGCGCGTCCTCGAACGACGCGGCGGTGAGGGCGCCGGGTGCGAGGGCGGCGGCCGCGGCGGCGCGGGCCTCGTCCGGCTCGACGACGGCGACGACGTCCGCGTTCGAGATCTTCGCGGTGATGCGACGGACGTGGTCGGCGCCCATCATGCCGGCGCCGACGACGGCGACCCGGAGGTTCTGCGTGGTGGTCATGGTGGTGTTCTCCTGGGGGTTGTTGACGCTGCGTGGACGGCGCGTCAGGAGGCGCGGGCGGCCGAGGTCGAGCCGAAGATGTGCTGGAAGGTGCGCTCGGCGATCGGGCCGGGGGCGTCGACCGAACAGCCGTACATGTCCTGCTCGACGATGCCGAAGATGTCCGGGTTGATCGCGGCGACCGCCTCGATGATCGGCGCGAGCGCGGGGGTGCCGTGCGGCGGCTCGGTCATGATGCCCTGCGAGACCGCGGTCGCGAACGGCACGTCGTTCTTCAGGACGTCGAACAGCAGGTCGGTGTCGACCTGCTTCAGGTGCAGGTAGCCGATCCGCTCGGGGTGCTCGGCGATGAGCTTGAGGTTGTCGCCGCCGTAGTACGCGAAGTGCCCGGTGTCGAGGCAGAGGTTCGTGTACTCGGGGTTCGTGACCTCGAGGAAGCGCACGGTCTCCTTGTACGTGCCGACGTGGCTGTCGGCGTGCGTGTGGAACTGCTGGTGGACCCCGTACTCCTCGAGCAGGGCCTTGCCGAGCTGGTCGTGCCCCTTGCCGAGGCGCTCCCACTGCTCGTCGGTCAGCGTGCGAGCCTCGAGGACCTCCTCGGTGGCGTCCGAGCGCCAGAGGTCGGGGATGGTCACGAGGTGCTCGGCGCCGAGCTTCGCTGCGAGTCCCGCGACCGCGACGGCCTGGTCCCACGCGCGCTGGAACTGGTCCTCGCCCTTGTGGAACCCGGTGAACACGGTGCCGGCGGACAGCTTCAGGCCGCGCGACTCGAGCTCGTCCGACAGCTGCGCCGGGTCGGTCGGCAGGTAGCCGTAGGGGCCGAGCTCGATCCACTCGTACCCGGCGGCCGACGCCTCGTCGAGGAAGCGCTGCCACGGGACCTGCTTCGGGTCGTCCGGGAACCAGACGCCCCACGAGTCGGGCGCGGTGCCGATGCGGATCGAGGCCGGCGCCTGGTCGTTGGCGGGGCTGCCGATGGGGGTGGCGGTGTCGGTCATGACGTCGCTGTCGCTTTCTGGGGCGCGGCCCCGGTGTGGTGGAGGGAGTGCACGGCTGGCCGGTGTCTAGCCGAGCAGGGGACGCTGCGCGGCGACCTGCTGCTCGTACTCGGCGCGTGCGGCCTGCGTGCTCGACAGCGTCGAGGTCTGCGCGACCGGCACGTCCCACCAGCCGTCACCCTCGGGGGCGTAGACGAGCGGGTCCGAGTTGATGTGCACGAGGGTGGTGTGGTCGTTCGCCTTGGCCTTGCGCACCGCGGCCTTGAGGTCCTCGATGCTGTTCGGCCCGGGCTCGACCTCGATCACGTCGACGCCGTAGGAGCGGGCGTTCGCGGCGAGGTCGACGGGCAGCGGCTCGCCGTTCTCGAACGACTCGGTCTCGTCGAGGTACCGGTACTTCGTGCCGAAGCGCTCGGACCCGACGGTCTCGGAGAGGTGCCCGATCGACGCGTACCCGTGGTTCTGGATGAGCACGACGATGATCTTGATGCCCTCGGCCACGGCGGTGACGAGCTCGGTGTGGAGCATGAGGTAGCTGCCGTCGCCGACCATGACGATCGCGTCGCGGTCCGGTGCGCCGCGGCGGACGCCGAGGCCGCCGGCGATCTCGTAACCCATGCACGAGAAGGCGTACTCGACGTGGTAGCCGAGCTCGTCCCGCACCCGCCAGAGCTTGTGCAGGTCGCCGGGCAGCGAGCCCGCGGCCTGGATGACGACGTCGCGGGGGTCGCTCACGGACTGGACGGCGCCGATGATCTCCGACTGCCCGGGCAGGGCGTTGCCGGACGGCGCGAACGCAGCGTCGACCGCTGCGTCCCAGGTGCGCTTGCGGTCCGCGATCTCGGACGCGTACTGGTCCGTCACCGAGAACGACGCGAGTTCCGCGGTCAGGGCGACCAGCGCCTCCCGGGCGTCCGCGATCAGCGGCAGCTGCGTGCCGTGCTTGTAGGCGTCGAACGCGGCGACGTTGACGTTCACGAACGTGACGTCCGGGTTCTGGAACGCGGTCCGCGACGCGGTCGTGAAGTCGCTGTACCGCGTGCCGATGCCGATCACGACGTCCGCCTGCGCGGCGATCGCGTTCGCCGCGGCGGTGCCGGTCGCACCGATGCCGCCGAGGTACTGCGGGTGGTCCCACGTGAGCGAGCCACCGCCGGCCTGCGAGGTGCCGACCGGGATGCCGGTCGCTTCGACGAACTCCCGCAGCTGGGCCGCGGCGTCCGAGTAGAGGACGCCACCACCGGCCACGATGACCGGCCGCTCGCCGGCACGGATCGCCGCCACGGCGCGCTCGAGCGGACCGCGCTCGGGCAGCGGACGGCGGATGTGCCACTCGCGCGGCTGGAGGAACGCGACGGGCACGTCGAGCTGCTCGGCCTGCACGTCCTCGGGCAGTGCGATCGTCACCGCACCGGTCTCGGCCGGGTCGGTCAGGACGCGCATCGCGGCGAGGGCGATCGAGAACAGCTGCTCCGGCCGCTCGACCCGGTCGAAGAAGCGCGAGAGCGGGCGGAACGCGTCGGTCACCTGCAGCGACGTGTCGTGCGGCATCTCGATCTGCTGGAGCACCGGGTCGGTGGTGCGCGTCGCGAACGTGTCCGACGGCAGCAGCAGGGCGGGCAGGCGGTTCGTCGTGGCGAGCGCCGCGGCGGTGAGCATGTTCGCGGCGCCCGGCCCGACCGACGCGGTCGACGCGTACGTCGCACGCCGTCGGTGCATCCGCGCGTACCCGACGGCCTGGTGCACCATCGCCTGCTCGTTGCGGGCCTGGTGGTAGGGCAGCAGGCCGGGCTGCTCGACGTGGAGCTGCTTGATGGCCTGGCCGAGACCGGCGACGTTGCCGTGCCCGAAGATGCCGAAGATCCCCGGGATCGTGCGTTCGCGGACGTCGCCGTCGACGGTCCACTGGTTGGCCAGGAACTCGACGAGTGCCTGACCGACGGTCATCCGGCGGGTCGTTCCGGGCAGGCGCTGCGTGGTGGTGGTCACGCGTGCTTCCTTTCGTAGGGCAGCCGCGGGTCGAGCTGCTCGCTCGCCCACGCCTGGCGGACCCAGCCGTGGGCCGGGTCGTCGGTGATGTTCCAGACGCGTTCCGGGTCGGGCCCGGCCATCACGTTGAGGTAGTACATGTCGTAGCCCGGGGCCGCGACGGCGGGGCCGTGCCATCCGTACGGCACGAGCGCGACGTCGCCGGTCCGGACCTGCCGGAACTCGTCGATGGCGCGGTCGTCCGAGGCGTACGTGCGGTGCAGCGCGAACGGGTCGGCGGCCTCGGGGGCGATCGGCTCGAGCCCGCGGGAGACCGCCGCCTCGTAGTAGTAGATCTCCTCGAGGTTCGACTCCTCGCCCGGGACGTTCGTGTCGTGCTTGTGCGGCGGGTACGACGACCAGTTGCCGGCCGGCGTGATGACCTCGCACACGATGAACTTCACGGCGTCGAGGGCGGCCGGGGTGCCGAAGTTGTGCACCTGACGGCTGGACTGGCCGGCGCCACGGAGCTCGACCGGCACGTCCTGCCTGGCCACGTACGTGGTCGGCTTGACGGTGTCGGTGGGCGCCTCGGCGACCGCGAGCCGACCGGTCCCGGTGATCCGCGCCTCCGATCCGGATCCCAGGTACAGGACGTCGGTCGGTCCGTCGAAGACGCTCGCCCGGCCCTGCAGGTCCTGCTCGCCGTCACCGGCGGCGCCGGAGTGGACGACGTTGAACGACCCGGCCAGCGGCACGACGATGCGCTCCACGGCGTCGGCCTGGAGGCGCAGCTCGCCCCCGTCGGTCAGCGTGCCGGTCCGCAGACCGGTGTGCGCCCACCCCTCGATGCGACCGTCGACCACGTCGGTCCAGCCCGCCTCGGGGCGGGACCCGGCCGGGATGAACCACTGGTCGTGCTGGTGCTGTTCGTTCGCCATGCGCCGCGTCAGTTGTTCGACGGGAAGCCGAGGTTGATGCCGCCGTGCGACGGATCGAGCCACCGGCTGGTGATCGCCTTCTGGCGGGTGAAGAAGCTCACGCCGTCGGCGCCGTACGCCTTGTGGTCGCCGAACAGCGAGTTCTTCCACCCGCCGAACGAGTAGTACGCGACCGGGACGGGGATCGGGACGTTGATGCCGATCATGCCGACCTGCACGTCGCGCTGGAACCGTCGGGCGGCGCCGCCGTCGTTCGTGAAGATGGCGGTCCCGTTGCCGTACGCGCCGGAGTTGATGAGCTCGAGGCCCTCCTCGTAGGTGGCGACGCGGACCACGCTGAGCACCGGGCCGAAGATCTCCTCGGTGTAGACGCGGCTCGTGGTGGGCACCTGGTCGATCAGCGTCGGGCCCAGCCAGAAGCCGTTCTCGTCGCCGTCAGGTCGGACGGTGCGGCCGTCCACCACAACCACCGCACCGTCCTGCTCTGCGACCTCGATGTACGAGGCGACCTTGTCACGGTGCTGCTTCGTGACGAGCGGGCCCATGTCGCACCCGCGACGACCGTCGCCGATGCGCAGGGTGGCCGCGCGGTCCTTGATCTTCTCGATGAGCTCGTCGGCGACCGGCTCGACCGCGACGACGACCGAGATCGCCATGCAGCGCTCACCCGCCGAACCGAAGCCCGCGTTGATGGCGTTGTCCGCGACGAGGTCGAGGTCGGCGTCCGGCAGGACGAGCATGTGGTTCTTCGCACCGCCCAGGGCCTGCACGCGCTTGCCGTGCTTCGTGCCGGTCTCGTAGACGTACTGCGCGATCGGGGTCGACCCGACGAAGGAGATCGACTCGACGTCGGGGCTGGTGAGGAGCCCGTCGACGCTGAGCTTGTCGCCGTTCAGGACGTTGAAGACGCCGTCGGGGAGCCCTGCTTCCTTGAACTTCTCGGCGAGCCAGATCGCGGCGGACGGGTCCTTCTCGCTCGGCTTCAGCACCACGGTGTTGCCCGCGGCGATCGCGATCGGCAGGAACCACAGCGGCACCATCGCCGGGAAGTTGAACGGGCTGATGATGCCCACGACGCCGAGCGGCTGACGGATCGAGTACACGTCGATGCCGGTCGACACCTGGTCGGAGAACTCGCCCTTCATGAGGCTCGGGATGTTCGTCGCGAGCTCCACGACCTCCTGCCCGCGGGCGATCTCACCGAGGGCGTCGTCGATGACCTTGCCGTGCTCGGACGTGATGATCTCGGCCAGCTCGGCCTTGTCGCGGTTCAGGACCTCGCGGAAGGAGAACAGGATCGCCTGGCGCTTCGCGAGGGACAGGTTCGACCACGCCGGGAACGCCGCCTTGGCGCTCGCGATCGCCGCCTGGATCTCGTCCTCGTTCGCCAGCGCGACCTGCTTCGTCGCGACGCCGAGCGCCGGGTCGTAGACGGGTGCGGTGTTGCCGGAGGTCGAGGCGACGCGCGCCCCGTCGATCCAGTGTCCGACGGTGGTGGTGGCCGTGTCGGTGATCGTCATGCGTTGCTTCCTTCGAGAGTGGTGGTGGTCACGTTCGTGTGGACGAGGCCCGCGGCCACGTCGACCGCGGCGGCGACGTCGCCGTCCGGCGGGTACAGCAGGGTCCGCCCGACGACGAGGCCGCGGACGCCGGGGAGCGCGAGGGCGTCGGCCCACTTGGCGTACGTCTCGAGCGGGCGGCTCGACGGGTCGCCGCCGAGCAGCAGCGTGGGCAGCGTCGTGGCGGCCATCACCCGCTCCATGTCGTCGACGACGGGGATCTTCAGCCAGCTGTAGGCGCTCGACTCCCCGAGGCCCGCGGCGATCGCCATCGAGGTGATCACGGCGTCGGCGCTGAGGTCGTTCACGACCCGGTCGTCCCGCCACTCGGACATGAACGGCTCGAGCATGATCGGCAGGCCCTGCTCGGCCGCCTCGGTCACGGCACGGGCGGTGGCCTCGAGCGTCGGGGCGGTGCCGGCGTCGGCGAGGTTGATGCGGACCAGCAGCTTCGCGAAGTCGAGCCCGGCGTCCTTGATGGACTTCGCCGAGTACGCCGTGTACCGGTCGTCCATCTCGAACGTCGCACCGCGCAGACCGCCGCGGTTCATCGAGCCGACGACGACCTTGCCGTCGAGGGCGCCGAGGAGCGCGAGGTCCTCCACGATGTCCGGCGTCCCGAGGACCCCGTCCACCCCCGGGCGTCCGAGGGCCGTCACGAGGCGTTCGAGCAGGTCGTAACGGTCGGCCATCGCGGACTCGTCGTCGCGGACGGCAAGGGCACCGCGGGCGGGGTGGTCGGCGGCGACGATGAACAGCTTGCCGTCGTCGGCGAGCAGGTCGCGCTTCCGACGGGCGTCGAGCGTCTGCCTGACCAGGCCGGGCTGCGCGGCCCGGACGTCCCGGAGGCGCTGGAAGTCAGCGGGGCTGAGCTCAGGCATGGACCGTCTCCTCGGTGTGTGTGGTGCCGTCGGCGGGGTTGGCCGCGATGAAGGCGTCGATCTCGTCGCTCGTCGGCATCGCGGTGGAGCACTCGAAGCGGGTGGCGACGATGGCGCCGGCGGCGTTGCAGAAGGCCAGGATCCGTTCGAGGCCCCAGCCCTGCAGCAGGCCGTGGGTCAGCGCGCCGCCGAAGCCGTCACCGGAGCCGAGGCCGTTCACGACGTCGATGTGGTGCGGGCGGAACTCGACGAACTCGTCGCGGGTCTTCGCGAGGACGCCCTTCGGGCCCTGCTTCACGATCGCGATCTCGACCCCGCGCTCGAGCAGGGCGTCGGCCGCGCGCACCGGGTCGGTCTCCCCGACGGCGACCTCGCACTCCTCGCGGTTGCCGACGGCGACCGTGGCGTGCTCGAGTGCGACGGCGACCTCGCGCGTCGCGGCCTCGGGCGAGGACCAGAACATCGACCGGTAGTCGAGGTCCAGGACGGTGTGGAGCACGGTGGTGTTCTGCGCTGCACTGCGTGCCTGGTAGGCGGTGTGGTGGGCGCTGCGGCTCGGCTCCTCGCTGAGGCCGGTCACCGTGGTCCAGAAGATCTTCGCCCGCTCGATCTCGTGCAGCGGGAGGGACTTCGGCGTGATCATCAGGTCCGGCGCCTTGGGCGCCCGGTAGAAGTACAGCGGGAAGTCGTCCGGCGGGAAGATCTCGCAGAACGCGACGGGGGTGTTCAGCCCCTCGACCGTCTCGACGAAGTCGTTCGCGACGCCGAACTCCGGCAGGGTCCGGGCGATGTAGCGGCCGAACGGGTCGTTGCCGGTGCGGGTGATGACCGCGGCGTCGGCTCCGTGGCGGGCCGCGGCGATCGCGACGTTCGTGGCACTGCCGCCGACGGACTTCGAGAACGTCGAGACGTCTTCGAGCGGTCCCGTCTGCTGCGGGTAGATGTCGACGCTCACGCGACCCATGGTGATCACGTCGTAGGCGTGGGGAGCTCGGTTCGTCATGCGACGTGGTGGACCTTCCGTGCGGCTTCATCGGCGGACGATCACGACTGTACACCGTGTTTGCCATAATGTCATGACATGGATTCGGACCGCGTCCGGCGCATGGCTCCCCGGCCTGGAGGCGCGGTGTCAGTGGGTCCTGCCAAGGTCCAGTCATGCAGATCCTCGCCCTGGTCATCGGCCTCGTGCTCGGCGTCGCCGGCGGTGCCGTCGTCGCCTGGTCGCTCGCCCGCTCCCGCGCCGGTGTACAGGCCGCTTCGGCCCGCGCGACCGCCGAGGCACTCCGGGCGCAGCTCGACTCCGCGCGGCACGACGCCGAGGAACGGCTCGACGCGCAGGACGCCCAGTACCGGCGACAGGTCGACTCCCTCGAGCGGCGGTCGGCCGAGCTCGAACACCTCGTGCAGCGCATGCACGGGGTCGACGCGGCACGGAACCAGAACGAGTCGAAGGTCCTCTCCGCGCTCAGCCCCGTGGCGCAGACACTCGACGTGATGCGCGCGAAGATCGCCGAGCTCGAGCAGTCCCGCAGCGAGCAGTACGGCGCGCTGTCCGCCCAGCTCCGCTCCGCCGCCGAGTCCGAGGAACGCCTCCGCGCCACCGCGGACACCCTCGCCAGTGCCCTCTCGTCGAACAGCACGCGCGGCGTCTGGGGCGAGACGCAGCTGCGCAACGTGGTCGAGGCGGCCGGGCTCCTCGAACGCGTCGACTTCGACGTGCAGTCCTCCGTGACGACCTCGGCCGGTGCCGCGCGCCCCGACATGGTCGTGCACCTGCCCGGCGGCAAGACGATCGCCGTCGACGCCAAGGTGCCGTTCAGCGCCTACCTGCAGGCGGCGGAGATCCCGGCGACCGCGACCGGCGCCGAGGCGGCTCGGCGTGACCAGCTCATCGCGCAGCACGTCAAGGCGCTCCGGGCCCACGTCGACGCCCTCGCCGCCCGCGAGTACTGGAGCGGGTACGACGGCTCCCCCGAGCTCACCGTCGCCTTCATCCCGTCCGAGTCACTGATCTCCAGCGCCCTCGCCGCCGACCCCGGCCTGCTCGACCACGCCTTCCGCAAGCGCATCGCCCTCGCCTCGCCCGTGACGCTCTGGTCGGTGCTGAAGACCGTCGCGTTCTCGTGGCAGCAGGACGTCGTCACCGCCGAGGCCCGTGAGCTCTTCCGGGTCTCCCGCGAGCTCTACGGCCGCCTGTCGACCATGGCCGGGCACGTGGACAAGCTCGGCCGCTCCATCCGGGGCTCCGTCGTCGACTACAACCGGTTCGTGGGGTCGCTCGAGCGCCAGGTGCTCCCGAGCGCCCGTCGGCTGTCACTGCTCGACGAGTCGAAGGTCATCGCGGACCCCGGCGTCATCGAGGACGAGCCGCGGCTGCTCACCGCGCCCGAGCTCGTCGGCGCCGTCGACGAGGACTGACGAGCCCGAGCGGCGCCTGCGCGCTTCGCGGCGCGCGGCTCGTGCCCTCGCGGCGCGTGTTCCGCACAACGAAAGTCCGCTCGCACCACGGATCCCCGCGGCGTGAACGGACTTCGGTTGTGCGGAACCGATCCGCGCCGCGTCTCGGTGCGAGACGGGCAGCGGCCCCGCGTGAGACGGGCAGCGGCACCGCGTGAGACGGGCAGCGGCCCCCGCGCTGCACGGAACGGCCCCCGCGCGGCGCGGCCTCAGCGGATCAGAACCACTTCTCGGCGCGGTGGTCCGCCTGGATGCGGCGGATCGTGTTCGAGCGGGACCGCAGCACGAGCGAGTCCGTGTGGATGACGCCGCGCGAACGACGGACACCGTCGACGAGCACGCCGTCGGTGACACCGGTGGCGACGAAGAACGTGTTGTCACCCGTGACCAGGTCGTCCTGGTCGAGGACCTTGTCGAGGTCGTGGCCGGCGGCGATCGCCTTCTCGCGCTCCTCGTCGTCCTTGGGCTGGAGCTTGCCGAGGATCACGCCGCCGAGCGCCTTGATCGCGCACGCCGTGATGATGCCCTCGGGCGTGCCGCCGACGCCGACGCACATGTCGATGTTCGAGCCGGGCAGGGCGGCCGCGATGCCGCCGGCGACGTCACCGTCGAGCAGCAGGCGCGTGCCGGCACCCGTGGCGCGGATGGCGCGGATGAGTTCGTCGTGACGAGGACGGTCGAGGACCGCGACGACCATGTCCTCGAGGTCCTTGCCCTTGGCCGTCGCGAGCGCGCGGATGTTCTCGCCGATCGGCTTGTCGAGGTCGAGGACGCCGCGCCCCTCCGGCCCGGCGGCGATCTTGTCCATGTAGAACACGGCACTCGGGTCGTACATCGAGCCGCGGTCCGAGACGGCCATCACGGAGATGGCGTTCTGGCGACCGGCGGCGGTGAGCGAGGTGCCGTCGATCGGGTCGACCGCGATGTCGCAGGCCGGACCGTGACCGTTGCCGACGTGCTCGCCGTTGTAGAGCATCGGGGCGTTGTCCTTCTCGCCCTCACCGATGACGACCACGCCGTCGAAGTTCACGGTGCCGAGGAACTTCCGCATCGCGTCGACGGCGGCGCCGTCCGCGAGGTTCTTCTCACCCCGACCGACCCACGGCTGCGCCCGGATCGCGGCTGCCTCGGTCGCGCGCACGAGCTCGAGCGCGAGGTTGCGGTCGGGCTGGAGGAACAGGGAGCCGGTTTCCGTGGAGGGAGTCACGGCCGCCAGCCTACCGACCGGCGGCCGGACGGCCGTCCGGACCCGGGGCCTGTGAACGCATGTGCACGCCGGACTGGGGCCGGCGCCGTAACCCGCACCGCGCCTCCAGTCCTTCTGACTACGATCGGCGAGGACACCACCACGTCGAAGGAGATCCCAGTGCCCATCGCAACGCCGGAACAGTACGCCGAGATGATCGAACGAGCGAAGGCCGGCAAGTTCGCGTACCCCGCCGTGAACGTGTCCTCGTCCCAGACGATCAACGCGGTCCTGCAGGGCCTCGCCGAGGCGGGATCCGACGGGATCCTCCAGGTCACCACCGGTGGCGCCGACTACTTCGCCGGTCAGACCGTGAAGAACCGCGCTGCGGGTGCACTCGCGATGGCGAAGTTCGCCCACGAGGTCGCGAAGAACTACGACATCACGGTCGCGCTGCACACCGACCACTGCCCGAAGGACGCCCTCGACGGCTTCGTCCTGCCGCTCATCGCGGCGAGCGAGGAAGAGGTCCGGCAGGGCCGCAACCCGATCTTCCAGTCCCACATGTGGGACGGCTCGGCCGTGCCGCTCGACGAGAACATCGAGATCGCGACGACGATGCTCGAGAAGACGCGGAACATCAACGCGATCCTCGAGGTCGAGATCGGCGTCGTCGGCGGCGAGGAGGACGGCGTCCAGCACGAGGGCACCAACGACGCGCTCTACACGACCCCGAACGACGTCGAGAAGGTCGTCGACGCGCTCGGCCTCGGCGACAAGGGTCGCTGGATCGCCGCACTCACCTTCGGCAACGTCCACGGCGTCTACAAGCCCGGCAACGTCAAGCTGCGTCCCGAGCTCCTCGGTGAGATCCAGGCGTCCGTCGCCGCGAAGCACGGCACCGGCGAGAACCCGCTCGACCTCGTCTTCCACGGCGGCTCCGGCTCGACCGACGACGAGATCCACGAGGCGGTCCGCAACGGCGTCATCAAGATGAACATCGACACGGACACGCAGTACGCGTTCACGCGCTCGATCGCCGACTCGATGTTCCGGAACTACGACGGCGTGCTCAAGATCGACGGCGAGGTCGGCAACAAGAAGCAGTACGACCCGCGCGCCTGGGGCAAGGTCGCCGAGACCGCCATGGCGGCCCGCGTGGTCGAGGCCGCGAAGGTGCTCGGCTCGGCCGGACACACCAAGGGCTGACACCGGGGCAACAGCCTGGAGGAACGGGGCGCGTCCGACGGACGCGTCCCGTTCTGCGTCCGGTCGGCTCCACTGCATGCCACGATGGGATCGTGACCGTCGACGCCATCGCCTCCGAGTTCGCCCAGTTCGTCACCGAGTCCCCCACCGCGTTCCACGCGGCGGCCGCGGCACGGGACCGGCTCGTCGCGGCCGGTTTCACCGAGCTGTCCGAGCTCGACGCGTGGCCGTCCGAGCCCGGCGCGTACGTGGTGGTCCGCGACGGCGCGGTGATCGCCTGGCGTCTGCCCGAGGGGGCGACGGCGACGACCCCGTTCCGGATCCTCGGCGCACACACCGACTCCCCCGGGTTCCGCATCAAGCCGAACCCCGGCGTCCGGACCGGCGGCTGGGAGCAGCTGAACGTCGAGGTCTACGGCGGCGCGCTCCTCTCCACGTGGTTCGACCGGGACCTCCGGATCGCCGGCCGGGTCGTCGACGCCGACGGCACCGTCCGCCTGGTGTCGACCGACGCCGTGGCCCGGATCCCGAACCTGGCGATCCACCTCGACCGCGGGGTGAACGACGGCAAGGAGATCGACCGCCAGCGCCACACCCTGCCGATCGTCGGGGTCGACGGCGACGCGGGTGGCACGGACGTGGTGTCGTGGCTCCGCGCACGGCTCGGCTCGGCTGCCGTGTCGTGGGACCTGTTCCTCGCCGACACCCAGGCCCCCGCGCGGATCGGCATCGACCGCGAGTTCCTCGCCGCCGGCCGGATGGACAACCTGACGAGCGTGCACGCCGGACTCCGGGGCATCGTGGACGCCCCGACCGACGGTGACCACATCCCGGTGTTCGCGGCGTTCGACCACGAGGAGATCGGCTCGTCGACGCCGTCCGGTGCGGGCGGTCCGTTCCTCGAGGACGTCCTCGGCCGTGTGCAGGAGAGCCTCGGCGCCAGCCGCTCCGACGCCGCTCGGGCGTTCCGTGCTTCGTGGCTGCTGTCGAGCGACGCCGGACACCTCGTCCACCCGAACCAGCCCGAGAAGCACGACCCCACCAACCGACCGCGACCGGGAGCGGGCCCGCTCCTGAAGATCAGCGCGAACCAGCGCTACATGACCGAGGCGAAGGGCGAGGCCGTGTGGGCCGCCGCCTGTGACACCGCCGGCGTCCCGTGGCAGCCGTTCGTCAACGTGAACACGATCCCGGGTGGCTCGACCATCGGACCGATCGCGGCGACCCGGCTCGGCATCCCGACGATCGACATCGGCGTCGGGCTGCTGTCGATGCACTCGATCCGCGAGCTCGTGCACGTCGACGACCTCGCTGCGCTGCACGGGGCGGTCGCCGCCTTCCTGGCGGGCTGAGACACCGGCTGGGGCTCGGGCTCGGTGTCGAGCCCGGGCTCGGGCTCGCGCTCGCGTCTCAGAGGGTCACGACGACCTTCCGCGCGGAGACGCCCGCGCGCTGCCGGTCCAGCCCGCTCTGCACCGCCGCGAGCCCCGAGCCGACCACCAGCGGCGCCGGCACCGCGCGGAGACTGCCGTCGGCGAGACCGGCGGGCAGCACCTCGCCCCAGAGCCGCGGTCCGATCGCGTCGTCGCGGAGGCTGCTCCCCCAGACGAACGCGGTCCGGATCCCGGCGCGGCGCGCACGCAGCGTCAGCCCGGCCATCGTGATGCCGATCCGCCCGAACACCGGGAGCATCGCCGGGAAGAGCCGCCGACGTCCGGCGAGCCCGTCGAGCGTGACCGGGGTGCTCGCCATCGCCAGCACCGTCCCGCCCGTCCGCCGCAGCACGTCGATGCAGGCTGCAGCCGAGGTCTTCCCGAGTGCGACGGCGCCGACCACGCGTCGCCCGTCGATGCCCGCGACGAGGTCGTCGACCGCGCCGGGTGCGTTGTGGTCCACGACGACCTCGGCACCGAGCGAGCGGACCAGCTCGGCGTTCCGGGGTGACGCCGTGCTCACGACGTCGTAGCCCGCGGCCCGTGCGAGCTGCACGGCGTTCATCCCCACGCTCGTGGAGCCGCCCCAGACGATGACCACGCCGCGATCGCCCTCGCCCCGCTGCTCGTCACCGGGCATGGCGAGACCGAGGTGCCCGGGCTGGAACAGCGCGCAGGCCGCGGTGGAGGCGCCGAGCGGCAGGACGGCGGCCTCGGCGTCGGAGACCCCGGACGGGATCGGTGCCGTCAGCCGTTCGAGGAGCGCCGTGTGCTCCTGGAACGCCCCCTCGTGCATCGGGTCGCGGCCGCGATCGGTACCGGTCGCGAGCCCGAACACCCGGTCGCCGACGCCGAACCGCGTCACCCCCGTCCCGACCGAGACGACCTCGCCGGCGACGTCCGAACCGAGCACCGCCGGGGAACGCAGCCAGCGGTAGGTCACGGAGCCCGTCCCCTGCACGATCCAGTCGACCGGGTTCACGGCGACGGCGCGGACGCGGACCACGACTTCATCGGGTGCCGGCTCGGGCATCGGCACGGGTCCGACGACCAGGGCGGACCGGGCGGAGCGGAGGACGGCGGCGGAGTTCTGCGACACGGGTGGTGCCCTTCTGCGGGAGTGATGACACGGAGTGCCTTCACTGTAGTCGTGAGGACACTGAGTGTCATCACTTAGAGTGGGTGCATGGCGAGATGGGCACCCGACACGAAGGAACGGTTGCGGACCGCCGCGCTCGAGCTGTTCACCGAGCGGGGATTCGCGGCCACCACCGTGCCCGAGATCGTCGAACGCGCGGGACTCACCCGACGGACGTTCTTCCGGCACTTCAGCGACAAGCGCGAGGTCTTCTTCGGCGACGACGAGATCCCGACCATCGCCCGGGACATGCTCGCGGCTGCGCCTGCCGAGGTACCGCCGCTGGCACTGGTGACCGAGGGTCTCCGCACCCTCGCTCGTGAGCGCTTCGAACCGCAGCGCGACCGGATCCGCGCAGCGCGCCGGGTGATCGACGCCGAACCCGCGCTCGGCGAGCGGGATCTCCGCAAGCAGGCGGACCTGTGCGAGGCCGTCCGTCAGGGGTTCGTCGCGCGCGGTCAGGACCCGCTGACGGCCAGGGTGCTCGGCGGCGTCACCGTCGAGCTGTTCCAGACCGCGCTCGAGGCATGGCTCGTCGACGGTGACACGGCCCCCCTGACGGAGCACCTCGACGCCGCGCTCGAACGCATGCGGACCGTCCTCGCAGCAGCTGCGATCGACTAGCCGCCGGCCATCCGGTGCAGGTACGCGGTGAACGCCGGGTCCTGCAGGATCACGACGAAGACCGGGATGATCCCGAGCACGCTGGCGACGATCCCGCCCACGAGCGGCACCCAGAACGTCCGCCGTCGGGCGCGCAGGCGTCGGATCGACCACCAGACGACCAGCGCGAACACGACGACCAGGACCACGGCCCGGACGAGTACCGCGGTCGACAGCGCCGCCGGGTCGGACAGCTCGGTGTACTGCTGCTCGAGGTAGGTCCGCATCGTCGACGCCGTCGTCCCGATGGACAGCCCCTGCAACACGGTCATGAGCCCGATCACGAGCAGGCCGACCGAGAGCACGAAGTCGATCGGTGAGGCGCCGAAGCCCTGCTGCGCCGGGACCGTGCGGCCGGAGCCGTCAGCGGTGTCCGCTCGTGCAGCCCGACCGGCGGCGACGGTTCCGTCCGCCGTCCCCGGTCGTCGGCCGCGCGTCGCCTCCTGCGCCGCCTGCTGCCGGAGCGCGCGGGAGCGCTCCTCCTGCTCGCGCCGTTCCTGCTCGACGAGCACCGGGTTCACCCAGCCCTCGGGCGCGTACTCGCCGTACTGCGGAGCAGGACGGCCGTGGACGCGACCGTTCGCGGATCCCTCAGCCGACGCGCCGGCGGTGGGTCGCGCCTCCAGGCCGTCCGCCGTGTCGGGGAGGTGACCCGGTTCGCGGGCCGGCACCGCGGACCAGCCGTCCGCGCCGGTGCGTCCTGCGTCGCCGCTCATCGACGACGCCCGCCGAGCGCACGCGTCGGGGCGCCCGACGCATCCGTGCGGAGCTCCTTCGGGAGCGAGAACATCAGGTCCTCGTGCGCGGTGACGACCTCTTCCACCGTGCCGTACCCGGCGTCGGCGAGCTGGTCGAGCACCTCGGTGACGAGCTCCTCCGGCACGGAGGCGCCACTCGTGACGCCCACGGTGCGGACGCCGTCGAGCCACTCCTGCTGGATCTCGGACGCGTAGTCGACCCGGTGCGCGGCCTTCGCGCCGTGTTCGAGGGCGACCTCGACCAACCGGACGCTGTTCGACGAGTTCGCGGACCCGACCACGATCACGAGGTCGGTGCCCGGCGCGACCTTCTTCACCGCGACCTGGCGGTTCTGGGTGGCGTAGCAGATGTCGTCGGAGGGTGGGTTCTCGATCGACGGGAACTTCTCGCGCAGCAGGCGGACGGTCTCCATCGTCTCGTCGACGCTCAGCGTGGTCTGCGACAGCCAGACGAGGTTGTCCGGGTCGGCGACCTCGAGCGCGGCGACGTCCTCGGGTCCGTTGACCAGGATGGTGCGCTCGGGCGCATGGCCCATCGTGCCCTCGACCTCTTCGTGGCCGGCGTGCCCGATGAGGATGATCGTGCGGTCCGCCTTCGCGAACCGGGTGGCCTCGCGGTGGACCTTCGTGACGAGCGGGCAGGTGGCGTCGATCGCGTGCAGGTCACGGTCGGCGGCACCGGCGACGACCGCGGGCGAGACGCCGTGGGCGCTGAAGACCACGTGCGATCCGCGCGGGACCTCGGCGACGTCGTCGACGAAGACGGCGCCGCGCTGCTCGAGCGTCGACACGACGTGCACGTTGTGGACGATCTGCTTGCGGACGTAGACCGGCTCGCCGTACTGCTCGAGCGCCTTCTCGACGGCGACGACTGCGCGGTCGACCCCGGCGCAGTAGCCGCGCGGAGCCGCGAGCAGGACCTTCTTCGTACCGGCGACCGGTTCGTCCCGCAGTCGGCCGCGCGCCGCGAGGACCCGCGGCGGGGCGAGCGGGACCGAGTGGCCGTTGGTGATCGTCACGCACCCGATGATAGGTGAGCGGATCGCGTGCGGGCTGGGCGTGGAGGCAGACCGGTGTCGTCGGCTTCGGGCAGGATTGGACGGCACCACCAGGAGGAGCACATGGCGATCGAACAGGGACCCCCGACGGCCGACACCCCGTGGCCGGTCGCGCTCCTCGGCGCGAAGCTGCGGGACTGGATCGACCGGCTCGGCACCGCCTGGGTCGAGGGCGAGATCACCCAGTGGAACGTCGCCGGTGGCAACGTCTACGGCAAGCTCAAGGACGTCGAGGTCGACGCGACGGTGTCGTTCTCGATCTGGTCGAGCGTCCGGTCCCGGGTGCCCGCGGACATCAAGCAGGGCGACCGCGTCGTCGCCGCCGTCAAGCCGAACTACTGGGTCAAGGGCGGCTCGCTGACGATGCAGGTCGTCGAGATGAAGCACGTCGGCCTCGGGGACCTGCTCGAGCGGCTCGAGCGGCTCCGGCGCACCCTCGCGGACGAGGGGCTGTTCGACCCCGCCCGGAAGCGCCGCCTGCCCTTCCTGCCGCACCGCATCGGCCTCATCACCGGCAAGGACTCAGACGCCGAGAAGGACGTCAAGCGGAACGCGCAGCTGCGGTGGCCGCAGGTCGAGTTCCGGACCGTCCACACCGCCGTGCAGGGCGAGCGGACCGTGGGCGAGGTCACCGCCGCCATCCTCGAGCTCGACGCCGACCCGGACGTCGACGTCATCATCATCGCGCGCGGTGGTGGCGACTTCCAGAACCTGCTCGGCTTCAGCGACGAGGGACTCGTCCGGGCCGCCGCGTCCGCCACCACTCCGATCGTCTCCGCCATCGGGCACGAGGCCGACCGGCCGATCCTCGACGAGGTCGCCGACCTCCGCGCCTCCACCCCGACCGACGCCGCCAAGCGCGTGGTGCCGGACGTGGCCGAGGAACTCGCGAACGTCCGTGCCGCGCGGGCACGGCTCGGGCTCCGGCTGTCGCACACCCTGTCGGTCGAGGCCGACCGGATCGCGGCGCTCCGCTCCAGGCCGGCCCTCGCGTCGACCGCGTGGCTCGTCGACACCCGCGCGGAAGAGGTCGCCCGCGACCTGTCCCGCGCCCGTGAGCTGCTCGACCGGCGGCTCGAACGCTCCCACGCCGACGTCGGACACCTCACCGCCCGGTTGCGATCGCTGTCACCGCGGGACACCCTGCGCCGGGGGTACGCGATCGTGCAGACGGCGGACGGCGGGGTCGTGCGCAGCTCCGACGACCTGGCCGGAGCGACCCCGGTGCACGTGACGCTCGGGGCGGGGACCGCCTCCGGCTCGCTCGAGCCGGACGGGCCGGGGCCGGACGGGTCCTGACACCGGCGCACTCCCGGGCCTCGGCGGCGGGTTCTGCACAGGTTCCCGGGCGGGCCGCCAGGTCGGTGGTGGCTCGGTAGGATCGAGGGGTGTCATCCCAGCAGGAACCCGAGCAGGCCGACGTCCAGTCGCTGAGCTACGAAGCCGCACGCGACGAACTCGTGCGCGTCGTCGCCGAGCTCGAACAGGGCTCCGCGACGCTCGAGCGCTCCCTGTCGCTGTGGGAGCGTGGCGAGTCCCTCGCAGCCCGGTGTGAAGAGTGGCTCGTCGGCGCCCGTGCCCGTCTCGACGCCGCCCGTGCCGCCTCCGACGCCCAGGACGGCGCCGCCCGATGACCGACCCCGACGGCCGTCCGATCGTCGCGGAGCTCGGACGCCCCGAGACGCCGGAGGAGACCTGGGCCCGCAAGGACGCCGCACGCACCGCGCGTCGGCAGCACCAGACGGCGTTCAACCTGGTGATCGCGCTCATCGCGTCGCTCGGCATCGTGCTCTTCCTCGTCGCCGTCGTCGTGCGTCCGAGCACGACCGTCGTCGACCGCGCGGTGGACTACCGCCAGGTCGCGGCGCAGGCGAAGGTGCCCGGGGTCGAACTCGCGGCGCCCGTCCTGCCGAAGGGCTTCTCGTCGAACCGTGCGGACTACAAGGACAAGACGACCGACGGCGTGAGCGTCTGGACGGTCGGCCTGATCACCCCGGACAAGCAGTACCTCGGCCTGCAGCAGGGCATCAAGGCGAACGAGACCTGGGTGTCGAACCAGCTCGACCAGCACGCCGCCACCGGCACCCGCACCATCGCGGGCACGAAGTGGACCGTGTACGACCGCCGATCAGAGGGCGACGACGCCGGCAACCAGGCGTACTCCCTCGTGACGACCTTCGGCACCAGCACCGTGGTGCTCTCCGGTACGGCCGACGACGACTCGTTCCGCACCGTCGCGACCGCCGTCAGCAAGCAGTTCGCCGGCTGACGACCGACCGGCGCCCACCGTCCCCGAACGACCCCACCCGAACCGAGCAGCAGTCCCGATCAGCCCGAGGAGCCCCATGCCCGACCGCGCCGCCTCCACCCCCTCCGACGCCCTCCGCCTCCTCGTCGAGGGCAACGCCCGGTTCGCAGCCGACAAGCGCCGGACCGGCCGGATCGACCCGGACCGCCGCACCGAGCTCACCGGCTCGCAGGCGCCGTTCGCCACGGTCCTCGGCTGCTCCGACTCGCGTGTCCCGTTCGAGCACGTCTTCGACGCCGGCATCGGTGACCTCTTCGCCATCAGGAACGCCGGGCAGATCGTGGACGACGTCGTCCTCGGGTCGATCGAGTTCGCGGTCGTCGCTCTCGGCACCCCCCTGGTCGTCGTGCTCCGCCACACCCGGTGCGGTGCGGTCGCGGCGGCCCGCTCCGGGGAACCGGTCCCGGCGCCGCACCTGCAGGCCCTCGTCGACGCGATCGCCCCGAGCGTCGAACGTGTCCGTGCGACCGACGCCGACGTGCCCCAGGAAGCCGTCGGTGCGGCCCACCTCGAGTCCACGCTCCGCCAGGTGATCGAGCGCTCCGGCGCGGTCTCCGACGCGATCGCCGAGGGTAGATTGGCCGTCGTCGGCGCGACCTACGACCTCACCACCGGCGAGGTCGCCATCGACACCGTCGTGGGCCAGGCCTGACCGACCGCCCCGACGACCGTCCCGACCACCGACGGCACACCGTCACCGGGACACCACACCAGCCGGCGCGACCGCGGCCGGCGAGCACCCCAGGAAGGACCACGACGACGTGACCGACACCACCCCGAGCACCGCGACCGACGGCGACTACCGCATCGAGCACGACACCATGGGCGAGGTCCGGGTGCCGAGGTCGGCGCTCTACCGCGCGCAGACCCAGCGTGCGGTCGAGAACTTCCCGATCTCGGGGAGCGGCCTCGAGTCGGCCCAGATCGTGGCACTCGCCCGGATCAAGCGCGCGGCGGCGGTCGTCAACGGCCAGCTCGGCATCGTCGAGCCAGCGCTGGCCGACGCGGTCGCGCGGGCAGCGGACACGATCATCGCCGGGGAGCACCACGACCAGTTCCCCGTCGACGTGTACCAGACCGGCAGTGGCACCTCGTCGAACATGAACATGAACGAGGTCCTCGCGACCCTCGCGTCCGACATCGCCGGGTCGCCCGTGCACCCCAACGACCACGTGAACGCGTCGCAGTCCTCGAACGACGTGTTCCCGACGTCCGTGCACGTCGCCGTGACCGAAGCACTCATCCGCTCGCTCGTCCCCGCGCTCGAGCACCTCGCCGAGTCGCTCGAGGCGAAGGCCACGCTCTGGGCCGACGCGGTGAAGTCCGGTCGCACGCACCTGATGGACGCCACCCCGGTCACCCTCGGGCAGGAGTTCGGCGGCTACGCCCGTCAGGTCCGGCTCGGCATCGAGCGCGTGAACGCCACCCTCCCCCGCGTCGCCGAGGTCCCGCTGGGCGGCACCGCCGTCGGCACGGGCATCAACACCCCGAAGGGCTTCCCGCAGCGGGTGATCGCGCAGCTCGCCGAGGACACCGGCCTGCCGATCACCGAGGCACTCGACCACTTCGAGGCGCAGGGTGCCCGTGACGCCCTCGTCGAGGCGTCCGGCGCGCTCAAGGTCATCGCGGTCAGCCTGACGAAGATCAACAACGACCTGCGCTGGATGGGCTCCGGGCCGAACACCGGCCTCGGCGAGCTGCACATCCCGGACCTGCAGCCCGGCTCGTCGATCATGCCGGGCAAGGTCAACCCCGTCATCCCGGAGGCCACTCTGATGGTCGCCGCGCGGGTGATCGGCAACGACGCCACGATCTCGTGGGCCGGTGCCTCCGGAGCGTTCGAGCTGAACGTGGCGATCCCGGTGATGGGGACGGCGCTCCTCGAGTCCATCCGTCTCCTGGCGAACAGCTCGCGGGTCCTCGCCGACAAGACGATCGACGGGCTGCAGGCGAACATCGACCGCGCGCGGGCGTTCGCCGAGTCGTCGCCGTCGATCGTGACGCCGCTCAACCGGGTCATCGGCTACGAGGCCGCGGCGAAGGTCGCGAAGTTCGCCGTCGCCGAGGGGGTCACCGTCCGCGAGGCGGTCATCGCCCTCGGACACGTCGAGCGCGGTGAGGTCACCGAGGAGCAGCTCGACAGCGCCCTCGACGTGCTCAGCATGACCCACCCCAACTGACCCCGCTCAAGACAAGTCACCCCGAACCACGGCGATCCGTGGTTCGGGGTGACTTTCGTTGTGCGGAGTGCGTCCGCGCTGCGCGCCTGCGCCGCGGGCTGCGCGCCGCGGGCCCGCGCCCTACACGAGGTCCGGCGAGTCCAGCATCTCGGTCACGAGCGCCGCGATCGCCGACCGCTCGGACCGGGTCAGCGTCACGTGCGCGAACAGCGGGTGACCCTTCAGCCGTTCGATCACCGACGCGACGCCGTCGTGTCGACCGACCCGGAGGTTGTCGCGCTGCGCCACGTCGTGGGTGAGCACCACGCGGGAGTTCTGCCCGATGCGGGACAGCATCGTCAGCAGCACGTTGCGCTCGAGTGACTGCGCCTCGTCGACGATCACGAACGCGTCGTGCAGGGAGCGCCCGCGGATGTGGGTGAGCGGCAGCACCTCGAGCATGCCCCGTTCGACGACCTCGTCGAGGACGTTGTCGGACACCAGCGCACCGAGGGTGTCGTAGACCGCCTGCGCCCACGGGTTCATCTTCTCGGACGCGTCGCCGGGCAGGTAGCCGAGCTCCTGACCGCCGACGGCGTAGAGCGGACGGAACACCATGATCTTCTTGTGCTGCTGCCGCTCGAGCACGGCCTCGAGTCCGGCGCAGAGCGCGAGCGCCGACTTGCCGGTCCCGGCGCTGCCGCCGAGGGAGACGATGCCGATCTCGGGGTCGAGCAGCGCGTCGATCGCGAGCCGCTGTTCGGCCGATCGTCCGCGGAGCCCGAACACCTCGCGGTCGCCGCGCACTAGCGCGACCGAACCGCCGGCGATCACCCGTCCGAGGGCCGATCCGCGCTCGGAGTGGATGACGACACCGGTGTTGACCGGGACGCCCTCGATCGGGGCGGAGCGGATCTCCTCCTTCTCGTAGAGGTCGGACATCTGCTCCCCGGACACCTGCAGTTCGGTGACGCCGGTGTAGCCGCTGTCGACGGCGAGTTCTGCGCGGTACTCCTCCGCCGCCATGCCGATCGAGGACGCCTTCACGCGGAGCGGCAGGTCCTTCGACACGACGACGACGTCGAGTCCGTCGTTCTTCAGGTTCGAGGCGACCGCGAGGATCCGCGAGTCGTTGTCGCCGAGCTGCAGCCCGGACGGCAGGACCGACTGGTTGGAGTGGTTCAGCTCGACCCGGAACGAGCCGCCGTCGCCGATCGCGATCGGGAAGTCGAGCCGTTCGTGTTCGATCCGCAGTTCGTCGAGGAGCCGCAGCGCCTGCCGTGCGAAGTACCCGATCTCCGGGTCGTTGCGCTTGGACTCCAGTTCACTGACGACCACGACGGGCAGGACCACCGCGTGCTCCGCGAAGCGGAACAGTGCCCGCGGATCGCTGAGGAGCACCGAGGTGTCGAGCACGTACGTGCGCTGGGCGACCGATGTGGACGAGTCCGCGGCGGGCTGCTGGGCTGTTCCGCGAGAGACGTTCTGAGAGGTCACGACCACTCCATCCCCGGGCCGCGATCGGCCCGGTCCATGTCCTCGAACGCGGCCGTGGAGCGGGTCCCGAAGCACCGACTGTGGCCGCTTCGACCGGGCGCGTTGCCCGATGTGGCCAAGCTACGTCCGACCCCCGACAGGCCGCCACCGACACGCGGTTCCGCGCGTTACGGTCACGTGAACAACGCTCCCCGACCACGTGGCCCGGCCACGGTGGTCAGACGGCCGGGTCGATGGCCTGGAGGCGCGTGGTGGCGCCGCCCCGCGCCTCCAGGCCGCCGCGTGGTCGCGCCCGTCCGCCCGCGGTTCGGGACGAGTGTCGCTCTCGCGGCAGCAGCGCACAGCAGCGCACAGCAGCGCACGGCAGCGCACGGCACCGGCACCGCCGCCCGAGACTCGTGGTGAGCGACAGTCCTCGGGTCGCGGCGCGCGAGAACCGTCGCTGAGGCCGAGACTCGGTCCCGCAGCGCAGCGCAGCGCTACTGCATCGTGGCGTAGGACAGGCAGGCGTCGCGGAACATGTCGAGCGTCTCGTCCGTCGTCGATGCGAACACCGACACGCGGGCGACACCGAGGCGCGTCGTCGCGGTCACCCCGTGGTTGTGGAACGCGGCGGACAGTGCCGTGAGACGCCCCTGCGGCGGGCGCAGCACGACGATCCCGGCGCGCTCGCGCGGGTCGCGGCTCGACTCCACGGACAGCCCGAACTCGTCGGCGATGTCGAACACCCGCTCGACCCGGTCGGCGACCCGTTCCTGCACGGCTGCGACGCCGACGGCGGTCAGCCGGTCGAGCGACACGGCGAGGCGCGCCTGCGCGACGGGGTCGATCCGCGTCATCTGGAAGCCAGCGGCTCCGGGGCGCACGGACGGGACCTCGGTCGGCCAGCCGGTCGTGCCGTGCGGACCGGACAGCGCCGGACGCAGCCGGTTCAGCGCGCGGTCGCTGAACGCGGTGAAGCCGGTGCCCCAGCCCGCGTGCAGCCACTTCTGCCCGCCGGTCGCGACGACGTCGGCGACCTCGTACGGGGCGTCCACGACGCCGAAGCCCTGGATCGCGTCGACGATGAGCAGGCGTTCGCCGATGACCTCGCGGATCGCGGCGAGGTCGGCGAGGTAGCCGGTCTGCCAGTCGACGAGGGACACCGCGACCGCGGTGACGTCGTCGGTCAGGCGGGACTCGATGAGCGACGGCGTCATCCACCCGGCACCGGACTCGATGACGACGGGCTGGACGCGACCACCGGTCGCCGAGGCGGCGCTGGCGAGCGCGAGCGGCAGCGACGGGTACTCGTCGGCCGAGACGAGCACGCCGCCGGTCAGGCCGAACGCGGTGTGCAGCAGGCCCGGGGTGGTGGCGGTCTGCGAGACGACCTGGTCCTCACGGCGACCGACGAGCCGAGCGGCCACGGTGCGGACCCGCACGTCCTGCTCGTCGAGGGTCTCCATCGCGCCGAAGCGCATGTGCTGCTGGATCGTGCCGAGGACGCGCTGCTCCTCGAGGACCGCGGTCTGCACGGGACCGAACGCGGCGTGGTCGAGGTAGCCGGGCTCCTCAGCGAAGCCGTCGGCGTACTCGGCGATGTTCACAGGGGCAACCTTCCGTGGGACGAAAACCCTGTGAGTCTACTGGGATGCCTGAGCGCGGGCGAATGCAGGCCGATCCGCGCAGAATCGAGGAAACATCGGTCGGAATGCGCGTAACGACGGAGCGCGAGGCCGCACGCGCAGCCCGCGGTGCCTCAGCCGCCGAACCGCCGGGACCGCAACCCGAAGTCGCGGACGGCACGGAGGAAGTCGACCTCGCGCAGGTCCGGGTAGAACGCCTCGACGAAGTAGAACTCGCTGTGCGCGCTCTGCCACAGCATGAAGTCCGACAGCCGCTGCTCGCCCGAGGTCCGGATCACGAGGTCCGGGTCCGGCTGCCCCTGCGTGTACAGGTGGTCGCCGATGAGCTCCGGCGTGAGGACCTCGGCGAGGGTGTCGATCGTCCCGCCACCTTCGCCGTGCGCCCGCACGATGCTGCGCATCGCGTCGGCGATCTCGCGCCGGCCGCCGTACCCGACGGCGAGGTTGATGTGCAGGCCGGTGTGGTCCGCCGTGCGCTGCTCGGCCTGCTCGAGCGCCGTCACCAGCGCCGCCGGCAGCCCCTCGTTCGCGCCGACGTGCTGCACCCGCCAGTCGCGGTGGTCGGACAGCGTGCCGGCCAGGTCGGCGATGATCCCGACGAGCTGTTCGAGCTCGTCGCCACCGCGCCCGGTCAGGTTGTCCGACGACAGCAGGTACAGCGTCACGACCTCGATGCCGAGGTCGTCGCACCAGGTCAGGAACTCCGGGATCTTCGCGGCGCCGGCCCGGTGCCCGTGCGCGGCGGACTCGAGTCCGAGCTGCTTCGCCCACCGGCGGTTGCCGTCCACGATCATGGCGACGTGCTTCGGCTTGGCCGCATCGTCGATCTGGCGACGGATGCGGCTCTGGTAGGCGCGGTAGAGGATCCCTCGTCCTGCCCACCCGCCCCTGCCGCTCACGGATCGAACATAGTGCACGGAGGCTAGGAACCAGCCGCGTCACGGACCGGTCGACCCCACCTGTTCGGCATTCGTTCGGTATCTGCCCCTACGGTCGGACCATGCACGCCGAGCACGACACCGGGACACTCCCCCACGTCCCCTTCACCGACGAGGCAGCACAGGCGGCCGCAGCGTCGCCCACGGACCCGGAACCCCGACCGGCCTGGCGCGGCTGGATCCACCTCGGCGCCTTCCCGTTCGCCCTCGCGATGGGTATCGTGCTCATCACGCTGGCGGGCTCACCCGCCGCGAAGGTCGGCAGCGCCGTGTTCATGGCGACCTCGCTCGCGATGTTCGGCGTCTCGGCGACCTACCACCGGTTCCCCTGGGGTCCGACGGTGAAGCGTGTCCTGAAACGCATCGACCACACGAACATCCTGCTGCTCATCGCCGGCACGTACACACCCGTCGCGATCTGCGCCCTGCCGCACACGCTGATGGTTGTGGTGCTCTGGGTGATGTGGACCGGCGCGGCGCTCGGCATCGCGTTCCGGGTGCTCTGGATCGGGGCGCCGCGATGGCTGTACGTGCCGATCTACCTCGCGCTCGGGTGCGCGGCGCTCGGGCTGCTGCCGCAGTTCTTCGCGGCGAGCGTCCCGATGACCGTCCTCATCCTGTCCGGGGGCGTCGCCTACATCCTCGGCGCGCTCGTCTACGCGTTCAAGCGGCCGAACCCGTCCCCGACGGTGTTCGGGTTCCACGAGGTCTTCCACGCCCTGACCGTGGTGGCGTTCGCAGCCCAGTGGGCGGGCGTGCTCATCGTCGCGCTCGACCCGGTGCGCTGAGCAGCTCGGGACCGGGAGACGGACTGGAGGCGCGTGGCGGACCCGCCACGCGCCTCCGGTCCGTCGTGTGGTCCGGTCAACCCCGCTCGGTGTCGTCGCCGACGTCGGCTCGGCCGTCCTCGGCCGCACGCCGTTCCGGCTCGTCGGTGACCGCGCCGTCGGCGTCCGACCCGGTGCCGTCCGCCGCGGTGCCGTTCGACTCGGCCTCGAGCCGCTCGCGGATCTCGGACCGGTAGCGGGTCCGGCGGATGCGCCGGGTCATGTCGACGAGGAGCAGGATCGTCACGACGGCGACGAGGGCGATCGCGATGAAGCCCGCGACGCCGGGCGTCACGTCGACGTCCGGGACGGTCGAGGTCGGGCTCGGGCTGGGGGTGGCGGCGAGTACTGCCGCGATGGTGCTCACGCGTCGGTGTCCTTGTCGGCGGGGATCCCCGCGAAGAGGTCGGTCTCGGGCAGCTCGGTGGGCACGCGGGCCTCGACGAGCTGGTAGTCCTCGGTCGGCCACACCGTCGCGAGGAGGTCGTTGGGCCAGTAGAAGAAGGCGCTGTCCGGCGGCACCTGGCTGGCGTGCGCCCGGAGTGCGGCGTCGCGGGCGTCGAAGTACTCGTGCACGTCGACGTGGCTGGTGGCGAGGTCGGGCCGGTCGGCGAACCGCTCGACCCACTCGCGGAGCTGCTCGACGGCCGGGCTGTCCGGGTCGCGTTCCCGCAGGGCCTCGAAGACCGTGCGGAAGCGCCGCGGGTTCATCGTGCGCTCGTAGTACAGCTTCGAGATCGACCAGGCGGGTCCGGCCTCCGGGTACTTCGCGGGGTCGGCCGCGTCGCGCCAGGCGGCGACGGAGACCTCGTGCGTCCGGATGTGGTCCGGGTGCGGGTAGCCGCCGTTCTCGTCGTAGGTGACGAGCACGTGCGGACGGAACCGGCGGATGACCCGGACGAGCGCCTCGGTGGAGTACTCGAGCGGCACCGTGGAGAAGGTCCCGGGGCGGACGGTCTCGCCCTTCTCAGCGTCGGGGAGCCCGGAGTCGTGGTAGCCGAGCCACACGTGGTCGACGCCGAGGGCCGCCTGCGCCGCCGCCATCTCGGTGCGTCGGTACCCGGCCATGTCGCGGTGTGCGCGGCTGGTGGCGGGTTCGCCGAGCTGCTCGTTGAGGATGTCGCCGGCCTCGCCACCGGTGCAGGAGACGACGAGCACGTCGTCGCCCTCGGCCGCGTACTTCGCCGCCGTCGCCGCTCCCTTGCTCGACTCGTCGTCGGGGTGGGCGTGGACGGCCATCAGGCGGTACGGCACAGGACTTCCTCACGGAGTGGATCGGTGTGGGAGGCGGGCAGCACACAGCCAGGCGTGAACTACCCTGGGATCAGGATAATCACCCCGGGAGCCCCGAACTGTCCGAACCGCAGCACCCACCGGCACCTCAGCCGTCCGCCAGCACCACCGCGACGCTGGACGACCGCTACGGCCGCACCCCCGGCCGCGCCCGTCGGGCCCGCCTCGTCGGGGTCGTCGCCGCCGCTGCCGTCGCCCTGGTCTTCATCGTGTGGGTGATCTGGGCCGGCCCCGGACAGACCAGCCACGGGCTCGACACCGACGACGTCGGGTACGAGGTGGTCTCCTCCCACGAGACGGTCGTGCACACGCAGGTGTCGGTCGACCCGGGCGTGACTGCGAAGTGCGCCGTGCAGGTCCTCGACAAGTCGTTCACGATCGTCGGGTGGAAGGAGATCCGGATCCCAGCGTCCGATCAGCGCAGTCGCAGCATCACGACGCCTGTGAAGACCGTGACTCGTGGCGTGACCGGCTTGATCCACGACTGCTGGGTTCCCTAGACTGCCTTGATTCGCGGACGAGACCGGCCACACCGGCCGGTCTTGTTCCATGCTGAAGGGAAATCCACGATGAGCAACGACACCCAGGTCACCTGGCTCACGCAAGAGGCGCACGACCGGCTGACGGCCGAGCTCGAGACGCTCTCCGGTGCCGGCCGTCAGGAGATCGCGAACCGCATCGAAGCCGCTCGCGAAGAGGGCGACCTCAAGGAGAACGGCGGCTACCACGCCGCCAAGGACGAGCAGGGCAAGATCGAGGCCCGCATCCGCCAGCTCACCGAGCTCCTCAAGCACGCCACCGTCAGCGAAGCGGTGTTCGACGGCACCGTCGAGCCCGGCACCGTCGTCACCGCGGTCATCGCGGGCGACGAGTCGACGTTCCTCGTCGGCAACCGCGAGATCGTCGCCGAGGGCTCGGACCTCACCGTCTACAGCCCGGTCAGCCCGGTCGGCGCCGCGATCGTCGGCCTCCGCGCCGGCGACAAGGCCACCTACACCGCGCCGAACGGCAAGGAGATCGCCGTCGAGGTGACGAAGGTCGAACGCTACGAGCCGTAGTCAGCACTGCTGACGAACAGGAGGCGCGGTGCCGGCTGGCACCGCGCCTCCTGTCCGTCAGTGGGCCCGTTCAGTTCTCCAGCAGCTCCGGACGGAAGCCGACCTCGTGGAGGCGGTGCATGACCTCCTGCGCGTGCTCGGGGCCGCGCGCCTCGATCGACAGGTCGAGCGCGACCTCGTTGATGACGAGCCCCTGGCCGTGGCGGGTGTGGAGGACCTCGACGACGTTCGCGCCGGCGTCCGAGATGACCTGCGCGACGCGGGCGAGCTGGCCCGGACGGTCCGGCAGCATGATGCGGATGCCGATGTACCGCGACGCCGCGACGAGCCCGCGGGTGATCACGCGCTCCATCATGAGCGGGTCGATGTTGCCGCCGCTCAGCAGGACCACGGTCCGGCCGGTGTCGTGCACGGCACCGGACATGATCGCGGCGACACCGACGGCCCCGGCGGCCTCGACGACGAGCTTGGCGCGTTCGAGCAGTACGAGCAGGGCGCGGGCGACGTCGTCGTCGGACACCGTGACGATGTCGTCGACCATGTCGCGGATGATCGGGAAGTTCATGTCCCCGGGACGGGCGACCGCGATGCCGTCGGCGATGGTCGGCTTCGTCGTGACCGTGACCGGTTCGCCGGCCTCGAGCGAGCTCGGGTAGGCGGCGGCGTTCTCGGCCTGCACCCCGATGACCCGGATGGGCCGACCGAGGCGCTCGGACATGCCCTTCACGGCGAGGGCGATGCCGGCGATGACCCCGCCGCCGCCGATCGGGACGATGACGGTGTCGGCGTCGGGCACCTGGTCGAGGATCTCGAGGCCCAGGGTGCCCTGGCCGGCGATCACCGCGGGGTGGTCGAACGGCGGGATGAAGACGGCGCCCGTGCGGTGCGCGAAGTCCTTCGCGGCGCTCAGCGCCTCTTCCACGGAGTGCCCTCGGAGGACGACCTCGGCGCCGTAGTGCCGCGTCGCCTGCAGCTTCGGGAGGGCGACGCCCACCGGGGTGAAGATCGTCGCCGGGATGCCGAGTTCGCGGGCGGCGAGCGCGACTCCCTGGGCGTGGTTGCCGGCGCTGGCGGCCACGACGCCCGCGGCCCGCTGTTCGGCGTCGAGGGTCGACAGGCGGTTGTAGGCGCCGCGGACCTTGTACGCGCCGGTGCGCTGCAGGTTCTCGCACTTCAGGTGCACGGGCGAACCGAGCATCTCCGCGAGGAACTCCGACGTCTCCATGGGGGTGACCCGCGCCACCCCGGCGATCGTCTCGCGCGCCTTCTCGATGTCGTCGAGTGTGGGGATCAGCGTCGCAGTGGAGTCGGTCACGGTCCCATCATCGTCGGTCCGGCCGTTCCTGACGAACCCGTGACGTCAGTTCGTGCTGGCGGTGCCGTCCTCGGCGGCCGGCTCGGGCTTCGAGCCGGGAGCGGGGACGTCGTCGCCCACGGTGTGCCGACGACGTCGCATGAGCTGGAGCTGCCCGTGCTGGCCGCGCTTCGGGGTGGCCTCGAGCACGTGCTCGGAGTCGAGTCGGCGCCACCGGCCGCTCGCGATCGTCGTGACCATGGCGTTCAGCGTCGCGATGAGCGGGACGGCGAAGAAGGCACCGGCGATGCCCGCGAGGCCGGACGCCGCGGTGACGCCGAGCACCACCGCGAGCGGGTGCACCTTGACCGCGTTGCCCATCACGAGCGGCTGGAGGATGTGCCCCTCGATCTGCTGCACGAGCAGGACGACGCCGAGCACCAGGATCGCGGCGAGCGGCCCGTTGAAGATGAGGGCGACGAAGACGGCGAGGAAGCCCGTCACGATCGCACCGACGACGGGGATGAACGCACCGAGGAAGACGAACGCCGCGATCGGGATGACGAGCGGCATCCCGCCGAAGAACAGGCCGACGATGAACGCGCCGAGGCCGATGCCCACCGCGTCGACGAACGCGACGAAGATCTGCACGCGGATGAAGCTCGTCAGCGTGATCCAGCCGGCCACGCCCGCGCCGTCGACCGCTGCGCGCGCCTTCTTCGGGAAGAGCCGCACCGACCAGCGCCACACGTTCTTGCCGTCGATGAGCAGGAAGATCGTCGTGAACAGGATGATGAACAGCGCCTCGAACACGTGCGTCGCGCCCGAGCCGGCGCTGGCCACGCCGGACAGGATCGAGCCGGAGTTGTCCTGCAGCCACTTCGTGCCGTCGTTGAGCCACCCGTTGACGTCGCCCTGGGTGACGCCGAGGCCGGAGTTGAGGACGAAGTCCTTGATGTTCGCGTACTGCTCCACCGTGCGGTCACGCAGCGACGGGTACGACGCGATGACCTGGTCGACGACGAGCCAGATGAGGGCACCGAGGGCCGCGATCCCGCCGAGCAGGCTGATCACGACCGCCGCCCACTTCGGCACGTGGTGTCGCTGCAGCCAGTTCGAGATCGGCACGAGGAGCGCCGAGATGACGATGCCGATGAGGAACGGGATGAGGATCTCGCTGAACACCGACATCAGCCAGATGAACACGGCGATGACACCGACGACGACGAGCACCCGCCAGGACCACGCGCCCGCGATGCGCATGCCCGTCGGGACGGACTGCTCGACCACGGGGTCGGGATGCGTCGGTTGCTGCTGTCTGCCCCATGCCATGCCGCGAGTGTACCGATGTGCGTCCTGGCAGGTACCAGATGCGGCATACACCGGGGTACGTCCGGTGTCGGCGGCGATCGGTAGCGTCGAGGCCATGGTCAGGACCACGCTCTCCGCCGCCGAGGCCCGTCGTGTCGCCCTGGCCGCGCAGGGGTTCGGTCGGCCCCCTGCCGATGCGGTCGCCACGCGTGCGCTGAACGCCGGGTTCGCCCGGCTCGGGCTCCTGCAGATCGACTCGGTGAACGTGTTCGAGCGCAGCCACTACCTGCCGCTCTTCGCCCGCCTCGGCGCGTACGACAAGGCGACGCTCGACCGGCTGACGATGACCGCGCGAGGCCCGTACACCGAGTACTGGGCGCACGAAGCGGCGTTCATCGACCGCGACGACCTCCCGCTGTTCCGCTGGCGCATGGACGCCCTGCGTGAGCGCGACGCCCGACCGGTCCGGGTCGCATCGGTGGACCGCACCGAAGGGGTCCGGCGTGAGCTGCAGGCACTGCTCCGGGCCCAGGGTCCGATGCCGGCCAGCGCGGTCGAGCACGAGTCGAACGTCCGCCGTGGGCCGTGGTGGGGGTGGAGCGACGTCAAGCTCGGCCTCGAGCAGATGTTCCGCTGGGGCGACGTCGTGACGGCGGGACGTGCGGGCTTCGAGCGCGTCTACGCCCTCCCCGAGCAGGTCCTGCCCGCCGGCACACTCGAGACCGCACCGGCACGCCCGGCCGCGATCCTCGAACTCGTCCGCCGATCGGCCCGGGCGCTCGGTGTGGGGACGCGTGCGGACATCGCCGACTACTTCCGACTCCGCTCCGACGACACCGCCGCTGCGATCGCCGACCTGACCGCGGCCGGCGAACTCCTGCCCGTGCAGGTCGAGGGGTGGGGCGAGCGGGCGTGGCTGCACGCCGACGCCCGGGTGCCCCGACGGCTCACGGCCGATGCCGTGCTCAGCCCGTTCGACCCCGTGGTGTGGTTCCGTCGGCGGGCCGAGCGGATGTACGGCTTCCACTACCGGATCGAGATCTACACGCCCGCGCCGAAGCGGGTGTTCGGGTACTACGTGCTGCCGGTGCTGCAGGACGACCGGCTCGTCGGGCGCGTCGACCTCAAGAGCGACCGGCAGCGTGGCGTGCTCCGGGTCCGCACGGCATGGCAGGAACCCGGCGAGCGGCTCGACGCGGACCGGCTCGCCGACACGCTGCGACGGACGGCCGCTTGGCAGGGCCTCGACGCGGTCGAGGTCACCGACCGCGGCACGGCCGCCGCGGCGGTCGCCGCCGCCCTCGGGGTGGCGCTGGTGCCGCACGTCGCGGCCGACGACGCAGACCGGGCTGCGGAACCCGAACCGGCGGTGTGACGGCCCGGAGGCGCGTGGCGACCCCGCCACGCGCCTCCAGGCCGTCCGCCCGTCGCGCCCCGCGTCCTGTCAGAAGCGGTCGATGCTGGCGCGGAGACGCGCGATGCGGTCCGGCAGCGGCGGATGCGTCGAGAACAGACGGTCCATGACCCCCGGGCGCATCGGGTCAGCGATCCAGAGGTGCGCCATCGACGAGTTCTGCGTCTGCATCGGCCGCCCGTACGCGCCGAGCTTCTCGAGCGCGCGGGCGAGGCCCTCCGGGTGCCGCGTCGTCATCGCACCGGTCGCGTCCGCGAGGTACTCGCGCTGCCGCGACACCGCGGCCTGCACGCCCGCGGCGGCGACGGGGGCGACGATGACCGCGACGATCCCCGCGATCAGGAGGATCGGGTTCCCGCCGCCACCGCTGTCGTTGTTGCGGTTCCGCCCGCCGGCGAGCCCGCTGAAGACCGAGATCCGCAGGAGGACGTCCGCGATGAGGCCGACCGCGACGACGAGGCCGAACACCATCGTCGAGACGCGGATGTCGTAGTTCCGGACGTGCCCGAGCTCGTGCGCCATGACGCCTTCGAGTTCCTGGTCGTCCATGATCGCCAGCAGTCCCGTGGTCGCCGCGACGATGGCGTGCTCCGGGTCGCGGCCGGTGGCGAAGGCGTTCGGCGACGGGTCCTCGATCACGAAGACGCGGGGCATCGGCATGCCGGTCGCGATGGCGAGGTTCTCGACCGTGCGCCAGAGCCGGGGTTCGGTGGCACGGTCGATTTCGATGCCACCGGCGATGGCGGTGGCCTGCCGGGCTGCGAGGAAGTACTGCAGCACGGCGTACCCGAGCGCGACGACCAGGACGACGACCCCGATCGAGACGTTGCCCGCCAGGTACCCGCCGAGGAAGCCGAGCGCGCCGATGATCAGCAGGAACACCAGGACGATGAGGACGGTGTTGCGCTTGTTCCGCGCGATCGCGCTGTACACGTCTCAGCCGACGCCGGTCGGATCAGAACTGGACGCGCGGGGGTTCCGCGATCGCCGCGGGTTCGGCGGTCTCGAAGAACGGCGCCTCGGTGAAGCGGCGGCTCTTCGCGAACGACGAGTTCGGGAAGACGCGGATCTTCGTGTTCAGCTCGCGGACGCCGCCGTTGTAGAAGCGCCTGGCCGACTGGATCTTGTCCTCGGTGTCGACGAGCTCGGACTGCAGCTGCAGGAAGTTCTGGCTCGACTGCAGCTGCGGGTACCCCTCGGCGACGGCGAACACACTCTTCAGCGCCTTCTGCATGTGCCCCTCGGCTGCGGAGGCCGAGGTCGCGTCACCGGCGCTGAGCGTCTCGGAGCGGGCCTTCGTGACGTCGTCGAAGACGGACTTCTCGTGTGTCGCGTAGCCCTTCACCGTGTCCACGATCGTCGGGATGAGGTCCGCCCGCCGCTTCAGCTGGACGGAGATGTCGCTCCAGGCCTCGTCGACGCGCACCTTCAGCGTGACGAGCGCGTTGTACGTGACCCACAGGTAGATCCCGATGATCACGAGGAGGACCACCACCACTCCGACGACGATCAGCGTCGTGATGAGTCCGGTGTCCATGAGGGCGTACTCCTTTGCGCGTCGGGATCCGCATGCGCGTCGGGATCCGCGGTCGTTCCGAGGCCGTGACGGCCGGGATCGATTCTATCGACGCGGCAACCCCGTGCCGGTCCGCGGGCACGGTTCACGGCCGATTCCCGAGTCGCACACACCGCACGTCCGGCCTCGACGGCGTGTCGGCCGGAAGGCGGACATCATCCTTCCGACGTATTGACCCGAGCGCCTCGATCACGTGGGATGGAGTCGGATGAACACGCTCGGGGACAACGTGGACGATCAGGCAGTCGGGGGCGACGGCCGCGTTCGGCGATCCCGCGTCGCGCTGCTCGTGACCAGTGGCTTCGTGGTCGTGGGTGCGCTGCTGCTCGGCGCGGCCGGGCCGGCGGTGGCGGATCCGGCAGCGACTGCCGGCGCCGTCGAGGAGACCGCCCCGTCGCCGTCCCCCACCTACCTCCCCGGCGCCGAACCGGCTCCGACCGCGCCGACGGGCGAGCCGCAGAACGGGCTGACGCCACCTCCGGGCACGCCGACTGACCGTCCGGTGAAGCCGACCATCGCCGACCCGGGCGACATCACCAGCGGCACCGTCCGCTTCAGCGGCACCGGCACCCCGGGGCACGGTGTCCGGGTCACCGGGCCGGCCTCGACCGGGTCCGCCGGGTGCTCGGCCGTCGTCCACGATGTCGGTACCTGGTCGTGCTTCGCGACCGTCCGGTCCGGCCCGCAGCAGGTCTTCACCGTCCACGACCGGAACGCACCGGGCCTCGGCTCGGCCAGCGCCCCGGCCTCGGACGTCATCGTGCCACCGACGATCACGACCACCCGTCCCACGAACGGGCCGGTCACGGGGACGGGCCACCCCGGCTCGGTCGTCACGCTCACGGTCTCCGGCACGACCGCCGACCGGACTGCCACGGTCGGTCGCGACGGCCGGTGGACGGTGTCCCTCACCGGAGCCACCTCGGACGCCCGCGCCGACGCCCGACTCAGCGTCACCGCCAGCCAGACCGCCAGCACCGCGGACGGCTACCGATCCGACCTCCGCAGCGCCGCTTCCGCCCCGGTCACGATCACGCTGGACCGCTCCGCACCGGCAGCCCCGCGCATCACGTCGCCCGGTGCCGGCGAACGGGTCGGCAGCCAGCCGTCGACGGTGTCCGGCTCCGGCGAACCCGGTGCCGTCCTCACCGTGTACGTCGACCGGGCGCCGGTCTGCCGGACGGATGTGCCGGGCTCGGGTTCGTGGTCGTGCTCGACGGCGGGTTCGACGCTCCGCCCGGGCACCCGGAGCATCACCGCGACGCAGCAGGACGCGGCGGGCAACTTCTCACGCTCGTCGGCCGCCGTCCGTGTGGTCGTGACGGTGTCGTCGGTGCACCCCTCCGGCTCCGCGAGCGGCCCGACCAGCGCGGGGTCCACCGGCCCGACCGGATCGAGCCCGTCCGGCACCGGCGGCGCGGGCGGCAGCGGGAGCAGCGGGAGCGGCAGCAGCAGCGGTGCCGGAACCGGGAGCGCCGGCGGTGGCAGCACCGACGGCGGCGCGTCGGGCACCGGGACGGGCGCGGCGGCCGGAACGACCGGGCACGCCGACCCGCACCGCCTCGACTGGTCCGGCCCGGCCGGTGACTGGACCGCGTCCACCGCCTACGACACCGCCGTCCCCACGATCCAGACCGCCTTCTCGTGGCGGACCGTGCTCATCGCCACCGCCGTCGCCGCCGGTTTCCTCGTCCTCATCGCCGGTCCGCTCGCCCTGGTGGGTGCCGCCGCCCGGGGTCGCCTCCGCAACCCGTTCGCGGGCGTGCTCGGCCGCAACCGCCCCGCAGCCGAGCGCCGCCACGGCGAGGACGTCCTGCCGACCTGGGCTTCGATCACGGTCGCCGTCCTGCTCGTCGCGCTCTGCACGGTGCTCGGCGTGGGCGTCTCGCTCGAGGCCCGCTACGTCCGTCTGGCGATCGCGGTCCTGCTCGGCGCGGCGGTCCTGACGACGACGATCGTGCTCGCCAGCCGGTGGGCCGCCGGGACCGACCGCGGGGCCGTCGCCTTCCGGCTCTCCCCCTGGCTCGTCCTCGCTGCGCTGGTCGCCTGCGCCGTGACCCGCTCGCTCGACCTCTCCCCCGCGGTCATCGTCGGCGTCGTCCTCGTCCCCGTCGGGCGGCCCGGGGTCGACACCGCGACGCTGCGCCTCGGTGGTGCGCTCGCGGCGGGTGCCCGCAGTGCGACCTGGCGGTCCGTCGCGCTGCTCGTCGTGGCGGCAGCCGGCTGGGTCCTGCACTCGCTGACGCCGGGCTCCGGCTTCTGGGTCTCGATCGTGTCCGAGTTCGCGATCACGCTCTGCGTCGGTGGCCTCGGCGCGGTCGTCGTGACGTTGCTCCCCCTCGCCGGTTCAGCCGGGCAGTCGCTCTTCGAACAGTCCCGGGGCCGGTACGTCGCGATCGCGGCGGTGGGCGTCGCGCTGGCGGCCGCCGTGTACTCCGGCGCCGCCGGCACGCACGTCTCCCCGGTCGTCCTGGTCGGCGTCGCCGCGGCCTGCACGGCGAGCGCTGTCGTCACCGGGCTCCGGCTGCGGACCGGGGCGACGAGCGACCGCACCTCGGTGCCGGCCGACCGCGGGGCCTGAGCCAGGCGGGCACGACCGGCCCGACTCCCGGCGGATACGCTGACGAACGGTGCGTGCAGCACCACGACCGTCCCAGGGAGCGACGATGACCGAGACCCGATCCGACTACGACCCGACGCGGTTCCGCCACGTCTTCGAGTCCAGCTACACGTACGCGAACGGCTTCGCCCGGAACACGCACCGGTTCGCCGACCGACCGGCGCTCCGTGAGCCCGACACCGGCCGCTCGTGGACGTACGCCGAGCTCGGAGCCGGCGTCGACCGGGTGGCCGGCTGGCTGCTCCGTCGCGGTGCGGGTCGCGGGACGGTCGTGATGGTCGAGCTCTTCAACTCCCCCGAGTTCGCGATCCTGTACCTCGCGTGTCACCGCATCGGCGCGGTGTTCTCCCCCACCAACTTCCGGCTCGCACCGGACGAGGTCGCGTTCATCATCGAGGACTCCGCCCCCGTCGTGCTCGTGTACGACGCCGCGCGCACCGTCGACGTGGAAGCCGCACTCCGGAGCGCCCCGCACACCCCCGCACACGTGGTCGTGGTCGGCGAGCAGACGGGCACGGGCACCGCCACGCCCTTCGCAGACCTCCTCGCCGTCGACCCGGTCACCGCCGACGAGCTGGCCGGGACGGAGCCGCGCAGCACCTACGACGAGACGACCCGGCTGTACACGTCGGGCACGACCGGCCGCCCGAAGCCGGTCCCGCTCCCGAGCCTCGTCGAGGTCCTCAGCGCCCACGACGTGATCATGCACTTCCCGCTCAGCCCGTTCGACAAGACGCTCAACATGTCGCCGCTGTTCCACCGCGGCGGCCTCTACTCCGGCGGCCCGAACCCCGTGTTCTACGTCGGCGCCGAACTCACCACGCTCCGGCACTTCGACGCCGACCGCGTGCTCGACCTCGTCGAGTCCGAACGACTGACGTTCCTCATCGGTGCGCCGCCGAACCTCGTGCAACTCGCGAACGCCCAGGAAACCCGGCCGCGCGACCTGTCCTCCCTCAACGGCATCGTCACGATGGGCGCCCCGCTCGACCGCGCCGCGGCCCTCCGCTACCAGGAGCTCCTGTCGCCGCGGATCTTCAACGGGTACGGCACGACCGAGACCTTCTGGAACACGTTCCTCCGCCCCGAGGACTTCCCGGACGGTGCCGGTTCGACGGGCCGCGCCTCCACCGACGACGACGTCGCCGTGGTCCGGGTGTACGAGGACCGGCTCGCTGAACCGACCGACACGGTGCCGAAGGACGGGTCCGAGATCGGCGAGTTCGCCGTCCGCACGGTGAAGTCCGGCTACTCGTACCGGAACCCCGGGCTCGAGGCGGAGAAGTTCGCGAACGGCTGGTTCTACCCCGGCGACCTCGCGACGTGGGACGAGCACGAGCGCGTGACGATCGTTGGCCGCAAGGACGACATGATCATCTCGGGTGGCGAGAACGTCCACCCCGTGCAGGTCGAGGCGGCACTGCAGGAGCACCCGGGCGTCGCCGACTCGATCGTGGTCGGTGTGCCGGACGAACGCTGGGGCGAGGTCGTCACCGCCTACGTCGTGCGTGCGCCCGGCCGGCTGCCGGAGGACGACACCGAGGCCGCTGCCGTGCTGGAGGACTGGACGGGCTCGCACCCGGGTCTCGCCCGCTACAAGCGGCCGCGCCGGTACCGGTTCGTCACCGAGCTGCCGTACAACGCGACCGGCAAGAAGGTCCACTACCTCGCCAAGGCGAGCGCGGCGGACGACCAGGCGGCCGGCCTGTTCATCGAGCCGTAGCGCCCGACCGGTGACCGGTCAGCGGCCTGGAGGCACGTGGCGGGACCGCCACGTGCCTCCAGGCCGGTGATCGGTCGCCGTTCCGTCAGCTCGTCGCGTCGGACGCGCGCTGCGGCGCGTTCCGCGAGAACAGACCGGGCAGGAGCCCGCCGATCTTCGTGCCGATGCACAGACTGACGAACGTCGCGAGGGGCGTCGCCAGCGCCTCCGGGTCGAACGTGGCGACCGCGACCAGTCCGACCGTGCCCGGCACCAGCAGCAGGAACGCCGGGAAGAACGACACCGTCGCCGGGATCGCCGGGACCAGCCGCTCCAGCAAGCGCGTGGCGACGAAGAGCAGCGCCGCCGTGGCGCCCGTCGCGACGACGCTCCCCCACACCGGCGTGATGCCGCTGACCAGCGCGTAGGCGGTGACCATCACCGCTACCGACACCAGCGTCAGGCGCCAGCCGGAACGGAACACCAGGCCGAGCCCGACCGCCAGGGCGACCACGGCCACCCACGAGACCCAGTACGCCGGGACCGCCTCCCAGCCCCCACGCTCGGTGCCGACGCCCGCGACCTCCCCCACGAGCGCAGCCGACGACGGGTCCACGTGCAGTCCGGTCAGGGCGCTGCCGGAGGCGATGCCGGCGGCCATGAAGCCGAGCATGATGAGCCCCTGCATGAGCCGCGACGAGCCGGTGACGATGTCCGACGCCGTGAGCTCGAGCAGGGCGTTCGTGATGAGCGCGCCGGGGACGAACACCGCCACCGGTGCACACACTGCGAAGAGCGGGACGTGGTCGAAGCCGGTGCCGGCGGCGACGAGCCCGACCACCGTCGTGGACGCGAACGCCGCGAGGAACGGGATGATCGCCACTGCCTCACGGAAGCGACGGAGCAGGAGACCGATCACGCCGACGAGCCCGCCGACGGCGAGTGCCACCAGGATCGCCCACCACGGGCAGCGGAACACGACCGCGAGGCCGGCGGAGGTCAGCGCGTTGCCGAGGATCCACGGCACCGCCGGCGGCGGGACGGTGCCCGCGCGGATGGCGCGGACGCGTGCGGGGATCTCCGCGAGGGAGATCGAGCCGCTCTCGAGGCCGAGGACGAGCCGGTTCGCCCGCGCCGCCTGCCGTGAGGACAGCTCGACGCCCTCGGCGTTGACGATCGTCGCGGCGCCGGTCGCGACCTCGCTGACCATGACCAGCGCGGGGAGCACACCCACGGCGAGTGTCGGGCCGACCCCGGCGGCGTCGCGGGCCTTCTCGAGCGCCGAACGGACGTCCGTGACGGAGCTGCCGGCGTCGAGGAGCAGCGCGCCGAGCGTGCCGAGGAGCATCCCGACCGGGACGGTCTCGCCGTCGACGACCTCGACGTGGGCTTCGGGGCGGTTGAGGGCGTTCCGCAGGTTGGCGAGTGCGCTTCCGAATCCGACCACAGAGCGATGGTACTGGCGGGAGGCGGAGGCCCGAGTCTCGCGCCCGTGCGCCCGAGACTCGGGCTCAGCGACAGTTCTCGCGCCGCGGACCCCGCGAAGTGTCGCTTAGGCCGAGTCTCGGCAGCCCGGGGCCGAGGAGCAGCGGTACCCCCGGTGGGACTCGAACCCACAACTCGGCGATTTTAAGTCGCATGCCTCTACCGATTGGGCCACGGGGGCGGGCCGCAACAGCCTACCGACGAAGACGAGGCGGCCACCCCGTCCGGAGTGACCGCCTCGTGTGGAGCGTGTCGCTACTTCGCGTCCGCTTCGGCCTTCACCGGCTCGGCCGCCTTGGAGACGTCCTTCGCCGGCTCGCCGTACGCGGGGCCGGCGGCACCGGCGGGCTTGCCCTCCTCCGGTGCCGGGGCAGCGGCCGGAGCGGCGGGCGCCTCGGCAGCAGGCTTCGGGCGCGAGGCGAACGTCTCGAACGCGGCGCGCGGGGTCTCGCGGTCGTCGAGCGAGGCGATGTCGCGGCCGAGGAAGAAGCCACCCACCCAGTCGCCGATGACGCGCCACTTGCGCTCCCACGACGGCATGGCCAGGCCGTGGTAGCCGCGGTGGGCACCCCAGGCGAGGAAGCCCTTCATCGCGAACTTGCCGGACTGGAACACGCCGATGCCGAGACCGAGGCCCGCGACGGCGCCGAGGTTCTCGTGCTTGTAGTCGCTCGTCGCCTCGCCGCGCATGGTGGCGACGAGGTTCTTCGCGAGCTGCTTCGCCTGACGGACCGCGTGCTGGGCGTTCGGCACGCAGAAGCCGCCGACGCCGCCGCCCGTGAGGTCCGGGACGGCAGCGACGTCGCCGCAGGCCCACGCGTCGGCGATCACGCCGTTGTCGTCGACCACGCGGAGGTCGGGCTGCACCCGGATGCGGCCGCGCTGCTCGAGCGGGAGGTCGGTGCCCTTCACCATCGGGTTCGCCATGACACCGGCGGTCCAGATGATGAGGTCGGACTCGATCTTCTCGATCGCGCCGTCGTTGGTCTTGAGCTCGCAGACGCCGCCCACGGCCGAGGCCAGCTGCGTCTCGAGGTGCACCGTGGCACCGCGCTGTGCGAGGTTCTTGAGCACCCAGTGCGACGTCTCGAGCGAGACCTCGGGCATGATGCGGCCCATGGCCTCGACGAGGTGGAAGTGCGTGTCGTCGAAGGAGATCTGCGGGTAGCTCTTCAGCAGGTCGCTGACGAAGGAGCGGAGCTCGGCGAACACCTCGATGCCGGCGAAGCCGCCACCGACGACGACGACGGTCAGGAGACGGTCGCGCTCGGGGCCGGCCGGCAGGTTCGCGGCCTTGTGGAAGTTCGTGAGGATCTTGTCGCGGATCGCCGCGGCCTCTTCGATGGTCTTGAGGCCGATGGCCTCGTCCGCGACGCCCGGGATCGGGAAGGTGCGGGAGACCGCGCCCGCGGTCATGACGATCTGGTCGTAGGACTCCTCCCACGCCTCACCCTCGGAGGGGGTGATCGTCGCCGTCTTGGTGGCGTGGTCGACCTTCGTGACCTTCGCCGTGACGACGCGGGTCTTCTTGAGGTGACGTCGGTGCGAGACGATCGCGTGACGCGGCTCGATGGAGCCGGCGGCGACCTCGGGGAGGAACGGCTGGTACGTCATGTACGGCAGCGGGTCCACCATCACGACCTCAGCTTCGCCCTGGCGAAGGTGCTTCTCGAGCTTCCAGGCGGTGTAGAAGCCGGCGTAACCGCCGCCGACGACGAGGATCTTGGGCACGGGGAATGGTCTCCTTGGATGGGGGTTGGCCGGGAGTCGAGTCAGACTTCGCCGCCACCCGCCCCGACTCCAGCGTCTGCACCGCCATCATACGCCCGGCACTCACACCGGTCGGGCGACCAGCTCGCGCGCTCGAGCGCGAGGTCGCCGATGGGGTTGACTCCGGGTCCGGCGGCGAGGGCGTGGCCGACGAGGGCGTGCAGGCACTTCACGCGGGTGGGCATGCCGCCCGCACTGATGCCGTCGATCTCGTCGACGTGCTCGATCGACTCGCGATCGGCCAGGTAGGACTCGTGCGCCGCGCGGTACTGCTCGGCGACGTCGGGGTCCTCGAGCAGGGCTGCCAGCTCGGGCATGACCTGGTTGGCCTCGAGGGTGCTGACCGCGGCGGTGGCCGCGGGGTGGCACAGGTAGTACAGCGTCGGGAACGGGGTGCCGTTCGACAGCCGGGGCTTCGTGGACACGACGGTGGGGTTGCCACAGACGCAGCGTGCCGCGATCCCGATGACGTCGCGAGCCGGTCGGCCGAGCTGCGCCGACACGACCTGGACGTCGTGTTCGGAGGGCGGGTCGAAGGGAGGGGTCGTCACGGGTACGTGAGCCTACCGGAGTCCCGCGTCACGTCCTACTTCGTGTCACCGGTGCCGGAGACGTCCGGCGCGACGAGCTGCTCGGTGGTCCGTTCGGTGAGCCCTGAGGTCAGCACCGACGAGAGCATCGCCTGCACCCAGTCGACCTTCGGCGTCTGCACGGTCGAGCTCACCGGCGTGCCGGAGTCCGTCGTGGGCTTGCTGTCGGGCTTGGTGGTCTCGGTGCCCATCACGAGGTAGCTCTCCTCGCCCGGGTACACGTAGAGCAGTCGGTCGCGGGCCTGCGCCTCGATGTACGCCGGGTCGTCCCAGCGCGCCACGTCCTTCTTCTTCTGCGCGACGTCGGCCTTCTGGCTCGCGACCTCGCGCTGCTGCTGCGCGATCTGCTCCTGCTGCTGGATGAGCGTCCGGAGCGAGGGTGCGAGCACGACGACGAACAGCACGATGATCGCCAGCATGAGGAGGCTGAACCCGGAGAACCGGATCGACCGGAACCACGGCTGCTCGGCGCTGCCGTGCTCCGGCATGGCCACGGGGACGCGGCGGACACGGGGCTTCTGGCTGGGCACGGTCCGACGATAACCCGGCGGGGACGGCAGCCGCGGTCGGCACGCGGCCGTTCGGCGCCCTCTCAGCGTCTCCCGTCCGGCGCGCCGGGTCGCGTGCTCGCACCGGGTTGCGTCGCGGTCGGCCTGGAGGCACGGTCCCGCCCCGCCACGCCACCACCGTCGGACGGTGGTCGCGTGGACCGCGGACCGACGGAACGACGGGCCAGCGGGACGACGGGACGACGGGCCGACGGACGACGACGCAGGCGTGTCGTGCGACGGTCTGCCCTCCGGCAACGACGAGACGCCGCCCTCCTGGACGGAGGACGGCGTCCGGTCGTGCAAGCAGCGCTGGTCAGAGCGAAGCGGAGCGCGGGAAGGCCGTGCGGCCCGCGTACACCGCGGCGTCGCCGAGCTCTTCCTCGATGCGGAGCAGCTGGTTGTACTTCGCGACGCGGTCCGAGCGAGCCGGGGCGCCGGTCTTGATCTGGCCGCCGTTCACCGCGACCGCGATGTCCGCGATCGTGGTGTCCTCGGTCTCGCCGGAGCGGTGCGACAGGATCGCCGTCATGCCGTGGCGCTGTGCGAGGGAGACGGCGTCGAGGGTCTCGGTGAGGGTGCCGATCTGGTTCACCTTGACGAGGATCGAGTTGCCGGCCTTCTCGTCGATGCCCCGCTGCAGGCGCGTCGGGTTCGTGACGTAGAGGTCGTCGCCGACGATCTGCACCTTGTCGCCGAGTTCGGCGGTGAGGTGGGTCCAGCCGGCCCAGTCGTCCTCGGCCAGCGGGTCCTCGATGGTGGCGAGCGGGTAGTCGCGGACGAGCTCCGTGAAGTACGCCGTGAACTCCTCGCCGGAGAGCTGCTTGCCCTCGAAGGAGTACTTGCCGTCGTGGAAGAACTCGGTCGAGGCGACGTCGAGCCCGAGTGCGATGTCCTTGCCGGGGGTGAAGCCGGCCTTCTCGATCGCGGCGAGCAGGAAGTCGAGCGCGGCACGGTTCGACGCGAGCTCCGGCGCGAAGCCGCCCTCGTCGCCGAGGCCGGTCGCGAGGCCCTGCTTCTTCAGCTCGCCCTTGAGGGCGTGGTAGGTCTCGACGCCCCAGCGGAGCGCCTCCGAGAAGGACTCGGCGCCGTAGGGCACCAGGAAGAACTCCTGGATGTCGACGTTGGTGTCGGCGTGCGCGCCACCGTTGACGACGTTCATCAGCGGGACGGGCAGCGTGTGCGCGTTCGGGCCACCGAGGTAGCGGAACAGCGGCAGGTCGGCCGAGTCGGCAGCGGCGCGGGCGACGGCGAGCGAGGCGCCGAGGATCGCGTTCGCACCGAGGCGCGACTTGTTCTCGGTGCCGTCGAGCTCGATGAGCGCGGCGTCGACGAGGCGCTGGTCGGTGGCGTCGAAGCCCTCGAGCGCCGGGCCGATCTCGTCGAGGACGGCGTCGACGGCCTTGAGGACGCCCTTGCCGCCGTAGCGCGAGGCGTCTCCGTCACGGAGTTCGTACGCCTCGAACGCACCGGTGGAGGCACCGGAGGGGACGAGCGCGCGCGACACGACGCCGTCGTCGAGGAGGACCTCGACCTCGACCGTCGGGTTGCCTCGGGAATCGAGGACTTCGCGTGCTCCTACGGCATCGATCAGGGCCACTGGGTACTCCCTACACGTTCGGTTGTGGTGATTGCGGGATCGATCCTACCGAGGCCGGGTGAACACGAGTCCCGCATGACGTCGGCTGTGGAGAACTCAGACGAGCGGGCGGAACTCCACACCCTCGAGCGACTCGGTGTCGGCGTTCACCGGAGCGAAGGCGTCGAACCCCTGTGCGACCAGCCCGGCGAGCAGGTTCTTCATGTTCTTGGTGCGGCGTTCCAGCCGGACGCGCCGGTGCCCCTCGAGCGCCTCGGACTTGAGGGCGGCGAGTCGGACCGGGTCGACGTCCTTGTCGTACACGAGCACGACGGCGTCGGACTCGTTCGACTCCGGCAGCGTCACGAGGTCGACCAGCCGCTCGAACCCGAGCGAGAACCCGACCGCCGGGACGTCCTGGCCGAGGAACCGCCCGATCATGCCGTCGTACCGGCCGCCGCCGCCGAGGCTGTAGCCGAAATCCGGGTGCGCGACCTCGAAGATGGTGCCGGTGTAGTACCCCATCCCCCGCACGAGCGTGGGGTCGAAGCGCAAGTCGACCCCGGGCAGCGCCAAGCGGAGGCGGAGCAGGTCGTCGAACGCGTCCTGGTCCAGCCAGTCGACACCGTGGACGGACTCCCAGTCGGCGGTCTCGAGCGCGCGGATCGTGTCCTCGAGCCCGGGCAGCTCGGCCCCGACCGTCTCGCGGAGCTCCGTGGCGACACCGTCCGCACCGATCTTGTCGAGCTTGTCGATCGTGATGAGGGCCCGGTCGGCGGCAGCCGGGTCGGTGATGCCCCAGGACGCGAGCAGCGCGAGCAGGATGCGGCGGTCGTTGATCCGGATCGTCGTGCCGGCGATCCCGAGCGCGTCGAGTGCAGCCGTGGTGGCCCGGATGAGCTCGATCTCCGCGAGCTGTCCCGGTTCCCCGAGGATGTCGATGTCGCACTGGACGAACTGGCGGTACCGGCCCTTCTGCGGCCGTTCGGCACGCCACACCGGAGCGATCTGCACCGAGCGGAACACGGCGGGCAGCTCGGCACGGTGCGAGGCGTAGAACCGTGCGAGCGGCACGGTGAGGTCGAACCGGAGCCCGAGGTCGGCCAGCTCCAGCGGGGCCTCGGCGCGCTGCAGGTCCTCCGTGCTGAGGCCGCGCTTCATGACCGCGAACGCGAGCTTCTCGTTGTCGCCACCGAGGCCGGAGTGGAGCCGCGCGGCGTCCTCGACGACCGGGGTCTCGATCTCGTCGAAGCCGTGGTGCGCGTACACCCCTCGGATCACTCCGAGGACGTGCTCACGGCGGTCCTTGTCCGCGGGGAGGAAGTCACGCATGCCACGGGGTGCCGTCACGGTCGAAGCCATGCGCCAATTCTGACAGACCGGCACCCTCGGGTTGCGCGAGTCCTGGCCTGCTGATATTCTTCATGCAGAACCTCGGTCGGCCGGGTGCCTGATCCACTCGTCCGACCGTTCGCGTGGGCAACGTGCTGCAGTGTGCCCCGCGGTTCGAGCGGGCTCCCCTGCCGGCACCTCTTTCCCTGGTGGTGCCGACTGCCCGCTCGCGGGCGTCCTCCTTTTTTCGGGTTGGGAGGGCGCCCGCATTCTCGACCCCTCGCCCACGGGGTCAGTCGCCGGCGCGACCCGCTGCCTCCAGGTTCGCGACCGCGGCACGGAGGCTCGCGATCGGGTCGATCCCGCCGACCCGCGCCGCAGCGACCTCGGCCAGCATCGCGGCGCCCCACCGCGGATCCGCGGTCCCCGCGCCGTCGGCGGCGTCCGCGCCGTCGGCGGCGCCCGCGCCGTCGACCTCCGCCGTGCCGGCGGCAGCGCCCGCCCTTTCGGCAGCTCCCGTCACCTCGGCAGCGCCCGTCCCCACGGCGGCGCCCGTCCCCTCGGCCGCACCCGAGGCACTGGACGCGCCCGACGTCACGGAGGCGACGACGGTGTCGGCGTCCCCACGTTCCTCCAGGCGTTCCAGCAGTTTCACCGCACGCTCCAACGGCGGCATCGCCCGCGGCACTCCGTCGAACACGCTCTGCCGCGCCGACTTCTCCGCTGCCTTTGCCGCACGCCACACCCGCACGACGTCCTCGACGGTGTCCGCCCGCTCGTCACCGAACACGTGCGGGTGGCGGCGCACCATCTTGTCGCGGGCTGCGGCGGCGACGTCCTCGAGGTCGAACTCCGGGGCGAGTCCCGCGTGGAGGACGACCTGGTACAGCACGTCGCCGAGTTCCTCGCGGAGGTCGTCGACGTCACCGGAGTCGATCGCGTCGACGAGTTCGTAGGACTCCTCGACCGCGTACCGGGCCAGCGACGCGTGGGTCTGCGCGCGGTTCCAGACGCATCCTCCGGACGGGTCGAGCAGGTGGTCGACGACGGCGACGAGGTCCGAGACGGCGGTCATGCGGTCATCGTGCCACGACCCGCCGCCTGGACGCCCGCTCGGAGCGCCCGGTATGCTGGACGTGGCGTGTCGGGAAGTCTGGTCGACGGACCATCACCCGTACCCACTCCTACGGAGCTCCATGTCGGCACTCGTCCGCTCCCCGCGCTTCAGCGCCATCGCCCTGCTCACCGCGGCTGTCCTCGGACTCATCGTCGCGAACTCGCCGCTCGGCCCCGGCCTCGAGCACGCCCTGCACGTCCACGCGCCGTGGGGTGCCGTCGGCCTCGACCTGTCGGTGTCGCACTGGATCAGCGACGGCCTGCTCGCGGTGTTCTTCCTGCTCGTCGCGATCGAGCTCAAGCACGAACTCGTCGTCGGCGAACTGTCGAACCCGAAGACGGCGATCATCCCCGCCATCGCGGCGGTCGGCGGCGTGCTCGTCCCCGCGGGCGTCTACCTGGCGGTGACCGCGGGCACGAACTACACGCACGGCTGGCCGATCCCGACCGCGACGGACATCGCGTTCGCGCTCGGTGTGCTCGCGATGTTCGGTCGGGGACTGCCCTCGACCCTCCGGGTGTTCCTGCTCGCCCTCGCCGTGCTCGACGACCTCATCGCGATCATCATCATCGCAGTCGTGTTCGCGCACGACACCGACTTCGTCGCGCTCGTCGGCGCCGTCGTGGTGCTCGTCCTGTTCTGGCTCCTCGCCAAGGCCCTCCGCCCGGGTCGTCCCGGGCAGGTGTGGGTCATCGCGGGCATGGTCGTCCTCGGCGTCCTGACCTGGTGGCTCGTCTACCACTCCGGCGTGCACGCGACCATCGCCGGCGTCGCCCTCGGTCTCGTGCTCCCGCGTCGCCCCGGGCACACCCTCCACGAGAACGTCGAGCCATGGTCGAACGCCATCGTCCTCCCGGTGTTCGCGTTCGCCTCGGCGGCGGTCGTGGTGCCATCGGTCGGCATCGGTGAGCTCTCCCCCACGTTCTGGGCCGTGGTCCTGGCGCTCCCGGTCGGCAAGGTGATCGGCATCACGCTGTTCGGCTCGGTCGCGACGCGGATCTTCCGCGCGCCGGGTCGGTCCACGCTGTCGTTCTGGTCGATCGTCACGGTCGGGGTGCTCGGCGGCATCGGGTTCACGGTGTCGCTGCTCATGAACGAGCTGGCGTTCGCGCGCAACGAGGAGATCCTCGACGAGGGCGTGCTCGCGGTCCTGGTCGGCTCCGGCATCGCGATCGTCGCGTCGGCGGTGATGGTCAGCATCCGGGCGCGGCGGTACCGGGCGCGGCGCGAGCTGTCCGAGGCCGAGGCGACCGAGTAGCGGGGCGGGGGCGGCGGCGCGGGCTGCGTCGCCGGCCCCTGCCTTCGACATTCCACGCGTCGATCGACAGGTGGATCGTCGCAACATGCACACACACCGGCTGCGCATGCATCGATCGACATTCCACGCGTCGATCGACAGGTGGATCGTCGCAACATGCACACGATCCGTGCGTGTACAAGTTTCGACACCGGGCCAGGCCGGGCCGGGGTACGGCGGCACCCGCCCACCGACGCGGGGCAGGAGCGGTCGACCGCGCCACCTTCGGCCTGGAGGCGCGGAGCGACGCCGCCACGCGCCTCCAGGCCGACTCCGCGCACGTCCGCAGGCCGCTCTCACACTCCGCCAGCGCGCTGGCCCCTCCGCGTCGCCGCGCGCCTACGCGGCGGACGTCTCCGCCGGCGCCTTGGACGCCCCGTACACCGCCGTCAGGATGCTCTCGACCCACTGGATGAGCCCGTCGTCCGGCAGGGTCTCACCGTGCGGCTTCGGCAGCGGGATGCTCGCGGCGTCCTGCTGCGGGAACCACCGGGCACCCGGGTACATGCGCTTCAGCCGGACCTGCGCGGAGTCGGCGAGCTCCTTGCCCGCGACGCGCAGGTTCGAGCCCATCACGACGACGTCGGAGAGCCCGACCTGCTGCGCCATCCGGCGGAGGCGCGAGACCTCGACCAGGGTGAGCACGGGCTGCGGCGGCTGGCCGTACCGGTCGGTGAGCTCGTCGAGGACCATGTCGATCCCCTCTGCCTGGGCGGCCGGAGCGGAGGCCGCCGAGAGCTTCTGGTACGCCTCGAGCCGGAGCCGTTCGGACTCGACGTAGTCCTCGGGGATGTGTGCGTCGACGGGGATCTCGAGCCGGAGCTCGGTCTGCCCCTCGGCGACGTCCCCGCGGAACTGGGACACGGCCTCGCCGATCATGCGGAGGTACAGGTCGAAGCCGACCCCGGCGATGTGCCCGGACTGCTCACCGCCGAGCAGGTTGCCCGCGCCGCGCAGCTCGAGGTCCTTCATGGCGACCTGCATGCCCGCGCCGAGCTCGTTGTTGGCGGCGATGGTCTCGAGGCGGTCCTGCGCGGTCTCGGAGAGCGGCTTGTCGGCGTCGTAGAGGAAGTAGGCGTAGCCACGCTCTCGACCACGACCGACACGGCCGCGCAGCTGGTGGAGCTGCGAGAGACCGTACTTGTCGGCCTTGTCGATGATGAGCGTGTTCGCGTTGGCGATGTCGAGACCGGTCTCGATGATGGTCGTCGAGACGAGCACGTCGAACCGGCGCTCCCAGAAGTCGACCATCACCTGCTCGAGGGTGCTCTCGGACATCTGCCCGTGCGCGACGGCGATCCGGGCGTCCGGGACGATCTCGGCGAGGTGCGCGGCGACCCCCTGGATGTCCTTCACGCGGTTGTGCACGTAGAACACCTGCCCCTCGCGGAGGAGCTCGCGGCGGATGGCCGCGGCGACCTGCAGGTCCGACTGGGGCCCGACGAACGTGAGGATCGGGTGGCGGTCCTCGGGCGGTGTGGCCAGGGTCGACATCTCGCGGATGCCCGTGACGGCCATCTCGAGCGACCTGGGGATCGGGGTGGCGGACATCGCGAGGACGTCCACGTTGGTCTTGAGCTTCTTCAGCTGGTCCTTGTGCTCGACGCCGAACCGCTGCTCCTCGTCGATGATGACGAGCCCGACGTCCTTGAACTGGACGCCCTGCGACAGGATCCGGTGCGTGCCGATCACGATGTCGACGGTGCCGTCGGCGAGCCCGGCGAGGGTCTCCTTCGACTCCTTCTCGGTCTGGAAGCGGCTCAGCGCGCGGAGGTGCACCGGGAACCCGGCGAAGCGCTCCTGGAAGGTCTCCATGTGCTGGCGGACGAGCAGGGTCGTCGGCACGAGCACGGCGACCTGTTTGCCGTCCTGCACGGCCTTGAACGCGGCACGGATCGCGACCTCGGTCTTGCCGTAGCCCACGTCGCCGGAGAGCAGGCGGTCCATCGGGATCGGGCTCTCCATGTCCCGCTTGATCTCGTCGATGGTGGTGAGCTGATCGGCGGTCTCGGCGAACGGGAACGCCTCTTCCAGCTCGCGCTGCCACGGCGTGTCCGGGCCGAACGCGTGGCCCTTCGACGCCATCCGCGCGGAGTACAGCTTCACGAGGTCGACGGCGATGTCGCGGACGGCCTTCCGTGCCTTCGACTTCGCGGCGGACCAGTCCGAGCCGCCCATCTTCGACAGGGTCGGGTTCTCGCCGCCGACGTAGCGCGACAGCTGGTCGAGCTGGTCGGTGGGCACGAAGAGCTTGTCGCCCGGGTAGTTCCGCTTCGACGGCGCGTACTCGAGTACGAGGTACTCGCGCTGCGTCTTCACGGCGTTGCGGCCGCCACTCGACACCTCGCGCGAGACGAGCTCGACGAACTTGCCGATGCCGTGGGTGGCGTGCACGACGACGTCGCCCGGCTTGAGCTGCAGCGGGTCGACGACGTTCTTGCGGCGGCTCGCGAGCTTCTTGACGGTGCGGGCACCCTGCTGGACGCTCCGGCCGTAGAACTCGGCCTCGCTGAGGACCGCGATGCGCGGATCCGGGGTGGCGAAGCCCGCCTCGACGGTGGCCGTCGTCACGATGGCGACACCCGGCTCCGGAGGCGCGGCGAGGGCTTCGGCACGGGCTGCGACCCCGGCGTCGGCGAGGACCTGCACCGCTCGTTCGACGAGCCCCTGCCCCTGGGCGGTCACCACAACGGCCCATCCGTCGTCGGTGAGCTCCTTCACGTGTGCGATCGCCCCGTCGGCGCTGCCGGCGAAGCTCGGGACCGCCTCGGCACGGACGCGGATGTACTCCCCCGCCTCGGCCGCGGCCTCGGCGTCGGTGAGGACACGCTGTTCGTCGCCCTCGTCCAACCCGGAGTCGAACGGCGACACGGTCCACCAGGTGCGCTGCCCGCGGCCGTTCTTGAGCTGCTGCACGGTGAGGAAGTTGCCGGCGTCGAGGTCGATCGGTGCCTGGGCCCCGGCGACCGCCGCACTCCACGCTGCCTGCAGGAACTCGGTGTTCGTCTCGGCGAGGCTGTGCGCACGGCCGCTCACCCGCTCGGGCGAGAGCACCGCGATGACGGAGTCCTCGGGCAGGTACGCCGTGATCGGGACGAGGTCCTGCACGAGCGCCGGTGCGAGGGACTCCATGCCCTCGACCGGGATCCCCTCGGCGATCTTCGCGAGCATCTGGGACAGGTTCGGGAACTCGTGGAGCATCTCGCGCGCCCGCTGCCGGACGTCGTCGCTGAGCAGGAGTTCGCGCGACGCGGTGAGCTCGACCGAACCGAGGTCGTCGTCCGTCGTGCGCTGGTCGGCGACGGAGAAGGACTTGATCGCCTCGATCTCGTCACCGAAGAAGTCGACACGGACGGGGTGGTCGGCAGTCGGCGGGAAGACGTCGAGGATGCCACCGCGGACGGCGAACTCACCGCGGCGGGTGACCAGGTCGACCCGGGCGTACGCCATGTCGACGAGCTGCCCGGCGATCCCTGCGAGGTCGTTGCCGCGGGACCCGGTCCGCAGCACGATCGGGGCGAGCGACGTCAGGTTGCCCGCGAGGGGCTGCAGTGCGGCGCGGACGCTCGCCACGACGACGGTGGTCCGGCGTTCGGCGGCCGGGGTGTCCTGCCAGACCGCGAGCTTCCGGAGCGTCGCGATGCGGGTGCCGACGGTCTGCGCACTCGGGCTGAGCCGTTCGTGCGGCAGGGTCTCCCACGCCGGGAACTCGAGGACCTCGGCCTCGGGGAGGTAGCTACCGACCGCACCGCGCACGGCTTCGGCCTCGCGTCCGGTGGCGGTGATCACGAAGACGCACTGCGGCCCGTGGCGTTCGGTGAGCAGTGCACCGAGGAGCGGCACACGCAGGCCGTCGACCACCGAGAAGTCGGCGTCACGACGTGCGGTGCGGAGGACGCGATCGAACGCGGAGGCGCGCGAGAGCGCAGGGATGATGCCCGAGATCGTCACTCAGGACATGGTACCGGCGACCCCCGACAGCGGTCGCCCCGTGCGCGAACGGCGAACGCCGGACGCACCACCTGGCTCGGTGGGCATCCGGCGTCCGCGGTGAGCGCGCTTACTCCGTCGCGGTGAACTCCACCGTGACGGGCACACTGCCGGCGGCCTCGATGCGGAACTCCTGCGCCCCGGGCACGGCGCGCACGAGGGCGCGCCAGCGCCCGTCAGTACCGGCCGTGACGATGGTGTCCGCGTTGGGGATCTTCCGGTTGTAGACGGACACCGCGGCGGACGCCTTCGCCGTGCCGGTCACCTCGACCCAGTCCTTGAACGGGGTCTCGTTCGCGACGAGTTCGACCGTCGAACCGGGCTGCGGGGAGGTGACGACGACCTGCGATCCCGACTCCGCGGCAACCGTGAACGGGACACGGACCGGGACCCCGTCACCGATCTGCTGGACGAGGACGCTGGCCGGTCCGGCACCGAAGCCGGTCGAGAGGACCGACCACGTGCCGTCGTCACGGGTGGTCGTCGCGACCTCTCGTCCTCCCTTCGCCTCGTCGAGCACGCTGATCCGAGCACCGGCCGGTGCGGTGCCGCTGAACCGGATCGAATCCGGCTCCCAGGGCTTGTCCGACACCACCGGCTCGACCGTCGTCCCGGCAGCCGGCGTCGTCACGGTGTGCTGCCGCTCCGAGGTCGACTCGACGCTGAAGGAGACGTCCACGCTGACGACACCGTCGGGCCCCGTGCCGACGAAGCGCGCGGTGGTCGCACCGACCGCGACCGGCAGCTCTCCCGACTCCCAGGTGCCGTCCGCGAGGACGACCGTCGACCGCAGGCGGTCCTGCGCGTCGCGGATCAGGACCTCGGACCCGGGTGTCCCGGTGCCGTGGCACCGGACGATCCCGTCGTCGGTCCGGATCGTGCCGTCAGCCGAGGGGCTGAGAACCTGGAAGGCGCGGAGGTCGGGACGGATGCGCACCGCCGCAGCGGCCGCACCCGGCGTGCCGGGATCCTGCTGGACGGTGCCCACGACGGCATCGGGGACGTCCGTTCCGGAGAACCCACCGCCGAGGGAGGCTCCGGGGATGCGCCAGGTGCCGTCGGCTCGGACGGTCGTCGAGGCCTCCCGGGGCGCACGCCGCTCGCCATCCGGGACGAAGCCGACCGTCGCGCCGGGCCTGCCGGTCCCCGTCAGTGCCGGAGTACCGCTGGACGAGGCGACGAGGTCCGCGTCCGAGGTCAGCCCGAAGCGGGTGGTCGCGGGCTCACTCAACGACGCCGACCACCGGCCCGCCGGTCCCACGATCGTGTGGACGTCAGCACCGTCGTACTGCAGCGAGACCTCGGCGCCCGGCTCGCCGAACCCCGTCGCGCGGCGGCTCCCCGAGAACTCTCCATCCGCAGCCGGTGCCGTGATCTCCACGGGGTTCCCCCAGTCGAAGTCCACGTCACCCGAACGGAGAGCGGTGCCCGCCTCGTCCTGCTCGGTCACGTGGACGGTGGTGACACCGCCTGCGTTCGGCGCGGGGATCGCTACCCGGTAGTAGCCCGTCTCACGGTCGACGTCGTCGGCACCGACGACCGCGCCGCCGCTCGAGGTCACCTCGACCCGATCCGCACCCTGTGCCGTTCCCTCGACGAACGCCTGCTCGGCATCATCCGCCGGGAACACCGCGGTGGCGTTGAGGGAACCGGATGCACGCACCGACACCGTCTGCTCGGTGGTGAAGGCGCCGAACCCGACGTGGCTCACCCGGACCGGTTGGAAGGCCTTCTCCGACCGGTCCAACTCGACCGGGATCGACCACCGCCCATCGCGCCCGACGGTCGTCGGCGCGCCGGTTCCCCCACCGATGACCCGGACCGAGGCACCGACGTCGCCGGTTCCGTTGAGCACGACCCGCCCGGACCCGTCGTCGACCACGACGGACGAGCCGACCTGCACCCCCGCGCTGTACGGCACGTTCACCCAGGAGCGTTCCGCGAGGCGGTCCGCACCGCGTTCGACCACGGAGATGAGCAACTCGGAGGAGGTGGTCCCGGCCTTCCCCGCGGGCAGGACGGCCGAGAAGGAGCCGTCGGCGTCGGACCCGATGCTCAGGAGCACGCGGCCGTAGACGTCTGCGACCGTGACGTCGCTGGACGGCCGGGTGGTGCCGGTCAGCTGCGGCCCCTGGTCGAAGCGATCCGGGACGGTGACCTCAGCGGACACGGCCGGCGTCGTTCCCTGGTACTGCAGCGTGATCCCGGTGTGCGCCGCGTCGTCCACGTCGTCCACCGCCAGCAGCGCGCCCGAGAGCTCGGTGGTCCCGACGAAGGTCGGCCCGCTGGACGCCACCAGGCGTCCGCCCTCGACGGACCAGTTCGCGTTCGGGGCATTGCACCGGAGGCTGTCGAGGGCCGCGGTGAGGCGCGGCCCGGACGGCACCAACGCGAGGCACCGACCGTCGCGGCCGACGAACTTCGTGAAGCCGTTCCGGGCGGCGTACGCGTCGAACACCGTGAGGTCGTTGGTCTCGAACGCTGCTCCCCGGTCGTCGAACCGGCGGAGCTGGGCGCTGCGGCCCTGGCCGTGCCACGCGAGGACGCTGTCCTCGTCCTCTTCGACGGGGCTGTCGACCACGAGGTTCACGGTCTGCCCGGGCAGGACCTCCTGCGGGAGCGGCAGCGTGCGAGCAACCGACTCCGCGGTGCGCGCACCGGGTGCAGCCTGAGCGACGATGCCGCTCACGGTTGCCGTGATGAGCGCTGCGAGGGACGCGGTCACCAGGATTGGCGGGACGATCGGATGCATGGTCCTCCTCAGGACGTCGAGAGGAGGCAAGCATCACAGAACCGGTCTGATGGAATACCGTATGTCAGATATACATCACGACGGCGCATGCACCCGCTGCTGCGCCGCGAGGAGCCCGAGCTCGGCGATCGCCTCGACCGCGTCGGCACCGTCCGTCAGCAGGTTCGGCAGCGTCTTCTTCTCGGTCGGCGAGAAGTCACGCAGCACGTAGTCGGCCGGGTCCTGTCGCCCCGGGGGACGGCCGATGCCGATCCGCACGCGGGAGAACTCGTTCGTACCGGTGGCCTTGATGATGTCGCGGAGGCCGTTGTGCCCGCCGTGACCGCCGCTGCCCTTGAGCCGGACGGTGTCGAACGGCAGGTCCAGCTCGTCGTGCACGACCACGAGCTCGGCCGGCGTCGCGCCGTAGAAGCCGAGCACCGACGACACCGGGCCGCCGGAGGTGTTCATGAACGACCCCGGCTTGGCGAGCACCAGCCGGGTTCCCCCGGGCACCAGGCGCCCCTCGGCGACCTGGTTCGGGGTCTTGTGCTTCTTGAACGTCGCACCCATCCGGGCGGCGAGTTCGTCGAGGACCATCTGGCCGACGTTGTGGCGGTTGCCGGCGTAGCCGGGCCCGGGGTTCCCGAGCCCGACCACGACCAGCAGGTTGTCTGCCATCAGCGTCGACCAGATGTCTCGAGGGGTTGTTACTCGGAGTCCGAAGCGCCCTCGGCACCGGACTCGGCGCCGGCCTCGGCCGAAGCGGCGTCGGCAGCGTCGTCGTCGGCGGTGCCACGCGGGGTGACGATCGCGACGACGAGCGCCTCGGGGTCGGTCTCGAGCTCGGCGCCCTCGGGGAGCTCGAGCTGCGACGCGTGGATCTGCACGCCGTCCTCGAGGTCCTCGACGTTGACGGTGACGTGCTCCGGGATGTCCGTCGCGAGCACCAGGAGCGAGACCGTGTTGAGGTCCTGCACGTGGATGGTGCCGGAGAAGGACTCGCCCTCGATCACGACGGGGACGTCGACGGTGACCTTCTCGCCGCGGCGGAGGACGACGAGGTCGATGTGCTCGATGATCTGACGCACCGGGTCACGCTGGACGTCCTTGACGAGGGCGAGCTGGGCCGCGCCTTCGATGTCGAGGTCGACGACCGCGTTGGCGGTACGGACGAGCAGCATGGTCTCGTGGCCGGGCAGCGAGATGTGCTGCGGCTCGGTGCCGTGGCCGTAGACGACGGCGGGGATCTTGTCGGCCGCGCGGAGCTTGCGGGCAGCGCCCTTGCCGAACTTGGTGCGGACTTCCGCTGCGAGCTTGGTGTAGTCGGCCATGGTGCCTCCTGGTCTCGGGGACGACACCGGGTTGCCGGCATCGTGGGGGTCTGTGGTGTTGCAACTCGAACGCGTACACGCGTGAGGAACGCTCCCAGGACGGGGCCGGCTCTCCCACTGCGTCGATCACGGCCGCGCAGAGCGCGGCCCTCGCCGAAGTCAGTCACTGAGTCTAGCAGGACGGGTCGGGCGTGTCGGCCCGCGTCCTGAAGGTGCGACCAGGACGGCCTGGAGGCGCGGTGCCAGCTGGCACCGCGCCTCCAGGCCGTCGTCCCGTCCGCCGGGCGGGGGCGCTGCCCCCAGAGCAGCTCCCCGCGCCGGTCGACGCGCAGTCGACGTCAGCGCTCAGTCGACGTCGGCGGGCGCCTTCGGCGCGAGGCGCCGGATGGTCTCGTCCAGTCGGCGGTCGACCGCGAGCTGGTCGGCCTTCGCGGTCCGCAGCACGTCCGCGTCGCTCTTCGTGACGTGCAGGAGCCGGTTCCACTCGGCGTCGTAGAGCGCCTCGCGGTAGCCGGACGAGTCCTGGCACGCGACGTCGCGTTCCGCGATCGCGACCTCGCCGTCCTGCACCGGCGTGGAGCGGATGTTCGTCCCGTAGTCCATCCGGATCGACGGCGACGGCATCTGGTCCGGCGCCGTGGGGAGGTCCCGCACCCGGGCCGGCGCCATGCAGGCGTGCCACTGGGCGGCGGCTCGGACCACGGTGCCGTCCGTGCGCGCGTCGACGGCAGCGAGGTACGTCAGCCGCTTCGCGACGGCCGAGGCGGCTTGCCCGGCCCCCGTCGGGTCGGTGAGACCGAGCGTGCGGTAGCTCGCGTTGAAGCACCGTGCGACGGCGGTCTGCGAGGCCTTCGCGAACGCGGCGTTGCGCTTCGGGTTCTGGCCCCACGCCCGCATCCCGTCGGTGTTCGCGCCGGCCGTCGAGGGCCCGTGGTAGCCACGGGTGCGGGCGAGGTCCGCGTCGAGTGGCCGGCTCCAGGCGAGCGCCGGCGAGGTGTTGCCCCGCTCCGGGGTCTCGGACTCGTCGGAGGACGCCTCGAGCCCGGCGACGGTCGCCCACGGCACCGGGAAGTCGATGCCGATGGCGCGCAGACACGGCTGGTCGACGAGGTTGCTCGCGTAGTCCTGCTTCGCCCCGGCCGGCTGGACGTACCCGTCGAGCGGCATCGTCCACGCTCCCGGCGAGCGCTCGGTCGTCGGGGCGACCGCGACGTCCGCCCGCTCCGGCATGGCGTGCACGACGCCGGCGGCGAGGCCGACGACGACGAGCGCGAGGGTGCCGGTCTTCGCGATGCGGCTGGTGATCTGCATGGTTCCCCCTAGGCGCGGACGAGGCCGCGTTCGTGTGCGGTGAGGACGACCTGGATCCGGTTCCGGAGCCCGAGCTTCTGCAGGACCGAGCGGACGTGGGTCTTCACGGTGGCCTCGCTGAGGAACACCGACGTCGCGATCTCGGCGTTGCTGAGGCCCTTCGCGACGAGCAGGAAGACCTCCCGTTCGCGGCCGCTCAGGGCGTCGAGCACCTCGTCGCGGCGGTTCGTCTCGACCGGTGTCCCCTGGGCCCGGAGCAGGTCGAGTGCTTCGGCCTCGGTCGGGGCAGGTCGCCCCTCGTGGACGTCGCGGATGGTGGCAGTGACGACGTCGGGCAGCGCGTCCTTGGTGAGGAACGCGGCGGCCCCGGCACGGAGTGCCGCGAGGACGGCGTCGTCCCGGCGGATTGTGGTGAGGGCGATCACCCGAGGCCGGTCGTCACCCTGCTCGGCGAGCCGCCCGAGGGTCTCGATGCCGTTCAGCACGGGCATCCGGAGGTCGAGCAGGAGCACGTCGGGTTGCTCGGCGTCGCAGAGGAGCAGCGCCTCGGCACCGTCCGCGGCCGTCCCGACGCAGGTCATGTCGTCCTGGGCGTCGACGAGCATCTGCATCCCCGAGGCGAAGAGTCGCTGGTCGTCGACGACGGCGACACGGATCGGGGTCACCGGGAGGCCCCGGTGTCGCGGGCGGTGGCAGTGGCCGTGGTCGGGGTGGCCGTCGTCGCGGCGGTCGCTGGCGTCGCGGCGGTCACGGCGGTCGGCGTGGTCCCGGGTCCGGTCTCGGTCGTCCGGGTGGCCGGCGCCGTCGGGACCCATGCCGTCACGACGTACTCGTGCTCCTCGTCACCGGCCCCAGCTCGGAGCCATCCACCGACGAGTCGCGCACGCTCCTGCATCCCCGCGACTCCGGAGCCGGCACCGTCCAGCAGGACCAGCGGCGCCGAGCCACGCGACGTCACCACGACACCGAGGCCCGGGCCGCGCCAGTCGAAGACCACCCGGGCGGCGGACGTCCGCCCCTGGTGCTTGAGGACGTTCGTCAGGCTCTCCTGCACGATCCGGTGCACCGCCGAGCCGACGTGGGGCGACACCTCCGACGCCGTACCGTGCTGCTCGAACACCGCGTCCATGCCGAGCTCCCGCATGTCCCCGACGAGCACCGGGACGTCGTCCAGCCCGTGCCGTGCGTCGTCGCCGGCGCCCTGGATCCGTTCCACGAGCGCTCGGACGTCCCCGAGCGCCGAACGGCTCACCTCGGCGATGTCCTGCAGGGCCCGGGCCGCGTGCTCGTCCCGCACCGCGATCGCCGCCGCACCCTGGGCCTGCGAGACCACCACGGCGAGCGAGTGCGCGAGCGAGTCGTGGACGTCCCGGGCGATCCGGGCACGCTCCTGTTCCGCGTGGAGCTCGACCGTCGTGACCTCGGCCTCCCGCTCGGCCTCGACGACGCGGCCCCGGGCGAGCCCGATCCGCCACGTCGCCCCGAGTGCGACGCCGATCGCCCACCCGATGCCGCTGGCCCCGGCGATCGCGAGCGCGATGAACGCCAGGTCCTTCCGGGTGCCGCCCGACGAGCCGATCCAGAGCGCCCACACGTCCGGGTCCGCGACCGTCGGCACCACCATCGCCCACGCGGCGGCGGCGCTCGCGACCGCCAACACCGGGACAGCGAGCCACCGGAGCAGATCGGACCGCCCGGCACCGACGATTCCGACGACGATCGCGATGGCGAGGTACTCCGGCCAGGTCGTGTCGGTCGGGCGGTGCAGCAGGCGGAGCGCCTGCAGCAGCGGCACGACGACGACGAGGCCGAGGGACGTCGCGGGCATCCAGTTCGTCAGGCCGATCGCGACGGCGAACGCCGAGACCACGACGATGTGGTCGGCGAGGCCGGAGCGGCCCGCTTCGGCGACGATCCAGAGCACGAGGTACACGGCTCCGGCGGCCGGGGCCACGAGGTGCCGGAACCGGCGGAGGGTGGAGGTCATGACGCCGAGCGTATGGCGGCGTTCGGTCGGTCAGCGAGGTGAGCGGGCGGTTTTCATCCGAGGTGATGAGCGACGCGTTCCCACCGGGTCAGCGGCCGCGGCGGGCCTTCCGGGCGGCCGTGAACGCGTCGCGGGCTCGGTCGCTGGCGGCTTCGGCGTCGTCCCGGGCACGTTCGAGGCGTTCGACCTCGGCGGTGGCGTCCGCCAGCTGTCGCTCGAGGTCGGCGTGACGGTCCTCGGCGTGCTCGAGTTCCTGCTCGGCGGCGTCGAGGGCTGCGTCGGCCTCATGGGAGGCGGCGCGCGCCTCGGCCTCCGCATCACGGGCGGCCCGGCGCTCGGCTGACGGATCGACCTTCGGTTCTCGTACGGCCCGATCGCGCGTCGGCTTCGGCTGCGGTTCGGGCTTCGGCGTCGGTTCGGGTTCCGGCGTCGGTCGTCGTTCCGGTGTCTCGTCGCGTTCCGGCGGCCTGGAGGCGCGGCCCGCCTTCCGCGATCGTCTCGCCTGGTCGATGGGGATGGGTGGCGCGTCGCTGCCGGACCACGCATCGGGCACGGCGTCCGGGTCCGCGAGGGCGCCGTCGAGGTCGACGTCGTCGAACCCGGCGCTCTCGAGCGGTCGGACGAGGAGGCCCGAGCGGACCGCGGCACCGGCGTGCGGGTCGGCCATCGCGGCCTCGATCGTCGCCCGGACCTGGTCGAGCACGGCGGGCGTCGCGGGGTGCCCGGCGTCGGAAGCGAGGTCCGCGCCGGCCTGGGCGAGCGCGTCGACGACCTGCGCGCGCTGGTGCCGGAGCTTCCGGATCTCGGCCGGGTCGGCGTCCGCCTGGGCCTTCCGGATCGCCGGTCCCAGGTCGACGGCATCGTCGAGGGCGCCGTCGTGGGCCAGCAGGTCGATCACCCACGCGGCGGGTGCCGGCTTCCGGAGACTCCCGATCGCCGCAGCGAGCTCGCGGTCGTCCTTCCGTGCAGCCCGCTGCCGCGCGGTGCGTTGGGCGACGAAGTCCGCGGGCACGACGAGGAGCAGTTCCCTCGCCACGTCTGCGAACCCCATGCCTCCACTCTGCCCGTTCCGCCTCGGCGAGACACCGGTGTTCGTGCTCAGCGCCGCGGATCGGCGCGGTGCGGAGGACGAACACCGGTGTTCAGCGAGGGGTCACCAGTCGTGGACGGTGCCGTCGGCGAGGCGGTTGAACGGCAGGTAGGCCTGCTCGTACGGGTACTTCCCCGCCTCGTCGACGTCGAGTGTGACGCCGAGTCCGGGCTCGTCGCCGGGGTGCAGGTAGCCGTCCGTGAAGGTGAACGTCTGGTGGAACACCTGGTTCGTCTTCGGGCCGTGCTGCATGTACTCCTGGATGCCGAAGTTGTGGATCGCGAGCCCGAGGTGCATCTGGGCCGCGAGCCCCACCGGCGAGATGTCGGTCGGCCCGTGGAACCCGGACTTGATCTGGTACATCGCCGCGTAGTCCATCGTCTTCTTCAGCGGAGAGATGCCGCCCATGTGCGTCACGGCACCGCGGACGTAGTCGATGAGCTGGTCGCGGATGATGTCCTTGAAGTCCCAGATCGTGTTGAAGACCTCGCCGATCGCGAGCGGCGTCGTGGTGTGCTGCCGGACGAGCCGCAGGGCCTCTTGGTTCTCGGCGGGGGTGCAGTCCTCGAGCCAGAACAGGTCGTACGGCTCGAGGGACTTCCCGAGCTTGGCGGCCTGCAGCGGCGTCATCCGGTGGTGCCCGTCGTGCAGGAGCGGCAGCTCGGGGCCGAACTCGTTGCGGACGGCTTCGAACACGGTCGGCACGTGCCGGAGGTACGCCCGGGTGTCCCAGTCCTCCATCGCCGGGAACGCCCCACGCTGCGCCGGCTCGAAGTCGTACCGGACGCCGCTGTTGCCCTCGGTCGTCTTGTTCGACGCGATGCCGTAGATCGACTCGAGCCCGGGGACGCCGGTCTGCACGCGGATCGACCGGTAGCCCTCGGACTGGTGCTCACGGATGGAGTCGAACAGCTCGGGGAGTTCCTTGCCGGAGGCGTGCCCGTACGCCATCAGTCCGGTCCGGGAGGCACCGCCGAGCAGCTGGTACACGGGCATCCCCGCGACCTTGCCCTTGATGTCCCAGAGCGCCATGTCGACGGCGGCGATCGCGGCCATCGTCACCGGGCCCCGACGCCAGTACGACGACCGGTACAGGAACTGCCAGGCGTCCTCGATGCGGCTGGCGTCACGGCCGACGAGCAGCGGGACGACGTGCTCGGACAGGTAGGCGGCGACCGCGAGCTCACGTCCGTTGAGCGTGGCGTCGCCGAGGCCCGTGACGCCGTCGGCGGTGGTGAGCTTCAGCGTCACGAAGTTGCGGTTCGGGCTCGTCACGATCACCTCGGCCCGGTCGATCAGCTGGCCGCGGTCCGCCGAGGCCCACGTGTCCGGGCGGCCGGAGGTCGGGTCACCCGCGCGGCCCGGGTCGGTCGCGCCGGGCACCGGTGCCGCGGGGTTCGTCGTGGCGGCGCCGTTCGAGCCGGTGCTCGTGTCGGTCATGCGTGGACTCCTTCGTCGGAGGGCTCGCGGGCGGCTGCCGCGGCGGTGCGGATGCGGTCGGCCGCGGCCGTGACGGCAGCGACCAGGGGGGTGGTGTCGAGGTCCGGGGCGATCACGGCCAGGACCTCGTGCACGTCCGAGTCTGGCCCGGGTGCCCCGGCGTCGTCCACGAGGTCGGTCTGCGTCGTGACGTGCAGCCACCACGCGGCGATCGCGGTCGCGGCGCCCGGTCCGATGCCGGCGGCGGGGTCGCGGCGGTGCCGGTGCCGGAGCACGTCCACGACCCGGACGGGCAGCTTCTCGGAGCCGCTCGAGGCGATCTGCCGGAGCGTGTGGCGGATGCGGGGGTTCGCGAACCGTTCGACGAGGTCGGTGCGGGCGGCGGTGACCTCGTCGGCGGGGAGGGGCAGCTCGAGCGCGGCCTCGTCCCAGAGGTCGTCGACCGCGCCGCGGCACACGGGGTCGTCCATCGCCTCGGCGACGGTCTCGTGGCCGAGGAGCAGCCCGAGGTACGCCAGCAGGGAGTGCGACCCGTTGAGCAGCCAGAGCTTCCGCTGCTCGTACGGGGTGACGTCGTCGACGATCCGGACGCCGGCGGTCTCCCACGCCGGACGGTCGATCCCGTCGAAGGCATCCTGGAGCACCCACTCGGCGAACGGCTCGGTGACGACCGGCACGCGGTCACCGGCGAGCGCACCGTCGAGCCCGGTCAGTGACGCGACGTCGTCATCGGTGGTGGCCGGGGTGATCCGGTCGACCATCGAGCTCGGGAACGCGACGTTCGTATCGATCCAGGCGCGCAGTTCGTCGTCGTCGACTGCGGCGAGCACCGCGTCACGCAGGACCTGGCCGTTGTGGGTCAGGTTGTCGAGGCTGACCAGTGCGATCCGACCGCCGCCGGCTGCGCGACGGGCATCGAGCCCGGCGACCAGCCTGGCGGGGACGTCGGAGCCGGCGCGGTACCCGTTCTCGGTGACCGTCAGCGTGACGATCGTGGTGTCCGGGGAGGCGATCGCGTCGTTCCGCGCCGCGTCGTCGCTGCCGGGGTGGGCCGCGACGATCGTCTCGACGACCTCGGCGGTGTCACCATCGGCAGCGCGGGTGACCAGCGTGTACCGGCAGTCCTGCGCGGTGAGCGCGTCCGCCGCGTCCGGGGAGCGCCCGGTGAACGCGGTGATACCCCACGCGTCCCCGGGCACCCGTCCCGTGTACCAGGCGAGGTGGGCCCGTGCGAACGCCCCGATGCCGAGGTGCACGATGCCCGGACGACGATCGGTCATGCCGACACCGGCACGAGGGACCGCAGGTAGGCGAGGTTGTCGGCGGTGCGGGTCTCGAGCGGGAGGTCGGTGGAGAAGTCCTCGATCGTGACCCAGCCGTCGTACCCGACCTGGCGGAGGGCGTCGAGGTACTCGGACACCGACGCCTGGCCGGTGCGGAGCGGTGCCCACTCGTTCTGCCAGATCGCGCTGCCGTCGGCCCGGGTGTCGCCGGTGTCGACCCACCGGGCGTTCTTGACGTGGGCGTGCGCGAGGTACGGGCCGAGGAGCTCGAACGCCGCGAGGTGGTCTTCCTGCCCTTCGATCACGAGGTTGCCCAGGTCGTGGATGACCCCGACGTGCGCCGGGTCGAGTCCGTCGACCAGCCGGAGCGCCGCAGACGCCGAGGGGGTGATCGTCATGTGGTGCAGCTCGACGAGTGCCTTCACGCCGAGCTCCGATGCGCGCGACGCGACCCACTCGAGGTCGGCCCGGGTGCGGTCGAAGAGCTGACCGTAGGTCTCCCCCGTGCGCTCCTTCTCGGCGCGGTAATGCGGCATCGTGACCCGCACCTGGCGTGCGCCGAGCTCGCTCGTGACGCGGAGCATCGTGTCGACGCCCCGGTGGTCCGACGCCGGCTGGTACCCGCCGATGCCGGAGTACTCGAGCCCGGCGTCGTCGGTGATGCGGGCGATGTCGCCGACGTTGTCCTCGATGCCGGTGAACTGCCACGTCGACTTGTTGCCCGCCCAGAACGACCGGCCCGCCGGGACCTCGGTGCCCTCGGCAGGGCGGTCGTCGACGACGCGCCACTCGACGCCGTCCCAGCCCTGCTCGGCGAGCGTCGTCGCGGCCTGCTCGGGGGTCCAGTCGGGGGTGGAGGCGGTGAACACGGAGAACTTCATCGGTCGGCTCCTTCGGTGGCTGCGGTGGCGGGGGCGCCCACGACGGGGATGACGTCGTCGTACTTGCCCTCGATGACGTCGTCGATCCGGACGGGCTGGCCGAGGGTCGCGCTGACGTAGAGCCCGCGCACGGTGGCGAGGGACACGAGGGCGTCCTCGACCCCGACGCCGGGGTCGGTGCCGCCACGGATCGCGGCGACGATGTCGGTGTACTGGCGCGCGTGCCCGGCGGCGAAGTGGTCGGGCTCGGCCGGGCCGCCGACGACGTGCTCGGCGGGGACGACGTCGTCCTTCTGGTCGACCGCCCCGGCGACGGCGGTGGCGTTCGACGTCGTGGACGCCGATTCGAGCGTCGCGGCGTCGGGCGCGATGTGGAAGTAGGCGAGCCGGTCGTCGTCGACGATCGCCGAACCGTGGGTGCCGTAGACGGCGTAGCGCGCGGACAGTCCCGGGTAGGCGGCGGTCGTGCAGTGGATGACGCCGAGTGCGCCGTTCTCGAAGCGGACGGTGGCGACCGCCGTGTCCTCGACCTCGATCCGATCGTGCGCGAGGAGCCCCGTCTGTGCGGAGATCTCGACCGGCCGGCCGAGCACCCACACGAGGAGGTCGACCGTGTGGACGCCCTGGTTCATCACCGCGCCGCCACCGTCGAGCTCCCAGGTGCCGCGCCAGTCCCCGGAGTCGTAGTAGCCCTGCGACCGGTACCAGGCGACGCTCGCGACCCCGGAGGTCACGGTGCCGAACCCACCGCCGTGTGCGGCACCGGCGACGGCGACGGACGCGGGGTCGAAGCGGTGCTGGCTGATGACGCTCGTGACGAGCCCGCGAGCACGGCCCTCGGCGGCGAGCGCGGCGATCGACCGGGCACGGGGCATCGTGGTGTCGAGCGGCTTCTCGATGACGACGTGCTTCCCTGCGGCGAGTGCCGCTTCGGCGAGCTGGACGTGCATGCCGGACGGGGAGCAGATCGCGACGACGTCGATGTCCGTCTCTGCGATGGCCTGTTCGATGGTCTCGGTCGTGATCGGCCGGTCGACGCCCATCGCCTCGAGCTCGTCGGCGGCGCTGGTGGCCGCGGCGGGGATCGCGTCGACGAGGGCGACGACCTGCAGGTCCGGGTGGTGCACGGCGACCTTGGCGTGGTGGCGTCCGATGACGCCGGCGCCGACGACGGCGAGCTTGAGGGGCGTTGCGGTGGTGGTCATCGCAGGGTCACTCCGATCTGGTCGGTGAGCTTCCGGAGGGCGCGGCCGGCGCGGCCGAACGCCGCGGGGCCGGAGAACCCGCCGAGGTGGGTGAAGTCGCTGAGGTGCGGTTCGAGGGAGGCGTACCCGGTGTAGCCGGCGTCGCGCAGTGCGGTGAGGGTCTCGACGAGTTCGCCGTCGCCCTCGCCCGCGGGGACCACGGAGGAGTCGGTGGACAGTGCGTCCTTCACCTGCAGGTAGTCGACGTACGGGGCGAGCTGCGCCCAGCCGTCGGTGAACGGCTTGACGCCGCACTGCACGTAGTTCGCGTTGTCCCAGGCGAGGCGGAGCGCGGGTGAGTCGACGCTCTCGACGATGTCGAGCACCCGCGAGGGGACGTCGCCGTAGATGTCCTTCTCGTTCTCGTGCAGCAGGGTGACGCCTTCGCGCTCCGCGAGGTCGGCCAGCGCACGCATCCGGACGAGCACGTCATCACGGACGGCTTCGGGCGTGCGGCCCTCGAAGTAGAACGAGAAGATCCGGATGTTCTTCGTGCCCAGGGCGTGGGCGGCGCGGATCGCCCGGCCGAGTCGTTCGACCTCGTGCTCGACGGGCTCGTCGACGGACACCTTGCCGATCGGCGAGGCGATGGCGGACACGGTCTGCCCGCGTTCCTCGAACAGGCGGTGGAGCCCGGCGAGCTGGTCCTCGTCGAGGTCGACGACGTTGACGCCCCAGGCGCTGCGCACCTCGATCGCGCTCGCACCGAGCGCCTGCAGGACCGCCACCTGGACGGCGGGGTCGGCGTCGATCTCGTCACCGAAACCGGAGAGCTCCCAACTGAGCTGGGTCATTGCATTCCCTTCATGACGACCATCCTGGAGGCGCGGGGCGGGCTGGCACCGTGCCTCCAGGCGGTCTGTGGACAACTCGGCAGACTGCACAGCGCTACTTCACGGAACCGGCGGTGAGGCCGCCGACGAGGTACCGCTGGAAGATGAGGTAGAGCGCGACCACGGGCACGGCGCAGACGATCGACGCGGCCATCATCTGGCCGTAGATCGGGACGGCGCCGCCCTCCTGGGTGGTGCCGAGCACCTGGAGGACCACAGCGACGGTGCGCGTGTTCGGGGTGGTCATGATCGTCGAGAACAGGACGTCGTTCCAGCCGAGCAGGAAGGCGAAGATCGCGGACACGACGATGCCGGGCCACGACAGCGGCAGGACGATCTTCGTGAGGATCTTCGTCGACGACGCCCCGTCGATGCGGGCCGCTTCCTCGAGTTCCTTCGGCAGTCCGCGGAGGTACGTGACCATCACCCAGGTCGAGAACGGCAGGGCGAACGTCAGGTACGTGACGAACAGGCCCCAGCGGGTGCCGATGATCTGCACGCCGGTCGCGCTCGCGATGTTCGAGAACACCACGAAGACGGGCAGGAGCAGGAGGGTGCCGGGGATGGACTGCAGCGCGAGGAGGCCGCGGAGGATCGTCAGGCGACCGAGGAACCGGAACCGGACGAGCACGTAGGCGGTGGACACGGCGAGCGCAGCACTGGCGACCGCCACCGCACCGGCGGTGAGGATCGAGTTCACCAGTCCCTGACCGAGCGCGACAGTGGACCAGATCTCGACGTAGTTCGACAGCGTGAACTCGGACGGGAAGTACTCACCACGGGCAACGGCGACGTCGGAGTTCACCGAGCCGAACAGGATGTAGAGCACCGGGACGGCGATGAACGCGATGATCACGGCGATCACGACGACGAGCAGCCAGCGCGGCAGGAGCCGGGTGACGTCGGTGTCGTAGGGCCGCTTGTGCCGACGGTCGCCCGAGGCGGTGATGCTCTCGGTGAGCGTCGCGGTGGGGCGTGTGCGGGTCTGGCTGAAGGCGCTCATGCGCGTGCTCCGTCGACGTCGGCGGCGGTGGGGGCGGCAGCGAGCGTGGCGCGGTCGGCGCGGCGCTGCTTCCGGTTGGGTCCGGCGTCGTCACCGGTGTCGAGCTTGACCGCTCGGAGGTAGACGAACAGCGGGATGGCGACGATCACGAGCGAGCAGATCGCCATCGCGGCGGACAGGCCGAAGCGGAACGACTGGAAGCTCGCGATGTACGTCAGGACGGGCATCACCTCGACGCTCGACGGCAGCGGGATGCCGAACAGCACGAACGGGAGCGTGAAGTTGTTGATGTTGTGCAGGATCGAGATGATGATCGCCAGGCTCAGCGGTCCGCGCAGGTACGGGAAGATGATGTACCGGAGCTTCGCCCACCAGGTCACGCCGTCGAGCGCAGCGGCCTCGTGCACCTCGTTGTCGACGGCCTGCAGCCCCGCGAGGGACAGCAGGTAGACGAACGGCCAGCTCGTCCAGATCATGACGCCGGCGAGCGCCCAGTACGACGCCGACCCGTTCAGCCAGAGGACGTCGGTGTGCAGGATCGAGTTCACGACGCCCTGCGGCTGGAGCATGGTGCGGAAGAACGTGCCGACGACGAACGCGGGGAGCACGTACGGGATGAGGTAGATCGACCGGACGAGCCCACGGCCGGGGAAGCGGTTCTGCGTGGAGATCGCGGCGGCGACGCCGATGGGCACGGTCACCGCGGTGACGAGGACCGACAGCGACACCGAGATCCAGATGGAGTGCAGGAGCGGCGAGTCGGTGAACGCCTCGGCGAAGTTCTGGAACCCGACGAACGGGGCGCTGAACCACTGCCGCAGCGTGTACTGGTCGAGGTCGAGCATCGCGATGAACACGCCCACCAGCAGCGGGACCACGATGACGGCGATCATCAGGACACCGCCGGGCAGGAGCATCCAGAGCGGACGCTCGCGCTTGGAGAGCGGGGTCGTACCGTGCGGCCGGACCGGCGGCCGGTCCTGGCCCGGTTGTCCGCGCTCCGCGCGCGAGCGAGTCTGCGTGGCGGTCATCACAGACCTCCGTTCTTCTGACGGTCGAGCGTGGACTGGGCGTCCTTCTGGGCGTCCTGCAGGCGCTTCTCGAGCTGGTCGTCGGTGACCTCGCCGCCCTTGAGGGACGGGATGGACTGCACGACGACGTCGACGAGCGAGAGCTGGATGTCCGACCAGGCGCCGGTGAAGGCGGTCGGCTTGGAGAGCTTCCCGGCGTCGATGATCGGCTTGAGCTGGGGGTTGTCGGCGGCGAGCTGGGCTGCGGCGTCGGCGTTCGTCGGCAGGTTGCCGAAGAGCTTGTAGTACTCGAGCTGCGCCTTCGGGGCGCTCAGCTGCTTGATGAAGTCGAACGACAGGTCCTGCTTCGTGCCGTAGTCGGCCACGACCCAGTTGTCGCCGGACAGGATGCTCGCGGCCTCGATGCCGTCGGCGGGGCGTTCCGTCGCCCCCGGGGGCACGGTGGGCAGCAGGGCGAACTCGTACTTGCCGTCGACCTTGGTCCCCGCGAAGGAGTTGATCGCGGTCGTGGTGGTCATCGGGAAGAAGGCGGCCTTCCCCTCGGTGAACTGCGCGAGGGCCTGGGCGTTGTTCCAGCCGATCGCGGCCTTGTCGACGACGCCGTCCTTCGTCACCCAGTCGAAGTAGGTGCGGTAGGCGTTGCTGACGGCCTCGGTGTCGATCTCGGCCTTGCCGCTCTTCGACACGATCGTGTTGCCGGCGTTCTGCGCCATGCCCCAGATGAACTTCCACGGGTCGAAGCCGTCGGCGTACGCGACCGCCATGCCGTGGTGGTCACCGGTCGTGGTCGCCTTCGCGTCGGCGGTCAGCTGGTCCCACGTGGTGGGCATCGAGTCGATGCCGGCCTGGGCCAGGAGGTCCTTGTTCACGGCCATCACGAACGGTCGGCTGGCGAACGGGATGCCGATCTGCTTCGAGGTGCTCGGGCCGGAGATGCCGAACGACGCCGGGTCGAACTGGTCCTTCCCGCCGACGGCCTTCCACTCCTTCGCCCCCATCTGCACGAAGGCACCGGTGGCGTACGCGGTCGGCGTGAAGGTGCTGCCGATCGCGTACACGTCGGGACCCTGCCCCGAGATGACGCTGGTCTGGATCGCGGTGAGCTCCTCCTGCGCGGACGAGTAGGTCTCCCACTGGATGTCGGCCCCGGTGGTGCGCTTGAACTCGGCGGCGGTGTCCTGCTGCCACTGCTTGCGTTCCTTGGGGTACGTGGTGTCCGCGCCCATCATGACGCGGAGGGTGTTCGGGTCGTCACCGCTGCCGTTCACCACGGCACATCCCTGCAGGGACAGCGCGGCGAGGGCGACCACGGCCACGGCACCGACCAGGGTGCGTGTCCTGAGTCTTCCTGTGCTCATGCGGGGGTTTCCTCCTCGAGACCTCCACCCGGGAGCGACGCTGCATCCCGGGCACCGGTGGACGTGCCGCCGGCGTGGTGACCACTGTTCCGCTGGTGGCAACATCCGGCAACCGGTTGCCACTTGTTGCCAGACCGGCCTACGTTCGGTCCATCGACGAGCTTCCCGGGGAGCACCAGCACCGTTCGGGCGGCCCGTCGCCAGGCGCACCGCGGCGCCGCAGCACGACGGAGGACACGTGACCGACACCGACACCGCCCGGCGGGTGACCATCCGCGACATCGCCGACGCGACGGGCGTCGCGCCGTCCACCGTGTCACGGGCGCTCTCCCTGCCGGACCGGGTGAACCACGCCACGCAGCAGCGCATCCAGCAGGCCGCCCGCGAGCTCGGCTACGTCGCCAACTCGCAGGCGCGGGCACTCACCTCCGGTCGGACCCGCGCGGTCGCCGTGCTCGTCTCCGACATCACGAACCCCTTCTACTTCGACGTCATCCGCGGCACGCAGCACCAGCTCGCGGGCGCCGGGTGGACGCAGCTGCTCGTCGACACCGAGGAGTCCGCCGACGCCGAGATGGCGGCCCTCAGCGCGATCGCCGGAAAGGCCGACGGCGCCGTGCTCACGGCGTCCCGGCTCACCGACGCGCAGATCGCCCGGTTCGCCGAACGCACCCCGCTCGTCGTCGTGAACCGGCGGCCCGAGGGCGTGCCGTCCGTGCTCATCGACACCCCCGGCGGGGTCGAGCAGGCCGTGCAGCACCTGGTGTCGCTCGGACACCGGGACATCCTCTACGTCGCCGGACCGGACAGCTCGTGGTCGAACGAGCGGCGGTGGAAAGCCCTGCTCCGCGTCGCGAAACGGCTCGGCGTCCGCGTCGCACGGGTCGGTCCGCACGCACCGTTCGTCGACTCCGGCGCGGCCGCCGCCGACGCCGCCGTGCACGCCGGCGCCACCGCGTGCATCGCGTTCAACGACCTCATCGCGATCGGCATGCTGCAACGCCTCCGGGAGCGCGGTGTCCGCGTGCCCGAGGACATGTCGATCGTCGGGTGCGACGACATCTTCGGCGCCGACTTCTGCAACCCGCCGCTCACCACCATGACCTCGCCGATCGAACGGGCCGGCCGGGTCGCGATCCGGATGCTGCTCGGCCGGCTCGGAGCGATCCCCGCCGACGAACTGCCCGGCGAGCACATGACCGGCGCCGTCGCCCTGCCCACCCACCTCACCGTCCGCGAGTCCACCGGGCCCGCGCCGGTCCGTCCGTCCTGAAGGAGTCGACGATGACCCAGACCAGCACCGCCACCCCGCTCGCTCCGCACCCCGACCGGCTGTTCGCCGCCGACCCGGGCGCGCGTGACGTCGCGAGGATCGTCTACGAAGCGGTCAAGGACGCGCCGATCATCTCCCCGCACGGGCACGTCGACGCGGCCCTCATCGCGGACGACCAACCGTTCGCCGACCCCGCGTCGCTGCTGATCACGCCCGACCACTACGTGCTGCGGCTCCTGCACGCGAACGGTGTGGGACTGGAGGCGCTGGGTCGCGCCGACCTGTCCGGAACGCACCCCGCGCCTCCAGGCCGGCAGATCTGGAGGCAGCTGGCGGAGCACTGGGACGACTTCCTCGGCACCCCCGTCCGCTACTGGTTCGAGACGGAGCTACACGACGTCTTCGGGCTGACGGAGCAGCCGTCGGCCGCGAACGCGGACGAGCAGTACGACCACATCGCCGAACTGCTGCAGCAGCCGCAGATGCGGCCGCGTGCCCTCTTCGACGCCTTCGGCATCGAGGTCCTCGCGACCACCGACTCCCCCACCGCAGACCTCGCCGCGCACGCGCGGCTCGCCGCCGACCCCACCTTCACCGGTCGGGTCGTCCCCACCTTCCGCGCGGACGCCGTGTTCGACCCGTCGGGCCCGGACTGGAGGCACGTGGTCGTGTCCATCGGAGAGGCCGCCGGCATCGACACGGGCACCCACGACGGCCTGCTGGCAGCGCTCCGCGCACGTCGCCAGTACTTCATCGAGCACGGCGCGACCGCCACCGACACCGGGGTCATCGACCCCGGTTCGACGCCGCTGTCCGCGGAGTCGCGACAGCGCATCCACGCTGCGGCACTCTGTGACCCGGCGTCGGTCTCGCCCGCCGACGCCACCGCGTACCGGCACGACATGCTCTACCGCTGGGCCGAGATGAGCGTCGAGGACGGCCTCGTGATGCAGCTCCACCCCGGCGTCGTGCGGAACCACCACACGCCGACGCTCGACCGCTTCGGGCCGGACACCGGGCACGACCTGCCCGCCGTCGGGTCGTTCACCCAGCCGCTCCGTCCGCTGCTCGAGTCGTTCGGCACCGCTCCCGGCTTCCACCTCGTGCTGTTCACCGTCGACGAGACGGTGTTCTCGCGGGAGATCGGACCCCTCGCCGGCTTCTACCCCGCTGTGTACGCCGGCGCTCCGTGGTGGTTCATCGACACCCCCGCCGCGATCGGCCGCTACCGGTCCGCGATCACCGACTCGGCGTCGTTCACGAAGACCTCCGGGTTCATCGACGACACCCGCGCGTACTGCTCCATCCCCGCTCGGCACGACATGGCGCGACGGGCGGACGCGGCGTACCTGGCGTCGCTCGTGGTCACGCACCAGATCTCCGAGGAGGACGCCGTACGGACGGCGCGCCGCATCGTGTCGGACATCCCGCGGGCGACGTTCAAGCTCTGACGGGCGGGGGTTGCGCGTGGCGCGTGGCATTCGCGCGCGTGGTGGTCGCGCGCGTGGCGATCGTCCGCTTGGCGTTCGCGCGGAGTGGCCCCACGGGGTCCGTCGGACGCACGGGTCCGACGGACCTCGAGCCGGCGGGCGTCAGGCGGTGAGCACTTTTCGCATGAGCACCCGGGGGAAGCCGTTCAGCACGGACGTCGTCGCCGCCGCACGGTCGAACCCAGCCGCCTCGAACAACGAGCGGGTGCCGACGAAGGCCATCGTCAGGTCGACCTTCGCGCCGCGGTTGTCGACCGGGTACCCCTCGACGACTCGCGCACCGTTCGAACGGGCGAACTCGACCGCGCCCGCCAGGAGCGTGTGCGAGATGCCGGTGCCGCGGTGACCGGGACGCACCCGGAGACACCAGACGCTCCAGACGCCTCGGTCGTCGGGGGCATCGAGGTGCGGGATCTTCCGGTTCCGGGCGAACGTCGTGTCCGGTCGCGGGTGCACTGCGGCCCACCCCACGACCTCGTGGCCCTCGTAGGCGAGGACACCCGGGGGGACGTCGGCCGCGAGGAGCTCCCGGACCCGTTCACCGCGGGCCGGCCCACGGAGCGCCTGGTTCTCCTTCGACGGGATTCGGTAGCTCAGGCACCAGCAAACGTTCGCGTCCGGGCGCTTCGGGCCGACGATCGTCCGGACGTCGTCGAAGGACGCCGCCGGCCGCACGTCGATCGTCATGACACGAGGATGCCACCGGCATCGCGGACGCGTCCGAGGGCGCTGCGGATCTGCACCTCGGCGTCGTCGACGTCGGGAGACCACCGGCACTCGAGCGACACCGAACCGCCGTAGCCGCCCTCGTGCACGATGTCGAGGAAGGTGCGCCAGACGTCGTCGACCGTGCCCGGCGGTTGTCGATCCGGGTCGCTGAGGTGCACGTGGCCGATGCGGTGTCCGTACGCGCCGACGACCTCGAGCGGTTCGCCCTCGTTCCGGATGTGGAACAGGTCCGCGACCACGCCCACCCCGTCGATGCCGGCGTCGTCGAGGAACGCCACGGTCTCGGCAACGGTGTGGAGCAGGTTCGTCTCGGCGCGGCTGAGTGGTTCGACGACGACGCGGAGGTCGTGCTCGGCGGCGACGTCACGCGCGGTGCGGACGACCTCGGCGAACCGGCGTCGTCCCTCGTCGGTCGGCATGCCCTCCGGCACCCGCCGCGCCGTACCGGAGCCGAACACGATCGTGGCCCCGGGGTCCGCGACCGAGTGGACGAGCGGGAGCACCGACTCGAAGTACTGCCGAACCGTACCCGGCTCCCCCGTCAGCAACGGGAGGTCCCCGGGGACGAGGACCGCGAACGATGGGAAGCGCTGCCCCGAGTACGACCCGGCGAGCGCCCAGCCCGGCCCGTCGCGGACGACGAGGTTGCCGGCGATCGACGGCTCGACGTGATCGGCACCGGCCCGACGGACGGCGTCGGTCAGTTCTGCTCCGGCGACGACGCCGAATCCCGTGAACGACATGCGTTCATGCAACTCGGGAGCAACCGGTACCGCAGCTGTTGCCAGCTGTTGCCACCTGTTGCCAAGCGCCGGGCGGCGGGTGACTCCACGGCGCTGACCGCCCGCAGGTCGCACGCAGCCGTCATCAGGGGCGCCACCCCGGGGTGACGAGGCCGGTCTCGTAGGCGAAGACGACCAGCTGGGCGCGGTCGCGGGCTCCGAGTTTGATCATGGCGCGGGAGACGTGGGTCTTCGTGGTCATCGGGCTGACGAAGAGGCGTTCCGCGATCTCGGCGTTCGTCATCCCGACGGCGACGAGCTGCATCACCTGGCGCTCGCGGTCGGTGAGCACGCCGAGTTCGGGCGCGAGGGCGGTCGGCTTCGCGTGGGTCGCGTACGCCTCGATGAGGGAGCGGGTGGCCCGCGGCGAGAGCAGGGAGTCACCGGCGACGACGGTGCGGATCGCCCGGAGGAGTTCGGCGGGCTCGGTGTCCTTCACGAGGAAGCCGGCAGCGCCGCCGCGGATCGCCTCGAACACGTAGTCGTCCTCTTCGAAGGTCGTCAGGATGACCACGTGCGCGCCCGCGAGGTCCGGGTCGGCGGAGATCCGCTGGGTGGCGGCGAGTCCGTCGGTGCCGGGCATCCGGATGTCCATGAGCACGACGTCGGGGCGCTCGGCCCGGACGGCTTCGACCGCGGCGTCGCCGTCGCCTGCTTCGCCGACGACGGTCATGCCGGGCTCGGCGTCGACGAGCGCGCGGAGTCCGGCGCGGACCAGGACCTGGTCGTCGACGAGGACCACCCGGATCGGGTCAGGGAGGGCGGAGAGCGCGGTCATGGTCGGTCCCCGTCGGTGGCGGTGGCCGTGGCGTCTGCGTCGGCATCGGCATCGGCGTCAGCGGCGATGACGGGGAGCCGTGCCGCCACACGCCAGCCGCCGCTCGTCGTCGGCCCGGCCTGCAGGGTGCCGCCGACGGCGACCGCACGTTCCCGCATGCCGATGATGCCGTTGCCGGTCGGGCCCAGCACCACCGGCGTGGACGCCTCGTTGTCGTGGCGGGCAGGTCGGTCCTCGACGACGAGGTCGACGACGTCCGGTCCGATCGTCACCGCGACGTCTGCGCGGTGCCCGGGCGCGTGCTTCATGACGTTCGTCACGGACTCCTGGATGATGCGGAAGGCATTGCGGTCGGTCACGCCACCGACGGCCGCCGGGTTCCCCGTGATGGTCACGTCGATGTCGACGCCGGCCGCGCGCGCACGCTCGACCAGGGCGTGCAGACGGTCGAGGCCGGGGGTCGGGTTCCGCTCGTGCGCGCCGTCGCCGTCCCGCTGCCCACCGCCGGTGCCCGGTGGGACGTCGACCGCACGGAGCACACCGAGGATCGTCCGGAGCTCGACGAGGGCGTCGCGGCTGGAATCGCGGATGTTCGCGAGTGACTCGCGGGTCTGCTCGGGCAGGCCAGGACTCAGATGCAGAGCGACACCGGCCTGCAGGTTGATGAGGGACATGCTGTGGGCGACCGAATCGTGCAGTTCGCGGGCGATCCGGACGCGCTCGTCCCCGGCGCGGCGGCGATCGGCCTCGACCCGCTGGCGGTGACGCTCGGCGACCCGCTCGAACCGGACGCGGATCAGCTCGGACACCGCGATCGTCACCGTGACCCACGCGAACGCGAGCAGCACGGTGCTGAGGTCGGGCGCCGGTGCACGGCCGAGCTGGACGTCCGCCGTCGGGAGCACCGCGACACTGATCGTCGCAACGGCAGTCACCGTCCACCGGTGTCCGCGGAGCCAGGCGTTCGCGAGCGCCATCGTCAGCGCTGCGACGAACGGACCTCGCGGACTGACGACCAGGGCGTAGCCGATCGTCGTGGCGAGGGTGACGACGAGCACCGCGCGGGGCCATCGCCAACGCCACGGGAGGACGACCACCCCGGCGACGAGGAGCACGAGCGCGAGCGGTCCGAGGTGGACGGCGTCGATGACGGTGCCGACTGGCTGGCGCATCCACGGCGGACCACTGCCCGCACCGTCGGTGGCGAACCGGGAGGCCAGGAGCGTTCCGACGATCTGCACGAGTGCCACGGGCAGCACACGGCCGACGCGGGCGAACCGACGACGGCCGCGCCAGCGGGCGTCGGTCGCCAGCGGGTCCTCGGCGGTCGGTGCGGTGTCCATGCAGCAGAGCCTAGGGTCGGCCGACGCGCTCGACATCGGACGGCAGCACGACCTGCGGACTACTCCCCCGGGAGTAGGACCCTGTGGAGGAGGCGCCTCTCTACGACTGCGGGAGCAGCCGGAAGTGGGGCCGACCGGCGGACGCGTGACGTGCCTCCAGGCCGGATCGTTGCAGTGTCGCGACAGCGGCACCGAAACCGACCTCAGGAGGTCCCCATGCTCACCACCATCGCAGCGACCGCGCCGTACTGGCACGGCGGCGGGTTCCCGTTCTTCGTCTTCCCCGCGTTCTTCTTCTTCGCGTTCCTCGTCGTCTTCCTGGTGTTCGGGGTCGCTCGACGGGGAAGCTGGCGGGCGCGCTCCGATGCACGATCGGTGCTCGCCGACCGCTTCGCACGCGGCGACATCGACGCCGAGGAGTACCGGGCGCGACTGTCCGAGCTCAGCCGGAAGTGACCGACAGCGCGGCGAGGATCGTCGCCACCGTGTCGTCGACCGACCCCTCGATCGACACGGCGACGGCGGCCTCGTCCGGCTGCGGGCGCTCCAGCGTCGCGAACTGCGAGTCGAGCAGCGTGTTCGGCATGTACTCGTGGTGGCGGTGCGACTGGCGCTCGGCGATGAGCTCGCGCGACCCGTCGAGGAACGCGATCACGAGGCCAGGAGCGCTCTCGCGGAGCCGGTCGCGGTAGACGCGCTTGAGGGCGGAGTTCGCCATCACGCAGCGGCTGCCCGAGTCCTCGACCTCAGCGATACGCGCCGCGCAGGCGGCGAGCCACGGCCACCGGTCCTCGTCGGTCAGCGGCACGCCCTGCCGCATCTTCTCCTTGTTCGCGGCGGGGTGCAGGTCGTCGGCGTCGACGAAGACGCACGGCTCGCCACGCGCCGCCAGCGCGTCCGCGAGGGACTGGCCGATCGTCGACTTGCCGGAGCCGGAGACCCCCATCACGAGCACGGGCGGGAGGACGTCGCTCTCGGTCATCCCTCCACAGTATTGGTCCCGTGAACAGTCATCCCCAGTTGCCGTAACAGCCGTGCGGTCCCAGGGCGCCGACCGTAGGTTGGTGCGGGAAACGTCAGGTGCCGCACCGCACTGTGCGGCACCGCAGGGTGCTGCATCGCACGGTGCGGCACCGCAGGATGCTGCACCGCACGGTGCGGCACCGCAGGGTGCGGCACCGTCAGGACAAAGGAGACCTTCGTGGCAGACAACAGTGGTCAGGCGAACATCGGGGTCGTCGGCCTCGCAGTCATGGGTTCGAACCTCGCGCGGAACCTCGCGTCGCGAGAGGGCAACACGGTCGCGGTCTACAACCGCACCTACGCCCGCACCGAGGAACTCATGAACGAGCACGGCGACGCCGGGTTCATCGCCTCGGAGGACATCGACGACTTCGTCGTGTCGCTCTCGAAGCCCCGCACGGCGATCATCATGGTGCAGGCCGGCAAGGGCACCGACGCGGTCATCTCGCAGCTCGCCGAGAAGTTCGAACCCGGCGACATCATCGTCGACGGCGGCAACGCGAACTTCCACGACACCATCCGCCGCGAGCACGACCTGCGCGAGAAGGGCCTGAACTTCGTCGGCACCGGCATCTCCGGCGGTGAAGAGGGTGCCCTGAAGGGTCCGTCGATCATGCCCGGCGGGTCGAAGGAAGCCTGGGAGACCCTGGGTCCGATCCTCAAGTCGATCGCCGCGGTCGCCGAGGGCGAGCCCTGTGTGACCCACATCGGCACCGACGGAGCCGGGCACTTCGTGAAGATGGTGCACAACGGCATCGAGTACGCCGACATGCAGCTCATCGCCGAGTCCTACGACCTGCTCCGTCGTGTCGGCGGGCTCTCCGTCGAGGACCTCGTGAAGGTGTTCGACGAGTGGAACAAGGGCGACCTCGAGTCCTACCTGATCGAGATCACCGGTGAGGTCCTCAAGCAGCAGGACGCCGACACCGGCAAGCCGCTCGTCGACGTCATCCGCGACGAAGCCGGCTCGAAGGGCACCGGCGTGTGGACCGTGCAGAACGCGGTCGGCCTGGGGATCCCGGTGTCGGGCATCGGTGAAGCGGTGTTCGCGCGCGCGGTGTCGTCGAAGCCGACGCAGCGCGCCGCCGTGCAGGAGTCGGTGCAGAACCGTCCGTCGATCGCCGAGGTGCCGGACACCTTCGCCGACGACGTCCGCGCCGCGCTGTACGCATCGAAGGTCGTCGCGTACGCGCAGGGCTTCGACCTCATCATCGCCGGAGCCAAGGAGTACGGCTGGGACATCAACCTCGGCAACATCGCGAAGATCTGGCGCGGCGGCTGCATCATCCGCGCCCAGTTCCTCAACCGCATCGTCGAGGCGTACGACAAGAACCCGAAGCTCGAATCGCTGTTGGTGGACCCGTACTTCGCGAACGCGGTCGCCGAGGGCGAAGCGGCATGGCGTCGCATCGTCGGCATTGCAGCCGCGTCCGGGATCCCGGCGCCGGGCTTCTCGTCAGCGCTGTCGTACTTCGACTCGCTCGCATCCGAGCGCCTGCCCGCTGCGCTCCTCCAGGGGCAGCGCGACTTCTTCGGCGCGCACACCTACCAGCGCATCGACAAGGACGGCACGTTCCACACGCTGTGGTCGGACGACGACCGTCGCGAGGTCGAGCAGGAACCCTCGACGCACTGACCGCCGACGACCGCGCGGAGCTGTGGTCGACGACCGAGACTGCGCGACGACAGCGCCAGGGAAGGTCCCGCCGATCGGCGGGGCCTTCCGCCTTGTCGTGCGTGTCTTCCGCCTTGCCGTGTGGGCGTTCGCCTTGTCGTGTGTGCGGTGGGCGGCGGAGCTCCGCTACGCCACGATGCGTTCGCGTGCCAGGTCGGCGACGAGCCGTTCGAGCCGCGGGCCCCGACCGAGCATGCGTCGGGAGCCCGGGGCCGATCGGACGAAGAAGGTCGCCACGGCCGTCGTGTCGTCCGGCCGGACGTAGTGCATCGCGATCGCCCACGACCGGCCGTCGCCCTGCACGTCCTCGAGGCCGACGTGCACCATGCGGCTCCACCGGATCACGAGCAGCCGGGTGGCACGACGCTCCTCGAGTTCCCACAGGGAGGCCTCGGTCGCACCGAAGGCCCACGTGACCCGGTGCCCCAGCGAGACCTCGGGTCGGATCGTCTCGATCGAGGACCGCAGTTCGGCGGTGGGCGCCGCGGGGACGAGCCAGACGGTGGGGTCGATGCGCCGGATCGCCAGGGCGAGCGCTTCGTCCTCGTGGCGGCGTCGCATCGACTGGCCACGCACCACTGCGACGGCGATCACGGCGAAACCGAGTGCGATCGAGACGACCTCAGCGATGCCGAAGAAGGTGAGATCCGCGTCGGGTGACACCGCGACGACGATGACGCGCGCCGTGAGCAGTGCGGCCCAGACCCCGACGATGGCCCAGCGGAGCGCGAGGAAACGCCGGGCGGGTGACATCGGGCGGCGCTCCCGCCGTCGGGCGCGGCTGAAGCGCGGAACTCGATCGGGACGCCTCAGCACACCCCGATCCTCGCACGCCCCGCTCGGGATCGGCTGCCGAGCCCTGGTGAACGCCCGACGAAGCCCCGCGGTGAACGACCGACGATGCTCCTCCACAGGGTCCGGGCCGTCGCCGTCCGTCCACAGTGTGCACCGCTGTCAGCCCACACGCGGCACGGGCGACCTACGCTCAGCCCGTGACCATCGACCACGACACCACTCCGAGGACCCGGCGTCCGGTGCTGTTCGCTGCTGCGTCGGGGCTCGTCGCCGCTGCGGCGTTCTTCGCAGCGGCGGAGCTCGGCGCCCTCGTCCTCGGCGGCGCGGGCAGCCCCCTGGTCGCGGTGGGCTCCGCCGTCATCGACCTCGCACCGCGCGGCGCGAAGGACCTCATGGTCGCGCTCTTCGGCACGGGCGACAAGGTCGCGCTCTTCGTGCTCATGGGCGTGATCGTCGCCGTGGTCAGCGCCGCTGCCGGCGTCCTCGAACGGGCTCGTCCGCCGTTCGGTGCCCTCGTGTTCGCGGTCGGGGGCGTCCTCTCCCTGATCGCGGTGAGCACCCGGTCCGGCAGCGGCACGTTCGACGGTGCTCCCTCGGTCCTCGGGGTCGCCGCCGCAGTGCTCGTACTCCGGACCCTCGCGACGCGGCTCCGGCGGTGGGAAGCCGCCGAGGCGGTCCCGTCGGCCGCACCACGCCCGGCATCGGCCGAACGGCGCGCGTTCCTCACCTGGGGCGTCACGGCGGCTGCGCTCGCGGTCGTCGTGGGCACGGCGTCGAGGCTGGGCTCCTCGGGCATGCAGGCGGCAGCGGCGGTCCGGCGAGCGATCAAGCTCCCGTCCCCGGCGACTGCTGCCCCGGCCGTCCCCACCGGCGCTTCGCTCCACGTCGCCGGGATCACCCCCTACGTCACTCCGAACGCGGACTTCTACCGGATCGACACCGCACTGCGTGTGCCCTCCGTCGACACCGCGGACTGGAAGATCCGCATCCACGGTGCCGTCGACCACGAGGTCGAGCTCACCTGGGACGAGCTGCTCGCCCTGCCACTGGAGGAGCACCACGCCACGCTGAGCTGCGTCTCGAACGAGGTCGGCGGTGACCTGATCGGCAACGCGCTGTGGCTCGGGTACCCGATCCGGAAGCTGCTCGAGCGGGCGTCGCCCCACGACGGCGCGGACATGGTGCTGTCCCGGAGTGTCGACGGGTTCACCGCGGGGACGCCGCTCGACGTGCTGCAGGACGACGGGACCGCGGCACTCCTGGCGGTCGGGATGAACGGTGAGCCGCTGCCGCCCGAGCACGGGTTCCCGGTGCGGATGGTGGTCCCCGGTCTGTTCGGTTACGTGTCGGCGACGAAGTGGGTGATCGAGCTCGAGGTGACCCGGTTCTCGGAGGCGCAGGGCTACTGGACGCCTCGTGGCTGGTCGGAGCGCGGGCCGGTCAAACTCGAGTCCCGCATCGACACACCCCGCGACGGTTCGACGGTGAACGCCGGCTCGACCGTCGCAATCGCCGGGGTCGCGTGGCAGCCCCACACGGGAGTGAAGGGCGTGCAGGTCCGCGTGGGGGACGGCGCGTGGCAGGACGCCACCCTCGCGGACTCCGTGTCCGCGGACACGTGGCGGCAGTGGGTCTACCGCTGGACGCCGAAGAAGGGGTCGCACCGCATCCAGGTGCGTGCGATCAGCGCCGACGGCGAGGTCCAGACCAGCGTCGAGCGGCCACCGGCGCCCGATGGCGCCTCCGGGTGGCACACGGTCGAGGTGCGGGCGTCCTGAGCCTCGGCTCGGCCGGCCCGCCGACGTCGACTCATGGGCGTCAGCCTGCTCGACGTCGGCCTGGAGGCACGTGGGGCCGACGCGTGCACACTCGCGTCCCCGAGTCGGCCGGGCTCGGGCGTCACGCCACCGGTCCGCCACGCGCAGTCAGCACCCCGGTGAGATCGCGTTTCGACGGTGATCCGGCACGTCTTCGCGCGCCGGACTGCGATCTCACCGGATGGGGGACGGGCGCGCGCGCGACGCAGCGCGCGCAGCGCGCACGGCGCGTCGCGCACGGCGCGCAGCGCTCAGGACGGACGGGTCGCCACGACGCAAGTGCCGTCGACTGCGTCGTCGGACTCGACGGTGGCGACGAACCCAGCGGCCTCGAATGCCGCGGCCGAATCGGGAGCCTGCGCCTCCGACACCTCGATGACGACCACCCCGCCCGGCCGTAGCCACGCTCCGGCCTCGGCCGCGATCCGCCGGTGGAGGTCGAGCCCGTCCGCTCCCCCGTCGAGTGCGACACGGTGCTCGTGGTCACGCGCTTCGGACGGCATCATCGCGATGGCCGCTGTCGGCACGTAGGGAGCATTCACCGCGATGACGTCGACGACACCGCGGAACCGATCGGGCAGCGGCGCGAAGAGGTCCCCCGCGACGACGATGCCCCGGTCCCCGATGTTCTCGGCCGCCACGTGCACCGCGTCGGGGTCGACGTCCGATGCGACGAGGTCGAGCGCGCCGACACGACCGAGCAGCGCGACCGAGATCGCACCGGCGCCGCAGCAGAGATCGACGACGCGGTCGTACCGCTGCAGCCGTCGGGCGGCCTGCTCGACGACGACGGTCGTCCGGGCCCGTGGAACGAAGACGCCCGGGCTTACTCGGATCCGGTGCCCGTCGAACGCCGCCCAGCCGAGGACGTACTCCAGCGGCTCGCCACCGAGCCGCCGTTGCACGATCGAGCGCAGCCGCGCAGGGTCACCGTCGCCGGCTTCGAGGAGCAGGTCCGCTTCGTCCTCGGCGAAGACGCTGCCCGCGGCCCGGAGTCGGGCCGCGAGCGCGTCACGTGCGGGTGCGGTCAAGCAGCACCGTCGAACATCGAGGTGACCGACCCGTCGTCGAAGACCTCGTGGATGGCGCGTGCGATGAGCGGAGCGATCGGCAGGACCTCGAGGCGGTCCCAGCGCTTCTCCTCCGGCAGCGGCAGGGTGTCGGTGACGACGACCCGGTCGATGAACTCGCTCTGCAGCAGTTCGGTCGCGGGGTCGGAGAACACGGCGTGCGTCGCGGCGACGACGACGCCGGTGGCACCGGCTTCCTTGAGCGCCTCGGCTGCCTTGGCGATCGTGCGACCCGTGTCGATGAGGTCGTCGACGAGCAGGCACACCCGGCCGGAGACGTCACCGACGATCTCGTGCACGGTGACCTGGTTCGGCACGAGCGGGTCGCGCCGCTTGTGGATGATGGCGAGCGGCGCACCGAGCTTCTCGGACCAGATGTCGGCGACGCGCACGCGGCCCATGTCCGGGGAGACCACGGTGAGCGTCGACGGGTCGAGGATCTGCTGGAAGCGCTGCAGCAGGACGGGCATCGCGAACAGGTGGTCGACGGGGCCGTCGAAGAAGCCCTGGATCTGCGCGGCGTGCAGGTCGACGCTCATGATGCGGTGCGCACCGGCGGCCTTGAACAGGTCGGCGACGAGACGCGCCGAGATCGGCTCACGTCCGCGGCCCTTCTTGTCCTGGCGGGCGTAGGGGTAGAACGGTGCGACGACGGTGATGCGCTTCGCGGAGGCACGCTTCAGGGCGTCGACGATGATGAGCTGCTCCATGAGCCACTCGTTGATCGGTGCGGTGTGCGACTGGATGACGAAGGCGTCACAGCCGCGGACCGACTCGTCGAAGCGGGTGTAGAGCTCCCCGTTCGCGAAGGTCCGTGCGTCCGTCGGGACGAGCTCGACCCCGAGTTCCTCGGCGATCTCGGCCGAGAGCGCCGGGTGTGCGCGTCCCGACACGAGGACGAGTCGTTTCTGGCCGGTCGTTTTGATTCCGGACAAGTGCGGTGCTCACTCCCTGACCCCGTGGGGTCGATGCCGACGACGGGTGGTCGCCGAGTTCTATTCGCCGTTCGCGCGCCGAGCAGCCTCGGCCGCCGGCGAGCCGGGTCGGTGTTCCTCGACCCATCCGTCGGTGTTGCGCTGTGGGGCGTAGCTGATGGCCAGCGACCCGGCCGGTACGTCCTTGCGGACGGTCGTACCCGCGCCGGTGTACGCCCCGTCCCCAATCCTAACCGGGGCGACGAACACGTTGTGCGAGCCTGTACGGACGTTCGACCCGACCTCGGTGCGGTGCTTGTGCACGCCGTCGTAGTTCGCGGTGATCGTGTTGGCTCCGATGTTGGAGTCCTCGCCCACCTCGGCGTCGCCGATGTACGACAGGTGCGGGACCTTGCTGCCCCGGCCGATCGTGGCGTTCTTCGTCTCGACGAAGGTGCCGATCTTCCCCTGGTCGCCGAGGATCGTGCCCGGGCGCAGGTACGCGAAGGGGCCGACCGACGCACCGTCACCGATGACGGCGAGGGTGGCGTCGACCCGGTTCACGACGGCTCCGGCACCGACCTCGGTGTCGCGGAGCGTGGTGTCCGGCCCGACGACCGCGCCGGTGGCGATCGCGGTCGCGCCGATGAGCTGGGTGCCCGGGAGGACCTCGGCGTCGGGTTCGATCGACACGTCGAGGTCGATCCAGGTCGTGGCCGGGTCCTGCACGGTGACGCCGGCGACCTGGTGCCGGCGGACGATCCGGGCGTTGAGTTCTCGGGCGGCGTCGGAGAGCTGCGCGCGGTCGTTGATGCCGGCGACGAGCCACGGGTCGGTCAGGGTCACGACGTCGACGAGGCCACCGCGGTCGGCGATGAGGCTCGGCGCGTCGGTGATGTACTTCTCGCCCTGCGCGTTCGCGGTGGTGAGCGTCGGCAGCACGGCCCGGAGGTGCGCGACGTCGAACGCGTAGATGCCGGCGTTCGCCTCGGTGATGGTCAGCTGCTCGGCGCTGGCGTCCTTGTGCTCGACGACGCCGACGAACGCGCCGGCCGCATCTCGCACGACGCGCCCGAGGCCGGTCGGGTCGGGTGCGATCGCGCTGACGAGGGTGGCGGCGTTGGCGGCACCGAGGTGTGCGTCGACGAGACGACGGAGGGACTCGGCGTCGAGCAGCGGGACGTCGCCGGAGAGCACGACGACGGCACCGTCGAAGTCGGCGGGGAGCGCCTGGACGGCGACCTCGACCGCGCGTCCGGTGCCGGGGACGTCGTCCTGGTCGACGACGATGGCGTCCGGCGCGCGCTCGACGACCTCGGCCGCGACGCGGTCGCGCTCGTGCCGCACGACGACGGCGACGTGCTCCGGGTCGAGGGACGACGCCGTCCGCAGCACGTGGGCGATGAGCGGCAGGCCGGCGAGGCGGTGCAGCACCTTGGGGGTGGACGACTTCATGCGCGTGCCCTGCCCGGCGGCGAGGACGACGACGGCGATCCGCTGGTCGGTCATGGCTCCATCCTGGCGCACGCGACCGCCTGAGGTGCCCCGCACCACGGCCCTGTGCAGAACCACGCGGAGAACCGCAGCTGTGGAGGGACGGCGAGCTGCGCCTCCAGGCCGCACAGCGCCGCACCGCGACGCACCACGCCGGACCGCGCCGCACAGCGCCGCACCGCGACGCACCGCGACGCACCACGCCGGGCCGCGCCGCGACCCGCCGCGGCCCGCGCCACCGTGATCAGCGCGGACCGGCCTCCGCGCGCTCCCGCCGCACGAACGCCATCAGGACCAACCCCGCCACGAGCACCACGACCACGCCGATGATGCCGAACCGCGTCGACCCGCCGATCGTCACCGCGATGCCGAACAGCGCCGGCGCGAGGAACGACGCCGCACGCCCGGTGGTGGCGTAGAGGCCGAAGAGCTCCCCCTCGCGGCCGGGCGTCGCGAGCCGCGCCAGGTACGCCCGCGAGGACGCCTGCACCGGTCCGACGAACACGGCGAGCGTCAGCCCGAGGATCCAGAACCCCGAGGTCGCGTTCCCGATGAGGAACACCCCGAGCCCGGTGACCACGAGTCCGACGAGCGAGACGGTGATGACGGCGCGGGAGCCGAACCGGTCGTCCAGTCGACCGGAGAGGAACGTCGCCACGCCGGCGACCACGTTCGCGGCGATCGCGAACAGGATCACCTGCGACGGGCTGAACCCGAACACCTGGCCGGCGATGATCCCGCCGAACGTGAACACCGCGCCGACGCCGTCGCGGAACACCGCGCTCGCGAGCAGGAACGCGAGCACGTTCCGCCGCTCCCGCCAGAGGCGGGCGATGTCCCGGCCGAGGTCCGCGTAGGCACCGAACACGCCGCTGGTGCGGGCTGGTCCGGGCGGGGCCTCGGACACGGTGACGAACAGCGGGATCGAGCTCACGGCGAGCCAGATCGCCGCGATGCCGATCGCCACACGGACGTCCCACTGCCCGGACGCGACGGTGGCGGGCAACTGCAGGAGCCCGCCGACGCCGGGGACGCCGAAGTCTTGGATGCAGAGCACGAGGAGCAGGACCAGCAGCACGATCCCGCCGAAGTAGCCGGCCGCCCAGCCGATCGCGGACACGCGGCCCTTCTGCTCCCCCGACGCGACCTGGCCGAGCATCGCGTTGTAGCCGACGCTCGCGATCTCGTACGCCACCGTGCCGATGCCGAGCAGTGCGGCGCCGAGCAGCAGGAACGGCTGGCTCGGGGCGACGAAGACCATGCCGCCGATGGACAGTACGATGCCGATGGTCGCCATGAGGACGGACCGCCGACGGTGACCGGACGAGTCGGCGAGGCGGCCGACCGCGGGGGCGACCAGCGCGACGACGATACCGGCGATGGTCAGGGCGGTCGAGACGGCGGCGGCGTTGTGCGCGAGCTCCCGTTCGACGACGGCCTTCGCCTGCGCGGACGAGCCCTCGGCGGCGACGAGGGCCGGGTCGACGAAGGCGCGGCTCGCCAGGTACGTGCTGAACACGAACGTGGTGACGACGGCGTTGAACGCCGCGGACCCCCAGTCCCAGAGCGCCCAGGACACGAGCGCGCGTCGGTCGGTGCGCTGCGGCACTGCAGCCGAGGGTGTCGCCGTCATGCGCGAACCGTAGCGCGTCCGGGTGACGCGGCGGTGCCCCCAGTTGCGGTGCGTCCGCCAGGTGGGCGGGTTCCGGGCGTGGGTCGCGCTGGTCGGCGGTGACGGTCTGCGGGCCTGGAGGCGCGGGGCACGTCCGGCACCGCGCCTCCAGTCCGCCCCTCGGTCACGTCGCGGACGGGACCCCGCCGGGGTAGACGACGGACTTCAGGGACGCCGGGTCGGTGTCGCTCTCGAGCGCCTCACGGACGTCGTCGAGACCGAAGCGTCCCGTGACCAGCGAGTCGAGGTCGACCTGCCCGGACGCGACCAGCTCGATCGCGACCGGCCACGTGTTCGTGTACCGGAAGATGCCGGTGACGGTCACCTCCAGGTTCTGGATGTGCTCGACCGGCAGCGTCATCTCGGAGTTCCCGAGCCCGACGAGCACCGCCGCACCGGCCGGTCCGACGGCCTTGATGCCGTCCGACACCGCGCGCGGCGCACCGCTCGCGTCGATGAACGCGTCGACCGGGACGATGTCGGACGCGACCGACACGACGGTCGGGTCGACGACCTCGGTCGCGCCGTACTGCAGCGCTCGGTCGCGACGCTCCGGGACGAGGTCGCTCACGACGATGCGCGAGGCACCGAACGCCTTCGCGGCCTGTGCGCAGATGATGCCGATCGGACCGGCGCCGGCGATGAGGACCGACGAACCGGGGACGATGCGGGCCTTGCGGACCGCGGCGATGCCGACCGAGAGCGGCTCGAGGAGCGCACCCGCCTCGAACGACACGGTGTCGGGCAGGGTGTGCGCGAACTCGGCTTCGATCGTGACGAACTCGGCGAACGCCCCGTCGATCGGCGGCGTCGCGTAGAAGCGCATGTGCAGGCAGAGGTTGTACCGGCCGGCGAGGCACTGGGCGCACCGGTGGCAGGGGCGCTGCGGTTCGACGGCGACGCGCTCTCCCACGCGGGACTCGTCGACGCCGTCGCCCACGGCGACGATCGTGCCGGAGAGCTCGTGGCCGAGGACGAGCGGTTCCTCGACGACGAAGTCGCCGATGCGGCCGTGCCGGTAGTAGTGCACGTCCGAGCCGCACACGCCGACGGCGGCGACCTGCACGAGGACGTCGCCGGGGTCGACGGCGGGGACCGGGCGGTCCTCGACGGTGAGGTCCTGGGTGCCGAGCAGCACGCTGACGCGCTGACGCTGGATGGAGGTCATGCGGGACTCGCTTCCTCGGCCGCAGCGGCGCGGCCGGACGTGGTGGTGGCCGCAGCAGCGCGACCGGTCGGGGTGGTGACGGCGGAGGCGTCGGTCGGGGTGGGGATGACGGCGCGGCCGGTCGGGGTGGGGATGACGGCGGCGGGGTCGCGGAGGAGGTCGCGGAACGCGATCTCGGCCGCGCCGCGCAGCAGCACGTCGGTGCCGAGCGCTGCCGGCGCGATCCGGAGCCGCTCGGTCATCGCGGACATCGACTGCGCCCGGACCTCGGCCTCGATGCGGTCCCCGACGTGTTCGAGCAGCACGCCGAGGAACCCGCCCAGGACGACGACCTCGGGGTTGACGGTGTGGATCGCGTTGCGGAGTGCGGTGGCGAGGGCGGCGACCTGCCGGTCGACGACCTGCTCGACCTCGGGCCGTCGTTCGGCGAGCACCGCGGCGAGCGCCGCCGGATCGTCCGGGGCGACCCCGGCTGCGGCCACGAGGGCGTCGCGGGAGGCCTCGGTCTCGAGGCACCCGGCGGCACCGCAGTGGCAGCGCACCCCGTTCGCCGCGACGAACGTGTGGCCGAGTTCGCCCGCGTACCCGTCCGCGCCGCTGAGGGGCCGGGCGGCACTGATCACGCCGCCACCGATACCGCTCGCGCCGCCGTTCAGGTAGATGAGGTCGTCGACGCCGCGCCCGCTGCCGTAGAGCCGTTCGGCCCAGGCACCCGTGTTCGCGTCGTTCGTGGCACGGACCGGGAGGCCGGTGCGGGCGGCGAGGGGTCCGGCGACGGGTTCGTCGTGCCAGCCGAGGTGCGGGGCGTAGCGGACGACGCCGTCCTCGACCCGGACGGTGCCGGGGACCGCGACGCCGATGCCGGCGATGCGGGGGCGGCCGGGCGCGTCCGTGTCCGTGTCCGCCTCCGTGCCCGTGGCCGTGCCCATGTCTGTGTCTGTGTCCTTGCCCGTGCCCGTGTCTTTGCCCGTGCCGTGCTGTGCCGTCAGGTCGTCGAGCAGGCCGGCGATCGTCTCGACGGCCTCGGACGCCGTCGGCGGGTGGTCGGAGGCCGCGGTCGCACGTGCCGACACGCTGCCGTCGAGACCGACGAGCGCGACGGTCACCTCGTCCACCTCGACGGTGACCGCGACCGCGACGACGTCGGCGGCGGCGCGGACGATGGGACTCGGGCGGCCGACGGACGAGGCCGCGTCAGCGGTGCCGCTGCCCGCGCTGCCGGCGGTACCGCTGCCCGCGCTGCCGGCGCTGCCGGTGCCCGGCGCGTCCTCCCGCACCAGCCCGAGGGCCACGAGCTCGCCGACGATCGCGAGCGTCGTCGACCGGTTCAGCCCGGTCCGCCGGGTGAGCTCGGCACGGGTGAGCGGTCCGTTCTCGTGCACGAGTCGGAGGACACGCGCGGCGTTGCCCGGCGCCGCCGATGGCTTCACGGCGGCACCGGCGGCGGCACCGGTCCCCGCGGCGGCACCGGCACCGGACGGGCCCGTGCCGCTCACCGGGACCGCGAGAACGCCGCGTCGAACGAGGCCTCCGGCGGCGCGATGGTGCCGAGCTGCCGCACGAACGCGAGCGCCTCCGGGCCACCGACGAGCCGGTCCATCCCGGCGTCCTCCCACTCGACACTGGTCGGGCCGGCGTACCCGATGTGGTTGAGCACGCGGAACACCCGCTCCCACGGCACGTCGCCGTGGCCGGCGGTGACGAAGTCCCACCCGCGGCGCGGGTCACCCCACGGCAGGTGCGAGGACAGCCGACCGTTCCGTCCGTCGAGCTGCTTCACCGACTCCTTGCAGTGCACGTGGTACACCCGGTCGGCGAAGTCGAGCAGGAACGCGGCGGGGTCGAGGTCCTGCCAGACGAAGTGCGACGGGTCGAAGTTGAACCCGAACGCCGGGCGGTCGGCGAAGACGTCGAGCGTCCGACGAGCCGTCCAGTAGTCGTAGGCGATCTCGGACGGGTGCACCTCGAGGGCGAAGCGGACCCCGACCTCCTCGAAGACGTCGAGGATCGGCGACCAGCGGTCGTGGAAGTCCTGGTAGCCGGCGTCGATCATGCCGGGCGGCACGGGTGGGAAGCCGGCGACGGTCTTCCAGATCGAGGAGCCGGAGAAGCCGGTGACCGTGTCGACACCGAGTGCTGCGGCTGCCCGGGCGGTCCACTGGAGTTCCTCGGCGGCACGCTGCCGGACGCCCTCGGGGTCGCCGTCGCCCCAGACGTGCGGCGGGACGATGTCCTCGTGGCGCTGGTCGATGGGGTCGTCGCAGACCGCCTGGCCGACGAGGTGGTTCGCGATGGTCCAGACCTGCAGGCCGTTCCGTTCGAGGATCGCCTTCCGGTCGGCGACGTACTCGGGGTCGGTCGCGGCCCGACGGACGTCGAGGTGGTCGCCCCAGCAGGCGATCTCGAGTCCGTCGTAGCCCCACTCGCCCGCCAGACGTGCGACCTCCTCGAAGGGCAGGTCGGCCCACTGGCCGGTGAACAGGGTGACCGGCCGTGCCGTCTGCGGTCGTGCCGTCTCCGGTCGCGTTCCTTCCGGCCTGGAGGCACGGGTCGTGTCCGTCATGCTGCTTCCTTCCCCTCGTGGCCGGTTCGGCCCGCTCGGCGCCTCACCAGGTCTCCGGTCGCGCCCCGGCCGGCACCGTCGCCGGTCGGTCGACGCGCGAGTCGACGGTCACGACGCGGTGCTCGTGCGCAGCGGTCGCGATCGCCTCCATGATCTCGAGCACGTGGTACGCCAGTTCCCCGGACGCACGGTGTGGGCGGTCGGTCGCGATGGCGTGCGCCATGTCCGCGAGACCGTACCCGCGCCCGGCGTCGGCGTACCCGGCGGTGGTCGGCAGGTCACGCCATTCGCGGTCGTCGGCCGTGGCGATCGACACCGTGTCCGAGAACCGGTTCGGGTCCGGGACACCGAGGGTGCCGGCGGTGCCGTACACCTCGAACAGCGGACTGCGGCTCGCCCAGACCTCGAACGACACGGTGACCGTCGAGACGACCCCGCTCTCGTGCTCGAGGATCGCGACGACGTGGGTGTCGATGTCGACCGGGATCGTCGTGCCCGCAGCCGGGCCGGTGGCGATCGTCCGCTCCCGGGTGGATCGGGTGCCGCTGCCGCTGACCCGGACGACCGGGCCGAAGAACGACACGAGGCTGGTCAGGTAGTACGGCCCCATGTCGAGCAGCGGACCGCCGCCAGGCTGGTAGTAGAACGCGGGTGCCGGGTGCCAGAGCTCGTGCCCCGGAGCACTCCACGAGACCGCCGCCGCGACGGGGGTCCCGATCGCGCCGTCGTCGAGCGCGGCGCGAGCGGTCTGGATGCCCGTCCCGAGCACGGTGTCGGGAGCGCTGCCGACCCGCAGACCGGCACGTTCGGCGAGCTCGAGCACCGGGGCGGCCTCGGCGGTCGACATCGCGAGCGGCTTCTCGCCGTAGACGTGCTTGCCGGCGGCGAGCGCCCGGGTGGCGATGTCGGCGTGCGCGGCCGGGATCGTCAGGTTCAGGACGACGTCGACGTCGTTGGCGGCGAGCAGGTCCTCGACGGAGCTGCCCCGCACCCCCTGCGCGGCGCCGACGGTCCGAGCACGCTCGACGTCGATGTCGGCGACCGCGACGAGCTCGAGGTCGGGCAGGGCCGGGAAGTGTTCGAAGTACTGCTGGCTGATCACGCCGACGCCGATGACGCCGACCCTCATCGGGCTGCCCACAGGAGTCCCCTCTCGATGATCGTGCGGAGTGGTTGCGACTCGACGACCTCGAGCCGGTGTCCGGGTGCCGAGACGAACACGCGTCCCTCGCCCCACTGCCTGGTCCAGATCGCGGGCGCGGTCACCGGTCGGTTCCAGGCGTCGAAGTCGCGGGCCTCCTGCGTGGTGGTGGCCAGGACGTCGTTGTACTCGTCGGAGAGCACCCAGTACTGCTCGGTGACGAGGTCGAAGTCCTCGATGCCCTGCGTGATGGGGTGCGACCGCCCGAGGTCCGAGATGTGGACCGTGTACGGGATGTAGTTGTCGGACTGTTCGCCGACCCGCTCGGACGGGTGCTTGCCGGCGTGGTGCGCGAACTGCCCGCCGATCATGTGGAGGTAGTCCGCGGTGTTCCGGAACGCGTCCGCGATGCCGCCGTGCCACCCCGCGAGACCGGCGCCGTTCAGCACGGCCCGCTGGAGTCCGGCGAACTCGTCGTCCGCGATGGTCGACATCGTGACGATCTGGACGATGAGGTCGACCGAGTCCATGACCGAGGCGTCGGCGTAGACCGCCGTGCCGTCCTCGACCCGGACCTCGAAGCCGTTGTCCCGCAGGAACGGGACGAACAGGTCGGTGGTCTCGACGGGCTGGTGGCCGTCCCAGCCGCCGCGGACGACGAGTGCCTGCCGCGTGGCCATCAGATCACCGTCCAGCTGCTGCCGTCGGCGGCGCTGCGTTCGACGGCGTCGAGCACCCGCTGCACGTGCAGCCCGTCGTCGAAGGACGGCGACGGGTCGGTGCCCGCGACGATCGCCTCGACGAAGTCCTTCACCTCGTGACTGAAGGTGTGCTCGTAGCCGATGAGGTGCCCGGTGGGCCACCACGCCGCCATGTACGGGTGCTCGGGCTCGGTGACGAGGATGCGCTGGAAACCCTGCTCTCCCGCCGGCGCCGTCGCGTCGTAGAGGCGCAGTTCGTTCATCGACTCGAGGTCGAACTGGATCGCGCCGGTGGAGCCGCTGATCTCCAGCGTGAGGCCGTTCTTCCGGCCGGTGGCGTAGCGGGTGGCCTCGAAGGACCCGATCGCACCGTCGGCAGCGCCACCACCGAGCCGCCCCAGGAAGAAGGCCGCGTCGTCGACGGTGACCTTCCCGCGCTCGGTCGAGGCGGTTCCGGAGAGCCCGACGCCGTCGGCCAGCAGCGGGCGTTCGGTCACGAAGGTCTCGAGCGTGCCGGAAACGGTGGTGAGTGCCGCGCCCGTGACGTGCTCGACGAGGTCGATCGCGTGGGCGCCGATGTCACTGAGCGAGCCGGAGCCCGCGAGCGACTTGTCGAGGCGCCACGTCATGGGGCCGTCCTCGTCGGCGAGCCAGTCCTGCAGGTACAGCGCCCGGACCTGCCGGATCGTACCGAGCCGACCGGACTCGACGAGCTGCTTCGCCAGGGCGATCGCCGGCACCCGGCGGTAGCTGAAGCCCACCATCGACCGGACGCCGTTCGCCCGCGCTGCCGTCGCGGCGGCGGTCATCGCCTCGGCCTCGGCGACGGTGTTGGCGAGCGGCTTCTCGCAGAGCACGTGCTTGCCCGCTTCGAGTGCCGCGATCGCGACGTCCACGTGCGACGAACCGGGTGAGCAGATGTCCACCACGTCGATGTCCGGGTCGGTGACCACGGCGCGCCAGTCGGTCGACGCCTCCTGCCAGCCGTACTGCTGCCGGGCAGCCTCGGTCCGGTCCGTGTCCCGCCCGACGATCACCGCCATCTCCGGTTCGACCCCGAGGTCGAAGAACCTGGGGGCGGTGCGCCATGCCTGTGAGTGTGCGGCTCCCATGAAGCCGTGCCCCACCATGGCGACCCGAAGTCGTTCCTGTGCCATCCGCTCGCTCCTTTGCGATCACGTCCTTGCCACAAGCAACACTACCGCTTATGTTGGGCGCGGCAACATTTTGTTTCGACGAAGAACGGTGACCACCATGGCAACGACGCCCACCCGTGCAGACAGGTTCTCCTTCGGTCTCTGGACCATCGGCTACAACGGATCCGACCCCTTCGGCGGACCGACCCGGCCCGCCCTCGACGTGGTCGAGGCGGTCGAGAAGCTCGATGAGCTCGGCGCCTACGGCCTGACCTTCCACGACGACGACCTCTTCGCGTTCGGCTCGACCGACGCCCAGCGGCAGAAGCAGATCGACCGCCTCAAGGGCGCGCTCGAGTCCACCGGCATCGTGGTGCCGATGGTCACGACGAACCTCTTCTCGGCCCCCGTGTTCAAGGACGGCGGCTTCACCTCGAACGACCGGCAGGTCCGCCGGTTCGCGCTCCGCAAGGTGCTCCGCAACATCGACCTCGCCGCCGAGCTCGGCGCGTCGACGTTCGTGATGTGGGGTGGCCGCGAGGGTGCCGAGTACGACAGCGCCAAGGACGTGCAGGCCGCGCTCGAGCGCTACCGCGAGGCCGTCAATCTCCTCGCCCAGTACGTCACCGACAAGGGCTACGGCATCCGGTTCGCCATCGAGCCGAAGCCGAACGAGCCCCGCGGCGACATCCTCCTGCCGACCCTCGGTCACGCGATCGCCTTCACCGAGACGCTCGAGCGTCCGGAGATGTTCGGCATCAACCCCGAGGTCGGCCACGAGCAGATGGCGGGCCTGAACTTCACCGCCGGCATCGCCCAGGCGCTCTACCAGGGCAAGCTCTTCCACATCGACCTCAACGGTCAGCGCGGCATCAAGTACGACCAGGACCTCGTGTTCGGCCACGGCGACCTGCAGAACGCGTTCTCGCTCGTCGACCTGCTCGAGCACGGCGCACCCCAGGGCGGCCCGGCCTACGACGGCCCCCGCCACTTCGACTACAAGCCGAGCCGCACCGAGGACATCACGGGCGTCTGGGACTCCGCCGCAGCGAACATGCGCATGTACCTCCTCCTCAAGGAGCGTGCCGAGGCGTTCCGCGCCGACCCCGAGGTGCAGGCCGCGCTCGAGGCGTCGAAGGTCCCCGAGCTCTCCACGCCGACGCTCAACCCGGGCGAGTCGTACGACGACTTCCTCGCCGACCGCACGGCGTTCGAGGACTTCGACGCCGACGCGTACTTCGGTGGCAAGGGCTTCGGCTTCGTGAAGCTGCAGCAGCTCGCCATCGAGCACCTGATGGGCGCTCGTTGAGCGAGAGCGGACAGCTCGTCGCCGGGGTCGACTCGTCGACCCAGTCCTGCAAGGTGACGATCCGCGACGCCGCGACCGGCGCCGTCGTCCGGGAGGGACGCGCGTCCCACCCGGACGGCACGTCCGTCGACCCCCGCCACTGGTGGGACGCGCTCGGGACCGCCGTCGCGGACGCCGGTGGGCTCGACGACGTCGGCGCGATCGCGGTCGCCGGGCAGCAGCACGGCATGGTCGCGCTCGACGCGGACGGCCGCGTGGTCCGCGACGCCCTGCTCTGGAACGACGTCCGCAGTGCGGACGCCGCAGCGCAGATGGTCGAGGAACTCGGACGGGAGGCATGGGTCGCCCGGACGGGACTGGTGCCGGTCGCGTCGTTCACCGGTACCAAGCTGCGGTGGCTCCGCGACGCGGAGCCGGAGAACGCGGCCCGCGTGGCCGCCGTGGCGCTCCCCCACGACTGGCTGTCCTGGCGACTCCGCGGGTACGGCCCGGCGGACGAGAGCCCGCTCGGCCCGGACCTCGACGCGCTGGCGACCGACGCCTCGGACGCCAGCGGCACCGCGTACTGGGACCCGGTGCGCCGGGACTACGACCCGGAGCTGTTCGAACTCGCACTCGGCCAGCCGATGCGCACGGCCGAGACCGGTGACGACGACGCCGTGGTCGTGCCGCGGGTCGTCGCGCCCGACGAGGCGATGGGCACGCTGTCCACCGACGTCGATCTGCCCGGTGGTGCGGTCGCACGCTCCGGACTCCTCGTCGGCGCCGGACTCGGCGACAACGCCGGGGCAGCGCTCGGCCTCGGACTGGACCCGGGCGACGTCGCGGTGTCCCTCGGCACGAGCGGCACCGTCTTCGGGGTCACCGACGCCGAGGTGCGCGACCCGAGCGGGACCGTGGCGGGCTTCGCCGACGGGAGCGGGTCGCGCCTCCCGATCGTCACGACGCTCAACGCGGCACGCGTGCTCGAGGTGATCGGACGCCTGCTCGGCGCCGACCACGACGAGCTGGGCGAGCTCGCGCTGACGGCGCCCGCGGGTGCCGACGGACTCGTGCTCGTGCCGTACTTCGTCGGTGAGCGCACGCCCAACCGGCCCGACGCTACCGCGTCGCTGCTCGGGATGACCCCGCTGACGACGGACCGCGCGCACCTGGCCCGGGCCGCCTTCGAGGGGATGCTCTGCGCACTGGCCGACGGGCTCGCTGCGGTCGAGGCGACCGGCGTCACCGTGTCACGACTGCTGCTCATCGGCGGCGCCGCGCGCAACGAGGCTGTCCGCGTCGTCGCACCGCAGGTGTTCGGACGCGACGTCCTCGTGCCCGCTCCCGGCGAGTACGTGGCGGCCGGAGCCGCACTCCAGGCCGCCTGGGTCCTGACCGGGACTCTGCCCCGGTGGGACCTGGACACCGTCGTCGTCACCGGCGACGCCCACCCCGAGGTGCTCGAGCAGTACCGCGCCGCCGCGCGCTGACCCGTTCCGCACCCGACACTCCCTGCCCCCGGCGCCGTCCACGACGGTGTCGGGGGCAGGATCGTCCCTGGAGGACACACATGCCATTCACCGACCTGCCCCTCGACGCGCTCCGCACCCACCGAGCGGCCGTGCGCCGACCCGACGACTTCGACGCGTTCTGGGCCGACACCATCACGTCCGCACGCACCGCCGGCGCGGACACCCCACCCGTCCTGGTGCCCGCCGACACCCCCGTGACCGGTCTCGTCATCGAGGACCTGACCTTCCCGGGCTTCGCCGGCGACCCCGTCCGTGCCTGGGTCAACCGTCCGGCTGGGGCGTCCGGCGACCTGCCCGTCGTCGTCGAGTTCCTCGGCTACAACGGCGGCCGTGGGCTGCCCGGCGAGCGCGTCTCGTGGGCCCTGGCCGGGTACGTCCACGTCGTCATGGACACCCGCGGGCAGGGCAGCGGCTGGAGCTCCGGTGGGGACACCCCGGACCCGCACGGTTCCGGTCCGCGCATCGGCGGATGGATGACGAGCGGGATCGACTCCCCCGCCGACCACTACTACCGGCGCGTCTTCACCGACGCGGTCCGCCTCGTCGATGCCGTCCGCACCCTTTACGGTGTCGACCCGACGCGCATCGCCCTCACCGGCGGCAGCCAGGGCGGCGGGATCGCCATCGCCGCCGCGGCCCTCGTCGAGGCGCACGTCGGACCGATCACGGCCGTGCTGCCGGACGTGGCGTTCCTGTGCGCCTGGGAGCAGGGCACCGAGGTCGCCGTGGGCGGCCCGTACCTCGAGCTCGCGACCTACCTGTCAGTGCACCGCGACGCGGTCGACACCGTCTGGGACACAGCGGCCTACTTCGACGGGGTCAACCACGCCGCTGGCATCACCGCCCCCGCGCTGTTCTCCGTCGCGCTCATGGACGACGTGGTGCCACCGCGGACGACCTTCGCGGCCTACAACGCGCTCGGCTCGACCGACAAGGCCATCGAGGTGTACCCGTACAACGGGCACGAGGGCGGGGACTTCCGGCACTGGGAGCGGCAGGTGGCGTTCCTCCGCGAGCGCGGCTGAGCCCACCGCGCCGATGCGCGGGTCGGCCGGGCGCCGCACGTTGGTGCGCGTGCGGTGGGCACTGACGTCGTCGTCCATGGTCCGCTCCTCTCCGAGCGAGGGCGGTGCGGCGGCGGGAGCGTGCTGTGCTGGCGGCGGTCGCTGCTGTCCTCAGGAGGTGTTCGGAGCGGCGGGCGCAGCGGGGTGGGACCGGAGGTCACGCCGCTGGCAGCGGCCTCCGCCAGTCGGAGACGAGCACGCGGACCCGGGAGGACGGCGAGCCGTCCCAGTCGACCTCGAGCCCCGCATCGCGGAGCACCTCGACGAGGACCGCTGCCGCGGCCCCGGCGTCGGCCTGGGCCATCGCGTTCCGTCCGTGCTCGGACCGCATCGCTGCTTCGACCACGTGCGCAGGTGTCGCCGGGTTCGGCGCGAACACCGAGAACAGCAGGTACAGCGTCGCCGGCGTGGTCGCCAACCGATCGGCGTCCTGCTGGTGGAAGCCGGCACCGGCCCATGCCTCGCCCCCTGCACTCCGACGCCGCTCTCGCAGTTCGTCCCAGAGCTCGCCCTTGTCGAAGCCCGCAGCCATCGCGGTGACGAAACCGTGGTCACGTTCGAGCACCGCGAACCCGCCGGTGAGCCGGTCGTGGTCGGACGGCCCGACTCCGGTCGCGAGTTCCGCGATGCGTGCATCCCAGATCGACCGGACTCGGGACCGCGCGGCTCGGACGTCGCCACCGGCGTCCTCGATCAGCTCCTCGGCCGCTTGCACGGCGGATTCGAAGTCGGTGAAGCCCGGCCCGATGATTGTGCGGAGTTCCTCGTCCACCCCGTCGTCGTCCGGCTACGCCGTTTCCGTGGTCGGTGCATCGTCCGTCGGCCTGCCCGGACCGCGTCGCCATCGGTCGAAGATCCCCATGCGAGCAGCCTACGAGGCGGACAGGTCACCATCGCGGACGGACGACGCGTGCCTGGAGGCGCGTGGCGGCGCCGCCACGCGCCTCCAGGCTTTCCGCCCCACCGTTCCGGAGCCGCGAGCCGGCGGCGGTAGCGTGGGGCGATGCCACCGATCCGGGTCCGCCCAGCGCGGCCGTCCGACGCCGCCGGCATCGCCGCGGTGCACGTCCAGGCGTGGCGCGAGGCGTACGCGCACCTGATGCCGGCAGACTTCCTCGCCGCGCTCGACGTCGGGCGACGCGAGACCGGCTGGAACGCGATCATCGCCGACGACAGCACCGACGTCGTCGTCGCGACCGACGGTTCGCGCATCGTGGGGTGGGCCACTGTGGGTGCCGGTCGCGACCGTGACCCGGTTCGCGATCGCGAGCTCGAGGGCATCTACGTGCTCGCCGCCGCGCAGGGGACCGGAGCCGGCCAGCAGCTGCTCGACGCCGTGGTCGCGGACGACCCCGCGTACCTGTGGATGGCCGAGGACAACCCCCGCGCAGAGGCGTTCTACCGACGCAACGGGTTCACCCGAGACGGTGCGGTGCAGCAGGAGGCCTTCGGGTCGGCGACGGTGCATGTCGTGCGGCTGGTCCGCTGAGGACCGGCTGTCCATGGTCGTCCCCAGGCGTCCGTGATGGGCTGGTCCGCGTGACCACGCTCATCGTGACCGCCCACCCGGACCCCGACTCACTGACGCACGAAGTCGCGGAGCGGCTGCGGCGAGTGCTGCTGCCGGCTCCGGTCGAAGTAGCCGACCTCGCGGCCGAGGGCTTCGACCCGCGCTTCACCCTCGCCGACCGCCACACGTACCGGACGGGCCTGACGCCGCCCGCCGACGTCGCACGCGAGCAGGAGCGACTCGACGGCGTGACCGACCTCGTCCTGGTCTTCCCGGTGTGGTGGTGGTCGATGCCCGCGCTGCTGAAGGGGTGGATCGACCGGGTCTTCGTGAACGGGTGGGCGTTCGACGTCGATCCCGACGCCGGCATCACCCGGAAGCTCGGTCGGCTCACCACGCACCTGGTGCCGATCGCGGGCGACGACGCGGGCGTGTACGAGCGGCACGGGTACGAACAGGCGCTCCGAACGCAGGTCGAGCACGGCATCGTCGACTACTGCGGCAGCCGGAGGGGCGTCACCGCGTTCGTGTACGACTCGGAACGCACCGACACCGTCGCTCGGGACGCGGCGGTCGACGCTGCGGTGGAGTCGGTGCGGGAGGCGGTCCTCCGCGGCCGGTGACCCGGAGGCGCGGGACGGCCCGCCGCGGGACCCCGATCCCGTTCGTCAGCGGGGAGGGCTACTCCCCCGCCTCGTCCCGCTCCGCCCGGGCCTGCCGACGAGCTTCGCGGCGCGCACGCCACTCGGCGTCCTGCTGCTCCTGCAGCGGACTCCGCTGCATCGAACCCCGGATCGCGAGCGCGATGAGGATCACCACGACGATCAGCACGACCGGTACCAAGAACGTCAACGCGACCACTGCGAACCCCCCTCGAGGAAACCCCTGCACGGAGGGTACCGCTCGCGGTGACCCACAGATCGTGGGGTCCGGTCGTCACAGTCGCCCGACAGGCGGCCTGGAGGCGCGTGGCGGTGCCGCCACGCGCCTCCAGGCCGGCTCCGGATCACCTGCAGTACGTGACGGGTTCCGTCCGCCCCGAGGCGAGCGCTCGCGTCGCCGCCTCGGCGATCGCCTGCGCCCGCAGGCCGTCCTCGAGCACGACCGGCGGCTCCACCCCCTGCTCGAGCGCGTCCACGAACGCGGCCAGCGTCGCCGCGTAGGTCGGCCGCACGCGCTCGAACCAGCCGTCGTGCAGACCGTCCTCGACCACCTGCCCGGGACCGTACCGGGCGACGTTCCCCCGGCGGTTCCGGCGGGACTCGACGAGTCCGGTGGACCCCATGACCTCGATGCGCTCGTCGTAGCCGTACCCGGTGCGCCGGACGCTGTCGATCTGGACGAGCGCTCCGGAGGGCAGGGTCAGCGTCGCGACCGAGGTGTCGACGTCGCCGAAGTCGCGGATCGCGGGGTCGACGAGCGCCGAGCCGGTGACCGACACGGACACCGGGTCCTGCCCGGTGATCCAGCGCACGAGGTCGAAGAAGTGCACGGTCTGGTCGCGGAGCTGCCCGCCGGACACGCGCAGGTACTCGATCGGTGGGAGCGAGGGTCCGCGTGAGCTGAGCTGGACGAGTTCGACGTCACCGACACCGCCCTCGGCGACGATGCGGCGGAGCTCGGCGTGGTCGCGGTCGTACCGGCGGTTGAAGTCGAGCATCGCGGGGACCCCGGCGGCGCGCACGTGCTCGACGACGGCGACGGCTTCGGCGAGGTCCGGCGCGATCGGCTTCTCGCAGAGCACGGCGAGCCCGGCGTCGGCCGCGGCACGGAGGTGCTGCGCGTGGGTGTCGGTCGACGAGGCGACGAAGACCGCGTCGACGATCGACGGGTCGAACACCTCGGCCTCGGTGAGTGCCCGGGTGCCGAACCGCTCGGCGAGCGCCGACGCCCGCGCGGTGTCGACGTCGTGGATGCCGACGAACGCGACGTGCGGGTCGGCGGCGAGGTTCTCGGCGTGCACGGTGCCGATGAACCCGGCGCCGATCAGGGCGAATCGCTGCGTCACGGTCAGCTCACCAGGATCGCGGTGAGGTCGCGCATGGTGCGGGCGACGAGGGCGGGGTCCTGCTCGTTGGCACGGTCGGAGAACATCTCGGTGACCCACCAGCCGTCGTACCCGGTCGCCTTGACCGCGTCGACCCACTGCTGGAGCGGGATCGACCCGCCGCCGATGACGACGTTGCGGTGCACGGACTGGTCGGGGACGTCGTGCGCCCGGTCGAGGTCGAGGCCGTCGGACAGGTGCACGGCCTTGATGAGTTCGGGCGGGAGTGCGCGGACCTCGGCGAGGGTGTCCCCGGTGGTCCAGAAGTGCCAGGTGTCGAGCGCGATACCGACGTTGTCGCGGTCGGCTTCCTCGATGACGTCGAGGGCGTGGCGGCAGCGGTTGAGCCGGGCCCAGGCGAGCGGCTCGAGGTAGATGCCGAGCCCGTGGTCGGCGGCGATGTCGGCGGCGGCGCGGACGTTCGCCCCGGTGACGCGGACGGCGGCGTCCTCGTCGAGCCCGAGGGTGGCACGGTAGCGGGGGTCGTCGGCGCTGAGGGTGCCGGCACGGTGTGCACGGACGACCTCCCAGTCGACCGGGCCGGTGCAGAGCTGGATGATCGGGGCACCGACGGCGACGGCGATCTCGCACATCCGGGTGACCTCGGCGAGGTAGTCCTCCCGTGCGGCGCCCTGGCGCTCGATGTCGAGCACGGCGCCGAGGCCGGTGACCTCGAGTCCGTCGAGGAGCGGCGGGAGCGTCCGGACGTCGTACCCCGCGTCGAGGTAGCGGTACAGCTTCGGGCTCTGCAGCTCGATGCCGGTGTACCCGGCCTCCTTCGCCAGGCGGATGTCCTGGACGACGTTGCCGTGGAACGTGGTCGTCACGTTCATGGAGATCTTGGGTGGCACTGGGTTCTCGCTTCATTGGACAGAACTGGACCGGTCCAGAATAGCCGCTAGTCTGGGTGCATGTCGACCCTCGACCGCGCGCCCACCATCCGGGACGTCGCCGAGCGCGCCGGCGTCTCGAAGTCCCTGGTGTCCCTGGCGCTCCGCGGCGACCCGGGCGTGAGCGAGGCCCGCCGCACCGCGGTGGAGCGTGCTGCCGACGAGCTCGGCTACCGCCCGAACCGCATCGCCCGCGCACTCGGCGAGCGTCGCACCGGCACCGTCGGGGTCCTGCTGAACGACCTGCGGAACCCCTGGTTCGTCGACCTGCTCGCGGGACTGACTGCCACGCTCGACACCGTCGGACTCTCCCCCGTGCTCGTCGACTCCGCGACCACGCGGCGGGTCGGGGGTTCCCCCGTGGACATGCTCCTGCAGCAGCGGGTTGACGGCATCGTCGTGGTCGGCACCACCGAGGACGGCCCCGCGCTCCTCCGCGCCGCCGAGACGACACCGCTCGTGCTCGCCGGCACCTACGAGCCGGAGGACCTCGGCGCCGACGTCGTGGTGAACGACGACGCAGCCGGTGCCCGCCTCGCGACCGCGCACCTCGTCGCGCTCGGGCACACCCGGATCGCGCACCTGGTCGGGCCGGGGCGCGTCGGAGCACTCCGCGCCGAGGGGTACCGCGCCGAGATGACCGAGCACGGGCTCGAGCCGGTCGTCCTGCCCGGCGGGATGACCGAGGAGAGCGGGTACGCCGCGGCGCGCCGGCTCCTGACCGGTGACGACCGGCCGACCGCGGTCGTGGCGTACAACGACCTCGCGGCGATCGGCGCCCTGTCCGCGGCGGACGACCTCACCCTGCGGGTACCGGAGGACGTGTCGATCGTCGGCTACGACAACACCTACCTCGCGGGCATCCGGCACCTCTCGCTGACGACGGTCGACAACGGCACGTTCGCGATCGGCGTCCAGGCCGCCCGCTGGCTCGGGGAGCGCGTCGGCGGGGACACGCGCGCGGCACGGCTGCACCGGGTACCGGTGTCGCTCGTCACGCGGCGCACCACGAGCGCACCCGCCTGACCGGGCCCATCACGCCGGAAGGCGACCGGCCGACGGCTGGAGGCGCGTGGCGGCGCCGTGACGCGCCTCCGGGCCGTCGGCCGGTCGGCGATCGTGCTCGGCGGCCCGACGTACTCGGACGGTGTCGCCCGGACCGTGGAGAGCACCGCAGGGGCGCAGGCGCTCCCGGCCGAGGCGGTGCGGGCGGACGGCGGTGTCCTGACCGGGATCCTCTAACCGGCGTTGGCAGGGTCGCCACCGGCGCGGTCCGCGCCGGCGAGGTCGGCACCGCGCCGCACCACGTCCTCCGCGACCTCGCGGATGCTGCGACCCGCACGACGCGCACTCGCGCGGAGCAGCTGGAACGCCTCGTCCATCCGGACGCCCCGGCGGTGTGCCAGCGCCCCCTTCGCCTGCTCGAGCGTCATCCGCGCGTCGAGGGCGTCCGCGACCTGCTCCTCGAACGTGCTCGGTCCCGGGGTGGATCGCTGGCGGACCAGCGCTGCCGACGCTGCGTCCGCGAGGAGCTGGATGAGGACCACGTCGCGGTCGTCGTGCCCGCGGTCGTGCTCGGCGAAGACGCAGAGCGACCCGATCGTGGTGCGGCGCAGCCGGATGGGTTCGGCGAACGTGCCGCAGAGGCCTTGCTCCCGCATCGTCTGGACGAAGGTCGGCCAGACCGCCTCGTGCGTCGCCACGTCGGGGACGTCGATCGTGTCGCCGGTCCGGTAGCAGTCGAGGCACGAGCCCTCGTCGGTGCCGAGCTGCGCCTCCTCCGCTTCGCTGCTCCGCTCACTCGTCGAGGCGATGACCTGCAGCGCGCCGTCGGCGTCAGCGAGGACGATCCCGGCCTCGGTCGCCGAGGTGAACCGGACGCAGGCGTCGATGACGCGGTCCATCGCGTCGAGGACGTCGAGCGTCGGGTCGAGGACGGCAGCGAGGGCCGGCGCCATGCGGTCGAACCGGTCGCGGCCCCCGTTCGCCTGCTCGTCGTCCGTGTGGTCTCCGTTCGTCCCCATGCCCTCGACGCTACGTCGAGGATCCTCACAACGGCGTGAGCCACCATGCGAACGCATCGGACACCGCGCGAACCGTACAGGCCGGCCGATTCGGCCTTGGAGGACGCGCGGAGCACGTGGCACGCTGTCACGACCCCCGAACGGGTCACCCTGTTCGAGCACCTCGACGACGAAAGGGACATCCCGTGCACAGCACCTACCAGGGCCTTCCCGAGAGCAGCCGCCCGTTCGGCGTGCACCGCTCGTCCGGGCTCACCGACCCAGCCGTCCTGCAGGCGTACGTCGAGCACCGCGTCGCCGATCCGTCGCTGCTCTCGAGCGCCTCGGGCCCCTCCTACGCCGACTTCTTCGTCACCCCGTAGTCCACGTCGGCCTGCCGGAGGGGCCCCACCACCCGGGTCAGACGCACTCCCACGTGACGACCCGGGGATCGGACGCGGTCACCTCGTGCACCGCCCCCGTGACGTGCACCACGGCGCGGTCCGTGGCGGAGCCGGGGACGGGCTCTGGACCGGACCCACCACCGTGCGCGACGATGCCGCCGGAGTCCACCGTGCCTCCAGGCCGTGACGCCGCCGCGTGCGAGGCGACCCAGACCTCGACGTCACCCGGCTCGACGACCCGGCGCATCCGACGGTCGCTGAAGGCGAACCGTTGGACGGGCACCCGGAACCGCACCCGTGTCGACTCCCCCGGACCGAGCCCGACCCGGGCGTAGCCGAGCAGTTGGACGAGGGGCCGTGTGACCGATCCCTGCACGTCGTGCCCGTACAGCTGGACCACGTCCTCGCCCTGGCGCTCCCCCGTGTTCGTGACGGTGACCGTCGCACCGAACGAGCCGTCGGTCGTGACCGACTCGTCGACGACGAGCTCGGTGTACGCGAAGGACGTGTAGCCGAGGCCGAAGCCGAACGGCCGCACCGGCGTCGAGTCCGCCGCGGTGACGTCGGACGGACCGCCGAGCCGCGGGTGCAGGTACGTGTACGGCTGCGCCCCCGCCGACCGCGGCAGCGAGACGGGCAGCCGGCCGGACGGCGACGCGGCACCGGTCAGGAGCTCGGCGATGGCGAGCCCGCCGCCCTCCCCCGGGAAGAACGCCTGCACGACCGCGGCGGGTCGGTGCTGCGGCTCCCCGTCGAGTGCCCAGCCGATCGCGTACGGGCGTCCGGTGAGCAGCACCATCACGGTCGGGGTGCCGGTGGCGACCACCGCCTCGACGAGTTCACGCTGCACGCCGGGCAGGTCGAGCGACTCGGTGTCGTTGCCCTCGCCGACGGTGCCCCGGCCGAACAGGCCGGCCTGGTCGCCGACGACGACGACGGCGACGTCCGAGGCGCGCGCCACGGCGACGGCTTCCGCGATCTGGTCACGATCGGTCCCCTCGACGGCGCAGCCGACCGCGAAGCGGACGGCAGCCTCGCCGAGCGCCTGGGCGAGGGCCTCGCGGACGGTCGGGATGGCGAAGCCGAGGGGCAGGTCGGGGTGCGTGGCGAGCACGTGGTTGGCGAAGGAGTAGCAGCCCTGCAGGGCCTCGGCGCGGTCGGCGTTCGGGCCGACGAGGGCGACGGAGGCTCCGGGACGGAGCGGGAGGACGGCGGCGGCGGTGCCGGCACCCCCGTCCGGCGTCGTGGCCGCGCCCGGCGCCGTGGCCGCGACCGGGGCCTCGTTCGACAGCAGCACGAGCGACCGCGCCGCGAGCCGCTGCGCCAGGTCACGGTGCAGCGGGGTGTCCAGGTCGATGCCGGTGGGGGCCTCATCCTCGAACACGTCGGGGTCGAGCAGCCCGAGCCGCTCCTTCTGCCGGAGCACCCGCAGCACGGCCCGGTCGACGAGCGCCTCGTCGAGGAGCCCCGAACGGACCCGCTCCACGAGCGGTGCGAGGTACGCGTCACCGGTGGGCAGCTCCACGTCGATCCCGGCCGACAGTGCGAGCGCGGCGGCTTCACCACGGTCGGCGGCGACGCCGTGCATGACCTCGAGGAACGCGACCGAGAAGTAGTCGGCGACGACGGTGCCGTCGAAGCCGAGCTCGTCGCGGAGCAGGTCCGTGAGGAGCGCCGGGTTCGCCGCGACCGGCACCCCGTCGATCTCCGCGTAGGAGTTCATCACCGAGCGCGCTCCGCCGTCGCGGATGGCCATCTCGAACGGCGGCACGAACACGTCGGCGATCTCCCGGGCGCCGGCGTGCACCGGGGCGTGGTTCCGCCCCGCCTGCGACGCCGAGTACCCGAGGAAGTGCTTGAGCGTCGCGTCCACCCCCGCGCTCTGCAGGCCCCGCACGTAGGCGGAGCCGACGGTGCCGACGAGGTACGGGTCCTCGCCGATGCACTCGTCGACGCGGCCCCAGCGCGGGTCACGGATGACGTCGAGCACGGGCGCGAGGCCCTGGTGCACGCCGAGCTGCCGCATCGAGTCGCCGATCGCCCGGCCCACCTGCTCGACGAGCTGCGGGTCGAACGACGCTCCCCACGCCAGCGGCGTCGGGAACGTGGCGGCCTTCCAGGCGGCGAGGCCGGTGAGGCACTCCTCGTGCACGAGCGCCGGGATCCCCAGCCGCGTCTCCCGCTTCAGGCGTCGCTGTTCGGCCCAGAGCCACGCGGCGCGCTCGTCCGGTTCGACGGGGCGGGTGCCGTAGACGCGGGTGAACTGGCCGATGCCGTGCCGGGTGATGTCGGCGAGGGCGGCGCCCTGTGCGGCGCCGTCCTGGGAACCGGTCATCTCACCCTGCATCGGGGCGACCACGCCGTTCTGGTCGAGCCAGTAGCCGACGAGCTGAGCGGCCTTCTCCTCGAGCGTCATGGCGGCGAGGAGGGTGGTGGCGCGGTCGGTGGCGGGCGCGTCGGTGGCGGGCGCGTGGGTTGCGTCCGTTGCGTGGGTTGCATGGTCGACGCTGGTCGCATCGGTCGCGTCGTCGACGCTGGTCCCGTCGGCGGCGGTGCCGGCCTGGAGGCGCGGGTCGCGTCCGGCGGTCCGTGTCGCGTCCGTCGCCGTCACCCCTTCACCGCCCCGGTCAGGCCGCCGACGATGCGGCGCTGGAAGACGGCGAAGAACACGAGCGCCGGGATCATCGAGAGCGACGTGAACGCCAGGACCCGCGCGGTGTCGACGGAGTACTGCGACGCGAACGCCTGGACCCCGAGCGGCAGCGTGTAGGCGGACGCGTCGTTGAGGATGAACAGCGGCAGGAGGTAGCTGTTCCAGCTGCCGATGAACGCGAGGATGCCGACCGTGACGACACCCGGCAGCGACAGCGGGACGACCATCCGGAAGAAGAACCCGAGGCGGCTCGCACCGTCGATCGACGCCGCCTCCTCGAGCTCGTCCGGGATCGCCCGGAGGAAGGGCACGAGGATGATGACCGTCGTCGGCAGGGCGAACGCGATCTGCGGCAGGATCACGCCGGCGAGGTTGTTCGTCAGGCCGAGGTCCTTCACGAGGATGTAGAGCGGCGTGATCGCCACGGTGATCGGGAACATCAGCCCGGCGGCGAACAGCGAGTAGAGCGCGCCGCTGCCCCGGAACCGGTAGCGGGCGAGGACGAAGCTGACCATCAGGCCGAGCACGACGACGCCGACCGTGGTGGCGACACCGGCGATCACGGAGTTGCCGAGCTGCTGCCAGAACACCCCGCTCGTCAGCACGGAGACGTAGTTGCCGATCTGCCAGGGGTTGGGCAGGCCGGCCGGACTCGCGGTGATCTGCGAGTTGGTGCGGAAGCCGCCGAGCACGATGTACGCGACGGGGCCGACGCAGACCGCGATGAACAGCAGTGCGATGAAGTACGTGCCCAGGTTGCGTTCGCGACGCACCGGTCCCGAGTCCCGGGGACGGCGCTTCGGCGCGACGATGGAGGCGGTGGCGGTCATCGGTCGCTCTTCTCGGTGAGGGCGCCGGCGGTGTCGCGGCGCAGGACGAACCGCTGGTAGACGAGGGCGACGACCAGCGAGATGAGGAAGATGACCACGGCGACGGCGTTGCCGTACCCGTAGTTGCCGGACAGTCGACCGTTGCCGACCATGTATGTCGCCATCGTCGAGGTGCCCGCGGTGGAGGCGATGTACTGCCCCCAGATGATGTAGACGAGGTCGAACAGCTGGAGCGACCCGATGATCGACAGGAACGCCCAGATCCGGAGCGTCGGACCGAGCAGCGGCAGCGTGATGCGCCGCTGGATCTGCCAGTAGCTCGCACCGTCGAGCTGTGCGGCCTCGAACAGTTCCTCGGGGATGCTCTGCAGGCCGGCGAGGAACAGGATCACCGCGAAGCCGATGTACTTCCACGAGATGATCCCGAGCAGGGTCCAGAGCGCGATGTCGGGGTTCGACAGCCAGTCGTTGCGCAGCGCGCCGAGCCCGAGGGTCTGCAGCAGGTCGTTGATCGCGCCGCTCGACTGGAGCATGAGGCTCCAGCCGGTGCCGACGATGACCTCGGAGATCACGTACGGCAGGAAGATGAGCACGCGGATCAGGCCACGCCCGCGGATGCGCTGGTTGAGCAGCAGCGCGAGGATGATCGCGATCGGCCCCTGCACGAGCAGCGACCCGATGACGATGAACAGGTTGTGCCAGAGCACCGCGCGGAAGTCCGGGTCGGTGAAGATGACCTTGTAGTTCTGCAGGCCGACGAAGTCGACGGGGGCGCCGTAGCCCTGCCACTTGTAGAAGCCGTAGTAGGCGGCGAGCGCGACGGGCAGGATGACGAACCCGACGAACATGATGACCGCGGGGCCGGCGAGGACGGCGATCTCGACCCGGGTTCGGACGTCGGTGCCCTTGCGGACCCGGCGGGCCGGGGCCGACGGCGAACCGTCGGCCCCGCCTGCGCGACGCCCCGTCCCGGACCGTGCCTCCTCGGGACGTGCCGAGGAAGGGCTGGTGACGGAGGTGGTCATGGGTGTCTCAGCCCTTCGCCGCAGCCTGGTTGACGGTCGACACGATGTCCGAGACGGACCCCTTGCCGGCGAGCAGGTTGACGACGCTGGTGTTGAGGGCGTTGCCGACGTTCTGGCCGTAGAGCGTGTCGAGGTAGTTCGAGACGAACGGGGCGTCGTTGTACGCCTTGAGGACCGTCGTCAGGTAAGGCTCGGTGACGACCGACTGCGCCGCCTTGTTCGCCGGGATCGAGTTGAACGCCTTGTAGTAGTTCTCCTGCGCGTCCTTCTGGGTCACGAAGTTGAGGAAGTCGGTGCACTCCTTCTTGGGTGCCTTCGCCGAGCAGGAGAGGCCGCCGACGGCGCCCATCATCGAGCCGGGCGCACCCTTGCCGCCGGAGATCTCCGGGAACGGGAAGAAGCCGAGGTCCTTGAGCGGCTTGCCGTCCGGGGTGAGCGAGGAGATCACGCCCGGGTCCCACGCGCCCATGAGTTCCATGGCTGCCTTGTGGTTCGCGACGAGACCGGCCGAGCTGCCGGCACCCTGCTGGGCGGAGGTGGTCAGGAAGCCGTCGTTGAACGGCTTCGTGTCGAAGAAGGCCTTGGTGTCCTCACCGGCCTGCTTCCAGCACGAGTTCGTGAACTTGAGGTCCTGCGCGGTCTTGTTGAGCGTGTCCGCCGAGCAGGCCCGGAGTGCGAAGTTGTAGTACCAGTGCGCGGCCGGCCAGGCGTCCTTGGCGCCGACGGCGACGGGCTGGATGTTCGCGTCCTTGAGCTTCTGGATGTCCGCGTTCAGCTCGTCCATCGTCGTGGGCGTGCCCTCGATGCCGGCCTGCTTGAAGAGGTCCTGGCTGTACCAGACGCCCTCGGGGTCGACGTTCGTCGGCATCGCCCAGGTCTTGCCGTTCAGCTCGAAGGCCTTGAAGGACCCGTCGCTGATCCCGCTCTTCGCGTCCGAGCCGATGGAGTCGGAGATGTCCATGAGCTGGCCGGCGTTGACCATCGCGGCCATCTTCCCGCCGCCGCGCTGCGAGAAGACGTCCGGGGCGGAGTTCGAGTTGAGCGCGGTCTGGAGCTTGCCGTCCAGGTCCTCGTTCTGGATCGCCTGGATCTTGATGGTCACGTTCGGGTTCTTCGCCTCGAAGGCCTTGACCGTGTCCTGCCAGAACGCCTTGCCCGGCCCGGTGGTCGAGTTGTTCCAGAAGGTCATCGAGACCTTCCCGCCGTCGCTGCCGCCAGCAGCGTCACTGCCCGCCGAGCAGCCTGAGGCCACCAGCGCTGTCGCCCCGATCAGCGCGATGGCTGCCGCGGTACGGATCTTCCTCGTCATCGTGGAACTCCTGGTTGTCGTCGTTGACATGGAGCGACATCCACTGTCGCTGCGGAGAGCGTGTCAGGTGCTCAACAACCTTGTCAATCGTTATCGATAACGTTTTCTTTACCAAACGAACCGCGGACGCAGCGGTACGGTGTGCAGATGGACACGGCCATCGGCGCGCGCCCCGGAGTCGGCCGGGTCACCATCGCCGACGTCGCTCGCGCCGCCGGCGTCTCGATCCCCACCGTCTCGAAGGTCATCAACCAGCGCGACGGCGTGGCCCCGTCGACGATGCTCCGCGTGCAGCAGGTCGTCGAGGAGCTCGGCTACGAGACCTCCCTCGTCGCACGGAGCCTGCGGAGCTCGCGCACCGGCGTCATCGGGATCCTGGTGACCGAGTTCGAGCCGTTCTCGACCGAGCTCCTCCGCGGCATCTCGCGCGCCACGACCGGCACCGGGTACGAGCTCCTCGCGTACGCGGGACTCCTGACCGGCGTCGACCGACCCGGGTGGGAGCGCCGATCGCTCTCACGGCTGTCCGGCACCCTCATCGACGGCGCCATCGTCGTCACACCGACGACGGCCCTGTCGAGTTCCTCGATCCCGGTCGTCGCCATCGACCCGCACACCGGCCCGGAGGGGCACGCCACGGTCGACGCCGACAACGAAGGCGGTGGCGTCGACGCGGTCGAGCACCTCCTCGCGCTCGGGCACACCCGGATCGCACACGTGCACGGCCGTGCCGACCTCGCCTCCGCCCAGCTCCGTGAGGCCGGCTACCGCCGCGCCCTCGCCGCCGCCGGGATCACGGTGGACGAACGGCTCGTCCGGGACGGCGGCTACCAGGAAGACCAGTCGGCCCGCGTCGCCCACGAGCTCCTGACGATGCCGGACCGCCCCACCGCCGTGTTCGCCGCGAACGACTCCGCTGCGATCGGTGTGCTCCGTGCTGCCGCCGCGCTCGGGCTCCGCGTCCCCGAGGACCTGTCGGTGGTCGGCTTCGACGACGTGCCGCAGGCCGCCATGACGAACCCACCGCTCACGACCGTCGCGCAACCACTGGCCGAACTCGGGTCGCGCGCCGTCGAGATGCTCCTGACGATGCTCCGCGGGGAGCCGGCGTCGGCACACGTCCGACTGCCGACCACGCTCCGGGTGCGCCGGAGCACCGGGCCGGTGCCGCGCACCACCCGCTGACGGCGACGGCGGGCACTCCCGACGTCGGCCCGACCGCGACGAGGGCCGCTACCGACGCGCGCAGCCGCCGTCGGTCCTCAGCGCCGCAGCGTCTGCTTCGGGTACTCCCCGAACCGCTCCGCGTAGGACGCCGAGAACCGTCCGAGGTGCGCGAACCCCCAGCGCCGGGCGACGTCACCCACCGCGCCGAGCGACGGGTCCAGCTCGAGCAGTTCGACACGGACCCGGTCCAGCCGCACCTGCCGCAGGTAGGTCAGCGGTGACACGTCGAACACCCGGCGGAAGGACTCCTGCACGGACCGCACGCTGAGGCCGGAGGCAGCCGAGAGGTCTGCGACGGTGACCGGCTCGGCGGCGTGGTCGTGGATGTACTCGACCGCTGCGCGGAGCCGGGCGTTCCGCGGCAGCGCGAGCACCGCGGGGAGGTCGCCCGGCTGCGGCGGGAACACGTCGAGGAACACCTCGGCCGCCATCGTCTTCGCGCCCTGCCATGCCGCGGACTCCGGCCCGCCGACGCGGAGCGACCGGGCGAGCGCCGTCAGGACGCCCTGCCACCGGCGAGCGGTCTCGAGGTCGGGGATGCGTCGCTCGTCGAACCGCAGCGCGTGCTCCCCGACCGACCCGCGCAGCGCGGCGACCCGGCGGACGAACCCCCGGTCGAGGTGCACGATCCGCTGGTCGTGGTCGGTGCTGCGGAACGAGTAGTCGTGGTCCGGCGGCAGCAGCGCGGGGGTGCCGAGCGGCAGCGCGTACCGCTCCCCCAGGCGCTCGACCTCGGTGGAGCCCGAACCGATCCACGTCACGACGTAGTCACCGCCAGCCGGTACGGATCCGGCCAGGACGCCGTGGAGCTGCGCACGCCGGATGGTCACCTCGGAGTCCCCGAGCGCGGTGTAGCGGTAGTCGAACGCTCCGTCGGCCGGCTTCGCGACCCAGCGGTCGCCGCCGTAGATCCCGCTCAGGTCACGCACGGCGTCCTCGGGCTGCCGGCCGGCCACCTCGAAGCGGACGGTCGCGGGCGTGGTCACGTCGCCGGGGTCGGTGATCAGCGGGTCGACCATGACGACCCCCGATCCGCCGCGCCTGTCCGAATCACGCAGTAGGCCTCGTTATCTGGATACGCTGGCAGGGAGAGCGCGGCGTAACGTTGCGCCGAACCGATCCGCACCGAGGGGGCGACCACGTGAGCGAGATCGACCTGACGGCCGCGATCACCCGCCTCGAAGCCGCGATGGGAGCGCTTCGCGGTCGACTGCGTGAACGACTCGAGGTCTCGGGCACGGACCTGACGGTCCTGCAGTTCGTCGCGCGCGCCGAGGCGGCGGAGCGGAAGGTCCGGGTGAAGGACCTCGCGTCGCACCTGGGGCTGAGTGGACCGGCAGTCACGGGCACGGTCGACCGACTGGAACGCGGCGGACACCTCTGCCGCGTGCCGAACCCGGACGACGGCCGGAGCCGGTTCATTGAGTTGACGCCGGAGACCCAGCGCGCGTACGCCGCTGCGATGGACAGCACGAACGAACACCTGCACGAGCTGTTGTCCTCCTTCTCCGACCGCGATCGGGCCAAGTACGTCAAGGTCATCGACCGCGTCATCGAAGCGCTCGAGTACGGCGCTCCGACCCCTTGACGGCAGGCTACGGGCGGCTCGGAGGCTTCCCGGACCGTTTGTCCAACAAGCGCAGTTAGGTAACTTCCCTACCTATCTTGCCGGACGTGGCTCCGGCTCGTCCGTACCTTCTCCTGCGGAGGCCCCCGATCGGGGGTACCCGCAGGTGAGGAGGAATCATGGGCAACTACGAATCCCAGCAGGGCGTCGACCCGGTGCGCATCGAGACGTTCCGCCGGATGCGCAAGCGCTGGAAGTTCGGCGAGCTGCAGGACGGCGCAGGGCTGTACGAGGACTTCTTCACGGACACCGCCCGCGACCCGCGTCGCGGCTGAGGTGGACCACCCCGGCCGCTCGGTGCCGGGCACGTACGTGGGACAGGTGAACGGCCCGGGGTGGTGAACCCCGGGCCGTTCGTGTGCGCCGTCCTCCTGATCCTGGTCGTCAGCCCTTCACGGCGCCGGAGGTCAGTCCCGAGACGATCGAGCGGCGGAACACCAGCACGAGGATCACGATCGGCACGGTGGCCGCCACGCTCGCCGCGAAGATCTGGGCGAACGGCACCGTGAACTGCGTCCCGAACAGGGCGATGCCCACCGGGATCGTCCGGAACGAGTTCTCGCTGTTGAACGTCAGCGCCATCAGGAACTCGCTCCACGACGCCGTGAAGGTGAACACGCCCACCGTGAAGAGCCCCGGTTTCGCCATCGGCAGGATCACGGACAGCACCGTCCGCCAGGCGCCGGCGCCGTCGATCTCGGAGGCCTCCTCGATCGTCGAGGGGATGCCCTGCAGGTAGTTCCGCATGATCCAGATGGCGAACGGCAGGTTGAACGCCACGTACGGCACGATCAGGCCCGGGTACGAGTTGAGCAGCCCGAGGTTCCGCTCGAGCAGGTACAGCGGCGTCAGCACCGCGATCGCCGGGAACACCGACAGCATCAGCAGCGAGGTCATGATGGCCGTGCGGCCCCGGATGTACCGTCCGGCGAGCGCGTACCCCGCCAGGAAGGCCAGCGCGAGGACGATCACCGTCGTCGACACCGACACGATGACGCTGTTCACCATGTACTGGCCGAGCGCGTTGTCGCGGAAGGCCACCACGAAGTTGTCGAAGGTGATCGACCGTGGGAACGCCGTGGGTGGCGACTGGCCGATCTCGGAGGACGGCTTGAGCGACGTCGACACGAGCCAGTACAGCGGCAGTGCGGTGAGCACCGCGATGACGACGCCGCTGACGTTGACGGTGTTGACCCACTTCCGCCAGCCTTTGCGGACACGGTGACGGGGCATCAGTCGTCCCCTCCCTTCGCCTGGTTCCGGAACGCCCGGAGGAACAGCAGACACCCGGCCGCGACGATGACCGCGGTCGAGGTCGCGATCGCCGCGCCCGGTCCGATGTTGATGTCCTGGAAGAGCACCTTGTAGCCCATGATCGCGAGCGACTGGGTCGCGGTGCCGGGTCCGCCGTTCGTCAGCACGAACGGCAGGTCGAACACGCCGAACGCCTGCAGGATGCGGAACAGCACCGCGATCGTCAGGGTCGGGGTGAGCTGCGGCAGGACCACGCGCCAGAACGTCTGCCACGAGCTCGCACCGTCGAGCTCGGCGGCCTCGTAGTGGTCCTCCGAGATCTGCACGAGTCCGGCGAGCAGGATGATCGCGACGAACGGCGTCGTCTTCCAGATGTCCGCGACCATCAGCCCGGTGATCGCCGGGACGGGCTCGCCGAGGATCACCGGGGCGTCCCCGAACAACCCGAAGAACCAGGTCGCGACGCCGTACGTCGAGTCGTAGATGTACTTCCACAGCTGCGCGTTCACGATCGTGACGAGCGACCACGGGATGAGCATGAGCGCCAGCATCCAGCCCCGGGTAGCCCCGAGCCGCTCGAGCACGAGGGCGACGAGCATGCCGAGGACGAGCTCGACGCTCACCGTCACCAGCGTGTAGAGCACCGTGAACCCGAGCGCCCGGTACCAGTCGGCGCTCTGCACCAGTGCCGCGTAGTTGTCCAGCCCGAACGACTGGATCGTGAAGCCCTCGTACCCGACCTCGACGTCCGCGAAGCTCAGGACGATCGAGTAGACCACCGGGAAGATCGTGACCGCCGCGACCACCAGGAGCGCCGGGGCTGCGAAGCCCCACGCACCCCGCGCGCGGATGCGGTCGAGCCGCGACCGCCCGGTCAGGCGAGGCGGCGGATCCGCGCGCCCCGCGCCTCCAGGCCTGGTGCCCGGCCGCGTCGCGGTGCCCGCGCTCACAGCGCCTCCCCCTGCAGAGCGAGCGCGATGGCAGAGGACATCGCGCTCGTGCCGCCGTCGACGGACGCCTGTCCGCCGAGGATGCTGTTGCCGTTCTGGTAGACGCCCTGCGAGACCTTCGGGTAGTAGGCGGTCGAGGTCGGGCGGGGCACGAGCGTGATGCCCGCCGCCGTGTCGTAGGTCGGGCGCTTCTGGCGCTTCGCGTCCTCGCTGACCAGGGACTCGCTGCGCGCCGGCAGGACCCCGCCCTCGCGGGTGAGGAACTGCTGCGCGGTCTCGCTCGACATCCAGCTGGCGAACGTCAGCGCCGCCGCCGGCTGCTGCGTGTGCGGGTTGATGTAGTTCCCCCACCCGCCGATCGTCGAGTGGTGCTCGTCCATGCCGTCGAATGTCGGCCGCGGTGCGAGCCCGACCTTGCCGGCGACCCGGCTGTCCGGGCCGTTCGCGATCCCCCACGCGTACGACCAGTTGCGGAGGAACGCGGCCCGACCGCCCGAGAAGGCGTCGTTGGTGTCCTGCTCCTGGTAGGTCAGCGTTGCCCGCGGCGACGCACCCGACGTCACGAGCGAGCGCATGAACTCGAACGCACGCTTCGTCTCGGAACTCGTGGTCTCGGGCTTCGTCAGGTCGTCGTTGAGGAGCGAGCCGCCCGCGTCCGCGACGAACTCGGTGACGTTGCAGGTCAGCCCTTCGTAGACGTCGCCCTGGAACGCGAACCCGTAGCTGACGTCGCCCGTGTCGACGAGCTTCGCGGCGGTCTCGCGCACCTCCTCCCATGACCCCGGCACCTGCAGCGAGTGCTTCGCGAGCAGGTCCTTCCGGTACAGGAAGAACGACTCGTCGATGTAGAGCGGGAACATGTAGTACGTCCCGTCGACGCTCGCCGCCTGCCGGAGGCCCTCCGGGAACTGGTCGAAGAAGTCCTCGCCGACGAGCTGGTCCACGGGGGTCGCGAGCTTGTTCTTCGCGAACTGCCCGGGCCACGCGACGTCGCCGAGGTACACGTCCGGAGTGCTGCTGCCGGCCGCGATCTGGGTCGTCAGGCTGGTGCGGTTCGTGTCCGTGTCGCTCGGTGCGCTGACGATCCGGACGCGGATGTTCGGGTGCTCCTTCTGGAACTCCGCGATGAGTCGCCGCCGGAGGTCGCCGCCGTCCTTCGAGGCCACCTGCCCCGCCCACCAGCTGATCGTGACGTCACCCTCGGGAGGGTCCGTCGGCCAGTCCTCGACCCTGGTGCGTTCGGGCCGGGTGGAGCAGCCGGCGAGCAGCAGCACCCCCGCGCCTCCGAGCAGGAAGAGCCTGCGGTCGATTGCCATCCGTCCTCCTCGACGTGGCGGGTGCGCTGCGGTGCGTCCGATCCTGTACGTCCACACAACCAATGCTCCCTGGGATGTCCCGCAGTGCGGGCGCGCGGGCGCGCGTGGACGCGAGACTCGGGGTCAGCGACAGTTCTCGGCGTCCAGCGCGCGAAATCTGTCGCTGCAGCCGAGTCTCGGGGCAGCTCGACCGAGTCTCGGACGGGCGGCCTGGAGGCGCGTGGCGGGGCCGACACGCGCCTCCAGGCCGACAGGTGATCGCGCTGCGGACGCGCAGCAGAGCGTCGGTCAGGCGGGAGCGGGGGCCGTTGACTCGGCGATCCGCAGCGTGCAGGGCAGCAGGAAGTGGGGAAGGTCCTCGGAGGTGCCGTCGAGCTGCTCGATGAGGGCGTCGGCGGCCCGCATCCCGAGCTCCGGGCCGGGGGCGACCATCGTCGAGAGGCGCGGGTAGTGCTGGTCGGCGTTCGCCTCGGACGACGCGATGCTGAGCACCGAGACGTCCTCCGGGACACGGCGCCCGGCCGAGTACAAGCCCACCAGGACCCCGGCGGCCGAGTCGTCCTTCATGACGAGCACCGCGGTCACGTCCGGCGAGGCCTCGAGCAGGTCGCTCGCCGCCTTCCGCCCGCCGTCGCTCCCCGGCCCCGCGTAGACGACCTGCCCGGTGAGCTGCCGCTCGTCGAGCACGCGCGCGAAGGTCGACTCGGCGCGGAGGTGCGGCGCGTAGCCGGCCATCGGGGTGCCCTCGAGGTCCTCGAGGACGAGCCCGAACCGCCGGTGTCCGAGTCCCTGGAGGTGGTCGATGCTGTCCTCGATGGTGGTCTCGAAGTCGATGTCGACGTAGGGCAGCCCGCTGCTGTCACGTGTGCGCCCGATCAGGGTGAACGGGACGTCGAGGTCGGTGAGGATGGCGACGCGGGGGTCGTCCATGCGCACCTCCATCAGGATGACGCCGTCGACGAGCCCGCCGGAGACGAGGTCGTCGAGGTCGTCACCCGCGGGGTCGACGGGCCAGAGCACCAGGTGGTACCCGCGCTCCGAAGCGCGCTCGGCGGCGCTCATGAAGAACTGCGACGTCGTCGGGCTGAAGCGGTTGCCGGTGGTCGGGAAGAGCAGCGCGATGATCCGGGTCCGCCGACTGGCGAGCGCTCGGGCGACGACGTTGCCGCGGAACTTGAGCTCGCGCATCGCGGCGGTGACCCGTGCAGTGGTCGCCGGTGTGACGTACTTCGTGCCGTTGACCACGAAGGAGACCGTGGCGATGGACACGCCAGCGCGATCCGCGACCTGCTGCATCGTGGCCATGACGTCTCCTCAACCGATGGGGCCTCCATCATGGCCCCTCGGCGTCGGCTGCCACGGCCACAGCATAGCTTCCAGCGTGATCAAAAAAGCGCTTTACAGGTGAAGCGCTTTTCTGTTAGCTTCTCGCCCCAGGAGCACAGCGACGATGACGTCAGCGGCCTCGTCGATGCGTGCCTGCCCCAGCATCCGTCAAGAGAAGAGCTCTGCAATGAAGCACAAGTTCACTTCCCCGTCGCGCCGGATCCGCGCACTCGTCGGCGCCGTCGCCGTCGTCGCCACGATCCCGTTGGTCCTCACCGGGTGCTCCGGTTCCGGTTCCGCCTCCACCGGCTCGAAGACCCTCACGATCGAGGACTACTACGCGGCCAACTACAACCCGATCTACAAGCAGTGCGCGACGGACGTCGGCGCGAAGCTGACCATCAACCACGTCGCCGGCGCCGGCCTCATCGCGAAGGTGCTGCAGCAGGCATCGTCGAAGACGCTCCCCGACGTGCTCATGCTCGACAACCCGGACGTCCAGCAGATCGCCTCGTCCGGCGCACTCTCCGACCTGTCGTCCTACGGCCTGAGCGCCTCCGGCGACGTGCCCGGCGTCAAGGCGGCGAACACCTACAAGGGCAAGCTCTACGGGCTCCAGCCAGCCACCAACTCGATCGCCCTGTACTACAACAAGAAGCTGCTCTCGGCCGCGGGCGTCCAGCCGCCCAAGACCTGGGACGAGTTGCAGGCCGCCGCGAAGAAGCTCACCAGCGGGTCGACCTACGGGTTCGCGATGAGCAACATCAACACCTACGAGGGCACCTGGCAGTTCCTGCCCATGTTCTGGTCGAACGGCGGCGACGAGAAGGACATCGCCACCCCGGAGGCGACCCAGGCCCTGCAGTTCGTCGAGTCCCTGCAGAACGACGGCTCGATGTCGAAGAGCTCGATCAACTGGGCCCAGGCTGACGTCAACAACCAGTTCCTCGCCGGCAAGGCCGCGATGATGATCAACGGCCCGTGGCAGCTGCCAGCGCTCAACGCCAAGAAGAGCCTCGAGTTCGACAGCGTTCCGATCCCGACCCGCACCGGGTCCGAGACCGTCGCCCCGCTCGGTGGCGAGGCCTTCACCGTCCCGCAGACCGGCGACAAGGCGAAGATGCAGCTCGCCGGCAAGTTCGTCGGATGCCTCAACAGCGTCAAGATGCAGAAGGTCATCGCCGGCGTCACCGGTAACGTCCCGACCAACATCGAGGCCGGCGCCGCGTGGGCGAAGGACCACCCCCAGGTCGCGTCCTTCGTGACCACAGTGCAGACCGCTCGCGCGCGCACGGGTGAGCTCGGCCCCGACTGGCCCAAGGCCGCCACGAAGATCTACACCGCCGTCCAGCTCGCCCTCACCGGCAAGGCCAGCCCCGAAGCCGCGCTCAAGCAGGCGCAGTCGCAAGAGCAGTAGCAGTCCGGGAGCCGGCCGCCCGGCCGGCTCCCTCCGGCGTGGAGGAAAGGACCCCCGGCGTGAGCGCCTCGACACAGACACGACCACGGGCGACGTTGCCCGCGGTGACCCCCCGACCCGGGCAGCGACGTGCCCGGTTCCGATCCGGCCTGACACGATGGCTCTTCGTGGTGCCGGCAGCGGTCTTCGTGGCCGTCTTCTTCGGCTACCCCGTCGTGAAGAACATCATCATGTCCTTCCAGGACTACACGACCGCGACGTTCTTCACGGGCGAGGCCCCCTGGGTGGGCCTCGGCAACTACATCCAGGTGTTCCAGAGCGCGGTGTTCACGACGAGCCTCGTGAACACGGCACTGTTCACCGCCGGCTCGATCGTCCTGCAGTTCGTGATCGGGCTGAGCCTCGCGCTGTTCTTCCGGCGGCACTTCCCGCTGTCGGGCTTCCTGCGCGGACTGCTGCTCCTGCCGTGGCTGCTGCCCCTCATCGCCTCGAGCGCGGTGTGGAAGTGGCTGCTCGACCAGGACAGCGGCGCACTGAACCAGCTGCTCGGCCTGGTCGGGATCGCCCCCGTGCCGTGGCTCGTCAGCCCGAGCCTGGCGCTCATCGCGGTCATCGGCGTGAACGTCTGGCTCGGCATCCCCTTCAACACGACGATCCTCTACAGCGGGCTGCAGTCGGTGCCGCCGGAACTCTACGAAGCCGGGGCGCTCGACGGTGCCACGGGCTTCAAGGCGTTCTGGTACATCACGTGGCCGAGCATCCGGTCGGTGGTCAGCGTCGTGGTCGTGCTCGGGGTGGTCTACACGCTGAAGGTCGTGGACATCATCCTCGGCCTCACCGGTGGCGGACCCGCGAACTCCACCCAGACCCTCGCGACGAACGCCTACCACCAGTCGTTCATCAACTTCCAGTTCGGCATCGGTGCCGCGGTGAGTAACGTCCTCATCGTCGTCTCGTTCGTCTTCGCGATGGTCTACATCGCCATCTCCCGGAAGGCGGTCGACGAATGAGCGTCGGACTCGCGAACCAGACCGTGACCGCCACTCGAGCGATCACGACCAAGCGGACGTCACAGCCGCGGCGTCCTCGCGGGGTGAAGGGCATCCCGTTCACGATCCTCGGCATCGTCTTCCTGGCGATCATGGTGTTCCCCGTCTACTGGATGGTGAACACGAGCCTGCAAGCCACGTCCGGAGCGGCCACGGCGACGTGGTTCCCCTGGAACCCGACCTTCGCCGGCTACCAGGCGGCGTTCGCGCAGCAGGGACAGAACTTCGTCTCCAGCATGATCATCGGACTCGGCACGGTCGTGCTGACGCTCGTCGTCGCCACGCCGGCTGCCTACGGCCTGGCCCGCTTCCGGATGCGCGGCACACGGGTGTTCCTGCTCGTGCTGCTCATCACCCAGATGATCCCGGCGATCGTTATCGCGAACGCGCTCTACACGCTGTTCAACAACGTCGGGCTGCTGAACAGCTACGTCGGCCTGATCCTGGCGGACAGCGCCGTCCAGGTCCCCTTCGCGATCCTGCTCATGCGGGCGTTCATGGAGTCGATCCCGCCGAGCCTGGTGGAAGCCGCACTCGTCGACGGCGCCAGCGACTTCCGCGCCTTCGTGTCGATCGTCGTCCCGATCAGCCGGAACGCCATCGTCACCGCGGCGCTGTTCACGTTCCTCGGTGCCTGGGGCGACTTCCTCATCGCGCTGACCCTGACGTCGACGACCGCCGTCCGACCGATCACGCTCGGCATCTACAACTACATCGGCTCGAACGTCACCGACTGGGGACCCGTCATGGCCACCTCGGTCCTGGCATCCCTGCCTGCGGCCGTCCTGCTGGTCTTCGCCCAGAAGTACATCTCCGCCGGCGCGCTCGGCGGCGCGGTCAAGTGACCGCCGTCCCCGAGCCGCACGGGCCGCCGAGGCGCCCCGCGCGGGTACGCCATCCACGAACCACCCTCGTCAGGGAAGAAGAACGAACGACATGACCGACACCACCTCCACCACCCCGCTCCGCATCACCGTCTGGGGCGAGAACGTCCACGAGCAGGTCGAGCAGCACGTGGCGGACCGCTACCCCGACGGCATGCACGGTGCCATCGCCGACGGCATCCGCGAGAACCTCCCGGACGCCGTCGTCCGCACCGCGACGATGCAGGAACCCGAGCACGGCCTCACCGACGAGGTCCTCAGCCAGACCGACGTGCTCACCTGGTGGGGCCACGCGGCACACCAGGACGTCGACGACGCGGTCGTCGACCGGGTGCACAAGCACGTCCTCTCGGGGATGGGGCTCCTGGTGCTGCACTCGGGCCACTGGTCGAAGATCTTCGGGAAGCTGATGGGCACCACCTGCACCCTCCGCTGGCGCAGCGAGCACGACCAGGAGCTCGTCTGGACCGTGAACCCGCAGCACCCCATCACGCGCGGCGTCCCGAACCCGATCGTCATCCCCGAGCAGGAGATGTACGGCGAGTACTTCGACGTCCCCACCCCCGACGAGCTCGTCTTCATCTCGGGCTTCACCGGCGGCGAGGTCTTCCGGAGCGGCATGACGTACCGCCGCGGCCTCGGGAAGATCTTCTACTTCTCCCCGGGCGACCAGGACTTCCCCGTGTACCACCACAAGGACGTCCGGCGTGTGATCGCGAACGCCACCGAGTGGGCGCGACCGGAGCGCGAGCGGGAGATCCCGACGCTCCGCCGCTACGACCTCGGCGAGTACTTCGACGGGCAGCACTACCGCGGCCCGTTCGACGACGCCCCGGTCGAGGACGCGGAGGTGTCCGCTTGAGCGCGCTGCGCGTCCTCCAGGTCGGCGCGGGCGGGATGGGCCGCGCCTGGCTCAGCACGGTTGCCGCCGATCCGGACGTCGAACTGGTCGGCATCGTCGACCTGGACCTCGATGCTGCCCGGGCCGGAGCCGCCGTCGCGGGCGATCCCGGGATCCCGGTCGGCACCGACCTGACGATCCTCGCCGCCGAGACGGGCGCCGAGGCCGTGCTCGACATCACCGTGCCCGTCGCGCACCACCCGGTCACGCTCCAGGCCCTCCGTGCCGGGCTCCCGGTCCTCGGCGAGAAGCCGGCAGCGCAGACGGTCGCCGAGGCGCTCGCCCTGGCCGCCGCAGCCGAGGCCACCGGCAAGCTGTTCATGGTGTCGCAGTCCCGCCGGTACAACGACCAGCTCGTCGCGTTCCGGCAGCACGTCCGCTCCCTCGGTGCCGTGGGCGGCCTCAGCACGCGCTTCGCGAAGGCCCCGCACTTCGGTGGCTTCCGCGAGGAGATGGACGACGTCCTGCTGCTCGACATGGCGATCCACGCGTTCGACTCCGCGCGGTACGTGCTCGAGCGGGACCCGGTCTCGGTGTACTGCGAGTCGTGGAACCCGTCGTGGTCCTGGTACCGCGGCGACGCCGCCGCGGCCGCGGTCTTCGCGTTCGAGGACGACGTCCGGTACGTCTACGACGGCTCGTGGTGCGCCCCGGGCGCGGAGACGTCCTGGAACGGCGACTGGCGCGCCTCCGGAGCGGCGGGCACCGCGCTCTGGGACGGCGACCACGACCCGTGGAGCGACCTGGACGGCACCCCCGGCAGCCCGGAGACGGCTCCGAGCGTCGGCAACGAGATCGCCGGTTCGCTCGCGTCGTTCGTCCGCGCGGTCCGGTCCGGTGAGACCCCGGACGGCGAGGTGCACGGCAACGTGATGAGCCTCACGATGGTCGACGCCGCGATCGCGTCCGCCCGGTCGGGTCACCGGATCGTCATCGACGAGGTGCTCGAACAGGCACACGCGGCGGCACTCGAGGCCGAGCGGGACGACGCGATCCGCGAGCGGCTCGCGTCGTGGGAATCGGTCCGTGGTGCGCTCGCGACCGGTTCGCCGGATGCGGCCGCCCTCGGCTGACGCGACCAGGTGACGGACTGGAGGCGCGGTGCCAGCTGGCACCGCGCCTCCAGTCCGTTCCGGTCGGTCCACCGCACGTGGTGCGATCGCATCCCGTCGCGCGTCAGCGCGGGATGACCGCGAAGAGGAACTTCTTCCGCACCATGTACCAGGCGAGGAGGATCAGCAGGCTGTGGGTCGCGAAGCCGATCCAGGGGTTGCCCCAGTCGAGGCCGGGGATCGACGCGATCGCGAGCGCGAAGAACACCTGCCAGACGAACACGTAGAGACTGGCCTGCCCGATCGGGATCCAGAGCCAGCCGATCACCGTCGCGATCGGTTTCCAGAACACCGTCAGGATCGCGTACGACACGATCGCGAAGAACGCGATGTCGACCAGGCGGCCCCACTGCAGGTCGACGCGCTGGTACGCCGTGTTGTACAGCTGGTCGTACATCGACGCGGGGAACGGCGCCGGCACGAACCCGAACTGGTTGCCGGCCCACACGTACACGAGGAACAGCGCGTACCCGCCGATCCCGATGCCGATCAGCACCTTGCCGAGCCGCCCGGTGAGCGCGCCGATGATCTGCCGCCGGTAGTACCCGAGCACGAGCCCGTGCGTGAACACGACCTGCCAGGTGAGCAGCGGGAAGACCGACTCGAACTGCGAGTTCAGCGGCCGGAAGTCGGGGTTGACCGCCTGGAAGACGTACAGCGCCCAGCTGACGACGAGGAGCGCCCACCAGAAGCCGCGGCGGATCACCCACATGAACACCGGGATGAACAGGCTCAGCACCACGAAGAGGCCCATGATGTTGAACGGCCACGGTCCCATCTCGAGCAGCAGGAACTGCCGGATGGCGTACCAGGGCGGCGGGTAGGCCAGCAGCTGCATCGCGTTCGGGTAGAGGTCGTAGACACGACCCTCGGCACCGACGCCGCCGGTGCCGGTACCCCGGTCGGTGAAGGTCGTGATCGCGTCGGTGTTCAGGAACGGGACGAAGCTCAGCGCGAAGACGACGAGGATCACCCCGAGCGTGACGAGGTACTGCTTGCGCGCCCGCTTCCACGCCCCGACCGCAGCCGCCCACTCGCCGAACTTCTTGATGGCGAACGGGTACGTCATGCCGAGGACCATGCCGGACAGGAACACGAACATCTCGGCGCCGGTGATCGCCCCGACGGCGTGCAGCGTGATGTACGAGTACGGGCCGCCGATCTCGATGTGGGTGATCACCACCGCGAGGATGATGAAGCCGCGGAACAGGTCGAGCCGGAGGTCACGGCCGGGTTTGCCGTCGTCCGGGTACCGCCAGCTCGGCAGCAGTCGGCCGAACACCCCGCTCAGCAGGAACACGATCGCCAGGCCCACCGCGCACCAGACGATCCACGCCATCTGGTCGCCGCCGGTGTCGTACTGCTGGTCGGTCGCCGCGGCACCGGCCTGGGGCGTCACCCGGTCGGTCACCGGACCGAACACGAAGTGCCCCGCCTGCTCGAGGTCGGTGCGCAACGAGCCGGCGATGCCCGGCACCGCCGTGTCGCGCCAGTCGGCGACCCGTCCACCTGCTTCGGGTTCGCGCCGGTTCGTCTCGAGGAACGTGACACCCCGGATGAGCGGTCGGTCCTGCACGGCGCCGAGGACCTGCCGCCACCAGCCCTGCTTGACGGACAGTTCGGCGTCGCCCCGCAGCGAGTGGACGTACAGCGCGCCGGTGTCGAGGAGCATCGGGCGGTCGTCCGCGGCGGCGAACCGGTCGTAGAAGTTCCCCGGCTGCGGCTGCTCGTAGCCCCACCGTTCGTCGAAGCGTGCGTCGACCTCGCCGGCGTCGGGGACGTCGTTCCGGGTGAGCGGCACGTCGCGGCCCGCTGCCTCGGTCGCCTTGCCCTTGCCGAACGAGTACATCGACAGCCCGACCCAGTCGACCGCCGAGTCGCCCGGCCAGTACGGCTCGTAGGGGTCGTCCGCCGCGGTCAGCGCTCCGTCACCGTTCGTGTCGAGCTTCGCCACGTCGGTCGCGGACAGGTCCTGCAGGCGCCCCGCGGACTCACCGAACGGGTACCCGGCGCCGTACGAGGGCGACCAGACCATCAGGGCGCCGGAGCTGCCGCCGTGCACCGCCGTGGCGAGGGCTCGGAACGCCTTGACGTACTGCGTCGGCTGCTGACCCCACCGCACCCACGTGCCGTTCATCTGCGGGGCGAACCGCACGAGCACCTGGGTGTCGTACTGCTCGTGGACCTCCTCGAAGAGGGCGTTCGCGGACCGGGCGTCCGCGGAGTCGAGGGAGCGGAGGGACCGGGCCGGGTCGAGGCTCACGACCAGGACCGCCCCCTGGGCCGCCGCTGCCCGCGTCGCGCGGAGGAGTTCCTTCCGCGCACTGCCGGTGAGGGGGTAGTCGACGTCGACGCCGTACATCGACGGGGTGGCGCCGAGCCGGCCGGCGTACCCGTCGGGGGCGTCGTCACCCCAGTCGAGGTCCGGACCGAACCACGTCGTCCCCGAGGCCGGGGCCACGGCGGCTGCGGTCGACGCCTGCACGGCCGACGCGGGGAGCGCACCGCCGAGCAGGAGCGTGCCGATCACCACGAGGAAGGCGACCACGCGGGCCACCAGGGACCTCATCGAGTGCACGCCAGCGTCCAGATGTTGTGCCCACCCGCGTGCTGGTGCTCGAGCCGGTCCAGGGCGGCGATGGCGAGCGCCAACCCCCGCCCGGACTCCTCGTCGACGTCGGCCATGGTGACCGCGGCGAGGTCGACGTCGGCCGGCAGACCATTGTCGGTGAGGACCGCGACGAGCTCACGATCGGTGGCGTCGAGCTGCACGGTGTAGCGCCGACCCGCCTGCTGGTCGGTGCGACGGGTGTGCTCGACGATGTTCGCCGCGATCTCGGCGACCGCGGTCTCGAGGCCGAACCGGAGCCGCACGTCGTCGATCCCGAGGGTGTCCCACCACTGGCCGAAGCGGTCCTGCACGGTGTCGAGGGACGCAACGACCGCGGGGACGTCGAACTGGGTGCGGGCGCTGCTCACAGGGGTCCTCCGGCGGTGCTGGACTCGTGTTCGGACTGGACGGTTCCGGGCCCCCGGTAGCGGACGGCACGGATCACGATGCTGAAGATGCAGAGGTCGAAGACGACCCACGCGGTGTTGACGAGCGGGGCGATGCCGGAGGCCTGGCCGGTCAGGTAGCGGATCCCGATGAGCACGAGTGCGGCGACCAGTGCCCCCATCGCGATGAGCTGCGGCTTGACGAGGTCCCACCGTGGCTTCTGCTCGGACTCGTCACGGACTTTCGGGGTGACCCGGAAGCCGAGCGGCTTGCCCCGGAACACGTTCGCGAACGCGCTGGTGACCGACTCGATCCACACCGGGAAGAGCGCGAGCGAGTACTGCTGCCCGCGCCATGTCGGTCTGCCGGCGGCCACCACCCAGAACAGCAGCTGGTTGAGCACCAGGAACGGGATGAGCCGGGCGAAGAAGTCGACGCTGTACGCCTGGACGGGGACGACGCCGAACGACAGGCAGAGCACCGGGGCCGCGATGTAGACGATCGCGGCGAACCCGGACAGGTAGCTCCACATCGTCGAGAAGTACATGAGGCGCTGCCCCCACGACAGGCCCTTCTGCACGAGCGGGTTCTCGCGGAAGAACACCTGCATGGTGCCCTGCGCCCAGCGGAGCCGCTGCACGAGCATGGTCGGCAGGTCCTCGGGCGCGAGGCCCGTCGCGAGGATCTCGTCGTGGTAGGCGGACTTCCAGCCGAGTCCGTGCAGGCGCATCGCGGTCGCCATGTCCTCGGTGACCGAGATCGTCGCCAACGGCATGATCGGCTGGGCCTCGTCGTCACGGTTCACGTCGAGCGCGCGGGCCAGCACGGCGATGGACTCGATCGCGGCGACCGGCGAGGCGTCACGTTTCCCGAGCACGTCGAGCGCGGCGTCGTCGAGCCCGGCGAAGGTGTTGGCGTCGGTCGACATCGCCGCGAGTTCCTGCAGGTCGTTCCGGACGGCTTCGAGGTCGGACGCGGCGAACCGGAAGGCGATGGCGTCGATCCCGCGTTGGAAGTCGTACGTGACGTCACCGAGTGGTTCGCCCCGCTGCACCTGGTCGCGTGCGCGGTCGATGACGGCCTCGGCCTCGTCGAGCGCGCCGAGCACCCGCGGGTCGGTCTCGGTCTCGCGCGACCGAGCGAGGAGCTTCCGCGAGGTCTTCAGGGTCCGGGCGACGGAGGCCTCGACCTCGCGCACGTAGCGGGTCACGCCGAGCTGCATCAGCGCCTCGCGCCGGAGGATGGCGTTCGAGCCGCAGAAGAACGCGGCGTTCCAGCCGTCCTTCGACTGCTGGATGGGGCCGTAGAAGAGCGGGGCCTGGCTGCCGAGCGGGTCCGCCTCGGGCACGTTCTCGAACCACTGCGGCGTCTGCACGAGGGCCATCCGGGGGTCCTTGAAGTACCCGAGGGTGCGGTCGAGGATCGACGGATCCGGCACCTGGTCGGCGTCGAGGATGAGCAGGAACTCACCCTGCGTCGAGAGGAGGGCGTTGTTGAGGTTGCCGGCCTTGGCGTGCCGGGGACGGTCGACCCAGTCGGCGCCGCGGGTGATCACGCCGATGCCGAGCGACTCGGCCGCCGCCCGCATCTCCGGGCGGTTGCCGTCGTCGAGGATCCAGGTGCTGTGCGGGTGCGTGATCGCCTTCGCCGCGCGTGCGGTCCGGACGACGAGTTCGACGGGCTCGTTGTAGGTCGTGATGAAGACGTCGACGGTGACGTCGGACGAGGGCTTCGTCGGTGGCTCACCGCGTTCGCGGAGCCTCCACGCCCCGAACGCGAACAGCAGTGAGTCGATGACGCTGTACGTCTCGGCGAGGATGAGCGGCACCGCGATCCACCACGAGTGCCAGTTCACCGAGGCGGCCCAGCGCCAGACGATGTAGTTCACGCCGGCGACGGAGGCGAGCAGGGCGACGGTCCGCACGGCGACGAGACGGCGGCGTGCGGTGCCGGTGGTCAGCCGCCGGTGGTCCTGCCGACTGAGGTCGAGCGCGGTCACCGACGAGCCCCCTCGCCGGCAGTGCCGTCCGCGGCGTCGCCGAAGGTCCTGCCTCGCAAGCGTGCCTCCCTGATCCGCGCGGTCCCCCGGACACGGCGCGCCCGAGGTGGTGGTTCCGGTCCGTGCCGGTTCCAGGTGCCGGCGTTCGGATCGTCCGCTCCGGTCGTCGGGTGCGACCTGGGCGTAGGGACCTGTCTACCGGAGGAACCGGGCTCCTGTCAGCCGCCCGCCCCGATCTGGGGACGAGCGGGATCCGTCCACAGCGTGGCGCGGACGAGTCCCCACCGTCAGTCGAACGTCGCCGCGAACCCGAGGTCGTCGGCGAGTCGTGCGACGACCTGGTCGAAGTACGCCGCGCCGTCCGACACGGAGCCGACGAAGTGCCCGAACAGCTCGAACGAGACCGTCCCGAACACCGTCGTCCACGCCATCAGGGTGCGGACGAGGACCTCTTCCGGCAGGTCGAAGCCGAACTCCCGCAGGGACCGGACGCCGTCGGCGACCGACGGGCCGACCGCCCCGGGAGCCGCCGTCGGCGCGGTGGGTGATCCGTGCCTCCCGGACGAACCGGACGAACCGGACGAACCGACCGGGTCGGACGAACCGGTCGGACCGGCCGGACCGGCCGCGTCCGCACGAGCCGCTGTCGCGTCGGCGACCACGCGCACGAGCGTCAGCGTCGTGCGCGAGGCGGGCTCGACCGTCTCGCGCGGCGCGACGTACCCGGGAACGGGCGAGCCGAACAGCAGCGCGAAGTCCCCCGGGTGGTCGACCGACCACGTCCGGATCGCCCGGCAGACCGCGACCCAGCGCCTGCCGGCGTCCGGACCGGCTGCGGCGTCGGCCGCCTGCACGCGAGCGCCGAGCTCGTCGTAGTCGGCGATGAGCAGTGCGGTGAGCAGGTCGTCGCGACTCGGGAAGTAGCGGTACACGGCGGAGGAGACCAGGCCGACGTCGCGGGCGACCGCGCGGAGGCTCAGCTGGGACGGCCCCTCGGCGGTGAGCCGGGCGCGAGCCGCGGCGAGGATCCCGGCGCGGACCGTCTCTCGGGCGAGCTCGCGTGCGGTCGGTGGCATCCCCCAACCATGCCATGAGAGAGCACCGCACACAAATGAGAGCAGTGCTCTTGCAATCGATGGTCGATCGGTGCATGCTGCTCTCAGAGAGCGGTGCTCTCCAAAGCGGTCGACACTCCAGCACCACCGAGGAAAGCAGGAACCCATGTCCCGTCACCACGTCGTCATCGGCGCCGGCCCGGTGGGCCGCCACGTCGCCGCCCTCCTCGCCGAGCGCGGCGAACGCGTCACGGTCGCCACCCGCTCGGGTCGCGACACCGGCCTGGAGGCAGTGGGGCACGTCGCCCTCGACGCCTCCGACGTCGACGCGCTCACCCGGGCGACCGAGGGCGCCGCGGTCCTCTACAACTGCGCGAACCCGGGGAGCTACACGCAGTGGGACCAGGTCTGGCCGCCACTCGCCTCGTCCCTGCTCACCGCCGCCGAGCGCACCGGGGCGGTCTACGCGATCACCGGCAACCTCTACCCGTACGGCCCCGTCGACGGCCCGATGCACCCCGGACTCCCGGACGCCGCGACCGACCACAAGGGCGTCCTCCGTGCACGCCTCTGGGCCGATGCCCTCGCCGCGCACGAAGCCGGCCGGGTCAGCACGGTCGAGGTCCGCGCCGCGGACTACGTCGGCCCCGGCATCGGCGAGAACGGGCACATCACGCGCGTCCTCCCCGCCGCGCTGCAGGGGAAGGCCGTGTCGATGGTCGGCCGGACCGACCTGCCACACAGCTTCACGGACGTGCTCGACGTCGCACGGATGCTCGTCGCGTCCGCGGCGGACGAGCGTGCCCACGGGCGCACCTGGATGGTGCCGAGCAACGCGGCACGGTCGCAGCGGCAGGCGCTCACCGAGATGCTGGCCGCAGCGGGGAAGCCGCCCGTGACGGTGCGTCGGCTTCCGGCGGGGCTGTTCCGCACCGTCGGGTTCGTGGTGCCGATGATGCGCGAGATCGCCGAGATGAGCTACCAGTGGACGGCCCCGTACGTGATCGACGACCACGAGAGCCGCGCGTTCTTCGGCATGGAGCCGACGCCGTGGGACGAGGTCTGCCGCCGGACGGTGGCCGGGCTCGCCGTGTGACGGACGGGAGGCACGGTGCGAGCCCGCACCGTGCCTCCAGTCCGTGCGTGGGTCCTGTCAGACCACCAGCAGCGACGAGTACTGCGCCGACGAGAGCCGCTGCGCAGCCCCGCCAGCGGCGGGCACCCGCCAGAGTCCCGCGGACGGGCCACCGGCGATGTCCGCGAACACGTCACCGGCCCGGTCGGACGCACCGACGTTCGCACCGCGGTCGCCCGCGGTGAGCCCCGTCACGTGCTTCGTCACCGTCGTGCCGCCGGCGGAGCGGACGACCAGATCGACGATGCTCTTGTCGACCCCACAGCCCGGCGGACGGTACTCGGCGGGACTGGTGCACCACTCCTTGGACTGCAGGAGCGAGAACGTCTCCCCGTTGGTCGCGCCGTACTCGAACGCGAGCCGCGGCTCGGCCGAGACCGGGACGGTCGTGCCGGCACGCAGGACCCACCAGATGAAGGCTCCGGAAGCGCCCGGCGACTGCCAGCTGTAGTAGAGGTCGCCGTGGGCGTCGGCGATGACGGCGCGGACGTAGCCGATCACGCCGCTCGTCCCCGGCGTCACGACCCGGGTGGTCACGACTCCCGACGGCGAGGCGGTCTTCACCGAGGCGCCGCCCGGGTTGCTGGCCCACGTCGAGACCGTGCCGTCACGACCGACGGCCCAGTACGAGTCAGTGGCCCCGCTCGCCGGGGTCCCGAAGGACAGCCAGGGTTGCGCGACGCTCCCCTTGACCGGCAGTCGGTCGACGTTCCCGGTCACCGAGTCGATCCAGTACAGGTTGCCGGCGACGTCCGAGCGGAGGTCGGCGGTGAGGTGCAGGCCCGTCGCGAGGGTGCGAGCTGCGCCGCCACCCGCCGGGTACAGCAGGATCGAGGTCCGGTCGGCCGACGGGACGAAGACGTCACCGATGTCGTCGGCAGTGAACCCGGTGCCGGCTGCCGCGACGGTCTTCGCCGTGCCGGTGCCCGAGGTCGGGAACCGCACGACGGACCCGGAGGTGTCGAGCGCGTAGAGCGACTGCGCGACGGTCGTCGAGCGCGGGGCGGCGTAGCGGACGTGGACGGCTGGGCCCCAGCCCTTCGCACCCGACGCACGGACGGTCAGCGAGTACCGGGTGCCGGCGACGAGGTCACCGAACCGGTCGGAGCGGGCGACCGCGGGCAGGCGGTCGACGCCGTGGTCCGGCTGCCGGGAGGACGGCGAGATCTCGACCTTCCACCCCGTCACGGCTGCCCCGGCCCGGGGTGCGTTCCAGGTGAGGGTCGCGCCGTCTCCGGCTCCGCTGACCTGCACGGCGGTCGGGGCTCCCGGGAGCCTCGACGGGGGTGCGGCCACTGCTGGCGTCACTCCCCCGATGACGAGCGCCGCCGCCGCAGCGACGGTGAGTACGGCTTTGTACACGGTCGATCCCCTGTCGTCTCCGCGGATCCCTGCGCCACGGCTTCGGGTATCACATCACCGTGCGGGGAGGGTGCGGGGCGTCCGGGATCGATCGTGCGGTCCCGAGGAGTCCGACGTGCGCCATCCCGCAACGCCCGTGCGGGGTGCTGCGGGACGCGCAGGTCGGCTCAGTGGCGGGGCTTGCGCTCCGACCGGTCGTCGCGGTCCTCACGCGGGGCGCGCGGCCCGCGGTCGTCGCGCGGCGCACGGGGCCCACGGTCGTCACGGTCGAAGCGACGAGCACCGCCACCGCCACCACGGCGGTCCGGCTTGATCTCGATGAGCTTCCCGCTGATCCGGGTGTCCGTCAGGCGGTCGAGCACGCCGCGGTCCATGTCGGTCGGCAGCTCGACGATGGAGAAGTCCGGCTGGATGCGGATCGCGCCGAAGTCGTCGCGGCGGAGACCGCCCTCGTTCGCGAGCGCACCGACGATCTGACGCGGTTCGACCCGGTGGCGACGGCCGACCTCGATGCGGTAGGCGGTCATCGGCTGCGAGCGGCGCGGGCCGCGGTCCTCACGGCCGCCGCGGTCGTCGTCGCGGTCGCGGCGATCGCTGCCCCGGCCGTCACGGTCGACGCGGTTGCGCAGCTCGTCCGCCTTCGGGTCGAGCAGGAGCGGGTCCTCACCCTGGGCCACGACGGCCAGCGCAGCGGCGACGTCGTCGGCGGGGACGTCGTGGTGGTCGACGTAGTGCGCGATGATGTCGCGGAACGCCGAGATCCGGTCCTGCTGCTCGAGCGCCGCGGTGATGGCGTCGTCGAAGCGGGTGAGGCGGGTCTCGTTGACGTCCTCGATCGTCGGGAGCTGCATCTGCGTGAGCGGCTGCTTGGTGTGGCGCTCGATCGCCGAGAGCAGGCGGCGCTCACGCGGGGTGACGAAGCTGATCGAGTCGCCCTTGCGGCCGGCGCGACCGGTGCGACCGATGCGGTGCACGTAGGACTCGATGTCGACGGGGATGTCGAAGTTCACGACGTGCGTGATGCGGTCGACGTCGAGGCCGCGGGCGGCGACGTCGGTCGCGACGAGGATGTCGAGCTTGCCGGACTTCAGCTGGTTCACCGTGCGCTCGCGCTGGGCCTGTGCGACGTCACCGCTGATGGCTGCGGCGGCGTAGCCACGGGCACGGAGCTTCTCGGCGAGGGTCTCGGTCTCGCTCTTCGTGCGGACGAAGACGATCATGCCCTCGAAGTCCTCGACCTCGAGGATGCGGGTCAGGGCGTCGACCTTCTGCGGGTACGACACCATGAGGTAGCGCTGCGTGATGTTGGCCGCGGTCTTCGTCTTCGTCTTGACGGTGATCTCGGCGGGGTCGGACAGGTACTGCTGCGAGATGCGACGGATCTGCGCCGGCATCGTGGCCGAGAACAGCGCGACCTGCTTCTCGTCCGGGGTCTCCGCGAGGATCGTCTCGACGTCCTCGGCGAAGCCCATCTTGAGCATCTCGTCGGCCTCGTCGAGGACGAGGTACTTCAGCTCGGACAGGTCGAGGGTGCCCTTGGCGATGTGGTCCATGATGCGACCAGGGGTACCGACGACGACGTCGACACCGCGGCGCAGGGCGGACAGCTGCACGCCGTACGCCTGGCCGCCGTAGACGGGCAGCACGTGCACGTGCTTCATGTGCGACGCGAACTGCTCGAACGCCTCGCAGACCTGCAGGGCGAGCTCGCGGGTCGGGGACAGCACGAGCGCCTGCGGCACCTTGCTGCCCGCTTCCATGCGGGACAGGATCGGCAGCGCGAACGCCGCGGTCTTGCCGGTTCCGGTCTGCGCGAGGCCGACGACGTCGCGGCCGGCGAGAAGGGTGGGGATGGTGGCTTCCTGGATGGCGGAAGGGGTCTCGTAGCCTATGTCCTTGACGGCCTTGAGCACAGCATCGCTCAGGCCGAGGTCGGCGAAGGTCACCACTGGCCCGTCGTCGAGGGTCTCAGTGGTGGTGGCGGTGTCCGTGCTCATGCTCAAACGGTATCTCGATTCCGCCGTCAGCAGTGACGGACGTCAGGAACGGGGCGGGCCCGAACGGCGCCTCCAGGCCTGCCGGTGGGCACCTGTCGACCGTCGCCCGCGTGCTCAGGCCGGGTCGCTCGGCGCGGTCGCGCCGATGCCGAGCACGGCGTCGGCACGGTCGTTGAGGCGCGCGAGGAGCCCCGCGAGCGTGTGCAGCTCCCCGGTGGCGAACGCGTGCGTGAGGTCGTCGAAGACCTCGGCTCCGGCGACGTCGAGCGTGTCGAGCAGCTTCCGTCCGGCGGGGGCGATCGAGACGAGGCTGGCCCGTCCGTCGGCGGGATCGGGCGTCGTGCCGAGGTAGCCCGAGTCGACGAGCGATGCGACCCGGCGGCTGATCACCGGGCGGGACAGACCGGTCGCGTCCGAGATCGCCATCGAGCGGACGGCGCCGAAGTGGTCGACGGCCCGCAGGATCACGCGCGCCGTGGGGTCGAGCCCGCCGCGCGACTCGATGAGCGAGGAGCGGAGGGTCTGCCGCACCCACAGCCGGTCGAGCTGGGCGCGGAGGAGCCGTTCGGCGTCGTCCCGGTCGTCGGTCACGCTGCCAGCGTAGTGGGCACATTTAGTTGCTTGCTGGAAGCAATCGATGTAGCGTTGCGCGGTCTGCAAAGTTTCACAGCACGAAAAAGGAGTTCGATGACCGCCACCGCACCCGTCACGGTGCAGCACGGCCGGCACGCGACCGAGGCCACCACAGCCTCCGGCGCCCCCGGCCAGCAGCCGCTCATGACCCACCGCCAGATCCTCCTCGTGATCTACGGCCTGATGGCGGGCATGTTCTTGTCGTCCCTCGGCCAGACGGTGTTCGGCACGGCGATCCGGACGATCGGTGACGACCTGCACGGCCTCGACCAGCAGGCGTGGGTCACCACGGCCTACCTCATCACGTCGACCATCGCGACGCCGATCTACGGCAAGCTCTCCGACATCTTCGGTCGGCGCCCCCTCTACATCTTCGGCATCGTCGTCTTCATCCTCGGCGCCGTCCTGTCGTCGATGTCCACCTCGATGCTCATGCTCGCCGGCTTCCGCGCCGTCCAGGGCATCGGTGCGGGTGCGCTGATGTCGCTGCCGCTGGCGATCATGGGCGACATCCTCGCCCCGCGCGAGCGCGCCAAGTACCAGGGGTACTTCCTCGCCGTGTTCGGCATTTCCTCCGTGATCGGCCCGCTCATCGGCGGTCTGCTCGCCGGTACCTCCGAGATCCTGTGGATCACCGGGTGGCGCTGGGTGCTCCTCATCAACGTGCCGATCGGCATCGCCGCACTCATCATGGTGATCGTGTTCCTGCACCTGCCGAAGGTGCACGACAAGGCCGACAAGCCCAAGGTCGACTGGTGGGGCGCCACGGCGGTCATCGTCACCCTCGTCCCGCTCCTGCTCGTCGCCGAGCAGGGCCGCACCTGGGGCTGGGGCTCCCCCGCCGCCATCGCCTGCTACGTCGTCGGCGTCGTCGGGCTGGTCGGCCTGCTGCTCATCGAATCGAAGATGGGCGACGCGGCGATCATCCCGCTGAAGCTCTTCCGCTCGGGCACCTTCTCGATGGCGACCGTCATCGGCTTCCTCGTCGGCTTCGCGATGTTCGGCGCCATGCTGACCATCCCGCTCTACCTGCAGATCGTCGTCGGTCTCTCCCCGACCGAGTCCGGCTTCGCGACCCTGCCCCTCGTCGGTGGCCTCATGATCGCCTCGATCACGTCCGGTCAGATCGTCGCCCGCGTCGGGCGCTACCGGATCTTCCCGGTGATCGGCACCGGCCTGGTGTCCGTCGGCTACGTCGTCCTGACGTTCATGACGATCGACAAGCCGCTCTGGTTCCTGATGATCGGCATGTTCCTCATCGGCCTCGGGCTCGGGTCGGTCATGCAGTCGCTGACCCTCGCGTCGCAGGGCTCCGTCGAAGCGCGTGACATGGGCGTCGCGACGTCGTCCGCCACGTTCTTCCGCCAGATCGGTGGAACGCTCGGCACCGCCGTCCTGCTGTCGATCCTGTTCTCGGTGATGCCGGCGAACATCCTCAGCGCCACCGCGAACGAGAAGGACCTCGGCCCGGCGCTCGACGCCGCGCTCAACCCGACCGTCGCCAGCGCGAAGGCCAACCAGGGCGCCATGGACAAGATCTGGACGCCCGTCGTCACCCCGCTGACGAAGACCGTGCAGGCGCAGCTCGACGACGCCTCGGCGACGGCGAAGCAGGCCGCCGACGCCGCCGTCACCCAGCAGGTCACCGCGGCCGTGCAGCAGCAGGTCGCCGCCGGTGCCCTCCCCGCCGCCTCGGCGCAGGCCGCCATCGACCAGCAGGTCCGGGCCACGACGCCCGCGGCCGAGCAGTCCGCCCTCGAGCAGGTCGCGGACAAGGCGCACGCCAGCGTGCAGGACGGCACCGTGTCGGTCGACTGGTCCAACGCGTCGCAGCGGGAGTACTGGGTCGACGAGCTCACCCCCGACCTCGCGAAGAAGATCGACGACGGCAGCACGCAGAACGACAGCGCCACCAGCACGAACGACACCTCGTTCCTGACCGGTGCCGACAGCCGCCTCACCCGACCGTTCATGGCGGGCTTCAACGCCTCGTCCGTGACGATCTACTGGGTCGGACTCGGCGTCATCCTGCTCGCCTTCGTCCTCACCTGGTTCTTCCGGGTGCCGCCGCTGCGCCAGCGTTCCGCCCTGCAGGAGCGTGCCGACGCCGCCGGGTCGTCGTCGGACGAGCCGGACGCCGAGGCCGAACTCGAAGCGTCCGCCGGCATGGCTGCCGCCGAGGCGGGCTCCTTCACCGGTCCGATGACCGGATCCACGCCGACCCAGCGTCGGTGACCGACCGGGGCGTCCGTCCGTGCCCCCTTTCCGGGCGGGCGCCCCATCCACCACCAGCACCACCCGCACCACCTGCACCCAGGGAGACCACGTGATCACCACACCGGCAGCGGCCACGGCAACGGAGCCGTGCACGCTGCGCGAGCGCAAGAAGCAGCAGACGAGGCAGGCCCTGCACGACGCCGCCCTCACCCTCGTCTCGGCGAACGGCCTCGACGGGGTCACCGTCGAGCAGATCTGCGCCGACGCGGACGTGTCGCCGCGCACCTTCTTCAACTACTTCACGTCGAAGGCGCACGCGGCGCTCGGGCTCGACACCGTCGAGGTCCCGCCCGCCGCAGCCGAGTGGTTCGCAGCGGCCGATGGACGTCTGGTCGACGACCTCTGCGGGCTCGTCGCGCGGACCGTGCCGCTGTCGCAGGACCGCCGCCGGATGAAGGAGCTGCTCGTGCTCCGCCCCGAGATGACCCCGATGGTCATGCAGTGGATGGCCGAGTCGCGGCAGTCGATGCTGGCCGTCGTCGCATCGCGGACGGACGAGCAGACCGCCCGGACAGCGGTCGCGCTCGTCATGTCGGCGCTGTCCGAGGTGGCGCACCGGGAGACCGTGCGGAGCACCGAGGAGCTCGCCGCCCGCCTGCGTGGCGTGGTCGGCGAGATGGGGGCGCTGGCCGGCGCCTGAGGCTGGGCTGCGGTGGCCGGTGGCCGGTCGCCGTCGCGCGGTGTCGAGCCGGAACGACGAAGCCGATGTCGTACGACATCGGCTTCGTCGTTCGTTGCACGCGCGGGTGGTTGCAGACGCGCGGGAGCGACACCACCGCAGTCGTACGACATCGACGACGTCGCACCGAGTCGGCAGCACCCACGCCACGCGTCCGCCACACCTGGCCTGGAGGCGCGCCCCACCTCCGCCAGACCGGCGCAGCTCGACAGGCGGCGACCCCACCGCCCGCGGTGCGCCGAACCACAGGGTCGCGTTCGGCATCCCGCACGACTCCGTCGCGCGGCGTCCCCGCCACGGCCGAACGCCCCTAGGCTCGGCGCACCAGCCCGCGTGGCTGGCCGACCCGCGTCGCGGTGTGCAACGGCGCACACCGCGACGCGTCCACCGGGACCGCCCGCAGCGGCAGCCCGGGTTCCCACGGGGACGGGGTCAGGAGCGCGCGGGGAACGGGTCGACGAGCACCAGCTCGAGGTAGGCCCGGACCAGCTCGGGGACGTCGACCTCGTCAGAGTGGTAGAGCCACTGCACCTGGGCGCCGTCCTCGAGGGCGATGAGGCTGCGCGCCGCGACCGAGGGATCGACGCCGTGCCGCAGCGCGCCCCGGGCCTCCTCGTGTCGGAAGAACGCGAAGAGCGACTCGTACACCGTCCGGTACTGGTCGAGGAAGAGTTCGTGCGCAGGGTGCTCGGGGTCGACCGCGTCAGACGACAGCCCGGCGAACAGGGCGATGTACCCGGGGACCTCGGCGTTCTCCTCGGCGAGTTCGACGACCCGCGACGGGAGGCCCTCGTAGCCCTCGGCGTCGACGAGCCCGTGCCGTGCAGCCCGCTCCCGCCACGATTCGATGACCGCGTGCAGCAGCTCCTCCTTCGACCGGAAGTAGTGCACGAGCAGCGGGTGCGTGATGCCGGCCTCGGTCGCGATGTCGCGGAGGGAGACGGAACCGTACCCGCGCTGCCCGAACAGGCGTCCGGCGACCTCGATGATCTGATCGCGACGGGCCCGGCCCTTCGCACTCAGGGTCCGCTCGACGGCCTCGCTCATGGGACTCCTCGTCATGATCGTCGTGATTATTGACCACTCGGTAAAAACTGGTGTTACGCTCACCCCGCCCGCACTGCAGCGGGCGGAACCCGAGTCTATGGAGTCAACGATGACGACCCCCGCCCCCGACACCTCCCCCGCTCCTCGCCGCACCGCCGTCCCGATGACGACGGTCTCCCCGACCGTCGACAGCGCTCCCCGGGGGTACATCCCCTCACTCGGCGTCGCGACCTTCGCGGTGTTCCTGGCGCTCCTCACCCCGGCACTCGTCGGCCTGCAGCTGAAGCTCGTCGACCTCGTCGGCGTGCAGGCCGCTCCCGGTGCGCTCGGCCTCGTCGCCGCGGTCGGCGCGCTGTTCGCCCTCTTCGCGAACCCGCTCGCCGGGCGCCTGTCCGACCGCACGCTGTCCCGCTTCGGCCGCCGGCGCCCGTGGATCGTCGGCGGCGCCGTGGTCGGCACCCTCGCACTCGTCCTCATCGGGGTCGCGAACAGCGTCGCCCTCGTGCTCGTCGGGTGGTGCCTGGCACAGGCTGCGTTCAACGCCGCCCTCGCTGCGGTGACCGCGACCATGCCCGACCAGGTCCCGGAGCGCCAGCGCGGACGCGCCTCCAGCATCATGGGCATCGGCACCCCGCTCGCGATCCTGGTCGGGTCGGCCTCGGTGGCGCTGCTGCCGAGCGACGTGCTCCGGTTCGCGGTGCCCGGCATCATCGCGCTCCTCGGCTGCCTGCTCTTCGCGGCAGTGCTGCAGGACCGCCGAGCCCGTCCGGACGAGCGGCCGCCGTTCGACCTGCGCGGCTTCTTCGGCTCGTTCGTCTTCAACCCCCGCAAGAACCCGGACTTCGCCTGGAACTGGCTCAGCCGCTTCCTGATGTTCTTCGGTTACACCGGCATCGGGTCCTACCTGGCGTTCTTCGTGCTCGAGCGGTTCGCGGTCCCCGATGACCAGGTCGCCGGGGTCATCCTGCTCGCGAACGTGTGCAGCGTGATCGGCATGGTCGCGGCGAGCATCGTCGGCGGTGCCCTGAGTGACCGGATCGGGATGCGCCGACCGTTCGTCGCCGCGGCGGGCCTCATCATGGTCGCCGGCCTCGTCGTGCTGGCGTTCGCCCCGTCGCTCGGCGTGCTCTACGCCGCCGAGGCCCTCATCGGCATCGGCTTCGGCTCGTACCTCGCCGTCGACCTCGCCCTCGCGACCTCGGTCCTGCCGAACGAGGCAGACCGGGCGAAGGACCTCGGTGTCCTCAACATCGCGAACGCGCTGCCGCAGTCGATCGCCCCCGCGGTCGCCCCGGCCGTGATCGCCGCCGGTGCCGCGCTGCCGTTCGGCGGCTACAGCACCTGGTTCCTCCTCGGAGCGCTCGTCGCAGCAGTGGGTGCGCTCCTCGTCTACCGCGTGAAGGGCGTCCGATGACCAGCACCACCCCGAGCACCAGCTCCAGCTCCAGCACCACCCCGAGCACCGACGAGCCGTACCGCGACCCGGCCGTCCCGCTCGAGGACCGCGTCACGGACCTCCTCGACCGCATGACCATCGAGGAGAAGGCGGGGCTCATGTTCCAGCACATGATCGTCGTCGGTGAGGACGGCGAGCTCGCCGGTCCAGTCCCGGGCACCACCATCCCCGGCACCGTCGAAGCCGTCGACGACCTGCACATGACCCACTTCAACCTGCTCGGCCCGGCTCCTGAACCGGCGCAGCTCGCGGCCTGGCACAACCGGCTGCAGGAACGGGCGGCCGCGACCCGGCTCGGCATCCCGGTCACCCTGTCCACCGACCCCCGGCACCACTTCACCGAGAACCTCGGCACAGCGGCCGCTGCCGGAGCCTTCTCGCAGTGGCCGGAGACACTCGGACTCGCCGCACTGCGGGACGCCCAACTCGTCGAGCGGTTCGCCGACATCGCTCGCCAGGAGTACCTCGCCGTCGGACTCCGTGCTGCCCTCCACCCGCAGATCGACCTGTCCACGGAGTACCGCTGGTCGCGCATCAGCGGCACCTTCGGTGAGGACGCCGACCTGACCGGTGAACTCGTCGCCGCCTACATCCGTGGCTTCCAGGGTGCGGAGCTCGGCCCGGAGTCGGTGTCCACGATGACGAAGCACTTCCCCGGCGGCGGGCCGCAGAAGGACGGTGAGGACCCGCACTTCCCCTACGGCAGGGAGCAGGTCTACCCGGCCGGCCGGTTCGAGTACCACCTCGCGCCGTTCCGGAAGGCCCTCGCCGCCGGCGCGTCACAGATCATGCCCTACTACGGGATGCCGATCGACACCGAGCTCGAGGAGGTCGCCTTCGCCTTCAACCGCCAGGTGATCACCGGCCTCCTGCGTGAGGAGCTCGGCTTCGACGGCATCGTCTGCACCGACTGGGGCCTCATCACGGACGGCCTGCTCTTCGGCGAGCCGGCGGTCGCCCGCGCCTGGGGCGTGGAGCACCTCGACGAGCTCTCCCGCGTGCAGCGCATCATCGAGGCTGGCTGCGACCAGTTCGGCGGCGAGTCCCGTCCCGAGCTCGTGATCGAGCTCGTCCGGACCGGTCGCGTCACCGAGGAACGGATCGACGTGTCCGTCCGCCGGCTGCTCCGCGAGAAGTTCCGGCTCGGCCTGTTCGAGGACCCGTACGTCGACGTGGACCGGGCGCCCGAGGTCGTGGGCCGCGCCGACTTCGTCGCGGCGGGTGAGGCAGCCCAGCGTGCGGCACTGACGCTGCTCCGCAACGAAGGCGCCGTGCTCCCCCTGTCCGCGGATGCGCGGGTCTGGGTCGAGGGGCTGGACACGTCCGGGAGCAGCGGAGCCGACGTCGTGGACGACCTGTCCGACGCGGACGTGGCCGTCATCCGCCTCCGCGCCCCGTACGACGAGCGACCGGGTCGGTTCGAGAGCATGTTCCACGCCGGCTCGATCGACTTCCCCGAGGCGACGATCGCGCACGTCCGCGACGTCGCGGCGCAGGTCCCGACGGTCGTGGTCGTCTACCTCGACCGCCCCGTGGTGCTCAGCCCACTCGCCGAGGTCGCGTCAGCCCTGGTCGTCGAGTTCGGCGCGAGCGACGCGGCCGTCACCGACGTGCTCGTCGGTGCTGCGGAGCCGCAGGGCGCGCTGCCCTTCGACCTGCCGCGTTCCACGGCGGCCGTGGTTGCCAGCCCGAGCGACGCACCGTTCTCGACCGCGGACCCGCTGCACCGGTTCGGGGACGGGCTGCGGTACTGAACGCACCCGGCTGACGGACTGGAGGCACGGTGGCGGCTGGCACCGTGCCTCCAGTCCGTCCGGGGTCACGTCAGACGTGGGCCAGCGGGTCCAGCTGTTCCGGGGTCGCGTCCGCTGCCGCCGTGGAGCGGCTGAGCGCTTCGTGTCGCTCGTCCTCCGCGAGGAGTGCCCGACCGGCTTCGGTCGCGATCGTGTAGGCGTCCGGGCCGACGAGCAGCCGGAGCGGAGGCTCGTCCATCGCGACGACCTCGAGCACGAGGCCCGCGACCAGGTCCGGGTCGCTCGCGCCGATCGCCGCCCCGCCGTGCATCTGCGCCGAGACGCCCACCGTGGGCTCGTACTCCGGACGGATCGACGCGACCCGCATCGAGGAGCCGGCCCAGTCGGTGCGCATGCCGCCCGGCTCGAGCACGGTGACCCGGACACCGAGCGGGGCGACCTCGGCGGCGAGCACCGAGGAGAACCCACCGACCGCCCACTTCGCGGTCTGGTACGCGCCGAGGCCGGGAGTGGCGAGGCGCCCGCCCACCGACGACACCTGCACGACGTGACCGGCACCCTGCTCCCGCATCACCGGGAGCACCGCCTGCGTGAGCGTGACGACGCCGAACAGGTTCGTCTCGACCTGGGCACGGAAGTCGTCGGGGTCGACGTCCTCGATGCTGGCGAGGTTGGCGTACCCGGCGTTGTTGACGAGGACGTCGAGTCGGCCGAAGCGGTCGACCGCAGTGCGGACCGCTGCCCGTGCCGCGTCGGCGTCGGTGACGTCGAGGGCGACCGGGACGAGTGCGGCGCCGTCGGGCACCACGAGGTCGTCGAGGGCGCGGATGTCGCGGACACCGGCGACGACCTGGTGGCCGGCGGCGAGGGCGGCGGTGACGATCGAGCGGCCGAGGCCACGGGAGGCGCCGGTGACGAGGAAGACGGACATGAGCAGTTCCTTACTGAACGGTTGGTTGACAGTCTCATGCAACACCCGGACCTATCACTTGTCAACCATCCGGTTGATAGTCTGTGGCGATGCCCATGCCCCGTGACGCCGACGCCACCCGCGCCCGACTCCTCACCGCCGCGCGCGACGAGTTCGCCGCGGTCGGGATCGCCGGCGCCCGGGTGGATCGGATCGCCGCCGCCGCCGCGAGCAACAAGGCGCAGATCTACCACTACTTCGGCAGCAAGGACGGACTGTTCGACGCGGTCTTCGACGCCATGGTGGCGGAGACGCTCGACGAGGTGACGATCGACCCCGACGACCTGGCCGAGTACGCCGGACGCCTGCACGACTCGTACGCCCGCCGGCCGTGGGTGCAGCGGCTGGCGACCTGGTACCGGCTGGAGCGCGGCGACACCGAGCAGCCGATCGACGCCGTGGTCCGGAGCAACGCGGGGAAGCTCCGGGCGATCGAGGAGGCCCAGGCGGCGGGCCGGGTGCCGACCACCTTCACCCCGGCAGAGCTCCTCGGCATCGTGATCCACACTGCGGCGCTGTGGAACGGGGCGACACCGGAGTACGCGCGCCTCACCGACGACGTCGGGGCCGCTCGGCGCCGGGCCGTCGTGGTGGCCGCCGTCGCGGCCGTCGTCCGCGCCTGACCGCCCAGGGCGTACCAGGTCGATCCGCGCGTACCAGGTCGATCCGCGCGTACCAGGTCGATCCGCGCGTACCAGGTCGATCCGCGCGTACCAGGTCGATCCGCGCGTACCAGGTCGATCCGCGCGTACCAGGCAAGAAGTTCTGACCCAGTACGCGCGATTCCGCCTTCGATTGCGCGCGCGATGGGAGGGAACGTCCGAAGGGGCCGACGGACGGACTGGAGGCGCGGTGCCAGCTGGCACCGCGCCTCCAGTCCGTCAGGGGGTGACGCTGGTCAGACGACCGACCAGCCACCGTCGCTCGGCAGCACCGCCCCGTTCACGTTGGCCGAGTCGTCACTTAGGAGCCAGGTGATGGCGGCGGCGAGCTGCCCCGGCTGGGCGACCGGCGGGATCGCGACCTGCATGATCGGCCCGACGCGCCCCGCGGCGTACTCGCTCCGCATCGGCGCCTCGATGTTCGTCGCGACGGCACCCGGCGCGACCGCGTTCGCGCGGATGCCCTGCGGCCCGTGGAAGAACGCGACGCTCTTGGTGAACCCGGCGATCGCGTGCTTCGACGCCGTGTACGCGGCACCCGCGGCGGAGGCACGGAGCGCGGCTTCGGAGGCCACGTTCACGATGGCTCCGCGGCCGGCGGCGATCATGTGCGGCAGGACGGCACGGGTGAGCCGCATCGGGCCGGTGACGTTCACGCTGAAGACGCGGTCCCAGGTGGCGTCGTCGACCTCGCTCGGCGGCAGGAACGCGTCCATGATGCCGGCGACGTTCGCGAGCCCGTCGATCCGCTCCCCCGCGGCGGCGATCAGCGCGTCGATCGTCTCGGTCGCGGCGACGTCGCCGACGACGGTCTCGAGCGCGAGGCCGTCGAGTTCCTCGCGCAGGGCGTCGAGGCGTTCGGCGACGACGTCGGTCGCGATCACCCGCGCGCCCTCGTTCGCCAGACGTGTCGCCGTGGCGCGTCCGATCCCGGAACCCGCTCCGGTGACGATGATGGTCCTGCCGGTGAACCGTCCGGCGGTGGTGTCGGTCATGTGGTCTCCTCTTCGAGAGGCGCTCGCTGCGCCGACATCGTTATAACACTCAGTGCCGAAAGGACCCCATGAGTTCCACGAGCGACCGGCCGACCGGACGACCCCGGACGATCGACCCGGACGAGGTGTCCCTGGTCGCGCTCCGCCTGTTCGACGAGCAGGGCTTCGACGAGGTGTCGATGGACGACGTCGCCGCGGCCGCCGGGATCAGCCGTCGCTCGCTGTTCCGGTTGTTCCCGAGCAAGGCCGCCCTCGTCTGGGGCGGGCTCGAGGAGTTCGCCGCACGCTTCACCGAGGCGCTCCGCTCCCGGCCCGCCGACGAGCCGTCCGGGGTGGCCCTCCGCGCCGCCTACCGCGTCGGCGCGTCCTTCCCGGACGAGACCGTCGAGGTGACCCGGCACCGCCTCCGGGTCATCCGGGCGAATCCGTCACTGCAGCGCGGCGGGGACGCGACGATCACGTCCCTGACGGACGCGATCGTGCGCTTCGTCGCCGAGCGGGACGGCGGCTCGGTCGACGACCTCGCCGTGGTGGTGCGGGCGAACAGTCTCGCCGCGGCGACCAGCACGGCGCTCAGCTGGTGGGCGACGCACGGCGAGGGTCGCCCGGCGGACGTCGTCGACCGGGCGATCGACCTGCTCGGCTGACGGAGCATCCGACCGACCCTGGTGGACACCCCGGTGCGGTGCGGCGGTATCGTCCCGGCATGAACGTGCACGGGCCCTCGCCCTACTTCCAGTTCGACGGCACCGCGCGGCAGGCGCTCGAGCGCTGGCAGCAGGTGTTCGGCGGCGAGGTCCGCGTCTCGACCTTCGCCGAGTTCTCGCGGACGGACGGCCCCGCCGACGCGGTCGCGCACGGACAGCTCGCCGGCCCGCTGGAGCTCTTCGCCGCCGACGCGGCGACGGGTGAGGCCCCGTTCCAGGCGACCGGCGTGCTGTTCTCGTTGCTCGGCGCCGCGGAACCCGACGTGCTGCGGGGGTGGTTCGCCGACCTCGCCACGGACGGCACCGTGGTGGATCCGCTGCAGGAGCGGCCGTGGGGCGACTGGGACGGGATCGTCCGCGACGCCTTCGGGGTGACCTGGCTGATCGGGTTCGAGCGGTCCGCGCTGCGCTGAGACCGGGGCGCTACCGCGCGTCCACGGCGAACAGCGGTGCCCAGTAGGCGTCGGGTCCGTCCGCGACCACGGCCTCGCGGTCGAAGCGGTACCCGTATTGCTCGACGAAGTCCGCCGCGGCGGCCTGCTCGTCCTCGGCGTCGTCGTGCGCGGCGTCGAACAGGTACACGCCGTGCCCCATCGCGACCCCCGCGTCACTGATCACCGACAGGTCCCAGCGGCCGGCCTCGGCACGCTCGATCCGGACGACGGCGGCCTGGGAATCGGTGAAGTCAGCCATGCCGCGAGCATACGGACGACACGGCGGGGACGTTCAGCCTAGGGTGGCTCCATGACTGCGACGGTGCGGCAGGTGCAGGTGACGTTCGACTGTGCGGACCCGGAGCGGGTGGCCCGGTTCTGGTGCGAGGTGCTCGGGTACGTGGTGCCCGCACCGCCACCCGGCTTCGACTCGTGGGACGCGTTCGACCAGTCGCTCCCGCCCGAGGCGCAGGGCTCCGCGTTCGCCTGCCAGGATCCGAACGGCGCCGGCCCACGCCTGTTCTTCCAGCGCGTCCCGGAGGGCAAGGTCGTGAAGAACCGCGTCCACCTCGACGTCCGAGTCGGCACCGGCCTGGTCGGCGAGGAGCGACTCGCCGCGCTCGACGCCGAGAGCGACCGGCTCGTCGCGCTCGGGGCAACGCAGTTCCGTCGGATGCCCGCCGACGGGATCAACGAGTCCTGCATCGTCATGCAGGACGTCGAGGGCAACGAGTTCTGCCTCGACTGATGCGGCCACTCCCACGGACCATGCGGACGGCACGGCTCGTGCTGGACGGCTGGCGGACGGGCGACGACGCCGCCGAGGGAACCGACGCGCACTGGTACGCCGAACTCGTCGCCGAACGGAGCGCAGCCGCCGCCCGGCGCGGTGAGCCGCCGACCCCGCGCACCTCGGGACGCCCCACCCCGGACGGCGCTGCACAGTCGGTCCGCACCCTCGCCGCGACCATCGGCACGCCGCTCCCGCTCCATCCGGTCCGGCACACGGCCACCGGCGCAGCGCTCGGGTACTGCGGGCTCGTCGTGGGCCGGTCCACCGCGGCGGAACCCGAGCTCGCCTACGAGTTCCTCGAGGCGGCACACGGTCAGGGGTACGCCACCGAAGCCGCCACCGCGGTCGTCGCGGCGGCACGCGCCGTCGGCTACCGGCGGCTCTGGGCCACGATCCGCGCGTGGAACGCTGCGTCGTTCGGTGTCGCCGGCCACCTCGGGTTCGTCCGCGACGCCGCTGCCACGGCAGCGCACCCCGAGCCCGACGACGGCCGCGGCGAGCAGGTCTGGAACCGTCTCGACCTCTGAGCGGGCAGTGACGGCGCGTCGTGGACGCGCGCACTTCTGGGCCTGGAGGCGCGGTGCGGCCTGGCACCGTGCCTCCAGGCCCTAGTCTGTGAGCCGCCCGTCTGTACGAGCAGACAGGCGACGAGTGGAGGAACGGTCATGTCAGTCGGGTTGCTCGCCGTGGTGGACGACATCCTCGCCGCCGCCCTGAAGGCCAGCGCGAAGACCGCGGGCGTCGTCATCGACGACGCCGCCGTGACGCCGCAGTACGTGCAGGGCCTCGCACCGGCACGCGAACTGCCGGTCGTCGGCCGCATCGCCCTGGGCAGCCTCTTCAACAAGTTCGTCATCATCCTGCCGCTGGCGCTCCTGCTCTCCGCGTTCGCGCCGTGGGTGCTGCCGTGGTTGCTCGTGCTCGGCGGCACCTACCTGTGCTTCGAGGGCGCCGAGAAGGTCACCGAGTGGTTCGGCGTCCACCACGACGAGGGCGGCTCCGACGTCGTCGCCGAGCCGAAGCTGGTGTTCGGCGCCATCCGCACGGACCTCATCCTCAGCACCGAGATCATGCTCATCGCGCTGGACAGCCTCGACCCGGACCTCGGCCTCTGGCAGACCGTCGGTGCCCTCGCCGTGATCGCCCTCGCGATGACCCTGCTCGTCTACGGTGCCGTCGCACTCCTCGTGAAGGTCGACGACATCGGCCTGCAGATGATGAAGAACCCCGTCCGGCGCACCCGTCGGGCCGGCGCTCGGATCGTCCGCGCCATGCCCGCGGTCTTCCGGGTGATCAGCGTCGTCGGCACCGTGGCGATGCTCTGGGTCGGCGGACACCTCGTCATCGCGAACCTCGCGGAGACGTTCTGGCACGGGCCGGAGGACCTGCTGCACGCGATCGAGCATGCGGTCGAGGCCGCCGGGCCGGTCGTGACGTGGATCGTCGACACCGCTGTTTCCGCGGTGTTCGGGCTCGTGCTCGGCATGGTCGTCGTCGGGATCGTGCTCGGCATCGGTCGGCTGCGGGGGCGCGCCGCGCACTGAACGCGCCGGATGCCGCCCGGTCCGTCGCGAGCAGTGAGCGCGCCGAGAGCGACGCCCGCCGCGGTGCTCCGTGCGCCGGGTCAGCCCGCGGCGACGACAGGGCGACGAGCGGGACGCCGTGCGGGGCGGTGCCAGACCAGCGCGCGCTGCTCCGGGTCCCGGGCAAGCCGGAGCACCCGCAGGACGACGATGTCGTGGTCGCCCGCACGGTGCGTGGCCTCGACGCGGCACTCGAGCCAGGTGTGCGACCCGGCGATGAACACACCACCGCCGTCGGTGTCGGTGTGCTCGATGCCGTCGAGCCGTCGCCCTCGATCGCGGGACGCCAGCTGCCGGGTGTGCGGCGCGTGCGCGTCCGAGAGCACCGACAGGCCGAGCACGGGCACGTCGCGGAGGTCGGGCCACGTCGTGGACGAGTGCTGCACGGCCACGGACACGAGCGGCGGGTCGTACGAGACGCCGACGGTGAAGGACGTGGCGACCATCACCACCGGTGCCCCGTCGACCCGGGCGGCGATCGCGGCGACGACCGAGGGGACCTCGGCAGCTGCCTCGCGGATGTCGAGCGGGTCGTCGGTGAAGGCGTCGTGCACGGTGGACTCCTCGGTCAGGGGCGGGTGAGCAGGGCACGGGCACGGCGCTCGTCGTCGCGCATCGCGGCGACGAGGGCGTCCGGGCCGCGGAAGGTGCGCTGGCGACGGAGCCGCCGGCCGACGGTGAGTTCGACCGGGATGCCGTACAGGTCGCCGGCGAAGTCCAGCACGTGGACCTCGACGGTGCGGGGGCGGTCCGGGAAGGTGCTGTTGCTGCCGATCGACACGAGGGCCTGTCGTGGCACGGGCCAGGCCGGCGCGCTGAGGGAGCCGACGTAGACGCCGTCCGCGGGGACGTCGCCGCGGACGTCGGGCAGCAGGTTCGCGGTCGGGAAGCCGAGGCCATGGCCCACTCCGGCGCCGTGGACGACCTCGCCGGTGAGCACCGCCACCGTGCTCGGACGGCCCGGCAGGAGCGCCGCTGCCGCCACGGCACCCACCGCGACCACGGCGAGGACTCCCAGCGCGACGGCGTCGGTCGCGACCGCGAGCAGCGCCGCCGTCACCGTGCTGCCGAGCACCGCGCCGAGCTGCTTGACCGTGTTGAACGTGCTCGAGGCTGCCCCGATCGTCCCCGGCCCGGCGCCGAGCACGGCGGCGAGCGAGAACGGCGACCAGACGAACGCGTTCGCGATCCCGAACCCGGTGAACGCGGTCGCGACGGCCCAGAGGGGTGCGGCCGTCCCGACGAGCAGGGCGGTCAGCGCGACCGACACGACGAGCAGCGCACCGCCCACGGCCGCAGTGGCCCGGGGACCGCCGGTGTTCGTCAGGCGCCCGACGAACGGAGCGGCCGCGAGGCAGGCGATCCCCATCGGGACGAGCACGAGCGCTGCCTCCCCCGCGCCGAGCCCACGGCTGCCCTGCAGGTCGAGCATCAGCGGGATCGGTGCCGAACCGACGCAGAACGACGCCGCTGCCGCTCCCCACGACCCGGTCACGAAGCCGCGGTCACGGAACAACCCGAGCGGGACGAGCGCCCGATCGCCCGATCCGCGCTGCACGACGAGCACCGCGGCGACCACGAGTGCGCCGAGCAGCACCAGACCGATCCGCGGGAGGGGCTGCGCGAGGACGCCGTCGTCGGTGCCCTGCACGCCGACCACGACGGCGAGCACACCGACGGTCACCCCGAGGACCGCCGGCAGCGGCAGCGGGACCCGGATCCGTCGGGACAGCGGGACGAACCGGAGCACGGCGACCGCGGTGAGCACCCCGACGGGGACGTTCACGAGGAACACCGACGGCCAGCCCCACGCCTCGACGAGGACCCCGCCGACGATCGGACCGGCCACCGTGGCGGCGCCACCGCCGGCGCTCCAGACGGCGAGCGCGACGGCGAGCCGGGGCGGGTCGAACAGCGACCGGATGATCGTCAGGCACTGCGGCGTCAGTAGTGCGGCGCCGACGCCCTGCACGGCCCGCCAGGCGATGAGCGCGCCGATGCCGGGGGCGAACGCGCAACCGACGGACGCGAGCGTGAACACGGCGAGCCCGACCAGGTACAGCCGGCGGTGCCCGAACCGGTCGCCGAGCCGCCCGGCGACGAGGAGCGGCACGGCGTACGCGAACAGGTAGGCGCTGTTCACCCACACCGCGGTCGAGGGGTCCGCGTCGAGATCACCGGCGACGGCGGGCAGTGCCACGGAGACGATCGTGCTGTCGAGCAGCAGCATGAAGAAGCCGAGGCAGAGCCCGCCGAGCGCGAGCCACCGACGGGCCGGGGTCACCTCACACCGCCAGGTTCTCGCGGAGCGTCGCCCCGGGGTACCGCGGGGCGAGGGCGCCGCGACCGCGGAGCTCCGGGACGAGCAGTTCGCTGAGGTCGGCGAACCCGCTCGGCATCCCGAGCGGGCTGGAGAGCATGTAGCCGCCGCGGCCCCCGGTGCACGCGAAGTTCTCCTCGAGCGCATCGGCCACGTGCGCGGCGTCGCCGACGAGCATGTGGTCGAGGCCGGTCGCCGCACGCCAGCCGTGCTCGAAGAAGTCGTCGCGGTCCATCGTGTGGTCCTCGCCGAACTCCTGGACGAGGGTCCCGACGAGGCCCGCCGGGCTCGCGTGGGCGGCGACGATCGCGTCGCGGAGCTCGCCGAGCCGGAAGCGCTCGGGCAGGGTCGAGAAGTCGTACCCGGCGTTGTGCGAGATGAAGGTGCCGACGGCCTCGCGGTTCCAGAACGACAGCAGCGAGTCCCGCCGTGCGGCTGCCTCGGCGTCGGTCGCGCCGACGATCACCTGGGTGGCCCAGAGGATGCCGACCGCTGCCGGGTCCCGCCCGGCGTCGGTGAGTGCGGCGTCGAGGGCGTCACGGTGGCGCTGCTGCCCGGCGGTGCTCGCGCCGAACCCGAACACCAGGTCCGCGAACGAGGCGCTCGCGGCGATGCCCCGCGGGGAGTTGCCCGCCTGCACCACCACCGGGTGCACCTGCGGGCTCGGCACGCTCGCGAGCGGTCCGCGCACCGTGAAGAACCGGCCGTCGTGGTCGATCGGGTGCACCTTCGTCGGGTCGGCGAACCGGCCCGTCTCGCGATCGCGGACGATGGCGTCCGGGGCGACGGAGTCCCAGAGCGCACGGCACACGCCGATGAACTCCTCCATCCGCTCGTACCGCAGGTCGTGGTCGATCAGGTGGTCGGAGCCGTAGTTCGCGGCGTCCGCTCCACGCGACGAGGCGACGACGTTGAAGGCCATCCGACCGCCGGTGACGTGGTCGAGCGAGTTGAGCAGCCGGGCGACGGAGAACGGGTGCGTGAACGTCGACGAGTACGTCAGGCCGAAGCCGATGTGCTCGGTGACGGTCGACATCGCGGCGATCACCGGCGACATGTCCTGCCGCGGCCACTGGATGCCCCACTCCACGGCGGGGTCGATGGTGCCGCGCCAGGTGCTCGGGACGCCCGAGCCGTCGCCGAAGAACAGCATGTCGACGCCGGCGCGCTCGGCGGTGCGGGCGAGCTCCATGTACATCCGGACGTCGGGGAAGTCCTGCCCGACCCAGCTGCCGGGCGCGGCCCAGCGGCCCTCGGTGTGGGTGAAGGAGAGGTCGTAGGCGAGGTGCATGCCGCTCATCGGGCACCCACCGTCGCCGGAGCCCGCCAGAGCGCGACGGCCTGGTCGGCGTCGGTGACGACGCCGATGTTGAGGCCGATCATGGTGAGGGCAGCCTCGTGCACGTCGACGTCGTACGCGGCGGTCGCGTCCCGCGGGACGACGACGGGCCAACCGAGCTGCATCGCGTCCTGGGCGGTGGCGAAGACGCAGCACTCGCTCGTGAGTCCCACGACGCTGAGCCAGCCGATCCCGGCGGACGTGAGCCGCGCCTCCAGGTCCGTGTCGAGGAACCCGCTGTAGCCGCGCTTGACGACGCGGAGCTCACCGGGCGCCGGCGCCGTCCGGAACCACTCGGCGCCCTCGGTGCCGAGCACGCACGGTTCGTCGGCGGCCATCGGGCCGTCCGGGTCGCCGCCGCGCAACCAGGCGCTCGAGCGCCACGGCGCAGCCGGGTCGCTGCCGAGCTCGACCCAGACGACGGGGACGCCGGCGGTGCGTGCCTCGTCGACGAGGGTGGCGATCCGGGTGACCGCTTCGTCGACGGCGGCCGAGGCCCGGTCGTCGAGGCCGTACGGCGCGATGCGCGCGGGTTCGCCGAAGTCGCGCTGGACGTCCACCACGACGAGTGCCGGTGACCCGACGTCCCGCAGCCGGACGAGCCGCGGGTCGAGACCGGCGTCGTCGGCGCCGACACGCGCGCCGACCGGGCCGGCCGCGCTGACCGGGCCCGTCGCGCCGCTCATCGGAGCACCGCCGCGTCGTGCTGCCGCAGCGCGGGCAGGACCGTCTCGCCGAACAGCACCATGTCCTGGTCGTACTCGGGGAAGATCAGCATCAGGCCGTCGAGTTCGCCGCGGTCGACGATGTACTCGATGTGCTCGGTGACGGTGTCCGCGGCACCGGCGACGTAGGCGGTCTGGAACGCCGCCTCGCCGACCGCGTCGTCCGCCCACGCCCGCGCCTGCTCGGCCGGGACGCCCCAGGACGCGCGCATCGAGGCGAGGGCCTCGCGGTCGACGCCGACGCCCCACTCGCGGACCTTCCGCTGGGCCGCCGCGTCGGTCTCGTCCTGCACGACGGTGAGCATCGAGTAGGTCCGGCACTCGCGGCCCTCGGCCGCGGCCCGGTCGTGCACGTCGCGGGACAGGTCGCGCATCTCGTCGAGACTGTCCGCGGCCAGGAACGCCCCGTCGGCGTACTTCGCCTGGAACGCCCGGGCCGCCTCGGACTTGCCGGCGCTGATGATCGTCGGTCGGGTGACCGGGTGCGGGCGGGACTCGCACGCGTCGAGGTCGAAGTACGGCGTGTGCATGGTGACGCTGTCCTCGCTCCACAGCCGGGTCACGGCCTCGGTCCAGAGCTCCGTCATCCGGTACCGGTCCGCGTGGCTGAGGGCGGCGTCCCAGATGCCGAACTGCTCGAACTCGGCGGCGTAGGCACCGTTGACGATGTTCATCCCGGCTCGCCCGCCGGAGACGTCCTGCAGTGTCGTGTACATCTTCGCGGCGACCGCCGGGTTGTGGACGTTGGCGTGCATCGTCGCCCAGATCTTCACCCGCTCGGTGGCCTCGGCGATGCCGGCCATCATCGTCATCGACTCGAGGGACCGACCCCAGTGGTCGGTGCTGCCGCCGAAGCCGCGCCACTTCGCCATCGACATCACGAAGTCCAGACCGATCTCCTCGGCGTGGACCGCGGCGCGGCGGTTCCAGGCGTAGGTCGCCTCGGGGTGGGGGGCCGTCGTCGACAGCATCCAGCCGCCGTTCCCGATCGGCAGGAAGATGCCGTACTCCTTCGCGGGCATGGTGGCCTCGCCTCTCGTCGTCGTGGTTCGGTCGTCGGTCGGGGCTCCGGTCACGGCGCGGGCCAGACGAGCTTCCCGTCCTTGTGGATCGCGTCGACGTACTCGTTCGTGAACCACTTCGACGCGTCGTCGGCGGTCACCGAGTCCGTGACGATGTCGAACTGGTGCAGCATGTCGACGAGCTTCGTGACGTTGTCCGGGTCGATCCCGCCGAGCGGCTGGTCCGGCGTGGGGTTGTCCGCGATGACCTTCGTCTCGGTGGTCCAGATCTTCGCGTTCTGGGCGGTGTCGTAGGTCGCGCCGGACAGCTTCGCGGCGTACCCGACGCACTGCTTCGTCTTCGCCTCGCTCGAGGAGCAGAAGTCGTACGCGTGCAGGGCGGCGCGGAGCACGTCCTCGACCGCGGTCGGGTGGGCCTTCGCGAACGCGGGGTTCACGGCCATCGCGCCGATCGACGAGGGGATGTCGTAGTCGACGGGCTGCCAGACGGTCACGTCGTCTCCGGCGGCCTTCAGGAGGTTCGGTTCGTTCGACACGAAGCCGGTCAGTGCTTCGAGGCCGTTCTGCTTGCGGGGCAGGACCGAGGGGTCGTAGCCCTCCTTGACGAGCTTGAGCGAGTCCCAGTCGACGCCGGCCTTCACCATCATCGCCTCGACCGAGGCCGGCACGTATCCCTTGTGCCCGACGACCTGGCCGTCGAGCTGCTTGAGGTCGGTGATGTCCTTGTTCGTCATGAGGATGTCGAGACCCGCGTTCGAGTAGGACGAGATCCCGGTGATGTCGATGCCGTTCGCGCGGGCCTGGATGAGGTCCTGCTCGGCGACGGCGGAGACGGTGGCCTGGCCGCTGGCGAGCAGCTTCGTGTTCTGCGCGGTGTCGCCGGAGCCGGGCTTCAGCTGCACGTCGAGGCAGAGGTCCTTGAAGTACCCGAGCTGGTCGGCGGCGATGTACTCGAGGATCGAGGCGGACGACTGGTACTGGTAGCCGGACAGGTAGGTGATCTTCCCGGCGTCCTTGTTCTCCTTGCAGCGTTCGGATGAGATGGCGCTGCCGCCGGACGAGCTGGCGCTCGAGCCGGTGCTGCATCCGGTGAGCGCGACGGCCACGACGGCGGTGGCGAGGGCCGCGATCGCGGCCTTGGTGCGGTGCTGCATGGTCACTCCTGTGGGAAGGGATGGGTGGAGCAGGGCGGGTGCGGGGAGGGTGCGGGTGGCGGGCCTGGAGGCGCGGCGGAGGACGCGCGGGCAGGCTCGCGCCGTCGGGTGGTGCGGTCGGGGGCGCCGTGCCGACGGGGACGGCGGGTGGGACGGTTCAGTCGTTCGCGGTCCGGTGCCAGTGCAGGACGCGGCGCTCGACGAGGGTGATGAGGCCGAGGAGCACGACGCCCATCACGGCGAGGATGGCGATGGCGGCGTAGACCACGGCGAGCTGGTTCATCGTCGACGCGGTGCTGATCACGGTGCCGAGGCCGCCCGTCGACCCGGAGGCGGAGAGTTCGGCGACGACCGCGCCGATGATCGACAGCGGGAACACGATCCGGAGCGCGGCGAACACGAACGGCAGCGCGTTCGGGATGCGCAGGTGCACGAGCATCTCGAGGCGGGACGCGTCGATCGTCCGGTACACCTGCAGCACCGGCTGGGGCACGGACCGGAGCCCGGCCGCGGTGTTGATGAGGATCGGGAAGAAGCAGATGAGCGCCGTGATGACGAGCTTCGGCAGCGGTCCGAACCCGAACGCCACCACGAGGGCCGGAGCGATCGCGACGAGCGGGGTCACGTTGAGGACGATCGCGATCGGCATCACCGCCCGGCGGACGATCGGCAGCTCGCTCGTCAGCACCGCCAGCACGAACGCGGCGAGGAACCCGATGCCGAGGCCGACGAGGGACTCGACGAGGGTGATCCCGGCGTTCTGCAGGTAGTAGGGCAGCTGCGTCGCGAGGGTCTCCCCCACCGCGGACAGCGGCGGGAGCAGGTACGGCATCGTGGTCGCCCCGACCTGCCAGAGCACGGCGAGGACGGCGAGCATGACGACGAGGGGCAGCCAGACGGCGGGGCGGATCCAGCCCGGCACCGATCGTCGGGCGGCGCGGCGGTCGGCCTCGGCGGTGATCGACGCCGCGGTGGCGGTGGACCCGGTGGTGGTGGCGCTCATGGTGTCGTCTCCCTCAGGCCGCGTCCGTCGTCCGCCACGCGCTGTGCAGGCGCGTCCGGACGAGGTCCTCGTACTCGTGGAAGCGCCGTTCCTCGAACAGGCGCTGGTTGCGGGGTCGGGGCAGGTCGATGTCGATGACGTCGACGATCCGGCCGGGCCGCGGAGCCATCACGATGACGGTGTCCGACATCCGGACGGCTTCGGAGACCGAGTGCGTGACGAAGAGGACCGTGGTGCGCAGTTCGTCCCAGAGGTCGAGCAGCTGGTCCTGCAGGCTCTCGCGGGTGAACTCGTCGAGCGCCGAGAAGGGCTCGTCCATGAGCAGCACGTCGGGTCGCAGGCCGAACGCCCGGACGATCGCCGCGCGCTGCTGCATCCCGCCCGAGAGCTGCGCGGGCAGCTTGTCCATCGCGTCGCCGAGCCCCGCCATCCGGAGCAGCTCCCGCATGTCCGGGCCGGTGCCGGTGCCGCGCTCCTCGAGGTCGTCGATCACCGCACGACGTCGGCCGGCGCCCGGGTTCACCCGTCGGGCGAGCGAGACGTTCTGCAGCACGGTGAGCCAGGGCAGCAGCGCCGGGGTCTGCGGCACCAGGCCGATGAGCTTCGCCGCGCAGGCCTCCGCGGGGCTGACGCCGTGCACGCGGACGTCGCCGCGGTCAGCGGGTTCGAGGCCGGCGACGAGCCGGAGCAGCGTCGACTTGCCGCAGCCGCTCGGGCCGATGAGCGACACGAACCGTCCCGGCTCGATGGTCAGCTCGACGTCGTCGAGCGCGACCATGGCACCGGGGCCGCTGCCGTACACCTTGCGCACCGCGTCCAACCGGACCGCTGATGTGGTCATCCGTTCCTCCATAGCGTCGCCGAGCGCGGATGCTCGGTCTCGTATGGCGGAGAGCGTGCGTCGCGAGCTCGGGTTCGTCTGCGACGCGGAGGTCCGCTGCTGGTGTCGAGGCTAGGGGGCGCGTGTTACGGCGTCCGACCACATGTGTTGCGAACGTGTGAACGTGTGCGCGACGGCCGCCCGGCGACCGGCACAGCGGGTGCGCCCGCGAGTCAGCGCGGCGACGGGCGGGCGGCGTCCCCGTCCCACACGAGCACCTCGACGCCGAGGTCGGCGGCGGCCACCGCGACCCACCCGGCGAGCGCGCGAGCCGCTGGTTCCGCCACGACGAGGACGGGCCGGGGCTCGCCGGGGATGCTCTGCCGGAGCCACAGCAGCTTGAACAGGTCGGCCATCACCTTGTTGCGCCACGCGGGCTTGTACGCGCCCTGGTTCGCGACGAGCTGCACGACGACGCGGTCCTCGGCGTCGATGCCCTCGACCTCGACCCGGGCGCGGTCGAGCACGACCGTCCGGGGACGGAGGACGAGTCCGAGCGCCGTACCGGTGTGCTCGAGCATGCGGCGTTCGACGGAGTCGGGCGCGAAGCGGCCCCACTCGGGACGCGCGACGGGGACCTCGGTCATCCCGGAAGTGTAAGCGGTCAGATCTCGACGTCGCTGCCCATGGTCACGGTCCGCTGCGCCGGCAGTCCGAACCGTGCCGCGGGGTCGGCGGCGTTGTGCGCCAGCCCCACGAACAGCTTCTTCCGCCACGAGACCATGCCGCGGTTGCCCGGCATCGGTCGGAGCGCCCCGCGTGAGATGAAGTACGACGCGCGCTCCATCTCGTCCGGGTCGATGTCGAGCACCTCGGCGAGGCAGGCCGCGTGCAGGGCCCGCGGGAGGTCCTGGTCGTCGGAGAAGCCGAACTTCACCGTGATGTGGTCGATGCCGTCGTCCTCGTAGCCGAGGTCGTCACGGTGGAAGGCCTTCGCGTGCGGGACGTGCGGGACGTTCGCGGTGAGGACGGACACGATGATCACGGTCCGGTGCAGCACGTGGTTGTGCTCGACGTTGGCCCGGAGCGCCAGCGGGGTGGTCTCCTTGTTCGGGTGCGGGAAGATCGCGACCCCGGGCACCCTGGGGATGTGGTGTTCGTTGACGTGCTCGATGAACTCGGCGAGGGATCCCTCGCGTTCCTTCCGCTCGTCCTGCACGATGGCGCGACCCCGGCGCCAGGTCGTCATCACCGTGATCACCGCCAGCGCGATGAGCAGCGGGACCCACCCGCCGTGCAGGATCTTCGACAGGTTGCCGGCGAGGAACGTCAGCTCGAGGCCGCCGAAGACGACGGCCGCGACGACGAGCTTCCAGGTCTTCCACTGCCAGAGCGGTCGCACGACCAGCAGCAGCAGGAGCGTGTCGACGACCAGCGCGCCGGTGACCGACACCCCGTACGCGGTGGCGAGGTTCGCCGACGACCGGAACGCCAGCATGATCGCGAGCACGCCGATGAACAGCAGCAGGTTCACCGCCGGCAGGTAGATCTGCCCGCTCTCGCGGCGGGAGGTCTGCCGGATCGTCAGCGGCGGCAGCAGCCCGAGCTGGACGGCCTGCCGGGTGAGCGAGAACGCCCCCGAGATGACGGCCTGGCTCGCGATGACGGTCGCCATCGTCGCGAGCACGACCACGGGGATCTGCAGCGCGTTCGGGAAGAGCAGGAAGAACGGGTCCTTCGCCGCCGCCGGGTCCCGCAGCACGAGGGAGGCCTGCCCGAGGTAGTTGAGCACGAGCGCCGGGAACACCACGAAGAACCAGGCGCGGAGGATCGCCGGCCGGCCGAAGTGCCCCATGTCCGCGTAGAGCGCCTCGGCACCCGTGATGACGAGCACGACGGCGCCCATCGCGACGAACGTGATGTACGGGTGGGCGAAGGTGAACGCGATCGCCCAGGTCGGTGACAGCCCCTGCAGGACGCCCGGGTGCGCGATGATGTGCGGGACACCGGCTGCCGCGATGACCACGAACCACAGCAGCATGACGGGCCCGAACAGGTTGCCGACCTTGCCGGTGCCGAAGCGCTGCGCGAGGAACAGCACGACGAGGATCACCGCGGCGATCGGCACGATCAGGTGCTCGACGGACGGCGCGGCGGTCTCGAGCCCCTCGACCGCCGACAGCACCGACACCGCGGGCGTGATCACCGAGTCGCCGTAGAAGAGCGAGACGCCGACGATCCCGATCACCAGGAAGATCGTCGCACCGCCGCGACGCTTCGCGTAGAGCCGGCGGGCCAGCGCGGCGAGCGCCATCACCCCGCCCTCGCCGTCGTTGTCCGCGCGCATCAGGACGAGGACGTACTTGATCGACACGATGATGGTGATGCTCCAGAACATCATCGAGATGACGCCGTAGACGTCCTCCTGGTTGGCCTTCACCAGACCGTCGTCGATCGTGAACACGGTGCGGAGGGCGTAGAGGGGGCTCGTGCCGATGTCGCCGAACACCACGCCGAGTGCGGCGAGCGCGAGCACGGCTAGGCCCTTTCCCGGGCCGTGCCCGCCGTCGTCGGCGGCGTCCGTCGTCGGGGTCTCTGAGCGGGTCTCGGTCACGCTCGTCACTTCCGTCTCCGGCCGTCGGGGCGACGGCCGTCGCTCATCCTCGCACCGCGGGCGCGGTGCCGCTCGCAGGTGGCGCACAACGAGCGCGTGGCGGCTGGGCGGGTGCGCTCGCGGTGGGCCGTGTGGACTGCGGGCCTGGAGGCGCGTGGCGGCCCCGCCCCGCGCCTCCAGGCCGCCGCCACTCGCGCGATCAGGCGTGCTGGCGGGCGAGCTCGTCGGCGACGAACGCGGCGAGCGCGTCCGCGCCGGGGTGGTCGTCGGCGGTGACCGTGACGACGGTGTCGCCGTCGAACAGCAGCATCTGGCCGTACGCACCGTGCAGTCGCCAGAGTCGGCCGGGTCCGCCCCAGCCTGCCATCGCGTACCGGTCGTACCCGGCGTCCGCGCCCTGCCGGACCACCCAGTCCGTGTGCATCGCGTCGCACCACCGCGACGCGACCACGCGCTGCCCGCCGAACGCGCCGCCGTCGCGGACGAGCCGTCCGATGCGGGCGAGCTCCTCGGTGCGGAGTGCCAGTCCCTCGCCGCCGGCGACGTGTCCGTTCGGGCAGCGCTGCCAGTCGACGTCCCCGATCCCGAGGGGCGCGAACAGCCGACGTGCGACGAAGGACCCGACGTCGCCGACGCGGGTCTCGAGGACGCGCATCGCGGTGTAGGTGCTGACGTTCGCGTACTGGAAGACGCGCCCGCGCGACGGCCGTCCGAGGAACTCGACCGCCAGGTCGGGCCAGTCGGTGAGCTCGGTGGCCGACCACGGCATGTCGATGCCGCTCGTCATCGTGAGGAGGTGCCGGAGGGTGACGTGTTCGACGCCCTGGCCGGTTCGGACGCCGGGGAAGGCCGCGGCGATCGGTTCGTCGACGTCGACCAGTCCGTCGTCGGCGGCGATCGCCACGGCCAGGACGCTGACACCCTTGGCGACGGAGTGGACCTCGCGGCGGACGTCCGGGGTCCAGTGGTGCTCGGCGACGTCGTCACCGTGCAGGACGTGGATGCCGTGGGCGCGGAACCCGGTGTCGGCGACGTGGCGCACGATGGCGTCACGGATGGTCGTCGCGCTGCTCACGACCCCATCTTCTCGCGGGTGTCAGTCCACGGGGGAACGTGACGACGGTCGAGCGTCTCACCGGACGTCGACGAGGTGATGGCCGCGATCGAGGCCCAGGTGCGCGTGCTGCTGCGCTGACGGCCAGCCGGTGCGGGCTACCGTCCTGAGCGTGTCCGACCCCTCAGCCCCTCGTCCCGACCCCACGCGCGTCGGCGACCAGCCTGCGCTCCGCACGGCGTCCGGGGCGAACTGGCTCGTGTGGGGCGCCGTCACCGCGGTCGTGGTGGCCGCGGTGATGGTCCTCATGGCGAACCGGCAGCCCGCGGTGGGGTGGCCCGCGCTCGGGCTCGTCGTCGCCGTCTACCTCGTGATGGTCGCGGTGCGGTTCGCCGTCCGGTCGCGCCGGGCGCGGCTGGTCACCCTGGCGGTGCTCGACCTCGGCATCGTGGTGGTGGGTCTCGTCGCCGTGCTCGTGGTGCTGTTCACGGCCTGAGCCGCGATCTGCGTCGACCGGCCGCGGCCTCGGCGGTCAGTCGTTCCGCGACACCCAGTCGATGAGCACGTGACCCGGTGCGCCGGTGTTCCCGATCTGGAACGTGTAGCGGTGCGCCGTCGTGGGCACGTTCGTCGTGATGGTCCCGAGCAGCCGGCCGTCGACGAAGTAGCTGACGGACTTCCCCGGCTTCCAGTCGATCGTGTACGTGTGCCACCCGCGCCAGGTGACCTCGCTGTCGATCCCCTGCGCCGAGCCCTCGTGCCCGGGGATCATCGAGTGGTGGTAGACGACCGGGTGCGACTCGAAGTTGCCCTCGGGGAAGTTGATCTCCCCTTCCGAGCGGACGTTCGACGTCGGCCAGAGCATGATCGCGGCGCCGTTGCCCACGCCGCCGACCACCCGGGCGCGGATGCTGTACGTGCCACCGACGTGCGCCCACGCACTGTCCGGCGGCCCGAAGACGCCGGCCGCGCCGTGTTCGCCGTCCATCGCGACGTCCATCACGCCGTCGTGGGCGCTGATCAGCTCGTCGGAGAAGTACTTCCCGCTGGTGCCCTCCGCGTACGGCTGCCAGGCGTTCGCGTAGGTGCTCCGGAACTGCCCGCCCGCGGCCGCCGGGGTGTCGAAGTCCTCGAAGAACGTGGCGTTCCGGTCCGGCCCGGGATCGACGCTCGGCGTCGCGGTCGGCCGCGGGACGCCGGCTGCGGCGAAGTCCCTGCCGGAGCTCGGGGCGCTCGTGATGGTCAGGACGACCCCGGCGGTCGCTGCGGTGACGAGCACGACCCCGAGCGCGCGACGGAGTACTCGAGCCGGAGTCCATCGGTGACTGCGGTCGGTTCGGTCGTGGTGCTGCTGCATGACGTGCGCTCCTGTGCTTCTGCAACGAGCGTCGCCGAAGCCGACCACGAGCGCACCGGTGCGGCAGCCCGAAAGCGGCCAACCGCAACACGCTGCGGGCAACCGTCACCGGGCGCGGGAACCCGCAGACGCGCAACGGAGCAGGTCACGGACCCGTCTCAGCGGACCGCGACGTCGTCGATGGCGATCGACACGATGAGCGGCTCCGGCAGGGCGTGCCCCTCGCCGTCCCGGACGAAGATCTTGCGGTCCGTCGCCAGGAGCAGCCCGTCGAACCAGCGCTGCCCGGTCATGTACTCCACGCTCGGCGAGGCGCCCGCGATGTCCACCTCGTAGTCCCGTCGCCGGAGCACGCCGTCCGCATCCGCGTAGAGCGTCTGCGTCGGCGTGTGCGTCGCGATCGTGTCCGGGTACGTGACGCGTAGCCGGTCCCATGTCTCCCCGCTGGGCTCGGTCCAGGGGCCGGCCTCCTCGACCTGCACGCCGGGCAGGGTGAACGAGAAGGGTTCGGTGTTGTAGGTCCACATCGCGTACCCCGTGAAGTAGGCCAGCTGCAGCCGGTTCCAGGGGGTCTCCAGCACGTGGCCCGCGAAGGACGCCCGCGGGTCGGCGAGCTCCTCGACGACCTCGTCACCGTGCGGTGTCGACCGGACGACCGCGACGTGGTCCCCGGTGAACTCGGTGCGGAGGTCGTCGGCACCGAAGTGCTCGAGCGAGGCGCGCTGCCGGTGGAGGTCCACCGTGAAGCGGCCCTCCTCGGCGATGCCGGGAACCTGCTTGAGGCCCCAGAACGCACCACCGAAGTGCCGGGTGGCGGAGATGGTGGACGCCTCCGCCCAGCGGCTGCCGCCGTGGGCGTCGAGGATCCGGTCGAGGAGGGTCGTGGTGGTGGTCATGGTTGCTCCGGTGCTCAGGCGGCGGTCGCCGCGGTCAGGAACTGCTCGACGAGCGCTGCTGCTTCGCCGGGGTACTGGAAGATCGACGCGTGCGCGGCGTCGGGGAACACGTGCAGGCGCGCGTCCGGGATGAGACCCGCGAGCGTGTGGCTGCCAGGGGTGCGGATCATCAGGTCGTCGTCCCCCTGCAGCACCAGCGTCGGCTGCCGGATCGCGGTCAGCCGCTCGAGCTTCGTGGTGTCCGGCACACCCCAGGCGAGCACCGCGTCGTACTGCGCGTCGCGCACCGCCGGGGTCGTGGGCGTGTCACGGTCCTCGGTCCGCGTGCCGAGCCGCTGCAGGAACTCCACGCCGAGCGCCCTGCTGGTGTCGGTGTGCGCGAAGAAGATGTACAGCAGGTTCTCCGCGGTCGGGACGTCGTGCCGCGACTCGCGCTCGATGTCCTCCCGCCAGCCGTGCATGGTCGGGGCCCCGGCGGGACCGGTCCCGGCGAGCACCAGTGCCCGGACGGCCCAGGGCCGCAGCAGCGCCAGGTCCTGGGCCACGAAGCCGCCGAGCGAGAAGCCGAAGACGTCGAACCGGCGGATGCCGAGCGCATCCGTGCAGGCGAACAGGTCGGTGGCCATCTGCGCGACGGTCGACGGCACGGTCCCCGTCGAGGCGCCCACCCCGGCGTTGTCGACCAGGATGACCTCGCGGTGCGCGGCGAGCGGGTCGATCAGCGCGGGGTCCCAGCTGTCCAGGTTGCCGCGGAAGTGCATGAGGAAGACGAGCGGGACGCCGTCGGTGCTGCTGCCGAAGCGGCGGTAGGCGTAGCTGACCCCGTTCGCCGCGGTGACGGTGCGGGTCGGGGCGGTGGCCGTCGTGGCCGCCGTGGTCGGTGCCGTGGTGCTCATGGGTGCCTCCCTGGTGCTCGGCCGTGGTCGGCAGCGAGCGGTGTCCCGTCGGGCCGGGTGGCCGGCGGTGGTGTCGACGGTAGGAGCGACGGTCTCGGGCAGCGTGCTCCCGTCAGGGACATGGTCCCGGCGGGGACGCCCTCGGCGGTCAGTCGGTCCTGCCGGAGCGCGTCGCCCGCACCGCCGCCTCCTCGATGTCGAGGATCGTGAGGACGGCGCGCACGGCGGTCTCGGGGAACCGGCCCTCCCCGCGGGCGCGGAGGACGGCTCGTCGCTCCTCGGCGATCGCCAGCATCCGCAGCGCGGCGTAGGCGGCCGCGCGCTCGGAACGCACCCCGTCGTCGCCGACGAGCGTCTCCCCGAGGAGCGCCGAGTCCACCCGGACCCGTTCCACGACCCGGTCGTCGTACGCGTCGTCGTCGAGCCCGTCGACGAACTGCAGGCTCTCGGCGCGGGCCTCGGCGAGGAGGAGCTGCGTCTCCATGCGCTCCTGGTCGAGGTCCGGCGCGGGCAGGGCCACGCGGCGGATCACCCACGGCAGCGCCAGCCCGATGAGCAGCGTCGCGAGCACCACGACGAACGCGAGGAACTGCAGGAACGCGCGGTGCGGGGTCTGTTCGGGCAGCAGGAACACCGCGGCCAGGGTGACGACGCCGCGGACGCCGGCGATCGTGATGGGCAGGTTGATCCGCCACTGCCAGCTGCGGCGGCGCATCCGCGCGGGTCCCCAGCGGTAGACGGCGGTGACGGCGAAGCTCCAGGCGAGCCGCGCCCCGACCAGCACCACGACGACCACGGCGATCACGACGAGCGCACGGCCGACCCCGATCCCGGAGGAGAGCGCGCCGCGCAGGATCGCCGGCAGGCTCAGTCCGATGAGCAGGAAGACCGCGTTCTCGAGCAGGAACTGGATCGTCCGCCAGTTGAGCGACTCGGCCAGACGCGCCTCGGCGGACTGGAGGACGGGCGCCCGGAACCCGAGGAACAGGCCGGCGACGACCACCGCGAGTGGCCCGGACGCACCGATGGCGTGCGCGAGGAGGAACGCGACGTAGGGCGTCACGAGGGACAGGCTCGTGTCCAGCACGGCGACCGGCAGACGTCGACGCACCGCTCCCATCACGAAGGCGACGAGGAGCCCGACACCGGCGCCGCCGACGACCGCGAGCACGAACTCGCCGACCGCGCGCCCCGGGTCGAAGGTCGCGACGATCGCGACCACCGCCGTGTTCAGGGCGACGAGCGCGGTCGCGTCGTTGAGGAGGCTCTCCCCGTCGAGGATCGACGCGAGCAGCCGCGGGAGCGGAGCCCGCCGGGTGACCGCGGCGACCGCGACCGCGTCGGTCGGTGCGACGACGGCCCCGAACGCGAGCGCTGCCGCGAGGGTGAGCGTCGGGACGACCGCCCAGGTCGCGAGCCCGACGACGACCGTCGTGAACGCGACGAGCCCGACGGACAGGAGCAGGAGCGGCTCGCGTCGGGCCCGGACGTCGGCGAGGGAGGTCTGCAGGGCCGCCGCGAACAGCAGGGGCGGGAGGAGGACCGACAGCACGAAGTCCGGCTCGACGTCCACCCGGGGCACCCCGGGCACGTACGAGACGGCGACGCCGATCAGGACGAGCGCGAGCGGGGCCGACCACCCGACCCGGCGGGCCGCGGCGCTCACGGCGACGGTCACGACGAGGAAGGCGACGAGCCAGGCGAGCGTCTCGTCCACGCTCATCGGGTCCACCGTCCGGGGCTGTGGGTGTCCATGCGGTGACGGTAGGGCGGCGGTGTCCGCGCGCGCGTGTCCCTCCTCGGGGCAGGCAGCGCCGTCCGTTCCCGCCAGCGGTCCCCGTCCACGTGGCCCGGCTGGGTGGTCCCGACGGGGACACGCCTGGCGGTCCGGACGCTCGTAGCGTCGCCACCGCCGGCGACCCCCGGCGCCCACCACGACGCAAGGAGCCCCGCATGCCCACGTTCACCACGCCCGACGGCATCGAGATGTACTACACCGAGCAGGGCGAGGGACAGCCCATCGTGTTCGCGCACGGCTGGCCGCTCAGCTCGGACGCGTGGCAGCCGGAGCTGAAGTTCTTCAGCGACAACGGCTTCCGGACGATCGCCCACGACCGACGGGGGCACGGCCGCTCCGAGAAGACCGCCGTGGGCCACACGATCGACCAGTACGCCAGGGACCTCGCCGCCCTCATCGAGCACCTCGACCTTCACGACGTGGTCGTCATGGGCCACTCGACCGGTGGCGGCGAAGTGGTCCGGTACGCGGCGCAGTACGCGGGCGGCCGAGTCGCGAAGGTGGTCACCGCCGGTGCGATCCCGCCGATCATGGTCAAGAACGACGCGAACCCGGAGGGCACCCCGATCGAGGCGTTCGACGGCATCCGCGCCGGTGTCCTCGAGGACGCTTCGCAGTTCTGGCTGGACCTGTCCGAGTCGTTCTTCGGCGCGAACCACGGTCGCGACGTCTCCTACGGGGCCAAGCTCGACTTCTGGCGCCAGGGCCAGCTGGTCAACCTCTCGGCCGCGTACGACTGCGTCAAGGCGTTCTCGGAGACTGACCAGACCGAGGACCTCCGGGCGCTCACCGTCCCGATCCTCATCGCCCACGGCGAGGACGACCAGATCGTCCCGATCGACGACGCCGCACGCAAGGCGATCGAGCTCGTCGCCGATGGCACCCTGAAGACCTACCCGGGCGCCCCGCACGGCATCCACGGCGACTACCGGAAGGTCCTCCAGCAGGACGTCCTCGCCTGGGTCCGGGGCTGACGTCCCCGCCCACGGACGGGAGGCGCGGTGCGGGCCCGCACCGCGCCTCCCGTCCGTCCGCTCGCCGGACCACCCGGCCAGCGAGCCGGAATGTTCAACCACCTATGGCGGTTACGTCACCACCTGTCCGAGGAGGCCAGCGATGAACACCACGACCACGCCGCGACCGCGGCTCCCCCTCAACACGTTCGGCATCGCGTTCGGCACCGCCGGCCTCGCCGGCACCTGGACCGCTGCGGCCTCCCTGCTGGGCGCGCCGACGGCCGTCGGCGAGACGCTCTGGGCCGCGGCGACCGTGGCGTGGGTGGTGACGATCATCCGGTACCTGCGCCGTCCCGGCGGCGCCCCAGCGATCGCGACGGACCTCCGGCACCCCGTCCTCGGGCCCTTCGCCGCCCTGGTGCCCGCCGTGGGGTCGCTCCTCGCAGCGCACCTCGCCACCTGGGCACCCGTGGCCGGCGCCGTCGGCGTCTGGATCATGCTCGTCCTCACCACGGCCTTCGGCGCCTGGTTCCTGACGGACCTCCTCACCACGCCCCGCGACCCCGGCACGCTGCACGGCGGCTACCTGCTCCCCACCGTCGCGTCGTCGCTGCTCAGTGCACAGGCACTCGCGGTCATCGGCCACGCGACGCTCGCGTTCGGGTACTTCGCGGCCGGCATCCTGTTCTGGCTGCTCATCGGCGCGGTGCTCGTCGCGCGGTTCGCGACCGGCCCGGCCGTCCCGGCGGCACTGCTGCCGACCCTCGCCATCCTGTCGGCGCCGCCGGCGGTCGCCGGCAACGCCTGGTGGACGATGACGGGAGGCGCGCCCTCCGTCGTCGACACCGCCCTCGCGGGCACGATGGTCGCCTTCCTGCTCCCCCATGCCTTCCTCGTCCGGCGGTACGTCACCAGCGGGTTCGCGATCGGGTTCTGGGCGATGACGTTCACGACCGCGGCGAGCGCCACCTTCGGCGTGCGGCTGCTCGCGACGGCGGAGCTCGGTGCCCTCGGGACCGCTCTGGCCTGGGTGGTCGTCGGCGTCGCGTCGGTGATCGTCGGCAGCATCGCGATCCGGTCCCTCGGGCTCCTGCGCCGGGCGGAGGACGCCGCGCCCCGGCGCGCCTCCGTCACCTTCCGACGGCTCGCCCTGATCGGCGTCGTCGTCGCCTCCGTCGCCGTGGCCTTCGGTGCCGGTGCCGGCAGCCCGCTGTTCGTCGTCTACCAGCGGGCGTGGGGCTTCCCGGACTGGCAGCTGACGACCGCGTTCACCGTCTACGCGGTCACCCTGCTCGGGACCCTGCTGGTCGCGGGACGGCTGTCCGACCACGTCGGTCGGCGTCCGGTGCTGCTCGGCGCACTCGTCCTCATGCTGGTCGCCGGTGCCCTGTTCCTGCGCGCCGACTCGGTCGGGTGGGTGATCGCGGCGCGCGCCGTCCAGGGCATCGCCACCGGTGCGGCGACCAGCACCTTCACGGCCGCCATCATCGAGCTCGCCAGCGACCGACACCGCCGCACGATGACGGTGCTGACGAGTGCCGCCCCGGTCGGTGGGTTGGCGCTCGGCGCCTTCGGCGGGGGCCTCGCCGCGCAGTTCGCGCCGGACCCGACGGCGGCCGTGTTCCTGACACTCGGGGTCGTCCTGCTCGTCGGGGTCGCGGCGGTCCTCGCGGCCGACGAGACCGCTGATCGCCACCGTGGTGCGCTCGCGTCGCTCCGTCCAGCGGTGTCGGTGCCGGAGCGCTCCCGTGCCTGGTTCGTGGTCCTCGCGCCGCTGACCGCCGCGGGGTGGATGTTCTCCGGGCTGTTCCTCGGACTCGGACCGCGACTCGACGACGGCGTCTTCGGACTCGACGGCGGGACCGCGAGCGCGGCGGTCGTCGCACTCCAGCCCGCAGCTGCGGCCGTCGCCGGGATGCTGTTCGCCCGGGTCGCCGACCGGCTCGGGACAGCGGTCGGCGCCGTCCTCCTGCTCGTCGGCGCCGTCGGCGCGGGGACCGCGGTGCTGACGGCGGACCTGCCGCTCCTGGTCGTGGCCGCCGTCGTCGGCGGTGCCGGGCAGGGTGCCGCGTTCGGCTCGTCCCTGCGGGTCCTCGGCCCGCTGGCGGACAACGCCACCCGCGGCGGCCTCTTCGCCGCCGTGTACCTCGTCGCCTACGCGGCGTACGGCATCCCGGTCCTGGTGGCCGGATTCTTCACCGACGTCGTCGGGCTGGCCGAGGTGGGTGCGTCGTACGCCGCGCTCGTGGCCCTCGCCGCCGCGGTCGCGCTCGCCGGTCTCGCGGCGCGCGCTCGGCACGAACGTCGTGCCGTCCAGGTCGCCTGACCAGCCCCCACCATGCACACCACCGAGAAGAGGACGACCATGACCGACACCACCGCAGGACCCCGCACGGCCGAGGGCGCCGGGACCTTCGCGATCGGCGGGGACCTCCCCGTCGCGCGCCTGGGCTTCGGCTCGATGCAGCTCCCCGGGCGCAACGCCTTCGGGCCGTCCCGTGATCCCGAGGGGGCCCGCGCGGTCCTCCGCCGGGCCGTCGAACTCGGCGTCACGCTCATCGACACCGCCGACGCGTACGGCCCCGAGGTCGCCGAACAGCTGATCGGCGAAGCGCTCGCCCCGTACCGACCCGACGTCGTGGTCGCGACGAAGGGCGGGTTCGTCCGGGGGCGCCGTGGCGAGTGGATCGTGGACGGCCGGCCGGAGCACCTGCGCGCGGCGGTCCAGGGCAGCCTCCGGCGGCTCCGGCTCGAGCGGATCGACCTCTACCAGCTGCACCGCATCGACCACCGGGTGCCGCTCGACGAGCAGGTCGGCGCCCTCGCGGCGATGCGTGCGGAGGGACTCATCCGCCACGTCGGGCTGAGCGAGGTCGGGGTGGACGAGCTCCGGGCCGCGCAGCGGATCGTCCCGATCGCGACCGTGCAGAACCGCTACAACCTGGTGGAGCGCGCGTCGGAGGACCTCGTCCGCGTGACCGCCGAGCTCGGCACCGGGTTCATCCCGTGGTTCCCGCTCGCCACCGGTGGCCTGACGCAGGCAGGCGGTGCGCTCGGCGCGATCGCCGACCGCGCCGGGGCCACGCCGTCGCAGGTCGCCCTGGCGTGGCTCCTGCAGCACTCCCCGAACGTGCTCCCGATCCCCGGGACGTCGAGTGTGCCGCACCTCGAGGAGAACGTCGCGGCCGGGACCGTGCACCTGTCCCCGGCGGACGTGGCGCTGCTCGACGGCGCGGCCTGACCCGTCCGCGCACTGCTGCCCGCTCGCACCGCGAGCGGGCAGCAGTGCGTCGCGGGCACCCCGTGACGGAACCGTGTTCCCGTCAGTGCGGCAGGGAGTCGGCGAGCGCCGCCAGCCGTTCTGACGACACCCGGTCCGCGCCGTGCCACAGCAGGAGTGTGTCGCCGTCGGGCCCCGGGACCCCGAACCGGTGGTACGAGAGCACGAGGTGGCCGACGGCGGGGTGTGCAAAGCCGACGGATCCGTTCGGCTCGGCGTCGCCCGGCCCGGCCCACAGGCGGGCGAAGGCATCGCTCCGCGCGGCGAGTTCACCGACGAGCTCGACGTAGCCGCGGTCCTCGTGGTGCTCGTCCAGTGAGCGGCGGAGCTCGGCTGCGAGTCGGGCGCCGAGCTCCGCCGTGCCTGGCGGTGCGGGCGTCGGTTCTGCGCGCGTCGGACCGACGGCCGTCGGGTCTGCGCGCGTCGGACCTGCGGCCGTCGGTTCCGCGCGCGTCGGCTCTGTCGCGCTCGGCCACGGGGGCGGCGTTCGGTCGTCCGCCGAGTCGCTCGTGGGTCCGTCTCCGGCTCGGAGGAACGCCGCGCGGGCCAGGTTGGTCCCGGGACGGAACGTCGGGTGGACGGCTCGTGCCAGGTCGTTGGCGATCCGGACGGTCAGGTGCCGGTCGTAGACCACCGCGGGCACGGTCCGCCACGGCAGGACGAGCCGGCGGAGGAGTACCCGCCGGTGGTCGGCACCGTCCGTCGCGCTCACGGTGTGACCGCGCGAGGGCGGAGACCACCGAGGACGGGGAGCACGGACGAGCCCACGACCAGCACGGTGCAGAACGCCCCGGTCGACAGCAGCACCGCGACTGGGAGCTCGGGGCGCGTCGCCGGGTGCGCACAGACGAGGACCGCCCACTCCGCCCCGACGGTGACGAGCACGGTCGCGGCGGCGACGAGGGTGCCGGTCAGACCGAGGATGAGTCCCTCGAACGCGGCGACACCCACCTGGAACCCGGGCGACGCCCCCGCTGCCCGCAGCTGCGCCCCCTCGCGCACCCGGTCTCGAGCCGCCATCGCAGCGGTGGCGGCGGCACCGATCGCGGCGAGCAGCACCGGCCCGCTGAGGATGAGGACGGTCGCACCCGCACCGCCGCCGGTGGACACCGCCGAACCGATCGCGGAAGCGGCGGTCCGTTGCCCGCCGACGAGCGCACTCGGGAGCCCGACGGCGACGAGGAGAGCGGCGAGCGTGGTGTCGCTCCGCGCCGCCGACCACCGGACCGTCGCCCGTGCCACGCCGAACGCGACCGACGCCGACGTCGGCACCACCGCGGTCCACGCCCGCACTGCCGGGGCACCGATCGACCGGCCGAGGACGGCGACCGCGGCCACCAGGACGGGCCCGATCAGGAGCGCCGGAGCAGCCCCGTCGGGCACCGAGCCCGGCAGGCCCACGAGCATGCTCGTCGCGAGTGCCCCGAGGGACACCGCGACCACGGCACGCAGCCCCCGGGAGCCGGGGGCAGGGGGCGTGCTCCGGAGCACGACGAGCGGCGGCGTCGCCGCGGCACGTCGGCTGCCGGACACGGCGGCACCCACCGCCACGACCACCGTCACGGCGACGACGGCCAGCACCTCCCACCGTGACGCTCCGACCTGGACGTCCCCGAGTCCGCTGGCACCTGCGAGCGAGGCCGTGACGAGGGGCGGGACGGCCACGACGGAGACGGCCGCGCCCGCCGCCGTCCCGACGAGGGCGACGAGTGTCGTCTGGAGGAGGACGGTCCAGCGCACCCCGCGCGGCGTGACGCCCACGAGCTGCCAGAGCGCGTACGTCCGCCCGAGGAGTCCAGCGGTGAGCCGGACCACCGCGGACACCACGACGAGGACCGCGATGATCCCGAACGCTGCCGTCGTCCCGGCGATGGACAGGAGCGCGAGTCCGCGGACACCCGTCGTCCGGAGGCCGCCGACCACGAGCACTCCGGGGACCGACGCGGCGACGGCGCTCACCGCGCAGACCACGAACAGCCCGGACCACACCCGCCACGACGACCGCAGGTCCGCCACGGCCAGGCGCCAGACGATCACGGCCGCACCGCCGCGTGCTCGACCGCCGCGAACAGGGCGTCGACCCCCGGCCGCTCCAGCTCCGCGTGGACCGTGCCGTCGCGGAGGACGACCGCACGGTCGGCGCGGGCAGCGGCGGCGAGGTCGTGCGTCACCAGCACCACGGCGCGGCCCCCGGTCGCCGTCTCGCGCAGCAGGTCGAGGACCCTCGCGCCGGCGACGGTGTCCAGCGCGCCGGTGGGTTCGTCGGCGAAGACGACGTCCGGGCGGCTGACGAGCGTCCGGGCGATCGCCACCCGCTGCTGCTGTCCGCCGGAGAGCGACCCGGGACGACGGTCCGCGACGTCGAGCAGTCCGACCGCGTCGAGCGCCGCGTCCACCGTCCGACGATCGGCGGTGCGACGCGCCAGCCGTGCGGGCAACGCCACGTTCTCACGCGCGGTGAGCGCCGGCAGCAGGTTGTACGCCTGGAAGACGAAGCCGACGCGACCACGTCGGAACCGCGCCGACCGCTGGCGCGAGAGTCCACCGAGGTCGACACCCTCGAGCTCCACGGTCCCGCCGAGCGGGGTCTCGAGTCCGGACAGGCACGCGAGGAGCGTCGACTTCCCCGAGCCGCTCGGGCCGACCACCGCGAGCAACTCGCCGCGACGGACGTCGAGGGAGACCCCGCGGAGGACCGGCACGGACGCGCCGGCGACACCGGGGTAGGCGTGCTCGACGGCTCGGGCACGCACGATGGGCTGGTCGGACGGTTCTGGGGGCACCGTCGGAGACTAGGGACCCGCAGCGCCCGGCTACGTGCCTCCGCCAGGGACAGGCTCACCGACGATTCCTGCCTGCGTTCTGCATGGTGTCGGCGGCGCCCGGCTGGTGGGGTTGGTGGAGGCCGTGCAGCCCCGTAGGGGACGGAGCGAGCAGCCGGCCAGGAGGAGCGGAGCCATGCCGAACACCGTCACACTGCTGGGCGAGTACCTCCGCGCCCGACGAGCACTCGTCCAACCGCACGACGTGGGCATCGTGTCGCTCACGCCACGACGGGTGATCGGCCTCCGGCGTGACGAAGTCGCCCGCCGAGCCGGGATCAGCCAGGAGTACTACCTCCGCCTCGAGCAGGGTCGGGACCGGCAACCGTCCGACCAGGTGCTGCACGCCCTCGGACGAGCACTCTGCCTGGACGCTGCGGGGGTGGAGCACATGGGCCGGCTCGTCCGGGTGCAGACCGGCGGTGCCGGTCCGGCTGCGGTCGGGGTCGCGACGCCCGCGTCGATGCGCACCCTGGCCGGCCTCCTGGACCAGTGGACCGGCACCCCTGCCTACGTCATGGACACCAACCAGGACGTCCTCGTCGTCAACCCGCTCGCGCGGGCGATGACCGGCGGCGCCCTCCGCCCCGGCGTCAACCTCGCACTCGCGGTCTTCTCACCGGCGGGTCGGGCGCTGGCCCGGGGCTGGGCGGAGGCGGCCGCCCGGACGGTGGCGACCCTTCGGTACGGCAGCGATCCGCGGGACCGGCGGCTGCAGGAGATCGTCGGCACCCTCTCCGTGCGTGACGAGGACTTCCGGCGGCTCTGGGCTCGGCACGACGCCCGCCCGTACACCAACGGTCCGGTGGAGCAGGACGTCCACGGGCACGGCAGGGTCACCCTGACCTGCCAGACGCTCGAGGTCCCCGGACCGCGACGGAACGTGCTCGTCGCGTTCCACGCCCCGGCCGGTTCGGACGGCGCACGGGCCCTCGCCGCACTCCGCGCCGGGTCAGCGCCGGCGATGGCGGGCTGAGCCGGTGCCCGCGGCACCGGGGCAGTCAGACGTCGGTGCCCCCGAGCGAGTCGCGGAGCGCAGCGAGTTCGCGCTGCAGCGAGTCGAGGCGGGCCGGTCGGACGCGGGCGGGCAGGGCCTGCAGGGCGCGGTCGACGTCGACGAGCGCCTCGGCACGGCGACCGAGCGCGCGGAGGACCGTCGCGCGGGTGCGCAGCAGCAGGCCGAGCGACGTCCCGCCGTCGCCGCGGACGTCGCGGAGTCCCGCGTCGAGGACCTCGAGCGCCTCCCCCTCGGCACCCGACTCGAGGAGCGACGCAGCGAGCTCGGCGCGTGCCAGGGCTTGCGCGTACCGGACGCGTTCGTCGACGGGGTCCAGGCCGGCGACGATGCCGTCGACGGTCGCCCGGAGCGCGACCACCGACTCGTCGTGGCGCCCCTGTGCCCGGAGCACGAGTCCGAGGAGCCCGCGGGCCTGGTGCAGGAAGACCGGGTCGCCGTCGTCCTCGAAGCCGGCGACCGCAGCCAGCGCGTGACGCTCGGCGGCGGTGACCGCGCCCTGCTCGAGGGCGGCCCACGCGACGTGGTAGTGCCCCCAGGCCACCAGGTCGCGCTTCCCGGAGCGTTCCGCGGCGGCGAGGGCGTCGGCTGCGTGCCCGGCTGCGAGGGCGTTGTCCGCATGCTCGACGTGCGCGGCCCAGGCGAGGTGGCCGGCGATCTGGGACGACGACGCGGCGTCACCCGTCGCCGCGGCGGCACGTTCCGCGACGAGGTTGAACTCGTACCACCGTCCCCAGTCCGGCCAGAGGTTCGCGAACCACTGCAGGACGCTCGTCAGGGTCACCACCGTCTCGGAGCGGCCCGCGGCGCCGGCGCGCCGGAACGCCGGCCACCAGTGGTCGACCTCGGTGACGATCCAGGCTCGTGCTGCCTCTTGGTCGGCGTCCGGCTGGGACACCGGCGCGCGCCCGGGGACGACGAACGCGGACCCCATCTGGAGCAAGCGGTCGAGCAGCCAGCGCGCGAGACGGTCACGGGCGGCGTGCTCGGCAGCCGGGTCCTCGTGGAGTCGTCCGAGCGCGAACAACCGGATGATGTCGTGCAGGCGGTACCGGTCAGCGCCACGTGGCTCGACGAGCCCGAGGTCCACGAGCTGCTCGAGGTGCGACTCCGTCTCGTCCGGGTCGGCGCCGAGCGCCGCCGCGACGATCTCGGCGCTGAACGTGACACCGTCGAGGGCCGCGGTCGCCCGGAACGCCTGGGCGGTCTCGGGATCGAGGTCGTCGTAGGAGACCGCGATCGCCGCGGCGACCGAGACGTCACCGGCGACGAGCAGCGCGAGCCGACGGTCCGGCGAACCGAGTCGGGTGACGAGGTCGGCGGCACTCGTCGCCGGGCGGCTGGCGATCCGGTTCGCCGCGACGCGGAGCGCGAGCGGGAAGCCGTCGCAGAGTGCGAGCAGGCGGTCGACGGACCCCGCGTCGCGCTGCCGGGGTGGGATCACGCGTTCGAGGAGCCGTCGGCCGTCGCCGGACGGGAGGACGCCGAGCACGATCCGCTCGGCGTCGAGCCCCGCGAGGGTGCGGCGGGACGTCGCGACGATCGTCGATCGTCCACCGACGAGGAGCGGCCGCACCTGGTCCTCGCCGGACACGTTGTCGAGGTGGACGAGCATCCGTTCGCTCGTGCAGAGCTCCGCCCAGCGCGCCCGGGCCGCCGTGACGGTGCCCGGCGGGTCGTCGGCGTCGCACTGCCGGAGCACGCGCTGCAGGACCTCGAGCGTGGTCACGGCGGGCCGGCCGTCACCGGCCAGGTCGACGAACACGCGTCGACCGGCACCGACCGTGCGGTCGAGGGCTTCCGTCACGAGGGACGTCTTCCCGATCCCGGGTGGGCCGGACACCACGACGACGGCGGGACCGGCCTGCTCGTCGAGGAGCCCGGCGAGACGGACGAGTTCGGCGGCTCGTCCGGTGAAGTCGAGGACCCGCGGAGGCCGCGAGGCAGCGCCGGTGCCGTCGTCTCCGACCCCGACCAGCGGCGCGCGGAGCCACTGGCGATCGGCCGCGTCGAGGCCGAGGCCGGTCACGAGCGCCTCGACGGTCCGAGCCTGCGGGTGCCGGCTCTTGCCCCGTTCGATGTCACTGATGCCCCGCACGCTGACACCGGATCGCTCCGCGAGCGCCTCGAGCGTCAGGCCTGCCGCGACCCGGAGCGTCCGGAGCCGCGCTGCGAGTCCTGGTTCACCCACGCCGCTCCTCCTCCGCGTTCAGGGTAGCGGGGCCGTGCGGGTGTCCCCGCCGTGGACACCCGGACGGGGTTCGCTCCCGCAGTGCGCCATGATGGGCCTCGGCGCCGGGACGACCGACACCGTGCGCCAGGGAGGACGAGCGTGCCGACAGCCGGATCACCACTGGGCGACTACCTCCGTGCGCGCCGCGGTGCGACCCGACCGGAGGACGTCGGCGTGCAGTCCCACACCCGTCGACGGGTGCCCGGACTCCGCCGCGACGAGGTCGCCCGGCTCGCCGGCATCAGTCAGGAGTACTACCTGCGACTCGAGCAGGGACGCGACCGGACGCCGTCGGACCAGGTCCTTCAGGCGCTCGTGCGTGCGCTGCGACTCGATGCCGCCGGTGCCGAGCACATGGCGCGTCTGACGACGGCCGAGCCGGTCGACATGGCCGCCGCCGAGGCCGCCGTGCCGACCGAGGCGATGGCCGCCCTCCTCGACACCTGGCCGGACACCCCCGCGTACATCATCACCTCCCGCCACGAGGTGGTGCTCTCGAACGCGCTCGCCCGCTGGGTGGTCCCGCTCGGCCTCGAACCGGGGAGGAGCATCCCGGAGGTCGTGTTCACGTACCCGGAGGTCCGCGCGCTCCCCACCTGGCCGGCCCTCGCCGACCGCACCGCACGGCGTCTGCGCTTCTACGGGCACCCGTACGACGAGCGCCTCCACGCGATCGGCGCGCGGCTCTCCGCCCTCGACCCGACGTTCCGCCGGCTCTGGGAACGGCACGAGGTCGACCCGTACACCGACGGCGACGTCCGTCCGTTCGTCGACGGGTACGGGCAAGTCCCGCTGCACCACCAGACGTTCGTCGTGCCGGACACCCCCGGCTACCTCCTCTGCGCGTACCACGCCGTGCCCGGATCGGAGAGTGCGGCAGCGCTCGCGCACCTGACGGACCGCATCAGGAGCGGCGCAGCGGTCCGGTGACGGCCGAGTGCCGGTCACCGCGGCACCGCGCCCGACGACACCGGCGTCACGTCGAAGTTGTGGTCGAACACGTCGTCGGGGTCCCACCGTGCCTTCAGCGACCGGAGTCGTCGGAGCGTTCCGGGCGGGAAGGCCTCGGCGACAGCGCTCGGGGCGTGGTCGCTCTCGAAGCTGAGGTACATGCCGTCCATCCGCGCGTGGACCGGCTCCCACGACGCGTCGAAGACCGGCCCGCCGGTCACCGAGACCGCCGTGACCGAGAAGTTCTGGTGGCGGTGCGCGTACGCCGTCGCGTCCGGGTCGACGTCGTTGACCGCGCCGCCGACCGAGCGGATCTGCACCATGTCGGCGCCGGACGTCCGGAGCAGCAGTGCGAGCCGGCCGGACAGGTCGTCGTCGAGGTGGACCGCGAGTCCCGTGTGGGTCGAGGCGCGCTGCTGCCCGGTGTGCACCGCACCCGTCGTGAGCGGGACCGACGCGTACGGGGTGACCACGGAGCGCTGGCCGGCGAGCCCGGGGATCCGCAGGAACCGTTCGATCTCGGGTCTGGCCGATTCGACGTCGTCCCCCGCGTACACGATGGTGGCCTGGGCGACGGGCGCGGGACCCCCACCGAGGTAGAGGAACGCCGACACCTCGCGCGGTGCCGCCTCGACCGTGCGCCCCCACGCCCGGAGGAACGCCGCCGTGTCGGTCGGCTGCCACACGGCGGTCGTCTGCACCACGTCGGCGACCTCGGCCGCCTCGAACTCGAACGACGTGACGATCCCGAAGTTCGCGCCGGCTCCGCGGAGCGCCCAGAACAGGTCCGGGGACTCGTCGTCGGACACGCGTCGGACGGCTCCGTCGGCGGTCACGACCTCGGCGGCGCGGAGTCGGTCGATGGTCAGTCCGTGCGCCCGCCCCATCAGCCCGATGCCGCCCGTGGTGGCGAGTCCGCCGACCCCGACGTCGCCGGAGTCGCCGGAGCTGATCGCCAGGCCGAGCGGTGCGAGCGACCGGGCGACGGCGCCCCAGCGCGCACCCGGGCCGATCCGGACGGAACGGGCACCGAGGTGCTCGACCGAGGCCAGCGCCCGCAGGTCGATGACGTCGCCACCGGTGTTCGTCGCGATGCTGCTCATCCCGTGCCCACCGCTCCGGATCGCGAAGGGCCGGCCGCCGTCCAGGACGGTGGCCAGCGCCTCGGCGACCTCGGCGCTCGTGCGCGGGAGGAGCACCGATCCGGGTCGACCGGTGCTCGAGTAGACGTGCCGTACGGCTTCGTACCCGCGGTCGGCGGGTCGGACGATCTCCATGGTGTCTCCGTTCAGCGGAACGCGGGTCCGGGGCGCGGGCCCTCGGAACGGTCGGTGAAGTACTGCAGTGGGGTGTCGGCGAGCGGTCCGACGCCGGCGACGAGATCGACGACGTGGTCACCGATCTGGGTGGCGTCGATCCAGCGGACGTCGTCGATCCCGGCCTGCTGCCGTGCCCTGGTCCGGACGACGCCGAGTACGAGCTGCACCACTCGAGGACCGCGGCCGCCGAGTTCGGCCGCCAGGGTGAGCGTCAGGGACTTCGTCGCGGCAGCGCTCAACGCGACGCCGGCGCTGCCCGGGAACGGGATGTCGGCGCTCATCCCGTTGAGCTGCAGGACGACCCCCGTGGGGGCGGTGCGCGGCAGGAAGGCGCGGAACAGCCGGAAGACGCTCGTCAGGTTGCCGTCGAGCAGGTCCTGCCACTCGCGGTCGTCGAGCGCGAGTGCCGGCTTCCGCCCCTGGTCGCCCCACGACGCGACGGCGACGACGACGCCGTCGAACGCGCCGAACTCGCGGGCCAGCTCGCCCACGTCCGCGTCGAGCGACGGAGCCATGGCGTCCAGGACGCGGGTGTGGAGGGTCCCGGGCAGACCCTCCGTCGCACGGCGTGCGGCGAGGCCCGCGAGCCGTCCCTCGTCACGACCGGTCGCGACGACGACGGCGCCGGCTGCGAGCAGGGACCGGACCACCCCCTCCCCCACGCCGCCGCTGCCGCCGACCACGACGACGGTCGCCCCGTCGAGCGCAGCTCCGTCCGGGACCCGGGTCTCCTCTGGTGCGTTCATCGTTCCTGTCCTGCTCCCTCCGGGCGCTGATCGCCCGGTTCCTCGGCGTCGAGCCGACGCATGTGTTCCGTGAGTGCCTGCAGTGCGTGGTCGAGACCGGCGAGCTGGGGCTGGTCGAGCGCGTCACCGAACCACGTCGCCGCGGCTCGGAGGTGCGCCCCGACCGCAGCCCGGTGGGCGCTTCGTCCCGTCGCCGTGATGACGATCGACGAGCTCCTCGCGTCGTGGACACCGCGGTGTCGTTCGACGAGCGCGCGGCGCTCGAGGCGGCGCAGCTGGTGGGCGAGACGGCTGGAGTCCCAGCCGATCGCCGCGGCGCACGCCGTCGGTCCGGCGCTGCCGCCCATGTCGACGAGGTGCGCCAGGACGGTGAACTCGGACTCCGACAGGTCGGCGTCCGCCCGCAGGTCGGCGCCGACGCGTCGGCGGAGTCGTTCCGTCACCACCTGCAGTCGCTGCCAGGTCGCGAGTTCTTGTTCGGTCAATCGTCGTTGCACGATGTGGGACAACTACCTGACGCGTCAGGTATTCCCGTGTCCAGGACGGAGACGGACTGGAGGCGCGGGGCGGGCCCGCCACGCGCCTCCAGTCCACCCGGTGCTGCGATCCTGCCCCAGGCGGGGACACGCACCGAGCGCCGGCTCCTGCGATGGTTCGTGACGGGGAACCCGGAACGAGAGGAACCACCGATGTCCACGAGCACGAACACCGAGACCGTCGTCGCCTTCTACACGCAGTCGTTCAACGACGGCGCGCCGGAGGCGGCCGCCGAGCGCGCCCTCGGGGGCACCTACGTCCAGCACAATCCCTCCGCGCCGGACGGCGCCGAGGCCTTCATCGCGTACGTCCACTCGATGCGCGAGCGGTTCCCGGACCTCCACCTCGACGTCAAGCGGACGGTGGCCGAGGGCGACCTCGTCGTCACGCACAGCGCGTTCCACCTCGTCCCCGGGGACCGTGGGATGGCGGTCGCCGACGTCTGGCGGCTCGAGGACGGCCGGATCGTCGAGCACTGGGACGTCATGCAGCAGGTCCCGGAGGAGTCCGCGAACACGAACACGATGTTCTGACACCCGAACCGATCCTGACGGGAAGCACCATGCGACGACCACCCATCGACGGCATCCACCACCTCAAGCTGCCGGTGTCCGACCTCCCACGGGCCCTGGCGTTCTACGAGCGCGTCCTCGGCGCCGAGCGCATCCCGGAGGCCGACCACTTCCGACCGAACGGGGACCTCTTTGCGCACATCTGCCGCGTCGACGGGCTCGGGACGATGCTCGAGCTCCGACTCCACCCCGTCCGCGCGGTCCTGCAGCGCGGATTCGACCCGATCACCGTCCTGGTGCCGGACCGAGCCGCACTGGACGCCTGGGCACGGCACCTCGACGAGGTGGGCGTGACCCACTCGCCGGTCCTCGTCGGGATCCAGGCCTGGCTGCTCGTGGTCCCCGACCCCGACGGCACCGTGCTCCGCCTCTACACGCGCGAGACCCACGGCCCGGAGCTGGCCGCCGACCACGACTCCCCCTGGCTCGACGAGTCCGTCAGGCTCTCCTGATGGACGCGGATGCCGCCGCCGCGCTCGAACGGGCGATGACGACGATCGCGGCCGCGTCCCCGAGCGGGTTCGTGACCGAGGTCGCACCCGGCGTGACCGCCTACGCGACGGGCGTCCCGATGGCGCGGATGAACGGCATCGTGCTCACGCGCCCGGATGCGCTCGACGAGGTCGCCTGGCGAGCGGCGCAGACGACGCTGACCGCGGCGGGTGTGCCGTGGACCGCCCAGCTCGTCGGACCCGGAGCCACGACCGGGACCGGCTCGATCGGCGCGGCCGCCGAGGCTGGCCTCGGCGACCGCGAACCCGTGGTCACGTGGGTCCTCGAGCCGGCCACCGGCGTCACGGCGGTCGCGGACGTCGAGGTCGTCCCCGTGGTCAGCACCGCCGACCGGGAGGGGTTCAGCCGGGTGCTCGGCGCCGCGTTCGGCAGCGGACCCGAGATCGGCCGTCCGCTGGTCGAGGCAGCTGAGCGCGACCCGAGGATCCGCGCCGTCGTGGTTCGCGGTCGGCGGGACGACGGGGTGGAGGACGTCCTCGCCACCGGGTACAGCGTGCTCGAGGGACCGGTCGTCGGGGTCTTCGCGATCGCGACCGCTGCACAGGCGCGGCGACGGGGACTCGGCGAAGCCGTCACACGGGCGGTCATCGCGGACGGCGTGGCGCGCGGTGCGACGGTCGCCGTGCTGCAGGCCAGTGCAGCCGGACGGCCACTCTACGAGCGGCTGGGCTTCCGCGACGCCGGGGACGACATCGTGTACCGGCGCGCGCGCTGACGTCGCTCGTCGACGCCGTGGGCAGTCCACCGTGGTCGCCTCCCACGGGGCGGGAACCGGCAGCGGCGCCGCACCGGGACCCTTCGTCTGCGCATCGCTGCCGATCCGCCCGCTGGACGCCGTGGACGGTGCTGGACGAGAGCGTTCGATGGTCGGGCGGGCATGATGGCCTCGTGGCGCACGAGCGGGTCGACCGGTCCTGGTTCCGGGCGGTCCTGGAACCGTTCGGCGCTGCAGTGGACGACCTGCACCCGCTCGGCGGTGGCGCGGTCAACCACGTCTACCGGTGCGATCGCGTCGACAGCAGCCCGATCGTCCTGCGGTTCCCGGTCGACCCCCTGCGTTCGGACGAGTTCCCGGTGGAGGCCTGGGCGGCCTCCGCGGCAGGACGGATCGGCATCCCGACCGCTACCGTGCTCGGTCACGGGATCGAGCGCGGCATCCCGTTCGCAGTGTCGGAGTTCGTCGCGCCGGACCCACGCCCGATCGACCGGCCGTGGACGTGGCTCGGTTCCTGTGCGCGCCGCGTCGGGACGATCCCGCTCCGGGGCGCCCCCGCGTCGCTGTACACGCGGTTCGGGTCCGACCTGCAGCACGCGTGGGCGGCCCACCTCGAGTACAACCGGTCCGCCCTCGGCGACGATGACCAGCTGGGTCTCGACGGCGCCTACGGCTCCGCGTCCGCCGCCGACGTCCACGACCTGCTCGCCCGCCTGTCGCCCGACCGCTACGACTTCGGCCTCGCGCACGGCGACCTGGCACCGCGCAACCTCGTGTCCCGCGGGCCGGACGAGCCACCCGTCCTCATCGACTGGGGCGCGGCCGAGACCGGGCCGACCCCGTGGACCGACGCGCGCCGGGTCCTCGCCTGGACCTTCTTGGAAGGGTCGGTCGACCGTCGGGACCACGACGAGTTCATGGCGGGTGCCGGACTGTCGTCGAGCGAGGATCACCGGACACTCGTGTCGATGACCGCCCTGCACCTGCTCGACGTCACTCGGTGGGCGCGCGAACAGCGGCCGGACCTGTACGGGGAGTACGTGGAGCGGTGCCGAGCGGGGCTGGAGCGGCTCCTGGCGATCGGGTGAGCCTCGTCGCGGGGCGCGTCAGTCGGCGGTCTTGAACGCCAGACGGGTCCGCCACCTCGTCAGGTCCGGTTCCTCGGACGGGTCGGTGAGGTACTCCTCCAGCCGGCACGTCCAGTGGTCGCCGTCCGTCGCGGCGGTGCGGTCCCAGGTGGTGCCAGCATCCTCTGCCCACCCGAGCAGCGCGCCGGTCGCGTCGATCAGCCCGTCCGGATGCCCGACGTGGACGGTCGTCACGTAGTCACCTGCCGGGAGGAGACCGGTCTGCACGTCCGTGCCCGCGAGCACCGCAGCATCCAGCGTCTCCGCCAGCGGGAACCCCACCTCGACGACCAGGATGCCTGCCATGTCGATGACCCGGTACCGCCAGAACGGCGGACCGGACGGCTGCAGGCCGTGCTCGGCGAGGAAGTCGGCGAGGCGTGGTGTCAGCGGCGGCAGCACCTCGGCCATCGACTCCATGGTCACTCTGGCTGCGATCGCCACGTACGGCGTGGCTGCCCGCTGCTCGATCGTCGGCGTGCTCGACATGATCAGACCTCCTCGTCCGATGGTCCCGCCGGGATGATGCGCCCATTCCAGCACGCGCGCAAGACGGTCGCCCACCCGTTCGTCACCCGAGCTGCACGACGAGCGCGACGGCGAAGAGGACGAAGGACACCACGGCGCGTGCCCGCGCCGTCGCGGCGCGTCGCGCGGGCGGAGGCGTCCGTGGTCATGCGGCCAACCTCCTTCCCTACCGGCCGGTAGTCAACGCTGTGCAGACGGACTGGAGGCGCGGTGCCAGCTGGCACCGCGCCTCCAGTCCGTCCGTCGTCCCGACCAGAGCCGTGGTCGGCCTCCTCGCCTCGGTCGGTGGGTCAGCGCGAGGCTCGCGAGGGTTCGATCGCGGTCCCGACGCGGTGCGGGAAGCGGAACCGGACGGCGAGACCGGCGAGGGCCGCGGCTGCGATGACCGCACCGCCGAGCAGCAGGGGGCCGCTGTAGCCGGCGGTGAGCAGCGGGCGGGAGAGCACCGGGCCGAGGATCTGCCCGACGGCGTAGCCGGTGGTGAGCAGTGCGACGGCGCGAGGCACCTGGAGGTGCGCACCGAGGGCGAGGGCGAGCGAGCTGATGCCCACGAACGTGCCACCGAAGAGCGCTGCGGAGACCAGTGCGCTGACGCTGCCGGGCAGCACCCCGGTGAGGGCGACGCCGACGGCCTGCACGCCGAGCGCGACGGTGAGCAGGGTCGGGCGGCTCCAGCGACGGCCGAGCGCGGTCCAGAGCGCGGCGCCGGGCATCGCGGCGAGACCGACGACGACCCAGGCGCCGTCGCCGAGCCAGGCGGGGCCGCTCTGCCCGATCGCGGCGACGAGGAACGTGCCCGCGATGATGTAGCCGATCCCCTCGAACCCGTAGCTGACCACGAGCGCTGCGAACCGGTGCCCCGTCCGCGGGAGGGCGGTGCCCGCCGATGCCGGCGCCGGCTGCGCGACCGCCGCCGGGCGCAGTCCCCACGCGAGGACGGTGAGTGCAGCGCTGAGCCCGGCGGCGATGAGCCAGGCGGCCTGCCACGTCGACGTCGCCCGGACGACGAGGACGACGAGGCCCGAGAGTGCGATGCCGGTGCCGATCCCGCCGAAGCCCCAGCCGACGAAGTGCGGCCCGACCTCGCGGAGGTGCGAGATCATCGCCGAGGTGGCGTAGATGAAGACCAGGGCGCTGGTCAGCCCGGCGACGAACCGGAGGGCCGTCCACCAGGACACGTCGGTCGCCGTGGGCATGAGTGCGAGCGACACGACGGTCAGGAGCATCGCGATCCGCATCACCCGGCGCGACCGCACCAGCACCGGGACCCCGATGCCCAGGAGCGCGCCGAGCAGGTAGCCGATGTAGTTGGCCGTCGCGAGTCCGGCACCGTCGCCGACGGAGAGCCCCGCCTGCGTCTGCATGAGCGGGAGGATCGGGGTGAAGACGAAGCGCGCGATCCCCGTGCTCGCCGCCAGGGCCGCTGCTCCCTGGAGGACGACCATCCCCGGAGAGGACACCCGCAGGGACGGGAGGGCGATCGTGTGGGTGGCGGTGATGGCCATGGGGTTCCCGTCTGTCGGTGTTCGGGGGCAGCGGTTCCGGCTGCAGGAGTGACGCTAGGAGCGCCCGGAGCCGGGCGGAATTGCCGGAGACGGCGGACTTATGCTTGGCGGTCATGGACGTCGAACTCCGCCACCTGCGCGCGTTCCTGCTGGTCGGCCGCCACCGCTCCTTCACCCGGGCGGCGGAGCAGCTGTTCGTGACGCAGCCGGCGCTGACCCGGACGATCAAGCAGCTGGAGGACCTCCTCGAGGTGCGACTACTGGACCGTGACACCCGTCGCGTGGCACTCACCGAGGCCGGCGCCGAGTTCTTCGAACAGGCCCGCTCCGCAGTGGCCGCAGTCGACCGAGCGGTCGCCTCGGTGCGGACGACCACGCCCCTCCGTCTGGCCTTCACCTGGCTGCTCCCGACGCCGTGGGCGCAGGACGCGATCGCCGAGTACGAGCGGCTGGGCGAGGGATCGGTGACGCTCGTCCGCACCGACGAACCGATCGACGCACTGCTCCGCGGGGACGTCGACATCGCGGTGCTCCGGGATCCGCGCGACGTCCCACCGGGGATCCGGGTCCTGCCGATCCTGCAGGAACGGCGGGTGCTCATCTGCTCCACCCGCGCCGATCTCCCGCCGGACCAGCCGGTGCCGTGGTCGACGCTCGACCGCCATCCGTTCGTCTTCAACGCCGTCACCGGGACGGTCGGGCCGTGGTCGTGGCCCGAGGGAGCCGGCCCGAGGACGTTCGTGGAGACCGCGAACTACGACGAGTGGCTGGAGACCATCGCGGCCGGACGCGGCGTCGGCGTCGTCTCGGCACTGGCGGCGCAGCGCACGATCCACCCCTCGGTCCGGTTCATCCCCCTCGTCGACGCTCCACCGAGCTCGGTGTCCCTGGGCTTCGTGCTCGGGGACCGCGACCGGGTGAAGCGACGGTTCGTGGAAGCGGGGACCGTGGCAGCCGCGGCGGGGAACGACTTGTAACTGATCGGTCTACTAGTGCTATGGTTCAGGCATGCCGACCGACACCGACTCCCGCCAGGCCATCCTGGACGCCGGGCAGCGCACCATCGCCCACAAGGGCTGGGCCGCGGTCGGGCTGAACGAGCTCCTGTCGGAAGCGGGTGTTCCGCGCGGGTCCTTCTACTACTACTTCAAGTCGAAGGACGTGTTCGGCGAGGCGATGATGCAGGAGTACTTCCGCGAGTACCTCGCCGACATGGACGAGGTCTTCGGCCAGCAGGACCTCCCCGCTGCCGACCGCCTGATGCAGTACTGGCAGCACTGGCGCGAGACGCAGAGCCTCGACGACTGCCAGGGCAAGTGCCTCGCCGTCAAGCTCGGCGCCGAAGTGTCCGACCTCTCCGAGCCGATGCGGATCGCCCTCAAGGACGGGACGACCGGGATCACCGAACGGATCGCCCGGATGATCACCGCCGGGCAGGCTGACGGGTCGCTCTCGTCCGAGATCGAGCCGGCGCGCACGGCCCAGATGCTCTACGACCTCTGGCTCGGAGCGAGTGTGATGGCGAAGATCCACCGCACGATGGACTCCGTGGACAACGCGTACAGCGTCACCGCGCAGACCCTGCACCCCTGACTCCCCAGCTCGTTCCATCCGACTGGGTTGCTTCATCTTTCCAATAACCGACCGGTCTACTAACAAAGGAACCACGCACATGAAGATCCTCATGGTCCTCACCTCGCACGACGAACTCGGCACCACCGGACGCAAGACCGGCTTCTGGCTCGAAGAGCTGGCTGCCCCGTACTACCGCTTCATCGAAGCCGGCGCCGAGATCACCCTGGCCTCCCCGAAGGGCGGCCAGCCGCCGCTCGACCCGGTGAGCAACGCGCCGGCGAACCAGACCGAGCAGACCCGCCGCTTCGAGCAGGACAAGGCCGCGACGGAAGCGCTCGCGAACACCGTCCGCCTCGACAGTGTCGACCTCGCCGACTTCGACACCGTCTTCTACCCGGGCGGCCACGGGCCGCTGTGGGACCTCGCCGAGGACCAGGACTCGGTGGCGCTGATCCAGGACACCCTCCGCTCGGGCAAGCCGATCGCGCTCGTCTGCCACGCACCCGGTGTGCTGCGGCACGTCACGAACGAGGACGGGACCCCACTCGTGCAGGGTCGCCGCGTCACCGGCTTCACGAACTCCGAGGAGGAGGGCGTGGGTCTCACCGACGTCGTGCCCTTCCTGGTCGAGGACGAGCTCGTCCGGCTCGGCGGCGACTACAGCAAGATCGGCGACTGGGAGTCCTACGTCGTCGAGGACGGCCTGCTGATCACCGGCCAGAACCCGGCGTCCTCGGCAGCCGCCGCCGACGCGCTCGTCGCGAAGCTCCAGGCGATGACCGCGTGAGTGCCTACGTCGTCATGATCCGCGAGGCACTCCACGACGCGGACGAGTTCGCGACGTACACGACGGCGGCCCGCGCGGCGCGTGCCGGTCACCCGGTGACGCCGGTCATCGGCTACGGCGAGGTGACCACCCTCGAGGGCGAGCCCGTCGACGGGATCCTCGTGAACGAGTTCCCGACCGTCGAGGACGCCCTCGCCTGGTACCACAGCCCCGCCTACCAGGCAGCACTCCCCCACCGACGAGCAGCGGCCGACTACCGCGTCCTCATCGTCCCCGGGGTCGATCGCTGACATCGGCGCGCAGATGACGTCGGCGCGCGGGCGTCGTCTGCGTAAGAAGGGCCGGGTCCCCCTCGGGGGTCCCGGCCCTTCCTGCGCTGGGCGATCGGTGGGCTACTTCAGCAGCCCCTCCTTGGTCAGCCAGTCCTTCGCCGCCGTCGTTGCCTGGGCCTTCTCGCTTCCCTCGACCCGGTTGCGCAGGGCGATGAGGTCGTCCGTCGTGAGCTTCGCGGAGATCTTGTTCAACACCGAAGCGAGCTTCGCGCTGTAGATCTTCTTGTTCAGGAACGGCAGGACGTTCTGCGCGGCGATCAGGTTCTCGGGGTCCTTCAGCACCTGCAGCTTCTTCGTCACGAGGTCGGGCGACGTCGTGTAGATGTCAGCGACCTGCACCGTGTCGTCGACGAGCGCCTTGACCGTGTCGGGTCCGCCGTAGTCCTCGATCGACTTGAACGTCACCTTGTCGACCCCGTACGTCGACTTGAGCCCCGGGATGCCGTAGGGAAGGGTGCCGAACTGCGGATTGGCTCCGAGCGTGAACGGCTCGATCTTCTTGAGGTCCGCGATCGACTCGAGGCCCTTCGCCTTGGCCTCCGCCTGGGTCACGACGTACGCGTCCTTGTCCTGGGCCGGAGAAGGGTCGAGCACCTGGAAGTCCTTCGGGATCTCGGTCTTCAGGGCAGCATCGACGTCCGATGTGGTCTTCGCGCTGGCCTTGGTGTCGTAGAAGAACAGCAGGTTGCCGTTGTACTCCGGCATCAGGTTGATCGATCCGTCCTTGAGCGCCGGGATCGTGGTCTGCCGCGGGCCGAGGTTGAACTTGGTCGTCACGGTGAACCCGGCGTCCTTGAGCGCCAGGGCGTACATGTTCCCGAGGATCTCGCTCTCCGGGAAGTTGAACGACCCGACCACGATCGGCGTGCTGCCGCCCTTGCCGCCCCCGTCGGAGGTCGCTCCGGTGGGGTCGGACGTGGAACACCCTGCGAGCGCCACGACCGCTCCGATCGCGATCGCGCCCGCGAGGATGCGTGTTCTGGTGCCTGCTGTGAACATCAGTGGTCCCTTTCGTCGACGGCGGATACCGTCACCGCGCGGCGCCTGGATGGCAGCGCACGGACGTGTGTGCGACGACGGCGGGTCGGGCTCGGGACGCCGCGTCGGGTGAAGTGCTGAGCGAGGGCGAAGAGCCCGTCGATCACGAGGGCGAGCACCGTCACGAGCAACGCACCACCGAGGATGAGGTTGTTGTCGTTCAGGCTGATGCCGGTGGAGATGATCGCGCCGAGGCCCCCGAGCGAGACGTACGACGCGATCACGACCGTCGCGATGACCTGCAGGACCGATGCGCGGATACCGCCGATGATGAGCGGCAGGGACAGCGGGACCTCGACCCGCAGGAGGATCTGCAGCTCGGTCATCCCGACCGAGCGGGCGGCGTCCACCGTCTGCGGGTCCACGGACTCCACCCCCGCGTACGCCCCGGCGAGGATCGACGGGATCGCCAGGACGACGAACGCGATGATGGAGGCGATGAACGCGGTCAGCGTGAACGGCACCGTGTACCCGATGACGACGAAGAGGGTGCCGAGCAGGCCCAGCGTCGGCAGCGCGCGCATGGAGCCGCTGAAGGCGATGACGAAGCCGCGTCCGCGCCCCGTGTGCCCGATGTACAAGCCGAGTGGGAGTGCGATCACGGCAGCGATGGCCACCGAGACCAGCGTGTAGAGGAGGTGTTCGACGATCCGGTCCTGGATCGGGAGCGGACTCTGGAGGCCGGCACGGTAGTTCGCCGGGTCGAAGAGCCATGCGATCGCGCTGAGGAAGTACTGCATGCTCAGGCCGTTCGTTCGATCGTCGCGAGCGCCGCACGCCGACGTGCCCGTCGTGGGGTCCGACGCGACCACGGCATCAGGATGCGCCCGATCGCCACCAGGACGGTGTCGATGACCAGCGCGATGACGAGGCTCGCCACCACGCCGACGAGGATCTCTTCGAGGAACTGCCGCTGCCGCCCGTCGGTGAAGAGGAAGCCGATGTTCGCGGAACCGACCAGGGCCCCCACCGAGACCAGGGCGACCGTGCTTGCGGAGACCACCCGCATCCCCGCGAGGAGGACGGGACCCGCCAACGGCAACTCGACCGTCCAGAACCGGGTCCACGCCGAGTAGCCGACCGAGGTCGCCGAGTCGAGGACGTCCCCCGGGACGGCGCCGAACGCGTCAGCGGCCAGTCGCACCATGATGGCGACCGCGTAGACGGAGAGCCCGACGACGATGTTGACCGGATCCGTGATGCGGGTACCGAGCACGTAGGGCAGGATCACGAAGAGCGGCAGAGACGGGATCGTGTAGAGCAGACTGCCGCCGCCGACGATGACGGATCGGACCGGGCGGAAACGGTTCGCCACCCAGCCCAACGGCACAGCCACGACGAACCCGAGTACGACCGGCACGGCAGCGAGAACCGTGTGTGTGACGGTCAGGCCCCAGATGAGGCCGAAGTTCGCGGTGATCCAGTTCAGGTCAGCATCCCAATCCTCGACGGACAGCCGGTGGATGGGGACAGTACCGTCCCGCAGGGCTGCTGCTTCGTTCTCAGGATAACCGAGCAGCGCGATCCTGACCGGGAAGGAGGGTGACGTGCGCCGATCGGCCGGGAGCGAGGTGTTCGGCTCATTCGCGGATGCCAGTGGTGGCGCGGATCGCGGATCCCAGTGCTGAAGGGCGTTCCACGGGTATCGGGATCCTGTTCCACCGGCATCGGCTGCACCAACTCCCGCACGTCCGTGCTCCGTGCCGCTTCCTCAAGCGAGAACGGCTGCGGCCACACCGAACGGCTCGAACGACGACGACCCACGAAACGGAACCTACGAGGAAGCACCGGCGCTCGGTGCGACCGTGTGGCGCCCCCGCATTGAGATTCGTTCCGGACCACCCATGTGCGACGGAGATGCTCGGTGCCATGCAGGACGGAACGGCTAACCGACCGACACAGCGAAGTGCCCGTCCGACGACCGGCTATCGGGCATGGCCAACCGGCTTCTCGTCGGGTATCCGCTTCGGCCCCTGGTTGGGAAAGAGGCTTTCAGAAGCGGCACGTCCTGCGCGCTGTTTGCAGTCCCTCTCTGCCATGCTCGTGGTGTGAAACTTCCTCGAGTAACCAGGCTGCGTAGGGCTGCCACATTCGCCGTGGTAATCACTCTCGGGATCTCGCTGTCCGGCTGCGCGCAAGAGAAGGCTGACCCGCTGGAGGTCACGAACAGCGTCACGATCACCGACATCACGGACAACACCGACACCGGCTTCTACTCAGTGGATTCCGCTGTGCTGAACACGACGTCGTTCGGTACCGAATTGACCCTCGGATTCACGATTAGCAACAGCAACGGCATCAAGTTCAGCCCGGTCTCCACGATCACGTTCAATGACGGCACTGAGCTGACCTGCGAGGCGGATGACCTCCGGAGGGTCCCGTCCCTGGTCGACACCACCGACTCCTGGGACTTTGCATGCGATGCGGATGAGTTCCCCGAAGACAGCGCCGGCGCCGCACTCGTCGTCGTCGACGAATACACCTGAATGCCCGACCGGAGTCTCGAAGGCCGATCGGCTAACGGGCATGTTCAGGAGCACAGAGGCGATCCGATCGGACCGCGATAGTAGGGTGCCGATCCTGTCGACCCGGAAGTGTGAGTGTCGAAGGAGGCGGCGTGATCGCGGAGCTGAACAGACTAGTCGAACTGGTCGAAGGTCGCCTGGACGACGACCTCGACGTTTCATCCTTGGCGAGGGAACTCGGCACGACGGAGTACCACCTCCGTCGGATGTTCTCGTCACTCGCTGGAATGCCCCTGTCGGAGTACATCCGGCGTCGCCGAATGTCAGTCGCGGCAGCGGATGTCCTCGGAGACGGAAACCTGTTGAGCATCTCGGTGCGGTACGGCTACGGCTCCACCGAGGCATTCGGTCGAGCGTTCCGCTCGGTGCACGGTGTCAGCGTCGGCAGCGTCAAGCGAAATGGCGGCCCCCTTCGAACGCAACCGCAGCTCAGGTTCCGCCTGACCGTAGAAGGGAACATCACCATGGACACCCGTATCACCGAACGACCGGCGTTTCTCCTCGTGGGTCACGCCACCCGCGTGCCCCTCATCCACGAGGGCATCAACCAGCAGATCCAAGCCCACATCGCCTCACTTCCGGCAGCAGAACACGCACACCTCAAAGCGCTCAGCGACACCGAACCGGGCGGCCTGCTCCAGGTCAGCGCAGACGTCGACCCGGACTACACCGAGGGGAGTGAACTGACCTACCTGCACGGAGTTGCCGTCACGGGCACGACTCTGGTGGCCGCGGATCTCGACACGATCGAGGTGCCGACTGGCACGTGGGCGGTGTTCCGCACCGAGGGTGAGTACCCGGCGGCGCTGCAGGAGGCATGGGCTGCGACCGCGACCGACTGGTTCCCATCGAACCCCTGGCGGCTCCGGCCTGGACCGTCCATCGTCGCGGTACTCGATCGTGCTGACGACTTCAGCACGGCCACCTGCGAGCTCTGGCTCCCTGTCGAGCGCGTTGAGTAGAGAAGGATCTGTCGTCCGTGGGATGCCGGCAACTCCGCCGCCCGTTGAGGGACCGGCGATCGAGACGCTGCACGTCCGCGCTCAGAGATTCGTGGACCGACAGCATCGCTCCCGGGTACGCCTCGGAATTCTCGGGCTGGGGCCTTGACGCCTGTTGGACACCCTCTCGGTGGGCGAGACTGGCTCGGTGCCTCTCAACATCGACACCTCACGTGCCCTCCGTACTCCTGACCAGTTGGTGGCGCTTGTCCGCAGCGTTCTTGATGCGCGTCCTGAGGATGAAAGTCGAGCGGTGGAATGGAAGTCACACTTTGACGATGTGACCTCGCCCGAAGCATCGTTCGTCATCGCCAGGGCAATCCTGGGCCTAGCAAATCGCCCCGTAAACGTTGCCCGAAGCGCTTTCGATGGCGTGGGGTACGTCCTCGTTGGCGTCGAGCCGGGCAGCCTGCATGGTCAGGGGGTACCCGACAGCGCAGAACTGCATAACGCCATCCGCCGATACGCCGGCAACTCCACGGCGCTGTGGGATCCTCGAAGCATCGAAGTAGATGGGCAGCAGGTCCTCGTGGTCACGGTCGAAGCTCCGCGCTCGGGCGACCGGATTGCGCTTTTGAACAAGAGCTACCAGCCGTCAGGTAGGAAGCCACTCGTCGAAGAGGGAACGATCTTCGTCCGGCAGCCAGGAGCAACCAATCGGGCGACGCGGCTGGATGTGGAGATGCTTCAGGACCGTCTCCTGGAGGGCACCGAAGTGCAGGCTGAAGCTGCACGACGTGCTGAACGGGACCATCGACTCCGTGAACTCGTGGGAGAGGTTGTCGGAGCGGCGACCCGTTGGGCGAACGCCGCTGAGGTCCTGATCATGGCGACCTCAAGCGACAAGTGGACCCAGAAGGATTGGATCGAATGGGTCAACACCGACAGCGGCAAAGCGATGGCCATCGATGCGCAGAACATGGAGGACCGCACGAGAAGCATTCGGTTGCTGACTGATGATCCGGTACTGCTGGCGCCCCTCGCGCAGGCCAAAGAAGTGATGAAGGACGGAGCCGTGTTCGAGGGTCTGCACGCGTCAGGGAGTGATTCAGGCGAGAGTCGAGCACTCGCCTACGGTCGACTAAAGGCTCTTCGGGCCTTGTTCTCTCAGCTAGAAGAGGCTGCTGCGGCTTCGCTGTCTCACTAAGAGACCGGCTTACGGGCATCGGATCCAGCCGCGCCTCCGATCGGTAGGCTCGCGCTGTGAACGCCTTCGCTTTCCTGGCCACAACCGGCGCCAACTCTCAAGATGGCGTTTCAGCGCCGATCTGGTTGATCGTTGCGGCTGTCGCGGCGATCGTCGTCATCGGGGTTGTGGTGTTCGCGCGCCGCAAGCGGTAGCTCGAAGACCCGGTCACCGATCGTTGAGCGGCCTTGAATCCACCGTTCCGCGGGCCCCGCGTCAGCCGCTCGGACCCGGCATCAACGAGCCTGGAGCCGGAACGCCGCTCGCTTCATCGAGGAAGTAGGTGACCTCGACACTCGCCAGCCTGCCGCTGTGACCGAATACAGGCAAGACCTCGATCGCAGGCTCGCTGCTGACCAGAGTAGGGACTTCCTCAGCGGCGGCAGTCGGAACCGGCCCAGTCAACGACACGTTGAAGCTTCCACATCCGCACCCGCAATTCGCAGCAACGAGCATCATCGCCGCCTGCTGACGGAGAGCGTTCATGCTCTCGCCTTGGGCCACGTCAGCAAGCGCATCGACGATCGCACGTTCGCCTGGCCGAGGCATCCGCAGTGCCTCGATCGATTTCACCACTTGATGATCATGGCAGAGGGGCCCGAGACGCCACCCTCGTTATGGCCGACCGAGGGGACTGCTCATCGCGGAGAGCGTCCGGTTCTCCACCGTCTATCGGCCAGCGGAACGCAGTTTGCCGGTACAGAGCGAACAACCACCAAGGCGTCAAAATCGGAGGATCGTCCCCGGGTAACCGATGTGCGGGACGTGTCGTTGACACCGGCAAAGACTGACGACGCTCAGGCGGCGAACGTTGCCCAAATCAACCCTCCGGTACAGAGCACCAGGCCTACCGTTGCGACGACGAGCGCCCAGGAGGATCGGCGCAAGCGATCCGCAGCTAGGCGGTCTGCTTTGGCTCTCTGCTCGATCACCCAAACGTCCAGGGTCTGCTGAGCGCCCCACGACACGTGGGGGCCACCAATCTCTCGCAAGACGTTCTCGATCCTGCGGATGTCCTCGGCGGACGGGGTAGGAACTTCGTGTGCGTTATCGATGGCCTTCATATCTCGAAGGATGCCGTCTTTCTCGCCCTCATGGGTAGATCGAGGTCGGGCCTAATCGCATACGCTCGAAGACACTCGCCCGGCTAGTCAACGAGTCAGGCTCCGTCTGAACTGATTCGGCAGTTGACGCAATTTGGATCCGGTCGCAACGCCTTCGTGGCCGTCCGCTCGTGGGTTGACCAGTGAGACGGTCCGTTGGTCGCTGGCGATCAGCGCCGCCGTGATCTTCGGCGCCCGTTATGCGACCCGCCGGGGAGACGCAGCGAACTACCGTCGCTTCGGGCTAGCAGCGAGCTTGAGCGAGCACCGGCGGACCTTCTGACTCTCGGTCTTCTCGCGTGTGACCTCCGAGGCGTCGCTGGTCGTCGCTCTTGCACGTCACCACTGCTCAAAGGGTTCCCGCAGCAGTCTCAGCCAATACACTTCTAGCCGCGACGAAAGGAATGCGTGTGAACTGGGAAGTGATGGCACCGTTCGCCGCCGTCGTCGTGACGGCCGCTCTCGGTGCATGGGGGATAGCTCGAGAGCAGAGCGCGATGCGACAGCTCGAGCGAGTCACCGCCGTGCTGAAGGATGCCGGGGACGACTTCGAGGGCCGAGCCGAGCTGTTGTGGCTACAAACCGCGTTGTCGCGGCGAGTGAACCGGCAGTACCGGGCACCTCAGAAGCGCGGCGTCCTATTCTATGCGTGGGCACTCCGCATCGCGAGCCTCGGAATGCTGCTTTGGGTGTATTTCGTTCTTACCAATGCGTTCTTCAGCCGTGCCCTCACAGACGAAGTCGGACAGCCCCGCGTAGGGGCGACTTGGGCGACGATCGTCGCAATCACTGTGCTTGGCGTTCTCGGAGCCATCGTCGGGGCCCTCCAGCTCAGGAGGCGCGAGAAGGAGCGCGCAGAGTGGTTGAGGGTGGCTGAACCTGACTCGAGTGAGGCAGCGCAGTTATGAGCCTTGAAGCGTTTTAGCCGGCCACTGGTTCGTGACCGGTCGCGGATCGGCAAGTGAGACGAACGACGTTGGGTCGGCGATCGCACCAGCGCGACGAGCTGCGGCCCGTCGAACGACCGGATATCGGGACACAGACTCCACGGCCACGCCGCCCACTCAAACTTGTGGCGATCACCGCTAGCTTGAAGTCATGCAGACGGCTGGTCGAATCGTCGCGGTCCTGGGCTTGGTCGGGGTGGTCGCGGCCATCGCCGTCTGGTTCTTCAGCCATCAGTGGGGGCTTTGGATCGGACTAGTGGACGCGGTCATCTGTGCTGCCGGAGCCGTCATGGTCGACTTCGGGCGGAAGCAGAAGCGCAGCAGCTAGACGGATGTTCTGCTCACTGCCCCGTAAAGGATCGTCTACCGGACGTGATTGCTCCACGCCTGGAGGCGGATCATGCTCTCTCCGGGCGTCGAGCCGTCTGCCCTCGTGCCAGGATCATGCGGTGGTGGCCGAGCGACGACACGACGAGCAGCACGACCAGGACGAGCTCGATGCAGCAATACGGGCATGGACCGCCTCGACTGGCCCGTCCGTCGCGGGGATCGCCGTCGCGGCCGTCCTGGCGGCGTGCTGCGTGCTCGGCGCCGGCTTCTGCGCGCTCGTTGCCTTCGCCGGGGCAGGAGCCGGCGTCGGAGATCCGGATGCCTACGACGGGTGGGCGTGGACGGCGCTCGTAGCCGGCCTGGTCGGCGCCGCCGGCCCGGTCGCGCTCGCGGTCGTGACGCTCAGGAGCCAGCCGGGCAGCGCCAGTGCGCTTGTGACGTTCGTCGTCGCTGGGGTCCTCGTGGTGTTCGGCGTCCTGGCCGCCCTGGTGGGCGTCGGCGTCCTCGCCGGGTGACGTCAGGCGGTCACCGCTGCGACAGCCTCGTCGACCATCCCCTACCGGAACGACCACCATCGGCTGAGGCAACGTTCGGTAGCCGATCCTTGGGTTCAGCCGGTCGTTGCAACACCACCGTGAATCGGAGTGCTGCAGACGGGATTCAGGCTGGAACACCGTGCTCGAGAGGCGCGGTTTTGGGAGCTATTGAGACAGGGCCTTGGGCGCACGGCGGCCTGTGATGCTGTCGGCGTGGACCGACGTCAGGGATACCGATGGGTCAAAGCAGCCGGCGGACGGAATCCGTTCGCCCACAAGCCCCGCTCGGACCGGCGCCTGAGCCATGAAGGGCGGCTCCAGCTCGCGGACCTTCGTCTCGCGGCGCGAGCGTTCGTGTGATCGCGGAAGCACTCGGTCGGGCACCATAGACGATCAGCCGAGAGCTGACAAGGAACGCCGCGGCCGGCGGCAGCTACCGGCCGTGCTCCGCGGAAAATCAATGCCGGGGACGAGCTCGGCGCCCGAAACTGCGGAGGATCGACCGCTGGAGCTTGCTCTGCAGGTCGACCTTCGGTTGGTGCCGAACTGGTCCCCGGAGCAGATCCGTGATGACCTCGAGCAGCACGTCAACGAGAAGGGGCGTCCGTCTTGCTCGGCGGAGCGAGTGCGTGAAGCCGAGTCCAGGGTCGACGTCGAGTTGGTTGACTCGGTGGATGGCCAGCGATGACGAGGACGTGACCTTGCGGGTCGGGCGGGAAGAACTCCGGATCCGGGGTGTCTACGAGACGGTCAGCATCGTGAACGACGTGATGGTCGCGCTGTGGTTCGTGGTGGGCAGCATCCTGTTCTTCTCGGACAGCACGACGACCGTCGGCACGTGGCTGTTCCTGGCGGGGAGCGTGCAGCTGCTGGTCCGGCCGGTCATCCGCCTGTCCCGCCGGGTACACCTCGGAAGGGTATCCGGAGGACGCCCCGCCGAGTCCGCTCGGGACTTCTGAACGCGGACGGAGCGATGACGAGAGGAGCAGACGATGCGTGCATCGGATATCGCCACGAGCCTGGTCGTGCTCGACCGCGGGACTCCGGCCACGAAGGCCGTCCGGCTGATCGCCGAGCGCGGCCTCCTCGGCTTGGTGATCGCGGAGGACGGGGAGCGGCCGTCCGAGGTGGTGTCGTCGCTCGACGTCCTGCGGTTCATGCTGCCCGGCTACCTCCTCGATGACCTCTCACTCGCGAACACACTCGGTGAGACGGGCGTCGACGACCTCTTCGAGGCACTGTCCGGACGAACGATCGGGGACCTCGTCGACGACGAGACCGTGACGGTCCGGCCGGTGCTCGTCGTGCCGCCCGACGCCGGGCTGGTGGAGGTCGCAGCACGGATGGCCGACGCTGGGACCCAGGTGGCGCTGATCGGCGGGCGGTCCCGGAGCGAACCGTCCTTCGTCACGCTGCCTGCGGTCCTGGACGGCCTCGTACGGTGCTGGGACGAGGCGGGCCACGACGGATCGGAGCCCCGCGCGTGAGCGTGCAGATTGTCCTGGCGATCGCGGTCTTCGTGGCCGCGTACGTGTTCATCGCCACCGAGAAGTTGCCCCGGGTCCTCGTCGCCCTCGGCGGCGCGGCGCTGATGGTCCTGATCGGGGCCACGGACGACGCGGCGGTGTTCTTCTCCGAGGAGACCGGGATCGACTGGAACGTCGTGTTCCTGCTCCTCGGGATGATGATCATCGTCGGCATCCTGCGCCAGACCGGACTCTTCGAGTACCTCGCCATCGGGTCCGCGAAGCTCGCCAAGGGGCGACCGTTCCGGATCATGGTGATGCTCATCGTGATCACCGCGGTCCTGTCCGCGTTCCTCGACAACGTCACCACGATCCTCCTGGTCGCACCGGTGTCGCTGCTCGTCGCGGGACGACTGGGGAAGTCGCCGGTCCCGTTCCTCCTCGCCGAGGTGTTCGCGTCGAACATCGGCGGGACGGCGACCCTTATCGGCGATCCGCCCAACCTCATCATCGGCAGCCGTGGGGACATCGGGTTCAACGACTTCATCACGGAACTCGCACCGATCATCGTCGTGCTGATCGCGGTGCTGATCGGCCTCTGCCGAGTGCTCTTCCGCTCGACGTTCGCCTACGACGCCGCACGGGCGGAACGGGTCATGGCGCTCGACGAACGAGAGGCGATCCGCGATCGCGGCCTCCTCGTCAAGTCACTCGTCGTCGTCGGGCTCGTGCTCGTCGGGTTCGTCACCTCGACCCTCACCGGCCTCGCACCCGCGATCGTGGCGCTGCTCGGAGCGGGACTGCTCGTGCTCCTCGCCCGGCTCGAGCCCAAGCGTGTGTTCGGCGACGTCGAGTGGGAGACGTTGCTCTTCTTCGCCGGCCTGTTCGTCATGGTCGGGTCCCTGGTCAACCTCGGCGTCATCGAGACCATCGGCCAGGCGGCCAAGGGAACCGTCGGCGAGAACTACTTCGGCGCCTCCGCCGTCCTGCTCTTCGGCTCCGCACTGTTCTCCGGCATCGTGGACAACATCCCGTTCGTCGCCACCCTCGCGCCGCTCACGAACGACATCGTCCAGTCAGGCGGGGCAGACGCCAGGCCGCTCTGGTGGGCCCTGGCGCTCGGCGCGGACCTGGGCGGGAACCTGACCGCCGTCGGCGCGAGCGCGAACGTGGTGATGATCGGCATCGCGAAGCGGAACGGCCACCACATCTCGTTCTGGGAGTTCACGAAGTACGGCATCGTCGTTACCGCTGTGACCGTCGGGCTCTGCTTCCCCTACATCTGGCTCCGCTACTTCCTCTGACCCCGGGGAGGACCGGTTCGGACGCCACGTCACATGGCTTCCTTGATGCCGCGGTGGATGAGCCACCAGTTGACCGGGTAGGAGCAGGCGAACCCCGCGATCATCGCGAGCTGCATGAGGACCCAGAACTCGGGAGTGAGCACCGATGCACGCCCGCCGAGCACCGCTGGGAGCACCGCGAACTGGCCGATCGCCATCAGCCCGTACATGCCGACCTGCCACGAGGTGATGGAGAGCGTGTCCGCCTTCAGGGCCGCGAGGATCCCGGCTCCGAGGGAGAGGTCGCGCATGGGTGCGATCGAGAAGTACTGGAAGAGGATGCCCACGACGAACGCGATGACGAAGTCGATGATCCACCCGGCGAAGACGCGATCCTGGTAAAGGGTGCCGAGCCCGACAACTGCGCCGAGCGCGGGAACCGCGACGAGTGCGAACTCGCCCACGAGGTCTCCGATGGCGCACCCGGCGCCGCAGTGGCTGGTGCCGATGGCGACGCTCGTCCACCGGCCGTGTCCTGAGTCGGACGCGCGCGTTTCGCGGCGGGGTGCTCGGCCGACGCGGAGGTAGAACAGCAGCCACACGACGCTTCCGAAGAGCATCGTGAGTGGCCACACCGCGTTCATCACGGCCATCTGCTGCGGTCGTCGGAGCAAGTCCGCGCCGACGAACACGGCGCAGGCGACCGCGAGCACCAGCAGGACGACGCAGATCGAGGTCAGCGTCGACGGGAAGTCGGTCGTCGTGAGTTCCGGCGTGCTCATGCAGCCAGGCAATCAAGGCATCTGTGACCTGTTTCTCAGTGTCGAAGAACGGGTTGCGGGCGCTCGTCATGGTCCGCCCGACGGGCGAATGCATCCGCGATCGGGACGTCCGTCGACGAGTGCGCGATGATCGACAGAACGACCGCGACGACGATCACGTGGAAGAGCCGGTCAGAATCCGGGACATCGCTGCCGAGCACCAGCAGCCCGTACAGAACGCTCGCGAACCCCTTCGGTCCGAACCACGCTGCCGTCAACCGTTCCCACCGCTCCAAACCGCTCCGCACGAGCGCGATCTCGACCGCGAGCGGCCGCGCCAGGACCAGGAGCAGCACCGCGAACACGTAACCGAGGACACCAACGTCTCCGAGGACGGCCGGGCTGATCAGCGTGCTGAACACGAGGATGGCGAGGAGCTTCACGATCTCGCTGATGATTTCCCCGAACTCCCGGAGCTCCGCCTCCAGGATTCGAACCCGGACCTAACGGCACCAAAGGCCGTCGTGCTGCCATTACACCAAGGCGGAACGCGCTCGGAGGCGCCCCACCATCCTCCCATGACCGGCGAGGCTGGCCGTGCACGCCCGAGTTCGGCCAAGATGGTGGGATGCCCCAGGAGGACGAGGTCGACCGGATCGTCGCTGCGTGGGGACGGGAGCGCGCGGACCTCGACTTCGGGCCGCTCGAGGTGCTGTCCCGGGTGGACCGGCTCGCCCGACACCTCGACCGTGCGCGTCGCGCGGCGTTCGACGAGAGCGACGTCGAGCCGTGGGAGTTCGACGTCCTGTCGGCGCTCCGGCGGGCGGGCGAACCGTACGAGCTGAGCCCGAAGACCCTGCTCCAGCAGACGCTGGTGTCGAGCGGCACGATGACGAACCGGGTGGACCGGCTCGCGGCACGTGGGCTGGTTGCCCGCCGTACCGACCCGCGGGACGGCCGGGGCATCCTGGTGTCCCTGACGAGCGAGGGCCGCGCAGCCGTCGACGCGGCGATCGCGGATCTGCTCGCGGCGGAGCGGGACATCCTGGCGGGGGTGTCCGACGCCGAGCAGGACCAGCTGTCCGGCCTCCTCCGACGCCTCATCCTGGGGCTCGGGGACTAGTCTGCGGCGCATGCACGCGATCACCCTTGCCATCGCCGACGTCGCACGATCGGCAGAGTTCTACCGCGCGCTGCTCGGCGTCGAGGGCAGCGGGGTGATCGGCACGGAGTACGCCGCGACCGAGACGGACGCGGGCGGGACGACGGCGATGTTCACGCTCGACGACGGCCTCATCGTGAGCGTCTACGGCCGAGACGACCTGGCGAAGGACTCGGGCGTGCAGCCGGGCACCTCGCCGAGCAGCACGATCGGGCACTTCGTCGACTCGCGTGCGGCAGCCGACGCGTTCCTCGAACGGGCGCGGGCGGCGGGTGCGACGATGCTCGCGGCGCCGTACACCCGGCCGTGGGGCATGTACTCCGGCTTCTTCCAGGACCCGGACGGGCACCTGTGGGAGGTCGTCGCGAACCCCGGTGGCGGCGACCCCGCCGATGCGCAACCCTCCGACACGGAGTGACAGGTCCCGAACCCGAACCCGAACCCGAACCTGAACCGGAACCGGAACCGGCAGCCGGCAGCCGGCAGCCGGCAGCCGACCGCCCGGCTACACCCCGAGCTGCTCGGCGACCTCGAGCCAGCGTTCCTCGAGCTGCTCGACCTCGGCCTCGAGCTCGGTGAGGCGACCCTGCAGTGCCCCGAGGCCGGCGTAGTCCGACTGGTCGTGCGTCGCGAACTCCTCGAGCAGCCGCTTCCGCTCCGCACCCACCTTCGCGATCTTCCGGTCGAGGGCCGACATCTCCTTCTCGGCCGTGCGGCGGTCCGCGCCCGACAGGCCGGACCCACCCGACGCACCCGCGGCACTGGCCCCGGCCACGGCACCGGCCGAGCCGGTCCCGCCTGCCGTGTCGGGCCTCCCGGCAGACGCGGCGGCAGCCGCTGACGCGGTCCCGCCGCCGGTGCCGGCCGACCGCAGCCGCATGTACTCGTCGACACCGCCCGGCAGGTGCCGGAGGTGCCCGCCGAGCACGGCGTACTGCTGGTCGGTGACGCGCTCGAGCAGGTACCGGTCGTGGGAGACGACGAGGAGGGTGCCCGGCCACGTGTCGAGCAGGTCCTCCATCGCGGCGAGCATGTCCGTGTCGAGGTCGTTCGTGGGCTCATCGAGGATGAGCACGTTCGGCTCATCGAGCAGGATGAGCATCAGCTGCAGCCGACGCTTCTGACCGCCGCTGAGATCGCGCACGGGCGTGGACAGCTGCTCCGAGGTGAAGCCCAGCCGCTCGAGGAGCTGCGACGGCGTCATCTCCTTGCCGTCCGTGACGTAGCTCGTCTTCTTGCGGGCGACCACTTCGCGCACGCGGTCGTCGGCGAACTGCGCGAGATCGGCGAGCTGCTGGTCGAGGACCGCGACCTGCACGGTCTTGCCGGTCTTCACCCGGCCGCTCGTCGGCTGCAGGCGCCCGGACACCAGGTTGAGGAGCGTCGACTTGCCGGCACCGTTCGGACCGAGGATGCCGGTCCGCTCCCCCGGCGCGATCCGCCACTCGATGCGGTCCAGGATCTGGGTGCCGTCGAACGAGACGCTCACGTCGAGGATGTCGACGACGTCCTTCCCGAGGCGTGCGGTCGCGGTCTTGGCGAGGGCGACCGTGTCACGGATCGGCGGCACGTCGTCGATGAGCGCGTTCGCCGCGTCGATGCGGAACTTCGGCTTGCTGGTCCGGGCCGGTGCGCCGCGCCGGAGCCACGCGAGTTCCTTCCGTGCCAGGTTCTGCCGGCGCTGCTCGGACGCGGCCGCCTGCCGGTCACGCTCGACGCGCTGCAGGATGTACGCCGCGTACCCGCCCTCGAACGGGTCGACGATGCCGTCGTGGACCTCCCAGGTGTCGGTCGACACCGCGTCGAGGAACCACCGGTCGTGGGTCACGACGACGAGGCCGCCCTGCGTCGGGGTCCACCGCCGGTTGATGTGCTCGGCGAGCCACTGGATGCCCTCGACGTCGAGGTGGTTCGTGGGTTCGTCGAGGAACAGCACGTCCCAGTCGCCGACGAGCAGCCGTGCGAGGGCGACGCGGCGGCGCTGACCACCACTCAGTTCGTCCACCGACACGTCCCACGGGATGTCCGACACGAGGCCGCCGATGATGTCGCGGATCTTCGGGTCGCCGGCCCACTCGTGCTCCTGGCGGTCGCCGACGACGACGCTGCCGACGAGTTCGCCCTCGGGCAGGATGTCGCGCTGGTCGAGGTAGCCGATCGTCAGGCCGCGCCGGTGCGTGACGCGGCCGCCGTCCGGCTCGAGCCGCTGGGCCAGCAGGGCGAGGAGCGTCGACTTGCCGTCGCCGTTCCGGCCGACGACGCCGATGCGGTCCCCCTCGTCGATGCCGAGGGTGACGCCGTCGAAGACGACCTTGGTGGGGAACTCGAGATGCAGGTTCTCGGCGCCGAGGAGATGAGCCACCCGTCAAGGGTAGGCGGCGCGGTGGGGTGCGTGGTGCGGGAGGGTGGTGCCGCGCGCGTTCGGGGGTGGCGCGTGGGCGAGCGCGGAGAGCTTGCGAATGGTGCGAGGTTGCCGACGTGGTGCGACGCGCCTGACCTCGCACCGTGTGCACAACCCCGCACCGTGCGGGTGCGGGTCCGCCGCACCGTGCGGACTTCGCCGGTGCGGGCGGGGTTCGTCGGTTGGTGCGAGTCTGTAGCGGGGCACGGGACGATCAACCTCGCACCGGATGACGGAGCCGGCACCGTGCTCCGGCCGCGCGCCACGGCAGCGCACGGCAGCCACGGCAGCGCACGGCGGCCTGGAGGCGCGGGTCAGTTCCCGGGGGTCGGCTCGCCCTCGCCAGCGGCCTCCTTGGCACGGCGCAGGCGCGCCTGGGCCTCCCAGTACTCGATCTCGCGCTCGAGCTCGGCGAGCTCCTGCTCCGTGCCGGTGACGCGCTTCGCACCGTGGGCACTGCGGGCGTCGCCGAGGGTGGCGTACTGGTCCTCGTGGCGCTTCGGCTCGATGTACCGGCCGTGGTTGCGGTCGTTCTGGCTCCAGTCGTGCCCGACGGCGAACCACACGATGCTGCCGACGACGGGCACCAGGATCACCAGGAACACCCACGCGATCTTCGGCAGCCCCCGCACCTGGTCGGCGCCCCGGGTGAGGATGTCGATCAGGGCGAACACCAGCAGGACGATCGAGGCCCCGGACAGCAGCACGCTCATGAGCAGCGATTCTATGGATCGGCTCGGAACGGTCGCTACGCCCCGAACGCGTGCCGCGGTTGCGATCCGGCAACGGTCTGCTGCGGGGTCACACAGCCTCGGTCAGAGGGCGGCGACCCACTCGTCGGAACCGTCGGTGAACCGCTGGTGCTTCCAGATCGGGACGCGGTCCTTCACGAGGTCGACGAGGGCCCCGCACGCCGCGAACGCCTCGGCCCGGTGCGGCGACGACACGGCCGCGGCGAGCGCGACGTCCCCGACGGCGAGCGCTCCGACGCGGTGGAGGACGGCGATCCGGACCTCGGGGTGGGCCTCGGCGATGGTCCGGGCCACCTCGGCGATGACCTCGCCGGCGCTGGGGTGCCGCTCGTACTCGAGGGCGTTGACGCCCTTGCCGCCGTCGTGGTCGCGGACGACCCCCGCGAAGGTGACCACGGCGCCGTCGCGGTCCGTGGCGACGACCGCCGACACCTCGTCCACGGTGATCCCGCGGTCGACGACGTCAGCGACCACCACACGGTCGCCGACGGTGACACCCCCGGTCACGAGGCACTCCGCGGAGCGTGTCCCGCGCCGTGCACCTGGTCGAGGAGGTGGTCGAGCAACCCGTCGAGCACGGCGAGCCCGTCGGCGACGCCCCCGCGGGACCCGGGCAGCGTCACGACGAACGCGCCGGTGCTGGTGATCCCGGCGATGCCGCGGCTGAGGAGCGCGGTCGGCCCGGCAGCGGCGAGCCCGCGGCGCCGGATCTCCTCGGTGATCCCGGGGAGCTCGAGCTCGAGGAGCGGTGCGACGGCCTCGGGCGTGCGGTCGGTCGGCGTGACGCCCGTGCCACCGGTGGTGATGACGACGCGTGCACCGCCCACCGCAGCGGTCTGCACGGTCTCGGCGATCGGACCGCCGTCGGGGACGATGAGTGGTTCGTCCACGGTGAAGGCGCGCTCGCGCAGCCAGGCCGCGATGACGGGCCCCGTGCGGTCGAGTGCGGCGTCGACGGACGCCTGCGTGGACACCACGACGACGGCCGCGCGTCCCCTGGTCGGCTGCGAGGTCATCGGTTGCTCCAGTCCCCGGAGCGCCCGCCGTGCTTCTCGAGCACCCGGACGTCCGTGATCGTGGCCGTGCGGTCGACGGCCTTCACCATGTCGTACACGGTCAGCGCCGCGACACTCGCGCCGGTGAGCGCCTCCATCTCGACGCCCGTCCGTGAGGTCGTGCGCACGGAGACCTCGACCACCACGCGGTCCCCGTCGCCGGTGATGTCGACCTGCACCCCGGCGATCGGCAGCGGGTGACAGAGCGGGATGAGGTCGGAGGTCTTCTTCACCGCCATGATCGCGGCGATGCGCGCGGTGCCGATGACCTCGCCCTTGGGGAGCGATCCGTCGAGGATGCGAGCGACCACGTCGGGCCGGGTGACCAGGGTGGCCGTGGCGGTCGCCGACCGGGCGGTGACGTCCTTCTCGGAGACGTCGACCATGTGCGCGCTGCCGTCGGCACGGACGTGCGACAGCTGGGGGTCGGTCGGCTGCGGATCGGTCGGCTGCGGGCCGGTCGGCTGCGGGTCGGTCAACGGAGTCTCCAGACGGTGAGCGGGTCGCCGGGTTCGACGGTGGCGGTGCCGACGGGGACGTGCACGAGGTGCGTGGCGGCGGCGTAGTGGGCGAGCAGGTGCGAGCTAGGTCCGCCGACGAAGTGCACGCGGCCGTCCTCGACTCGGCCACGACGCACCTGGTGCTTACCGGGCGGGGACGTCGCCGCGTCGGCGGCGGGCAGGACCTGGGCGGCACGGTCGTCGGGGAGCCCGGCGTCGGCGGCGAGGAGCGGGCGGAGGAGGACCTCGAACGAGACGAGGGCCGACACCGGGTTGCCCGGGAACGACACCACCGGCACCGGACGACCGGCGAAGGTGACCGTGCCGGACGCCTGGGGACCGCCGGGCTGCATCGCGACCGGGGTGACGGCGAGCCCGCGTGGTTCGAGGGCCTGCCGGACGACCTCGTACGCGCCCGCGCTGATCCCACCCGTCGTCAGGACGAGGTCTGCCCACTCCCCCACGGCGTCGTCGAGCGCGGCCAGGAACGCCGCCTCGTCGTCGGGCACCCGGACGGCCCGCGTGACGGCCCCGACCTCGGCGAGCGCTGCGGACAGGGCGATGCCGTTCGCGTCGCCGATCATCGCCGACGCCGCACCCGAGCTCGATCCGGCGTCACCCGAGCTCGATCCGGCGTCAGCCGACGCTCCGAGCAGCTCGGACCCCGTGGACACGACGAGCACCCGGAGCGGCCGGACGACGTCGACCGACGCCACCCCGGCGGACGCGAGCGCTCCGAGCAGGGCGGGGGTCACCGGGGCTCCTGCCGGCGCCAGTTCCCCGCCCTGCGGCAGGTCGGTGCCCGTCGCGCGGACGAAGGTCCCCACGACGAGGTTGTCCGGCACGCGCACCTCGGCCAGGCCGAGCGCCGCCGGGAACGCACCGGCCTCGGTCGCCTCGACCGGGAACACGGCGTCCGCGCCGTCGGGGATCCGTGCCCCGGTCATGATCGGCGCCGCCGTCCCGGGTTCGAGCGGCGACGGGACCACTCCGGCGGGGATCGGCAGGGCGACGCGCAGTACCGTGCCCGCGTCGGCGGCACGGACGGCGAAGCCGTCCATCTGGCTGTTGTCGAACGGTGGGAGGGGAACCGGTGCGACGACGGCTCGTCCGAGCACCCGGTGCCCCCGTCCGACCCCGGCACCGGTCGCGAGGTCGACGATGCGCTGCGCCTCCGGGTCGGTGAACCGTCTGCCGGACAGGACCGGCGCGACCAGCGCGGCGATCTCGTCTCGGTGCTGACCGATCGTTCGCACGGGGGCCTCCGAACAGGTGGGAGTTGCTCGCTCCCGGGTCGTCCCGGGGCGGTCTCAGTAGCGTAACCAGGGCGCAGAACGCGCCGAGGACCATTCGGAGGACCTGTGGAGAACGACGTGACCACGACCGGGGCTGTGGACGAGACGGTGGGCATCGGGGTGATCGGGGGCTCCGGCCTGTACGAGCTCTTCGAGCCCGGCACCGCGGACGAGGTCGACGTCGACACCCCCTTCGGCGCCACGTCGAGCCCGATCAGCATCGGGACGATGGCCGGCAAGCGGGTCGCGTTCCTCACCCGGCACGGCCGCGCGCACTCCGTCGCACCGCACCGGATCAACCACCGGGCGAACCTGTGGGCCCTGCGGTCGCTCGGCGTGCGGGCCGTCGTGTCCTCGAGCGCCGTGGGCGGCCTGCACCCCGACTACGCCCCGGGCACCTTCGTCGTGACCGACCAGCTCATCGACCGGACCTGGGGGCGCGCGGACACCTTCTTCGAGGACGACGTGCAGCACCTGTCCTTCGCGGACCCGTTCGACCCGGTGCTCCGACGGGTGGCGGTGGCTGCGATCGAGCAGCTCGACGTGCCCTTCCGCCCGACGGGGACCTGCGTGGTGATCCAGGGGCCGCGGTTCTCGACACGCGCGGAGTCCGTCTGGATGCGCGGGGCTGGCGGCCACACGATCAACATGACGATGACGCCCGAGGTCCCGCTCGCGGCGGAGCTCGGGATCGGGACCGTGAACCTCTCGTTCGTGACCGACGCGGACGCGGGTCTCGCCCCCACCGAGGACGAGGCGGCCGCAGCAGCGGCCGACGCCGGAACGGCCGGCGAGACCCCCGTCACCCACGCCCTCGTGATGGAGCGGCTGGCGCGTGCGAACGAGGTGATCGTCCGGGCGATCGGCTCGATCGTCGCGGCGATCCCGGACGACTACACCCCGCGCGAGCTCGTGCCCGCAGCAGCGAGCGAGACGATCACGAGCACGAGCACGACCACCACGAGCACCGCCGGAGCCACCGCGTGACCCGCCTCCTCGTCACCGGCGGCGCGGGCTTCATCGGCTCCGCCATCGTCCGTCGCGCGATCGCCGACGGCCTCGAGGTCCGCGTGCTCGACTCCCTCCGCGACGACGTGCACGGCGACCCCGGGGCCGTCGTCACCGCCCACCAGCAGCAGGGCATCGCCTTCGTCCACGGCGACGTCCGCGACCGGGTCGCCCTCGACGCTGCGCTCGACGGCGTCGACGTGGTCTGCCACCAGGCCGCCAAGGTCGGCCTGGGCGTCGACTTCCAAGACGCTCCCGACTACGTCTCGTCCAACGACGCCGGCACCGCGCACGTCCTCGCCGGCATGGACCGGCACGGCATCGGCCGCCTGGTCGTCGCGAGCTCGATGGTCGTCTACGGCGAGGGTGCCTACACGACGGCTTCGGGCGACCCGGTCCGACCGCCGGCACGCCGCCGTGAGGACCTCGACGCCGGCCAGTTCGACCCGATCGGTCCGGACGGCCGTTCCCTCCTGCCCGGGCTCATCGACGAGTCCGCCGCGCTCGACCCGCGGAACGTCTACGCGCAGACGAAGGTCGCGCAGGAGCACCTCGCCTCCAGCTGGGCGCGCGCGACCGGTGGCCGCGCGATCGCGCTCCGCTACCACAACGTCTACGGACCGGGCATGCCGGCGAACACGCCGTACGCGGGCGTCGCGTCCCTCTTCCGCTCCGCGCTCGCGCGCGGCGAGGCACCGCGGGTGTTCGAGGACGGGCGCCAGCGCCGCGACTTCGTGCACGTGGAGGACGTGGCCGGTGCGAACGCCGCGTCGATCGCCGCGACGGCCGACCTGCCGTCGGAGTCGTTCCGTGCGTACAACGTCGGGTCCGGCGTCGTCCACACGATCGGCGAGATGGCCGCGGCGATCGCCGGTCCGGAGGGCCCACAGCCGGTCGTCACGGGCGAGTACCGGCTCGGTGACGTCCGGCACGTCACGGCGTCGTCGGACCGGATCGCGGCCGAGCTCGGCTGGCGTGCCGACGTCGACTTCGAGCGCGGCATGCGCGAGTTCGCGACGGCGCCACTGCGCGCGGCCGTCCGCTGACGCGCGTCGCGCGCTGCCGCACCGCCGTCCCCACGCGCTGACGCGCCGCCGTCCCAGCGCGCTTCCGCCCGGAACGCACCACCCACCGGCCTGGAGGCGCGGGGCGGCGCCGCCCCGCGCCTCCAGGCCGTCACCCGGTCACCATCCGGCGGACGCGCGCCTGTGCGCCGACCGGACACGGGGTACGAGCTCCCTGAGCATCCTGCGGCACCGTCGGGTTGCCTGATGTGCATGGCAACGTCGACCAGTCGAAACCCGCGAGCGCACCGAATGGTCGGCATGAAGGTCGACGTCATCCTCCCCTGTCTCGACGAGGCAGACGCCCTACCCACCGTGATCGGGCGGCTGCCGCAGGGGTACCGCGCCATCGTCGTCGACAACGGGTCGACCGACGGCTCCGCGGACGTCGCACGCGCGCTCGGCGCACTGGTCGTCACGGAGCCCCGCCGCGGCTTCGGCTCGGCCTGCGACGCCGGCGTCCAGGCGGCCACCGCTGACTTCATCGCCTTCTGCGACGCGGACGCGTCGATGGACCCCGCCGAACTCCCGCCGCTCGTCGACCGCGTCGCCTCCGGCCGCGTCGACCTCGCACTCGGCCGACGCATCCCCACCAGCCGCGGCGCATGGGCGCCGCACGCACGCTTCGCGAACCGCGTCCTCGCTGTCCTGATGCGCCGCGCGACCGGCTACCGGCTCCGCGACCTCGGGCCGATGCGCGTGATGCGTCGCGAGGACCTCCTCGCCCTCGACCTGCGGGACCGCCGCAGCGGCTACCCGCTCGAGATGGTCCTGGCGGCGCACGCCGCCGGGTGGCTCGTGGACGAATCCGACATCGGCTACGCGCAGCGCGTCGGCGACAGCAAGGTCACCGGCACCCTGCGTGGCACCGTCAACGCGGTGCGCGACATGTCGCGGCTGCTCCGTGCGTACCGCCGGGAGGCACGCGGCCGCGTCGTCGCTCCGGGCCGCCTCCGACAGACGGCGGGTTCCACCCCCGAGGCGGTCGGTTCGGCGAGCGAGGGGGCGCGCTCGTGAGCGGCACCACCGTCGACGTCACCGTCGTCGTGATCGCGAAGGAGTGCCTGCCCGGTCGGGTGAAGACCCGGCTGACCCCAGCGCTCTCCCCCGAGGGCGCGGCCCGCGTCGCCGCCGCCAGCCTCGACGACACCCTCGCCACGGTCGCCGCACTGCCGGTCGCGCGCCGGGTCCTGTTCTTCGACGGCACCGTCGTCCCCGACGCAGCAACCGGGTTCGACGTCCTGCACCAGCCGGGCGGTGGCCTCGACGAGCGCCTCGGGTTCCTGTTCGACACGATGACCGGACCGACACTGCTCGTCGGCATGGACACCCCGCAGCTCACCGCCGCGGCCGTCGCGCCCGTGCTGGAGCGACCGGAGCGCGACGCCTGGTTCGGCCCCGCCGAGGACGGCGGCTTCTGGTCGCTGTACCTGCGGGCACCGAACGGCACCCACCTCCGCGGCGTCCCGATGTCCCAGGACGACACCGGAGCGGTGCAGCTCGCCCGACTGACCGGTGCCGGCCTCGACGTCGGGGTGCTCGACTCGCTGCTCGACGTCGACACCGTGGCCGATGCCGACCGCGTCGCCGACCTCGTGCCGGACTCCCGGTTCGCCCGGGCACTGCACGCCGAGACCGCCTGGAGCCTCCGATGACCATGCACGCACCCGTGTCCTTCGGTGCCGGCGGCGGCGAGCCGTACGCCCGCGCCCTCCGCACCGACGGCCGCATCCGCCTGACCGACCCGTCGCGACCGGACGCCGCCGTGACGCTCGACGTCGGCCGGTGGAACGCCGCAGCCGACCGGGTCGACCGGTCCCTGCTCGACGGCGCCGACGGTCCGGTCATCGACATCGGCTGCGGCCCCGGGCGGATGCTCGTCGCCGCGCGGACGCTCGGGATCCCCGCACTCGGCGTTGACGTCTCCGCCGAGGCCGTCGCGATCGCGCGACGCTCCGGCGGCACCGCCTTGCAGGGCTCCGTCTTCGACGCGATCCCCGACGAGGGCCACTGGGACACGGCACTCGTCATCGACGGGAACATCGGCATCGGCGGCGACCCCACCGCCCTGCTCGAGCGCTGCCGTGACATCGTCCGCGACGGCGGGCGGGTCATCGTCGAGACCCACGTCGACCGCTCCGCCGACCGCACGTACACCGCTCGCGTGGTGGACGCCGACGGGCACCAGAGCGCCGAGTTCCCTTGGGCCGAAGTCGGCGTGGACGCACTCCTCGACCACGCTGAGCGTGCCGGGCTGACGGCTCGTCAGAGCTGGACGGCGGGCGGGCGGACGTTCTGCGAGCTGCTGGCCTGAGGCCTCCAGGGGGTCGTCTGCGAACGTGACACGTGTCACGGACGGCCGTGACATCCGGGCACATCCGCTGGCGGCCGGCCGCGGCTTGACTGATCGGACCCGCCGCGCTCCTGCGTGGCCCGATCGGAACGAGCACCATGCGGAAGTCCCTGCGCGTCACCCTCATCACCCTCGGCGCGCTGGCGACCGTGCCGGTGCTGGCCCTGGCGACCACATCCGTCGTCAACGTCGTGGCGACCCACTCGGAGGCGTCGGACATCGCGGACTACGGCGAGCGCGTCCCGGTCGACGGCAAGGAGATGAACGTCGTCGTCCGCGGCCACGGTGCCGAGACGGTCGTGCTCCTGCCGGGACTCGGCACCGCCGCCCCCGCGCTCGACTTCGAGCCGCTCATCGACCAGCTCGAGCGGACCTACCGGGTGGTCGCCGTCGAGCCGTTCGGCACCGGGCTGAGCGACCAGACCGAGGTGCCGCGCACCGCACGGAACATCACCCGCGAGGTCCACGAGGCCCTGCACCACCTCGACATCGACCGGTACATCCTGATGGGGCACTCCGTCGCGGGCATCTACGCGCTGCCCTACACCGAGGCGTACCGCGACGAGGTCACCGCGTTCGTCGGCATCGACAGCAGCGTGCCGCGGCAGTCGAGCTGGGACGAACCGATCCCGACCGGTGCCATCGTGGCGCTCGACCGACTCGGACTCCTCCGCGTGGCGAACGCGTCCGCGCCGGACACGTACGGCGACGCGTACGACGGCCGGACGAAGCGGCAGATGCAGCTGCTCACCGCGAAGAACGGTGCCGCCCCGACGATCATCGACGAGATGGAACGGGCGCCGGAGAACTTCCGGTCGGTCGAGGACTCCACCTTCCCGGCGGACCTCCCCGTGCTGCTGTTCGTGCGCACGAACGACAACGACGTGCCGAACTGGGTCCGGCTGCACGACCGTCAAGCGGCGAGCGTCGAACACGGCAGGGTCATCGGCATGGTCGGCGACCACTACCTGCACCACACCCTGTCGAAGGAGATCGCCAGGGACACCGTCTCGGCCCTCGCTACCCTGGGCGGGTGACGCACCCCGTGGACGCACGGCCCCGCGCCGAGACGGACGTCCGGGTGGTGCGCTGGTCCTCGATCGCCTCACTGTGGTGCGTGGTGGTCGTCGGCGGCACCGCGCAGGTCCTCGTCGGCACGGACGGACGGCTCCCGGACCGCGCTCCCTTCCTGGTGGTGCTCTCCGTCGTCGCGGTCGTCGCGGCACTCGGAACGATCCCGCTGCTCCTCCGGCCGGCCGAGACCGCGTCCGCTCGGCACCCCCTCGTGCTCGTCCTCGTCCTCACGTCGGTCGCCGTGTGGATCGTGTCGCTCGTTCCGCCCGCAGCCGGCCCGGCGTGGTCGTTCACCCTCGCGATCGCCGGCGGCACGCTCGGGTGCCTGCTCCGGGGCTGGCCACGCGTGGTCGTGCTCGCCGCGACCATCGTCGTGGTCGTCGGCGGTGCGGATGCGGACGCACCGGCCGGTGAACTCGTCCTCGTCGGCACGCTCGCGCTCTTCGTGCTGATGCCCCTGAGCGTCGTGTGGATCCACCGGGTGGTGCTGCGGTTGGAAGCGGCACGGCGCACCGCGTCGGACCTCGCCGTCGCCGAGGAACGGCTCCGGTTCGCCACCGACCTGCACGACATCCAGGGGCACCACCTGCAGGTGATCGCGCTCAAGAGCGAGTTGGCCGAACGGCTGCTCGACGCGGATCCCGCGCGGGCGCGCGGCGAGCTCGACGCGATCCGCTCGGTGGCGCAGGCCGCACTCGAGGACACCCGTGCCCTGGTGCACGACTACCGGACGGTCACCGTGGCCGTCGAGGTCCGGAACGCCGCCGCCGTCCTCCGCTCGGCCGGGATCGACTGCGCCGAGCACATCGACACCGCCGGGATGCCCGATGCCGTCGGTGCTGTCTTCGCCGTGGCCATCCGCGAGGCCGCCACGAACACGATCCGCCACAGCCGGGCCACCGCTGCCGGCATCGAGCTCCGGCGCGTGGGCGACGAGTACCGGCTGACGGTGTGGAACGACGCCCCCCGCGCATCGGCACGACCCGATGGTGGGATCGCCGGGCTCCGGCAGCGGGTCGTCCGGCACGGCGGGACCGTGGAGGCCGAGCGCCGGGACGACCGCTTCATCCTGGTCGTCCGCATCCCGGTGCCCGAGACCGAGGTGATCCGCGCATGATCCGGATCGTCATCGCCGACGACGAGGAGCTCATCCGCGGGGCACTCGTCGCGCTGCTCGACCTCGAACCCGACATCCAGGTGTTGGCCGACGTCGCGGACGGGGCACAGGCAGTGACCGCTGCCCGAGCCCACCGTCCGGACGTCGTCCTGCTCGACCTCGAGATGCCGGTCCTCGACGGGGTGGAGGCCGCGCGGAGCCTCACGGAGGCGGTGCACACGGTGATCGTGACCCGACACGCCCGACCCGGCACCCTCAAACGTGCCCTCGCCGCCGGTGTCCGTGGCTTCGTGCCGAAGTCGACACCTGCCGCACGCCTCGCCGAGATCATCCGCGCCGTGGCCGCCGGCGAGCGGTACATCGACGCCGGACTCGCAGCGGCGGCCATCGCCGAGGACGAGAGCCCGTTGACCGGGCGTGAGGCGGACGTCCTCCGGCTCACCCGGGACGGTCTCGCGACGAAGGAGATCGCCCGGTCGCTCTCGCTCGCGCACGGCACGGTCCGGAACCACCTGTCGGCCGCCATCGCCAAGCTCCACACCGACAACCGGGGCAGCGCCGCGGCGATCGCCTGGGACCGCGGATGGATCTGACGACGACCGCTCTTTTGCATTCTGCAAAACAAGCGGGTAGGATGGATGTCATCAAGCCGACGGCGTCGCGGTCGCCGGCCTGGTGACCGACGAGCCTCGGCACGACGACGAGGAGCTCACATGCAGAACCGTCAGAACCCCCTCGGCGGTACGTTCATCAGCGGCCTCGAGCAGCGTGACGAACTCGGCGGCTACGCGGTGAACGCGACCTGGCGTCCGGTCGGCACCTACACCGGAACCGGCATCGGCCGCGCACTCGGCCGCTTCGTCGACACGCAGTTCCGCCGTCCGGGCACCGCGACGTCCACGACGCGCACCGTCACCGGCTCGCTGCGCACGGCGACGGGTTCGTTCCGCACCGCCTGACACACCGATCCCCCAAGACCGCGAGCGGTCGCTCCCCCGGGAAGACCCCCCTCCTTCCCGGTGCGGGCGGCCGCTCGCTTCTTGGTGCGAGCGACTCGGATCAGCGCCGAGCCTCGTCCGGGTGATCGAACTCTGCGCCGCTCCGCTCACTGTCCTGCACGTTCCAGACCAGCAGGGTGATCGGTCCGACGATGGGCACCAGCTGGACCAGCATGAACCAGCCACTGCGGCCCGTGTCGTGGAGCCGTCTCGCCTGCAAGGTGATGTTCGGGATGGCGGTGACGATGAGCCACACGACCAACGCGATCATCAGCGGGCTGCGCGCATCGTCGGGAACGGCACCGACCGCGGCCCACAGGGCGACACACACCAGCCCCCAGATGACTCGAGCCAACCAGAACTCGGAACGGCTCGCCCTCCCGTCGGCCGTCACGGCGTTCATCACGAACCGCACGACAGCGACTCGCGGACTCGCACCTCGGATCGGACGCGACGCCCGCTGCGATCCCGGTTCTCCGACGACGGCCGACTCGGGCGGCGCGAGTGCCCCGGCAGCTGCGTCGAGATGCTCCACCAAGAAAATACCTCCCAGGACATTAGCCATGTGCGGTGCGCTCTTCTTGAGCTCCTCGAAAGCCATTGCTTCACCATTTCCTCGGGGTAAGGCACTGACGATGCGGAACCCTCCAGGCGAGTCTGCTCGCCCATGTTGGGACGGATGATGTGACGGGAGCTGACAAGGATCAACGCTTCGGCCACGCTCGAGCCGGAGACGGACGGCTCTTGCGCGTCAAGAGGCCTGCGTCGCCTCCATTTCGATCTGATCAGACCCCCGACAACCCTGACTGCATCCGATCATGAAGATGCTTCAGCCAGGTTCGTGGAGACTCGTCAATGTCGATCCCGGGCACGAGCCCCGACCCCAAGAAATCGAGGAGCACTACGAACTCATCGTCAGAGTGCAACGTCCGGAGGAGCAGTTGGGCTTCCCGGAGGAGCTCACGCCTGCGCGTCTCGTCAGCCTCATCGATCCGCGCCTTGAGCACTGCCTCCACTGACCCCCAGTCCAGCGTCCAATCCTGATTGAACTCAGCACCGAGAAAATTCTTCAGTCGCGGTGCCTGCTCCAGGGCTAGCCGCACGTTGATTTCAAGCTCAGCCATCGGATTTCGCCTTTTATCCGAGTGATTTACTTTAGGTTTTTGTTTCGCGGGAAGGCTGTCTGCACATTCGCCGGAACTCCTGCTGACCACAACCACTCCTAGGACGTCTTCACCCATCAAGCGAGGCCGCCACTCGCGCACTGAGCGACCTCACCCACGCCTTCGCCTCCATGCCTGCGTCGATGTCAGGCGAGAAGCCGGAACCGAGATTGAGCAGCAGATCATCGATTTCATCCCCTGAGCACGAGTCGTCGATGAGTCGAAGGTCGCTGAGCAGCTGACGCCGGAATTCAGGATAACCACTGAGGATGGATGCGAACACTTCTTCCGCGGAACTCCATTCGTCTTCCCAGTCCTGATTGAATGCGCCGCCCATCAGCGTGGAAAACGCTGGTACGCGCGGTAAGATTTCTCGACTGTTCATGACGCTCTTTCAGGCTTGAGGGTAGGCTGATTGAACTCGGTAGCCAGATGGATAGGTCGGGTCATACTTCAGGAACACTCGAACGCTTCGGCCATCGAAGAAGCCATTTTTAGGGTTCCAACCACGCCCGATGCTCTCACCGGCGGGCCAATTGAATCCCTCGCCGTACCTCGGATTGACCACACCCTCCCGCTCTCTCACAAGCCATCGTTGAATGGCTTCGTGATTGTAATCCAACGTATTTGCGATGAGCCTGTTCACCTGAGCTTCCGTGCCGGTGAACGCACTGTTGAGCTTCGGCGGATTGCCGCGATGACTCAGCTCGTGGTCGAAAGACGGGCCATGGGCACCGGTCCGCAGGTGACGCGCCTTTGTGTGCGGCCCGTACTCGCCGTCTTTTGCTTCATAGGCACTGATTCCCCCGTGCTTTGTGAATCCGTCCGATTCGATCGCGTGTCTTATGAAGTCAGGGTGGGCGAGCTGATAAGCCTCGACCTTCTCATCCCAAATCTGCTTGAAGGCCGCATCGTCGAAGGGGTTACCGCCGACTTCGTGGTGACGCGCCCACTCGGTGAAGCTGTCATCGAACCGCTCGGCCAACGCATCGAGGTGCTCCCGGGCGACGCCTCTTGCCGACCAGGATTCCACCGCGCCTGCCAGGTCCTTCGCTCCGAGCTTGCCGAGACCGGACGCGAGTTCCTCCGCCCGACCGGCACGCCCCGCCCACGACTCCGGTCCGAGGAAGCTGGTCCCCACGGGCGATGCCGCAGCACCGGTCGCGAGCCCTGGGTTGTCCTGTGCAGCCGACCACGGACGCAGCCTCGCCCGCCTGCCCCAGCGTCTTCGCCGACTGTCCCTTCGGGTCCATGGCGGCATCGAGCCACGACATCGGGTTCACCATCAAGCTGAACGCCACGGCGCCGTCCCCGACGCCCTTCCACGCCGACCCGAGGTTGCCCCAGCTCCAGTCGCCGCTGTTGTCCCAGCCGCCGAGGTGGACCAGACCGATCACGGTCTTGAGGAAGTCGTCCTTGAATCCCTCCTCGAACTGCTCACTCCAGGACTTTCCCTTGGCGGTCCCCACCCGGGACCAGGGGAGGTCGACCCCGCGCTCGTTCAGGTCACTCTCGGTGGGAGCGATGAAGGCCTTCTTCACGGAGGCCCCTGCCGCCTTCTTGATCGCGAGCGCGCAGTCGGCCTGAGCGGCCTGGAGCAGCGCGACCTGCTCGTTGATCCGCTGGATCAACTGGTCGTTCTCGTACCGAGTGCCGACGTCCTCGTACCACGGAACGGTCTTCGACTGCGGCTTCGGTTTCTCGGCCTGGTAGCCGTTCCACGAGCCGGACACCGGGGCTTCGGGCTTCGGCGTGAAGGCCGACTCGAACCGCGGAACTCCACCCTTGACCCGTTCCACGAACGCGGCAGCCTCCACACGCAACTCGTCGAGCTTCCGCTTCGGATCCGCGGCAGACGACGCGTAGGTCTCCAGCGCCGAAGCCACCTTCCGCGCAACGGTCCCGATGGTGTGGACGTCATCGGTCACCGGGTTCATGAGGGAGAACACCTGGTCGGACTCCGGCGACTCGTACACGCCGGAGAGCTTCTGCCACTTCGACGGGAGGTCGTCCGCGACGGTCTTCATCGACTCGCCAGCGGACTTGATGATCCCCGCACCGGACGACACCGCAGTGAGGTCGAGCTCGGCGCCGGGGATGCCGTCCGGGTTGACGAGCCCGTGGTCGCCGTACGCGACTCCGCTCATCGACGCTGCTCCGCGTTCTTGATGAACAGCGAGAGGTCGTGGTTCTCGTGCGCTCGCAGACCGGCCGTTTGCGCGTTCGCCGCCATCTCCGTGTCGCCAGCACGGTAGGCCTCGACCGCATTGGTGACGCCCTGCACACCGCCGATCAACCGGTACGTGACCTGGTCGACGTCGTCCTGCGTCTTCGTCAGGAACGCTCCGAGCGCTTCGTTCACGACATCACCCGCGCCGCCGGCGACCTCGCCCACACCGCTCCGGACGGACTGCAACGCGCTCGCGGTGCCTTTCACCGACGCACTGACGTCCGACAGCACCGATTCGACCCCTGCGAGATCGATCCGCCATTCCTGTGCACTCATCGTTCTCCCCCCGTAGCCGTCCCATGGTCGCGGGTCCCGTCGTCGCGTCGCAAGTCCTCGGAATGGACGTCACCTGCTCGGGTCTGCCGCAGCGCGTGCCCGAGGGCAGCCGCACGTCGCCAGCGGTCCTGCTCACTCCCCTCGAACCAGAACACGACCCCCGGAGCTCGGCGCGGGCCGATGAGGCGCCCGCCGAACGGCCGCGCCAGCCCCAGCAGTCCGCGCTCGCGGACGGCTCGCGATCCCGAGAAGACGCCGAGCGGTGACGGCGGTCCAGCGATGTCGGTGTCGACGACACCGTCGACACGGCCTCGGCTGGTCGAGAACTGCGCCGACCGCACGTGGTGACGGTCCGTGACGGCCTGGAGGCCCGCCTCCAGTCCGTCACGCAGCATGCGCGCGTCGTGGGTCGCGCTCGGCACCGCGACCATGCACCGGAGCGTCTCGAAGACGGTCCGCGGACCGCGCTGGACCGTCAGCGTGCCGCCGACGGCGGTTCCGCCCGTGCCCGTCACCACGAAGGTGGCGTCCTGCGGGGAACGGCGTTCGGCCATCGATGTCAGCCGTCGGGGATCGAGCGCGGGCATGCCCTCCGCGAGTGCGAAGCTGATCTCGGCACCCAGCGCAGCCTCGGCGAACCGCGCCGGGATCGCCCCGAGCACGACTCCCGCGCCGGGGTCGTGGTCGATCGTGACGTCGATGTGGAGCCGCACGCCGGTCGGCCCGCGCTCCCCCGCGGACGGGTCGTCCGGGGCCCAGCGGAACCCGTGCTCGGCGAGCAGGTGCAGCGCCGCCCACGAGACGACGGCACCACGTGCTGTGTGCAGCGTCGCCCCGTCCCCGGCGTGCACCTCTGCGAGCAGTGCCGCGTCGGCACGGATCGTGACCCCCATGCGACGATCGTAGCGCTCCGCATTGACATTCCGGATACCGCGAGAACGCCCCCGGGGTCAGGGTGCCAGGATGGACCCATGAACGACCGTGCCGGCACCCCAGCGACCGCAGACGACCTCGTCGACCTCGACGCCCTCATCGCCGCCTACCACGAGCGCGTGCCCGACGTCTCGAACCCCGAGCAGAAGGTGGTGTTCGGCACCTCCGGTCACCGCGGCTCGTCGCTCGACTCAGCGTTCAACGACGCCCACATCGCCGCCATCACCCAGGCGATCGTCGAGTACCGGCAGTCCCAGGGCACCGACGGCCCGCTGTTCATCGGCCGCGACACCCACGCCCTGTCCGGCCCTGCGGAGCACACCGCGCTCGAGGTCCTCGCGGCGAACGGCGTGCACGTCCTCGCGGACAGCGACAACGGCTACGTCCCGACCCCCGCGCTGAGCCACGCGATCATCGCCTACAACCGTGCCGGCAACACCGACACCGCCGACGGCATCGTCATCACGCCGAGCCACAACCCGCCGCGTGACGGCGGCTTCAAGTACAACCCCCCGCACGGTGGACCGGCCGACAGCGACGCCACGTCGTGGATCGCCGACCGAGCGAACGCGATCATCGCGGGCGGCAACACCGAGGTCCGCCGCACCGAGCAGGCGACGCCGGACCGCTACGACTTCCTCGGCGCGTACGTCGCCGACCTCGAGAACATCATCGACATCGACGCGATCAAGCGCGCCGGGGTGAAGATCGGCGCCGATCCCCTGGGCGGGGCGTCGCTGCCGTACTGGAACCGGATCCGCGACCACTACGGGCTCGACCTGACCGTGGTGAACCCGGACGTCGACCCGACGTGGTCCTTCATGACGCTGGACTGGGACGGCAAGATCCGGATGGACCCGTCCAGCCCGAGCGCGATGGCGTCGGTGGTCGCGCGCAAGGACGAGTTCGACGTCCTGACCGGCAACGACGCCGACTCCGACCGGCACGGCATCGTCACGCCCGACGGTGGCCTGATGAACCCGAACCACTACCTCGCCGTGGCGATCGAGTACCTCTACGCGCACCGCCCCGAGTGGCGCGAGGACGCGGCGATCGGCAAGACCCTCGTGTCGTCGAGCATCATCGACGGCGTCGCCGAGTCGCTCGGCCGTCGTCTGTGGGAGGTCCCGGTCGGCTTCAAGTGGTTCGTCCCCGGGCTGATCGACGGTTCGGTCGCGTTCGGCGGCGAGGAGTCCGCGGGGGCGTCGTTCCTCCGTAAGGACGGCACCGCGTGGACGACCGACAAGGACGGCATCATCCTGGCGCTCCTGGCGTCGGAGATCATCGCTGTCACCGGCAAGACGCCGTCGCAGCTCTACACCGAGCTCACCGACCGCTTCGGTGCGCCCGTCTACCAGCGGGTGGACGCGGCGGCGAGCAAGGAGCAGAAGGCCCGACTCGCGAAGCTCGACGGTGACGCGATCACCGCGGAGACCCTCGCGGGTGACCCGATCACGGCGAAGCTGTCGAAGGCTCCAGGCAACGACGCCGCGGTCGGCGGCGTGAAGGTCGTCACCGACAAGGCGTGGTTCGCGGCCCGGCCGTCCGGCACCGAGGACGTCTACAAGATCTACGCCGAGAGCTTCGTCGGCCAGGAGCACCTCGAAGAGGTGCAGCGCGAAGCCAAGGAGATCGTGGACGCGGCGCTCGGAGCCTGACACCATCGCAGGCATGGGGTGGTTCGGACGGAAGAAGCCCGAGACCGAGGCGACGAGCCTGGTCGCGCTCGCGCAGCGTGCCCTCGCGGAACGCGGCCTCGAGACGACGGTCGAACCACCCGCCGGTGACCTCGAGCACGCACGTCTCGTCGGGACCGACGGGCGCGTGTTCCTGCTCGAGAACCTCGCGTCGCAGGTGCAGGGTGAGCCGCCCGCGACCCAGGCGGACATCGTCGCCGAGCACTTCGACCGCATGATCCAGGCGTACAGCGAGCCGCCGGTCGAGGAGCTCGGCCCCGACGAACTGCGCGACCGGATCCGCCTTCGGGTGCTCGCCGAGGACAGCGGCGTGCCGTCCGACCCGACGGACCTGTCGTACGCCAGGCCGTTCGCGCCGGGTCTCGTCCTCGGGCTCTGCGTCGACTACCCGACGATGGTGAGCACGATCTCCACCCCGACCCTGTCGGCCCTGCCCCTCGGCGTCGACGAGCTCTTCGCGATCGGGCAGCTCAACACCGACGACGAGCCGGTCGACGAGCACACCGAGCTCGCCCCGGGCGTCTTCGTGGTCGAGGGCGAGTCGCTCTTCGTGGCGTCCAAGGCCGTGAACCTGCCGGCCGTGTTCGGCGCGGCCCCGTACGGCACCGTGTTCGCCGTGCCGCACCGCCACCTGCTGCTCGCCGTACCGATCCGCGACGCGGACAGCATCCGAGCGGTGCAGACCCTGGCGGGCATGCTCGTGCAGGTCCTCACCGACACGGGCCGCGGCCTGCCCGGCGGCGTGCTCAGTCCGCTGCTCTTCTTCTCGCGGAACGGGCGGGTCAGCGCCGCGTCCGGCTTCGACGAGGAGACCGGTGCGATGCGCATCGAGGTCGACGAACGGTTCCAGCAGGCGCTCGAGCAGGCTGCCGCGGCCTGACCGAGGGCGGCCTGGAGGCGCGGATCGCCTCAGTCGGTCAGCACGCGCTGGTACCGCAACCAGTTCTCGCAGAGACGCGTCCACTGGGAGGTGTGCGGTTCACGGACCGCGGTCCCCAGCCCGTGGCGTCCGTGCGGGAAGACGTGCACCTCGACGTCCACCTCGTTCCGGACGAGCGCGTCCGCGTACGACAGTGCGTTCGTCGCGCGGACGATCCGGTCGTCGGCGGTCGTCCACACGAAGGTCGGCGGGGTCCGTCGGTCGACCCGGGTCTCCATCGACAGTTCCCGGCGTTCGCGCCACGACGATCCCTCGCCGAGGAGCCCCACCAGCGGACGCGGGCGGGTCGGGGTCTCCATGCTGATCACCGGGTAGCTGAGGACGCAGAACGCGGGGCGGTCGAGTGTCGGGTCGTCGATGCCGTTCGCCAGGCACGCGGCCAGGTGTCCGCCGGCGCTCGACCCGACGACCCCGATCCGTTCGGTGTCGACGGACAGCCCGGAGCCGGGGGCGCCGTCGCGCAGCCAGGCGAACACGCGCCGGGTCGCGTCGATCGGTTCCGGGTGGAGCGGCCCGCGGCGGTCGGGCGTCCGGAGCGGGTAGCGGAACAGGAACGCGTGCACGCCGATGCCCGCGAACCAGTCCGCCATCGGTTCCGAGCTCGCCCGGCCGTGCTCCTCGTAGCCGCCGCCCGGCAGGACGATCACGGCCGGCCGGGAACCGGCCACCGCGCTCGGGCGTACCGTGACGGCGTCGGGCGTGCTCATGACGGCGACCCTACTGTTCCGGAGCGGGTGCTGCCGATCCACTCAGGAACCCTCCCCGACGTGACCAACCACTTGCGGCAGATGTAACTTTGCAGCCAGCGCAAAGTTTTCGGGAGACCCTGTCATGACCCAGACCGCGACCGCACCCGCGGCACCGACCACGTCGTCCAGCGCCGTGATGAACCACCGGCAGATCCTGCTGGTGATCTACGGCCTGATGGCCGGCATGTTCCTCGGCGCCCTCGACCAGACCATCGTCGGCACCGCGATCCGCACGATCGGTGACGACCTGCACGGCCTCGACCAACAGGCCTGGGTCACCACCGGGTACCTCATCGCGTCGACGATCACCACGCCGATCTACGGCAAGCTGTCCGACATCTTCGGCCGGCGCCCGCTGTTCATCACGGCGATCGGCATCTTCATCGTCGGCTCGTTCGCCGCGTCGTTCTCCACCTCGATGCTCATGCTCGCCGGCTTCCGTGCGCTGCAGGGCCTCGGCGCCGGCGGCCTGATGTCGCTCCCCCTCGCGATCATGGGCGACATGCTCGCCCCGCGGGAGCGTGCGAAGTACCAGGGCTACTTCCTGGCGGTGTTCGGCATCTCGAGCGTCATCGGCCCGCTCGTCGGCGGTGTCTTCGCCGGCGCGAACGAGCTCCTCTTCATCTCCGGCTGGCGCTGGGTCTTCCTGATCAACGTCCCGATCGGTGTCATCGCGCTCTTCATGGTGCTGACGTTCCTGCACCTGCCGAAGTTCGGCGACCGCGGCAAGCCCCGCATCGACTGGTGGGGCGCGAGCCTCGTCATCGTCACCCTCGTCCCGCTGCTCCTCATCGCCGAGCAGGGCCGCGAATGGGGCTGGAGCTCGGCGGGCGCCTTCGCCTGCTACGGCATCGGCGCTGCCGGACTGATCGCCTTCATCTTCGTCGAACGCGCGATGAAGGACGACGCGATCCTGCCGCTCAAGCTCTTCGGTTCGCGGGTGTTCTCGATGTCCGCGGTGCTGTCGGTGCTCGTCGGCTTCGGCATGTTCGGCGCGATGCTGACGATCCCGCTGTACCTGCAGATCGTGAAGGGCGTCACCCCGACGGAGTCCGGGTTCGCGATGCTCCCGATGGTGCTCGGCCTGATGATCTCCTCGATCGCCTCGGGTCAGATCATCTCGCGCACCGGCAACTACCAGGTGTTCCCGATCACGGGCACCGCGTTCACGGCCATCGGCTTCACGGTGCTGACCTTCCTCACCGCGGACCGCCCGCTCTGGTTCCTCATGCTCGGCATGTTCGGGATCGGCCTCGGGCTCGGGCAGCTCATGCAGACCCTGACCCTGGCGGCGCAGAACTCCGTCAGCCCCCGGGACATCGGGGTCGCGACCAGTGCGGCCACGTTCTTCCGCCAGATCGGCGGCACCATGGGTACCGCCGTGCTGCTGTCCGTGCTGTTCACGCTCATGCCGACGAACATCACGACGGCGATGCAGAACGAGAGCGATCTCAAGCCCGCCCTCAACGCGGCCCTCACCCCCTCGGTGGCGAACGCCTCCGAGAACAAGGGCGTGATGGACCAGATCTGGGGCAAGATCGTCGACCCGGTGAAGCAGAACGTGCAGGACGGCCTGAACAAGGGTGCGGTCCAGGCGAAGCAGGCCGCGGACGACGCGGTCACCCAGCAGGTCACGGCTGGCGTGCAGGCGCAGGTCGCCGCCGGCAAGGTCCCGGCGGCATCGGCCGACGACGTCATCGCGCAGCAGGTCGCCGCGGCCAAGCCCGCAGCCGAACAGCAGGCGCTCGAGACCGCCGCGTCCAAGGCGAACGCCGAGGTCGTCGACGGCACGCTCCAGGTCGACTACTCGAACGCCGACCAGCGCCAGAACGTCGTCGACGAGGTCGCGCCGACGCTGGTGAAGCAGCTGAAGAGCGGCGACTCGAAGGCCAGTTCGTCGACGAGTGCCGCCACGAGCGACACCTCGTTCCTCAACGGGGCCGACAAGCGCCTGACCCGGCCGTTCCTCGTCGGCTTCAGCGACTCCGCCGTCGTCGTGTACTACGTCGGACTCGCGGTGATCCTGCTCGCGTTCGTCCTGACCTGGTTCTTCCGGGTGCCGCCGCTCCGCAAGGTCTCGGCCCTGCAGGAGCAGGCGAACGCCGCCAAGGACGACGCCGACCGGCTCAGCGTCGACGCCCAGGGTGCCGCCGCCGGGACGGGCTCGCTCGTCTCGCCGGACACCGGGTCGATGGCGGTCGTGCCGACGTCCCCGGACGTCTCGCCCCGACCGCGGTCCGCCGACGACACCCGGGCGCCGCTGCCGAACGCGACCACGCACGGTGCGCACTCGGCCGCTGCCCCGGTCGACGAACCCCCGGCGACCACCGGTGCGATCCGGACGCGCGCGGCGCACGCCGCGGCGACCAGCGACGCGACCGCGGCCGACGAGACAGACCCGAGCCGCGCCTCCCGGCCGGACGAACACGCGCACGGCCGTCACTCGGCCGAGTAGCCGACCACCTCGGCACCCGACCGCCCGTCGCCCCGCTCAGCCAGCGGAGGCGGCGGGCGGTTCCACGATCTCGAAGGACGCCGACGGCAGCCGACGACGCATCACGTCGATCGCGACGGGGTTGTCGTCCACCAGCACGAACCGGCGGCCGAGCGCCTGGGCGACCGCCCCGGTGGTCCCGCTGCCGGCGAAGAAGTCGAGGACCCAGTCGCCCTCGCGCGAGGACGCCTGCACGACCCGGCGGAGCACCCCCTCCGGCTTCTGCGTGGGGTAGCCCGTCTTCTCCCTGCCCGTCGGCGACACGATCGTGTGCCACCACACGTCGGTCGGGAGCTTGCCGCGCTCCCGCTTCTCGGGTGTGACGAGACCCGGGGCCATGTAGGGCTCACGGTCCACGGCCTCGGAGTCGAACCAGTACCGCGAGGGGTCCTTCACGTAGACGAGGATCGTGTCGTGCTTGGTCGGCCACCGGGACCGTGACTTCGCGCCGAAGTCGTACGCCCAGACGATCTCGTTGAGGAACGCGTCACGCCCGAACAGCGCGTCGAGCAGGACCTTGGCGTAGTGCGACTCGCGGTAGTCGAGGTGCAGGTAGAGGGTGCCGTCGTCGGCGAGGAGTCGCCACGCCTCGAGCAGTCGGGGCTCGAGGAACGACCAGTAGTCGTCGAACCGGTCGTCGAACCGCATCAGGTCGCCGCGGATGCGCTCGTAGGTGCGGCCGCGAAAGCCGGAGACGCGGGTCTCGGGGCGAGCGCGCGGGACCAGGGCCGGGGTCGGGCCCGTCGGGGCCGGGCCGGTGACGTCGGTGCCGGCGTCCGCTGCGACCGCCGTGCTCGCGTGCCGACGCTGGTAGCGGCCGGTGTTGAACGGCGGGTCGAGGTAGACGAGCGTGAACGAGCCGTCGGCGAGGGTCGGGAGCACGTCGAGGTTGTCCCCCTGGACGACCCGGTCCGGGCCGCGATCGTCTCCGCTGTGCACGCGACCATTCTGCTGCACGGGCGAGCCGGGAGCCGTGACGCCTCAGCCGCAGGTCACCGACTCGAGCCGGGCGTCGTCGTCGGACGACCACGTCCCCGCCGCCCAGACGTCGACGGGCTGCCCGGCACGGAGCCGCGTCGTGACGACCAACTCGTGCGGCCCCGGCAGCGATGCCACCTCCTCGTCGACCGCGAACTGCACGGTCGCCGACGCACAGTCGGTCTCGGACGTGAGCTCCCAGCCCGAGCACCCGTAGTCCACGCAACCGTCCGGCCAGGAGCCGTCCGCGTCCTGCTCGTCCGAGTCGAGCAGGGTCTTCGTCGTCCCGACCGGGCTCTTCGGGGTGGTGTCGCAGGTGACGTCCTCGATCCCGCTGTAGTCCTCGGTGCCCTGCTCGGTGAGGACCAGCGGGTACCTGGAGTCGAGCTGCACCGTGCGGGTGTCGGTCCGGACGTCACCGCCCCCGACGGTGTCCGAGAAGCCCATCCTGATCGTCGCGGGGCCGTCGCACTCGCTGTCGACCTCCCACGCCCAGCAGCCGTCGGTGAAGTCGATCGCGCCGCAGCTCGCCTGCCAACCGTCGTCGTCGCCGATGAACGTCGCGGTGGTCGCGCCGTCGTCGGACGTCCAGGTGGACGAGTCGTCAGCACCGGAGCCGTCCTCGGGAGCTGCGCTCGGCCCGGCGGGGTCGCTGCCAGGGTCGCTGCCCGGGTCGCTGCCGTCGTCGCCCTGGAGCCCGTGCGCCAGCGTCTGTCCGGCGGCGTGGGCCTGCACGGTCTGCACGACCGGAGCACCGACCGCGGTCGCACCGACCACCAGCAGGAACGCGGCCGCGCCCGCGGTGACACCGAACGCCAGCCGGGCGCTCCGCCGGAACGATGCGGGAACCGCGGACGGCGACGACGAGCGTCCGGCGGGTGCCGCCGGGGGCAGCGAGGGGGTCGTCTCGAGCGGCCTCGCCACCGGCAGTCCCCACGCCGCAGCGTCCCACGCGGCGAGCGCCTCGGTGGCGCCGAGGTCCGGGCGTGCGGCCCCGGCTCGGACCGGGAGCTCGGTGCGCCGCCACACGGCTGCGTCGTCACGGATCGAGACCGCGGTCCGCGCGGCGAGGTCACCGTGTCGCGATGCCGTCACGACGACGACCGCGAGGCCGGCGACGAGCGGTGCGAGGCCGAGCACCGCCGGGCCGCCGAGCGCGGCGACCACCAGCACGGCGACGAACGACACGAGCGCGACCGCCAGCCCGATGCGCTGCGTGAGTCGGAGCCTCCGGGCGCCGGCGGGCAGGTAGGTGCGGAAGACGCCGGGCACCGTCCGCCAGAACACCCACTCCGCGGGTGCCGGCGGGACCTCCGGGGCGGGCGACCAGCCCACGGCCGGCTCGGCGGCCTGGTGGAGCTGCACCCACTCGTCGGACGGCGTCGGCCATCCGGGCGGGGTCCGGAAGCGGAACGGCGTGGTCGTCTCGTGGCGCACGGTGCGACCCTAGCCCGGCGCACAGCGGTCACACAGGCCCTTCTTCGGGAGGTCCGGCGTAGCGTCGTCGCCATGGCATCACCCGAGGTCCGCAACGACACCGACAAGCACCAGTACTCCCTCGTCGAGGACGGCGAGGTGATCGGGTTCGCGGCGTACGAGGTCGACGGCGACGAGATCCGGTTCGTGCACACCGAGGTCGATCCGTCGCACCGCGGTGGTGGCCACGCATCGATCCTCGTCGAGCACGCGCTCGACGACGTGCGGTCCGGGTCACTCCGCGTCGTGCCGCAGTGCAGCTACGTGAAGGCCTGGATCGAGCGGCACCCGGACTACCAGGAGCTCACGACGCGCTGACCGCGCTCCCCGCGACGTGCGGTCGGGACACGGCGTCAGTAGCTGCGGTCGTGCGTCCCGGCGCGCGCTTCGTGCCGGCCGGCGCCGCGGACCGCGGGCACCTTGATGAGGACGGTGCCGCTCAGCAGGTCGTGGTCGTCGTCGGCCGGCGTCGGTGCCTCCCTCGGGAGGCGCGACTGCCGTTCGTACGCCGCTTGCGTCTCGTGACGGGTGGGCGCGAACACCTCGTCCATCATCGAGATCACGCCGCCGGATCCGCCGCTGCGTGTGGCCTTGTTCGACAGGTCGATCCACCCCACACGATCGGCGATCCACATCACGACGGCCGCGGCGGCCACCGCCCCCAGGAGGATCAACCAGTTCACGCTGTCGAGGCTACGTGGGCTCCGCGGGCCGGACATCAGCCGCGCGGAGGATTCTCGTGATCCGCACACGTCGTTCACCAGGAGGACGCCCACACTGGGTGTGCGGCCGCTCGGGACCCCCTCCCCGGGCGGCCGACCACGTTCTTGCCCTGTCGCGTCGGTCGCCGGCGTGCCAGGACGACGCTGACCGCGACCTCATGCGGGCCTTCGCTCGCTACATCGAGAAGGCGAACGAACTCGCCGCCGCCGAGCAGCAGGCGGTGCTCACCCCGATCGGCGAACGCATCCGCGACCACATCGGGGTCGACCCGCAGACGGTGCCCGTGGTCACCGAGGACTTCCCGGACCACCGGCTCGTCGACGCCGACATCGCCCTCGACGAACTGTCCGGCGGCGTTCCCGACGCCCTCGTCGGCATCGCCGGTGACGACAGCCGCTTCCACAGCTCGGTGAGCGAGCTGATCGCGAACCCGCACTCCCGCTGGGCGCCGGGTCCGGTGAGCTACGCGACCCGGGCGACGAGTGCTGACACGTCCCGGCGGGTCGTGTCGTTCGGCCTGCGACTCCTCCGGTTCGACGGCGCTCCGGTCGCCGTCGTCCAGCGATCCGCCAAGCCCGAGTACGGCCGGGCGCAGGCGTCGCTCGAGATCCTCTCCCCCGACCAGGAGGCCTCGTCGGCGTTCCTGCTCCGCCTGCGGGCGCTGATGATCGAGCGGAGCGTGCTGCGCGGTCAGGTGCTGTCGTTCGTCCAGTCCGAGTACGGGTCGGACGCCGGCGCCACGTTCCTCCGACGACCGGACGTCGACGCGGACGCGGTGGTGCTCCCCGACGGTGTGCTCGACGAGGTGGTCGACCACGTGGTCGGGATCGGTGAGCAGCGGGAGGCGCTCCTCGCAGCCGGGCAGCACCTCAAGCGTGGTGTCCTGCTGTACGGGCCACCCGGCACCGGCAAGACCCTCACCATCCGGCACCTGCTCGCGCGGACGCCCGGGGTCACGGCGATCCTGCTCACCGGGTCGAGCATCTCCGCGATCGGCGCCGCAGCCGAGATCGCCCGGACGTTCCAGCCGTCGATCGTCGTCCTCGAGGACATCGACCTCGTCGCCATGGAGCGGCACAGCTCCCCACAGCCGCTGCTGTTCGAGGTGCTCGACGCCCTCGACGGGCTCGACGGGGACGCGGACGTCGCGTTCGTGATGACCACGAACCGGGTGTCCGTCCTCGAGCGTGCCCTCGCGGACCGTCCCGGCCGTGTCGACCTCGCCGTCGAGATCCCGCTGCCCGACCTGCCCGAGCGGGTGCGGCTGTTCCGGCGGTACGCGTCGGCGTTGCCGTTCTCCGAGGACGCCCTCGCCGAGGCGGCCGAGCGTGCGGAGGGCACGACGGGCTCGTTCGCGAAGGAGCTGATGCGGCGGAGCGTCCTCGGCGCGGCCCTGCGTCGTGCGGACCCGCACGACGTCGACCTGCGGGCGGCGCTCGACTCGCTCCTCACCGAGCGTTCGGCGCTGACGCGGAAGCTGCTCGGCACCCGGAACCCCGCGGACCCCGACGAGGAGGGCGACGACGGCTTCGAGGACGAGGACGAGGTCACGTACTCGGGCTCGTACGTCGCGCTCGGTCCGATCCGGTCGGGCCCGGGATGGTCCGTCGGGACCGCGATGCAGCACGTCGACGCGCCGGACGCAGACGACGCCACCGAGGACGACGGCCACTGACGATGAGCCGCTGACGACAGCAGCCCGCCCGCGGCTGCGGCTCAGGGCACCCGCTCGAGCCACTCCTGCGTCTGGAACTTCGTGCGCACGAGCTCCTGCGCGCGCGCCCGCTCGGCCTCGGTCACGTGCCCCTCGTGCGCCCCGTACATGCGCGTGAACGTCGCGATGAGCCGGTCGATGATCTCGGCCCGGCTCAGCCCGGTCTGTGACCGCAGTGGGTCGACGCGCTTCGCAGCACTGGTCGTCCCCTTGTCGCTCATCTTCTCGCGGCCGATGCGCAGCACCTGCACCATCTTCTCGCCGTCCATGTCGTAGCTCATGGTGGCGTGGTGGAGGAGCGCCCCGGTGCCGAGTCGCTTCTGGGCGGCGCCGCCGATCTTCCCCTTCGTCGAGGAGATGTCGTTGAGCGGCTGGTAGTACGCCTCGATGCCGAGGGACTTCAGCGCCTCGATCACCCATTCGTCGAGGTACGCGTAGGAGTCGGCGAAGGTCATGCCCTGCACGAGGTCGGTGGGGACGTAGAGCGAGTACGAGATGACCGCTCCGGCGTCCATGAACATCGCACCGCCGCCGGAGATGCGCCGGACGACCTCGACGCCGTACTTCGCCGCACCCTCGGGGTCGACCTCGTTCTTCAGTGACTGGAACGACCCGATGACGACGGCCGGCTGGTCCCATTCCCAGATGCGGAGGGTCGGACCGCGGCGTCCGGCGCCCACCTCCTCGGTGAGGACCTGGTCGAGCGCGAGGTGCTCGTTCGGGCTGATCGGTCCCTCGTGGACGATCTCCCAGTCGTACTCGCGCCACGTGGAGGCGCGGGACAGGGCGCGGCGGACCACGACCCCGACGGACTCGGGGGTGAAGCCGAGCAGGACGGCGTCCTCGGGCAGGGCGGTGCGGACCGCCGAAGCGATGCCCGCGGCGTCGGTGGTGGACGGCAGACCGTTCACGGCCTGGTCGATGAGCGGGAGCGCGTCGTCCGGTTCGAGGAAGAAGTCCCCGGCCAGGCGGAACCCCTGGATCACACCGTCGACGACCTCGAGGTCGACGACGACCAGCTTCCCTCCGGGGACCTTGTACTCACCGTGCATGTCGCAACCCTATTCCGGTCCGGTGACGGTCCGGCGGTGGGCCGGGACGACGGCGGCCTGGAGGCGCGTGGCCGTGTCCGCCACGCGCCTCCAGGCCGTCCCTCGGTCGCGTCAGCGCGACGTGACCCGACCGAGCCACGCGACCAGGTCGGCGACGACCTCGTCGCGGTTGGTCTCGTTGTAGACCTCGTGCCGGGCGCCCTCGTAGACCTCGACCTGCACGTCGGAGAGCCGGCCACGACGGCGGTAGGCCTGCGCGAGCCGTTCGATCGAGCGCGGGCCGCCGAGCGGGTCCTCGGAGCCGACCTGCAGCAGCATCGGCAGGTCGTGCGGGATGCCCCGCCGCGGCACGCCGAGCAGCCGCAGCGTGTCGGCGAGCCCGAACAGCCCGATGACGTCCGCCTCGACCGCGAGCGGGTCGACCGACATCGCGTCGATGATCGCCCGGTCACGGGTCAGCCACTCGAACTTCGTCGGACCGGACCCGGCGTGCCGGGCGTTGAGGTCGCCGCTGTTCATCCACCCGGGCAGCCGGTACGCGCTGGCGGAGAGGACGACACCGTCGTAGGCCTCCGACGAGGTGTTCACGATCCGCTGCGCCATCAGCGAGCCCCACGAGTGCCCGAGGAGCACGAGCGGGACGCCCGGGGTGTCCTCCTTGGCGACCGCGGTCATCTGCTCGACGGCGGCGATGGCGGCGCGGAGCCCACCGGGGCCGAGCCGTCCGAGCTTGGTGTGGTCGCCATCCCACTGCGCGAGACCGGTGCGTCCGTGCCCGCGGTGGTCGTTGACGTGCACGGTGTAGCCGGCGCGGACGAGGTCCTGCGCGAGCGGCTCGTACCGGAGCCCGTGTTCCCCGACGCCGTGCGCGATCTGCACGATGCCCTTCGGCCGCGCCGCCCGCCAGGTCGAGTAGACGATCTCGACGCCGTGCGCGTCGGTGAACGAGGCGTCGCCTCGTGCTGCGGAGAAGGTGGGCACGTGCCGATCCTCCCAGATCAGGAGGCGGTCCAGCCTGTTCACCCGGCGTTCACGCAGCCGGTGCGGGGCGGGCCTACCGTCTCGCGCATGGACGTCCTCGTCACCGTCGTGCTGGTGATCGTCGTTGCCCTCGTGTTCGACTTCACGAACGGCTTCCACGACACCGCGAACGCCATGGCAACCTCGGTCGCCACGGGTGCCCTCAAGCCCCGCACCGCCGTGCTCATCTCCGCCGTCCTCAACGTGGTCGGCGCGTTCCTCTCCACCGAGGTCGCCAAGACCGTCTCGCAGGGCATCATCCGGGAGGGCCAGGACGGCGTCCACATCTCCCCGACGATGATCTTCGCGGGACTCGTCGGCGCCGTGCTGTGGAACCTCGCCACCTGGTACTTCGGCCTGCCGTCGTCGTCCACGCACGCGCTGTTCGGCGGGCTGATCGGGGCGTCGATCATCGGCGCCGGGATCAACTCCGTCGACTGGGCCACGGTGGTGTCGAAGGTCGTGCTGCCGGCGCTGCTCTCCCCGGTGATCGCCGGCGTGATCGCCCTCGTCGCCACCTACATCGCGTACACGCTCACGAAGAACGCGACGACGCACGGTGCGGCGACGGGCTTCCGGCACGGCCAGACGATCTCCGCGTCGCTGGTGTCGCTCGCCCACGGGACGAACGACGCGCAGAAGACGATGGGCGTCATCACGCTCACCCTCATCGCCGCGAACTACCAGTCGGCGGGCACGGGTCCGGCGCTCTGGGTGATCCTGGCCTGCGGGCTGGCGATCGGCCTCGGCACCTACGTGGGCGGCTGGCGGATCATGCAGACGGTCGGCAAGAAGATCTCCGACGTGCAGTCCCCGCAGGGCTTCGCGGCCGAGTCGAGCTCCGCGGCGACGATCCTCGTGTCCTCGCACCTCGGGTTCGCGCTGTCGACCACGCACGTCACGAGCGGGTCCGTCATCGGGTCGGGCCTCGGCAAGAAGCTCGCCGACGTGCACTGGTCCGTCGTCGGCCGCATCGTCGTCGCCTGGGTGATCACGCTGCCGGCAGCCGCCGTCGTCGGGGCCCTCGCGACCGCCGTCGCCGCCACCTCGACCATCGGACTCGTCATCGTCGCGGTGCTCGCACTCGCCGCGGGGCTGACGTTCTACTTCCTGGCGCGTCGCAAGCCGATCAGCGCTGACGACGTCCGCGACGAGGAGCCGGCCGCCGAGCCGGTCTCCGCCTGAGAGGGGACACCATGGACATCGACTTCGGAGCCATCGGGACCGTGGCGGGCGTCGGGTTCGTCGCCGCCGTCGGCGTGGTGCTGCTCTACACGCTCGGCCTGCGGCTGCTCGGGACGGGGCAGCCCGTCGACGCCGGAGGGGACCACACGGGGTACGCCGACGAGACCGCACGGTCCGGCCACACGCCGCCGCTCGCGATCGCGGGGGCCGGGCTGTGCTTTGCGGTGTGCGTCGCCGCGGTGCTGTACGGCATCTGGATGACGATCCCCCAGTTCCACTGAGGCGGGCGCGCGGCTGTTCGTTCCCCGTGCACGGGCGGGAGGAACACGAAACGGGCGTCCCTGGTCAGGAGTTCCGACCAGGGACGCCCGTTTCCACCAGGGACGCCCGGTTCGACAAGACGAGCCGATCGCCGGCGGGCGGCAGGCGTCAGTGCGCGCTGTACCCGCCGTCGACGAGGTGGTAGCTCCCGCTGATGAACGACGCCTTGTCGCTCAGCAGGAACAGCACGAGCGCGGCGACCTCGGCGTCGGTGCCGAGTCGACCGGCGGCGTGCTCGGACTCCAGGGCCGACAGCGCCTCGGCGGACAGCGAGGACCGGACGAGGGGGGTGTCGATGAAGCCCGGGCCGACCGCGTTCGTGCGGACGCCCTGGGCCGTGTACTCGAGCGCCGCGACCTTCGTCAGACCGACGAGCGCGTGCTTCGACGCGACGTACGCCGCGTTCTGCGCGATGCCCACCGAGCCGAGCACGGAGGACATGTTCACGATCGCGCCACCACCGGCGGCGAGCATCGCGGGGATCTCGTAGCGGAGGCCGTAGAACACCCCGTCGAGGTCCACCGAGCGGACGCGGTCCCAGGCGGCGACGTCGTACTCGCCGATGGGCTGCGGTGCGGCGCCGATGCCGGCGTTGTTCACGGCGAGGTGCAGGGCGCCGTAGGTGTCGACCGCGAACGCGACCATGCGCTCGTTGTCGGCGGCGATCGCCGAGTTCGCCTCGAACGCGCTCGCGGTGCCGCCCGCCTCGGTGATCGACGTCGCGACGCGCTCGGCGGCGTCCAGCTTGATGTCGGTGACGACGACCTTCGCGCCCGCCGCGGCGAGCTCCTTCGCGATGGCCTCACCGATGCCGCTGCCACCGCCGGTGACGACGGCGACCTTGCCCTCGAACTCGGACATGTTCTCCTTCTCTCTTGACAACACCTGTTGTCTACCTGCCCGAACGATACACCCGCGTCCTCTATTCCCCGCGGAACCAGTTCGTTCGCTGAACTAATGAGTTAGACTGACGATCATGCTCGACGTCTCCCTCTCGACCGACCTCCGGATCGCGGTGAACCGGCTGTCCCGGACGCTCCGCGGGCAGAAGGCCGACTCGACGATGACGGATGCCCAGTTCTCCGCCCTCGCCCGACTGCACCGCGACGGGGCGATGAGCCTCGCCGACCTCAGCCGGCAGGACGGGGTGACACCACCGTCGATGTCGAAGACCGTCGCCGTGCTGCTCGAGCGCGGCCTCGTGTCGAAGGTCGGGCACGGGGACGACCGCCGCAAGGTGCTCCTCGGGGCGACCCCGGCCGGTGCCGACTTCGTCGAGGAGACCCGTCGCCGCCGGGACGGCTGGCTCACGCCGCGTCTCGCCGAGCTCACCGACGCCGAGCGTCAGACCCTGACCGACGCCACCGAGATCATGAGGAGGCTGGCCCAGCAGTGACCGCCATGTTCCGCTCCCTGTCGGCCCGCAACTACCGCATCTGGTTCGCCGGCGCCCTGGTGTCCAACGTCGGCACCTGGATGCAACGAACCGCCCAGGACTGGATCGTCCTGACGAAGCTCTCGGACAACGACGCCATCGCCGTCGGCATCACGATGGCACTGCAGTTCGGCCCGCAGCTCCTGCTCCTCCCCCTGACCGGGCTCGCCGCCGACCGGTTCGACCGCCGCAAGATGCTCATGCTGACACAGGGGCTGATGGGCGCACTGGGGCTCGGCCTCGGCGTCATGGTCCTCACCGACACCGCCACGATCTGGTCGCTCTACGGGTTCGCGCTCGCGCTCGGCATCGTCGCCGCGTTCGACACCCCGATCCGGCAGGCCTTCGTCTCCGACGTGGTGCACGGCGACAACGTGGCCAACGCCGTCGCGCTCAACTCCGCGTCGTTCAACGCCGCCAGGCTCATCGGCCCCGCGGTCGCCGGTGTCCTCATCGCCGCGATCGGTTCGGGGTGGGTGTTCGTCATCAACGCCGGCTCGTTCCTGGCCGTCCTCATCGCCCTGCGGTTCGTCGACCCGGCGCAGCTCGCCGAACGGATCCGGCCGAAGCGGGGCAAGGGCCAGATCACCGCTGGCTTCCGGTACGTGCGGACGAGGCCGGACATCATCGTCGTGCTCTGCATGATCTTCGTCGTCGGCACGTTCGGCGTGAACTTCCCGATCTTCACCTCGACCATGGCACGCGTCGAGTTCCACAAGGGCGCCGGCGAGTTCGGGCTCCTCAACTCCGTCATGGCGATCGGTTCGGTCGCGGGGGCGCTGCTGTCGGCCCGACGCGACCGTCCGCGGATGCGCACCCTCGTGATCGCCTCCGCCGGCTTCGGCCTGGCCTGCGTCGCAGCCGCCGTCGCCCCGACGTACTGGACCTTCGCGGTCGTGCTGGTCTTCGTCGGGCTCGCCTCCCTGACGTTCATGACGACCGCGAACGCGCTGGTGCAGACCACGACGAAGCCCGCGATGCGCGGCCGGGTGATGGCGCTCTACATGGCGATCTTCGCCGGCGGCACCCCCATCGGCGCCCCGATCGTCGGTGCCGTCGCCGACGCCTGGGGACCCCGGTGGGCCATCGCCGTCGGCGCGGCCTCCGGGTTCGTGGCGCTCGCGATCGCCCTCGTCTGGCTCATCCGGTACGAGCGGTTCCGGGTCCGGTACGACGCGGACAACCGGCTCCACCTGGCCATCACGCACGCGGTCCCGGTGGTCGGGACGCGCGCGTCGCGCGCCGCACTCCGGCAGGACCTGGAACGCGACGAGGCGGTCGCCGACCGCTCCAGCGCGGTCTGACGAGACCCACCGACGGCCTGGAGGCGCGGGGCGGCGCCGCCCCGCGCCTCCAGGCCGTCACTGCTCGCGTCGCGAGCCCGCAGACCGGTGGCCCGTCAGCGGGCCGGCTCGGCGACGGCGAACACCCGTTCGTCGAGCGCCGCGACGACCCGGTCCGCCGCCGCAGCCAACCGTTCCCCCGCCGACCGTGCCGCCAAGAGCGCCGTGTCCTCGGACACCGACTCGAGCCGGGCGCGTGTCTCGACGAACGCCCGGACCTCGTCCTCGATGCACGACGGCGCCACGTCCGCCAGGCACTCGTCCGTCCGTCTGGCCAGGAACCGCAGCGACCGCGGACTGTGCTCGTCGAGGAGCAGGAACGCCGCGGCGTCCTCCGGACCCGGCGTGTGGTGGTCGCGCCCCCGCTGGAACGCCTCGCCGGCACCGCACGCCCGGAGCGCGTTCGCCCAGGACGGTCCGGACTGGGGGTCGAGGAGGCCCGACGCGAGGAGCTTCGCCGTCGCCGAGCACCGCTCCAGCGAGCGACCGAGGGTGAAGAACTCCCAGACCTCGTCGCGGCTCGCGTCCGCCTCGACGACCCCGATCGCGAGGGCACTGCGCTCCCGCACCCACCCGAGGAACTCGTGCGCACGGTCCGGCGCCACCTTCCGGGGCATCCGCGAGCGCGTCACGTTGAGGCAGTCCCACAGCTCGGTGGAGACGACGTCACGGGCGCGACGGGCGTTGTCCCGGGCGACGGCGACGGCGGACGCGATCGAGGCCGGCTCGTGCCGGTCGAGCGCGAGCGAGTCGATCGTCGCGGCGCGGTCCGGGTCGTTCGCCGGACCGGCTGACCCGACCACCGCCCGGAGCTCCGCCGCCACCGCGCGGTCCTGCTCGACACCGGACGGTTCCCGGCGCGCGACGTAGACGTCGAGCATCCGGGCGACGACGTCGGTGCGTTCGACGGAACTCCCGACGTGGAAGACGCTCCCCGCGAGTCGGCTCAGCACGTCGGCTCCTGCATGTCGTGAACCTACTGAGCGGGGATTGCCGGAGTGTTTCGTCGCCGCGTCACGGGTGTTGCAGCTCGCCGATCCGCGCACTCGCTAGACAATCTAACTAGAGCGTCTAGCATTGTGCCCATGACTTCCGAGGTGACGACGAGTGCCGCGGGATTCTGGTACGCCGAGGATTCCAGGGTCGACGCGGTGGACGTGCTCAACGCACTGCGCAGGTACCGGAGCGCCGAGGCCGCAGCCCAGCGGCGCGCTCGCGAGGCACTGGGGCTCGGCGAGAACGCCCTCCTGGCGCTCCGTGCACTCCTCGACGCCGAGGAAGCCGGACGCTCGGTCAACGCGAAGGACCTCGCCGAGCAGCTCCACATCACCGCCGCGTCGACGTCCGCGCTCGTCGACCGACTCGTGCGCAGTGGACACGTCGAGCGGAACCCCGACCCGAACGACCGCCGCGGTGTGATCCTCACCGCCACCGGTGGGTCGATGCGCCAGGTACTGCGCGTGATCGACCAGCTCGACTCCCGTGCGATCGAGGCGACCGACCACCTGTCGAGCGACGACATGGCGGTGATCGTCGCGTTCCTCGACGAGATGGTCCGGGTCGTCGACGACGTGGACTCAGCGCGCCGCCGGTCCGCGTAACCTGCTCCCATGGGAGACAGGGGCACGGACGGTCCCGCGCCGCACGACCCCGAGGACGACATGCCCCTCGCGGAGCTCGATGCCCGAGCCCGGGCGGACGCTGCCCTCCGTCGCATCCGTGCGGGTGCCGACCCTGCGCGTGAGGCGTTCGATCTGGCGAACACCATGAACGACGAGACCGTCGGACGGCTGACGAACGCCGTCCGACGGTTCCTCCGGCGGAGCCGCTAGAACGCCGTGCCGACGGCGGCGATGTCGTCACCGCCGTGGCCCGCCGCGCTGGCGTCGGCGTAGACACGGCCGAGCGCCTCGAGCAGGACGGTCGAGACGCCGGTGCTCCGCGCTGCCTCGGTGATCAGGTCGATGTCCTTCCGCAGACCGTCGAGCGCGAACTGGGCGGGGAACTCCCCGTCGATCATCGACTTCCCCTTGGTGTGCGCGTAGGCGGAGTCACTGGCGCTCCCCGCGATGGCCTCGAGGAACAGCGCCGGGTCGAGCCCCAGCGACTTCGCGACGGCGAGCGACTGTCCGGTCGCGGCGGTGATCGAGGCGATCCAGGCGTTCGCGGCGAGCTTGAGCGCGGTGCCGTCGCCGACCTGCTCCCCCGCGCGGACGGTCTTCGCCCCGATCGCGTCGAGCACCGGGTCGATCCGGTCGAGGACGTCGGTCGGCCCGGCGGCGAGCATCGTCAGCTTCCCCTGCTCGGCGGGCGCCTTCGTCCCGAGCATCATCGCCTCGACGAGTGTGATGCCGTACTTGCCGGCGAGCTGCACGACGGTCTCGGTCCCCGCGACGCCGATCGTCGACGCCTGCACCCACACGGCGTCGGTCGGCGCCTCGCCCGCGGCTGCCTCGAGCACGTCCACCACGGCGTCCGTGTCGAAGAGCGTGAGGAGGACGACCTCGGCGTCGGCGACAGCGGCTCCGGCGTCGTCGGCGACCGTCGCACCGCGCTCACCGAGCGGAGCGGCCCGGTCGGCGCTCCGGTTCCACACCGTCACCTCGTGGCCCTCGCGGAGCAGCGAACCCGCCACGCCGGCACCCATCGCCCCGGTTCCCAGTACCGTCACCCGCACGTGCGTCTCCGTCTCCCGGGCAGCACCCTGCCGCCCAGCCGACGACGCTACGCGCACCCCGCGGGGCGGGATCGGCGCGTCAGAGGAGCCCGCGGTGCTGCAGCCACGCGGCCGGGTCCACCGGGGTCCCGCCGACGATGACCTCGAAGTGCAGGTGCGCCCCGGTCGAGACGCCCGTGCTGCCCACGGCGCCGATCAGTTCGCCGGCACGCACCATCTGCCCGACGCGGACAGCGATGCGGGACAGGTGCCCGTAGCGGGTCTGCGAGCCGTCGGCGTGCTGCAGGAGGACCTGGTTGCCGTACCCGCCGAACACCCCGGCGGACACGACCCTTCCGGACATCGCCGCGACGACGTCGGTGCCGGTCGGTGCCGCGAAGTCGAGCCCCTTGTGGTCGGTCGAGCAGGCGCCGCACCCGCGCACCCAGCGGGAGCCGAAGCCCCCGGCCGTGGGGACGTCGCCCGCGACCGGACGGACCGAGGTCGGCCCGCCCGACGTCGACGGCGGCGGTGACGCCGGCTTCCGGATCGGGACGACCCCGATCGCGAAGGCGTCCCGCTGCACGCTGATCGTCGCGGCTCCCGCAGCGACCGCGTAGTCCTGCCCCTCGACGGACCCCTGGGTCACCTGCGGCGTGTCCGCCATCGCCGGCTGCGGGGTGGCGACGCTCACGAACAGACAGGCCGCGACCGCGGTCGCCGTCACGGGGACGGCCTTGGCCGAGCCGACGGCGCTGCCGATCGTCCGGAGCGGCAGCGTCACTGCCTGGGTGACCGCCCGCATCCCGCTCGCCGCGGTGGTCCGGTGCACCCGACGGAGCGTGCGTCGGGACGGGAGCGGAGCGGTGACGGGCCCGGAGGCGCGCCCAGCGTCCTCGGAGACGACCGGCAGCGGGCGCGTGGTCGGGTCGGGTGCGGTGGAGACCGGGGTGGCGGGAGGTGACACCGCCGACCCGGTGGTTCGAGGGGTGACGCCGTCGGGCGCCGCGGTCGTCACAGCTGCTCGGCGAGCGCGACGCGTCGGGAGCGGGCCAGCGCCGGCTTCGGTAGCGGTACCGGGAGCGGCCGTGGCGGGGGCAGCGTCCGTGGCGGCGGCGTCGGCCGTGGCGGCGGCGTCGGCCGTGGCGGCGGCCGTGGCGGCGGCCGTGGCGTTCGCGGCATCCCGGGCGGCGCCGCGAGGCCGCATCGGCAGCCCGTCCGTCGTGGTCATCGGGTTCGCCGGACCCGGGATCAGACGCGGACGACGCCGTCGCGGGCGATCTGCTCGAGCTCGACCGCCACGGCGTCGACCACGGCACGGGTGATCGCGTCGGCCACGGCCTCGACCAGGACGAGCTGCTCGGCGCAGACGACGTGGCCGGTCGGTAGCGCGGCGGTCATGCGGGCCGGGATCTCCTCGATCGCCCGGACCAGCGCCGCGGGGACGAGCGTCGATTCGCTCGCGGCGACCGGCGCCGACATCGGGGAGGTGGGAGCGGGGGTGAACGTCGCCCGGGTCTGCACCGGGCAGGTCTGCACCGGGTGGGTCTGCACCGGGCGGTCGGAGCGGCGGGCGATGGAGTCGAAGAGGGGCGTGGAGGACATGCTGCGAACGTCCGATCAGTGTCAGGCGGTCCGTTCTCGGGCGGACCGCGGGTGGAGTGTGCCCTGGGCACGACTCCATTGAACCATCGATATTTCACATGTGCAATAGTGCGTCTTGCGTCCCCGGGTGTTCAGTCGGGTTCGACAGCCTGGGTCGGGTCGTCGCGCCGCAGCGCCTGCCGTACCCGCTCCACGATCGTCGCCGGCGGGTTGTTGTACGCGTTCGCCGACTCCTGTCCGCTGAGCTCCTGGATCGCCGCCATCACCGCATCGGTGGCGTGCCGGCGGGCGCGCCCGGAGGAGGCCTCGCCGTAGCCGGAGAGGTCGAGGGGCTTCCCGAACTCGATCGTCACCCGCGCGAGCTTCGGCAGGCGCGACCCCACCGGCTGCACGTCCTCGGTGCCGGTCAGGGCGACGGGCACCACGGGAGCGCCGCTCGTCAACGCCAGCCAGGCAACGCCCGTCCGCCCCTTGTACAGCCGACCGTCGAGGGAGCGGGTGCCCTCGGGGTAGATCGCGAAGGCCTCGCCCGCCTCGAGCCGCTCGAGCCCGAGGTCGAGGGCGTGCTGCGCCGCCGCCCCCGCGCCGCGCTCGACACCGATCGCACCGATGCCCCCGAAGAACGCCCGCGAGAGCGCCCCCTTCACGCCCGAACCGGTGAAGTACTCCTGCTTCGCGAGGAACGAGACCTTCCGCGGCGCCATGAGCGTGATCGCGGGCGAGTCGATGAACGACCGGTGGTTGCTGGCGAGGATGACCGGACCGCGCTTCGGGACGTTCTTCCGGCCGATGATCCGCGGACGCCACAGCATGCGGGCGAGCGGCGTCACGACCGCACGGCTCAGCGTGGTGGTGAACTTCGTCGAACCGGACAACCGGGCCTCCTCGTGACGGGAGGTTCCGAGTGTAGTGACGGCCGTCGCAGCCACATGCCCGATGCGGAATGTGTCGTCAGTCCGCCGCGGCGACCACGTCGAGGACGGCCTTGCCGTAGCGCTCGAGCTTCGCCCCGCCGACGCCGGAGATCTCGGCGAGCTGGTCCTCGTCCGCCGGCTTCACGGCTGCGATCCCCCGCAGCGTGGCGTCGTTGAAGACCACGTAGGCGGGGACGCCCTGCTCGCGCGCCTGGGCCGCACGCCAGGCACGGAGGGCCTCGAACAGGCCCACCGCTTCCTGTGGCATGTCCGTCACGACGCTGCGACGGGAGCGACCGGCACGCGGTGCCTTCACCGGGTCGCGGCGCATCCGGACGGTGACCTTGCCCCCGAGCACGTCGGCGCTCGTCGGGCTGAGCACGATGGTACCGAAGCCGTCACCCGAGACGGCGGCGTAGCCCTGCGCGAGCAGCTGCCGGGCGACCGCGCGCCACTCGGCCTCGCCCAGGTCGTTGCCGATGCCGAACGTCGCGAGGGACTCGTGTCGGAGCTCCTGCACGCGCGGCGACGGCTTGCCGACCAGGATGTCGACGAGGTGCGAGACGCCGTACCGCTGCCCGCGCTCGCGGTCGAGCCGGACCACGGTGGAGAGGAGCTTCTGCGCCGGCACCGTGCCGTCCCAGGACTCGGGCGGGGCGATGCACGTGTCGCAGTTGCCGCACGCCGTCGACTCCTGCCCGAAGTAGGCGAGCAGCCGGACGCGCCGGCACTCGATCGTCTCGCACAGGGCGAGCATGGCGTCGAGGTGTGCGCTGAGCTGCCGGCGGTGGGAAGCGTCGCCCTCGGACTGGTCGATCATCCGGCGCTGCTGCACGACGTCGTTCAGCCCGTAGGCGAGCCAGGCGGTCGAGGGCAGCCCGTCTCGCCCGGCACGACCGGTCTCCTGGTAGTAGCCCTCGACCGACTTCGGCAGGTCGAGGTGCGCCACGAACCGGACGTCCGGCTTGTCGATGCCCATGCCGAACGCGATCGTCGCGACCATGACGATGCCGTCCTCGCGCAGGAACCGCGACTGGTTGCGCTCCCGCACCTTCGCGTCGAGGCCGGCGTGGTAGGGCAGTGCCGGGATGCCCTGCTCGGCGAGTGCGGCCGCCGTGCGCTCGACCGAGTTGCGGGACAGGCAGTAGACGATGCCCGCATCGCCGCTGTGCTCGGTGCGGATGAAGGTGAGGAGCTGCTGCAATGCCCCGGTCTTCGGTTCGATCCGGTACTGGATGTTCGGGCGGTCGAAGTCGGCGACGAAGTGCGCCGCGTCGTCGAGCCCGAGGCGTGCGGAGATCTCGCGGTGGGTGTGCGGCGTGGCGGTGGCGGTCAGGGCGATGCGCGGCACGGTCGGCCAGCGCTCGTGCAGGACGCTCAGTTCGAGGTAGTCCGGGCGGAAGTCGTGACCCCACTGCGCGACGCAGTGCGCCTCGTCGATGGCGAACAGGGCGACCCGTGCGCGGTCGAGCAGGGCACGGGTGGACTCGAGCCGGAGTCGTTCGGGTGCGAGGTAGAGCATGTCGACCTCGCCCGCGACGACGGCCCGCTCGACCCGGGTCCGCTCGTCCGGCCCCTGCGTGGAGTTGAGGAACGCTGCCTTGACGCCGTTCGCCGCGAGGGCGTCCACCTGGTCCTGCATGAGCGCGATGAGCGGCGACACGACGACGCCGACGCCGTCACGGACGAGCGAGGGCACCTGGTAGCAGAGGGACTTGCCACCACCGGTCGGCATGAGGACGAGGGCGTCCCCACCGCTGACCACCTGGTCGATGATCGCGGCCTGCTCGCCCCGGAAGTCGTCGTAGCCCCACACACGGCGCAGCACGTCGAGCGCGGCAGCAGGCGCGGGGGTGGTGCTCATGCCACGAGCCTACGGGCGACCGGCGACACCCACGGAACTGTCCACAGGCGCGGAGCCGCCCACGGCACTGGACCCGGCCGTGTCGTCGAGGCGGGGCGGTGCGCCCGCCCAGCCCGTGCCTCCAGGCCGGAGCCACTGGCGCCCACCTGCCCAGACCGGGGCCACACCGCGGAACCGCGGTGCCTGCTGGCCCGCGAACCGACGGTCGAGCTTCCGCCACTTCGCGAGGACCTCGACCATGCCCCAGTAGAGCAGCGACGTACCGAGGGTGATGAGCCACCCGCCGACCGTGCCGTTCGCGTCCTGCGAGGTCAGGTCGATGCGGGACCACCCCGGCGCCTGCAGCACGAAGATCATGATGTTGTTGAAGGCATGCTGCAGGACGGTGGCCTCCATGCCCCCGGTGCGGAGCACGATGATCGCGGCGATCAGGCCGAACGAGCCGACGTCGAGGATGCCCCACACGTTGTAGCCGTTCGGGATGTGCAACAGCGCGAACACCACGGTGGAGACCGCGACGGCGACGACCGTGCCGACGATCCGCCATGGGATCCACGAAGCGATCGTCTGCATCAGGAACCCGCGGAAGATGTACTCCTCGGCAGCGCCCTGGAACGGCACGAGCAGCAGGACCAGCACGATCGTGATCGTCAGGGTGCTCAGCGAGACAGTCGACTGCCCGATCGCCCGGTGGTCCCAACCGAAGCCGCCGGCGAACGTGAACATGCCCGCCGTCTGCGCGGAGAACATGATCGCGGCGATCACCAGCGTCGGCAGGAGGCACCACGCGGTCCACCCCCAGCGCACCCGGAAGCGCGTGGAGGACAGGATGCCCGCCGGTCCGATCCGCGCGACCTTCACCGCGAGCAGGATGCCCGGCAGCAGGACCACGAGCGACACGAGCGACATCGACAGCACGATCGGGTCGGTCGGGTCGAGGGCGCCCGAAGCCAGGTCGTCCTGCAGGTCCATCAGCCCCTGCGCACCCTGCGTCGCGCCGATCGGGAGGAAGTACGCGACGGCGATGACGACCTGCGAGGCGATGTACCAACCCGCCAGGAAGGCGAGGGCCACGAGCGGGCGCCACCACCTCCAGCGTGCATCGACGCGGGGCAGGCGGTGGTAGGGAACGCTCACGGTGCTCACGGTACCGGTCCGGGCAGGATGGGAGCCGTGCTCACCGTGCTCCTCGGCCTGTCCGGCGCCGTCGTCTACGGGGCCGCCGACTTCCTGGGCGGCCTCGCCTCGAAGCGTCTCCGCGCGGTGACCGTGTCGGCCGTCGCCGCAGCCGTCGGGATCGTCCCGCTCCTCGTCGGACTGGTGGTCGTCGGCGGGGTCGCCACGTGGACCGGCACGCTGTGGGGCGCGGTCGCGGGGGCCTCCGGCGGCATCGGGGTGCTCCTCCTCTACCGTGCGCTGGCGATCGGACCGATGAGCGTGCTGTCGCCGCTGACGGCCGTGTTCGCCGCGGTCGTGCCCGTGCTCGTCGCGGTGGTCCGCGGAACGGCGCTGTCCGGCCTCGCGATCGCCGCACTCGTGGTCGCCGTCGTCGCCGTGGTGCTCGTCGCCGCGGTGCGGGACACCTCGGGCGCGCGCGTCACGGTGAGCGGGCTCGTCACGGCTGCGGTCGCGGGGTGCGGCTTCGGCGGCATCGTGCTCGCCTACGACATGACGCCATCGGACTCGGGTGTCGCGCCGCTCGTCGTCGCGCGGGTGCTGCAGGCGGTGCTGCTCGGCGCGGCGGCGGTGGTCTCGGCACGGTTGGTCCGGCCTGGTGCCGATCCTGCCGTCCGTTCGGCACGCGCCGGCCGGTGGCCGACGCGGCTGCTGCTCACCGTCGTCGCCTGCGGTGTCCTCGACGCGATGGCGAACGTGTTCATCCAGGCGGGGCTGCACTCGAGCGACGACCCGGTGACGCTGCCCGTCGTGAGCGTGCTCAACGCGCTGTACCCGATCGGGACCGTCGTGCTCGCGGGCGTGGTGCTCCGGGAACGGCTCACCCCGGTGCAGTGGACCGGGATCGGGCTGGCGTTCGCGGCGTCCGTGGGGCTGGCGCTGGCGTAGCCGCCCGGGCGGGGCCGGCCGTCCCTGGCCGTCGACGCTGGGCCGAGTCTCGCGCTGGGCGACACTTCTCGGGCACCGGCGCGCGAGAAGTGTCGCTCAGGCCGAGACTCGGGCGGGCCGGGCAGGCGGGGCCGGGTGGGCGGGCGGGGCGGGACGGTCAGGCGTCGGGGATGAGCCGCTTCCCGAGCGACACCGTGTGGTCCGGGGTGAAGCCGAGGGACTCGTAGAAGCCGATCACCTGCTCGTTGCCCGCGCGCACCTGGAGGTTGAGCTTCGGGCAGCCGAGGTCCGTCAGCAGCCGCTCGAACTCCGCCATCATCGCCCGACCGAGCCCGGAACCCTGCAGGTCGGGTCGGACCGCGAGGTAGTTCACCCACCCGCGGTGCCCGTCGAACCCGGCCATTCCGGCGCCGACGACCGCACCGTCCGGCCCCTCGGCGACCAGGAACAGCTCCGGCTGCACGGTCAGCTTCCGGGCGATGTCCCGCCGGGGGTCGTTCCACGGACGGACGAGGTCGCACGATTCCCACAGGGCGACGACCGCCTCGGTGTCGTCGGGGGCGAAGGTCCGGATGACGTGCTGCATCTCCTCACGGTAACGGTGCTGTGGAGAACATCGTCACGGAGCCGTCGCCGTGGTCTGATAGACCTGTCCGACTACCCCACCCGGATCAGGAGCCACGTGACCGCACACGAGACACTCCCGTCGCGCCGTTCCCGCCGCGACGGTGACGCCGGTGCCGACCGGGCGAAGCGGCCGACTCGTCGTCGGCAGACCGTCGGCGGTGTCATCGTCTCGCTGATCGCCGAGCTCCTGATCATCGCGGGTGCCGGCACCGGGCTCTACGTGGTGTGGACGGCGTGGTGGACCGACGTCGTCGCCGTGAACCAGCAGACGAAGCTCGTCGAGGGACTCCACCAGAAGTCGACCCCGACCACCGGGACGGGTACCGAGCACCACGGGCCAGCGCCCGTGCTCGCCGAGCCACCGGACGTCACCGACGTGTTCGGCACGATGCAGATCCCCCGGTTCGGCAAGGACTACGTCCGGCCCATCGGCGAGGGCACCGATCGCGAGAAGGTGCTCAACACGATCGGACTCGGCCACTACCAGGACACCGCGATGCCGGGAGCCGAGGGCAACTTCGCCGTCGCCGGGCACCGGGTGACCTACGGCAAGCCGCTCAACCAGATCGCCGAGCTCAAGACCGGCGACGACATCGTCGTGCGGGTCACCGACGCGAAGACGAAGTTCGACGTCTGGTACGTGTACCGGGTCACCGACTCGCAGATCGTCACGCCCGACCACATCGAGACCATCGCGCCGGTGCCGAACAAGCCCGGCGTGGAACCCACCGCCGACGACCGCTGGCTCACCCTCACCGCCTGCCACCCGATGTGGTCCGCCAAGGAGCGCTACGTCACGCACGCCAAGCTCGCGTACTGGATGCCCGCGTCCGAGGGCACCCCGAAGGAAGTCTCGGAGACGTCGAAGTGATCTTCCCGTTCGTCTGGCGGATCCTGCCCGGTCCCGCCGCCCTGAAGGTGCTGGAGCTGCTCGTGCTCCTCGCCGCGATCGTCTTCGCGCTGTTCACGTGGGTGTTCCCGTGGATCGCCGCCGACATCCTGCCGCCGCCGGACGGCACGGTCGACGTCACGCCGTCGCCCTGACCGTCGGCACCGGCGTCGGTCACACCGTCGTGGTCACCCGTGAGCCACCCTCGGCCGTCCGCCGCACCGCGATCCGCTCCGGGATCCGCTGCTTGAGTTCCTCGACGTGACTGACGATCCCGACCTGCCGCCCGCCCGCGGTGAGCCGGGAGAGCTGCCCGATGACGTCGTCGAGCGTCTCCGGGTCGAGGGTGCCGAAGCCCTCGTCGACGAAGAGCGTTCCGAGCGACACCCCGCCCGCCTCGGCCTGCACGACGTCGGCGAGGCCGAGTGCCAGGCAGAGCGAGACCGTGAACGTCTCACCGCCGGACAGGCTGCCGGGAGCACGCCGTGTGTCGGTGGTCTGGTCGTGCACGGCCAGCGCGAGGCCGGTCCGCCGGGCACGTGAGCCGGACTCCCGCTCGTCGGAGGTCTCGAGCGTGAACCGCCCCGCGAGCATCGCCCGCAACCGGTCGTTCGCGGCAGCGACGACGTCCTCGAACCGGCGCATGAGGACGTAGGTGCCGAGCGTGATCCCGCTCGGGTTCACCGCCGGCACACCGGCGGCGATGTCGGCGAGGCGCACGACGGCCCGGCTGCGCGCGGACGTTTCGTCCCGGGCGCGCATCGCGGTGGCGAGGTCGGCGGCGCACCGTTCGGAGGCACCGGCACGATCGGCCGCCGACGTCGCGATGCGCGTGGCCTCGTCCGCCGCGAGGGCGGCGCGCTCGCGCGCGGCCCTGGCTCCGTCGAGGTCGAGCCGTTCGGGGTCGTCGTCCTGTGCAGCGACCACGGCGGGTTCCGCGAGACCGGCGTCGACCACGGCACGTTCCCGGTCGGCCGTCGCGACCTCGGCGCGGAGATGCTCGGCGTCCGCCCGGTCGAGCACGGCGGCACGCGCCGCTTCGACCGTGTCGAACTCCTGCTCGGCCAGGACGCGCTCGACGTCGGCCACTCGTTCCTGCACGGCAGCGGCGGCGGCAGCGGCCCGGTCGTCCGCGCGGGAGACCTCGTCGAGGAGTCCGACGAGGACGTCGAGCTGCCCGACACCGACCCGCAGCGACTCCGGTGCGCCGGGTTCGTCACCGAGGTGCTCGGTGACCCGGACGACCGCGTCCTGCACGGTCGCGGCGTCCTGTTCGAGGCGCTCGGCGTCGGAATCGGCCGATCCGGCGAGGACCGCACGCTCGGCGTCCACCTCGTTGCGCTGGCGTTCGAGCGACCGGGTCTGCTCGTCGTGTGCAGCGCGCTGCTGCTCGAGCTCGCGGACCCGGACCGATGCGTCGTGCGCGGCGCGGACCCGGGCGGCGGCGGCTTCGGCCATGGCGTCGACCGTGTCGGCGTCGGTGTCACCGAGGACGTGCTCGAGCCGGGCCAGTTCGGCGCGCTCGAGCGCGAGCGTCGTCACCGCGTCGGCCAGGACCTGTTCGGCACCCCGGGCGGCGGCGGCCGCTGCGTCGACGGTCGCCGTCGTCGGGTGGTCGTCCTGCGGGGTCGCCAGGACGGGGTGTTCCCGCGAGCCGCACACCGGGCAGGGATCCCCCGGTGCGAGGGCTGCGCCGAGTTCACCGGCGAGTCCGGCGATGCGGCGCTCCCGGAGCTGCTGCTCCGCCCGCACGAGCTCGAGGGCGGTGGCTCCGGCGTCGGTCTTCGCCTGTTCGGCGCCGCGTACCCGCCGCTCGGCGTCGATCCGGGCGGACAGGTCGGCACGGACCCGGTCCACCCGCTCGACGTCGTGGCGGGCGGCCTCGGCCCCGGCGGCGAGCGCAGCCGCGGCGCGGGCGTCCTCGACGATGCGGGCACGTTCGGCGGGACGGGCCTCGAGCGCGGCGTCGAGTTCGGTGAGCCGGGCGGCGAGCTCCTCGCCGCGGGCAGCGGCGTCGACGAGGGCACGGCGGCGAGCGGGCAGACCGGCTTCGACCGGGAGCAGGTGGCGCACCGCGGTGAGGCACTCGGTGACGGCGGCACACTGCCGGACGAGGGAGTCGCCCCGGGCGGAGACGTCGTGTCGGGAGCGGAGGGCGTCAGCCGCCGTGCTCGCTTCGGCAGAGCGGGCCCGGGCGGTGTCGAGACCGTCGGCGACCGCCGTCACGTGCGCGGCCCGCTCGCCGAGGGCCAGACGAGTCCGGACGGACTCGATCCGCGCAGCGTCGTCGTCGAGCAGCCCGCGGCGCCGGAGGAGGTCCGTGCGGCGCTGGAGGGCGGCGGCCCGGGCGATGACGGCCTGCTCTTGCTGGGTGGCCGCGGCGGCCGTCCGTACGGCGGCGGCACGGTCCGCTTCGGCAGCGTCGGCAGCCCCGCGGAGGCTGCTGACGGTCGCGGCGACGCTCGACTCGTCGGGTTCGTCGACGCCAGCGGCCTGCCCGAAGCGGTTGAGCGCATCGCGCACGCGCGCGTCCGCACCGTCCACCTCGGCCTGCACGGCGCGACGGCGTGCGGCGAGTTCGTCGGCGGTGCGGTCGTAGACCTGCGTGCCGAACAGGGACTGCAGGAGCTTCCGGCGCTCTTCCCCCGGAGAGCGGAGGAACTTCGCGAACTCGCCCTGGGGCAGCACGACGGTCTGCAGGAACTGGGCGCGGTCGAGCCCCACGATCCGGGTGATCTCGAGCCCGACCTCGGGGATGCGGGACGACACCGGTTCACCGGAGACGTCGGCGGGTCCGGCGAGCCGGAAGAGCTGCGCGGACGCCTGCTGCTTGACGGTGCCGCTGCCGCGCTGCTTCGGCCGGTCGTACTGCGGGGTGCGTCGGACCCGGTAGACCCCCGCACCGGTCTCGAAGACGAGTTCGACGAACGGTTCGACCGCGGGGTCGGCGTGCTGGCTGTGCAGCCGGTCGTCGGTGGCGTCGGCGCCGGCGAGCTTGCCGTAGAGCGCGAACACGACGGCGTCGATGATCGTCGACTTGCCGGAGCCCGTCGGCCCCTCGAGCAGGAACACCCCGGACGCGGCGAGCGCCGCGAAGTCGATGGTGACGAGGTCGGGGTAGGGACCGATCGCCCGGAGTTCGAGGCGGTGCAGGTACATCAGCGGTCCCCCTCGCGCTGGAGTGCGAGCACGGCGGCTTCGTACGCCTCGGTCAGGATCGCGCGGTCGTCGTCGCTCGCCACGCCACCCGTGGCGAAGGACACGAAGTCGGCGGCCACCTCGACCGGATCGGACGTCGCCGTGACCGCACGCGCCGCGGCACGCTCGCCGCGGTCGGCCGGTTCGTGGGTGATCGCCAGCGCGTGCGGGAAGCGGTCCTTCACCCGGGCGTACATGCGCTCGGGGTGCACGGTGTCCGTCACGGCGACACGGACCCAGGCGTCGGCCGCCGCAGCGAAGACACCGGACTCGATGTCGTCGATCCCGCCGCGGACGTCGACGAGCCGCCGGGGTACCGGTGCCGGGACGAGCTCGGCCGTCACGTCTCCGGCCGCATCGAGGTCGACGACCGTCACCGACTTCCGCTGGTGCTGCTCGCCGAAGGAGAACGCCAGCGGGGAACCCGCGTACCGGATCCGGTCGGTCCCGCCCACGCGCTGCGGGCCGTGCAGGTGCCCGAGCGCGACGTAGTCGACGCCGTCGAACACGGACTCGGCGACGCGGTCGACCCCGCCGACGCGGATGTCCTGCTCGCTGTCGCTCGGCTCGGTGCCCCCGACGAAGGCGTGCGCCACGACGACGCTCCGCGTACCCGGACGACCGGAGAGGTCTGCTCGGACGCGCTCCATCGCCGCGCCGACGACCGCCTGGTGCGACCGGGCGAGGGGTTCGTCCGGCACCGCCGCGAGGGCGTAGCGCGTGAGGTCGGGGTGCAGGTACGGGATGCCGTAGACCGCCACCGGCCCGTCGGCGTCGTCGACGAGCACCGGCGTGCCGATGCCCGCTGGTTCGGCGAGGATCCGCACACGGGAGTCCATCACGCCGGCGCCGAAGCCGAGCCGGGCGGCGGAGTCGTGGTTCCCCGGGGTGAGCACGACGGTCGTCGTCTGGGCGAGGCGTTCGAGCACGCCGGACAGCATCCGGACGGCGTCGATCGGCGGGATCGCCCGGTCGTAGACGTCGCCCGCGATGACGACGAGGTCGACGGACCGCGCGCGGACCAGGTCGACCAGCCAATCGAGGAAGGCGGCCTGGTGTGCGAGCAGGTCAGCGCCCAGCAGCGTGCGGCCGAGGTGCCAGTCGCCGGTGTGCAGGATGCGCATGCCGTCACGGTAGCGCTGGCCACGGACATCACCGGACGCCCCGCGGTGCCCTGTGGAGAACTCAGGCGCAGCTGAGGTTCGTGCCGATGAGGGCGGTCTGGATGCGGGCGGTGGCACTGCTCGTCGACGTCCAGTTCCCGAGGTAGTTCACCCGCACGGTCACCGTGTAGACCTGCCCCAGGTTGAGGAGCCCGGACCCGGTGACCCGGACCGGCGACGTCGCTCCCGTGGCGAGCGCGTTCGTGCCGTTGAGCACGGTGAACGACGTGGCGGCGGGGCCGCCGTACGCGAAGGCGATGTTCACGCTGCCGTCACCGTTCGGCGTGCAGAGGAGTGCCGTCGCCGGCGGCACGGTCAGCGCCCCGAAGCTCGACGTCGGGTTCACCGTGGTCCTCGACCACGGGGCCGCCACCGCCTGCCCGGGCAGCAGCAGCCCGGCCCCGCCCGCGAGCACGAGGACGGCCGCCACACCGCCCAGTCGGCGGAGCCGACGCGCGCGGCGCTCGTGCCGACGCGCGTCACGGCGGGTGGGACCCGGGGACACCGCGGACTGGAGGCCCGTGGCGGGGTCGACGCGTGCCTCCAGGCCGTCGTCGGCACCGCCCACCCCACCGGGGGCCGCGTCGTCGTCGTCACCCGCGGAGTCGTCCTCGTCCTCGGTCTCGTCCGTCGGGACCAGCCGACGGAGCGACCCGTCGACCGTGCACAGCGCGAGCACCGCGACCAGCCCGAGCGCCAGCAGCCCGACGCGGAGCCACTCGCCCTCGCGGACCCAGACGATCGGCGACCCGACGAACGGCACCCGCAGGAAGGCGACCCCGTGCACGGCGGAGGGTTCGAGGGAGGTCGAGTCCCGCTGCGGGTTCGCGTCGCCCTTCGTGACGAGCGTGCCGTGCGGACCGTCGTCGACGTACCGGTGCATCCGGAGGTGCCCGGGCTGGTCCGGGTCGTCGGCCAGCAGGACCTTGCCCATCCGGACCTCGTCCGCGTGCACGGGCCGCGAGACGACGACGTCGCCCGGGGTGAGCCGGGGCTCCATCGAGCCGGTCATCACGGTCGTCGGCTGCCAGCCGATCACGGCCGGCGCCGCAGCCCAGAGCGCCAGGCCGAGCAGGGTCGCGACGACGCCGCGGGCGAGTGTGGCGACGACGACGCGCCCCCACTCGACGGCGTCACGGAGCGCGTCGTGCGGTGTGGGACCACCGTGCACTGCGATGCTCGTCATGACTGCCTTCGACCGGGGGCGCGTTGTCTCGGGGTGCGACGGACGGGACCGCGACGGATGCGGTCCCGGACGTCGGCGGGAGGTGGACGGCGTGGTGGTCACGCCGCCGCCGGCCCCGCTCAGCTGTTCTGGGCCTCCCAGGTGAGGCCGAGGGCCGCGGTGCCGCCCTGCACGGTGTTCGGCGCAGTGCTCGAGACCGTGTAGGTGAAGCGGTAGACGCGCGACTCCGAGCCGCTGCCGGTCGGGGCCCAGGTGCCGAGCCCGGTCGCGAAGTTGGTCGAGGCGCTGCCGAAGCCGGCGACGGTGCCCGTGTAGAGGTTGCCGCTCGTCGCCGCCGGGGTGAAGCCGGTGCACGAGCCGAAGCCGCCGCCGGTGCCCTGCTCCACGGTGAGGTTGATGTTCGACGCGAGGGCGTTCGTGGTCGCGGCGTTGGTGCCGTAGAGCTTCACTGTCGAGGGCAGCGAGCCGGTCGAGGTGACGGTGATGCAGTTCGCACCGGTCGAACCCGGCTTGAGGCCCGTCGCGGTGAACAGCGCGGTGTTGTTGTCGTCGTCGGTGAGGGCGACGCTGCCGGCGGTCCAGTTGCTGGTCGGGTTGACCGTGGTGGCCGAGAAGGCCGAGTAGGACGCCGTCGAGACGACGACACCCGAGGCCACGAGGGCGGCGGGGATGGCGATCCAGGCCGCGAGACGGGCGGCGCGAGGGGTGACACGAGACATGGCGGGGCTCCTGATCCAGATGTGGCACCGGACCCGCGGTGGTTGGTCGCGCTTCGGTGCCGTGGTTGCTACGACCATCAAGCTACTTGGGGGTCGTGCTGGTCACAAGTGAAGCATCGCCCCCACTGCTGGGGGTACCTCGATCACCGAGATGCTTGTTCAATGAGCAGCACGGCGACATGCCCGTGTCACCACCCGATCGTCCCCGCGATCACCCACCTCGAGAAGAGCCGCCCGATGACGGACACCGCCCCCGCGCTCCCCCAGGAGCTCCCGTCGGAGCTGCCCCCGGCTCCGGTCTCCCCCACCGTCAGCATCCCCGAGACGACACCGGACACCGACCTCGGCAAGCTGATGACCGCGTTCCGCGTGCTCCAGATGCAGCACGCACGGGTGCTCCACCACGAGAGTGCGGCGCGGGGGCTCGGGGCCACGGACGCCCGGTTCGTGTTCTTCCTCGCGGCAGCCGACGGTCAGGGCGTCACCCCGAAGCAGGCAGGCGAGTACCTCGAACTGTCCACCGGGGCGATGACGTCACTCATCGACCGGCTCGAGAAGCGCGCACACATCGAGCGGCGTCCGAACCCGGAGGACCGCCGCAGCATCCTCATCCACCTCACCCCGTCGGGGTCCGCGGTCGCCCGGGAGATCGGCGCGGTCTACAGCGCCGCCTTCCGCGAGGTGGTCAGCCCCGCCGACCGCCTGCGACTCGCTGAGGCCTTCGACCAGCTCGGGAACGCCCTCGACCGGCACTCCCGCGCAGTCGTCCGATCGGAGACGGTCCTCGGCCTCAGCGGGTGACGCCGGGTGTCGGGGACGCCGCGTAGCGTCTCCGGCATGACCCCCTCAGAACTCCTCATCGAAGCGTTCTCCCGCGTGCCCGCGACCGTGTCGCGAGCAGTGGACGGTCTCTCCGAGGACCAGCTGGCCGCACGGCCGGCCGCGGGCGCGAACACCCTCGCCTGGCTCGCGTGGCACATCGCCCGCGGGCAGGACGCGCAGATCGCCGACCTCGCCGGCACCGAGCAGGTCTGGACCGCGGACGGCTGGGTGGAGCGGTTCGGCCTGCCGTTCCCCGCCGACGCCCTCGGGTACGGCATGTCCCGCGACGACGTCGGACGCGTCCGGGCCTCCGCCGACCTGCTGCTCGGCTACCTCGGCGCGGTGCACGAGCGCACCGTCGCGTACGTGTCGACGCTCGGGCCGGACGACTTCGACCCGGTGGTCGACGACGCGTGGGACCCGCCGGTCACCAGGGGCGCGCGACTGGTCAGCATCCTCGACGACTGCACGCAGCACGCCGGTCAGGCCGGTTACGTGCGCGGGCTGCTCTTCTTCAACCGCTGACGCGGCCGGACGCGATGCGGACAGACGGGAGGCCCGTGGCGGATCCGCCACGGGCCTCCCGTTCGTCCTGTGCTCGCGACTACCGCGCGGCGAGCTCCGCGACGATCCCGTCACCGGGAGCGGCGTCGACGAGCTCCGCCTCGATCTCCGCGTGCTCGAGGATGCCCTCGATCTTGCGGCGACGGCTGCGCGGGACGATCGTCACGACGGTGCCCTCCTTGCCGGCACGCCCCGTGCGGCCGGAGCGGTGCATGTACGCCTTGTAGTCGTCCGGCGCGTCGGCCTGCACGACGAGCGAGACGTCGTCCACGTGGATGCCACGCGCGGCCACGTCGGTCGCGACGAGCACGTTCACCCGGCCACTCGTGAGCAGCTGCAGGTTCCGGGTGCGACGCGACTGGTTGAGGTCGCCGTGGAGCGAGGTCGCGCGGATGCCGGCGTCCTCGAACTGGTCGGCGAGGCGCTCGGCGTACGCACGGGTCCGGGCGAAGACGATCGTCTTGCCGTCGCCGGCGACGAGCTCCTCGAGGAGCTGGTCCTTCTGGCGCTGCTCGACCACGAGCACGCGGTGGTCGATGGTCGAGGACGCCTGGTCCTCACCGGCGACCTCGTGGACGGACGGCTCGTGCAGGAACTGCTCGACGAGCGCCGCGACCTGGGTGTCGAGCGTCGCGCTGAAGAGCAGCTTCTGCGCGCGGTTGCCCTGCGGGGTGACCTCGGCCGTGGCGGAGAGGATCTCCTGCACGGGCTCGAGGAACCCGAGGTCGCACATGTGGTCGGCCTCGTCGAGCACGGAGATGATGACCTCGCTGAGGTCGAGCTTCCCCTTGTTCATGAGGTCCTGCACACGACCGGGGGTGCCGACGATGATGTCGACGCCGCGCTCGAGCGCGCCCTCCTGACGGCCGTAGGGCACACCGCCGTAGATCTGCGTGGTGAACAGGCCCACCGAACGGGCGATGGGCTGCACCGTGCGGTCGATCTGCAGGGCGAGCTCACGGGTCGGTGCGAGGATGAGCGCACGCGGGGCGCGGCCCATCTTGCGCTTGGTGCCGCCGCCGTGCTCCATGAGCTTCTCGACCAGCGGCGCACCGAACGCGATGGTCTTGCCGGAGCCGGTGCGGCCACGGCCGAGGACGTCCTTGCCGGCGAGCACGTCGGGGATCGTCGCCGCCTGGATCGGGAACGGGCTGGACGCGCCGAGTTCGGCCAGGGCACGGGAGATGTTGCCACCGATGCCGAGGTCGCCGAAGGTCACGCCCTCGACGTCGGCCGCGATGGTGGACTCGGCCTGGAGCTTCTCGAGCTTGACGTCGTCCGCGGGCACGAAGGGCTTGCGGTCTGCGTCGTCGCGTCGGGGTGCGCGGTCGCGGTCGTCGCGGTCGAACCGACGCGGCGCGCGGTCGTCGCGGTCGAACCGACGCGGGGCGCGGTCGTCGCGGTCGGAGCTGCGGCGCGGGCGGTCGTCCGAGTCACGGCGCGGGGCACGGTCGTCACGGTCGAAGCTGCGGCGCGGGCGGTCGTCCGAGTCACGACTCGGGGCACGGTCGTCACGGTCGAACCGACGCGGGGCACGGTCGTCACGGTCGAACCGACGAGGAGCGCGGTCGTCACGGTCGCACCGACGCGGGGCACGGTCGTTCGAGTCACGACGCGGGGCACGGTCGTCACGGTCGAACCGACGAGGAGCGCGGTCGTCACGGTCGAACCGGCGGGGCGCACGGTCGTCCGAGTCACGGCGCGGGGCGCGGTCGTCACGGTCGAACCGACGCGGCGCACGGTCGTCACGGTCGAACCGGCGCGGGGCACGATCGTCCGAGTCACGACGCGGAGCACGGTCGTCACGGTCGAAGCGACGAGGCGCACGGTCATCACGATCGAACCGACGCGGGGCACGGTCGTCCGAGTCACGACGCGGAGCACGGTCGTCACGGTCGAACCGACGAGGAGCGCGGTCGTCACGGTCGAACCGGCGGCCACCGCGGTCGTCACGCTCGGGACGGCGGGCGCCGGCGTCACGCGGCTCCCAGTTCGGGCGGGCCGGACGCTCGCCCTGGGCCGAGCGACCACGACGCTCCTCGGCGTCCCAGCGCTGCTTCTGCCGAGGCTGCGACGGGTCCGCGGCGCGGAAGCCGCGGTGCTTGCTGCTGCGAGCGGCGGGGGTGCCGTTCGGGTGGCGGACACGGTCGGAGGCGCGGTTGTCCGCGCCCTTGTTGTACGGGGCCATGGCTACTTTCTCGGGGTGCAGACGTACCGCAGCGCCCGGCAGCGACATCGGCGGGGGCTGAATGCGGAGGGGGTTCTTCCCGTCGCGGATCGACGTGAATCCAGCCCTCGAGCAACACACACCCAAACGAAAACTCCGTGATCACAATGTCACGGCGCCGAAGGCCGACCGAGCGAGTCTACGCGATCACGCGCACTGGGACCAGCCCCCAGGGGACAGGTGCTGTCCGACGGGGGTGATCCGTGCCTCCAGGCCGGGTGTCGGGGTCAGGACTCCGCGAGCCGCTGGCGCTGCTCGGCCACGTCGAAGTCGGCCGCGGGCCACGAGAGCTGCATGTCCTCGAGCGTGCGGAGGAGGAGCTGCTGGACCGCGAGCCGCGCGTACCACTTGCGGTTCGCCGGGATCACGTACCAGGGCGCGCGCGACGTCGACGTCCGGTCGAAGACCGTCTGGTAGGCCTGCTGGTAGTCGTCCCACAGCAGCCGCTCGTCGATGTCGCCCGGGTTGAACTTCCAGTGCTTGTCCGGACGGTCCAGGCGCTCACCGAGGCGCTCGCGCTGCTCGTCCTTCGAGATGTGCAGCATCACCTTGACGATGCTCGTACCCGACTCGACGAGCCGGTCCTCGAAGTCGACGATCGCGCCGTAGCGCCGCTCGATCTCCTCCGGCGGAGCGATCGAACGCACCTTCTGGATGAGGACGTCCTCGTAGTGGGAGCGGTCGAAGACGCCGAGCTGGCCCGCTCCCGGCAGCTGCCGTTCGACGCGCCAGAGGAAGTCGTGCTCGCGCTCCTCGGCTGTGGGCGCCTTGAAGCCGGCGTAGTGCACGCCGTTCGGGTCCACCGCGCCGACCACGTGCGAGACGATGCCGCCCTTGCCGGCGGTGTCCATCGCCTGCAAGACGAGGAGGACGCGGCGCTCATCGCCTGCGGTCGACGCGGCCCAGAGTCGCTCCTGCAGGGCCGAGAGGCGGGAGGCGCCGGCGGCGAGCGCCTCGAGGCCGTCGATCTTGCGGCCCGGGAAGCCGGGGGTGTCGTCCGGGTCGACACTGTCGAGCCGGAAGCCCTCCTCGACGCGGAGCAGGGGTTCGGGGTCGGCGTTCCATGCCTTGCGACGGCTCACGGGTCCTCCAGGGTCGAGTCTCATCCTGGCACCCCGCGTCGTGGTTCGTCGCGGTTCGTGCCGTTCGTCCGGTTCGTCCTGTTCGACCGGGTCGTCCGGTTCGTCCGGTTCGTCCGGTTCGTCCGGTTCGTCCTGTGGGTGGACGCCGGGCGACGTCCGTCGGGTTACCGTTGAGCCGATGAGGTCAGGCCGTCGCACGCTGCTCGCGCTCGTCGCCGCGGTCGTGGCGCTCGGCGTGGTGTCGTCGTGCAGCTCGGACCCGGTCGGGGACGAGAACCGCACGGTGACCGCGGGGCCCGTCATCTACCCGCTGTCGCTGCGGTACCACGGCATCGATGTGGTCGCCGACGTGCCGTACGGCTCCGATGCCCTGCAGCGGCTCGACGTGTGCCTGCCGGCGGACAGCGCGCCGGACGCGACGGCGACGCCCTCGGGAGGCCCGACGGTGGCGCCGTCGTCGTCCGCTCCTCCGGCGACGTCTGCTGCTGCCGCGTCGCCCGCCGCTTCGTCGTCCGCCGCTGCCTCCTCGCCTGCCGCTTCGTCGTCGCGTGCCGCAGCGGACACGGCCGCAGCGGCCGCCGCTTCCACGAACGGCACCCGCCCCGCCGTGCTCATGATCCACGGCGGCAGCTGGTCCCACGGTGACAAGGCCACCGCGGCCTACCGCTCCGTCTGCAAGTACCTGGCGTCCCAGGGGTTCGTCACCTTCAACGTCGACTACCGGCTCGCCCCGACGGACCCGTTCCCGGCCGGCCTCGACGACGTCCGCCGTGCGCTGGACTTCGTCTTCCGGCCGACGACCCTCTCCACCTACGACGTCGACCGTGAGCGCGTCGGGGTGTTCGGCGGCAGCGCGGGCGGGAACCTCGCCGCCATGCTCGCCGTCACCGACCACGAGTCCACCGCCTACGCCGAGGGTGACCGGATCCGCGCCGTCGTCGACCTGAGCGGTCCGACGAACCTCACCACCCGCTCGACCCGGGCGGACGGGGTCTCGGCGGCGTTCCAGCGGAAGCAGCTGCTCTACCTCGGCTGCCGGACCTACACGAACTGCCCGGCGGCGACCCGGGCATCGCCGGAGTACCACGTCACCGACGACACGGCGCCGTTCTTCATCGGGCACTCCACGGACGAGTTCATCCCGCTGTGGGAGTCGCAGGAGTTCGCGGAGACCCTGCGGAAGCACGATGTCCCGGTCACGTTCGTGGCCGTCGAGGGGACGGCGCACTCGATCGCGCAGCTCGACCAGGCGATGAGCGGCCGGGTCGTGGCGTTCCTGCACCGCCGGTTGGGCTGACGCGGGGGTCCGGGCTGCCGGGGGCCGGGGGGGCGGCCAGTTGGGTGTGGCGCCGAAGCGACGGTGTCGCGCGGAAGCGACGGTGTCGCGCGAGAGCGACAGGGTGGCGCGGAAGCGACAGTGCGCTGAGGAGGCCCCGCGTCCTGTCCGCCGAAGCGACAGTTCTCCGGGGAAGTACGGCGGGGATCTGTCGCTTTGGCGCCGGTTGCCGGGCCGGGCAGCGCCGGGCAGCGTGCCCCGGGCGGGTGGCACCCGGAGTCGGGACTGCCGCGGGAAGCTCAGGCCCCGCAGACTTCGGGGGTGACCGACACCTCGACCCGATCCGTGCGCCCGGACACCCGCTGGGAGCGACACTCGTCCACGCAGACGCTCGCCGAGCTCCTGCTGGGCCTGTCGTTCATCACCGCCGTGGCCGCCGGCGGGTACTCGGCGGCGACGGGTCAGCTCACCGTGCTGTCCCAGGGCGCCGGGATCGTGTTCCTCGTGACGCTGACGTGCGTGCTCGTGTCGTGGTTCCGGTCGGTCGAGCGTGAGGACACCCCGGACGACCGCACCGTCGCACAGGCAGCCCGCTCGACCGCCGCGACGACCGCTCAGGACTCGATCGCCGCGATCGACGCCGAGTACCGCCGCTAGTCAGCACCCCCCGGAGTCGCCGAGGGCGGAGCCGTCGCAGCCTCCTGCGTCGCGGACGAGCCGGACGAACCAGACGAACCGGACGACGCACCGACGCCCGCCCGCTCCGCGCGACGATCGGCACGGCGCTCGAGCCACCGCTCGACGACGAAGTACAGCGCGGGCAGCACCACGAGCGTGAGCAGCGTCGACGAGACCAGGCCGCCGATCACCACGAGCGCGAGCGGCTGCGAGATGAAGCCCGAGCGACCGGTGAGCCCGATGGCCATCGGCAGCAGCGCGAAGATCGTCGCCAGCGCCGTCATCAGGATCGGCCGGAGTCGCCGGGTGGCGCCCTCGATCAGGGCTTCCCGGACGCGGAGCCCTCGCCGCCGGTACTGGTTGACGAGGTCGATGAGCACGATCGCGTTCGTCACGACGATGCCGACGAGCATGAGCACGCCGATGAGCGAGGCGACGCCGATCGGGATTCCCGACGCGATCTGCAGCAGGATCGCCCCCGTCGCGGCGAACGGCACCGAGACGAGCAGCACGAGCGGCTGGTGCAGGCTGCGGAACGTCGCGACCATCACCACGTAGACGATGAGGATCGCGATCAGCGCGGCGAGCAGCAGCTGACTGAAGGCCGACGACTGACTCGACGCGACACCGCCGATCGTGGCCGAGGCGCCGCGGGGCAGGTCGAGCGCATCGACCGCGCTGGTCACCGACTGCACGGCGGCACCGAGGTTCGTCGCGTCCGGGGTGACCGTGATGGTCGCGGTGCGGACGGCGTCCGAGGTCGTGACGCTGGTCGGTCCCTCGGCTTCCTCGATCGTCGCGACCCGGGACAGCGGCACCGGCCCGGTCGCCGTCGGGAGCGAGAGCCCTCGGAGCGCGGCCGAGGTCGTCGGCGGATTCGGATCCGCGATGTAGACGTCGAGTGAGGCGTCGTCGATCTCGACGGTGCCGGTGTCCTGCGGGGACACCGCGGCGGCGACGATCCCGCCGACCTGGGTCTCGCTGAGGCCGAGCGCCGCGGCCTTCACCCGGTCGACCCGGACTGCGAGGTACGGCTCGGCGGAGGACAGGTTGCTCGTCGCCCCGGTGGTGTCGTCGACCTTGCGCATCTCGCGGAGGACCTGGTCGGCCGCGGTGCGGAGCTGGGCCTGGGTGGGCGCGGTGACGTCGACCTCGATGTCACTGCTGCCGCCGAAGCCGCCGCCCGCCGACGAGACGGTGACGTCGCCCGCGCCGTCGATTCCGTCGAGTCGCTTCCGGGTGTCCGACTGGATCGTCGCCTGGTCGGCGTCGGCGTCCGTCGTCACCGCGTACTGGATCGACGCCGTCGCTCCCCCGCCGAACGCCGCCTGGATCGACTGCCCGCTCGTCCCGATCGTGGTCTGGACCGTCTCGACGCCGTCGACCGCGCGCAACTGCCGCTCGACCTTGCGCGCCGCGTCGGACTGCACGTCGAGGCTCGAGCCCGGCGCGAGGTCCTGCGTCACCGTGAAGGTGTTCTGCCCGGAGTCGCCCAGGTAGTTCGTCTTCACGAAGGGCAACGCCGCCGCCGTGCCGCCGAGGACCACGATCGCCAGGATCAGCACGGTCCACGGGGTGCGGAGGACCCAGCGGAGCACGGGTTGGTACCCGCGGCGGAGCCGGTCCGGCGCGGCGGCGTCGTGCAGGTCGGCTGCGGACGTCAGGGCGCCGTCGGTCGCGGACGGGCCGGGAGGCACGGTGCCCGCAGTCGCGTCGGCTGCGGACTCGGGAACGGTCGCGGTCGCACCGGTCGAGGGAGCGCCCGCGTGCTTGTGCACCTTCGGCGGCCGCAGGAACCAGTACGCCAGCACCGGCACGATCGTCAGGGCCACGAGCAGCGACGCGACGAGCGCCATCGTCACGGTGAGGGCGAACGGCCGGAACAGTTCGCCGACGAGCTCGGCGACGAACGCCACCGGCAGGAAGACGACCACCGTGGTGAGCGTCGACGCGGTGACGGCGCCGGCGACCTCACGCACGCCGTCGAGCACCGCCTGCCGTCGGTCCACCCCGGGTTGCAGGTGCCGCTTGATGTTCTCGATGACCACGATCGAGTCGTCGACCACGCGGCCGATCGCGATCGTGAGGCCGGCGAGGGTGATGATGTTCAGCGTGTAGTCCGCCGCGCGCATGCCGATCGCGGCGAGCAGCACCGACGTCGGGATCGAGATCGCGGTGACGATCGTCGACCGGACGGACAGCAGGAACAGCAGGATGACGATGACGGCGAACCCGAGGCCGAGCAGCCCCTCTTCCGCGAGGGAGTCGATCGACTGCTGGATGTAGGGCGCCTGGTCGAACACCACGGTGAAGTCCGGGTTGCCGGTGATCTTCTTCTCGATGCCGGGCAGTGCGTCCCGCACGGTGGTCGAGACGTCGACGGTGTTGGCCTCCTGCGTCTTCGTGATCGCGATCGTGAGCGCCTGCTCGCCGTCGACGCGGCTGATCGAGGTGCGCGGGGATTCCTTGATCGCGACCTTCGCGACGTCGCCGATGGTCGTCGCGCTCGAGCCACCGGTGAGCGGCAGCGCCTCGATGTCGCTGAGGGACGCGATGCGTGCGCCGCTCTGGACCGACAGGGTCTTGCCGTCCTGGGTGATCGTGCCGCCGGGGATGAGCGTGCCGTTGTCGTCGAGGGCGTCCTTGATGGCGGTCTGCGAGAGCCCCCGCTCGGCGAGGGTCGTCTCGTCCGGGGTGATGACGACGCGACGGCCCGGGTTGCCGAACACGTCGGCCTCGCGCACACCGTCGAGCTTCTCGAGGTCGGGGATCGCGGTCGCGTTGAGCCGGTCGACGAGCTGCTCCTGGTCGCCCTTCGCCGACACCGCGAGCTGGATCACCGGCAGGTCGTCGAACGACCCGGTCACGATCTGCGTCTGCACCGAGTCCGGCAGCGACAGCGCGTTGACGACGGTCTGGATCTTGTCCTCGGCGCTCGCCAGGTTCGAGCCGTAGGCGAACTCGGCGGAGACGACGCTCTGCCCGGTGGACGAGGTGGCTGTCGTGGACTTGAGGTCCGGGACCGCCTGGATCCCCTGCTCGATCTTCGTGGAGACGTCGTTCGACACGACCTCGGGCGTGGCACCGGGGTACGCGCTGACGATCGCGACCTGGGGGAACTGGACGCTCGGGATGAGCTCCTGCTTGAGGCTCGTCAGCGCGATGGCGCCGAACACCGCGACGACGATCGTGACGAGCGCGATGAGGGCCCGGTTGCGGAGGCTGAAGACCGAGAGGAGGTGCACGGTCCGATCTTTCCAGGGGACGACCGAGCGCGGACGCGATCCGACGGATCCGTGGAGAACCCGCGGTCCGGTCGGGACGGCCCGCTACCCGCCGAGCGCGAGGTACGCGGCGAGCACCCCGACGGTGCCGAGCACGCCGGTCCCGAGCGCCACGACGCGGCCGAGCGGCGTCCGGGCGGTCAGCACACTGAACACGAGCACGGCGACGCCGACCGCGATCTCGACGATCCAGGCGACCACCCCGGTCGTCGCCGCGATCTGGAGCAGCGCCCGGACGCCCTCGCCGACGAGGATCGCCGCCGTCACCCCGAGCGCCGCTCCGCGCCACCGTACGTCCGGCGCACGGACGGACACGGCGACGGCGCCGGCGAGCAGCCCCGCCGGGATCCCCATCAGGACCCAGAAGTTCGTGACCGACAGGAAGTCGGGGTACCCGCGGAGGTTGGACGTCGCCCAGTAGCCGACGTGCATGAGCTCGAGGAGCACGACGCCGAGGGCCATCGCGAGCGGCAGCGCGACGCGGCCGGCACGGACCCCGGCGAGGACGCAGAGGGCCACGGCCACCACGAACCAGGGGCCCGCGGAGTTCGACACGGACGACAGTCCGGGCACGGCCTGCCCGAAGGATGTGAGGACGCCGGCGAGCAGCGCGCCCGTGAGCGCCATCGAGACCCGGGCAGCGGCCGGCACCGCGGCGACGGCACCGGTGGCGGGACGCGGAGCAGCGGTGTGGACGGTCTGAGCAGCCATGCCCCCAGGGTCCCGCGCCGAGTGGCCACGCCGCATCACCCCGCGGAGCGAGAAGCGCCCGCGCGCGTCACCCCACAGGATGACGGCGGGACGCAGTGGTCACACCACCGCGGCGAGCGATCCCCGGACCCCGGCTGCGTCACCACCGATCCGAGCCCACGACCGCTCGAGCACGTCGACGAGCCGGACGCGGTCGGCGGGCGGCATCGTGAACGGCACGCGCAGGAACCGCTCGAACCCGCCGTCCGGCCCGAACACCCCTCCGGACGCGAGCACCACCCCCTCGGCCCGCGCGGCGAGCACCAACGCGCTCGACACCGGACGCCCGAGGCCCACCCACGTCGTCAACCCACCCGCCGGGGACGGGACGTCCCACTCGGGGAGCCGCGCACGCAACGCGCCCACGACGTCGTCCCGACCCTGTCGGAGGTATGTACGCCGCGCCTCCAGGACCGCCGCCGTCCGTGGGACCAGCTCCCTGGCGACCAACTGGTCGAGGACGGGTGTGCCGAGGTCGCCCGTCGGGCGGGCGAGGAGCAGCCGCTGCAGGAGATCGGGCGACGCGCGGATCCACCCGATGCGCAGCCCGCCCCAGAACACCTTGTCCGCCGACCCGATCATGACGACCGACGCACCGGAACCCCCGCCCCACGCCGCCAACGGCAGCTCCGGCGACCCGTCGATCCGCAGCTCCCCCATCGTCTCGTCCGCGATCACCGTCGTCCCGGTGGTCGCCGCGACCGCGAGGAGCCGCTCCCGTGCCGCCCCGGACATGGTCGCCCCGGTCGGGTTGTGCAGCTCCGGCATCACGTACGCCACCGCCGGCGCCGTCCGTCGCAGCGTGGTCTCGAGCGCCGCCTGGTCCCACCCGGTCCGTGCGTCGACGGGGACGCCGACCAGCCGCCCGCCGGCTTCGCGGAACGCCTCGTGTGCGTGCGGGTAGGTCGGTGACTCGACGAGCACCGCGTCGCCGCGACGGACGAGCACCCGGGCGAGCAGGGCGATCGCGTGCTGTGCGCCGATCGTCACGACGATCTGCGACGGGTCGGTCGGCAGCCCCCGCTCGGTGTACCGGTCGGCGATCGCCGCACGGAGCCCGGGGTCGCCGACGGTGTCGTAGCCGATCCCGGCGAGCGCCGCGGGCACGTGCCGCGTCGCCCGTTCCACCGCTTCGGCGAGGCCGGGCGCAGCATGGAGTGCGGCCTTCCGGAGGTCGAGCACGTCGTCCTCGACCACACCGCCGAGCCGCTCCGGGTCGGGCCGTCCGATGAGCCCTGCGGGCAGCCGCACGACACTGCCGGAGCCCCGGACCGAGACGACGAAGCCGTCGGAGCGGAGCCGGGAGTACGCGTTCGCCACCGTGGTGCGCGAGACGCCGAGCGCGGTCGCGAGTCCGCGTTCGGCCGGCAACCGCACACCCTGCGGGATGCGGCCGTCGATCACCAGGACACGCAGGGCGTCGGACAGCGCCTCGTACGCCGGTGCGTCGGTGCCGGCGCGCCAGTCGGTGAGGAGGAGCGCGGCGGATCGGGCACTGAGGAGGACCGGGATCATGGATCCACGGTACCGGGATTGGCTCTCGACGTGCAGTCCAATCCGCACCAGCATCGAGCCATGCCCCGCTCGACCGCCCTCACGCTCCGTTTCGCCCAGCTCTTCGTCGGCCTGTTCCTCTACGGCGCCTCCACCGCGCTGCAGGTCCGCGCCGTCGTCGGGGTCAGCTCGTGGACGGTCCTCACCGAGGGTCTCGAGAACGTCGTGCCGTGGTCGTTCGGCGTCATCACCGTGGTGTCGAGCGGCGTGATCCTGCTGTTCTGGATCCCGCTCCGCCAGAAGCCCGGCATCGGGACGCTCCTCAACGCCCTGGCGATCGGGCCGTCCGCCGACCTCGTCCTGTGGCTGGTGCCGACACCGTCGGAGCTGTTCGGCCGCGTCCTGCTGTTCGTCGCCGGACTGCTGCTCCTCGCCGTCGCCACCGCGTTCTACATCGGTGCGGGCTTCGGCACGGGTGCTCGGGACGGCCTGATGGTCGGCCTGCACGAGCGGCTCGGCTGGCCGGTGTGGCTGGCGCGGACCCTGATCGAGGTGACGGTCGTCGTGATCGGCTGGTTCCTCGGCGGTGACGTCGGCGTCGGTACGGTCGTCGCGGCCTTCGCGATCGGTCCGATGGTCCAGCCGCTGATGCCCCTGTTCCGCCGGTTCCCGTGGAGTCCGGAGCGCACGAGCGTCGCGCCGTCCGAACGCGTCGGCCTGGAGGCGCGTCCCGCCTCCGTCTCGGAAGTCGCCTGACGCTCTTGCGCACTGCCAGGTCGCGATATAACGTGTCTGCCACAGACGCGATACATCGCGAGTTGGAGGATGCAACATGGCCCAGGAGAAATGGCTCGTCGAGGAGCCGAAGGTGATCGACACCGGCATCGTCCGCACGCTGCGCGTGGGACTCGCCGGTGGTCAGGTCGACGTCGTCGCGCACGACGAGCCGACCGCCCGCGTCGAGGTGCACAGCGTGTCCGGCAAGCCGCTCAAGATCGAGCTGGACGGCGACACGCTCACCATCGACCACCCCCAGATCCGGTGGGACGACCCCATCGGGTTCCTGAAGTCCTTCCGCGGCAAGGCGCACGCCGACGTCAGCGTGCTCGTTCCCCGCGACGCCGGCGTGACGCTCGGCATGGTCTCGGCGGGCGCGCTGCTCTCCGGCACCGACCGCGGCGCGACGCTCAACACGGTGTCCGGCGACCTCGTCGTCGACGGGCTCGTGGGTGACCTGACCGTCAACGCGGTGTCCGGCACCACCACCATCCGCGACCTCGACGGCGCGCTCACCGTGCACACGGTGTCCGGTGACGTCGTGGCCACCGGTGCGATCCCGCGGTTCTCGGCGGACGGCGTCTCCGCCGACGTCGTGCTCGACCTGCACGGCACCCCGGACTCGGCACGGGTCAACACCGTGTCCGGTTCGGTGAGCGTCCGTCTCGAGGACGGGGTCCCCTACCGCTGCACCGTCAGCACCGCGTCCGGCAAGCTGCAGTTCGACGACGCCGAGATCCGTGGCGTCCGCGGCTCGTACGTCAAGCAGGGCGGGGAACTGTCCGGGCAGTGGCTCGACCTCAAGGTGAACTCGGTCTCCGGCGACATCGCGGTGTTGCACGCGCCGCCCGTCGCACCGACCACGACCACCACGACCACGGACAGCGAGGTGCCCGAATGAGTCCCGTGTTCGCGCACGGCCACCTGCGCCTCTACCTGCTCGTCCTGCTGGCCGACCACCCGATGCACGGGTACGAGGTCATCCAGGCCCTCGGCGACCGCTTCGGCGGCACCTACGTCCCGAGTGCCGGCACTGTCTACCCGCGACTGGCGAAGCTCGAGGAAGAGGGCCTCGTCACGAAGTCCGCCGACGGCCGCAAGACCGTCTACGCCATCACCGAGGCCGGCCGGGCCGAGCTCGATGCCCGCGCTGACGAGATCGCCGCGGTCGAGAACGGTGTGAACGACTCGGTGAAGTCCCTCGCCGACGGGGTCCGCGCCTCGGTCGGCGAGGCGATGCGGTCCCTCCGCGCCGACCTCGCCGCCAGCGCCCAGGCACCCCGCGGGCAGACCGCCGACGAGCCCGTCGACGTGCCGTCCGAAGGTGCCCGAGCACTCCGCGACGTCGAGATGGCGCTCGCGTCGTTCCGGCAGCAGGTGCGTGCGGACCTGCGTCGCCGCGCGACGCGCGGGTCGCTCACGGGTGACACCGTGACCCGCCTGCGGGACGGCCTGGAGGCACTGCGCAAGTCCCTCTGACGGGCGCGCGCCGACAGGCGGTCGCGCCCCGCGCCTCCAGGCAGTCGGCGCGGAACCAGGTTCCGGACACGACACCACGATGTTCCGTGGTGCGGGGTCCGGAACCTGGTTCCGGCCGGGCCGGCGGTGCCGCTCCCGCTGGCTAGAGCCCGCGGTCGGCGAGCGCGTGCATCGCGTCCCGCAGCGCACGCGACGCCCCCGCGCCGGCCCACTCGTACGCGTGCGTGAAGCGCTCGTCCTGCACGTACATGTCGGCGAGCGTGCGGAACCGGTCCGCCGTCAGCTCGGCCGGCGGCGTCGCCTGGGCCAGCCACGCGAACTGCCGCCGCGCCAGCGCGATCCCGGCGTCCGACGCCGGGCCGTCGCCCGACGCGGCGAGCGCTGCCGCGTCCTGGGCGATCGCGCGCTGTTCCGCCTGGAACGCCTCCTTCGCGGCGGGGTCCTTCGAATCCCACCAGCGTGCGCCGCGGTCCCAGGCGTCGGCGCCCCAGCGCTCGGACACCTCCCGCTTGAACCTCGTCTGGTCGAACCCGTCGAACGCGTCCGTGGTGTTCATGTCGACTCCTTCCTCGATCCTGGTGATGGTGGTGCGCACGGCCGCGAGCTGCCGGGCGATCCGGTCCCGCTCCCGCTCGAGCAGCGCGACGTGCGCGGTGAGGGCGGTGACGTCGTCCTGCTCCCCGTCGAGGACCCGGCGGATCTCGGACAGGCCGAGCCCCAGGCCGCGGAGCAGCAGGATGCGCTGCAGCCGGACGAGCGCGCGGTCGTCGTAGCGGCGGAGTCCGCCCTCGCCGACCGCCGTCGCGGGCAGCAGCCCGATGGCGTCGTAGTGCCGCAGCGTGCGGCTCGACACGCCTGCGGAACGCGCCACGTCGGCGATGCCGTGGGGTGCTTTCGCAGCTGCACCACCGGTGTCTGTCGAATCCCTCATGCAGGTCACCGTAGAGGTTGACGCAGCGTCAACCGCAAGGGGTCTGCGGTGTTCCGGGCGGCGGTTGTTCGGCGAAGGCGGAATAACGGTCCGGCCACCCGTGTTGACTCGCGCCCGGAAATGAGTAGGTTTGCCGCTCGTGACGAACGAGATCCGGTCGTTGAAAGCACGACTGATCGGGGATCCACTCCCCTCCGAGAAGCTCGAAGGACAGCTCCTCCCGAAGCACCTGGCGCTGCCCATCTTCGCGAGTGACCCGCTGTCCTCCGTGGCGTACGCGCCGCAGGAGCTCCTCATGATCCTGCTGCTCGGCGGGATGTCGTTCCTCACCTTCGCCCCGTGGGTCGCCGCACTCGTCGTGCTGCTCCTGCTCGTCGTGGTCGCGTCCTACCGGCAGCTCATCAAGGCGTACCCGTCCGGCGGCGGCGACTACGAGGTGGCGCACCGGAACCTCGGCGAGAAGGCCGGGCTCGTCGTCGCGTCCGCGCTGCTCGTCGACTACGTGATGACCGTCGCGGTCTCGGTGGCCTCCGGCGTGGACAACATCATCTCGGCGCTGCCGGTGCTCAACGAGTTCCGCGTGGAGCTCGCACTGCTCTTCGTCGTGCTCCTCGCCGCCGCGAACCTCCGCGGCGTCCGCGAGTCCAGCAAGGCCTTCGCCGTCCCGACCTACCTGTTCGTCGGATCCGTCTTCGTGATGGTGGTCACCGGCCTGTTCCGGGCAGCGCTCGGGAACACCCCGGTCGCCGAGTCCGCCGCCTACTCGGCGCAGAACGTCGAGCACACGACGCAGGCAGCCTTCATCCTGCTGCTCCTCCGTGCGTTCGCGTCCGGCTGTTCCGCGCTGACCGGTGTGGAGGCGATCGCCAACGGCGTGCCGGCCTTCCGACGCCCCAAGGTCAAGAACGCGCAGATGACCCTCGTGTTCATGGGGTCGATCGCGATCGTGCTGTTCGTCGGCCTGATCACCCTCGCGCTGCTGTCCCGGGTGCACTACGCCGAGAACGCCTGCGACCTGCAGGGCTTCGCGGCCTGCGCCACGACGCCGCAGCGGTCCCTCATCGCGCAGATCGCGGCAGCGACGTTCGGTAACAACACGGTCCTGTTCTTCGTGATCCAGGCCACTACGGCAGCCGTGCTGCTCCTCGCCGCGAACACGGCGTTCAACGGGTTCCCGCTGCTCGGCTCGATCCTCGCGCGCGACTCGTACGCGCCGAAGGCCCTGTCCACCCGCGGTGACCGGCTCATCTACTCGAACGGCGTGATCGTGCTGGCGCTCGTCGCGGCGGCGCTGCTCATCGTCTACCGGGCGAACGTCACGAGCCTGATCCAGCTCTACATCATCGGCGTGTTCGTGTCGTTCACGCTCGGGCAGAGCGGCATGGTGCGGCACTGGACACGGCTGCTGCGGGCGGACCGGGCGGGCATGGCGGCGCGCGGCGAGGCCGGGGTCGAGGACGGCGAGCCGCTCAACCGCGGCCAGGTGTACCGCTCCCTGACCATCAACGCGATCGGCGCGACCTTCACCTTCGTCGTCCTGGTCATCGTGACCATCACGAAGTTCACCCACGGCGCGTGGCTGGTCTTCGTCATCATGCCGATCCTCTTCGTCCTGATGCTCGGCGTGAACCGGTACTACCGCGACGTCTCGCACGAGATCGAGGCGGACGTCGAGACCCAGTTCGGCGCGACCGGCGACCACGCGATCGTCCTGGTGAACAAACTGCAGAAGCCCGTCCTGAAGGCGCTCGACTACGCGATCGCCGCGAAGCACGCGAGCTTCGAGGCGGTGCACGTCGCGATCGACGACGCCGATGCCGCACGGCTCCGCGAGCAGTGGGCGGCGCACGGCATCGAGGTCCCGCTGACGATGATCCCGAGCCCGTACCGGGACATCTCGATGCCCCTGATCAAGTACATCAAGGCGCACCGGCTCGAGCACGGTTCCGAGGTCGTCACCGTCTACACGCCCGTGTTCGTCGTCGGCCACTGGTGGGAGGGGCTCCTGCACAACCACCGCGGCCGTCGGATCCGCAAGAAGCTGCTGCTCGTGCACGGCGTCACCGTCGCGCTCGTGCCGTGGCTCCTCGACTCGTCGGAGCTGCTCTACGGTCGCCGGTCGCGTCCGCTGCCCGGACAGGAGCGCCGCGGTGAGCCGATCCGCCCCGCCCTCCGCCGCTCGCCGGACGGGGTGTTCCAGCACGACGCACAGGACGACCGGCTGCTCCGGTCGGCGCAGCGCAACAGCCTGCAGCCGCGTCGTGCCACCCGGCCGGCGGGTCCCGCCGAGGGCGTCGACCAGGCCCAGTGCACCGGTGAGATGTCCGTCCTCGTCCCGTCACCGCCGCGGAACGACGGCCGTGCGTCGTAGCGCACCCGCGACCGGCCGGCCGTGCGTCGCGCCGGTCCGGCGTCGTAGCATCTGACGTCATGACGATCTCCGACCTGCGCACGTTCGCCACGTTCGACGGGCACGGCGGCAAGGTCTCCAAGCGGGTCGAGGTGCTCGACCACGAGCCCTCCGCCAGCGGCCCCTACGAAGGGCTGGTCCCCGTCCGCGGTGAGCACCCGCTCGGCGCGATCGACGAACGCGCCGCCGACGAGTCGGCAGCGCTCGCACGCGGCGCCGCGAGCATCGGCTGGGTGGACCCCGCCACCCTCCGCGACTGGTACCGACCGGACCGCGTCGTCGTGTCCCGTCTCGAGGCGCGTCGCTCCGGCCTCGAACCCGGCACCTACGCGGATTCGCGCGGTCGCGGACGGGTCCGCGTCGACGGCCTGGAGGCACGGCTCGCCCCCGACGGTCGGCCTGCGTTCCGCGCACTGGCCGGCTCTGCGGACGCTCCCGTCGTGGACGTGCCGCTGCCCACCGACCAGGCCGTCCGGCTCGTCTCGGTCCGCGCCGTCGACGAGGGCCTCGAGGTCGTCACGGCCCCGGTGTCGCCGTTCCTGTCACCCGGGCGGTACGAGACCTTCGACGACGACGTCGTCGGACTCCCGCCCCGCCCCGCCACGGGCCACGTGCTCGTCAGCGCCTCGGTGCTGCTCGACGGCGAGCTGCACGAGGTCGAGCGGATCGACGAGCGGGCAGCGACGATCTGGATCCGTCAGGGCGAGCGGACTGTGCCGATCGCGGCGAGTTCGATCGGCCCGGACCTGGTGCGGTACCGGCCCGTCCCCGACTGAGCGTCTCGCCGGGGTCGGTCGGGGGACACGGTGGTGGGCGTCGCGGTCGGGGGTCCGGCGTAGCGTCGCGGCCATGAGTGACGCAGACCTGTCCCAGACCCCGCCGTCCGACGAGCACGACGCCCCGGAGACCCTCGGCGGCCCCGGCCCGACCCGTCGACCGACGCCAGCAAGGACCCCGAGGACTGGGTGACCGGCGACGAGCCGATGACCGGCCCGCAGCGCAGCTACCTCGACACCCTCGCCCGCGAGGCCGGCGAGGAACTCCCCGCCGACCTCACCAAGGCCGAGGCGTCCGAGCACATCGACCGGCTGCAGCAGCAGACCGGGCGCGGCAGCGGTTCCTGAGAGCGGGTCCGCCCTTCTGCGGACCCCGGGCTGGGCATGTTCTGGGCATGTTCTGGGCATGTTCTGGTCAAGTCGTGGTGATGTCCTAGTGATGTCCGAGCAGTCCCTCGAACGAGAGTCGTCGATGACGTGTCAACCGCTAGCTTCGTCGCCATGCGAACGACATCGACCTCCATCGGCCTGACCGCGCTCCGCATCGTCCTCGGGGTGGTGTTCATCGCCCACGGCGCCCAGAAGGCGGCGCAGGGGATCCCCTCGGTGACCCAGGGCTTCTCGGGCATGGGCGTCCCGCTCGCCGAGGTCGCGGAGCCCCTCGTCGTCGGGCTCGAACTCGTCGGCGGGGTGCTGCTCGTGCTCGGCGTCGCCACCCGGATCGTGGGGGCGCTCCTCGCGGTCGACATGGTCGTGGCGGGGTTCCTCGTCCACGCCACGGCGGGCTTCTTCTCGCAGGACGGCGGGTTCGAGTACGTGCTCGTGCTCGCCGTGGCGTCCCTCGCGGTGGCGCTCACCGGCCCCGGGCGCATCTCGGTCGACGCGCTGTTCCTCCGGGCGTCCCGCCGTCGCCGTGGCGTCGAGGAGCCCCTCCCCGCCTGACGGGACCCTTCCGCTGCCTGCCCACGCGTCGGATGCAGGGCCCGCGCCTCGTTCGGTGCGAGGTCAGCGGCCCGCGAGCACGTCCGTGACCTGACGCGCGATCCGACGCCCGGCACGGTTCGCGCCGATCGTGGACGCCTGCGGCCCGTACCCGGCGAGGAACAGTCGCGGTTCGTCCACCGATCGTCCGTCCTCCACCACGATCCCGCCGGCCGAGGTGCGGAGGTGCAGCGGCGCGAGGTGCCGGAGGTCGGCTCGGAAGCCCGTCGCCCACACCACGGCGTCCGCGTGCACGTGCTCTCCCTCGGCCGTCACCACGCCGGTCTCGTCGAGGCGCGCGAACATCGGGGACTCCCGGAGCACGCCGCGGTCAATGCCGGCCCGGATCCGCCGCGACACCGGGACGCCTGTACCGCTGACGATGCTCGGCAGGGTCTCCCCCGCCCGGGCAGCCCGGTCCTGTTCGTCGACGGCGGCCACCGCGGACTCCACGTCGAGCGCCGACGAGTCCGACCAGACCACCGGGCGCCGTGTGAACCACCGGGTGCGTGCGGCGACACCGTCCAACTCGAGCAGGAACCCGATCGCGCTCGTCCCCCCGCCGACCACGACGACGTCCTGCCCGGCGAACTCCGCTGCGCTGCGGTACTCCGTCGTGTCGACCTGCCGCCCCCGGAACACGTCACGGCCGGGGTACCACGGGACGAACGGCGTCCCCCAGGTGCCCGAGGCGTTCACCACCACCTCTGCGCTGATCCGGCTCGGACGCCCGTCGCCCGAGCGCGTGGCGACGCAGAGCGCCGACGCGCCGGGAGCCGCGTGCTCGTCGATGCGGGAAACGGACGACACCGCGACCGGTCGTCGGACCCGCAGGTCGTAGTGCTGCTCGAACCGCCGGTAGTACTCGCCGACGACGTCACGGGCGGGCCGGGCGCGATCGGCGTCGTCGAACCGGAGCCCCATCGCGTTCATCCCGGGCAGGTCGTGCACCCGGTGCGCCGCGCCGAGGCGGAGCGCCTCCCAGCGGAACTGCCACGCTCCGCCGGTGCTCGGGGCCCGGTCCAGGAGCAGCAAGTCGCTGCCGGGCTCGAGGCCCAGTCGGCGCAGGTGGTATCCCACGGAGAGACCGGCCTGTCCCGCGCCGATCACCACGACCTGGGCGTGCTGTTCGGCCGGGGGCGGGGCGTCGTCTGTCATCACTTCGATTCTGCTGTGCGCGGGACCGTCGCGGCGACGTCCAGATCGGGGTACATGGTAGAGTGATCGGCAGATTTCAACCACGAAACCGTTCGGATCCCCCGGGTGACTCCTCTCCCGCCAGGACCGGACCAGAGCCGATCACGAGGGGGTCACGCATGGGGCGCGGCCGTCAGAAGGCAAAGCACACCAAGGTCGCCCGGGAGCTGAAGTACTTCAGCCCGGAGACGAACTACGGTGCGCTCGAACGCGAGCTCTCCGCCGGGCAGCACTCGGACGAGAACTCCTACGTCGACCGCTGGGCAGACCAATACGGTGATGACCAGTACGGCGAGGGCGACGAGCTCGAGACCCAACAGGACCAGAACAAGTCCGCCTGACCTGCACCCTCGGCTCAGCACCACGGCTCAGCGTCGACGCCGCGCATCCCCTCGGGAGCGCGGCGTCTGTGCGTGAGCGCCCTTGCGGTCTTCGCGTGTGCGCAGTTCGTATGCGCAGGTGTTGGCGGCCGACGCGGAACGACATCGTCGGTGTCGCACGACATCGGTTCTGTCGTCCTCCCGCGACCGCAACGACCAGCGTGTGCAACGAACGACGAGGTCGATGTCGTACGACATCGACCTCGTCGTTCCACGTCGGAACCCAGGCCAGGCGCACACCCGGGACGAGCGCGAGCCCGAGCGTGCGCCTCAGCCCGCGTAGCTCCCCACGAGCCGCACGGCACCGCCGTCGACGCCCTTCGCACCCTGCTCGAACCCGGTGAGGTCGCGCGCGCCGGTCGAGATCGTCCCGACGGACCACGATGCGAGCCCAGCGGCCCCGAGCGACGCGACGACGTCCGACGCAGCGGCGGCCGAGACGACGGCGAACATGCCGATGCCGAGGTTCCACGTGCCCTCGGTGTCCTCGATCGGGGTGCCGGCCATGTCGGCGAGCACCCGGAACACGGGCAGGGGCTCCCACGTGGCGCGGTCGACCTCGACCCAGGAACCGACGGGCAGGACGCGGGCGAGGTTCGCCGCGATGCCCCCGCCGGTGACGTGCGACAGCGAGTGCACGGCACCCGGGTGCGCGGCGATCACGGACAGCAGCGGTGCCGTGTAGAGGCGGGTGGGCTCGAGCAGGGCCTCGCCCACCAGGCCGCCGAGCTCCGGGAGCGTGTCCGTGTAGCCCACGCCGCGCGACGACAGGATGTGCCGGACGAGGGAGTACCCGTTCGAGTGCAGCCCGGAGGACGCGATCGCCAGGACGACGTCACCGTCCTGCACGAGGTGCGCGCCGAGCTGCGAGCCGGCCTCGACCGCACCGACCGCGGCACCGGCGACGTCGTAGTCGTCCGGGCCGAGGAGGCCGGGGTGCTCCGCCGTCTCGCCGCCGACCAGCGCGGTGCCGGTCTCGGCGCAGCCGCGGGCGATGCCGGCGACGATGTCCGCGATCCGCCCGGGCACGACGCGGCCGCAGGCGATGTAGTCCGTCATGAAGAGCGGGGTGGCGCCGACCACCACGATGTCGTCGACGACCATGCCGACGAGGTCCTGGCCGATGGTGTCGTGCTTGTCGATCGCCTGCGCGATGGCGACCTTCGTGCCGACGCCGTCGGTCGAGGTGGCGAGCAGCGGTCGTTCGAAGTCCTTCAGGAACGAGACGTCGTAGAGTCCGGCGAATCCGCCCACACCCCCCAGCACGGACGTGTTGTGCGTCGCCGACACGGCGGACTTCATGAGCTCGACTGCGAGGTCACCGGCAGCGGTGTCCACGCCGGCCTCTGCGTACGGGTTGGGCATGCGTAGTCCTCCGCTTGGGCATGGCAGACTTGTTCGGTACCACCCGATTCTACGGTCTGGAGCACTCCGCGAATGTGCGGCATCGTCGGCCTCGTTGCGCAGGGGCCTGCAAACCAATCCATCTACGACGCTCTGCTCCTCCTGCAACACCGGGGACAGGACTCGACGGGCATCGCCACGGTCGAGGGTCACATCCACCACATGCACAAGACCCGCGGTCACGTGCGGGAGTCCTTCCGGACCCGTGACATGCGTGCCCTCCTCGGCACGATGGGCCTCGGCCACGTCCGGTACGCCACGAAGGGCGCGGCGAGCAACGAGGAAGAGGCCCAGCCGTTCTACGTGAACGCGCCGTACGGCATCGTCCTGGTGCACAACGGCAACCTGACGAACACGCGGGAGCTCACCCGTGAGCTGTTCGACATCGACCGTCGGCACCTCAACACGAGCTCCGACACCGAGCTGCTGGTGAACGTGCTCGCGCACGAGCTCCAGGGGCAGGTGCGCGGCAAGGACCTCGACCCGGGGCAGGTGTTCGACGCGGTCGAGCGCGTGCACGAGCGGGTCGAGGGGTCGTACGCCGCGATCGCGACCATCGCCGGTCACGGTCTGCTGGCGTTCCGCGACCCGTTCGGCATCCGGCCGCTCATCCTCGGGCACAAGTTCGACGACGCCGGCAAGTCCGAGTGGGTCGTGGCGTCCGAGTCCCTGGTGCTCGAGTCCGGCGGCTACGAGATCGTGCGCGACGTCGCCCCGGGCGAGGCCGTGTTCATCGAGATGGACGGCACGATGCACGCCCGCCAGTGCGCGCGGAACCCGCGCCTCGTGCCGTGCTCGTTCGAGTACGTCTACCTGGCCCGTCCCGACTCCGTGATGAACGGGATCTCGGTGTACGACGCCCGACTCCGCCTCGGCAACCGTCTCGCCGACACCATCGCGCAGTACGCGCCGACGGGCGACATCGACGTGGTCATGCCGATCCCGGACTCCAGCCGTCCCGCAGCGATGCAGGTCGCGCAGAAGCTCGGCATCGAGTACCGCGAGGGCTTCTACAAGAACCGGTACGTGGGCCGGACGTTCATCATGCCGGGGCAGGCGGAGCGGAAGCGGTCCGTCCGTCAGAAGCTCAACGCGATGTCGTCCGAGTTCAAGGGCAAGAACATCCTCATCGTCGACGACTCGATCGTGCGGGGCACGACCAGCAAGGAGATCGTCGAGATGGCCCGCGCCGCCGGGGCGAACGAGGTCACGTTCACGAGTGCCGCTCCCCCTGTCCGGTACCCGCACGTGTACGGCATCAACATGCCGACCCGCGCCGAACTGATCGCGCACGACCGGAAGATCCCGGAGATCAACAAGGTGCTCGGCAGCGACCACCTGATCTACCAGGAGATCGGCGACATGCGCGATGCGATCATCGAGGGCTCCGACGTCACGGACCTCGAGATGAGCTGCTTCACGGGCGAGTACGTGACGGGCACCGTCAGCCCGGAGTACCTGTCCTGGGTCGAGGCCAACCAGCTCAGCTGAGCGGGGGTCGCGAACGCGACGGACCACGGACGGGAGGCGCGGTGCCAGCTGGCACCGCGCCTCCCGGCGTTCACGGGGTCGCGTCTACCGCGTCTGGTCGCCGCGTTCCGGAGCGTCGCCGTGGTCCTCGATCTCGCCGTCCACCGTCTCCGGGGGCAGTTCGACCTCGACGCGCTCCGCGGTGAGGCGGGCCGAACGACGGGAGAACACACGGTCGAGGACGACCGCGACGACGGCGCCGATGAAGGCGCCGATGGTGACGCCCCACAGGCTGAAGTACCCCACCAGGCTGCCGAAGCTCGAGGTCTCCTGCTGGTCGCCGCGGTCGATGTTCATGGTCAGCGACACCACGATGAGCGTCGCGACGAAGCCGAGGACCGCGCCGCCCACGATGAACACGCCGAACTTCGGGGCACGACGGATCGTGACCTCGTCGGAGGAGGAGACGGCGTTCGGCGCCGGGGCCGGTCGTTCGTCGGGTCGATCGGTGTCGCTCACGTCTCCATTGTCCCCCACTGTGGGACGTGCTCCGGCCTGTCCGGTCGGCTCGTTCCGGGAGAGGATGGTTCCAGACCGACCGGTATCCCACGCAGAGGAGGTGAGGCGGATGCGCGAACGGATGGCTCCCGGACGGGGCCGAGCGCCCCGCGTGCCCGCCCGCGTCGCGTGGCCGATCCTCCAGCGTCGCGAAGAGGACCGCGCCGTCTCCGTCGTGGCCGAGCACCGGTGGAGCGTCGCACTCGTCGGTGCTCCCGGGCTCGGCAAGAGCTCGTCGGCCGCACGGGTCACCGACCGCGTCGCCGGTCGGGACCCCACGGGACGCACCGTCGTGGTGCCGATCACCGCCGTGGCCGCGAGCCGGTCGATGCCGTTCGGTGCCGTCTCGGAGCGGTTCGGCGAGCTGCCCACCTCGCTGACGGACCTCGTGCACGGCGGCAGCGCCGAACAGCGGCTCCAGGCCATCGAGGACCTCGCCGACCGCGACGTGCTGCTGCGCGTGGACGACGCCGACCACCTCGACGCGATCTCGGCCCGCTACGTCGCCTGGCTCGTGCGCGAGCAGGGCGCACGGCTGGTGCTCACCTGCCGCGACTTCGCGGCCCTGTCCGAACCCCTCCGCGCGCTCTGGCAGGACGACCTGCTGGAGCGCATCGACCTCGAGCCGCTCGACCTGCACGAGACCTCGTCGCTCATCGCCGAGGCGCTCGGGGCCCAGCTCGAGACCGCCTCTGCCGAGCGGGTGCACCGGGCGACGGCCGGCAACCCGCTCTACGTCCGCGAGGTCGTGCGGGCAGCACTCGCCTCGGGCGCCCTCGAACAGACCTCGTCCGGGTGGTACTGGCGGGGGCGGGTCACCGCGTCGAACAGCCTCGCCGACATGTACCGCACCGAGCTCGGCACGCTGCCGGAGGACCTCCGCGACGTCGTCGACATCGTCGCCCTCGCCGACCCGATCCCCCTCGCCCGGCTGCTCGGACTCGTCACCGGCGGGGACGTCGATCGGGTGGTGGCACTCGGGCTCGTCCGCGTCGAGACGCTCGAGGACGGCACCGCGGTCGTCCGGCCGTCGCACCCGCTCGTCGGCGAGGTCGTCCGAGCGCTCGTCCCGGTCGCCCGACGCACGGCCCTGTTCGCCCGCGCCAACGCCTTCCGCACCGATCGCCCCGAGGGCTCCTCGCCCGCAGCGCGGCTCCGGGCGGCGCTGTGGTCGCTCGAGTGCGGGGTGCTCCCCCCGGTCGACCAGCTCCTCGACGCCAGCCAGGTCGCCGTCCGGCTGCAGGAGCACGAGAGCGGTATCGCCCTCGCCTCCGCCGCACTCCGCACCACGCTCAGCCCCGCCGAACGCGTCGCCGCACACTGCCTCCGGTCCCTCGCCCACTCCTACAGCAGCGGGCGCGAGGCCGGCCGCTCCGACGCCGAGGCCGCCTGGGCCGTGGTCCGCGCGGCTCCCGACGAGGTCGACGACCACGCCGTGATCGAGGCGTGCGAGACCCTGGCGAACATCCGCCAGTTCCACGACGACGACCCCGGGGCGGCGGTGGCCCTGACGGACGTCGCCGCACGGTTCGTGACGCCCGACGGCGCCGAGCGGCTGCGGCTCCTCCGGCTCGCGCACATCGGGTGGGGTGGTCGTTTCGACGAGGTCCGCGCCGAACTCGACCGGTCCGGGATCGTGCACGCCGCCACCGTCCCCTTCTCCTTCCTCTGCCTGGCACCCTGTGCCGTGATGGCGCTCGCCACCGCGGGACGGCTCGACGAGGCCGCCGCCTTCGGCCGGGCCTGCCTCGCGACGGCGATCGAACACCTGGAGGACGCCCCGTGGAGCGTCGGCGAGGTCGTCTCCGTCCTGCACCAGGTGCAGGTCTGGCGCGGCGACATCGCCGACCTGATCACCGAGGTGCCGGTCCGTCGGTCCAGCCCGTACCTGAAGTACGACTTCACGCTCGAGCTCATCGGCGACGGCAACCTCGCCATCGCCCGACGCCGCTGGGACGACGCGATCGCCGCGTTCTCGGCCGCTTGCGAGCGCTACGACGTCGCCGACCACGGCGGCTTCGCGGCCTACCCCTGGGCGCGGCTCGCGATGTCCTACGCGTACGCGGGCCGCACGGAAGAGGCGACCGCGGCGCTCGAACGCGCCCGCTCCACGCCGCTCCGGGCGATGCGGATCACCGGCGAGCAGGTCGCCGTGACGATCGCGTGGACCGAGACCGTGCTCGGCAACCCGGCGGGGCTCCGGCACGCCGACGAGATCATCGAGCGCAGCACCGCGAACGGCTCCTGGACGCACGTCATGTACGCACAGACGCTGCACTACACGAACGACATGGTCCACGGGCGCGACAGCGCCGCCTCGCTCGAGCGGATGCGGGCGGCCGCGGCGAAGGTGGACGGACCGCTCGCCGCTGCGATCGTCGAGTACGCGGACGCGCTCCGTGCCGACGACCGCACCCGGATCATCGCGGCGCAGGGCGTCCTCGCCACGCACGGCATGGCGGTGACTGCCGGGCGTACGAAGACGCCGCTCACGAACCGCGAGTACGAGGTCGCGAGCCTGGCGGCGCAGGGCCTCAGCAACCGGCGGATCGCCGAGACGCTCGGACTGAGCGTGCGGACGATCGACGCACACATGTCGCGCGTCTTCACGAAGTGGGACCTGCACGCACGCACGGAGCTCAGCGAGCTGCTCTGATCGCCGGGCTCCACGCACGCCGGGACCGGGCCGCATCACGCAGGTTCGTTGCGGAATGCAGCACGACTCGCCGCACCGGTTGACACGGTGTGACGAATGTCGCGTACCTTGGTCCCTGTCGCCGGGTTCGGACCCGTTCGGGTCGGGTCCGAATCCCGGCGACTTCTACGGTAGGCGAGCGGTCGCCGACGTCACATCAGTAGGCGTTACCTAATTCGCGTAGCGGATCTAAGCAACGCGTGTGGTCGGGTCCTGGAGGCCCGTGGCGGGCCCGCACCGCGCCTCCCGTCCGCATGCCAGGTCGGCTCGGACCGCGCTCGCGTCGTCGACGTGCGTCGCGTCAGACGTCCAGTCGGACCGGCAGGAACGCCGTCAGGTCGGCACGCGATCCGGAGGCGCTGACGCGCGACTGCGCAACCGCTTCATCCCAGGTCAGCGCGCCGGTGGCGAGCGCCAGCCACGTCGTCGCGTCCGTCTCGACGACGTTCGGCGGCGTCCCGCGGGTGTGCCGCGGGCCGGGCACGGCCTGGACCGCCGCGAACGGTGGCACCCGTACCTCGACGCTGTTGCCCGGCACGTCATCGGCGAGGCGCTGGAGCGACCACCGGACAGCCGTCGCCAGGGCCGGACGCGCCGCGCTGCCCTGCTGCACGGCGGTGAGTGCCGCACGCCCGTCCGCGTCCTCGATCCTCCTCGGTGGCATGTCCACAGGCTAGCCGTCGCATCGCGTGCGGCGAGTCGGGCTGGGTAGGGTGATCGGGTGCGAATCCTCGTCCTCGGTTCCGGTGCCCGCGAGCACGCCATCATCACGGCCCTCCTCGCGGAGCAGGCCGGTCACGTCATCACGGTGGCACCCGGCAACGCCGGCATCGCCGCCGACGTCGAGACGGTGTCGCTCGACCCCACGAACGGCGCACTCGTCGCCGAGTACGCGCTCGAGAACGGCGTCGAGCTCGTGGTCGTCGGCCCCGAGGCCCCGCTCATCGCGGGCGTCGCCGATCCGGTCCGCACCAGGGGCATCCCGGTGTTCGGCCCGAGCAAGGCCGCCGCGCAGCTCGAGGGCTCGAAGGCGTTCGCGAAGCGGATCATGGCCGAGGCCCAGGTCCCGACGGGCCGCCCGGTCTACGCCGGCACCGTCGAGGAAGCCGTCGCCGCGATCGACGAGCTCGGCGCCCCGTACGTGGTGAAGGCCGACGGGCTCGCAGCCGGCAAGGGCGTCCTGGTCACCGAGGACCGCCAGGCCGCGATCGACCACGCCACCTACTGGCTGCAGCACGGACACGTCGTGGTCGAGGAGTTCCTCGACGGCGAAGAGGTCTCCCTGTTCTTCCTGAGCGACGGGCACGACGTCCGCCCGCTCAGCCCCGCCCAGGACTACAAGCGCCTGGGCGACGGCGACGTCGGTCCGAACACCGGCGGCATGGGCGCGTACTCGCCGCTGCCCTGGCTCGCCGACCGCTGGGAGTCGGAGCAGGCGTTCGTCGCCGAGGTCACCGACCTGGTCGCCCTGCCCACCGTCCGGCGCCTCGAGCACGAGGGGACCCCGTTCGTCGGCCTCCTCTACTGCGGGCTCATCGTCACCGAGCAGGGCGTCCGGGTCATCGAGTTCAACGCGCGCTTCGGCGACCCGGAGACGCAGGTCGTCCTCCCCCGTCTGGCCACGCCGCTCAGCAGCCTCATGCTCGCCGCGGCGACCGGGCAGCTCGGGTCCGCGCCGGAGCCGGCGTTCCGACCGGACGCCGCCGTGACCGTGGTGCTCGCGAGCGAGGGCTACCCGGAGAACCCGAAGACCGGACGCGTCATCACCGGCATCGACGCCGCGAACGCACGCGACGGGGTGTCCGTGGCGCACGCCGCGACCGGTCTCCTCGACGGCGAGCTCGTCGCCACCGGCGGCCGGGTGCTCAGCGTCGTCGCGACCGGCGCCGACTTCGCCGAGGCACGATCGCGCGCCTACGCCGGCCTGGGCGACATCACGCTCGAGGGCGCGCAGTTCCGCACCGACATCGCCGCGAAGGTCACCCGATGAGCGCCGCGCCCGTGCTCGACGGCTGGCAGCACGTCTCGTCCGGCAAGGTCCGCGAGCTCTACGTCCCCACCGGCACCCCCGACGTCCGGAGCGCCACCGAGCTGCTCCTCGTCGCGTCGGACCGGGTCAGCGCGTACGACTTCGCGCTCGAGCCGCCGATCCCGGGCAAGGGTGAGCTCCTGACCCGCCTGTCGCGCTTCTGGTTCACCCGGCTCGCCGACGTCCCGAACCATCTCATCGCACCGTCCGCCGGCGGCACCCCGGTGCCGGAGTCGGTCGCGTCGCGGTCCATGCACGTGATGCCGCTCGACATGTTCCCGGTCGAGTGCGTCGTCCGCGGGTACCTGGTCGGCAGCGGCTGGGTCGAGTACCAGGAGTCCGGCAGCGTCTGCGGCGTCGCGCTCCCCGAGGGGCTGTCGAACGGCGACCGCCTGCCCGAGCCGATCTACACGCCGGCGTACAAGGCACCGCAGGGCGAGCACGACGAGAACATCTCCTACGAGCAGACGGTGTCGCTCGTCGGAGCCGAGGCGGCAGCGGCGCTGCGGGACCTCTCGCTGCGGGTGTACTCCGAGGCGGCGGCGATCGCGGCCGAGCGCGGGGTCGTCATCGCGGACACGAAGTTCGAGTTCGGGCGTGACACCTCCGGCCGGATCCGGATCGGCGACGAGGTCCTGACGAGCGACTCCAGCCGCTACTGGGACGCCCGGTCGGGGAACCGCACCGAGTCGTTCGACAAGCAGATCGTCCGCGACTGGCTCAGTGCGAACTGGGACAAGCAGGGAACGCCGCCGGTGCTGCCCGAGGCGATCGTCACCCGGACGGCGGAGCGCTACCGCGAGCTCATCGAGCGTCTCGGCGCCTGACCCGCGCGCGCCGAGCGGGACGACGGGTGCCCGCTCGACGAACGGTGCCCGCTCGACGAACGGGCGCGCGTCAGTCGCGCGCGACGACGACGACCGTCAGGTCGTCCCCCGGGTCGTGCGAGGCCGCACGCGACCGCACCCGCGCCAGGAACGTCTCGATGACCGGCTGGTCGCGCCACACCGACCCGAGCACGGACAGCGACGCGAGCGTGGAGTCCCAGAGCTCGAGCGCTCCGTCGCTCACGAGCAGCAGGGCGTCCCCGGGCTCGAGCACGAGCGAGCCCGTCACCCGGTCGGCGCCGACCGGGTGCAGCCCGATCGGCAGGTCGTAGGAGCGCAGGATCGCCTCGGTGCCGTCGGCGCGGAGGTGCAGCACGAGGCCGTGGCCGGCGTCGGTGAACTCCATCCGCCCGGTCGACGGGGTCAGGCGGCCGTGGAAGAGCGTCGCGAACGACTCGGCGCGGCTGAGGTCGGGGCCGACCTGGGTCTCGAGTGCGGCGACGGCACGGTCCGGCGTCTCGGAGGCGCGGGCGAGCAGCGCTCCGCGGATGGTGGCGGCGAGGAGCCCGGCCGACATGCCCTTGCCCATGACGTCGGCGACGGTGACCGACAGGGCATCCCCGTCGACCTGCCAGTCGTGGAAGTCGCCGGAGACGACCCCGTGCGGGACGGACATCCCGCCGACGCGGTACCCGGGGAGCTCGACGGCGTGCGGCTCGAGGCCCGCGAGCACCGAGCGGAGGCGGTCCTCGTCGGCGCCGGCGGCGAGTTCGCGCTCCGCCCAGACCCCGAGCTCCTGCAGCAGCGCGAGGTCGTCCGGTTCGAGGGTCCGGGGCTGCGGGTCGATGAGGCAGAGCGTGCCGACCTTGACGTCGTCGTCGCCCACGCGGAGCGGGACGCCCGCGTAGAAGCGGACGTTGGGGTCGTCGAGGACCATCGGCAGGTCGGCGTACCGGGCGTCGGCACGTGCGTCGGGCACGACGACGGGGCCGGCTTCGCCGAGGGTCCGTCCGCAGAAGGTGTCCTGCAGGGGGATGACCGGACCGAACACGGCGTCGGACTGCTGCGACTTGATCGTCAGCGAGTCGGTGCCGGCGAGGTTGAGGAACGAGCCGCTCACGCCGAAGGCCTCGCGCGCGATGCGGGTGATGCGTTCGAACCGCTCCTCGGGGCCGCTCTCCACGACCTCGAGGGCGGCGAGCAGCGCTGCCCGCCGGACGGCTTCCGCCGCTGGGCGGTCGGAGACGGCGGGGTCGAGGTGCATGCGTCCACGCTAACGCGCCGACCGGACAGTCCCAGTCCCCAGTACGGAGGACGCGGATCCCGCCGGGGCACACCCCCGGGCACGTGCGGCCACCGCCGCCGTGACAGATGTCACCCCCGGATCGTGACGTCCGCCAGAGGTCCGAGCCGTCTCCGGGCGCGAGGCTCGAGGACATGAACGACACTCCGGTCATCCAGCTCCGTGGGCTCCGCAAGCGCTTCGGCGCCGTGGCCGCGGTCGACGGCGTCGACCTGACGATCCGTCCGGGCGAGGTCGTCGCCCTCCTCGGTCCGAACGGCGCGGGCAAGACCACGACCGTCGACCTCGCGCTCGGCCTCTCCACACCGACCGCCGGCGAGGCGCTGCTCTTCGGCGAGGACCCCCGGGCGGCGGTCGTCGCCGGCCGGGTCGGCGCGATGCTGCAGGGCGGCGCGCTGCTGCCGGACATGACCGTCCGCGACGCCGTCGCCCTCGTGGCCGCCGCGCACCGTCGTCCGATGCCCGTCGACGAGGCGCTCCGCCGCGCACGGTGCACCGAGATCGCAGGCCGTCGGGTGAACAAGCTGTCCGGTGGGCAGCTGCAGCGGGCGCGGTTCGCGGTCGCCGTCGTCTCGGACCCGGACCTGCTGGTGCTCGACGAGCCGACCGCGGCGATGGATGTCGAGGCCCGGCACACGTTCTGGTCGTCGATGCGCGAGTTCACGGACGCCGGACGCACGGTCGTGTTCGCGACGCACTACCTCGACGAGGCCGACACCTTCGCGGACCGGATCGTCATCATGCGGTCCGGGCGGATCGTCGCCGACGGCACGCCCGCCGAGATCAAGGCGATCACCGCGACACGGACCGTCCGGTTCGCAGGCGTCGGTGCGGCAGCGCACGTCGCGTTGCGCGCCCTGCCGGGCGTCGTCGGCCTGGAGGCTCGGCACGACTCCGTCACGCTCCGCACCGACCGCAGTGACGACACGCTCAGGGCGCTCCTCGCCGCGCACCCGGAGGCGCACGACATCCAGGTCGTCGCCTCGACGATGGACGACGCGTTCCTCGCGCTCACCCATGCCGACGACCCCGACTCCACCCCGTCCACCGAGCACGAAGGGGCCCGCGCATGAGCGCCGCGACCGCCGCCACCACGTCCGCCCGTCCGGCCACCGCCAGCACGACCAGCGGCCGGCTGCCGATCCGGTACGTCCTCCTCGAGACGAAGCGGCAGCTCCGGAACGTCCGCGCGATGGTGTTCACCTTTGCCGTCCCGGTCGTCATGCTGCTCGTGTTCGGCTCGGCCTTCGGCACGCAGACGGACCCGACGACGCGGCTGCAGTACCTCGTCGTCACGACCCTGCAGATGGCGTCCTACGGCGCGATGATGGCCGCGCTCAGCCAGGCGTTCGCGATCGTCAACGAGCGCTCGATCGGCTGGAACCGCCAGCTCCGGGTGACACCGCTGTCCGGCTGGGGCTTCATGGTGTCGAAGGTGATCGCCGCGATGGCCTTCGCCGGGATGTCGATCGTCATCGTCGTGCTCGTCGCCACCGTCGGCCTGCACGCGTCGCTCGACCCGGGGCACTGGCTCGCGGCGGGGTTCGGTGTCTGGCTCGGGGTCGTGCCGTTCGCCCTCATCGCGATCCTGATCGGGCAGTTCGCGAAGCCGTCCTTCGCGCAGCCGCTGTTCATGGTGGTCTTCATGGGGCTGGCGATCCTCGGCGGGCTCTGGGTCCCGCTGTCGATCATGCCGGACTGGATGGCGAGCGTCGCGCACCTGCTCCCCTCGTACTGGCTGAACCGCATCGGGCAGATGGGCGCCGGGGCCACCGGGGCGACGGGGATGCTCGAACCGGCGCTGGTGCTCACCGGGTGGGCGCTCCTCCTCGCCGCGGTGATCGTGTGGCGCTACCGTCGCGACGCCGCACGACAGTGACCGACGGCCCTACGCTGGCACCGATGTCCGAGGCGACCAGCACGACGGAGGCGCGGGACGCGGCCGACGCACCCCGCGCCTCCCGGCCTGCCCGGACGTCCCCGCGCTCCTTCCCGTGGGCCGTCCCGCCGGGCGCGGACGACGACGACATCCGGATCGGCCGCCGACGCTGGTACGCCGGCGCGGTGTTCGCGCTCCTCTGGCAGGTGCTCGAGGTGATCGCCGTCTGGAACGACGGCCGGAGCCTGCGGGCGCACGTCCTGTCGTCCGTCGCGCTCGCCGTCGTGTACGCGGCGTACCTGTTCGCACCGGAGGCGATGTGGCGCCGGAGCATGCGTGGCCGCGTCGTCGTGCTGCTCGGGGTCGCCCTCCTCGCCGGCCTCCTGCTCTTCGTGGTCGGTCCCCTCGCCGTCTGGACGTGGCTGCTCGTCGCCGCACTCTCCGGCTTCGTCGCCGAGCGGTTCTGGGTCGCGGGGGTCGTCGTGCTCGGCATCGTCGGCGCGCAGTTCCTCGTCGCCGTGAGCACCGGCTGGGACACCGCGGTGAACAGCGGCATCCTCTTCGCGCCGGTCATCACGGTGTCCGTCGGCGCGTCGATGCTGTTCTTCGGACGCCAGCGCGAGGCCGAGCAGCGACTCGGCGTCGCACAGGACGAGATCACCCGGCTCGCCGTCGTCGAGGAGCGGGCCCGCTTCTCGCGCGACCTGCACGACGTGCTCGGGCACTCGCTCACCGTCGTCGCGATGAAGTCCGAGCTGGCCGCACGCCTCGTCGACGTCGACCCGGTGCGGGCGAAGGCCGAGATGCAGGACGTCGAGCGGCTCTCCCGCGAGGCGCTGCAGGGGCTCCGCCGAGCGGTCAGCGGCTACCGCGAGGCCGACCTCGACGCCGAGCTGCTCTCCGCACGCGCGGCCCTCGAGGCCGCCGAGGTCGACGCGACGCTGCCCGCCGACGGCTCCGCGGCCGGTGACGACGTCCGCAGCCTGTTCGCGTGGGTGCTGCGCGAGGGCGTGACGAACGTGATCCGCCACGCTGCTGCCAGCCGGGTCCGTGTGACACTCACCCGCACGGCGCTGACCGTCGACGACGACGGGACGGGGACGACCGCCGGCAGCGCGGCGGGGGCGGACGGCACGTTCAGCGTCACCGGAGGCAACGGCCTCCGCGGACTGCGCGAACGCTCTGACGCCGTCGGCGCGACGCTGACCACGGGCACGAGCGACCTGGGCGGCTTCCGGCTGCGGGTCGAGAGGACCAGTCGATGACCGAGACGATCCGGGTCCTGCTCGCCGACGACCAGGCGCTCGTGCGCGGCGCGCTGGCGTCGCTGCTCTCGCTCGAGCGGGACATCGAGGTCGTCGCCCAGGTCGCCCGCGGCGACGAGGTGCTCGACGCCGCCCGGGACTCCGGCGCCACCGTGGCCCTGCTCGACGTCGAGATGCCGGGCGCCGACGGCCTCACCGCAGCCGCGACCCTCGCGCGCGACCTGCCGTCGTGCCGCTCCCTCATCGTGACCACCTTCGGGCGTCCCGGCTACCTCCGCCGCGCGCTCGAGTCCGGCGCCGCCGGCTTCGTCGTGAAGGACACCCCCGCCGAACAGCTCGCCGACGCCGTCCGACGGGTTGCCGGCGGCTTCCGCGTCGTCGACCCCGTGCTCGCCGCCGAGTCGCTCGCCGCCGGGCCGTCCCCGCTCACCCCGCGCGAGACCGACGTCCTCATCGCGTTCCGCACCGCGCCGACCGTCGCCGGGGTCGCCGGCACCCTGCACCTGTCCGAGGGCACGGTGCGGAACCACCTGTCGTCGGCGATCGGGAAGACGGCCGCCCGCAACGCGACCGAGGCGCTCCGGGTGGCGGCGGACAACGGCTGGCTGCTCGGCACGCCCTGAGCCGCGGCGTACCCTGGGGCACGTGCTGCGTCGTGTCGTCCCCGTGTTCGTCGTCGGCGTCGCCGCGGTCCTCACCCTCGCCGGCTGTGGTGCCCACGACTCCACCGGTCAGGTCTCGGTCACGGTGTCGTCGAACGCGGCGAGCCACGCCTACGAGGTGAAGGTCTTCACCGCCACGACCGGCAAGCTCGCCGAGCACCAGCGGGTGTTCCCCGGTGGCACCGCGGACTTCGCCGGAGTGCCCCTCGGCGAGGTCACCGTGCGCGCCGCCGACCTCTGCCCGCAGAAGACCACCGTGGCGAACGGCGAGGTGGCGAAGGTCACGCTGACGACGACGGGCTGCTGACCCCGACGGCCACCAGGTGCTCGACGCGCGGCTCCCCCGCGACCTCGCGCACCGCCTCGAGCATCCGGGCGTCGTCACCGGTCTGCCGGACCTCGTGCTGGTCGACGTGCTCCTGCCACGACCCGACCCGGAAGGCCTCCACCCACGCGTCCGGGCCGGTCGCGGCGTCACGGTAGAGGTTCCAGTCCCGCGCACCGGTCCGTCGGCGGCTCTTCCCGAGCCGGGCCGCACGCGCGCGGAACTCGTCGACGGACCCGGCCGGCACCGTCCAGTGCAGCAGGACGAGGGTCTCACCGGTCGCCGCAGCGTGGTCGTCGGGGACGAACGCCACGTCGCTGAGCGGCATCGGCGTCGCGGCACGCTGCCGGTCGGTGAGCACCGGGAACCCCGACACGAGGAGGAGTCCGGCGCCCAGTGCGGTGAGCACGCCGGCCGCGGCGAGGACGCCGACCACACCGAGGGGCGTCGCGACGACGCCGGCGAGTGCGGCGCCGACGGCCGTGCTGCCGAACAGGACGAGCTGGTACACGGCGAGGCCGCGCGCCCGGACCCAGGCGGGGAGGAACGCCTGCACGGTGCCGTTCAGGGTGGTGACGACCCCGATCCACGCGACGCCGCCGATGACCAGCGCGACGAGGACCACCGGCAGCGAGGGCACGAGCGCGACGACCACCATCGCGGCACCGAACACGACCGAGGTCAGTCCGACCACTCGGCCGATCCCGAGCCGCCTCCGGATCGCGGGCATCACGAAGGCGCCCCCGACGGAGCCGGCACCGACCGCGGCGAGGAGCAGCCCGTACCCGCCGGAGGACAGCCCGAGCGGCCCGTTCGCGACGAGCGGCAGGAGTGCCCAGAGCGCGTTCGCCGGGACCATGAACACGGCGAGCTGGACGAGGAGCCGCCGGACGACACCGGCGTGCAGGACGTAGCGGACGCCGGCGCGCGTGGCGTCGACGAACGGTTCGGCCCGGGTCTCCGGACGCTGGTAGCCCCGCCACGCCACGAGGACGACGAGGAAGAGCGCGAACGACAGCGCGTTCGCCGCGAAGACGAACGGCACGCCGAGCTGCGCGATGACGACACCGGCGAGTGCGGGGCCGATCGCCCGGGCGACGTTGACGCCGACGGAGCTGAGCGCGGCGGCGTCGGTGATGGCCGCGCGGGGCACGATCTCCGGCACGAGCGCCTGGTACGCGGGCAGCTGCAGGGCGGACGCGGACCCGAGCAGGAAGGTCACGGTGAGGAGGAGCGCCGGGGTCATCGACCCGGTGGCGGTCAGGACGGTCATCGCGGCGCCGACGACGACCTGGAACGCCTGCACGCCGATGAGCAGCCGGCGCCGGTCGACGAACTCGCCGACCACCCCGGCGGGGATCCCGATGAGCAGGACCGGCAGGCTGGACGCGGTCTGCACGAGGGCGACGACCACGGGGGCGGCGTGCTCGTCGACGAGCAGCCACTGCGCGCCGACCGTCTGCATCCAGCTGCCGATGTTGCTGACGAGGACCGCGATCCAGAGCGCCCGGAAGACCGGGATCGCGAGCGGCGCGAGCGCGCCGCTCCGGGGTGTCGTCGTGGTGCGTTGCGTGGTCACGTCGCCTCCTGGGTGGAACCGTGGTGGGCCTGGAGGCGCGGTGCGCGTCGGGCGTGCACCGCGCCTCCAGGCCCTGGTCGCGTCCGCGGTCGGACGCTCCGCGTCAGTCGGCGAGCGCCGCCGACAGGAAGGCGACCGCCTGCGCGACCGCGGCCTTGGCCGGCGGCATGTCGTGCAGCGAGTTCACCATCACGAAGTCGTGCACGACGCCACCGTAGCGGGCTGCCGTCACGGGGACGCCGGCGCGGCGGAGCTTGGCGGCGTACGCCTCACCCTCGTCGCGGAGCACGTCTGCCTCACCGGTGATGACGAGCGCCTGCGGCAGGCCGGCGAGCTGCTCCTCGGTGGCGCGGAGCGGCGACGCGGTGATCTCGGCGCGGTCCTCCTCGCTCGTCGTGTACTGGTCCCAGAACCACCGCATGCCGTCCAGGGCGAGGAAGTAGCCCTCGGCGAACTCCTGGTAGGACGCGGTGTCGAACGCGGCGTTCGTCACCGGGTAGAACAGCGCCTGCGCGCGGAAGACCACGTCGCCGCGCTCCTTCGCCATGATCGTCAGGACGGTCGCCATGTTGCCGCCGACCGAGTCACCCGCGACGACGAGGCGCGACCCGTCGAGGTCCTTCTCCGCGCCGTGCTGGACGACCCACTGCGCGACGGCGTAGGACTGCTCGTTCTGCACCGGGTACCGGTGCTCCGGGGCACGGTCGTACTCGGGGAAGACGACGGCCGCACCGGTGCCGACGGCGAGGTCGCGGACCAGGCGGTCGTGGGTGTGGGCGTCGCCGAAGACCCAGCCGGCACCGTGCGTGTACAGCACGACGGGCAGGACGCCGGTCGCGCCCTTCGGCTTGACGATGCGGACGGGGACGCTGCCGGTGGGGCCGCCCTCGACGGTGATCCACTCCTCGTCGACCTCGGGCTTCCAGATGGGTTCGTCCTGCACGCCGTCGACAGCCGTGCGCCCGTCCTCCGGGGTGAGCTGGTACAGGAACGGTGGGGTGGCGGTGGCGTCGACGAAGGCCTGGGCGGCGGGTTCGAGTGCGACGTTCTTCGGGTTGCCGGTGGGCATGGGTCCTCCTCGTGGGACGGGTGTGTGCGTGGTGCTGGGTGCTGGCCGCGCGGGTGGTGGTCCGTGCGGGTCGCGCGGGGGGTGGTCAGGCCGCGGCGTCGGTGGTCGTCGTCGCGGTGACGGCGCGCTCGATGACGTCGGCGACGGCCTCCGGGTGGGTCTGCATGACCAGGTGCGGCGCGGGCAGCTCGGTCACGTCGGTGATCCCGGCGCGGGTGTAGCCGAAGCGCTCGACCTCGGGGTTGATGGTGTGGTCCTCGCTGGAGACGATCGCCCAGGCCGGGGTGGTCTTCCACGCGGCGACGGAGGCCGGCTCGCCGAACGCGGCACCGGACAGCGGCCGCTGGGACACGGCGAGGACCTCGGCGACGCGGGGGTCGACACCGGCGGCGAACACGGCCGGGAACGCGTCGACCTTGACGGAGACGTCCGTGCCGTCCTCGGCGCCGGCGACCGGGTACGGCGTGTACACGAGGTTCGCGGCGAGGTCGGAGTCCGGGAAGCCGCCCTGCAGCTGCCCGAGGCTCTCGCCCTCGTCGAGCACGTAGCCCGCGACGTAGACGAGGCCGACGACGTTCTCCGCCGCTCCCGCGACGGTGATCACGGCGCCGCCGTACGAGTGGCCGGCGAGGACGACGGGGCCCTCGATGTGCTCGGCGACCGCGCGGACCGAGGCGGCGTCCTCGGCGAGGCTGCGGTTGTAGACGGGCGGGACGACGACGGTGTGGCCGCGGTCGAGGAGCTCGCGGGTGACGGGGGCCCAGCTGGCGGCGTCCGCGAAGGCGCCGTGGACGAGGACGATGGTCGGTGCGGTCATGGTGCACTCCCTGTGTGCGTGGTGACGGTGCCGGGCATCGTGCCGGCGTGGTCACGCTAGGGTCCGGGGTCCCCGCTCGTCCTGTCCCTGTGATGCCCCGTCAGCAGTCGGTGCGGCGGCCGTCGCGTCCGTTCGGCCGCCGCGGGCCGCCCTCGTGCCCGGCCATCCCGGCCGACTCGAGCCAGCTCTTGCCCGCTCGTGCCCGCTCGTGCTCCCCGGCGTCGCGGACGGGGTAGTGACGGGGTCCCCCTCATCGCCCGGGAGCTGGGTACCGTTGCCGGATGGAACACGGAGACGGCACGACGACGACGTCGGCGCAGGGGTTCGTGGACGCCCTGGTCGAACCCGTGGTCGTCCTCGACCGACACCTCGACGTGGTGGCCGCGAACCGGGTCGCCGGCGCACTGTCCGGGTCGCTGACGGTCGGCACGAACCTCGCCCGCTTCACGTTCCTGAACCCGTACGTCGAGGAGTCGGTCGACGAGTGGGAGGCAGAGGCGCACCGAACGGCCGCGATGCTCCGGGACTCGCTCGAGCAGCACGACGAGGACCCGCGGTTCCGTGAGCTCCTCGGCGAGCTGATGGCGAGGAGCCCCGCGTTCGCGACGGAGTGGGCCGCGCGGGCCGAGGGGCCGGCGAGCCAGGGCGTCTCGACGTTCGAGAACCCGCTCGTCGGTCGACTGGTGCTGCGCTGGGAGCAGCTGCGTCGTCAGGACGACCCCGAGCACGTGGTGGTCGTGTGGGCCCCGGCGGACGACGCCTCGGTTCGGCGTCTCGACGCGCTGCGGGCGCTGCTCGAGGGCTGAGGGTCAGCCGGCCAGCGACTCCCCGTCGACCCGGGTCGTGCGCGCGGTCCCCTGTTGCACCTGCGCGGCGAGGTACGCGACGGCGGCGGCAGCCGGGGTGCCGACGTCCGCCCAGAACGTGACGAGCACGTGGCTGCTGCCGGGGATGGCGAGGTTCTGCCACCGGAACTCGACCCAACCGATCGGGTCGATCCAGTGCCGTGACACCCCGGTCCGCTGCACGGCGACGTCGTGGCGGGCCCAGATCCCCGGGAAGTCCCGGTCCTGCAGGGTCAGGGTGCCGACGATCTCCTGCAGCCGCGGGTCCTCCGGGTCGGCGTGCATGCGGAGCGCCGCCACGACGCGGTGCGCGGTCGGCAGCCAGTCCGCTGCGTGCTGCCGGGACGCCTCTGTGAAGATCTGGAGCACGAGGTTCGCACCGGGCTCCATGTACCCGGGGCCGAGGGCACTGGCGAGGGCGTTCGACAGGATGATGTCCTGGTTGCGGTCCATGACGAACGCCGGGGTGTGGGACCACTGCGCCAGGAGCGACCGCACCGAGTCGTCGACGCCTGGTGTCGCGGTTCCGGAGCCCCGGGTGCGCTCGGCGTGCGCGAGGCGGCGCATGTACGCGGTGGCCTCGTGGTCGAGGCGGAGCGCTCGGGCGATCGCGGCCAGGACCTGGTCGGAGGGCTGGTGATCGCGGCCCCGTTCGAGCCGGAGGTAGTACTCGGCACTGATGCCCGCGATCCGGGCGACCTCCTCGCGCCGCAGCCCGTCGACGCGGCGCCCGGGCTCCCGGACGAGCCCGACGTCCTCGGGTTGCACGAGCGCACGGCGTGCCCGGAGGTACTGCCCCAGTTCGGATCGTCGTGCGTCCACGAGAGCAGGATAGCCGGAATCCGCACAGTTGAGAACCATCGTTCTCGAAGCGACGCCCGGCGAGGGTGACTCGTCAGCCGATCGGTCGCCCGGACCGCTGGATCGTCTCGTGGGGGCTCTCCCCGAAGCGCTGCCGGTAGGCCGCCGCGAACCGGCCGAGGTGCGCGAACTGCCAGCGGTGCGCGACGTCCCGGACCGTGCGCACGCCACCTCGGTACGCCGAGAGCTCGAGGTGCACGCGGTCCAGCCTGACCTCGCGGAGGTACCGCATCGGGGTCACCGCGAGCCGGCGCCGGAACAGGTCCTGCAGCCCGCGTTCGCTGAGGTCGGCTCCGGCTGCGATGTCGGCCACCTCGATCGACTCCCCCGCGTGGTCGTGCACGAACCGGATCGCGCGGCGCAGGCGGTGCTCGACGTCGGACCGTGACCGGGTGAACGTCGACAGGACGACGGTGGCGACCCGACGGTTCAGTGCGGCCCGCTCGGCCGGGTCGAGCGTCGGGTCGATGATCCGGTCGCCGGCCTCCCGCAGCAGGGCGAGGAGGGGCTCGACACCCGGGTCGTCGGACTCGGGCTGCACGAACTCCGACGGCTCCTCCGCGTCGCCGAGCATCCGCGGCGCGACGTGCAGGAGCGTCATGGTCGTCGCGTCGGTGTCGAACGCGTACGCCACCGGGGCGGAGAGCATCATCGGGCGCCCGGCCCCGACCTCCCACGAGCTGCCGTCGTCGGAGGTCAGGGTGGCGTGCCCGTCGGCGAGGACGAACACCACGTGGTCGGGGCGCGGGCCGATCGTTCCTGCCTGCGGTCCCGCGGTCCGGATGCGACGCAGGGCGACGTCGTCGTCACCGCCGGTCACGTAGTCGAAGGCCGGTTCGGGTGACGGCATGGCTTCTCTCGGGTCGACGACGAACACGCCCGGGTCCGGCGGTCACCGAACGGTACCGCGCGCGCACCGCCGGATGCGAGCCCGTGCCGCACCACGGTCGGTCAGGACGGGTCGGGCACGCCGTCCCACACATCGCCGTGCCGGGACAGCACCGTCCACCGCGACGCCGGCCACGTCGTCAGGAACGCACGACCGACCACGTCCGACACCGGCACCGTCCCGTGCGCTCGCGAGTCCGCCGAGTCGTACCGGTTGTCGCCCATCACCCAGAGGCGCCCCTTCGGGACGGTCACCGAGAAGTCGTCCATCGCCACCCGGTCCGTGCCCGGCGGCAGCACCACGTACGACTCGTCCACGGGGTGCCCGTTCACGGACAGCCGTCCCTGCGCGTCGCAGCACGACACGGTGTCGCCCGGCATCCCGATCACGCGTTTGATGAGGTCGTCCCCCTGCCCGGCGGTGAGCCACCCGCCCGGGTCCTGGAAGACGACGACGTCGCCGCGCTGCACCGGCACGGCTCCGGGCACGAGTTCGTTGACGAGCACCCGGTCACCGATGAGGAGCGTGTTCTCCATCGACGCCGACGGGATGTAGAAGGAGCGGACGAGGTAGGCCTTCACCAGGAACGACGCGAGCACCGCCGCGACGACGATGATGACGACGTCGCGGAGGAACTTCCCGCCCTGTCGACCGGCGCGCGGCGCGCCGGCTCGGGGCTGCTCGACGTCGCTCAATGCGTCAGCACCACCTTGACGAGGCCGATCACGAAGGCGACCGCGGCGAGCACGATCCCGCCCCAGAGGCCCAGGAACGTGGGCCGCTGGCCGCTGAACCGCTGCATGAAGACGCCGACCAGGCCGATGCGCACGACCAGGATGACGAGCGCCGCGGTCTGCGCCCACGACGCCGGCAGCCAGCCGATCCACGCCGCGGCGTACAGGACAGCCGGGATCAGGCCGGAGGTCGCGATCGGGTTGGCGTTCCGCACGATGGTCACGACCGACTCGCGGCGGACGTCGTCCGACTCGGACTCGTCGGCACCGAACCCGTGCGCGACGAGGTGGGACAGCACGTGCGCGAGGTACGTCAGCACCGCCGTCGCGAGGACCGCCCAGATCGCCGACCCGGCACGGATCGCTTCCGGGTCGACGGCGATCGCCGCCGCGAGGACGGTGATGTTGCCGTAGATGTACGACGACATCCGGTCGCGCATCTGCTCGACCGGGAAGGTCGCCGGGTCGGGACGACCGCCCCGTCGACCGCGTGGCCGGTCCGGCAGGCGTCGTGTGCGTGGCATCCCCCCATCTTGGCCCTGGTCGGCGCGGCCCACCCGACAGGACACCGGGTGCGATGCCATCCTGGGTGGGCCGGCGCACCGAGGCGACGGACAGACTGGAGGCACGCCCATGTCCCGCAGACCACTCGCCCTGGTGACCGGGGTCGGCCGCAGGGCCGGGATCGGCGCCGCGATCGCGTCACGACTGGCGGCCGACGGCTGGGACCTGGCCATCTCGTGGTGGGGCCCGTACGACGACCGCGTGTCCGGCGGGGCCGATCCGGACGGGATCGAGTCCGTCGTCGCCGAGTGCGAGCACGCGGGTGCACGCGTGACGCGCCTCCCGGTCGACCTCGCCGACCCGGAACAGGCGGCCGCGCTCGTCGACCGCGCCGAGACCGAGGCGGGCGCTCCGGTGACCGCCCTCGTGATGTCGCACTGTGAGTCGGTGGACTCGGACGTCCGGACCACCACGGTCGAGGCGTGGGACCAGCACTTCGCCGTCAACGCCCGTGCACCGTTCCTGCTCGTGCAGGCGTACGCGGCCGCACTCGAGCGCGCAGGCGACGATGCGCCCCGGGACCTCCGCCGGATCGTCGCCCTCACCAGTGACCACGTCGCGTTCAACCTGCCCTACGGCGCGTCGAAGGGTGCGCTCGACCGACTCGTGTTCGCCGCGGCGAAGGAACTCGGCGGGCTCGGCGTCAGCGCGAACGTGGTGAACCCCGGCCCGAACGACACCGGGTGGATGTCCGACGAGGTGAAGGCGTGGGCGATCGAGGCGACCCCGCGCGGGCGACTCGGGCGACCGTCCGACGCCGCTGCGCTCGTCGGGTTCCTCTGCTCGGCCGACGGCGGCTGGGTGAGCGGGCAGCTCTTGAAGTCCGACGGCGGGATCTCGAACAGCGTGTGACGCGTCACCGACTTTGTGCGATTTGGTTGACGCGTCAACTAAACCGGCGCACACTGGACGCATGCACACGCCGGACCTCCTCGCCGCCGACACCGGGATGGGCGCCGTCACCCTCCGGGTCGCGAACCTCGACCGGATGATCGGGTACTACCGCGAGGGCGTCGGCCTGTCGCTGTTCTCGAACGAGGGCGGCGTCGCCGTGCTCGGCCGACCGTCCGCATCGGGCGTCGACGTGCCGATCGTCGTCCTCGAGCACGAGCCGTCGATGCAGCACGCCGCTCCGCACGAGGCCGGCCTGTTCCACACCGCGATCCTGTTCGACACGAAGGCCGACCTCGCCGCCGCCCTGTACTCCGTCGCCACGAAGTACCCGCAGACCTTCACCGGCAGCGCCGACCACCTGGTCAGCGTCGCGTTCTACTGCACGGATCCCGAGGGCAACGGCGTCGAGCTGTACTGGGACCGCGACCGCACCGAGTGGTCGTGGACCCACGGCATGGTCGACATGGCCACCGAGTACGTCGACCCGAACGCCTTCCTGCAGGAGCACCTCACCGCGACCGCGCTCGAGTCCGCCGCCGCCCGGCCGGGACGGGTCGGGCACGTGCACCTCTCGGTCGGCGACGTCGACACCGCCCGCGCCTTCTACGTCGACCAGCTCGGCTTCGCCACCACTGCCGGGTTCGGCGAGGCGCTGTTCGTCAGCGCCGGCGGCTACCACCACCACATGGCGATGAACACGTGGAACTCCCGCGGAGCCGGACGACGGCAGCTCGCGCTCGGCCTCGGCCTGGTGCGGATCGAGGTCCGGGGCACCGACGACCTCGGGGCGCTGGTCGCGCGGATGCGGGACACCGGCGTGCAGACCGCCGACGACGGCCGGACGGTCGCGTTCGAGGACCCGTGGGCGAACCGCATCGAGGTGACCGCGCCCGGTCGCGGCTGACCCCGCGCGGCCCCGCCGCGCGCCCGCCGCGCCCCCGCCCGCCGCGCCCCCGCCGCGCGGGCCGAGTCTCGGGCTGATCGACACTCCTCGGGGCCGTGGGCACGAGAAGTGTCGCTGAACGCGAGACTCGGCCGCGCGTCATCACCGGGAGCGGAAGTAGCGGTGGAGTGCACGCTCCCGGACGGACGCCGCACCGACGCCTCCGCCGACGAGGACGCCGACGAGTCCGAGACCGGCCACGACGCCCGATGCGGCGACGATCGGCAGTGCGTCGTCCGGTGGGAGTCCCCGCACTGCGACGACCGCGGTCGCCATCGCGACGGCAGCACCGGCAACTCCCCACACGAGGTGCTGCAGGACGATCCCCAGCATCTGCTCGCTCCGCCGGACTCCGACGTGGCGATCGGACGCGAGCGCGAGCCGACGCCGAGCCACCGCCGCCCATCCGATGGCAGCACCACCCCCGATGGCCGCAGACGCCGGCACCCAGTCCGGCAGCCCGGCCGACCACACGAAGGTCTCCCCCAGCCGCGAGTTGAGCAGCCCCACCGTGGGACGCTCCTCTTCCTCAGCGCCGCTGGACGGGAGGACGGTGCGGCGGAGCATCGGCACCGTGTCGTCGCGCTGCGGCCAGACCGTCACCCAGCACGCGTCGAACGCCGTCCCGTCATCGGCGGCAGGGGCGAGTGCTGCGTACTCGAGATCGGGATCGCGTCCGTCATCCGGGTAGTCGTAGACGCCGGCGACCGGAAGCCGCCTCCCTGCAAACGTCACCAATTCGTCGCCCGGATCGAGGCCGAGCGCATCGTGGACGGCCGGTGCGAGGACCAACCCGGCGCCTCCGGCAGCGACTGCCCCGCCCAGGGCCCCGACCATGCCCGAGGTCACCTCGTAGGTCGGGATGGTCGACCCCGGCAACACGGCTGGGACCACCCCGCGGTCGACCCGGCGGAGCGCTCCGGACGCGAGGACCCCCTCGGAGTCGGCGAGCGCATCACAGCCGCGACCGTCGATCCGGCCTTCGGCGCGCTGGACCGTCGTCGCGGCGCCACTCGTCAGGAACGCTGACGCCGCCCGGACCTCACCGGCGGCCGAGGCGGCCCGGAATCCGAGGAGACTGCCGAGGAGCACGGCGACCACGACGGCGCTCGTCACCGCCCACGCCGCCCCCGCGCACACGTCGCGCCACGCTTCCCGCGCGATCTCCCGCACGCGCATCCCACCGGGACCGGGACGACTTCTCACCGGTACTGCCCGAGGTCGAGGACGCTGGTGCACGCCGCCCGGGTGTCCTCGTCGTGCGTCGCGACCACCACGACCGTGCCGGATTCGGCGAGCGCCGTGATCGCACAGTTCACCTCGTGCGCCGTCGCGCGGTCGAGCTGCGCCGTCGGCTCGTCGACGAGCATGAGGTCGGGCCGCGTGGCGAGCCCCCGCGCGAGCATGAGCCGTTGCGCCTCGCCGCCGGAGAGTTCGGCGAACCGAGCCTGTGCCCTGTGCGCGAGCCAGAAGCGTTCGAGCACTTCGAGCGCAGCGGCGTCGGCGCTCCGACGGTGGGCACCCCGTGCGAGGAACGGTGTCGCGACGTGGTCGAGTACTCGGCGCTTCGCGACCCCGTGCGGGTTCTGGAAGACCCAGAACGGCCGGCTGCCTTCCGGACGTCGGACGGCGCCCTGCGACGGTCGGAGCATGCCCGCGAGGATCGCCAACAGCGTGGACTTCCCCGAACCGCTCGGACCGACGACGGCCGTCACCGTACCGTCGTCGAGCGTGCGGTCGACGCCCCGGAACAGCTCGGTTCCCGTCGGCCACGTGTGACCGAGACCATCGAGCGTCACCGGCACGAGCGCGTCCGGTCCGGTGAAGCACGCAGACGGTCGAGCGCGTGCCCGTCCGTCGCGCGGACGAACGACTGCCCGAGCTCGGAGCCGAGGACCTCGACCTCGGCCGGCGCGCCGCTCGTCGGCTGGACGCACGCCCGATCCCCCTCGATCTCGTACAGCGCCGTGGGCGGGACGACCTGGACCGTCCTCGGACTCCTGAGCGACCAGCTCGCGGGGAGCGTCGGCACCCCGTCGGCCGAGACGACTGTCGCGGCGTACTCGGGGAGGGCCGCGATCCGCGCGAGCGCCTCCGTCGACGAGACCACGCCGCGTTCGTCCACCAGGACCTCGGTGCCGCCGATCCGTAGTGAGCGATCACCCGGCACCGGATCGACCGGAACCGCGTCGATGCGGGCACTGCGGAGCTCGGCCGGGAGTTCGGCGAGGACCCCCTCGACGGGGACCGGAGCGCCGACCACCGCGGTGCACGACCGCACCGTGTTCGTCGCCGCGGGGACCCACGCGAACGCGTCCTTCGTGAGCATGTCCTTCGGGAGCCCGACCCGAGGCACACCGCGGTCGACCAGGAACTGCCGGGCAGCTCGGAGTGTGGCGGCCCCCACGAGTCCGTCGACGGCGAGGTCCGCGCCGAGACGGTCGAACTCACGTTGCAGGCCGCGGACGTCGTCGCCCGTGTCCTCGAGTGCGAGGTCCCGCCAGAGGGGCACTGCGCTGGCAAGGGCGATCACGGCCCGACCGTCGACGTGGGCGATGACGTCCCCGCTCTTCAGCGGTTGCCCGGTCGAGCAGGCAGCGGCCGTCACCGTGCCGGTCATCGACGTCACGACGGCCCGGGGTGCCCCGGTGTCGAGCGCGAGCTGCACCTGCCGTTCGTCGGCATCGGAGCGCTCCGTCGCCCGAACAGTGCCGGCCGGGGTCGCCGTCCGGAGCGCTGCGGGCGGGTCCACCGGCACCGCGACCGCCACGGCGACCGCGACCCCGGCCGCCACCACCATCGCCCCGAGCCCCACGAGCGCCCCCGAGAGCCGGCCGGTCACGGTGTCCGCCACAGGCCGAGCGGGTCAAGGTCGCACTGCCTGGCGGAATCGCTCATCGAGTCGAAGGGGAAGGTGTCGGCATCGTGATCATCCCGCCACTGCTGGTCGGTGTAGTCCTCGCCGACCAGTCCCGCAGCCTGCAAGCACGGCACCGTGATCTCCGCGTCGTCGCGTCGTTCGGGGTTTCGCCGAGTCTGCTCGAACAGGTACGTCACGTACTCGTCGGATTCCTTCTCACACGAGCGCAGAACCGGATCAGACCGTTCGAAGAAGTCGTCGGGGTACTCGCCGTCCAACGACTCCACCCCGAAACCACCGTCCGGGTCGTAGTCGATCGCGAGACCGGAGTCCGCCAGACAGCGACCCACACGGTCGTGCGCTGCCTCCATCTCCTCGGCGGTCACGGCACCGTCCGCGAGGATCTGCCCTTCGAACTCGGACACTCCGTCGTCGAGCGCGGCCTGGAACTCGTCTGACCACGGACCAGCCGACTCGAGCGTCGCGTCGCGCGGGACGCCCGTCCCGGAAACCCGCGGTGCTGACGAGGAACAACCGGTGACCGTCACGAGGAGGGCCACAGCGGCCGCGACGCACCTCGCGCCGCGGCCGCCGTTCGAACTGCGCATCTAGCGCGCCGTCATGCCGTACGAGACCACGTTCGCCCAGCACAGTTGCTGCGACGAGACTCCACCCCTGCCCACCCACGCCCCGTACTTGCTCTTCGCGTTCTTGATGGCGTTCCAGTGTCGAGCACCGTTTGAGCAGGAGTTGTTCTTGCCTTTCATGAGCGTCACTGACCCGTAGCAGGCCGCCTTCGCCTCCGGCGCAGTCACAGTGTCCACCGCAACCCCTCCGGCGACGACGGCCCCGAGCACAGCGGCGCCGAGCAGAACATTCTTGATCGACATCGATCTCCCCTCTCATTGATACACCGTGTATCGCCGTTAACGTATCGATGCGAGTGCCGCGCCGCAACCCGTTGCCGCCGGAACCGGCAGGATGGACGCGTGACTGAAGACATCCGGTGGGAGGTGGTCGAGGAGAGCACGCTGTCGCTCCCCGACCACGAGGCGATCGCAGCGCTCCTGGGGCAGGCCTTCCCCGACTGGTCGCACTGGTACGTGGGCGGCCGCAGCTGGTCCGGCATGCAGCCCGAACGGCGCGTGCTCGCCCGCGACGACCACGGCGTCGTCCTCGCGCACGTCGGCATCCGTCGGATGTTCATCACCGTCGGCGGCCGCGACGTCCTGGTCGGTGACACCGGACTCGTCGCCGTGTCGCCGCGCCTGCAGGGAACGGGGCGGGGCCGCGAGCTCATGGAGCGGGCGCACGCCGTGCTCGAGGGGCTGCGCGTGCCGTACGGCTTCCTCGGCGCCGGCGAGAACCGGGTGCCGTTCTACGCGAAGCTCGGCTGGCACGTCTTCGACGACGTCGTCGCCGACTACACGGCGTTCACGGCGGAGGGCGCCGGCCTCCCGATGACGGACCAGGGTGGCTGGATGGTGCTGCCGGTCGCGGACCGACTCGAGGACTGGCCGGCCGGACCGATCGCGCTGAACGGCCAGCAGGTCTAGACCGCACGAGCAACGGACTGGAGGCCCGGTGCCAGCTGGCACCGGGCCTCCAGTCCGTTGCGGTGGTGGAGCGGGGCTTACGCCTCGACCGCGACCTTCTCCGGGTCCTCGTTGGAGCCCGGCGCGCTCGGCGCGACCGCTGCGCGGACGCGAGCACCCAGCTCGGCGTCGACGTTCGTCCAGTAGGCGAACACGCGCTCCCGCAGGTCGTCGCGGGTCACCTTCGAGACGTGACCGGCGATGTTGCCGACCAGGCGCTCACGGGCGGCGTCGTCGAGGACCTCGCGGACGAGGGTGCCGGCCTGCCCGAAGTCGTCGTCCTCGGGGTGGAGCGTCGCGGCGGAGCGCTGGAGCGCACCGTCAGACTCCCAGCCGGGGACGTCGTCGGTCGCCGACGGGTCGGCGTGCGCCCCACCGAGGGAGTTCGGCGCGTAGACGGGGACCTCGGACTTCTGGAAGTCGAAGCGCATCGCGCCGTCCTTCGAGTACGAGTGGACCTCGTTCTTGGGGGCGTTCACCGGCAGCTGCGCGTGGTTGGTGCCGACGCGGTAGCGGTGGGCATCCGCGTAGCTGAAGATGCGCGCGAGGAGCATCTTGTCCGGGCTCGCCGCGATGCCGGGCACGAAGTTCGACGGGGCGAACGTCGCCTGCTCGATCTGTGCGAAGTAGTTCTCCGGGTTGCGGTTGAGCTCCATCGTGCCGACCTCGATGAGCGGGTAGTCCGCGTGCGGCCACACCTTCGTCAGGTCGAACGGGTTGAAGCGGTACGACGCGGCGTCCTCGTAGGGCATGACCTGCACCTTGAGGGTCCAGCGCGGGAAGTCCTGGCGCTCGATCGCCTCGTGGAGGTCGCGGATGTGGAAGTCCGCGTCCTCGCCGGCGATGCGGTCGGCGTCCTCCTGCGTGAGCGTCTTGTGGCCCTGCTCGGTGATGAAGTGGTACTTCACCCAGAAGCGCTCACCGTCGGCGTTGATCCACTGGTAGGTGTGCGAGCCGAAGCCGTCCATGTTCCGCCAGCTCGCCGGCAGACCACGGTCGCCCATCAGCCAGGTGACCTGGTGCGCCGACTCGGGCGACAGGGTCCAGAAGTCCCACTGCATGTCGTGGTCGCGGAGGTGCGAACCCGGCAGGCGCTTCTGCGAGCGGATGAAGTCCGGGAACTTGATGCCGTCGCGGATGAAGAACACCGGGGTGTTGTTGCCGACGAGGTCGTAGTTGCCCTCGGTCGTGTAGAACTTCAGCGCGAAGCCGCGCGGGTCGCGCCAGGTGTCCGGGGAGCCCTGCTCGCCGGCGACGGACGAGAAGCGGGCGAGCATCTCGGTGGTCTGGTCGGGCTGCAGGAACGCGGCGCGGGTGTAGCGGCTGATGTCCTGCGTGACGGTGAAGGTACCGAACGCGCCGCCGCCCTTGGCGTGCACGACGCGCTCCGGGACCCGCTCGCGGTTGAACTGGGCGAGCTTCTCGACCAGGTAGTGGTCGTGCAGCGCGAGGGGGCCGTCGGCGCCCACGCCCATCGAGTGCTCGTCGCTGGAGACGGGGGCGCCGCTGTTGGTCGTGGTGGTGGGGGTGCCGGCCGGCTGGCCGGTCGTCGTGTTCTGGTCGGACACAGTTCCTCCTTGGGTGGAACGGTTGGTTCGGTCAGGGATGCTCGGGTTGGTCTTGTTCCGCGGTTCGGTGCAGCGCCGACGATCGACTGCGATCTCGGGCCGCTGCGTCACCGCTGGGGCTGGGGCTGCTCGCCGGAGGGGGACCCGGCGTCGTCGCGCTCGGCCGCCGCGCACCGTTCGCAGATCCCCCAGTACGTGACCTCGGCGGTGGTCACCGCGAAGCCGTGGGTCTCCGACGGCGTCAAGCAGGGCGAGGGCCCGACAGCGCAGTCGACGTCCTCGATCGCGCCGCAGAGGGTGCAGACGATGTGGTGGTGGTTGTCGCCGGTCCGTCGTTCGTAGCGCGCGGGGCTGCCGGCGGGTTCGATGCGCCGGACGAGTCCGACGCCGGTGAGCGCCGCGAGGACCCCGTACACCGCCTGGTGGCTGGTCGTCGGGAGTTCGGCGGCGAGTGCCGTGACGATGTCGTCGGCCGTGGCGTGCGGCATCGTCTCCGTCGCGCGGAGGACGGCGAGGCGTGGTGTCGTGACCCGGAGACCGGAGGCGCGGAGCAGGTCGGTGTCGTCGTCCATGCTGAGCCTTTCTTTTGCAGCGGTCAAGACAATGCGTCCAATGTACACCAAGCGCTCGCCGCGTCGACCACGAACGGTCGACATGACAACGATGACACACGACATTCCAGCAGTTCCCGGGATCACCGCATGCATCGCAGCGGAAGCGGCGGGGACGTTCCTGCTCGTGTTCGCCCTGGTCGGAGCAGCGAGCTACACGGCCGTGTTCCCCGATGAGCACGGGACGCTCGGCATCGGCCTCCTCGGGGTCGCCGTCACCCTGGGGCTCGTCGTGATGATCGGCGCCAGCGCCTTCGGCCCCGTCAGCGGCGGCCACTTCAACCCGGCGGTGACCATCGCGCTCGCCGTGGCGGGGCGCCACCGTTGGGCAGACGTGGGAGCGTACGTGCTCGCACAGTTCGTCGGTGGCACGCTCGGCGCCGCCGTCCTCCTGCTCCTCGCAGGTCAAGGGTCTCGCGGGTTCCTCGCCGCGACGCTCGACGGTGGATTCGCCTCGAACGGCTACGGCTCGCAGAGTCCGGCGGGCTTCACGCTCCTCGGCGTCGCGATCGCGGAGACGGTCGGCACAGCACTCTTCGCGACGGTCATCCTCCGCGTCACCGGCCCCCGCGGAAGCGCCGTCCCCGCCCCCGTCGTGATCGGTGCGACCCTGACGATCCTCCTCCTCACGCTGATCCCGATCTCGAACGCTTCGCTCAACCCGGCACGGTCGTTCGCCACCGCCGTGTTCGCCGGCCCGGAGTGGCTGGCGCAGTGGTGGGCGTTCCTGGTCTTCCCCGTCCTCGGTGGAGCGATCGCGGGCGCCGCTGCCCGGGTGCGCGCGACCGAGCGGTGACACCGGTCGGCACAGCCAGTCCAGAACCGAGCGCGCACCACCTCGTGCGGATCTGAACCGGTTCTCACCGATCGGAGCCCCTGCGGGCCGTGCTGCGGGCGGAGGATCGTCTTCGGCAGCACGACCCGCAGGAGGCACCCCACGCCGTCGACACCCGAGTTCTGGAGCATCTGGCACCCCGACCCGCTCGCAGCGGTGCTCATCGCCGTCGCCGCCGTGACCTACGGCTGGTGGGTGGTCGGCGCCGCTCGCCGAGGCACCCCCTGGCCGTGGTGGCGGAGCCTCGCGTTCCTCGGAGCCCTCGTCCTGTTCGGCATCCTGCAGTTCGGCATCGTCGGCGTGTACGACCGCGAACTCCGGTGGGCGTTCGTGCTGCGGTTGGCCCTGCTGTTCTTCGCGGTCCCCACCTTCGCAGCGCTGGCCGCGCCCGTCTCGCTGCTCCGGACTGGAGGCCCGGCTCACCTCGCCGAGACCGCCACCGCCATGCTGCACTCGCGTCCGGCACGGTTCCTCGGCAACGCGATCGTGTCGCCGCTCATCGCCCTCGCGCTGTTCTGCGTGCTGCTCACCCCGTTCGCGGCGACCGTCCGGGAGTCCCCGGTCTGGGCCGTCGCCATCACCGTGCTGGTGCCGGTGCTCGGGTTCACCCTGCTGACGCCGCTGTCGGAGCCGGGGATCCTGCGCTCGTCGACCTTCGTCACCGTCGAGTTCCTGCTGGCGTTCGTCGAGCTCATGGCGGACGCGATCCCGGGCATCGTCCTGCGGATCACGAACCACGTGCTCGACGGGTCGGTCGTGCAGGCGGTCGGGCAGCCGTGGTTCCCCTCCCCCCTGCGTGACCAGCACCTGGCGGGTGACCTGCTGTGGTTCATCGCCGAGGTCGCGGACATCCCCGTGCTCATCTCCCTCTTCATCCGGTGGCAGCGCACCGATCGTCGCGAGGCCCGCACGATCGACGCCCTCTCGGACGAGGAGATGGAGGAGCTCACCCGCGCGCACCTGCAGCGCCGCGGGTAGGCGGGCGCGGGGCGGCCGGGCGACCGGGCGGCGCGGTGCCGGGCGGCCGGGCGGCGAAACATGCACACGCAGATTCCGACGAAGCACCCGTCGATCGACTCGTGGGATGTCGGAAGATGCACACGCAGCACATGCGCCGGCATCGTTCGACGAAGCACGCGTCGATCGACTCGTGGGATGTAGCAGCAGGCGTGTGCATGTTTCGACGAGCACACGGCACCCCGGCACCCCGGCACCCGGCACCAGGCAACAGCGCCGCGGAAACGGAACGGGCCCCGCGCCGCTCGTGTGAGCAGCCCGGGGCCCGGGACGACGACGCGACTCAGGCGTCGGCGTGCTTGCCGTGGTGGTCGAGCGAGGCGAGCTCGTCCTCCGGGGTGGCCGGAGCCGCAGCGGCCGCGTGCACACCGTGCTCGGCCGGAGCCGCAGCAGGGGCGGCAGCAGCAGCGGGCGCCGGAGCAGCAGCGTCGGGAGCGGCAGCGTCGGGCTGCGTCGCCACCGAACCGGTCTGCTGCCACGCCACGGTCTGCTTCGGCTTCGCCAGGAAGAGGGCCGCGACGATCGCGATGACGAGCACCACGGCCGGCAGCACGAGCGACTGCCCCATCGCGGTGGCGAACGGCTGGAGCAGGAAGCCGGGCAGGCCGCCGACCTGCTGCTCGGCGCCGCCGGCCGAGACCCCGCCGGACTGGACCGGGAAGTTCGCCGTGATGCGCGCCTCGATCAGCGCGGCGATGCCGGCCGAACCGAGGACCGCACCGATCTGCCGCGTGGTGTTGTAGACGCCCGAGCCGGCACCGGCCAGGCGCGGCGAGAGGTTCCGCGTCGCCGAGACGGACAGCGGGCCCCACATGCAGGCGTTGGCGAGTCCGAGGAGCGCGCTCGGCAGGAGCACCCAGCCCCAGTCGGCACCGGAGGACAGCAGCGCACCGAACCAGAACAGTCCGGCCGAGAAGCACGCGAGCCCGAACGAGGCGACCCAGCGCGGGTTCCACACGGTGAGCTTCTTGCCCACGAGCGGGGCGAGACCGGCGGAGATGACGGCCTGCGGCACGAGGAGCAGCGCAGCACCGGTCGGCGAGAACTTCTCGACGTCCTGGGCCCAGAGCATGATCGGCAGCGCGAACGACGAGATCGCGACGCCCACCGCGGTGATGGCGATGTTCGCGAGGGTGAAGTTGCGGTCCTTGAACAGGCCGAGCGGCAGCAGCGGCTCGCCCTTCTGCACGCCCTGCCACACCACGAAGGCGGCGAGGACGACGAGGCCGGCGATGATCAGCGACCAGACCGTGAGCGGGCCGGCGATGACGCCCCAGTCGTAGGTCTCGCCCTCCTGGATGCCGAAGACGAGCAGGAAGAGCCCGACGGCGGAGAGCACGATGCCGAGGTAGTCGAACCGGTGGCCGTGACGCTCGAACGACGGGACGAAGCGCTGCGCGAGGACGAACGCGACGACGCCGACGGGGACGTTCACGATGAAGATCCACTCCCAGCCGAACCCGTCGACGAGCAGGCCGCCGAGGATCGGGCCGACGAGCGAGGCGACGCCAGCGACGGCACCCCAGAGGCCCATGGCCGCGCCACGGTTCTGCGGCGGGAACATCCGGGTGATGACCGACATGGTCTGCGGGGTCATCATCGCGGCGCCGAGGCCCTGCACGACGCGGGCGACGATGAGCATCTCGATCGAGCCGGACAGGCCGCACCAGAGGCTGGCGAGCGTGAACACGACGAGGCCGGTCTGGTAGAGCACCTTCGGGCCGAAGCGGTCACCGAGGCGCCCGGTGATGAGGAGCGGCACGGCGTAGGCGAGCAGGTACGCGCTCGTCACCCAGATCACGGCGTTGATGTCCGCGTCGAGCTTCTGGGCGATGGTGGGGGTGGCGACCGACACGATGGTCGAGTCGACGAGGATCATGAAGAACCCGACGACGAGTGCCCACAGGGCAGGCCACGGCTTCTTCTCGGTCGTCCGCGGAGGCGTGACGGTGGTCATCGAGTGGTTTCCTTGCTGTTCGTGGTGGTGTCTGCGGACGCGACGGAGGCGTTCCAGGAGATGTGGCCGGCGGCGATCCGGTCGGCCGTGGCGGCGAGCCACTCGATCTGCGTGGCGAGCATGGCACGGACGTACGACACGTCGAGCCAGTACCGCTCGGGCAGGTCCTTCGCTCGGACGATCCCGAGGATCTCGTCCGCCTCGTCGCTCTGGGCCCGGAGTGCGGTGACCCGCGCACGGAGGGCGGACTCGGCCTCGTCGACCGACAGGTTCTCGATCTCGGCGACGGCCAGGTGGAAGACGGGGTACTCCTCGGCCGGTTCGGCGATCAGCCGGACGAGCCCGTCGTGCAGCGCCGTCCACCCGTCGTCCGTGATGGCGTAGGTGGTGCGTTCCGGACGGTTACCCGCCCGGTCGGTCCCCACGACCTCGGCGAGGCCGAGCTCCACCAGGCGGCCGACCTGGTGGTACAGGGTGCCGGGCCGGACCTTGACGTTCCGGCCGTCCCGTCGGTGCGTCATCGTCTGGAACATCTCGTAGGGATGCGTCGGCCCCTCGGCCAGGAGCCCGAGCGCGGCGAACGCGAGTGGCGTGAGCGACGGCACACGTGCCTCCAGTCCGCTTGTTCGTTGTTGACTATTCGAAGTGGAATATACGCGTTGGAACAGACATGAACAACCGCACAGCAAGGGCCGGTCTGGAGGCCCGTGGCCGTCCCGGCGTGTCGCGCGCGCCCCGTAGACTGGTCGCGTCCCACCCACCCCCGAAGTGCTGGAGTGAACACGTGCCAACGATCGTCGTCGAGGTCATGCCGAAGGCCGAGATCCTCGACCCCCAGGGCAAGGCGGTGGGCAACGCCCTCGCCCGTCTCGGCAAGGCCGACCTGACCAACGTCCGCATCGGTAAGCGCTTCGAGGTGGCCGTCGACGGCCCGGTCGACGACGCCAAGCTCGCCGAGGTCCGCGAGATCGCGGCCGACGTCTTCTCCAACGCCGTGATCGAGGACGTCGTCTCGGTCCACGTCGCCGACGCCGAGTGAGCGCCATGCGCATCGGTGTCATCACCTTCCCCGGCTCCCTCGACGACCGCGACGCCCAGCGCGCGGTCCGTCTCGCCGGTGCCGAGCCCGTCGCGCTCTGGCACGGCGACCACGACCTGCAGGGCGTCGACGCCATCGTGCTGCCCGGCGGGTTCTCCTACGGCGACTACCTCCGCGCCGGTGCGATCGCCGCGAAGGCGCCGATCATGGCCGAGGTCATCGACGCGGCCGGCAAGGGCATGCCCGTGCTCGGCATCTGCAACGGCTTCCAGATGCTCGCCGAGGCGCGGCTCGTGCCCGGGGCGCACACCCGCAACGCGCACCAGCAGTTCATCCGGCGCGACCAGAAGCTCCGCGTCGAGACCACCGGCACCGCGTGGACCTCGGGCTTCACCGCCCAGCAGGAGATCACCATCCCGCTGAAGAACGCCGACGGCCGCTTCGTGGCGGACGCCGACGAGATCAAGCGCATCGAGGACAACAGCCAGGTCGTGTTCCGCTACGTCGGCGTGAACCCGAACGGGTCGATCGACGACATCGCCGGCGTCTCGAACGAGCGCGGCAACGTCGTCGGCCTGATGCCGCACCCCGAGCACGCGACGGAGCCCGGGTTCGGCCCGGACACCGCCGCTGCGATGGCCTCCGGGACGGACGGCCTCACCTTCTTCACCTCCGTGATCGAGCACGCGCTCATCAAGTGACCGCTCGTCAAGCGACAGGAAACGACAACACCGTGACCACTTTCGTGCGCCCGAAGCCCGACACCGTGCAGGACGCCGCAGCCACCCCGGACAAGGAGCAGCCGTACGAGGCGCTCGGGCTGAAGGCGGACGAGTACGCGAAGATCCGCGAGATCCTCGGCCGCCGCCCCACGTCGGGCGAGCTCGCGATGTACTCCGTGATGTGGTCCGAGCACTGCTCGTACAAGTCGTCGAAGAACTACCTCCGGCAGTTCGGCAAGAAGGTCACGCCGGAGATGACCAAGAACCTGATGGTCGGCATGGGCGAGAACGCGGGCGTCGTCGACGTCGGCAACGGCTGGGCGGTGACCTTCAAGGTCGAGTCGCACAACCACCCGTCCTACGTCGAGCCCTACCAGGGCGCCGCAACGGGTGTCGGCGGCATCGTCCGCGACATCATCTCGATGGGTGCCCGTCCGGTCGCCGTGATGGACCAGCTCCGCTTCGGAGCGATCGACCACGAGGACACCGCGCGCGTCGTGCACGGCGTCGTCGGCGGCATCTCGTTCTACGGCAACTGCCTGGGCCTGCCGAACATCGGCGGCGAGACCTACTTCGACCCGGTGTACCAGGGCAACCCGCTCGTGAACGCCCTCGCGGTCGGCGTCCTCCGGCACGAGGACCTGCACCTGGCGAACGCGTCCGGCGCCGGCAACAAGGTCGTGCTCTTCGGTGCCCGCACCGGTGGCGACGGCATCGGCGGTGCGTCGATCCTGGCGTCCGACACCTTCACCGAGGGCGGCCCGACCAAGCGTCCCGCCGTCCAGGTCGGCGACCCGTTCGCCGAGAAGGTCCTCATCGAGTGCTGCCTCGAGCTGTTCCAGAAGGAACTCGTCGAGGGCATCCAGGACCTCGGCGCCGCGGGCATCTCCTGCGCCACCTCGGAGCTCGCGTCGAACGGCGACGGCGGCATGCACATCTCGCTCGACGACGTCCTGCTCCGCGACCCCACGCTCACCGCCGAAGAGATCCTGATGTCGGAGAGCCAGGAGCGCATGATGGCGGTCGTCCGGCCCGAGAAGCTCGACGAGTTCCTGCAGGTCGTCGGCAAGTGGGAGGTCGAGACCAGCGTCCTCGGCGAGGTCACCGGCACCGGCCGTCTCGTCATCGACTGGCAGGGCGAGGAGATCGTCAACGTCGACCCGCGCACGGTCGCCGTCGACGGCCCCGTCTACGACCGCCCGGTCGCGTACCCGACCTGGATCGACGCGCTGCAGGCCGACTCGGCCGCGTCGCTCGACCGCCCGGCCGACGGACCGGCGCTCAAGGCGCAGTTCCTCAGCCTGCTCGGCTCGCCGAACCTGGCGTCGAAGAACTGGGTGACGAACCAGTACGACACCTACGTGCTCGGCAACACCGCGCTCTCCTTCCCCGACGACGGCGGCATGATCCGCGTCGACGAGGAGACCGGTCTCGGCGTCGCCATCGCGACCGACGCGAACGGCCGGTACTGCCAGCTCGACCCGAAGCAGGGTGCACGTCTGGCTCTGGCCGAGGCGTACCGGAACGTCGCCGTCACCGGTGCCGTCCCCGCCGCGGTCACGGACTGCCTGAACTTTGGCTCCCCGGAGAACCCCGAGGTCATGTGGCAGTTCTCCGAGGCCGTCGAGGGCCTCGCGGACGGCTGCATGGAGCTCGGGATCCCGGTCACCGGCGGCAACGTCTCGTTCTACAACCAGACCGGCACCACCCCGATCCACCCGACCCCGGTCGTCGGTGTGCTCGGCGTGATCGAGGACGTCGCCCTGCGCATCCCGTCCGGCTGGCAGGACGACGGCCACAACATCTACCTGCTCGGCACCACGTCGCTCGAGCTCGACGGGTCGGCCTGGGCCGGCACCGTGCACGGTCACCTCGGCGGTCGTCCGCCGGCGGTGGACCTCGAGCGCGAGAAGGCCCTGGCGGACCTGCTCCACGCCGCGGCGAGCGAGCAGCTGCTCACGAGCGCCCACGACCTGGCGGACGGCGGCCTCGGCCAGACGCTCGCCGAGTCGGTGCTGCGCTTCGGCCTCGGTGCCCGCGTGGTGCTCGACGAGCTCGAGGAGCGCGACGGCGTCGACACCGCCACGGCGCTGTTCTCCGAGTCGACCGGCCGCGTCATCGTGACCGTCCGCCGCGAGGACGACGTCCGCTTCCAGGGCCTCTGCGACGGCCGGGGCTTCCCGGTGCTCCGCATCGGCGTCACCGACGCCGCGTCGGGGTCGCTCGAGGTCCAGGGTGCGTTCGAGGCCACGATCGACGAGCTCCGTGGGACGCACAACGCGACGTTGCCGTCCCGCTTCGGGGACGTCATCGTCGAGGACGTCACCGAGGGCTACGTCGGCCGCGGCCCGCTCGACTCCGACGGCGCGTTCTCGCCCCGCACGGACTCCTGAGCCGGGGCGCCCGCCGGATGCCGATCGTCACGCTGCCCTTCGCCGAGCTCGTCGACCGGTTCGGCCCGGTGCCGGACGGCATCGAGCTGGACGTGTGGGACGTCGAGGGACCGTACACACGGCCCGACGACGTCGCGATCACGTTCCTGCCGTTCTACTTCGGCGGGCGCCACCGCTGGCAGTACGTGCACGACCTGCCGAACCTGCAGCTGCTGCAGCTGCCGAGCGCCGGCTACGAGCACGCCGTCCCGCACGTCCCCGGGCACGCGGCGCTCGCGAACGGCCGCGGCATCCACGACGACGAGACCGCGGAACTCGCCGTCGGGCTGGCGCTGACCTCGCTCCGCGAGCTCGGCGCGTTCCAGGCCGACCGCGCGAACGGCGTCTGGGACGCCCGCACGACGCGCTCCCTGGCCGACCGCCGCGTGACGGTGGTCGGCTACGGTGCGATCGGGTCCGCGATCGCCACCCGCTTCGAGGCGTTCCGCACCGAAGTGACCGTGGTGGCACGGACAGCCCGCGAGCAGGACGGCCGGCAGGTGCGCGCGTTCGGCGAGCTGCCGGAACTCGCGGCCCGGACGGACGTCCTCGTGCTCATCGCGCCGCTCACCGACGAGACCGAGCGGCTGGTGGACGCCGACCTGCTCGCGGCACTGCCCGACGGCGCGCTCGTGGTGAACGTCGCGCGCGGCAAGGTCGTCGACACCGATGCCCTGGTCACTGAACTGCAGTCCGGACGACTGTCGGCAGCACTCGACGTCACCGATCCGGAGCCGCTCCCCGCCGGGCACCCACTCTGGACGACGCCGAACACCGTGCTCACGCCGCACGTCGGCGGCAACACCGACCTCAGCGTGCCGCGGTCGATCGAGCTGATGCGTCGGCAGGTGGCCGCGCTGGCCGAGGACCGCCCGTTCGAGAACGTCATCGAGCGCTGAGGCCGCGGGCCACGCGCGTCCGGTGAGCGGCGTGCGGTGGTCGTGACCAGGTGACGGCCTGGAGGCGCGGTGCCGGCTGGCACCGCGCCTCCAGGCCGTCAGCCGGACCGGTCCGGAAAACAGGACCAGTCCGCAGACTGGATCAGTCCGCCGCGCGGATCAGTCCGCCGACAGGATCAGACGGGGACGACGCAGGTCGGCGTGCCGACCGGGATCTGCGCGACGGCCTCGCCGGGCACGCCGTCGTCGCCGAGGGGCAGGACCGCGATCGCGTCCGACATCTGGTTCGCGACGAGCACGAACCCGGGGACGCGCGCGAAGTGCCGCGGCCACACGCCGCCGGACGACGCCGAGCCGACCAGGATCAGGCCACCGTCGGCAGCGTCGAGCACCACGATGAGGTCTCGACCGCGGACCGCGACGAACACCCGTCCGGCATCGTCGACCTCGATGTGGCTGAGGAGGGACTCGCCGACCTCGCCCGTGAAGGTCGCGGCGGACGCGACCGTGACGAACGATCCGGACTCGTCGCGGCGCAGGCGGTGGACGTGCCCGTCCAGCTCGCCGGCCACGAACAGGTCGCCGTCGTACCAGGCCATGTGCCGCGGCCCCACGCCGGGCGCGACGTGGTGCACCCGGACCGGCTCGATCGACGGAGCGTCCGTGATCCGGAACTCGTGGAGCGCGTCGCCGCCGAGGTCGGCGACGAGCACCGTCCCGTCCGGCGTCGCGATCGACTGGTGGGCGTGCGGGCCCTCCTGCCGGTCCTCGACCGGGCCGGAGGCGTCCGGCAGGACCTCGGTCACGACGGCCGAGCCCGGTGCGCCGACGAGCTCCTCGCTGCCGTGGGCCGCGACGAGTCCATCGCTGGCGAGCACGGAGGCGGCGTGCGACTCGGCGGTCCGGAGCGACACCGCGGTCACGGTGCCGGAGACGTAGTTGGTGACCACGAGCGCACCGGACGGGTCGACGCGCACGTGGCACGGGGCGTCCCCACCGGCGGGTGCGTCCCAGAGGTGCTCGAGCCCGGAGCCGTCGCGGCGGAAGGCCGAGACGCCGCCGTCGGCGGTCTCGGAGACGGCGTAGACCCGGTCGCCGGACACGGCGAGGAACGAGGGGTCGTCCATGACGGCCACGGTGCGGACGTCAGCGCTGTCGGACTCGGAGGCCGCGGTGCTCGCGACGATCGAGATGCCGGTCGCGGTGCCGCCACCCGTCGCCGTGTACGAGCCGACGAGCAGGGTGGGGAGCGTCGCGGTCACGCCTCGCCGCCGGCGATCTGCTCGTGGTGGTGGATGACCTCGGCGACGATGAAGTTGAGGAACTTCTCGGCGAACGCGGGGTCGAGGTGGGCTTCGGCTGCGAGCGAGCGGAGCCGGGCGACCTGGACCTGCTCGCGACCCGGGTCGGCTGCCGGCATGCCCGCGGCGGCCTTGAGGTACCCGACGCGCTGCGTGTACTTGAAGCGCTCAGCGAGCATGTGGATCAGCGCGGCGTCGATGTTGTCGATGCTCTGCCGGATGCTGCGCAGTTCGGCGACGGCCGCCTGGTCGTACTGGGGCGTGGTGTCGTCGTCGCTCATGGCACGAGCCTAACCGCCGAGGCTGGCCGACTCGTGTCGGTTACGCCGGACGTGCTCGACGCCCCACTGCTGAACCTGGGCAGAACCTGAGCACCCCTTCTGAACTGCGAGAATGGAACCCATGTCGGTCCTGCTCGTGATCTCGTGCGTGGTCGCGGCCCTCGCGGGTCTCGTGCACGTGTACATCTTCTTCCTCGAGTCCGTGGCGTGGACGAGCCCGCGCGTCCGCCGGGTCTTCGGGATCGCGTCCGACACCGAGGCCGAGGCGACCCGGTCGCTCGCCTTCAACCAGGGCTTCTACAACCTGTTCCTGGCGATCGGTGCGCTGCTCGGCGTCGTGCTGGTCACCGCGGGCAACACCGCGAGCGGGTGGACCCTCGTCGTGTTCTCCACCGCGAGCATGCTCGGTGCCGCGGTGATCCTCGCCGGGACCGGTCGGCGCTACCTCAACTCCGCGTTCGTGCAGGGCTCGTTCCCGCTCATCGCGCTGCTGTTCGCGTTCCTCGGGTCGACGTTCGGCGTCTGACCCGGCGCGTTCGCGCGCGTCCTTTCCCATCGCACGCAGGCGTTCCTTCCCATTGCGCGCGGCGGGAGCCGCCGGCGTGGCCCAGGTGCCAGCTGGCACCGAGCCTCCCGTCCGTCAGCGCGACAGTTCCCGGCTGTGGCTCGCGTCCCCTCGGCGAGAGCGACAGATTGCCGCGGAGGTTCCGCGGCAATCTGTCGCTTTCGCGGAGCAGCGGCCCGGCGCCCGGCGCCCGGCGCCCGGCCCCGCGTCAGCCCAGCTTCGCCGCGAACTCGTCGGGCAGCTTCTTCAGCGCCCACTCGATCGCCGCGGTGGTCCCCATCGAGAACGCCGAGGACACGTCGGGGTCGTCGAACACGATGGAGTGCCCGGCCTCGACCGACGGCACCTTCTGGAACAGCGGGTCCGACTCGGCCTTCGACGCATCGACGTAGATCGGCAGGATCAGCGTGAGGTCGGCGTTCAGCAGGTCGAGGTTCTCGTCCGAGAGGTGCACCGAGAACGCCTTGCCGGCCTGCTCATCGATGGCCTTCGGGATGGTGAAGCCGAGGTTCCGCATGAAGGTGGAACGACTGTCCGTCGAGGCGTAGGCACCGAACCCGTCGGCCGTGTAGGCACCGACCACGGCGGACTTGCCGTCGAACTCCGGGTGGGCCTTCCGCGCGGCGGCGTAGGCGTCGTCGAGACCGGCGAGCAGCTTCTTGCCCTCGGCCTCCTTGCCCAGCGCCTTCGCGATCATCGTGGTCTGCTGCTCCGTCGATGCGAGGTAGTTCTCCCCGCCCTTCGGGATCGCCACGGTCGGCGCGATGGCGGACAGCTTCGCGTAGCGGTCCTTGTCGCCCGAGGACTTCACGTCGAGGATCACGTCGGGCTTCAGCTTGAGGATGTCCTCGTAGCTTGGCTCGAGCGTCTGGATGATCTTCGGCGACTTCTTGTAGGCCCCCTTGAGCCACGGTCCGACGCCGTCGCCACCGAATGCGAGCCAGTCGCTCGCACCGACGGGCTGCACGCCGAGTTCGAGTGCGGTCTCGGCGTCGCCCCAGCCGAGGGCGACGACGCGCTTCGGCTTCGCGTCGATCTTCGTGGTGCCGAGCGCGGTCGTGATGGACACCGGGAAGGCGCCGTCACCGGAGGACGACGACTCGTCGGTGGACGTGCCGGAGCCGGAGGCGCACCCGGCGAGGACGAGGGACGCTGCGACGAGGGCGCCGGCTGCGGCGAGCACGCGTCGGAAACGATGGGGAGTACGGATCACGAAGGGTAGCCTAACCTAACGGCTGGCTCGGAGACACGGCTGGATACCCTGGCACCGTGACGTACCTCGACCCCGACCGCACCACCCTGGCGGTGCTCGGCTCCCCCATCGCGCACTCGCTCTCGCCCGCGCTCCACGCAGCGGCTTACGACGTGCTCGGGGTGCCGTTCCGGTACGGGAGGCACGAGGTCGCGTCCGGTGGGCTCGACGCGTTCGTCGCGGGGCTGGGCCGCGAATGGCGTGGGCTGAGCCTCACGATGCCGCTCAAACGCGAGGTGCTGCCGCTCCTCGACCGGACCACCCCGCTCGTCGACGAGCTCGGCGTCGCGAACACCATCGCGTTCCGCACCGAGGGCGACACCGTCCTGCGGCACGGCGCGAACACCGACGTCGAAGGGCTCGTCCGCCCGGTCGAGGCGCTCGGGCACCTGCCCGGCGAGGCGGCGATCCTCGGCGGCGGGGCGACCGCGGCGAGCGCCCTCACCGCGGCCGTGCGGCTCGGGGCGGCACTCGTGCGGGTGTTCGTCCGCGACACCGCGAAGACCGGGCAGCTCGTCGACCTGGCGGTGCGGCTCGGGGTCACCCTCGAGGTGTTCCCGCTCACCGAGCTCCCCGGGACCCGCCACGGGTTCGTCGTCTCGACGTTGCCCGGCGGTGCCGCCGACGACCTCGAGCTGCTGCCCTCCGGCCCCGACGCGGTGCTGTTCGACGTCGCCTACGAGCCGTGGCCCACCGCCGCCGCGAGCCGGTGGGGTGCCGACGGTGGCCGCGTGCTGAACGGCCTCGACATGCTCACCGAGCAGGCCATCGGGCAGATCCGGTTCTTCCTCACGGGTGACCAGGACGAGCTTTTGCCGCGCGAGGCCGAGGTGCGGAAGGCGATGCGCGCCGCCGTGGGCCTGCCCGAGACCATCACGGCCTGAGCAGCCCCGAAGACGAGCAGGACGCGCTCAGGCCACCACGCCGTCGACGTAGAACCAGCGCCCGCCCTCGCGGACGAACTCGCTCGTCTCCTCGAGCGTGCCCCGTTCGTCGTCGCTGCGCCACCACGCGCGGAACGCGACCGTGCCCCGGGAGTCGAACGGGCCTCCAGACTGCGTCGACAGCACGTCCAACCGTGTCCATCGCTGCTCCGGGTCCAACTCGAGCGTGGCCGGCCGCGTCCGCGGGTGCCACGTCAGCAGGAGGTACTCCGGCAGACCGAGCGCGAACGCGCTGAACCGTGACCGCATGAGCCGCTCTGCCGTCGGGGCGGCGGCCCCGGCGTGCAGGGGTCCGCAGCACTCGCCGTAGGGGTTCCCGCTCAGGCAGGGGCAGCGCGACTCGTCGGTGACCACGGCGGAACGCTAGTCGACGATCGAGAGCGCGACGGTGATGTTGCCGCGGGTGGCGTTCGAGTAGGGGCAGATCTCGTGGGCACGCTCGGTGAGGCGCTGGCGCTGCGACGGCTCGGCCGACGGGGCGTACACGTCGAGCTCCACCGCGAGCCCGAACCCGCCCTGCCCGTTGCCGCCGATGCCGACCTCGGCGGAGACCTCGGCCCCGGTGGTGTCGACCCCGAGCTCCTTGCCCGCGGCGTGCAGTGCCCCGAGGAAGCACGCGGCGTACCCGGCGGCGAACAGCTGCTCGGGGTTCGTTCCCTCGCCGCTGCCACCCATCTCCTTCGGCGGACGGGTGTCGAGGTCGAGGCGGTCGTCCTCGGTGCGCACGTGGCCGTCGCGGCCTCCGCCGGTGGCGTGGGCTGCTGCGGTGTAGACGATGTCGAGACTCATGGTCCGAGCGCATCGTGCGTTCCTGAGCGAGTGCTGGAACGCGGCGGAACGGCGGGCGGGGGCCGCTCGGCGTTGCGGGCGGCTCGGGCGTGTCCGGTCATGCGTGGCCGCCTGCAGCGGGCCACCGGGCGCCTGTCGGTGGCGGCGGGCACACTGGGCGCATGTGTGGAAGGTTCGTGGTCTCCGACACCACCGCTGATCTGCTGCCCGAACTCGTCGGTGGGCTCGCCGCCCGGACCGAGCACGTCGACGAGGACACCGGCGAGGTCGGCACCGGTCTCATCCCGAGCTGGAACGTCGCCCCGACCGACCCCGTGTTCGCGGTCCGGCAGCGCCACGGTGAACGGGAACTCCCGCAGATCAGCTGGGGCTTCGTGCCGAGCTGGGCGAAGGACTTCCAGAAGCAGCGCCCGAAACCGATCAACGCCCGCATCGAGACCGTGGCGACGAGCGGCATGTTCAAGCGGGCCTTCGCGACGAACCGCTGCATCATCCCCGCGCAGGGGTACTACGAGTGGGTCGTGCGCGAGGACGGCAAGGAGCCCCACTTCGTGCACGAGCCCGGCGGAGCCCTGGCGATGGCCGGGCTCGTGAGCGCATGGCCCGACCCGACGAAGCCCGAAGGCGACCCGGACAAGTGGCGGCTGTCCCTCGCGATCATCACCCGTGACGCCCACGTCGCCCCGGGCGAGGTCCACGACCGGATGCCGGCGTTCCTCACCCCGGACGGCTACGACGACTGGCTCGACGGCGGGCTCGGCACCGACGACCTGCTTTCCCTGCTCGACCACGAGTCACTGACGGTGGCGGCGGGGCTCGAGCAGTACGAGGTCTCCCGTGCCGTGAACAGCGTCAAGAACGACGGACCGCAGCTCATCGAGCGGGTCGCGTAACCAGCGCTGCTGCGCGAACGGAGCGCAACGGACTGGAGGCCCGGACCACGTGAGCAGATCTGCTCACCTGATCCGGGCCTCCGGGTCCAGTGCCGCGGTGCGGCCGGTCAGACCGTCCGCATCACGTCCGGCAGGACGACGTGCAGCCGCTCGGCGAGACGCCGCTGCGCCTCTTCCAGCGAGCGGAAGTCACCGACGTACTGGCCGAAGGTGTCGGACACGAAGTAGTGGGTGCCCTGCCGGTCGACGGTGCCGCCGTAGTAGCCGCCGTAGTTGGCGGCCCAGAGGCCGGTGTCGGGCTGGGACCAGGTGATGCGGGCACGCGCAGGCTGCGTGGGAGCGATGACCTCCGCTTCGATCTCGGCGATCGCCTCGATGGTGGCGGTGTCCAGGGTCACCTCGGCCTGCTGGCGGTGGGCGACGGTCGTGCTCATGGTGCTGCTCCTGACGTGCTGTGGTGCTGTCCGTGCTGCGGGTGGTGCGTCGTGCCTGGTGGTGCGACGTGCGTCGTGCCTGGTGGTGCGACGTGCGTGGTGCTCAGTCGACGGGGCGGATCACGGACGGCAGCATCACGTGGAGCTGCTCCGCGAGCTGCGCCTGGGCGAGCTCGAGCGACTCGAAGTCGCCGACGACGAGACCGAACGTGTCGGAGGCCACGTAGCGGCCGTCACGCTTGTCGATCGAACCGCCGAAGTAGCCGCCGTAGTTGGCGACCCATTCGCCGTCCTCTTCCTGGGTCCAGGTGAGCTTGGCGCGGGTGGGGCGAGGCTGCGGCTCGGCCAGGGCTTCGAGGACCGCGATGGTGTCGACGGTCTCGGTGTCGAGGGTGACCTCGGCTCGGCTGTCGGTGGGGACGGTGGTGCTCATGTCGCTCTCCTGCTCGCGCTCCGGGGTACATCTTCTGACACCAGAACGCTACGAGAGACAGCGCTGTCCACGCCACCGACCCCCGTTGATTCACGGGTTCCCTCAATGCGATCGATCACTGAGCCCAATGATTCCGGGCCGGTGCGACACACTATCGGGGTACAGGGGACAGATCGGGGTACTCGTTTCCCGTCCATTCCCAGCGGACGCCGCAGGCGCGCTCGAGCCGGTCAGCGGAGCAGCATCGGGGCAGACGGCAGGCGACGCCTCAGCGCAGGGCGCGCAACGCGTCCGCGATGACCGCGAGCGCCGCGTCGATCTCGTCCGCCACCCGCTTGTGTGTCGCCTCGGACCGGCGGTAGGGGTCGTCGACGTCGTCGTCTGCGGGGTCGGCCGGTGGCGACACCGTCCCTCGGAGCCGCGCGACCCGCTCGACGAGCTGCTCGGCAGACTCGACTCCGTCGAGGTCGGAGGGTTCGAGCCCGTCGAGCACCCGGGCGAACTGCTTGATCGTGAACGCCCGCTTTGCGGCACGGGGTGCGAGCGACACCACGGCGGCGCGGTGCGAGCGCTCGGCCGTGAGCACGAGGTCGGCTGCTCCTGCGATCGAAGGGGTGAGGTACCGCGACCGGTGCGCGGACGGGTCACCGCCGAGCCGCGCGGACTGCGCGGCAGCGGCACCGTCCATCGCGGCACCGTCATCGGCGATGGTGCCGGCCGACTCGACGGTGAACGCCGGAGCGTCACCGCCGAGCCGCGCCGTCAGGACCTGTGCGCCGAGCGGCGAACGGCAGATGTTGCCACTGCAGACGAACAGGACGCGCATCGTCACGGCAGGACGCTCACCGTCACGTCAGGACGCGCCGAGCAGGTCGTGCCGGACGACGATGGCGTCACGGCCGGGGCCGACACCGATCGCCGAGATCCGGGCGCCGGACATCGCCTCGACCGCCAGCACGTACGCCTGGGCGTTCTGGGGAAGGTCCTCGAACGAGCGGGCGCCCGTGATGTCCTCGGTCCAGCCGGGGAACTCCTCGTAGATCGGCTTCGCGTGGTGGAAGTCGGACTGGTTCACGGGGACCTCGTCGACGCGGACACCGTCGACCTCGTACGCGACGCACACCGGGATCGTCGCCAGACCGGTGAGCACGTCGAGCTTGGTCAGCACGAAGTCGGTCACACCGTTCACGCGCGCCGTGTAGCGGGCGATCGGGGCGTCGTACCAGCCGCAGCGCCGCGGACGTCCGGTGGTGGTGCCGAACTCGAAGCCGTTCGCGCGGAGGAACTCCCCCGACTCGTCGAACAGCTCGGTCGGGAACGGGCCGGCGCCGACACGGGTCGTGTACGCCTTGACGATGCCGATGATGCGCTCGAGCTTGCCCGGGCCGATGCCGGAGCCGGTCGCGGCGCCACCGGCGGTCGCCGACGAGGACGTCACGAACGGGTAGGTGCCGTGGTCGACGTCGAGCATGGTGGCCTGGCCGGCTTCGAACAGGACGGTCTCGCCGCGCTCGAGGGCACGGTGGATCTCCAACCCGGTGTCGGCGACCATCGGCCGCAGACGGTCGGCGAAGGACAGCAGCGACTCGACCACTTCCTCGGCGTCGATCGCGCGGCGGTTGAAGACCTTGACGAGCAGGTGGTTCTTCTGGTCGAGGGCCGCTTCGACCTTCTGGCGCAGGATGTTCTCGTCGAAGATGTCCTGGATGCGGATGCCGACCCGGTTGATCTTGTCGGCGTAGGTCGGGCCGATGCCGCGACCGGTGGTGCCGATCTGCCGCTTGCCGAGGAACCGCTCGGTCACCTTGTCGATGGTGCGGTGGTAGTGCGTGATGACGTGGGCGTTCGCCGACACGAGCAGCTTCGAGGTGTCGACGCCGCGGGCCTTCAGCGCGTCGAGTTCCTGGAACAGGACCTCGAGGTCGACGACGACGCCGTTGCCGATGATCGGGGTGACACCCGGCGTGAGGATGCCGGAGGGCAGCAGGTGCAGCGCGTACTTCTCGCCGCCGACGACGACCGTGTGCCCGGCGTTGTTGCCGCCGTTGAACTTCACGACGTAGTCGATGCGGCTGCCGAGGAGGTCGGTGGCCTTCCCCTTGCCCTCGTCGCCCCACTGGGCGCCGATGATGACTGCTGCGGGCATCTGGTTCTCCTCACGTTGGCGGAGGACCTCACGCGACCGTCGGGCCGGTGGTCCACCCGAGTCTATCGGCTGGTCACCTGCGCGCCACCTGCCTGTGGACAGCACGCGCGGCCTCCCGTCCGGACCGTGCGGTCGACCGCTCCGTCTGGGAGCGCGTGCACGTGCGCCGGGGCAACGTCACCGTCGTCAGACCCACCAGGGGTCGTCAGACCCAGCAGGGAAGGAGCAGGACATGAGCAACCTCGGCGACAAGGCGAAGGACTTCGCGGACAGCGACAAGGGCGAGAAGGCGACGGACGCCGGCCTGGACAAGGCGGCGGGAGCCGCCGACAAGGCGACCGGCGGCGGTCACGGCGACCAGGTCGACAAGGCGGAGCACGCGGCCGACGACAAGATCGGTGAGTAGGGCGGTCGCCCGGACCCCCGACGGACTGGAGGCGCGGTGCCAGCTGGCACCGCGCCTCCAGTCCGTCGGTGACCGCGTCGCGGATCGCGGCACCGGCCCCGGATCAGCTCCGGAAGAAGTCCTGGTAGCTCGGGTCGCCCACGAGCTGGGAGTGGCCGGGTTCGGCGAGGCGCGCCTCGATCATGGACTGGAGGACGTCCGGCGGGGTGAGCCCACGGCGTCGCCACTCCATCGGGTTGGCCCGGAGCTGCTTCAGGGTGCTCTGCGTCTGCATGCTCCAATCCTGGCACCGGATAACTAGTTCGCCTAACTACATGTCCCGTAGACGCACTCCGCGAAACACCGGTGCTCGTCCTCCACACCCCGACATGTCGGGGTGCGGAACACGAGCACCGGTGTTCAGCGCTCAGGAACCTGCGAGCGGGACCTAGCGGCGGGCGACCTTCGCGGTCGGCTTCGACGTCGCCGAGCCGTCCTGGTAGCCCTTCGCCTTCGCCGTGACCTCGACCTGCAGACGGTGTCCCGCGTCGGACGAACCGAGCGAGTAGGTCTGCTTCGTGGCACCCTGCACGGCCGCGCCGTCACGGAGCCACTGGTACGAGTACGTCACGCCCTTGGCGTCCCACGAACCGTGGTGCGCGGTGAGGCGCTTCCCGACCGTGGGGACGCCGGTCACCGTGACCGCGCTGCCCTTCCGGAGCGTCACGGTCGGAGCGGCGACGGTGGCCGACACGGTGTCGGCCTGGTCGCCGACCGCGTTGCCGAGGTGCAGCAGCAGGGCCGTGGCGTTCGCGACGCCGGTGCCGCGGGTGACCTGGAGCGAGCCCCGGTCGGCGAACAGCACGCCCGTCGCGGTGCCCTGCTCGAAGGTGAGCGCCGGCTTCGTCGGGTCGTAGGTCGCCTCGGCGGTCTCGTCGACCACGTAGGAGCCGCTGGTGGCGAGCGCCGGTGCGTACGCCGACTCGGTCAGGACCGAGTAGCTGAACGCCTTCGTCGCGCCGATCGCCGAGCCCTGCACGGTGAGGACCTTGACCGCGCTGTCGAACGTGTTCACGTCCTGCCCGGGAGCCCCGCCGTTCAGCGGCTGCGCGTCCACCGTCTCACCGGTGGCGAGGTCGACCGTGGTGGCGAGCGTCGCGTCCACCGCTGCCGACTTCGCGTCGTACAGCAGGTAGTCCGGCGTGCCGTCGCGGTCGGTGTCGATGAGCACCTCGACGTTGGTCACGGCGCCGGGGTTGGCGTCGGGACCGGCGGTCTGCACACCGAACGCGAGCGTGTCGGACGCCTTGTCGTAGTTCGCACCGTAGGCACGGACGTCAGCGGCCTGGAGCGACTGCTTCGCCGAACCGGCCGGGAACGACTCCTGGCCGTCCGTCCCACCGAGCACGAACGGAGCGACGGCGGCGTGGTAGCCCGTCGTGGCGTCGCCCTGGTCGACCGAGCGGCCGGTCAGCGCGAGGTCCGCGGTGCGCTTCGAGCCGGTGAACGAGACGTCCGAGCCGTGCACCGCGCTGACGGGCTTCGGTGCGACGTACGCGCCGAGCCGCAGCGGGTTGAGCGACTTGTCGGTCGGCGTGAACGTCACGACGCCCGACGCTGCGGCGACGAACTCTCGCTGGTAGCCCTGCTGCACCGACTCCTGGGTGGGGTCGATGACCCGGCGGAGCTGGGTCGGGTCGGCGATGGCGAACGTCAGCGTGACGGTGGCCGTGCCGTGCGGACGGACGGTCACGCGCTTCTTGCTGAGCGAGAACGCGACGCCCGGCTGCGACACCTGCGGCTGGTAGGCCACGTCGTAGGTGTGCGGGCGACCGTCGGTGTTCTCGATCTGCAGGGTGCGACGTTCGCTGGTCTTCGAGGCCACCTCGACGACACCGAACGAGGCGGTGACGAGCTGGTCGTTCTCGATGCTGCGGACCGTGGTGCCGGCCGTGACGGCCTGCAGGGCGTCGACGCGGCCCGTGCCCTGGCGGAGCAGGGTCGCGGTGCCGTCCCCTTGCTTCACGTCGTGGGTCGCGGTGTTCATCAGCGCGGCCTTCACCTGCGGTGCCGTCCACGTCGGGTGCGACTGGAAGGTCAGCGCGGCGATGCCCGCCACGTCCGGCGTGGCCATCGACGTGCCGCTCATCGACATGCGGCCGTCACCGGTGCCGTTGGCCGCGGAGATCACGTTGACCCCGGGGCCGGCGATGTCCGGCTTGACGATGTCGTCGAACGACCCGTGCACGCCCCGGCTGGTGAACGACGCGAGCGTGTTCACGGTCTCCGGGTCCGTCGCGAGTTCGAAGCCCTTGAGCTCGTCGGCGAAGCGGACGTGCAGGGTCCCGGCCTGGGCAGCTGCCTGGAGGCCCGTGGCGCTGTCCTTGGTCAGCTCGGCACCCGGGATGGTCGCGTTCCCCGCGATGCCCGAGTCGAAGGTGTTGACCGTGCCGGCAAGGAGGACGCCGATGCCGCCGGCCGCCTGGACGTTGCCGAACCGGACGCCGGAACCGCACTCGAGGGCTCCGTCGGTCCACTTCAGCCATACGACCTTGCCGGCGATCTTCGCGGCCTCGTCAGCGGAGAACGCTGCGCAGCCGTCGATGTTCGTGGTCGGGACGACGACGTCGCCCTCGACCGGCAGCTCGCCCTGGAAGTTCTGCGAGTACTGGGCACGCCAGGTCTTCGCGACGTCGGCCGGGGCGGTCGCCTCGACGCCGTCGTAGAGCGACTGACCGGTGGCGCTCGCGGCGACCGTCAGGGCTCCCTCGGCGTTGCCCGGCGAGCCACCGATGTCGGTGAAGTCGTCGGCGTTGCCGGAGGCGATCACGGGCAGGACCCCGCGGGCGGTCAGCGCGTCGATCTTGGCGTTGTCCGGGTCGTCCGGTGCGCCGTAGTCGGAGCCGAGCGAGAGGTTGAGGACGTTGATGTCCTTCCCCTCGGTCAGCGACTGGCCGACCCAGTCGAGCGCGGCGCCGGTGAGGTCGGTCGAGCCACCGTTGTCACCGAACACCTTGAGGGCGTAGAGGCCGGCCTCGGGCGCGGTGCCCGGTCCGATCCACATGTCCTGGACCTGCTGCGTCGTCAGCTTCGTGTAGTCGCCGTCGTACGTCTGCTTGTCGGCGTCGAGGCCGTAGCCGGCGATGGTTCCGGACACGTGCGTGCCGTGGTCGCCGCCCTTGCCGTCGATCGGGTTCTCGTCCGGCGCCGGGGTCGGGTCGTAGTCGGCGCTCGACGAGTCGGCGTTGTACGTGGGGCCGGCGAAGTCGTACCCGCCGAGGAACTTCGACGCGTCGAACCAGCTCGGGTCCGGCGCACCGGTGCTCGCCAGTGCTGCGTCGTAGGCCGCCGTGGTGCCGGGGCCGCCGAAGTCCGCCTGGGTGTAGTCGAGGCCGGTGTCGAGCACGGCGACGTTCACGCCCTTGCCCGTGTGACCGGTCTGCTGCCACGCGTCGAGGGAGCGCGTGTACACGTCGCTCGCCGCGTTCTTCGGCGTGACGCCGTCCGCGCCCGGCTTCGTCAGGCTCGGGTCGACACCGGAGGGCGCTGCACTCGAGTCGGCGTTGACGGTCGGGTCGACGACCTTCTTCGGCGTGAGCGGGATGACGCTCTCGACGTCCGACCGCTCCGCCACCTTCCGGAGGGCCTCGACGTCGGCGACGACGGCGACACCCGGCACGGTGTACTCCGTCGAGTAGAGCTCGGTGGCGTCGCCGTCGGACTGCTGCACGGCGTCGGTGACGGCATCGGTCGTGGCGGTGATCGCCTTGACGCGCTGCTTCGCGGCCGAGGACTGGGTCTTCGACCCGGTCAGGTCACCGCCCTTCGCCTGAGCGTCGACCTCGAGCGCACCCTGGCCGGTCGTCCGCACGAACGCGGCGATCGTCTTCGAGGGCTTGGCGTCGCGCAGCGGCTGCGCGAGCTTGAGGTCGGCCGCCGAGAGGCCGGAGGGTGCCGCGGAGGCTGCTCCCCCGACGGCGAGTCCGCCGCACGCCAGGGCCGCGGCGGCGATGCCGGCGGTCAGGACGCGCGCAATGCGGTGGGGGTTCGGGTTCGGGTCGGTGTTCGGTGTTGCACGGTTCAAAGGGCGCACTCCCGGTTCGTCCGTGTTTCGCGAGGAATTCCTGTGAAGTTATGCGCTTCCTGTCAGGCTGCACAGTCCGCTCTTTGGGGGACGTCCCTCGTTCGGGGGACCCTCCACCTGATAACTTGCACACCCGTGTGCACGTTATTACGATGGGTGCGTGACCACCTCTGACCAGTCGGGACGCGCGCCGCGCCGCGACGCGACCGAGAACCGAGCGGCGCTCCTCGACGCGGCGAAGACCGTCCTGCAGGGCGATCCCGACGCCTCGCTCGAGACGATCGCCTCCGCGGCGGGACTCTCGCGGCGTGCGGTGTACGGACACTTCACCTCGCGTGACGACCTCGTGCGCGAGGTCGTCACCGCCGGTGCCGGCCGGATCGCCGCCGCCATGCCGACCACCTCCGACCTCGGGGCCCTCCCGCCCGCAGCGCGCCTCGCGGCCATCGCGGTGACGCTCTGGTCCGAGGTCTCCCACGTCCGCTCGATGGCCCGGGTCGCCGTCCGCAGCCCGTTCAGCGAGTCCGTCGCCGAGGTGTTCGCACCCCTCCGCGCCCAGGTCCGCGACGCGTGCGCCCTGGGCATCGCCGACGGTGCGATGCGGAACGACGTCGACCCCGGGACCCTCGGCCGGCTGGTCGAGGGCGCCTGCATCACCGTGCTCGACGAAGCCACCCGATCCGGCACGTCCGACGACGACGGACGGCGCATGGTGGTCCTGTCGGCCCTCGGCGTCGCCGGCATCGACTGGCGCACCGCACTGCTCTCCGAGCCGCTCGCCCCCGTGACCCCGAAGGCCCCGACACCGGGCCGCTCGACCCCCGCGAAGGACCTCGTATGACCCTCGAACTCGACCACGTCGGCATCGGCGAGGAGCCCGGCGCCGCACTGCCCGTCGTCTCCGCCGTCGCCGCCCCCGGACGCCCGGGGGTGATCGCCGTGGAGACGGAGCAGGCGCCCGTGCTCGCCTCGCTCGTCGCCGGCGGCCGGATGCAGCCCGACACCGGGCGCGTGCTGCTCGACGGGCACGAGGACCCCGCGGCCGTCCGGGCGACCTTCGCCCTCGTCGACACCCCGGGCGTCGCCGAGCCCTTCCCGGTGATGAGCGTCAAGCAGATCGTGCGCGAAGAGCTCTCCTACGCCGGACAGCGCCCCTCCCGCAGCCACGTCGACACCGTCCTCGACGAGCTCGGCATCCAGCACTACGCCGACACCCACGTGCAGCGGGTCCCGACCGAGGTCCGCGTCCGGCTCCTCGTCGAACTCGCCCTGCTGCGCGAGGGTGTCACCGGCCTCGTGCTCACCTCGCCCGAGCGGCACGGCGGCGCCGTCGAGGGCTGGTTCGCCGTCGTCCGCGACGTCGCACGCCGTGGCGTCACCGTCGTGCTGGTGACCTCGAAGGCCGCTGCGGCGACCGTCGAGTCGCTGCTCGACACCGTCGCCACGCACGAGATCGTCGAGCCGCTCGACACCACCCAGACCGAGGGTCCCGAGGACGCGACCCGGAACGACGGAACCGAGCCGCGCCTCCAGGCCGACGCCGGAACCGTCACCGAAGCACCGGCAACCGTCCCGACGGAGGCAACCCCGTGACCACCACCTCGCTCGTCCGCGCCGAACTGGCGCGCCTCACCGCGACCCCGCTCGCACGCCTCGCGTTCATCGCCCTCATGGTCGTGCCGCTCCTCTACGGCGGCGCGTACCTCTGGGCCAACCGCGACCCCTACGCCAAGCTCGACCAGATCCCGGCGGCGATCGTGGACCAGGACGCCGGGGCCACGCTCGACGGCGACCACGTCGACTACGGCAAGGACGTCACGAAGGAGGCCATCGACGGCGGCGACTTCAAGTGGACGAAGACCACCGCGGCCGACGCGCGCTCCGGCGTGCGGAACGGCACGTACGACTTCGTCGTGACCATCCCGCACGACTTCTCCGAGTCGCTGGTGTCGGCACAGTCCGACGACCCGAAGCGCGCCGAACTCGTCATGACGACGGCGGACACGAACTCCTACCTGGCGTCCACGATCGCCGAGCAGGCGGGCAAGACCATGCGGACCGCCGTGTCCGAGCGGGTCGGCAAGCAGGCGGCGAAGACCCTGCTCGTCGGGCTCGCCGACGTGCGCGACAGCCTCGGCGACGCCGTCGACGGTGCCGGGCAGCTGGCCTCCGGAGCGTCCTCGGCGGCGTCCGGAGCGGCGACGCTGGCCGACGGCACCGGCAAGCTGTCCTCCGGCGCGTCCGAGCTCGCCGCCGGCACCGCGCAGCTCCCGGCGCAGACCAAGAAGCTCGACGACGGCGCGCAGCAGGTCGCTTCCGGAGCGGCATCGCTGTCGTCCGGGCTGGCGACCGCGCAGCAGCAGACCGCCTCGCTGCCGGCCGACACCGCGAAGCTGAACGAGGGCGCGCAGCAGGTCGCCGCCGGCAACAAGCAGCTCGCCGACCAGACCGACCCGGCCCTCGATGCGCTGAGCGGCCTCTCCCCGGACACCGTGACCGCGGCGATCACGAAGGCCGCCGCGGACCGTGGCGTGGAACTGACCCCGGAGGTGCAGGCGGTCATCACCTCCACCGTCCAGGCGCAGCTCGGCGACGAGCAGACGAAGGCCGACCTCGCGAAGGCCAAGGCCGCGCTCGAGGGCGTCGACCAGCTGCGCGACGGGTCCGCCCAGGTCGCCGCCGGCACCGCCGCCCTGGCGCAGGCAGCTCCGACGCTGTCCTCCGGCATCTCGTCCGCCGCGTCCGGCGCATCCCAGCTGTCGAGCGGGGCATCGCAGGTCGCCGACGGCACGTCAGCGCTGGCCGCGGCGGCACCGACGCTGTCCTCCGGTGCGTCCCAGCTCGCGACCGGTGCCGCCTCGGCCGACGACGGGGCGAAGTCCCTCGCGACGGGCCTGACGAAGCTGCAGAGCGGCTCGTCGGAACTCGCGTCGAAGCTCGACGACGGCCGGACCAAGATCCCCGCGTCGACCGCCTCCCAGCGGAACGACCAGGCCTCGGTGATCTCCGACCCGGTGAAGGTCGGTGACGACAACGTCGCCGCGGCCGCGAACTACGGCGCCGGCCTCGCACCGTTCTTCATCTCGCTCGCCGCCTGGATCGGCATGTACGCGCTGTTCCTCATCCTCAAGCCGATCTCGAAGCGAGCGATCACCGCGGTGCGGAAGCCCCTGTCGGTGGTGCTCGGCGGGTGGCTCACGCCGGCCGTGCTCGGACTCGTGCAGATGGTGGCGCTGTTCTTCATCGTCCGGTTCGCCCTCGACCTCAACGTCGTGCACGCCGGAGCCACGATCGGGATCATGGTGCTCGCATCGGCCACGTTCGCGGCGATCATCATGGCGCTCAACGTGCTGCTCGGGTCCGTCGGGCAGTTCCTCGGCCTGGTGCTCATGCTCGTGCAGCTCGTCACCGCCGGTGGCACCTTCCCGTGGCAGACGCTGCCGGGGCCGTTGGCAGCGCTCCACTTCGCCCTGCCGATGACGTACTCGGTCGACGCGATCCGGCAGACGATGTACGGCGGGAACCTCGGCACGGCGTGGTCCGACGCGGGCGTGCTCGCGTGCTGGCTGCTCGGCGCGCTCCTGGTGTCGTTCGTCGTCACCGCCAGGCAGACCCGCTCCCGCACGCTGCGGGACCTGCGGCCGAGCCTGATCGGGTAGCGCGGGGCGGCGCGGACCGGCGCGGCCCCGCCCCGCCCCGGCACGGCCCCGGCGCCAGCGCGTTCGCACAACTGAAGTGGCCCCGAACCCCGCATCGCCGCGGTTCGGGGCCACTTCGGTTGTGCGGCGGCGAACCGAACCGCGGCGCCCGGACCCCGCCCGGCCCGGCCCCGCCCGACCCAGCCCCAGCCGCCCGCGGGTAGCGTCCGCGCCATGGCGACGTTGCTCATCACCGGGGCCACCGGCAGGATCGGGACCGCACTGCGACCGAGGCTCCTGGCCTCCGGCCACGACCTCGTCCTGCTCGACGAACGTCCTCCGGACCCGGCCGTCGGGGAGCGCGAGCGCTTCGTGCCCGGGTCCGTGAACGACCGAGCCGCGCTCGAGGCCGCCCTGCCCGGGGTCGACACGATCGTGCACCTGGCGGGCATCCCCACCGAGGACACGTGGGACGCACTCGTCGACGCGAACGTCACCGGCACGAAGAACGTCCTCGAGGCGGCGGCGAGCGCCGGTGTCCTCCGGGTCGTGCAGGCGAGCTCGATCCACGCGGTCGGGCGGGTGCCGGAGCTCCTCGACGGGCGCGACACAGCGGAGCCGGGGTCCGTGCCGGGCGACCGGCTTCCCCGTCCGGACTCGTACTACGGCGTGACGAAGGCGGCGATGGAGCTCTTCGGGAGCCTCTTCGCGGACCGGTTCGGGATGTCGATCGTCTCCGCGCGGATCGGGGCGTTCGGCGACCGTCCGGGTTCGGCGCGGGCGCTGCTGATGTGGACCTCGCCCGACGACCTCACCCGCCTCGTACAGGCCACCGTCGAGCTGACCGAGCCCGGGCACCACGTCGTCTGGGCGGTCTCGCGGAACAGCGGCGCACCCGCCGACTTCACCGCCGGGGAACGGATCGGGTTCCACCCGGTGGACGACACCGCCGCGGTGCTCGATGCGGACGCCCGCGCCACACTGCCGGCCGAGGACATGGAGTTCCTCGGCGGGGAGCTGGCGAAGCAGCCGCTCGGCCGCCCGCGGGACTGACGGGCGCGACCCACCGCGTGGCGCGCCGCGCCCCGGCCGGGCCACCCGGACGACGGGACGTGCGCGACGGCGGCGAACCGCGCCTCCAGGCCGCGCCACCCGCCCATGTCACGTCAACCGCTACGATCGACGACGAGAGCCACGGAGGTCGATGCAGATCATGGGAGCCGGCAAACCCGCGACCATCTACGACGTCGCCGCGCGCGCCGGGGTCTCGAAGTCCCTCGTCTCGCTCGTGCTGCAGCGCTCGCCACGGGTCAGCCAGCAGCGCCGGGACGCGGTCCTGAAGGCGATCCAGGAGCTCGACTACCGCCCGTCGACCGCGGCCGTGTCCCTCGCCGGCACCCGGAGCCGGACCATCGGCGTCGTGCTCGACGACTTCCGGAACCAGTGGTTCGTCGATCTGCTGACCGGTCTCCGCGAGGCGCTGCAGGACCAGGGGCACCGCCTCGTCGTCGCCGACCGGTTCCTCAACACCGGGCTCGACGTCTCCCCTGTCGAGGGGTTCCTGTCCATGCGGGTCGAGGGGCTCGTGATCGCCGGCGAACCCGACACGGACCTCGCGATCCCCGCGTCCACGCCGCTCGTCATCGCCGGCGGCCGCGTCACCATCCCGCGCGCCGACACCGTCGCGAACGACGACCGTGCCGGTGGCCGGATCGCGGCCGAACACCTCCTCGGCCTGGGGCACGTCCGCCTCGGGTTCATCGGAGCACGGTCGGCAGCCTCAGCCGAGCGTCGGGCCGGGTTCGAGGCGAGGGTCGGGTCCGCAGCGTCCGTCTCCGTGGCCGTCCTGAGCGGCGAACCCACGGAGGAAGCGGGCTCCGAGGCCGTGGGCCGGCTCCTCGACGAGCACCCGGACGTCACGGCGGTGTTCGCCACCAACGACGTGATGGCCATCGGCGCGCTGTCCGAGCTAGCGGCCCGGGGGCTCCGGGTCCCCGAGGACGTCTCCGTCATCGGGTACGACGACACCCCGTTGGCGGCCACGCGGTACGTGGGGCTCACGAGCATCGACGACCGCAGTGTCGAGATCGGGCGCGGCGCCGGGGAGCGGCTGCTCGCCCGTATCGCGGACCCGCAGCTCGCTGCGACCGAGGTGCTCGTCGAGCCCCGGCTGGTCGCGCGGCGCACGACCGCGGCGCGCTGACGCCCGGTGTGTCGACGCGGCGTGCGCTGACACCGGCGCACTGACGCGGCTGCGCTGACGCGCGCGGGCCTGGAGGCACGGCTCACCTCCGCCCCGCTGCGCGCGACCGCGCGCGGCCGGGTCAGCCGAGGTCGGCGTGCTGGACGACCCAGCTGTGCATGACGATCGCAGCAGCGGCCGAGGCGTTGATGCTCCGGGTCGACCCGAACTGCGTGATCTCGAGGTGACCGTCCGCGCCGGCGACGGCCTCGTCGGTGAGGCCCGGGCCCTCCTGCCCGAACAGGAACACGCAGCGCTCCGGGATCGTCGCCGACTCGATGCGTTCGGCACCCGGGGTGTTGTCGATCGCGATCACGGGGCGGCCCTCGTCGTGCATCGCCGCGAGGAAGGCCTCGACGTCGGGGTGGTAGCGGACGTGCTGGTACCGGTCGGTCACCATCGCCCCGCGCTTGTTCCACCGTCGGCGCCCGATGATGTGGACCGTGCCCGCGAGGAAGGCGTTGGCGCTCCGCACGATGGACCCGATGTTGAGGTCGTGCTGCCAGTTCTCGATCGCCACGTCGAACGCGTGCCGTCGGGTGTCGAGCTCGGCGACGATCGCGTCCATCGACCAGTACCGGAAGCGGTCGACGACGTTGCGGGTGTCCCCCGCGGCCAGGAGCTCCGGGTCCAGCCGGGGATCGTCGGGCCACGGCTCGGGGTGGGGGCCGACGCCGTTCGTCGTCCGCTCGTGGGACGGTTCGGGCGCTTCGGTCACGTGTCCAGCGTACGGCTGGCTGCGTCGCGCTCGCGCCCGCGACCGCGACCGCGCCAGCGTCCGCGCCCGCGCCCGCGCCCACGCCCGCGCCCGCGTCAGCCGACGCGCGACTCGATCCCCGCGACGAGGATGTCGAGGCCGAGCTCGAACCGGGCGTCGTAGGAGTGTCCGCCGAGGAGCTCGCCGACGAGCGCGTGCCGCTCCGGGCGGCCCGCCTCGGAGTCGCCGCGACCGACCTGCACGCTCGTGTGCCCGACCACGAAGTCGTACACCACGAAGAACGCGTACATCGCCTCGGCGTCGCTCAGCCCCGCCGAACGCAGCGCACCGACGACCTTCGCCACGACGGCGTCGGACTCCGTGGAGACGAGGGCCCCGCGGCGGCTGTGGGACTCGAGCACGAGCGGGTGCCGGTGCATGAGGTCCCGGAACGTCGTCGCGAAGGTCCGGACGACCTCGTGCCACTCGTCCGGCCAGACGAACGTCGCGGTGAACTCGTCGACCGTGCGCCGCACGAGTTCGGCGTGCAGGTCGTCGAGGCCCCCGATGGTCCGGTGCACGGTCATCGGCGCGACGCCGAGCCGCAGCCCCAGCGCCCGGAACGAGAGCCGGTCGATGCCGTCCTCGTTCGCGATGCAGGTGGCCGCGTCGATGACCTGCTCGCGGTGCAGCACGTTCGGGCGCCCGCGGCGTCGTCGCGGAGCCGTCTCGACCTGCTCCGACACGGCGCCGGCGACCGCAGCGGCGGTGGGGCGGGGTGTGGCGGTCGGGGATCCGGGTTCGACGAGCACGAGGGCCTCCTTGATTCGGTACGTGTCCCGAAAAGCCTAGGGCAAAGCCGAGTGGCGTTCGGTGTCTCGACCATCTCGGCTCCTGAGCGTGCGCGCAAGAGCCGATCGGTTCCTCCCGGCCTGCTCCGAGGTGCCCCCGAGGCGGGCCGACACGGGCGGCCAGTAGGGTGAGGGCATGGCGACCCGCGACGACGTCGAGTGCTGGCTGACCGACATGGACGGCGTGCTCGTCCACGAGAACAAGGCGCTCCCCGGCGCACCCGAGCTCATCCAGCAGTGGCAGGACCAGGGCACCGAGTTCCTCGTCCTCACGAACAACTCGATCTTCACGCCGCGCGACCTCAGCGCCCGCCTCCGCTGGTCGGGGCTCGAGGTCCCGGAGGAGCGCATCTGGACCTCGGCGCTCGCCACCGCGGACTTCTGCAAGTCCCAGATGCCCGGCGGCTCCGCGTTCGTGATCGGCGAGGCCGGCATGACGACCGCGCTGCACGAGGCCGGCTTCATCATGACCGAGACCGCCCCGGACTACGTCGTCGTCGGTGAGACTCGGAACTACTCGTTCGAGGCGATCACCAAGGCCGTCCGGCTCATCCGCGACGGCTCCCGCTTCATCGTGACGAACCCCGACGCCACCGGCCCGAGCGCCGAGGGCGTCCTGCCCGCGACCGGTGCGATCGCAGCGATGATCGAGAAGGCCACCGGCAAGCAGCCCTACGTGGTCGGCAAGCCGAACCCGATGATGTTCCGCTCGGCGATGAACCGCATCGGCGCGCACTCGGAGAACACGGGCATGATCGGCGACCGGATGGACACCGACGTGCAGGCCGGCATCGAGGCGGGCCTCCACACCGTGCTCGTCATGACCGGCATCAGCGACCAGGCCGAGATCGACAAGTACCCGTTCCGCCCGAGCGAGGTCATCGCCGGCGTGCACGAGCTCGTGCGCACCGAGCCGTTCGAGGTCGAGCTCTAGGGATCTCCGCTACTCGACGGTGACGAGCGTCCCGAGCGGCAGCGCGTTCACGGCCGCGACCGCTTCGGAGGACAGCCGCACGCACCCGTGCGACACCGCCCCCGAGGTCGTCGCGTTCCAGTGCAGGCCGATGAGCCCGCCGTCGTGGCCACCGTACGGCTCGTCAGCAGCGCTCGAGTGCAGCGACGTGAGCTGGATCGGGTGGTCGCCGGTGCCCTGCGCCGGGTCGACGTACCGCTGCTCCAGGTAGCCGGTGACCCCGGTCGGCGTCGGTGTGTCCGCCGTGCCGACCCCGGCGTCGAACCGCTCCGTGACCGTGCCGGACGCGGACACGATCGACACGGACTGGTCCTTCGTCGAGATGACGATGCGGGAGGTCGGGGTGGAGACCTCCCGGAGCGATGCCACCGGCACCCACGCCGAGGTCTGCGCTGCGGCACCCGCTCCGCCGGACGCCGAGGGGAGCTGCTGGCGCGCCGGGGTGAGCACGAGCTCCCAGGCGCCCTCGCGGCGGAGCCCGACGACCGTCGTCGGCTGTCGGAGGAAGTCGGCCGCGGCGAACCGGGCGACGGGCTCCTCGCGGGCGGCGCCGAACAGCGGGGCGTCCGCCCGGAGCTGGAAGACGGTGTCCGCCGTGACGGTCCGGTCGAAGGGCATGAGTCCGCCGATGACCGCAGAGTACTGCGCCTCCGGCAGCGCGGCGAGGGCGGCCGGGCTGACCCGTGGCACCGACGGCACGGCGGACGCCGACGCCGAGCGGGTCGGGCCGGCTGCGGCGGGCGCCGGTCCCCCGCCGAGCATCGGGACCGCTACCGCTACCGCTCCGGTCACGGCCACGGCGGCCGCCGTGACGCCGATGGTGGCCCAGAGGGTTCGAGTGCGCATGACGGGTGTGCTCCAGGAGGAAGTGGTGAGGGCCGGCGCCCGCGGGGTGCGGGCGCCGGCCAGGGTGGTGGTGCCGAGCGTCAGCCGCTGACGACCGGCAGGTGCACGCCGGTCCCCGGGTCGACGACCGCGGTGCCGGTGCCGCCGCCGGTCCCGGTGTCGCCACCGGTGCCGGCCGCAGCCGGGGTCACCGTGATCGCCAGCGGCGTCGCCAGCACCGAGGCACCGGAGGCGTCGGCCAGGTCGATCGTGTGCGCGCCCGTGGCGGTCCCGGCCGGGATCGTCACGCTGCCGGAGACGGTGCCGTCCGCGGCGACCGTGAGCGTGCCGACGGTGACCGGGTCGGAGTGCAGGACGACCTGCAGGGAGGAGCCGGCGGTGAACCCGGTGCCGGCGAGTGCGAGCGAGCCGCCCGCGGCGACGGACGTGCCCTTCGGCGCGGTGAGCACGCCGGTGAGGACGCGGGCGGAGCCGCCGGTCGCGAGCACCTTGACGCTGCCGTCGGTCGCGACGGACACGGTGGCGCTGGTCGCGGCGGCGAGGTTCAGTCGCTCCCACGAGCCGTTGGCCGTGCCGGTCTGGTCGAGCGGCTCCCCTGAGGCGCTCTCGGTCTGCGCGAGCACCGAGGTGCGCTGCGCGTCGGTGAGCGTCGGGAACGCGGTGAGCAGCAGGTTCGACGCGCCCGTGGGGACGGACGGCGCCTGGCCGGTCGCGCCGGTCGCGGTGAAGCCGTAGCTCATGCGCTCGGTGTAGACCTTGACGGCCGATGCCCGGTCGGTGACGACCTGCGCGGTCCCGCCGGGGATCGCGGCGCCGCCGTAGGGGTCGTCCGTGTAGGGCTTCTCCGCGGCGATGCAGTGCGCGAGCGTGTCGCCGCACTGCTGCTCGAGGTACTTCGTGAGCTCGGCACGGGCCGGCTCGAGCACGTCGGTGCGGTACTGCGTGTCCGACCAGCGGGCAGCGAGTGCGGCCTCACCGTCGATGCGACCGCCCATGATGTCGAGCGGGTAGTGCACGCCGAGGACGATGCGGTCGTTGCCGGCCTCGGACGCGCGGGCGAGGAGCTCCGGCGCCAGCTCGGGCACGAGGGTGGCGAGGGTGATGCCCGCCTGGTACGCCGTGGTGGTGTGACCGGACGGGTACGAGCCGCCGGTGCAGATGCCCTGGGTGCCGTAGCCGGCGTCGAGCACGACGTCGTTCGGCGAGAACTCGTGCGTGGTGTCCGTGGTGGCAGGCACGCGGGTGATGTCGAGCGTCCCGTCGGCCGATGCCCACGCCTTGCCGGCGCGGTTCGCCGACAGCGACGTCGCGTTGACCTTCGTCGGCGCGCAGTTCGTCTGGTCGTCGGTGGCCGGCAGCGTCGCCGTCGTGGTGCCGGGCAGGTACGGCCGCGGGTAGCTGTAGTGCGCCTTGGCGTCACCGGTGCTGACGTACGCGCCGCTGGTGCCGGTCGAGCTGTTCACCAGCGCCGACGTGAGGGGCAGTGCACCCGAGTTGCGGCCCTGCACGTAGATCTTCTCGAGCGCGTCGCCGAGGCCCTGCGACACCGTCGACGACTGGTCGTAGCCCGTGTTCGTCGCGTTCTGGTACTCGGAGTCCTGCAGCGCCTTGAGCTGCTGTGCCTTCGTCGCGTGCTGGTTGATCCACGACGTCAGTTTGTCGTTCTGGGCGAGCGTCGCCCCGTCCTTGACGGTGCCGTGCAGGTCGTTGGTGCCGCTCGAGGCCCAGAACTGGTCGTAGCCGTTCAGCAGGGAGACGAGGTCGGGCTTCGCGGTGTCGCTCGGGTAGCCGGCCGCGTTGGCGACGATCGGCGAGCCGAGCACGAGTGCGGTCGCGACCGTCGCGACGGTCACCCCGCGGAGTGCGGTTCTGCGCATGTGTGTTGGTCGCCCGGTGTGCGGGCGACACCCCTCTCTCGATGGTTCCGATGTGGAAACACCGCGACGGTACGGAGCCGCGGTGGACGAGTGGGGAACATCGTCCCAAGCCGAGGTGAACCGGGCCGCAGCCTGTGCGCACTCGCAGGGCGCGCCTCCCGTCCGGATTCGCGTCCGACGCGTGGTCGCGTCAGGTGACGGCCTGGAGGCGCGGCGCCCCCTCCTGCACCGCGTACGCCGCCATGGGCGGGACCGTCCGCCACCGGCGCCGCAGGCGGCGCGGCCGATCGTCACGCCACGCGACCAGCCCGCCGGCGACGACGCCGAGGGCCAGCACCCCGAACGAGAACAGGCCGAGCAGCCCGACGAACACGATCTTCGACGGGTCCTGCACGTCGGTCGTGGCGGAGAGCCCGATCGACCCGAAGTCCCAGAACGCGTGCAGCAGCACGGGGAGCAGCAGGCTCCCGGTCAGGCGGCGGGCGACGTACAGCGTGGAGCCGAACGACGCCGCGAACACCACCTGGACGAGCGTCACACCGATGCTCGCACCAGCCAGGGCGTTGAGCAGGTGGAGCAAGCCGAAGAGCACGCACGAGAGGGCCCACACCCCGAACTCGGGCAGCCGGCGCCGCAGCCCGACGAGCAGCACACCCCGGGTCATGAGCTCCTCGAACACCCCGACGAACAGCACACCGACGGCCAGCAGCAGGAAGTAGTGCCCCGGCAGCGCCGACCAGTCCATCAGCGGCAGCCGCACCACGCAGACGAGCACGATGAGGACGGGGGCGAGGACGGTCCAGCGGAGCCTCGTCCGGGTCGGGTCGACCGTGGCGATCCGCCACCAGCCGAGGCCCGTGACGACCAGGCAGAGCGCGAGGGCGGCGATGCCCTCGGGGATGACGAGTGCGCGGACGACGCTGTCGACCGTCTCCCCGAGCGTCGGGTAGTCGTCGCTCGGACGGGCACGCCAGGCGCTGACGGCCGCGAACACCACGAGGGGCGCCAGCCCCACCAGCAGCGAGGGCGGGACCGGCCAGCGGCGTCTCCGGGGGCGTTCCACGTCCTGTTGTTCCACGTCCTGTTTGTACCAGTGCAGCCGTACCATTGGCGGTATGCGCCTGCCTTCCCTGTCGACGATGGCGGAGGACTACGTGAAGCTGGTCTGGAAGGCGAGCGAACGCGGCGGCCCCGGACTGGCGACCCGGGACATCGCAGCGGCGTTGCAGGTGTCCGCGTCGACGGTGTCGGGGAACCTCCGGAAGCTCGACCGCGACGGTCTCATCGAGCACACCCCGTACTACGGCGTGGTGCTCACCCCGCTCGGGCAGCAGGTCGCCGTGGCGATGGTCCGACGGCACCGGCTCATCGAGACCTTCCTGGTCGAACGGCTCGGCTACTCGTGGGACGAGGTCCACACCGAGGCCGAGGCGCTCGAGCACGCGGTGTCGGAGACGTTCCTCGACCGGGTCGACACCGACCTCGGCCACCCCACGCACGACCCGCACGGCGACCCGATCCCCCGCACGGACGGCACCGTGCCGGACTCACCGGGGACGCTCCTCGGGGCGATCGAGCCCGGCGCGTGCGGCACCGTCGACCGGGTGTCGGACGACGACCCGACACTGCTGCGGTACTTCGACGAGCTCGGGGTGGGCCTCGGCACGCACCTGCGGGTGGAGCGGGTGCGGGACTACGCGGGCGTGATCGCCGTGACGCGCCGGACCCCCGACGGCGAGGAGTCCCTCGTGGACCTGCCGGCCGCCGCCGCCTCCGCGATCTGGCTCGCCCCCGACGCCGACTGATACCGCCGCGCGCCCGCGCTCCTCGTCCGCCCCGCCTCAGTCGCGGAAGACGGGCGACGACGGGCGCCGGAACGGTGCCGTCACCGTCGGCACGATGTCACGCCGGTTGATCCACAGCACGACGACGGCCGCCACGAGGTGCACGACGCTCAGCACCCAGCGCCCGTTCGTGTCCGTCACCGCGAACTGCACCGCGAACAGGACCGCCAGCGCGATCGCCGACCACCGGTGGAACCGCAGCGCGATGATGATCGCCACGCCGAGCACGGTCTGCGACGCCGTCAGCATGAACTCCTCCACCTGCCGACCGTCGAGCGGCAGCCCGCCCGTGGTCCCGCCGCCGAGCACGTGCGCGATCGGCAGCGACCCGACGAGCAGGGACCACTGGTTGACCTTCGACGCGATGAGGGTCCCGATCGCGGCGCCGCCCATCCCCCGCAGCGCGAAGAGCGCGGCGACGATGAACTCGGGGGCCTCGGTCGCGAGCGGCGCGAGCCACTGCACGAGGAAGTAGCTGTCGATGCCGAGGGCGCTCCCGGACTGCACGAGGGCATCGGCGAACGGCTCCGCGGAGGACAGGATCACGGCCGCGGCGACGACGAACAGCGCCACGAGCGTCCACCGTCGTGCCCGCTGCGGCATCGACGCGATGTTGCCCGCCATGCCGACCAGCGGTTCGTCGTCGCCGTCATCGGACACCTGCGACGCCCGCCAGAGGTACACGACGAACGCCGCGAGGAGCACGAACCCGAACCACATCGGGATCGACCCCATCAGCGGGATGAGGAAGGCGACGAGGGCGAGGAGTGCGAGGAACCCGACGTCGAGCCGCGCGGACCGTTCGAGCGACAGGACCTTCGTGGCGATCGGTGGCATGGAGCCCTCGCGGACGAACCGGCGCGCGACCAGCAGCGAGATGACCACGACGAGCGGCCACCCGAACCCGAGCAGGAGCCGGTTCGAGCCGGTCATGTTCGCGGCGGCGAACTGCTCGTACGCGGCGTCGGATCCGGACCGGAACGCGTAGTACAGGTCGACGGCGTACTCGGGCAGCACGGCGATGAGCGCCAGGATCGCGATCGCGAGGGCGCCGGCGATGTCCTTCTGCGCGGCCTCGGCGGCCCATGCGAGCAGGAATGAGGCCGCGACGACCGCACCGCCGAAGACGAGCAGGTCGACGAGCGGGTTCGGTGCGAAGCCGCCGAGCCGGAAGACCACGGCGGGCAGCGCGAGGACGATGCAGACGGCGATGCGGCCCCAGGCGCTGGCGCCCATCCGGGCTGCGGGGACGATGGGCACCGACGACGTGGACGGCGTCGACAGGGTGTCGGTCATGGTGGGTCTCCTGGTGCGGAGCCACGGCGGAGCGTCACGGGAGGACCTCGGCCACGGCGGAACGGCCGAAGGTCTCGCTCGCCCGGGCGGCCCTGGCGGCCTGGTCCGGGTGGTGCACCGGGCCGATCGTCGTGATGGCCAGTGTGTCGATGCACGCGCTGGGAGCTACTCCCCTTCGCCCTCCACCCTGGCGGACGCGCATCCGCGCACGCAAGCGGATCGGCCCTGTTCGGCGGCCCGAATCCCGGTCTTCCCCGACCCGCCCTGCGACGGCCTGGAGGCGCGTGGCGGCGCCGCCACGCGCCTCCAGGCCCGCAGGTGGGTCGCCGACAAGCGCGCGCCGCCCCGCGCTACCCCTTCGCGGAGCGGGTGCGACCGAGCGCGACCTCGCGCCGCGCGCGCTCGAGCGCCAGTGACGACGCCGCATCCGGGTCGTGCAGCAGCCGTTCGGTGTCGGCGACGTGCTCCCGGACCGCGTCCGACCCACGCGCACGAGCCGCCGCGAGCACCGGCGACACGACGTCGGCACCGAGCGCGACCAGGGACCGCGACAGGCTCAGCCGACGCTCCCGTCCACCGATGCCGAGCTGCACGGCCAGCGTCCGGGCGAGGTCCGCGCGCTCGTCGTCGGGCACGAGGGCGGCGGCGGTGCGCCAGGCAGCCCGGAGGACCTCGTCGTCGGTGTCCTCCAGCAGGGGGCGGACCTCCGGCCAGGCAGCCGGGTCACCGATCTTCGACAGCGTGTGGAGCGCCTGGCTCCGCGCCTGCGGGACGGCACGCCGCAGCTCCGGCAGGACCCGCGGCACGACCTCGTCCGCCGGGTGCCGGAGCAGCGCCCACGTGAGCATGTCCCGCACGAAGAAGTCCGGCTCGACGGCGCACTGCTCCACGAGGACGTCGAGGTCCTCCGGGTCCGGGTGCGTCCCGGCGGCCATCACCGCTCGGAGGCGGACGGAGGAACGCGGGTCGGCGAGGTCGGCGGGCAACGTGGTCATGCACCCATGCAAACCCATGCTGCTGCGTGACGCCAGGAGACAGCGCACGGAGGCTCGAGGCATAGCGTGGGAGGTCCGACCACGAAAGGACCCCCATGCCCCGCATCGGTACCAGCGACCTCACCGTGTTCCCCCTCGCCCTCGGCGGCAACGTCTTCGGCTGGACCGCCGACGAGCAGACCTCCCACCAGGTGCTCGACGCGTACACCGCGGCCGGCGGCGACTTCGTCGACTCGGCGGACGTGTACTCCGCCTGGGGACCGGGCAACGAGGGCGGCGAGTCCGAGCGCGTCATCGGGTCGTGGCTCGCGGCGTCCGGCAAGCGCGACGACGTCGTGATCGCCACGAAGGTCTCGCAGCACCCGCAGTTCCCCGGCCTGTCCGCGCCGAACGTCGCCGCGGCCGCCCGCGCCAGCCTCGAACGACTCGGCACCGACCGGATCGACCTGTACTACGCACACTTCGACGACCAGTCCACCCCGCTCGAGGAGACGGTCCGGGCCTTCGACCAGCTCGTGCGGGAGGGCCTCGTCCGGTACACCGCGATCTCGAACTACTCGAAGGAGCGGGCGGCGGAGTGGATCCGCATCGCGAAGGACAACGGCCTCGCGCTGCCGGTCGCGATCCAGCCGCACTACAACCTGGTCACCCGCGAGCCCTACGAGTCGGACATCGCACCGCTCGCCGCTGCTGAGCACCTCGGGGTCGTGCCGTACTTCGCGCTCGCCGCCGGCTTCCTGACCGGGAAGTACCGGAGCGCCGAGGACTTCGCGGGCAAGGACCGCGAGGGGCAGGTGTCCGGGTACTTCAGCGACGCCGGCGTCGCCGTGGTCGACACCCTCGCCACCGTCGCCGCGGACCACGGGGCCGAGATCGCCACGGTCGCGCTCGCGTGGCTGCAGGCACAGCCGGACGTCGTCGCGCCGATCGCCAGCGCCCGGAACGTCGAGCAGCTGCCGGCGCTGCTGGCGTCAGCCGAGCTGGAGCTCAGCGCGGAGGAGCTGCAGACCCTGTCCGACGTGTCGGCGAGCGTGCCCGCCTCGGCCTGAGGCCGGCGCGCGCGTGAGCGCCGAGCGCACGTGGCCGAGCACGCGGGGCCGAGTCTCGGCCTGAGCGACAGTCCTCGGGCTCAGCAGCGCGAGGACTGTCGCTCACCGCGAGACTCGGGCGAGCAAACGCCCCCGGCGGGCTACGGCGCGACGGACCCCGTCAGCGTGTCCCCCGAAGAGCGCGTCACGAAGCACGAGATGAACGTGTCGCCCTGGTCCCACGTGGCCTGGTCGGGCGCGTAGGAGCCCTGCACCTGCACGTCCCCGAACGCCGCGGCGGCCGAGGTGTTGAGCGCTGCCGAGGTCTGGCACTGCTCCGCAGCCTGCGCCGCGAGCGCGTCGGGCCCGGGCCACTGGTTCGCCGACACCGGCAGTCGCGCGGTCAGCTGGGCGATGTGCGGCGTCGCGCAGTCCACGACCGTGAAGGTCTGCGCCCAGGCGTTGGTGAACGGGGACAGGCACTCCCCGCCGGCGAGCTCGGTCCAGCTGTGCTCGCCCGGTGCGGCCGGGGTCGTCGCGAACTGCAGGGTCGCCAGGCTCGAGGGCGACGGAGTGGTCGCCGGCGCCGAGGACGCCGCGGTCGATGGCGATGCCTTCGCGGACGCCGCCGAGGTCGAGGTGGGTGCCGGCGTGTGGTCCTCGATCGTGTTGCCGAGGATCCAGCGGGTCAGCGCGAACACCGCGACGAGCAGGATGACGATGAGCGCGACGGAGCCCCAGATCAGCAGCAGCTTGCCGCGACGGCCCTCGTTCCGGAGCTTCGCGAAGCCCTCGTTGATGAAGTTGTCCCGCTCGCCACCGCCCGGAGCGGCGCCGGCACCAGCACCAGCGGCACCAGCGGCGCCAGCGGCCGCGGCAGCCGGCGGCACGGGCGCAGCGGGCGCCGTGTACGGCGTGCGTCCCGGCGCCGGAGCGTGCGCGGGAGCGGCGCCGACCGCCGGCATCATCTGCGTGCCGGTGTCGTGCGGGTCGTACCCGGTGCCGCCGAGCTGGCCGACGGCCTCGGTCCCGAAGAGGTCCTTGATGGCGCTGGTGTCGCTCGTCTCGCGGCCGTCCCACTCGGACTGGTCGAGGTCGTCCGGCGCGGCGGCGGGCAGGGGCTCGGGAGCGAGCTCGGTGTCGTCGGGGGCGTGCCCGCGGATGCCCATCACCGCGTCGAGGTCCTGACCGACGGCCGGCGGCAGGTGTGCCGGGTAGCCCGGCGCGTCCGGGCCGCCGGCTGCGGGCTCGACGAGCGGCGGCGCTGCGGTCGGCGGCACGGTCGCGTCGGGTTCCGCCCACCAGGGCGTCCCCGCGACGGGCAGCGCCGTGGTCGCGGCGTCGGACGGGTCTGCCTGGAGGCGCGCGGCCGCGTCCGCCTCGTCGCGCTCGTCGTCGACCCCGGTCGCGTCCGGGGCGGTGGTCGCGGCGAGCGCACCGGTCACGTCGCCCGCGGCGGGTACGGCGGGAGTGCCGTGCACCGGGGTCTCGACTTCGCCGGACACGACGTCGTCGTCGGACTCGTCCGCCCGGGTCCACGCGCCCCCGGCGAGCGCCGTCGTGTCGAACGCGTCCGTGGTGAGTGTCGTCGGGACCTCGCTGGCCTCGTCGTCGCGGATCGCCCAGTCGAACGGGCGCTCGTGTCCACCCGTGCCCTCGGTGTCGGCGTCCGCGATGCGGAGGAGCTCGGTGAAGCTCGGCGGCTCGTCGGCCGCGGGCAGCACGTTCTCGACCCCGAGCGCCGGCGGGACGGCGGGCGGCGGGACGATCGCCGGTGGCACGGCGGGCGGGGGGACGATCGCCGGCGGCACGCCGGGTCCGGAGGACTCGGGGTGCGACCCGGTGGCGCGGCCGAGCCAGTCGACGTCGCTGCGCCCCTCGCCGAACGGGTCGAGGCGGCGGCGCTCGTCCTCGATCGCACGGTTCTCGGCCGCACGGGCGTCGCGGTGGGCCTGCGCGGTGGGCAGGCTGATGGAGGAGGGGTGCGGCGCGGACGAGGTCGGCGGCACCGGGGCGGCCGGCGGGATCCGCTCGCCGAGGGTGGCACGCTCGTGCTCGGCGCTGGCCTGGGGGTTCTCGGACGGCTCGGTGAGCTGCTCCGGCATCGAGATCGCCTGCGTGGCGTCGGCGTCGGCGGGCTCGCGTGGGGCGGCGGGCTCCGGCACGTCCGTCGTCTCGTCGGCCTCGGGCGCACCCGGTGCGGACGCGACGGGTTCGAACGGTTCGGGGAGCGGCGCGCCGGTCTCGCGCGCGGTGCGCTCGGCTTCGCGACGATCGCGGCGCGACGGCCACTCGTCCTCACCGCGGGGCGCACCGAAGATGTCGGCGGCGCTGCGGAGACCGTGGAACGGAGCGTCCGGGGCGGAGCCGCGCCGTGCCTCCAGGCTGTCGTCCCCGTCTTCGGGACCGGCGGCCTGGTCGGGCTCGTGCGCGTCGTCCGGACGCTCCGGGGTCACGCGCTCAGCCCCAGATCAGCCAGCCCGATGGCTGCGAAGTACGGGTACCCGGCAGCTTCGATCTTCTCCTTCGCGCCGGTGTCACGGTCGACGACGACCGCGACGGCGGCGATGATCGCACCCTCGCGCTCGAGCGCCTCGGCCGCCTTGAGCGGCGAGCCGCCGGTGGTGGAGGTGTCCTCGAGGACGACGACGCGCTTGCCCCTGAGGTCCGGGCCCTCGACCTGCTTGCCGCGGCCGTGGTCCTTCGGCTCCTTGCGGACGACGAACGCGTCGTACGCGAGCCCGCGTGCCGCTGCCTGGTGCAGGACGGCGCTGGCGATCGGGTCGGCACCCATCGTGAGTCCACCGACGGCTGCGACGTCCGGGACCTGCCCGACGAGGTCGGTCATCACCTGTCCGATGAGCGGCGCCACGCGGTGGTCCAGGCTCACCTTGCGGAGGTCGATGTAGTACGTCGCCTTCTTCCCGCTGGTGAGGGTGAAGTCTCCGTGGAACACCGCTTCGTCCGTGATGAACTGGATCAGCTGGTCGCGCGCGTCGGTCACAGCCCACAAGGGTAGCCGGTCGGGCTCCCGCCGCGCTCCCCCAGCCTGTGGGGTCGTCCGGAGCCGCGCTCGGTACGCTCCCGACATGTCCTCCGACCAGCGCCACGACACCGCCGTGGCGCGTCCGTCCGGCGGCCTCCGGCGGCGCGGACTGGTCACCGCGATCGGCCAGGAGGCACTGGGCGGCCTGGTCGCGCTGGCCCTGGCCATCATCGCCCTGCGTCACGTCGTCGCGACCGCGCGGGTCGCCCTGCTCTGGTACGACGGCGACTCGGTGCTGCTCCCACTCGTCCAGCGCTCGATGCAGCTCGGGCAGCCGTTCGAGTGGGCGATGTCACCGGCCCTGTTCTTCTTCCCGGAGCTGCCGGTCTACCTGCTCTGCTCCCTCGTCACGGCGACCCCGCAGCAGGCGCTGGCGCTGAACGGCGTCCTGGTGCTGCTGGCCGTGTACGCGCTGGTGCGGGCGGCCGCGAACGAGCTCATGCCCGCCGCGCGCCGGTCGGCCCGGATCGCCGTGTCCGCGATCGCACTCGGGTTCCTGACGCTCCTGGTCCTGACCGAGTCGTCGGCCACCGCGACGTCGCTGGAGCTCGCCTCGCTCCTCCTCACGACGACCTACTACTACGGCGTCGTCCTGGCGATGCTCGGGACCGCCGTGCTCGTGCTGCGGGCGGTCCGCCTGGGCCGCGCCTCGGTCACGGTGCTCGTCGTCCTCGGGCTGGTCGCGACGTGCACGACGGCGTCGAACCCGCTCTACGTGCCGTGGTCGGCGGCACCCGTCGTCGTGACGCTCGTGCTGCTCGCCCTGGCCCGCCGCCTGCCGTGGCGCCCCGTCGTCCTGCTCGCCGGAACGGTGACGGCCGGCTCGGTCGTCGGCTACCTGCTCCGGATCCCGCTCCGACCCTTCGTGTCGCTCGACCCGTCCACGTACGTGCAGCCTGCCCGTGCCGCCGAGACGCTCGGTTTCTTCGCCGCGCTCACCGACACCCGAGCCGGCACCGCGGCCGGAGACGCCGGGCTGCTCCTGATGTTCGTCGGGGTCCTCCTCGCCGCCGGCGGGACCGTGTGGGCCTGGCGGGTGCGGACCTCCCGCACCGTGCTCACCGCCGCGGCGCTGCCCCTCGTGACCGTCGTCGCCGTGTCGGTCGGGGTGGTCGTCGCCGGCTCGGAGACCCCGCGCTACCTCGAGCCGGTGGTGACGGCCCCGCTGCTCGCCCTCGTCGCGGTCGCCGAGCTCACGCGCACCGCGGTCCGCCGGACCCAGGTGCACCGGCCCCGACGAGGGGTCCGCGCGGTCCTCGCCGTCGCGGCCGCCGCGGTCCTCCTGGCCGGGATCGCCACCACGCCGGGCACCGCGCGGGCCGTGTCCACCGCGACCTACGCACCGGCCGCGTGCCTCGACCGGTGGGCCGGCGGGCGGGACGTCGTCGGCGTCGGGCAGTTCTGGACCGTCCGGCCGCTCGCCACGTACTCGGCGAGGAACGTGCAGCTGCTGCAGGTCCGCGACACCTTCGCGACGTACCCGTGGCTGGTCGACCTGGGCGCCTACCGCGACGCCGAGCCGACGTTCGTCGTGATCGGGTCCGGCGACGTCTGGACCACCGCGGTCGAGGACTCGCTCGGCCGTCCCGCGACGATCACGCACTGCACCGGGTTCGACGTGTACGACTACGCCGGGACCACCGGCGCCGACCTGCTCCGGCGCGACGTGGTGGGGAGCGCCGACGCGATCCGTCGGGAGCGCGGTTTCTGACACCGTCCGTCGCGGCCCGGCGGCCGGTCCGCACCGCCGGAGTTCTCCACAGCCGCGCGGCGACGCCCGTTCTTCCCTGAACGGATGTATAGGCTCGTGCCCGTGACCCGCCCCTCCAGCCACCGCCCCCTGCGCCTCCGCTTCGCCGCCACGTTCCTGGCGCTCGCGGGCCTCGTCGGCACGGTCGTCCTCGACGCCCCGGCTGCCAGTGCGGCGACGTACCCCTCGTGGGACGAGGTGATGGCCGCCCGCGGGCAGGAGTCCGCCAAGCAGGACCAGATCACCGAGATCCGTGGCATCATCTCCGGCCTGTCGACCAAGGTGAAGGCTGCCGAGGCCGAGGCACAGCGGCTCGGCACCGCGTTCTTCGAAGCCCAGAGCAAGGCGCAGGACGCCGCCGAGAAGGAGCAGCGACTCCGCGCCGACGCCGAGGAGCACGCCGAGATCGCCGAGCAGAGCGCCGCCCAGGCCGGGCAGTTCGCCGCCCAGATGGCCCGCTCCGGCGGTGCCGACGTCACCACCTCGGTCATCGCCGGCGGCGAGGACGCCCGTGACCTCCTCTACAACCTCGGCGCACTGAGCAAGCTGTCCGAGCAGGCCGAACGGGTCGAGGCCGCGGCGAGCGCCGACGCCGCCGTCGCCCGGGCCCTGACGGCGCAGGCCGACCGTGCGTCCGAGAAGCTCGCCGAACTGTCGGCCGAGGCCGAGAAGCGCATGCAGGCCTCCCAGGCCGCTGCGGACCAGGTCCAGGCCGCCTACGACGAGCAGCAGAGCAACAAGGCGCGGCTCGACGCCCAGCTCGCGACGCTGACCTCGGGCCGCGTCCGGACCGAGGCCGAGTTCGCCCAGGGCGAGAAGGTCCGCAAGGCGGCAGAAGAGAAGGCCGCGCGCGAGGCGTACCTCCGCGCGCTCGCGGCCCAGGCGGCGTCCAACGCGGCGAACGCCGGTGGCGGTGGCGGCGGTGGCGGTGCGTCCGGCTCCAGCGGCTCCGGTGCGAGCGGTTCCCCGGGGTCGGGCAGCGGCTCCGGCTGGGTCCGACCGGCCAGCGGCTACGTCATCAGCCCGTACGGGTACCGCGTGCACCCGATCACCGGGGTCGTGACGAAGCACGACGGCGCCGACCTGGCGAGCGGCTGCTACACGCCGATCGTCGCCGCCGCAGCGGGAACGGTCGACTACGTCGGCTGGTACGGCGGGTACGGCAACTACGTCCGCCTCAGCCACGGCGGCGGGGTGCAGACCGCGTACGGCCACATCGTCAACGGCGGCTTCCGCGTGGGGCAGGGCCAGCAGGTCTCGGCGGGGCAGCTGATCGCGCTCGTCGGGTCCACGGGCGCGTCCACGGGGTGCCACACGCACTTCGAGGTCCACCTGGGCGGGGCGACGACCGACCCGATCCCGTTCATGCAGGCCCGCGGCGTCGCGTTCTAGCCGGTCCCGCCGACAGCGCCGACAGCGCCGAGTGTGCTGGCTGCGCCGACTCCGGTCGGGCGGTTCGCCGACCCCGGTCAGGACGTGGACGTCTCGATGCCGTCGTCGCCCACGTTCCAGAGTCCCCGGTACCAGGCGGTGCGCTCCTCGTCGACCGGCACCCCGTACGCCTCGTGGAACAGCTCGTCCCACCCCGGGCCGTAGTTCCACCCGAGGGCCATCGTCGCCACCGCGATGTCGGCCCACCGGTCGGCGATGCCGAGCGCGTCGAGGTCCACGTGTCCGGCCCACCGGCCGTCCGCCCCGATGAGGGTGTTCGGGGTGCAGGGGTCACCGTGGCACACCACGATCCGGTCGACCGGCGGCTCCGGCCCGAGCAGGTCCGGGTCGGCCCCGGCAGCCCGCGCCGTCGCGGTCCGGTGCGCGGTGGACCACTCGAACGGGCAGTCGAGCACCGGCAGGGTGTCGTGCAGTGCGCGGAGCCCCTCGCCCGCCGCGACCACCGCGGTGCGCGGCTCGTCGTGCCAGCGGGGGTCGACGGCGCTCCAGCCCGGGAGCGCGCGGGTCCGCAGCCAGACGCCCTCGTCGTCGGCGCCGTGGTCGATGAGCTCCGGCACCCGGGCGTAGCGGGACGCCCAGGTCAGCCGTCCGGCCTCCCCGACGACCCAGGACGCGTACGCGTGCGGGAGCACCTTGACGTACTCCTCGGCGTGACCGTCCTCGCCGATGCGGAAGGTCCGTCCACCGATCTCGTTGACCCAGACCGCCTCGACCGGCCGTCTGTGTGCGGCCTCGACGACCACGTGCGGGACGACGACGTCCGCCCGTGCGCGGGCGAGCCCGTCGATGGACCGTGGCACGCCGGCCTCAGTGCACCCGGTCGGTGCGGCCGGACCCGGAACCGCCGCGTGCGATCTCGAGCAGGACCGGCAGCCGGTCCCCGAGGAGCGCGTCGAGGTCGGCGACGATGCCCTCGACCCCGGTGGTGATGGCGCGCGGGGAGGCGCCCCGGCGGGGCCGGACCTTGATCCGGATCGCCCGGCCGCCCCGGACCCGGTAGACGTCGACGGCGAGCGAGCCGACCTCCGGCATCGCGCCGATCGCGGACGACAGGGCGTGCTGCACGGCGGCGGAGTCGATCCGGACGGTGCCGGCCACGCCGCTCGAGGACCCGTCGTCCTCCACCACGATGCCGACACGGCCGCCGCCGAGCGTGGACAGGACGACGAGGGCCAGGATGCCGAGCACCACGCCACCGCCGAGCACCCACGTCCACATCGTGACGGAGGCGTCCCGGGGCGCCCCGGCCCCGAGGTCGCCGAGCGACCGCCCCCAGTCGTGCCAGGTCGAGGAGGCCCACGGCACGGTCTGCACCAGGATCGTGCCGACCCCGGCGACGAGGAGGGCCAGGCCGACGATGACCAGTGCGGTGCGGCCGAGGCCACGGTTCGTCGCGTTCATCCGTCCACCCGTCCGGTCGGCTGCACACGGACCCGCGCGGTGACCGGCGGTTCGGTGTGGATCGCCGCGAACTCCTCGGTGACCGCCTCGGTCGCGGCGACCGCGGGGACGTCGACGCCGGCAGCGGGACGGAGGACCACGTCGACGGTCCGCCGGCCGACCGTGCCGACCGCGGCGTCGGGACCGAGACGGGTGGCCGACCGCGCAGCCCGGGCAGCGGCGGAGGCGAGCACCTCGTCGTCGACGACCACGGCGAGCCGGTCGGACGACATGGCGTGCCGAGGGCGACGCTGCGGCAGGAGGCCCTGTGCGAGGAACACGAGTCCGAGGAACGCCACGATGGCGGCGATGCCGACGGTGATCGTGGTGTCGAGGCCGCGCGGGGCCCGTGCGGCACGGTCGACGACGTCGCGGGGGTCGATGCCGAGCACGCGCTGGTCGAGCAGCACGAGCGCGGCTGCGAACACGGCGGCCGCTGCGATGACGAGCAGCACCAGCATGGCGACCACGACGGTGCCGGAACGCGACGCGCTCGTCTCCCGGCGGACCACCCGGCGGTACACCCGATCGTGGCCACGGCCGGTCCCGGTGCCGGTGACCGCGCCGGTGCCGTCGCCGGTGGCCGCGCCGGCACCAGTGGCCGCGCTCACACCGGCACCGGGCCGACCCTCGGCGCTCACCGGACCCTCCGCGGCGTGTCCACGACGGACGACGAGAACGTCACGGTGACCCGTTCGACCTGCCGGCCGGTGATGGTCCGGATGCGGTCCGCGATCGTGGCACGGGCGCGGTGCGCCGTGGTGACGACGGGTTCGTCGGGGACCGTGTGGCTCCCCAGCACGGGCACGGTGAGGGGGGCCGTGATCTCGACCGCGAGCGCACCGTGACCGTCGTCGGCGACCCGGGCACGGGCCTCCCGGAACGGGACGCGGAGTGCTTCGGACGCGACCGCCTGCGCGGTGTGCACGAGCGCCGCCGAGCCGATCCGGTCGTACCCGGCGACCGGACGGGGACCGGGTGACGCCGTTCCGCCGCCGCCGGTCGGTGCGGCGACGGCGCCGCTCACGACGAGCTCCGGCGTCCGCGCAGCACGTCGAGGAGGCGACGGAAGTCGATGTCGCCGGTGACGATGCGGGCGACCAGGCCACCCACGAGCATGAAGACGGCGACGACGACGAACGCCCAGAACCCGAGCGTCACCGCGACGATCGCGAGGAGCGCGCCGACGCCCATGCCGACGACCGTGGCGTTCACCGGACGCGACCCTCGGTCTCGTCGACGGGACCGTTGAGGCCCGGGATGTTGACGTCGTTGATGGCGATGTTGACCTCGGTGACCTCGAGTCCGACGAGCTCGGTGACCGCGCTCGTGACCGCCGCCCGGACGGCGGTGGCGACCTCCATCATCGGCGTCGGGTAGTCGACGACGATCGTCAGGTCGACGGCGACCTGGGTCTCGCCGACCTCGACGCGGACGCCCTGGCCGAGCGCGCTCGAACCGATGGCGTCGCGGATCGCCCCGAACGCCCGGGCGGCGTTGCCACCGAGCGCGAAGACGCCGGGGACGTCACGGGCGGCGATGCCGGCGACCTTCGCCACGACCGTGTCGTCGATGATCGTCCTGCCGTTGGTGGTCACCTGCGTCGTCGTGGTCCCGGCGGTGGTGCCGGTCGTCGCGGTCCCGTCGACGCGGTTCGTCGTCGATGCCATCAGTGCCTCCGATGTGGTCGATTGCTGGTCTCCCAGCGAACACCATCGTGCCGTGCCCCGCCCGGGAGACGGACGCGGCACGCTGGCCCGGATGCGACCCGCGGCACGGGGCACGCGGGTCCGCCCGCCCCCGTCGGACCACCCCCGCTGCACCGCACCCGCGGTGGTGCCCGGTAGGTTCGAACCCATGCGCGTGGCGACCTGGAACGTGAACTCCGTCCGCACCCGAGTGGGGCGGATCGTCGACTGGCTGGTGCGCGAGGACGTGGACGTCCTCGGCATGCAGGAGATCAAGTGCAAGCCCGAGCAGTTCCCGCTCGAGGCGTTCGAGGCCGCCGGCTACCAGGTCGAGGCGTACGGCCTGAACCAGTGGAACGGGGTCGCGTTCGCCAGCCGCCTGCCGATGGAGGACGTGACGCGCGACTTCCCCGGCCAGCCCGGGTTCCTCAAGGGCCACGAGGGGGACGACGTCCCGACCGAGGCCCGTGCGATCGGTGTGACGGTCGACGGTGTCCGGCTGTGGAGCCTCTACGTCCCGAACGGCCGCGAGGTCGGCGACCCGCACTACACGTACAAGCTCGACTGGCTCGCGCAGCTGGCGGACCGGACGTCGGAGTGGATCGCCGCCGAGCCGGAGCAGCCCCTCGCGCTGATGGGCGACTGGAACGTCGCGCCGCTCGACCAGGACGTGTGGGACATGCGCGCGTTCGAGGGTGCCACCCACGTCAGCGAGCCCGAGCGTGCGGCGTTCCGCGCGTTCGAGGAGCGCGGGCTGCAGGACGTCGTCCGTCCGATCGTCCCGGACGGCTACACGTACTGGGACTACAAGGCGCTCCGGTTCCCGCGCAACGAGGGCATGCGGATCGACTTCGTGATGGGGTCGCAGGCGTTCTCGGACGTCGTCACCGACGCGCGCATCCACCGCGACGAGCGCAAGGGCGACGCACCGAGCGACCACGTGCCGGTGTCGGTCGACCTCGACCTCGAGACCTCGCTCGACGACGACCGACCGATGATCTTCTGACGGTCCGGCGGCCAGACCGGACCGGCCACCTGACCGGCCCGACGTGCTCTGTTACGGCGCGCGTAGCCGTCCGTCGACGAGGGGACGGGCGCGACGTAGGTTTCCTGCACCGAACCCCTCCGAGAGCAGGTGAAGCCATGTCCCGCACGACCCCGTCGACGATCCTTCCGATCCAGCGCGTCATGGCCGACGCCACACCGCGCGCCTGGAGGGACGGCATCGTCGTCGAAGTCCGCCCTGCCGACCTCGTCGTCGCGTTCCTCGACGGTGCGGCGCACGCGGGCACCACGCAGCTCCGGGTGGCGGACGCGGACACGTTCGTGTCCGTCGGCGACCCGGTCGCCCACCACCCGGCCGCGGAGATCCTCAGCGCCGGCGGTCGGAAGACCACCGCACGCGTCGCGTAGTCGGGGCGTGACCCGAGGGCGTCAGGCGCTCATCGACTCCGTCATCGCCTGGCACTTCGCCACCATCTCGTCGCACGCCATCGCGCAGTAGCGGCACGACTCGTCCATGTCGGCGTGCTTCCGGCACTCCGCCGCGCACGCCGTGCCCATCGCCACACAGGCCATCAGCATCGTGCGCATCGCCTCGGCGTCCATGCCCATCGGGCGCATCATCATCCGCATCCCGGTGTCGGCGAGCATCGCGGTGTTCGAGCACATCGCGGCGCAGGTCGCCATCTCGCCGCCCATGCGCATGTCGCTCGCCGAGCACATCGTCGCGGCCATCGACGCGGCGTTCATCGCCATCATCGTGTCCTGCATCAGCTCGGTGTCCATCGCCATGGGCATGTCGGTCGCGGACATGCTCTTCATCATCGCCATCGTGTCCATCGGGGTCTCCGTCCCTCGTGGTGTCCGGCGCGGACGCGCCGCGTGCCGCACACCCTACGCGCGGTGTCCGGCGCGCTGGAAGACGCGACCGGCGGACGGCCTGGAGGCGCGTGGCGGCGTCGCCACGGGCCTCCAGGCCGACGCTGCGTGCGTCCAGTGCGTCCAGTGCGTCCAGTGCGTCCAGTGCGGACGGGCGCACGCCGACGCGTACCGGCGTCCGGTGCGCCTACGGGTGCAGGAGCGCCGCGACGGCCACGAGCACCGGGACGGACCCGATGGTCGAGATGAGCACCACGTCGCGGGCCATCGGCACCGCCGCCCCGTACCGCTGCGCGTAGTTGAAGACGTTCTGCGCCGCCGGCAGCGCGCCGAGCGTGGTCAGCACGAACACGTCCTGTCCGCCGAGCCCGAACACGAAGCGGGCGAAGACGAACGCGACGGCCGGCATCACGACGAGCTTGATCGACGAGGCCACGATGACGTCCGTCCGGATCCCCGGGTCCCGCAGCGGCGTCGCACCGTGCAGGCTCATCCCGAACGACAGCAGCACGACGGGCACCGCGGCCGCCCCGACGAGCGAGAAGGGCTCGAGGACCGGTGTCGGCAGCTCGATCCGTGTCGCCGAGAACACCAGCCCGACGAGCGACGCGATGATGATCGGGTTCCGGAACGGCCCCGAGATGCGGCGACCCCAGCCGCCGCCGCTCGACGTCGCTGTGTCGAGGACGGTGAGCGCGATCGGCGCCAGAACGATGAGCTGCAGCAGGATCACCGGCACGACCGCGGTCGCCTGCCCGAGCACGTACACGGCCACGGGGAGGCCGATGTTGTTCGCGTTGACGTAGCTCGACGCCAGCGCCCCGACCGTGGTGGTCGTCGCGGGCCGGCGGAGGACCAGACGGAACACGATCGCAGCGCCGAGGGCGACCGACAGCGCGCTGACCAGGGAGACCCAGAGCATCGGGGACAGCAGCGAGGCGATGTCCGCGGTGGCGATCGTGTGGAACAGCAGACACGGCATGAGCACGAAGAACGCGAGGCGGCTCATGACGAACTGGGCGTGCGGGCCGAGCAGGCCGATGCGCCCGACGACGTACCCGCCGGCGATGATCGCGCCGATGATCGCGAACCCGGTCAACACGCCACCCATCGCCCCCATCCTCGCACCCCGTGCGACGGCATGTGACCTCACTCAGGTCGGAAATGCGAACGCATCGAATAGCGTTGAGCGCACCATGACCTCGACGAACTCCAGCACGCTCACGCGTTCGACCGACTCCAGCCAGCCCCTCGTCCCGCTCCTCGAGGAACGCTGGAGCCCCCGCTCCTACGACGAGACCGCGACGATCTCGGACGCGCAGTTCGACGCCGTCCTCGAGGCGGCTCGCTGGGCGGCATCGGCCATGAACTTCCAGCCCCGCCGCTTCATCGCCGGCCGCCGTGGCACCGACACGTTCCGCAAGATCAACGAGAACCTCCTCGGCTTCAACGCGGCGTGGGCCTTCCGCGCCAGCGCCCTCGTCGTCGGCGTCCTCGAGACCGTGACCGAGGACGGTGACGAGCGTCCCTTCGCGCAGTACGACCTCGGCCAGTCGCTCGCCGCGCTGACGGTGCAGGCGCACGCCGAGGGGCTGCACGTCCACCAGATGGCGGGCATCGACGCCGAGGGCCTCCGTGCCGCGTTCGACCTCCCCGAGCGCTTCCTGCCGTTCACCGTCACGGCGATCGGCACCGTCGCGGACCCGTCGCAGCTCGACGAGAAGGCCGCCCAGCGGGAGGTCGCCCCGCGCACCCGCCTCCCCCTCGACGAGGTCGTCCTCGTCAAGGAGTGAGCCCACTCGCGTCGAACCACGCGGCCGGGTCCCTCGACGGACCCGGCCGCGTAGTATGTCGTGACATGCAGCAGGACGACGCGCTCCAGCCCGAGATGAACTTCTACACGCGGAAGTGGGTCCGCCCCGAGGACCTCAACGCGAACGGCACCCTCTTCGGTGGGAGCCTCCTCCGGTGGATCGACGAAGAGGCCGCGGTCTACGCGATCATCCAGCTCGGCAACGGCAAGGTCGTGACCAAGTACATGTCGGAGATCGAGTTCGTCTCGTCGGCGAAGGAGGGCGACATCGTCGAGATCGGGCTCGTCGCGACGCGGTTCGGCCGAACGTCCCTGACCATGCGCGCCGAGGCCCGGAACCTCTTCACCCACCGGAGCATCCTCACGATCGACGAGGTGGTGTTCGTCAACCTCGACGACGAAGGCAACCCGGCGCCGCACGGCTACACCGACATCACGTACGCGCGCGACCGGGTCCCCGCCACCCACCGCGCCTGACGGACGAGCCTGTCGGGCACACCTGACACAATCGGTGGCATGACCACGCCCCGACTCGTCGCCTTCGACCTGGACGACACCCTCGCCCCCTCGAAGTCCGCGCTCGATCCCCGCATGCTCGAGACGTTCGCGTCCCTGCTCGAGGTCGTGCCGGTCGCGGTCATCTCCGGCGGCAACTTCCAGCAGTTCGAGCAGCAGCTCGTGACCCCGCTCCGGCAGCGCGAGGGACTCACCCTCGACGACCTGCACCTGCTGCCGACCTGCGGCACCCGCTACTACCGCTGGTCCGGTGACGACTGGGCCCTGCAGTACGCCGAGGACCTCACCGACGAGCAGAAGGCCCGCGCCCTCGCCGCCGTCGAGTCGCAGGCGAAGGCCGCCGGTTACTGGGAGTCGGAGACCTGGGGCGCCATCCTCGAGGACCGCGGGTCCCAGATCACGTTCTCGGCGCTCGGCCAGGCCGCACCCGTGGACGTCAAGAAGCGGTGGGACCCGACCGGGGCGAAGAAGGACGACCTCCGCCGTCGGGTGCAGGCCGAGCTCCCCGACCTCGAGGTCCGCTCCGGCGGGTCCACCAGCGTCGACATAACCCGCAAGGGCATCGACAAGGCGTACGGCATGCAGCGGCTGGCCGAGCTCACCGGTGTCGCGCTCGACGACATGCTGTTCGTCGGTGACCGCCTCGACCCCGAGGGCAACGACTACCCGGTGAAGGCGCTCGGCGTCCCCTGCCACGCGGTCGACGGCTGGGAGGACACCGACGTGTTCCTGACGGAGCTCATCCCTACGCTGCGCTGACGGGCGGCGGCGGCCTGCCCGCGCGGCCGCCTCAGGGGATGCTGCGGACGGCCTCGACGAACGCGCGGATCTTCGCGGCGTCCTTGACCCCGCGCTCCGACTCGACACCGCTCGACACGTCGACGCCGTCCGGGTCGAGCGACTCGATGGCGGCCACGACGTTCGCCGGCGTGAGCCCCCCGGCGAGGATCCAGGCCTCGTCGACCTTCCCGTCGATCGAGGCCGCGTCGATGAGGCGTCCACTGCCGGGCACCGCGGCGTCGAGCAGCAGCAGGTCGTGGTCGTACGACGACCGCTGCTCCGGCGACTCGCGGAGGTAGTCCTCGGCGGCGACGGCCCGGATGGTGAAGAAGCCGGCGTCCCGCGCCCGGGCGAAGTCCGTCGCGGACTCGCCGCCGTGCAGCTGGAGCGTGGTGAGCCCGACCGCTGAGGCGATGCCGACGATCTCGTCGATCTCCTGGTCGCGGAACACCCCGACGGCGTCGACGCCGTCCGGCACCCGCTCGACGAGCTCCTTGGCGAGGTCAGCCGTCACGGTACGGGGGCTGCCGACGGCGAAGACGAACCCGACCGCGTCGGCACCCGCGTCGATGGCGGCGTCCACGGTCTCGGGCGTCGACAGGCCGCAGATCTTGATCCAGCGCTGGTCGGTCATGCGCTCCATCCTGCCAGGGAGACCGGGGGTGCGGGACGGAGCGGCTTCCGCCGAGCGCGGACGCGACGGGTCAGTGCAGCATGCCCGCGAAGTACGAGGCACCGCAGGCGACCAGGACACCGAACACCGCGAACGACCCGACGAGCACGTTCCGCCGACGCCAGCGCCGCACCACCTCGAACGTGCCACGCCGGGCGTGCCGGTGGGCCGCTCGGTGCAGGCGGTGGTCCTTCTTGTGCTTGGTCCGCTGCGGGCCGAGCGGCACCGGCCCGGTGATCTGGGCGGAGCCACCGCGCAGGGCGTTCGCGATCGCCACCGCGGTCGGGCGGCGGTCCGGGTCACGGGCGGTCATCCGGGCCAGCAGGTCCCGCCACTCGGGGGCGATGTCGTCCGGGATCTCCGGGTCGTGCCGGAGGCGGGCGAGCGCTGCCTCGATCAGGGTGCCGGAGTACTCCTGCTTGCCGGTCAGGGCTTCGAGGAGCACGAGGCCGAGCGAGTAGACGTCGGTCGCGAACCCGATCGGTTCGCCGGCCACCTGCTCGGGGCTGAGGTACGCCGCCGTGCCGATGATCGTGCCGTCGTTCGTCAGTCGGGAGCCGTCGACGAAGTGGGCGACGCCGAAGTCGGTCAGCTTGACGGTGCGGGCGAAGCCGGAGGAGCCCTCGTCGCTGATGAGGATGTTCGCCGGCTTGACGTCACGGTGCACGATCCCGCGGGAGTGCACGTAGGCCAGGGCGTCGGCGAGCTGGGCGCCGAGGTCGGCCACCTCGTCGTTGTGGAGGGCACCGCTCGCCAGTCGCCGGAGCAGCGTCGTGTCCGCGATGAGCTCCATCACGATGAAGCGGTGCGGACCGTCCTCGAAGTCGTGGGTGCCGGCGTCGTAGAGCGGGATGAGCCCGGGGTGCGACAGCATGCTGAGCAGCCGGATCTCGCGTTCCTGCCGGACCCGGTCGGCCGTGGTCATCGACTCGGGCGTCGCGAAGAGCTTCACGGCGACGGCGCGGTAGGTGTGCTCGTCGCGGGCTTCGTAGACCGTTCCCATGCCACCCGTGCCGATCAGCTGCACGAGCCGGTAGCGGCCCGCGAGGACCGTGTCCGTCCGTGTGCCGTTCAGCAGCGTCATGGGGTTCGTCGTTCCGTTCGGAGCCCGGTGATCCGTGGCAGTTGCCAGCAAGGTGACTCGGGCACTACGGTACGCGCCCGCGACCCCCGGCGCGTGGACGTTATGACATCGTGATCGGCCCACTTCCCTGTGTTCATGCGGATGCATAGGGGTATCGTCCGACGTCCGAAGAAGTGAGTATCGCGCAAGGAGGACATCATGGCGCTGTCGAAGGGCGACACCGTGCACTGGAACACGTCGCAGGGCAAGACGACCGGGACCCTCGTGCAGAAGCGGGTGAGCGACTTCGAGTTCGACGGACAGACGTTCACGCCGACCGACGACGACCCCTACTGGATCGTCGAGTCCGAGAAGAGCGGCAAGCGTGCCGCGCACAAGGAGTCGGCGCTGACGAAGGCGTGATCGGTCAGTCGCCGGCGGGCTCGGCCCGGCGGCGGCCACGCGCCGGCTGTTCGTCGACCTCCGCACGCCCGGCGCGGGCCGCACGTGCCCGCCGGATGCGCCGCACCACGAAGGTCACCACGACCGCGGCGATCGCGACGTACAGGACGCGGTCGATCCACTCGGTGTACTGCTCGACCCGCTCGTACTGGCTGCCGAACGCGGCACCGAGCAGGACGAGGGCGCTGTTCCAGATCCCGCTCGCGATGATCGTGAACACCGAGAACGTCGCGAGGTGCATCCGGTCCGCACCGGCGGGCAGGGAGATGAGGCTGCGGACGATCGGCACGAAGCGGCCGAAGAACACCGCACTCTTGCCGTGTCGGTGGAACCAGTCGGCGGCCTTCCGGAAGTCGTCCTCGTCCACCAGGGGCAGCTTGCCGAGCCACCGCGTGGTCCGTTCGAACCCGATCGCGGCGCCGAGCCAGTAGAGCACCAGGGCGCCGAGGTAGGACCCGAGGGTCGCGAGCACCAGGACGAGCACCAGGTTCATCCGCCCGGCACCGGCGAGGAACCCGGCCAGCGGCAGGATCACCTCGGACGGGATCGGCGGGAACACCGTCTCGACGAAGAGCATGAGCGCGACGCCCCACTCCCCCAGGGCGTCGATGAGCTGGAGCACGAGCCCGGACAGGCCACCCATCTCGGAGTCACCGGCGGCCGTCACGGTCGTGGCCGGGGCGGCCAGGGCAGTCGTCATGCCGCCCATGTTCCCTGAACGTCCTGACAGAACCCGGCGCGCGACCTGGAGATCAGCCCGCGGACCGGCGAGCAGTTCCGGCCGGGACCCGAGGAGCACGATCGCTCAGCCGAGCCCCATGTGCGACGTCCGCACGTGCGTGAGCGACCGGGCGAGCGCTCCCCGGGCCACGGCGTCGCGGCCGACCGTCGACGGCACGATCTCCACGGGGTGCCGGAGGTGCGGGGTCACGGCCTCGGTCAGCGCTGCGCAGAAGACCTCGGCGGCGGGCAGGACCTCGCCGCCGACCACGACGACCTCCGGGTCGATCGTCGCGATGAGCTGCACGACGCCCGGCGCGACGTCCTCGGCGAGGGCACGCACGACGGCCGACGCGACGGGGTCCCCCTGCCCGGCCGACGCCATGACGGACTCGAGGTCGGAGCCGGGGGCGATCCGCGCCTCCAGACGGGCGGGTGCACTCGGCCAACCCGTCGACGCCAGGCCGCCCATCTCACCGGCGGCGCCGCGCGCACCGCGCGCCAGCGCGCCGTCGACCAGGTAGGCGGCACCGATCTGCCGTCCCATCACGAGCGAGAGGCCGTCCTGCACACCACGGAAGCGTCCCCACATCGCCTCGGCGGTGGCGGCGAGCTTGGCGTCGTTGTCGAAGAACGTGGTCGCGCCGGGGAACAGGTCCCCGATGCGGCCCGGCACCCGGCGTTCGACCCACTGCGGCACGGCCACCGTGTAGTCGATCTCGCCCGACCGGTCGACGACCGCCGGGACGCCGAACGTGGCGGCCAGGAGTCGGGTCGGGTCGGCGCCCTCGACCAGTCGTCGGACGACGTCCTGCACGCTCTCCCACGCCTGCTCCGCCGATGCGAGGTCGGTGTAGACCTCTTCCACGCGGGCGAGCTGCCGACCGCGGAGGTCCGACCGGAGCCCCACTATGCCGTGCAGCCCGAGGTCGACGCCGAGCACCGACCCCGCTCCGGCGTCCGCACGGAACCGCTTCGCGCGTCGCCCGGCCTTGTTCGGCGTGGCGATCGCCTCGGCCTCGGTGACCCAGCCCTCGTCGACCAGGTCGGCGAGCGCCGCCTCGACCGTGGGACGGGAGAGCCCGACGGTGCGGCTCAGCTCCGTGACGGTGTGCGAGGCGTCGTCGCGGAAGAGCTCGTCGAGGATGGCGCGCGAGTTGATGAGTCGGAGGGTGCCCGGGGTGCTGCCGACGACACCGCTCGGGAGCGTTGACACGATCTCGTCCACGGCCATAGCCTCCATATTACGAAAGATCTTTGAGGAATGGACTGCGACATGCTCATCCCACGGCCGCGCCGCACCGAACCGGGTGTCGGTGCCTTCGCGATCACCCCGTCGACACGCATCGCCGCAGACCCTGCGAGCGAGTCGGTCCGACTGTACCTGCAGCAGACCCTGCGCGGCTCGACCGGGCTGCCCGTGCGCGATGCAGCCGGGGCGACGCCGGGCGAGCGCACGGACGCGGCCGGCACCGGCGCCGGCGCCGGCGCCGGCGCCGACGAGATCACCCTCCGCGTGGCCATGGACGACGACACCCTGCCCGAGGGACCCGCTGGCGACCGCTCCGAAGCGTTCCGCCTCGTCGTGACGCCCGACCGCGTCGAGATCACCGGCGGCAGCGCCGCGGGCGTCTTCTACGGCGTCCAGGCGCTCCTGCAGTCCCTCCCGGCCGACGTCTACCGGCACGGCCGTGTCGGTACCGGCCCGTGGACGATCCCCGCGGTCACCGTCGAGGACGCCCCGGCCTTCGCCTGGCGCGGGGTCATGCTGGACGTCGCCCGGCACTTCCGCACGAAGCACGAGGTCATGCGCGTCGTCGACCAGCTCGCGGCGCACCGCCTCAACCGCCTGCACTTCCACCTCACCGAGGACCAGGGGTGGCGCATCGAGATCCGCAAGTACCCCCGCCTGACCGAGGTCGGGTCGTGGCGGACGGAGTCGCAGGTCGGCGCGCACGTGCCCGGCCCCGACGGCACGCTGGTGGTCGCCGGCAAGGACGGCCGCCCGCACGGTGGCTACTACACGCAGGACGACATCCGCGAGATCGTCGCCTACGCGGCAGACCGGTTCGTCACCGTCGTCCCCGAGATCGAGACGCCCGGTCACGTCCGCGCCGCCCTCGCCGCCTACCCGTCGCTCGGCGTCACCGGTGAGCCGATCGACGTCTGGACGGAGTGGGGCATCGCCGACGACGTGCTCAACGCCGAGGAGTCGACGGTCGCGTTCTTCCAGGACGTCCTCGACGAGGTCATCGCGCTGTTCCCCTCCCAGTACATCGGTGTCGGCGGCGACGAGTGCCCCAAGGTGCAGTGGGAGCAGGACCCGCGCACGCAGGAGCGCATCCGCGAGCTCGGCCTCGAGGACGAGGAGCAGCTGCAGGCCTGGATCATCGGCCGGCTCGCCGCACACGTCGAGTCGCACGGACGCCGGGCGTTCGGGTGGGACGAGATCCTCGAGGGCGGCACGCTCTCGAAGTCGGCGACCGTGGTGTCGTGGCGCGGCCTCACCGGTGCGCGGACGGCGGCGAAGCGGGGGCACGACGTCATCTCCGCCCCGGACGACCAGGTGTACCTCGACTACCGGCAGAGCGAGCTGCCGACCGAGCCGATCCCGGTGTCGATCGTCCTCACCGTCGACGACGTGTTCGCCTTCGACCCGGTGCCGTCGGACCTCACCGACGAGGAGCGTGCGCACGTCATCGGCGGCCAGGGCAACATGTGGACCGAGCACGTCGACACCGCCCGGAAGCTCGACTACCAGCTGTTCCCCCGCGTCGCGGCCCTCGCCGAGGCGCTGTGGTCGGCCGACGTCACGGGGCCCCGCGACGTCGTCGAGTTCCGCGGGCGTCTCGCCGAGCACGTCGCACGGCTCGAGGCGATGGGGATCGAGTACCGGCACGAGGCCGGCCCGTTCCCGTGGGAGCAGCGTCCGGGCGTGCCCGGACGTCCGCACTCGCGCGAGGAGCGCGCCATGTACATCGACGCGGTGACGGCGAACATCGCCGAGTAGGCGCGTGGCCTGACGCGGTGGTCGCGACCCACGACGGACGGGAGGCGCGGTGCCGGCTGGCACCGCGCCTCCCGTCCGTCAGATCGTGACTAGACGGCGACCGCCACCCGCTCCTCAGCCGGTGCCGCGACCTCGGCCGGCGCACGTCGCACCCACTTCTTCAGGCCGACGAGGACCAGCGCCGAGACGACGGTGCCGGCGAGGATCGCCACGATGAACATCGCGACGTCACCGATGGCGAAGAAGACGAAGATGCCACCGTGCGGTGCCCGCGAGGTCACACCGGCCGCCATCGAGATCGCACCCGTGACCGCGGCGCCGACCATCGACGCGGGGATGACCCGCAGCGGGTCGGCCGCGGCGAACGGGATCGCACCCTCGGAGATGAAGGACGCCCCGAGCAGCCACGCGGCCTTGCCGTTCTCGCGCTCCGGCTTGGTGAAGCCCTTGCGGTAGAGGACGGTCGAGGCGAGGGCCAGCGCGAGCGGCGGGACCATGCCGGCCGCCATGACCGCGGCCATGATCTCGAACGGCACGACGTTGGTGGCCGTCCCCGCACCGAGGCCGGCGACCGCGAACGCGTACGCCACCTTGTTGACGGGCCCGCCGAGGTCGAACGCCATCATCAGGCCGAGGATGATGCCGAGCAGGATCGCGGAGGCACCGGACAGCGAGTTGAGGAACTCGGTCAGCTGGGTCATCAGCCAGGCGATCGGACCACCGAGCACGAGCAGCATGAGTCCGGAGGCGATGATCGACGCGAACAGCGGGATGATCACGACCGGCATGAGGCCGCGCAGCCAGCGCCAGGTCGGGATGCGGCCGATCCAGTACGCGGCCGCACCGGCGATGAGGCCACCGATCAGCCCACCGAGGAACCCGGCGTTCATGAAGACCGCGATGGAGCCGGCGACGAAGCCCGGCGCGATGCCGGGTCGGTCGGCCATCGCGTAGGCGATGTACCCGGCGAGTGCGGCGACGAGGAAGCCGAGGGAGATCCCGCCGATCTGGAACGCGGCGGCACCGAGGTAGTAGCCGAGGCCCTCCGGCGGCAGGTTGAGCAGCGTGTAGTTCGTCAGCGTGAAGACCGCGTTGTTCTGACCGGAGTCGCCGTGCTGCAGCGCGATGCCGTACCCGGCGAGCAGGAACCCGAGCGCGATGAGCAGCCCGCCTCCGGCGACGAACGGGATCATGTAGCTGACGCCGGTGAGCAGCCAGCGTTTGACCGACTGGCCGAAGTGCTCGTTCGACGTGTTCGTCTCAGCCGTGGCGGCGCCGCCCTGCACACGGGCGGCGTTCGGGTCGTCCGCTGCGCGGAGCGCCTCCGCGATCATCTTGTCGGGCTCGTCGACGCCGCGCTTCACCGGCCCGGCGACGAGCGGCTTGCCGGCGAACCGGCCGCGGTCGCGGACGTCGACGTCGACCGCGAACACGACGGCGTCGGCCCGGGCGATGAGCGCCGGGTCGAGGGGCTCGACCTGCGAGGACCCCTGGGTCTCGACGTGCATCTCGGCGCCGGCCCGCTGGGCCGCCGCGACGAGGGCGTCGGCCGCCATGTAGGTGTGCGCGATGCCGGTCGGGCAGGCGGTGACACCGACGATCAGCTTGCGCGTGCCACCTGCGGTCGGTGCCGGGTCCGGTGTGGTCGGACTGGAGGCGCGGGTCGTGTTGCCGACGCCGGCTTCGGCGACCTCGCCGCTCACCTCGCGGTCGACCAGGTCCACGATCTCCTGCGGGGTGGTCGCGGCGCGGAGTGCGGCGGTGAAGTCGTCGCGGATGAGGGCACGGGCGAGCGTCGAGAGGACCGTCAGGTGGTCCTTGTCGGCGCCCTCCGGCACGGCGATCATGAAGACGATGTCGGCGTCGCCGTCCGGGGCGCCGAACGACACCGTCCGTGCCAGGCGGGTCATCGCCAGGGTCGGCTCGGACACCGACGCGGAACGGGCGTGCGGGATCGCGATGCCGCCGGGGACGCCGGTGCCGACGCTGGCCTCGCGCTTGATGGCGTCCTGCGCCAGCGTGGCACCGTCCGCCGCGCGGCCGGAGGCGGCGACGCGGTCGGCGAGGACGCGGATGACGTCGCTCGAGGTGGCGCCGAGGTCCTCGTCGAGACCGACGAGCTGGACGCTGATGAGGCGTGGACTCGTGTTGACGGACATGGTTGCTCCTTTGCAATCGTGCTGCGGACGCACGGGGTGCTGGTGTTCGGGGGTGCGGTGCGGTTCGGTGGTGCGGTTCGGTTCGGGGAGGGCGGTACCGGCGGGGTCAGGCCGGTTCGTGGGCGGGCTGCTGCGACTGCTGCGGGTGCAGCGTGCGGACCGTGATGGCGGCCGGGTCGGTGTGGTCGAGCGCAGGGACGTCGCTGCCGGGCAGGGCCGCGGCGGCCGCACCGGTGGCGACGGCCTGGGCGAGCCGCTGCTCGGGCGACTGTCCGGCGACCTCGGCGAGGAGGTAACCGGCCAGTGAGGAGTCCCCCGCGCCCACCGTGGAACGGGCGACGATCCGCGGGGCGGCGGCGGCGTAGCTCCCGGTGTCGGTGACGAGGACGGCTCCGGCGCTCCCGAGGGTGAGGAGGACCGCGCCGACGTTCCGGTCGCGGAGTCGCTGCGCAGCCGTCGCGGCCGCGTCGACGTCCCGCTCGTACGTCTCCGGGTCGCCGCCGACGACCTCGGCGAGCTCCTCGGCGTTCGGCTTCACCAGGTCGATCCGCTCGCCGGACTGCAGCAGCGCGGTGAACGGCACGCCCGACGAGTCCACGGCGATCCGTACTCCGTCGCCGTGACGCTTGCGGACGGCGCGGACCAGGACGGCGAGCGCGTCGTCGGGGAGCCCCGGCGGCAGCGATCCGGCGAGGACGACCCAGCGGGCCGCCGGGCCGGTGGCCGTCGCCGCGGCGGTCTCGGCGACGAGGGCCGCGAGGTCGTCGAGGCGGCCGGCGAGGGACGGGCCCGGCTCGTTGAGCTTCGTGGTGGTGCCGGTCGGCTCGGTCACGGTGACGTTCGAGCGGAGCGGAGCACCGATGGGCAGCGCCGCCGTGGGGATGCCGCGTGTCGCGAGGCCGAGCAGGACGGGGTCGAGCTCGTCGCCGGGCAGGACCGCCACGGTGTCGCCGCCGCTCGCGACGACGACCCGGGAGACGTTGACGCCCTTGCCGCCGGGTTCTGCGGTGCTCCGGGTCGCGCGCTGGACGGCACCGCGCTGCAGTTCACCGGCGAGCTCGATGGTGCGGTCGAGGGAGGGGTTCGGGGTGACGGTGACGATGCGGCGACTCATGCCACGACCACCTCGACGTCGGCGTCGGTGAGCGCCCCGGCGAGGTCTGCCGGGGGTTCCTGGTCGGTGACGACGGTGTCGATCTCGTCGAGCCGGGCGAACCGCATGAGCGCCTCGACCCCGTGCTTGGCGGCGTCGGCGAGCACGACGCTCCGGCGGGCCGCGAGGACGTAGGCCCCCTTGACGGCAGCTTCGTACTCGTCCGGGGTGCTGAGGCCGAACCCGGCGGACAGGCCGTTCGTGCCGACGAACGCGATGTCGGGTCGGAGCGCACCGATCTGCTCGACCGTGGCGGTGCCGACCGCGGCACTCGTGACACCGCGCACACGCCCGCCGAGCAAGTGGAGCTCGACGTGTGCGCTGTGCTGCAGGGTCGCGGCGATCGGGACGGAGTTGGTGATGACGGTGAGGGTGGCACCCGCGGTCGTCGGCTCCCACCGTGCGAGCTCGGTGGCGACGGCGGCGCAGGTGGTGCCCGCGTCGATGGCGATGGACCCGGTGAAGGTCGGCGGGACGAGGCGCATCGCGGCGCGGGCGATGGCGGTCTTCGCGGAGTTGTGCTGCCCTTCGCGCTCGGCGACGGTGAGCTCGACGACGCTCGACCTGCTGACGGGGACCGCTCCGCCGTGTACCCGGCGCAGGAGGCCGGCCGACTCGAGCGCGTCGAGGTCGCGGCGCACGGTCTCGGTCGTGACGTCGAAGTGCTCGGCCAGGTCGGCGACGGAGACCCGGCCGGCCGACTGCAGCTCGGCGGCGATGGCGTCTTGCCGCTCAGTTGCGTACATGCCCGAACTCCTTCGTTCCCGTGGGTTTTGAGGAGCATACGTCCGCTTCCCACAGAAACGCAACTGTTCTCTCCTGAAACCAACGCCAACGAAGACGCCCCGGCCTGCCGGAGCAGGTCGGGGCGTCGGGACCGCGCGGGTCAGCCCTTGACCGCTCCCGCCGTCATGCCGCTGACGAGCCGCCGCTGCACGATCAGGAAGAACACCACGACCGGGATCGAGAACAGCACCGACGCTGCCATCAGCCCGCCGAAGTCCGTCCCCTTGTCCGTCGAGAACCCGGCGAGCCACACCGGCAGCGTGTACATCCCCTGGTCCTTCAGCATCACGTACGCGGTGAGGTAGTCGTTCCACGCCGCGATGAACGCGAACACGCTCGTCGCGATGACGCCCGGCATCACCAGCGGGAACAGGACGCTCCGCAGGATCCGGAACGTCCCGGCGCCGTCCACCTTCGCCGCTTCCTCGATCTCGATCGGGACCGCGACGAAGAACCCGCGCATGACCCAGATCGAGAACGGCAGCACGCTCGCGACGTACGCCAGGATCAGCCCGAGGTAGCTGTTCAGCAGCCCGAGCGTCTGGAACGACAGGAACAGCGGGATCAGGAGCGCGCCGGAGGGGATCATCTGCACGAAGAGGATCGCGACGAGGATCGCCCGGCGACCCCGGAACCGGAAGCGCGACAGGGCCGCCGACGCCAGGAACCCGACGACGATGGACAGCAGCACCGCCGCGACCACCACGATCGCCGAGTTGCGCAGGTAGACGAGGAACCCGTCCTGGGTGAGCGCCCGCGTGAAGTTGTCGAGGGTCGGGCGCAGCGGCAGCCAGATCGGCGTGAGCGTGGTGACCTCGTCGGCGGGCTTGAACGCCGTGTTCACCATCCAGTAGATGGGGAACACCCAGACCAGGCAGAACACGACGGCGATCGTGTTCGCCAGGACGCGCGGCTTCCGCTTGCGTCCGCGGACCGGCGCGACCGGCCCGGAGGCACGGTTCGGCCCGGTCACGTCGGGCTGCGTGTCGGAGGTGGGCACCCCGGTCACCCCGGGGGTCGTGGTCGTCGTCACAGGTCCTCCTCCCCGCTCCGGACGAGCCGGCGGATGTAGTAACTGGTGAGCGCACCGAGGATCAGCGTCGAGATGACGGCGATCGCCGCGCCCTGCCCGTAGGCGTTCGACACGAAGGACTTCACGAAGGTCCAGATGCCGAGCGTGAGCGTGGTGTCCTCGGGGCCGCCCCGGGTGAGCAGCCAGATCTGGTTGAAGACGTTGAAGTCCCAGATCACGGAGAGGATCGTGACGAGCAGCAGCGTCGGCACGAGCGCCGGCAGCGTGATCGCGCGGTACATCGCCCACGACGAGGCACCGTCGAGCGACCCGGCCTCGTAGTACTCGGGGGCGATCTGCGACTGCGCGGCGTAGAGCGTCAGGGCGACGAACGGCACCGCCTGCCAGATGACGAGCGTCAGCACGATCGTGAGCGCCTGCCCGGGGCTCGACGCCCAGTTGTCCTGGGTGTGGTCTCCGAACACGCCGAGCTGGGTGATGAGCCAGTTCAGCACGCCGTAGAACGGCTGGAACAGCCACTGCCACACCAGGCTCGAGGCGACGTTCGGCATCGCCCACGCCAGCACGAGCACGACGCTGACGACCGTCCGCATCGCGACGCTGAGCCGGGTGAGCAGCTGCGACACCGCCATGCCGATACCGATGGTCCCGACGACCATCGCTCCGGTGACCAGGACGGTGCGGAGGATGACCGGCCAGAAGCTCGGGTCGGTCAGGACGTTCGTGTAGTTCGTGACGCCCGCGAACCCGGCCTGCCCGGTGAAGATCGCCCGGAGCCCGTAGTCCTGGAAGGAGATGACCAGGAGCCGGACGAGCGGGTAGACGACGAGGGCGAGGAGGAGCAGTGCCGCGGGGGCGAGCAGCACGAGCGGCGCACGCGACGACGTCACCGAACGGCGGCGACCGGCCCCGTTCCCACCCCGCGGACCGGAACCGCGCTGCCGGGTGCCCGGCTCGGCCGAAGCCGAACCGGGCACCCGTTCTGCAGTGGACGTCATCCGACTACTGCTGCGCGTTGAGCGCGGCCGTGAGGTGCTCCGAGAAGCCCTCTGCTGCCTGCTTCGGCGTCTTCCGCCCCGTGGCGATGTCCGCGAACATCGTCTGGAACGAGGAGTCGCTCTCGATGGTCGCCCAGCCCGGGGTCGCCGGCGTCGGACGGCTCGTGGAGGCCGCCGCGAAGTACGGCTTGTGGAGCTCGTCCACGTCACCGGCCACCGCGTCGAGCAGCTGCGTCGAGTTGGGCTCCCAGCCGTCGACCCCGAACACCTGGTCCTTCTGGAACTCCTTCGAGGTGAGGATCTTCGTGTAGTAGAGCGCGAGGTCCTGGTTCTGCGACTTCGAGGGGATGCCGAGGTCCGAGCCACCGAGGAAGACGGGCTGCGTCTTGCCCTCGGTCGACGACGGCATCGCGAACGTGCCGATCTGGTCCTGCAGTTCGGGCTTGGCCGTGGTGATCGAGCCGATCTCCCACGCCGATCCGAGGATCGCGGAGGTGTTGCCCTGCGCGAAGACGTCGGACTCGGCCGGCTTGTCGGTGTTGATGTCCTGCGTGGACTTCGCCGAGTAGCTGTTCTGGAAGTCCTTCCAGGCGGTGAGGCCCTTGACGGCGTCGGCGGAGTCGATCGCCCCCTTCCACTTGCCGCCCTTCTCGGTGGCGATCTGTCCACCGGCGTCCCACATCCACTGCAGGCCGCCGTACCAGTACTGCCCCGGCATGTAGAAGGCGGAGAAGTCGGCCTGGGGGTTCTTGGCCTTGACCTTGTCGAGGTCGGCCGTGAGCTCGTCGTAGGACTTCGGCACGTCGGTCACCCCGGCGTCGGCCCACGTCTTCTTGTTGTAGATCACGGCGCGGTTGCCGGCGAACAGCGGCGCTCCGTACAGCTTGCCGTCGACGGTGGCCGGCCCCTCGAGTCCGGAGAGCCAGGTCTGTCCGCCCTGGAGCTCCTTCTTGTACGGCGAGAGGTCCATCAGCCCACCGGTCGCCGCGTACACGGGGACCTGCGTGTTGCCGAGGTCGACCACGTCCGGCGCGTCCTTCTGGGCGAGCGCGGTCGTCAGCTTGGTGGTGATGCCGTCCCACTGTTGGAGCTGCAGCTTCACCTTGGCGCCGGTGGCCTTGGTGAACTGCTTCTCGGCGACGTCGAGGATCTTCGGGCTGAGGTCGCCGTTCATGATCCAGACGGTGATGGTCTTGCCCTTGCCATCGGGTGTGCCGATGGACTTCGTCCCGCTGTCGGAAGCTCCGTTGCTTCCGGCGGAGCACCCGGTGAGGGCGAGCGCGGCGGCCAGGCCGAGCGCACCGAGTGCGGCGAATCGCGTGCGTGTCACGTTGACTCCCTTTGTCCGACCTTTATGAAAGGACGTTGCGTATTCGCAAGTGAAGACCCTCGGGGTCGCGTTGTCAACCGTCAATCCGAGCCGTGCGGGCGGTTGTGATCCGCGTGTTTCCGGGGGATCACGGATGTCGAACGGATGACCTCCGATGCTTGACGAACTGGTCATGACCAGGCATGATCAGCACCCCCGCGGACAGACGGAGAGCGCGGTGCCGGTCTTCGACCCACACCGCGCTCTCCACACGATCCACCTACTCAGGAGTCGAACGGGACCTCGCCGCCGCGGCTGACCCCGGCACGCTGCCGGTACGCCAGGTGCCCGCCGAGGTACCCGCCGACGCCGACGACGGCCAGCCCGGCGAACCCGAGCAGCTTCCCGGCGCCGTGGTTCCCGCGCTTCCGCTGCATCCACGACAGCCCGTACAGCGAGATACCCGCCCAGTTCACGGCCTGGTGCACCCACCCCGTCCGGAGCTGCTCACGGTCGAGCTCAGACCAGTCGACGTAGCCGGCGACGGTCGCGCTGCCGGCCGAGGCGAGCCCGACGCCGACCAGGGTCTTCGCTGCCGTCGCGTTGCCCTTCCCGCCGACCGCGTCGAGGACCGCCGCTGAGATCCAGGCGCCGAGCGGCACCTGCACCATGAGCGGGTGCAGCGGGTGCCCGAACGGCACCCCGTGCAGCAGCTGGCGGAGGGCCTTCGGCTTGGCGAGGGCGTTGACGATCGAACGGTCGACGTCGACCGCCTTGTCGAGCACGCTCGCGTGCTCGACGGAGTCGGTGAGGCGACGCAACAGGGGCAGCTCAGGCATGCCCTGGAATCTAGGCCTGGAGGCGCGGGGCGGTCTCAGGGACCGACGCCGCGCCTCCAGGCGGTTGCGTTCGCCGCGCGGCGGACGCGCCTACTCCTCGACGATCTCCGCCAGTTCGAACGGCTCGACGGTCAGCTCGTCGCCGCCTGCGGCGACGTCGACCCGGACCGTGTCCCCATCGCGGACGTCACCCGACAGGATGGCGCGCGCGAGCCGGTCGTCGATCTGCCGCTGCATCAGCCGGCGCAGCGGACGCGCACCGTACACCGGGTCGTACCCGCGCTCCGCGAGCCAGGCACGGGCGTCGGGGGTGACCGCGAGCTCGAGCCGGCGGTCCGTCAGTCGGCGTGCGAGCCGGTCGACGTAGAGCGACACGATCTGCCCAAGGTCCTCCTCCGTCAGCGCCTGGAACACCACGATGTCGTCGAGCCTGTTGATGAACTCCGGCCGGAAGGCCTGCTGCACGAGTTCACGAACGGCTTCCTCGCGCTGGACATCAGAGATCGACTGGTCCGTCATGAACTGCGAGCCGAGGTTCGACGTCAGGATGAGGATCGTGTTCCGGAAGTCGACCGTCCGGCCCTGACCGTCGGTCAGACGCCCGTCGTCGAGCACCTGCAGCAGGACGTCGAAGACCTCGGGGTGCGCCTTCTCGATCTCGTCGAGCAGCACCACGGAGTACGGGCGGCGGCGGACGGTCTCGGTGAGCTGCCCGCCGGCCTCGTAGCCGACGTACCCGGGCGGGGCACCGATGAGCCGCGCGACCGAGTGCTTCTCGCCGTACTCGCTCATGTCGATGCGGACGAGGGCCTTCTCGTCGTCGAACAGGAACTCCGCCAGCGCCTTCGCCAGCTCGGTCTTGCCGACGCCGGTGGGGCCGAGGAACAGGAACGACCCCGTCGGGCGGTCCGGGTCGGAGATGCCCGCGCGGGTGCGACGCACTGCCTCGGACACCGTGGACACCGCGGTGCGCTGCCCGATGATCCGGCGGCCGAGCTCGCTCTCGAGGTGGAGGAGCTTCTCGGTCTCGCCCTGCAGCAGCCGCCCGAGCGGGATGCCCGTCCACTGCGCGATGACCGCGGCGATGTCCTCGTCGGTGACGCTGTCGTTCACCATCCGGTCGGCGGACTCGGCCTGCTCGGCGGCGGCGAGTTCTGCCTCGATCCGGGGCTTCTCGCTGTACTCGATGCGGGACACGAGCTCGTAGTCCGCCTCACGCTGCGCGCGCTGGCTGCGCATGTTCAGCTCGTCGAGCTGCTGCTTGAGCTCACCGATGCGGTTGAGGCTCGCCCGCTCCGACTGCCAGCGCTGCTCGAGCTCCCCGAGGAGGGTCTCGCGGCCGGCGAGCTCGGCGCGCAGGGTCTCGAGGCGCGCCTTCGACGCGTCGTCCTTCTCCTGCTTGAGCGCGAACTCCTCGACCCGGAGTCGGTCGACGGTGCGCTTGAGCTCGTCGATCTCGACCGGGCTCGAGTCGATCTCCATGCGCAGGCGGCTGGCGGCCTCGTCGATGAGGTCGATCGCCTTGTCGGGCAGCTGCCGCCCGGAGATGTACCGGTTCGACAGGCTCGACGCCGCCACGAGTGCGGAGTCGTTGATCGTCACCTTGTGGTGTGCCTCGTAGCGCTCCTTCAGTCCGCGCAGGATCGCGACGGTGTCCTCGACGGTGGGCTCGCCGACGAACACCTGTTGGAAGCGTCGTTCGAGGGCGGCGTCCTTCTCGATGTACTCGCGGTACTCGTCGAGCGTCGTCGCCCCGATGAGCCGCAGTTCGCCGCGCGCGAGCATCGGCTTGAGCATGTTCGACGCCGCGACGGAGCCCTCGCCGCCGCCGGCGCCCATGAGCGTGTGCAGCTCGTCGATGAACGTGATGACCTGCCCGTCGGAGTCGTTGATCTCCTTGAGCACGGCCTTGAGCCGCTCCTCGAACTCGCCGCGGTACTTCGCGCCGGCGATGAGGGCGGACATGTCGAGCGACACGAGCCGCTTGTCCTTGAGGGAGTCGGCGACGTCGCCCGCGACGATGCGCTGGGCGAGTCCTTCGACGACGGCGGTCTTGCCGACGCCGGGTTCCCCGATGAGCACGGGGTTGTTCTTGGTGCGACGCGTCAGCACCTGCGAGACGCGCCGGATCTCGGCGTCGCGGCCGATCACCGGGTCGAGCTTGCCGCTGCGAGCGATCGCGGTGAGGTCGACGCCGTACTGCTCGAGGGCGGTCTTCTGTCGCTCTTGCGAGTCAGGAGCGCCCTGGAGGTTCGCCATGCGTTCCGTCCTTTCGTTGCGTGGTCGTTCGGCTGGTTGAGCCTACTTGACTCAAGTTTACAACGGCGGGCGCTCTTCCGGTACGGGATTGCGGATTCCGACCGCGCTGACGGCGGCACCGGCCAGCAGGAGCAGCGCCATCACCAGCATGGCCCGGTGCAGTCCGGCGACGCTCACCTCACCCCCGAGGACGACACCCGCGAGCGCCACCGTCACGAGACTGGCGATCCGCGCGATCGCGTTGTTCACCGCCGACCCTGCCCCCGCCTCGGACTGCGGGACCGAGCCGAGCACGGCACTGGTGAGCGGCGTGACCATGAGCGAGATGCCGGCTCCCATCAGCACCAGCCCCGGGAGCACCGACCACCAGTACCCCTCGGGCTCGTCTCCCGCCAGCAGCAGCAGGAGCGCCCCGACGGCGGCGATCGCCGGGCCACCCGCCATGAACCAGCGCGGCCCGTACTTCCCGGCGAAGGCCCCGACGGTGGTCGAGAGCAGCAGCAGCATCACGGTCGGGGGCAGCGTCGCCAGGCCCGCGAGCCAGGCCGGGAAATGCCAGACCTCCTGCAGGAACAGCGTCACCACGAAGAAGACCATGCCGATCGCGCCGTAGATGGACAGGGTGGCGAGGTTGCCGACGGCGAAGTTCCGCGCCCGGAACAGCCCGAGCGGGACGAGCGGGGCACCCGAGGTACGCGTGACTCGGAGCTCCCACGGCACGAACGCCACCAGCGCCGCGGCACCGATCACGAGCGCGGCGACGACGACCGGCGCACCCCACCCCAGCCGCTCCTGCTCGATGAGTCCCAGCACGACCCCACCGACCCCCACCACCGCGAGGACCGCACCCACCACGTCCACCCGTGCCCGCGGCCCCACCCGCACCTCGGCCTGGATGCGCCGCACGAGCGGGATCGTCACCGCGATCGGGATCGCCGTGAGCACGAAGATCCAGCGCCACCCCACACCGTCGACGATGAGACCGCCGACCACCGGGCCGAGGATCGTCGACGCGCTCGACCACGCGGTCCACGTCCCGATCGCCTTCGCCTGGGCAGCGCCACGGAACGCCGCGACGATGAGGGCCAGCGCACTCGGGGTCACCAGCGCGCCGCCGACGCCCTGGAACGCCCGGGCGACGATGAGCACCTCCCCGGTGGGCGCGATCGCACAGGCCACGGAGGCGATCCCGAAGACCACCAACCCCCACGTGATGATCCGCACCCGGCCGAACAGGTCCGACAGGGACCCGGCGACGAGGATGAGCGAACCGAGGGTCACCAGGTAGGCGTCGACGGTCCACTGCTGCACGACGAGGCCGCCGCCGAGCTCGTCCCGGATCGCCGGCAGTGCCACGTTCACGACGCTCGAGTCGAGACCGACCACGAACGAGGAGAGGATCGCCACCACGAGCACCACACGTCGGTCGTCCCGGAGCGGTGCGGTCTCGGCGGGGTGCGCCGCGGGCGGGGTCGTCATGTGCTCATCCTGCGCCCCCGCGGACGTTCCTGCGTGTCCCCGCCGCTCCCCCGCAGCCCACTGCACAGCGCACCGCGCCTCGCAGCACACTCCGCTGCCTGCACGACGAAGCCCCCGTGACCGGTACCGGTCACGGGGGCTGCCGACAGGACGGGGCTGGGTGTCCTGGGCTTCTGGGGCTAGTTCTGGGTGGTGTTCCGCGAGTCCGAGTTCGGCTGCACCGACGGACCGGGGTTCACGACCGGCTGCGCGACCGGAGCAGCGGTGTCGGCCGCGGTGTTCTGCACCGTCGTACCGTCCGTGCCCTTGGCCTTCTTGTCGTCGTCGCTCATCTCCTTCTTGAAGATGTTGATCGACTGCCCGAGGCCCTTCGCGAGCGCCGGGAGCTTGGTCGCACCGAACAGCAGGATGACGATCCCGAGGATGATCAGCAGGTGTACGCCGCCGAGGTTTCCGAGCATCATGACTCCTTGAATCTGGATCTGGTCGCCGTCTCCGAGTCACCGTCGACGCGTGCGGCGGAAGTCCGTCGTCCGACCATCGTAACTCGCCCGCACGGGGAAACCCATGCCGAGCGCCCGAACGGACACCGTTCGCACAGCCTGGCGCAGTACCGACGACCCGATCAGTACGCGCCGCGGGATCGCATCACGGAGGGGATCGTCCGCGCGAGGATGACGACGTCGTGCGCGAAGGACCAGTTCTCGACGTAGTGCAGGTCGAGCCGGACTCCGTCGGCCCAGTCGAGGTCCGAGCGACCGCTCACCTGCCACAGGCCGGTGATGCCCGGGGTCACGAGCAGGCGCCGGTCGGCGAAGTCCTCGTACAGGGCGACCTCGCGCGGCAGGGCCGGACGGGGGCCGACCAGGCTCATCGACCCGGTCAGCACGTTCCAGAGCTGCGGGAGCTCGTCGAGCGAGGTCTTGCGGAGGAACGCACCGACGCGTGTCACCCGTGGGTCGTCCTTCATCTTGAACAGGGGGCCGGCGCCCTCGTTCGACTGCGTGAGCGCCGCCATCCGGGCTTCGGCGTCGGTGCACATCGTCCGGAACTTGAGGATCGAGAACTCGGCACCGCCCCGGCCGACCCGGGTCTGCCGGAAGAACACCGGGCCACGGTCGTCGGCACGGATGACGACGGCGACGACGGCGAAGACCGGTGCGAGGAGTACCAGGCCGAGCGCGGCACCGACGACGTCGAGCGCGCGTTTGCCGAACCGCCGCCGGTAGTCGGGGGTCTCGACGTGCATGAGCGGCAACCCGTCGACCGGGCGTTCGTGCACACGCCCGGCACCGATGTCAGCCAGAGGCGAGGAGACGACGAGCTCGACCCCGCGCCCCTCGAGCTGCCACCCCAGCCGACGGAGGCGCTCGTGTCCGCCCCGCACAGAGCCGGCGACGACGACGGCTGAGACGTCGAGTGCGCCCGCGAGGTCGAGGACGTCGTCGGTCCCACCGACCACCGGCACCACCGCGCCGTCGAGGTCGATGTCCGAGCCGGCAGCGGCGCAGTCGGTCACCACCGCTCGGACGCGGTACCCGGCCCCGGGCGTCGCGACGATGCGGCGGCCGACGTACCGGAGGTCCTCGGCGTCGCCGACGAGCAGGACGTCCTGCAGGCCGTCACCGCGCAGCCGACGACGCAGGAGCGCGGTCCGGACGGCCTTCCGCCCGAGCGCGAGCAGGAGCAGTCCGAGGGGGAACGCGATCGCGACGTACCCGCGGGCGATGTCCACGTTGGCTGCGTAGGCGACGACCGCGACGACCGCGGCGGCCAGCAGGCTGGCGGTCAGGAGACGGCGGTACTCGTCACCGCCGCCCCCGGTGATGCGCGGATCCCGCGTCCGGAACGCGGACAACAGCACCATCCACACGAGGACGATCACGGGTGCGACGACGATCTCGCCCCACCCGACGCCCACCGAGCCGCTCGGGAGCTCCCACGGGAACCGCAGGACGTGCGCGACGGAGAACGCCACGAGCAACAGGCTCCCGTCGAGCAGCGCCAACCGGAGCGGAGCGGCGGCGAGACCGCGGGTGCGCCGCGGGGTCGGCGTGGAACGGGTGGGCGTCGAGGGGAACGATCGGATCGCGAGTGACATCGAAGGGGCCTCCTGGCAGCCGCCGGCGCGACAGCAGGTCGCCCGGGCGCTCCGGCAGGTCGGAGTGACCCGTGACGCAACGCCCTTCTAGAATATCACCACAACACTCTGCACATCAATACCGCAGATGGTGGTCCAGCGTCGTGATGACGGGTGCCTCGCGGAGCGCCGGGACATCGGCCTCGGTCACGCCGCGCAGGCGGAAGGACACGGCCTCCCCGGGCAGCATGGTCATGAACCCGCGGTCCACGGTGCCGCCCGGAGCCACCCGGTCGGGCTGGACGAGGAGGTCGCGGACGAGCCCCTCGGCCTCGACGACGAGGGCGAGTCCGTCATCACCGATCGGCGTGAACGTCGTGCGGTACCGCGCCGGCTCCCAGCGCATGTCCTTGTCCGGCGCGGGGGTCCACACCGCGCGACGCCAGTCCATGTCGGCCACGACGAGCTCGTTGGTGGGGTCGTCGACCACCCCGACGGACTCGGGCAGGGCCACCACGGCGACCCCGGCGGCCGACAGCCGCACGGGCAGCGTGGCCTCGGCGAGCACGGTGCCGGCGAGGGTGACGCGCCGCACGCGGACGACGCTCTCGAGGCCCGCACGGGCGGAGCGGACGGCGACCTCGATCGGCGCGTTCCCGAAGGCCCCGGGCGACACCCCGAGCGAGAGGGTGTCCGCCAGGTCGCTCGGCTCAGCCTTCTCGGGGGCGGGAGCCGACGACGCGGGGTGCTCCGCGCCTCCAGGCCCGTCCGACGCACCGGTCGACGGACCGCCGCTCGGAGCGCCGCCCACCGCACCGGTCGTCGGACCGTCGGCGGGAGCGCCGGGTGCCGCTCCTGCGCGCGACACCGGACGGATCGTCAGCAGCACGTCGTCGTACAGCCGGCGCAGCTCGTGCGCCAGCGGCTTCAGCCGCCCCGCCGAGTCGACGGCCGACCACGAGGAGACGGGCCACAGGTCGTTGAGCTGCCACACCACGACGCCGGTGTTCCGCGGCCAGTGCGTCCGCCAGTGCTCGACGCCGGTCGCGATCGCCCGTGCCTGCTGGAGCTGCGTCAGGTAGTGCCACGCGTCGAAGGACGCCGGGTCGACGGCACCGAAGCGCGGCGCGAGCCCGCGCGCGAGCTTCGCCATCCCGTCGTCGGCCTTCTGGTGGTGCACGACGCCCGGCGAGTCGACGCGCATCGGCTCGTCCGTGACGGCCTCGCGGAGCGTGCGCCAGGCGGGCGGCGCCTGCCAGCCGAACTCGGACACGAACCGTGGCACCGAGTCGCGGTAGTGGTCGTCGGACAGCCGGTTCCAGACGTCCCACGAGTGGTGGGTCTCGTGGTCGACGTCGTTCGCGAACAGCGACTCCGAGCCCGACCACGGCGACGCGACCGTGTAGAACCGCGACGGGTCGACCGCGTCGACGATCGTCGGCAGCAGGTCGAGGTAGTAGTCGAGGCCCCAGCCGCGGTCGCCGAGCTCCTCGCCCCACCCGTCGGCCTGGTGCAGCCAGATGTTCTCGTTGTTGCCGTTCCAGACCACCAGCGAGGGGTGTCGCGCCAACCGGGCGACGTTGTCGCGGGCCTCGGCGATGACCTCGCTGCGGATCGGCTCCACCTCGGGGTAGGCCGAGCACGCGAACGGGAAGTCCTGCCACACGAGCAGACCGAGTTCGTCGCAGACCTCGTAGAAGTCGTTCGACTCGTAGACGCCACCGCCCCAGACGCGCACGAGGTTGGCGTTGAGGTCGACGGCCGCACCGAGTCGGGACAGCACGCGCTCCCGGTCCACCCGCGACACGATGACGTCGTCCGGGATCCAGTTCACGCCGCGCACGTCGATGAGGGTGCCGTTCACGTGCACGTTGAAGGGCTTGCCGACGGAGTCCGAGGCGGTGTCGACGCGCGTCGAGCGGAAGCCGGTGCGGAAGGTCGACCGGTCGAGCACCTCGCCGTCGACGGTCTGCAGCTCGACCACCACGTCGTACAGCGCCTGCGCACCGTACCCGCGCGGCCACCAGCGCTGCACCTCGGGCACGCGCACCGTCACCACGGTCTCGTCGTCCTTCGGGGTCAGCTGCGCGCGGGACCGCTGCCGCGTCGTGCCGCCGTCCTCGGTCGCACCGCTCACCGTGACGACCAGCACGAGGTCGTCGTCCTCACCGTCCTGGTCGAGGTCGTTCAGGCCCGAGCGCTCGACCGTGATGTGCGCGTCCAGCACCCCCTCGCCGGCCTCGACGTCGACCAGCGGGCGCACGTCGCGGAGCCGCGCCGTCGACCAGCGTTCGATCGCGACCGGGCGCCACGGGCCGCTCGTCACCGCGGTCAGGCCCCAGTCCCAGCCGAAGTTCGACGCCATCTTGCGGACGTACGGGAACGGCTCGTCGTACGGTCCGGGCATGCTGCCGGCCTTCGCGGCGACGCGCCCCGCCTCGCGGTAGGGCGACTCGAACAGGATCTCGAGCGTCTTGCTGGCGCGGCCGACGCCGCCGGTCTGGTCGCGGGCGTCGAACCGGTACCGGCGGTGCATGTTGCGGGTCGTGCCGACGACGACACCGTCGAGGCTGAGCTCCGACACCGTGTCGAGGCCGTCGCACACCAGGTCGACACGCTCGTGGCCGCGCGGGTCGACGTCGACGGTCCGCCGGTACGACCAATCGGCACGTCCGACCCACTTGCCCGCGTCCTCGTTGCGGTCGAACGTCGGGTCGGCGAGCAGTCCCTCGCGTTCGAGGTCGGTGTGCACCTGCCCGGGCACGGTCGCCGGGATCGTGCGACCGACGACGGCGTCGGGAGCGCCGGTTCCTCCGACCATGGTCACGGTCCAGTCGTCGCGGAGTTCCTCGCGGTCGAGGGTCATGCGGGTCCTTCTCTGAGCGGACGGGTTGGTTTCCGCCGTGGTCGGGACGCCGGCCGGCGGCCCGCCTCGGGTCCGGTTGTCCGGCCTGGAGGCGCGGCACCGGTTTCTGGGGCGTCGTCGCGTCGCGCGCGCGGACGCGGGTGCGATCGCGCACAGGGGTGCTCGGCGATGCTAGTACGGCGACCTTTCGACCGGCTCAGCGGTGTGCGTTCCGTCCCCGTGGATGACACGCTCTGGCTCCTCGTGCAGGCTGGGGTGGTGATCTCCGCTGACCTCGCCCGATCCCTGCGTGATGCCGGGCTCCGCTGGCACCCCACTACCGGCGACCGGTTCGTCATCGACAAGCCCGGAGTGGACGACGACGTCTACACCGTGTCCGAGATGACGGTCGAACGCCACGACTACCCGAGCGGCACCGTCCTCGGCTTCAACGGCACCACCGAGTGGGCGCTCGACTCCGTGGACGCCGCCGAGTCGCTCTGGCTCCCCCGCGAGGACCAGCTGCGGGAGCTGCTCGGGCCGGCGTTCGTGTCGCTCGCGGTGTCCGGCTCGTCCTTCGTCGTCACCGCGACGATCGCGGGTGAGCCGGAGGAGTTCCACGACGTCGTCGCCGCCGAAGCGTACGGGTCGGCGCTGCTGGGGTACATCGCGGCCGCGCTGGCGTAGGCATCGTCCCGCGGCGGCTCGCCCGGGCTGAGTGTTCCCGGAATGACTCCTGGGGGCCGTTTGGTTGCATGGCACCATGACCGTTCCGAACATCACCCTGAACGACGGCAAGACCATCCCGCAGCTCGGCTTCGGCGTCTTCCAGATCAAGCCCGAGGACACCAAGGACGCGACGCTCGCTGCACTCGAGGTCGGCTACCGCCACATCGACACCGCCGAGATGTACGGCAACGAGAAGGAGGTCGGCGAGGCGATCGCGGAGTCCGGCATCGACCGGTCCGAGATCTTCGTCACCTCCAAGCTCAACAACGGGTTCCACGACCCCGAGGCCGCACTCGAGAACGGGAAGAAGTCGGCCGACCTGCTCGGCGGGTACACCGACCTCTTCCTCATCCACTGGCCCCTGCCCACCGTCTCGGACTTCGTCCCCACGTGGAAGGCCCTCGAGGAGCTCTACGCCGCCGGCACAGCGCGCTCGATCGGTGTCTCGAACTTCCAGGCGAACCACCTGAACCGCCTCGCCGCCGAGACGACCATCACCCCGGCCGTGAACCAGATCGAGGTGCACCCGTACCTCACCCAGGAAGAACTCCGCGCGTACGGCCGTGAGCACGGCATCGCGACCGAGGCGTGGTCCCCCATCGCGCAGGGCCTCGTGCTCGACGACGAGACCATCACCCGCATCGCCTCCGCGCACGAGAAGTCGCCCGCCCAGGTCGTGCTCCGCTGGCACATCCAGCGCGGGGACATCGTCTTCCCGAAGTCGGTCACCCGCGCCCGGGTCGAGGAGAACTTCGCGATCTTCGACTTCGAGCTCTCCGGTGAGGACATGACCGACATCACGTCGCTCGACAAGGGGCACCGGACGGGTCCGGACCCGGACACGTTCGACTACGTCCCGGCCTGATCGGTCCGGAACCACGACGAACGGGGCAGCGACCGAGTGGTCGCTGCCCCGTTCGTCGTGATCGGGTACTACTTCTTGCCCTGCTGCTGGGTGACGTTCTGCTCTCCCTCGTCGGAGACCTTCGCGGGCTTGTCGCCCGCGAAGAGGACGTCGTTCGCGTTCCCGACGATCGAGACCGACTTCGCCTTCCCGACCGTGACGCGGGTCAGCGAGCCCTCGACGATGAGTTCGTCGACGTCTCCGAGGTGCACGATCGCGTCGTTCGCCGAGACGGTGACCTTCGGGCAGGCCCCCTTGAGCGTGACCTCGGTGCCCGACTGGTCGATGACTGCGGACCCATCCGTGCAGGTCGCGTCGGCCTTCGTCTCGGGGGTGCGCACCTCGTCGTCGGGGAGCACGCTCGGTGCCGACGAGGGCTTCGATGCCGAGGCGGAGGGCTTGCCCGTGTCCGCCTTCGTCGCGGTGGTCGACTCGCCCGCGGAGCAGCCGGCGAGCATCGTGATCAGTGCGGCCGCGGTGATGGCGGGCACGAGGATTCGGTTGGTTCGCATGACGAGCGCCTCTCGTTCGGGGTCAGGGCGTGGGAGTTGTGGGGCGGGAGGGCTCGGAGCGTGCCGAGCCCTCCCGGGTGCGGGATGTCCCGCGGGTGTTACTGGGCGGTGCGGTCGATCGTGAAGGGCGCCTGGACCGTCGAGGTCTTGCCCGACTTGGTCGTCTGCTTCACCTCGAGGTTGTACGAGCCGCCGCGGGCGAGGTCGATGCTCGCGGTGGTGCGGAAGGTGCCGTCCTGACCGACGGTCGCGGTCGCGACCACGGTGCGGGAGGAACCGATGCGGATCTCCGCACCCGGGGTGGCCGTGCCGACGAACGTCGGGCGCAGGGTCTTCACGGACTCGCCGTCCTCCGGAGAGGTCAGCGTCAGCTCACGGAACGCCGCAGCGGACACGGTGAACTCGGCACGGACGGTGCCGGTGACCGTTCCACCGACGGACTGGTCGACGTACAGGTTGTACGTGCCCGGGGCGAGGTCCATCCCGGTCTGGACCGTCCAGCGACCGTTCGTGACGGTACCGGTGCCGAGCACACGCGAGGAGCCGCGGACCGTGATGGTCGCGCCGTTGTGTCCGGTTCCCTCGAAGGTCGGACGAAGCGTCTCGACGGTCTCGCCCGACGTGGGGCTGGTGACCGTGTGCTGCGCGATCGGCGGGGTGACGGTCCCGACGGTGAACGCGTGCCGGACGGTGTTGGTCAGCCCGCCCTTCGTGACCTGGTCGAAGTACAGGTCGTACGACCCCTTCGCCATCGCCATGCTCGACGTCGCCGTCCACGCACCCTGGGCGTTCACGGTCCCGCGAGCAACCTCACGACTCGAACCGCGGACGACGACCTTCGCGCCGACCTGGCCGGAACCGCGGAACTCGACGACGCCCTCTGCGACGGTGCCGTTCTTCGCCGGCGTGGTCACGATGACGCCAGTACCCGCCTGGCCGTAGTCGAGCGTGAAGGACTTCGCGTTCGACGCGTCACCGGCGATGACCGCACTGAACGTGTTCACACCTGCCTGGGCCTTCTTCGGGTCGATGGTGATCTCGTACGCGTTGTCCACGGCGACGGTCCGGCCGATCTCGGTGCCGGCGGCGTTGCGGAGGATGACGGTCGCACCGGTCGGAGCGGAACCGAACGCGGTCGCCGGCTTCGTGGCGTCCTGCGCGTCGAAGCGGCCGGCCGCGCTCAGCTCGGCTGCGGTCTCGCCCGGGTTCACCGTGACGGTCGACGTGGTCGTGTTGGCGCCCTTCGACATCTGCTTCGCCTCGAGCACGTGCTCACCGTTCGAGAGGGGCGCCGTGCTGGACCAGCGGCCGTCTGCACGGACCGTAGCGCTCACGATCGGGGTGCGGCCCGCGTTGTCGAACACCTGCACGGACGAGCCCGGCTCACCGGCGCCGGCGATGGCCGTGTTGCCGGAGGCCTCATCCTGGTCGGCCGGGTCCGTGACGAGGACCGCACGTCCGTAGTCGAGCGAGACGTTCTGCGAGCCGCCGGCCTGACCGTCGACGGTCTGGGTGACGGTGAGGTTGAGCACGCCGCCCTTGTTCGGAGCCGGAACGCCGATCGAGTAGTCGCCGCTGGAGTCCGCGATCACGGTGGCGACGACGGTCGCGCCGTTCTTGATGGTGATCGTCGCACCAGGCTCCGCCGAACCGGACACGACTGCGCGCCGGGTTGCTTCAGCCGGGAACGAGCCCGTCGCCGTCAGCGCCTCGAATGCGTCGCCAAGGTTGTCGGGCAGATCGATCCACTCGCCAGTCGTAGGCGGATCTGCAGGGGTACTGAGATTACCAGTAGTGTTGATGGTGTCTCCGAAGAACGAGACCCTATTGCCTGAATAAAAGCTATCTGGGCCAGAAATGGAGCCGTCTGACTGGCGGAGCACACTGTATTGGGTGCCACATTTCTCAACCGCCGCGCCACCCGTCTGGACACGCGCCATCCACCCGAGGACCGTTGCCTGATAGCACGCACTGGGAGCCTGCGGGTCGTAGAGCTCAAATCCTCCATCTCCGAGTGCGCGAACGTTGAAGTCAGCGGCCACTGAGCGGGCCTCCGCAAGGCTAGTCACGTAACTTGCCGGGGTTTGGATGACTCCATTGCCCTGGACTCGGGTGACAATGAGGTATTTATTCGCGCCGATCTTGTTGATGAGCTTGATGGTTCGATCGGCCGTGGGCGCGGGGGCGGGGGCGGCGGTCGCGGCGGTCGCGGCGGTCGCGCCGAAGGATAGGCCCGACGCGATGGTGGCGAGGGCGAGCGCGGAAGCGCCGAGGCCCTTGGCGATGGTCTTCTTCTTGGACATGGTGATGAGATCCCTTTCGAGGGGTCGATCCGTGACCGTTCGGAGTGCACGCGGGGTGCGCCGGTCAGGGGGTTGTGTGCGGGACACCCCGCTGCGATACAAGAATATCACCGTGACATCCGATATGCAAGATGTACCCGTGGTGCGCCGTAGAAACGCGGGGCAGCCGGGCGCAGGCACCCTGGAGATGGCCAGCCCGCATCCACTCCGCGGCCGCTACTCGGCGCCCCGTGCGACCGTGAAGCTCGAGGAGACGGTCGAGGTCTTCCCGCTCGGCGTGGTCTGCTTGACCTCGAGGCCGGTGTAGGTGCCGCCGCGCTCGAGGTCGAAGTCCGCGGTGGCCCGCCAGGTGCCGTCCCGCGCGACCGTGGCCGTCGCGACCGTGGTCCGCGAGGAGCCGACCCGGATCTCCGCACCCGGCGTTGCCGTACCGACGAACGTCGGACGCAGCGTCGTGACGACCTCGTTCTGCGCCGGCGCGGACAGCGTCAGTTCCCGGAATGCCTCGTTGGAGACGGTGAACGCCACCCGGACGGTGGCGACGACCGTGCCACCGATGGACTGGTCGACGTACAGGTTGTAGGACCCGGGTGCGAGCGGTGCCGAAGAGTCAGTCTGGACGAGCCACTGACCGTTCTGGACGGTTCCACTACCGATGACACGGCTCGATCCGCGGGCCGTGATCGTCGCACCCTCGTGCCCGGTGCCACGGAACTCCGGGGTCAGCGTGTCGAGGACCTCGTCGGGACCCGGGCTCGTGACGGTGAACGGCGCGATGGGCGCCTCGCCGACAGTGAAGGCGTGGCGGACCGTGCTGGTGATCCCGCCGCGTACGACCTGGTCGAAGTACAGAACGTACGCACCGGCGGGGAGCTCGGTCGTCGACGTCGCCGACCACGCGCCGTCGGCGCCGACCCGTGTGGTGGCGATCTCACGGCTCGAACCGCGCACGATGATCCGTGCGCCTGCCTCGCCGGTACCGCCGAACGCGACACGGCCCGGCGCGACCGTGCCGTTCTCCGCGGGGGTCGTCACGACGACGCGCGCAGCAGGCAGGCCGTAGTCGAGCGTGAAGGACCGCACCTCCGACTCCGCCCCGTCGATCACCACGGTGAACGCGTTCACGCCGCTGGTCGCCTGCGCCGGGTCGATGGTGATCACGTACTCGTCGCCCGAGGCCGTCGCCCGGCCGATCTCCTGGCCGAGCGAGTTCCGCAGCACGACGATCGACCCCGTCGGTGCCGAACCGAACGCCTCGGCGGCTTTCGTCTCGTCCTCCGCGTCGAACCGACCCGCTGCGGACAGCTCGACCTCGGTCGCACCGGGGTTCAGGGTCACGGTGACACCGGTCGTGTTCGCCCCCTTCGACATCTGTGTGACGGCGACCGTGTGCTCGCCGGCGACGAGGACGCCGGTGACGCTCCAGACGCCGTTCTCGACCGTCGTCTCCGGGAGGTCCGTCCCGTTCACCGACACCCGGACACGCGATCCGTCTTCACCGCGACCGGCGAAGGTCGTGGCTCCGGCATCCGCGGCAGCCTGGTCCTCGTGGGACGTGATCGACACGGCGGTGCCGTAGTCCAGCGAGACGGGAACGTTGCCGGCCTCCGTGCCACCCACGATCTGCGAGACCGAGTAGGCGCGGGGACCGCCGGCCAGGGGCGCGGGGGCGTCCCAGACGTACGAGCCATCAGCCGAGCTGGCTTGCACACGGCCGACCTCCGCTCCACCGGAGCGGATCACGATCGTCGCCCCCTTCGCCCCGACGCCGGAGATCCGCGCACGCTGGGAGATGTCGGACGGGAACGAGCCGCTCGCGGTGAGCGTCGCCTGCGGCGGGTCGACGGTCACGGCGACCGTCCGGGAGTCGCGGTACACGCCGCCGACCCACTGCTCGAAGGTCAGGTCGTTGCGACCGACGCTGAGCCCGTTGGCCGTGGTCGACCACTGGCCGTTCGACGTCGCGACCTGCTGCCCCCGGAGCCGGATCTGCGCGCCCTTCGTCGCAGCCCCGGAGACCGACACGGACCGAGCGCCCTGATCGACGACTCCGGCGGTCGCGGTCAGCGCAGTGAACTCCTCGGGCCGTGTGACCGTCGTGGTGAGCGGCGGCGTTCCGTACCACCCGTTCCCCACGATGTCGATCGCGTAGTACCTGATGGAGACCGTGCCGGCCGTTCCCGGCTGCCACGCACTCGGCCACCCGACGGAGTGCCCGCCACGCGGGTCGACGTTCTTCTGGCTGTAGCCCGGGAACTCGATCCACGCGTTGCAGGACCGGTACAGCCCGTTGCAGAACGGATCCGCGCTGATCACGAGGCCCTGTTCACTCTGGGTCACACGGAAGTTGTTGACACCGCCCGTCACGCGGGGAGTCGCCGTGGAACCGGACGGCTCGGGAACCGCGGTGGCGGCGGTGCCGCCCAGCGTGAGACCGGAGGCGATGACGGTGAGTGCGAGCGACGCGCACGCGAAGGGTTTGAGGAGCCGGGTGGTCTGCATCGGCAGGAGGTCCTTTCAGAAGGGAGCGTCCCGTGATGTGAGACATTGCGGATACTAGTAGGACGCTTTTCCACATGACGCGCGATATCGACAGTCCGGGAAGTTGCGTCGTTCTGACGCAACTTTCAGCTGCCAGAGTTGACGCGCCTCCAGTCCGGAGTAGAGTTGAGTCCATCGGACGCAAGTCCGCAGACTTCAGCACCACGCACCCAACCGAAGGAGCACCAACACATGGGACGTGCAGTAGGCATCGACCTCGGAACCACCAACTCGGTCGTCAGCGTTCTCGAGGGCGGTGAGCCCACCGTCATCGCGAACGCCGAGGGCATGCGCACCACGCCGTCGATCGTCGCCTTCACGAAGGACGGCGAGGTCCTGGTCGGCGAGACCGCGAAGCGCCAGGCCGTGACGAACGTCGACCGCACCATCGCGTCGGTCAAGCGCCACATCGGCACCGACTGGAAGGTCGAGATCGACGGCAAGCAGTACACGCCGCAGGAGATCTCGGCCCGCACCCTCGGCAAGCTCAAGCGCGACGCCGAGCAGTACCTCGGTGAGGACGTCACCGACGCGGTCATCACGGTCCCGGCGTACTTCAACGACGCCGAGCGCCAGGCCACGAAGGACGCCGGTGAGATCGCCGGCCTCAACGTCCTCCGCATCATCAACGAGCCGACGGCGGCCGCGCTGGCGTACGGCCTCGACAAGGGCAAGGAAGACGAGCTCATCCTGGTCTTCGACCTCGGTGGCGGCACGTTCGACGTGTCCCTGCTCGAGGTGGGCAAGGACGACGACTTCTCGACGATCCAGGTCCGCGCGACCTCCGGTGACAACCGCCTCGGTGGCGACGACTGGGACCAGCGCATCGTCGACTACCTGGTCAAGAAGTTCAAGGACGAGCACGGCGTCGACCTGTCCACGGACAAGATCGCCAAGCAGCGCCTGAAGGAAGCGGCTGAGCAGGCGAAGAAGGAGCTGTCGTCGCAGATGTCGGCGAACATCCAGCTCCCGTACCTGACACTCACCGCCGAGGGCCCGCTGAACCTCGACGAGACCATCTCGCGCGCACAGTTCGAGCAGATGACCTCCGACCTGCTCGACCGCACCAAGAAGCCGTTCAACGACGTCATCAAGGAAGCCGGTGTCTCGGTGGGCGACATCGCTCACGTGGTGCTCGTGGGTGGCTCGACCCGCATGCCCGCCGTCGCCGAGGTCGTCAAGTCGCTGACCGGTGGCAAGTCCCCGAACCAGGGTGTCAACCCGGACGAGGTCGTGGCCGTCGGTGCCGCACTGCAGGCCGGCGTGCTGAAGGGCGAGCGCAAGGACGTCCTCCTCATCGACGTCACGCCGCTGTCGCTCGGCATCGAGACCAAGGGCGGCCTGATGACGAAGCTCATCGACCGCAACACCGCGATCCCGACCAAGCGGAGCGAGACCTTCACGACCGCTGACGACAACCAGCCGTCGGTCGCGATCCAGGTCTTCCAGGGCGAGCGCGAGTTCACCCGCGACAACAAGCCGCTCGGCACCTTCGAGCTGACCGGCATCGCGCCGGCTCCCCGTGGCGTCCCGCAGGTCGAGGTCACCTTCGACATCGACGCCAACGGCATCGTGCACGTGTCCGCGAAGGACAAGGGCACCGGCAAGGAGCAGTCGATGGTCATCTCCGGCGGCTCGTCGCTGCCGAAGGAGGACATCGAGCGCATGGTCCGCGAAGCCGAGGAGCACGCGGCCGAGGACAAGGCCCGTCGCGAGGCCAACGAGCGTCGCAACCAGGCCGAGCAGCTCGTCTACTCGATCGAGAAGCTCATCAAGGAGAACGACGGCAAGCTCCCCGAGGACGTCAAGTCCGAGGTGCAGGCCGACGTCGACGGGCTCAAGTCCGCACTCGCGGGCGACGACGAGGACGCCGTGAAGACGGCCTTCGACAAGCTCAACGAGTCGCAGGGCAAGCTCGGCCAGGCGATCTACAGCCAGCAGGACGCAGCAGCCGGCACCGCCGGTGGCGAGCAGCCCGCGGGCGAGCAGCCGGCTGACGACGAGGACATCGTCGACGCCGAGGTCGTGGACGACGAGGACGACAAGGACAAGAAGTAACGATGACGGATCCCAAGGACAACGTGCCGAACGAGGACGAGCCCCAGGTCGAGGGCGACGCCACGAACGCGCAGGAGCCCGAGGACCTCATCGAGGCCGAGGGGCCGGACGTCGAGATCCCGACGGACGGCCCCGCCGGGGGCGACCCGGCCGGAGCGAACGACCTCTCACCCGAGGACGAAGCGCTCCTGGCCGACGCCGCCCGCGGTATCGCCGAGGACAAGCTGAGCTCCGAGGACCGCGACCTGGTCGCCGAGATGCGTGCGGACATGCTCCGTGCGCAGGCCGAGCTGGTGAACTTCCGCAAGCGCGTCGAGCGTGACCGTGAGGCCAACCGCGAGGTCGCCATCGCCGAAGTGGTGCGCGCACTGCTCCCGGCGCTCGACGACCTCACCCGCGCCGAGGCCCACGGCGACCTCGCCGAGGGTCCGATGCAGGTGATCGCGCAGAAGATCCGTGGCGGGTTCGAGAAGTTCAAGCTCGTGCAGATCGGCGAGAAGGGCGAGTCCTTCGACCCGAACATCCACGAGGCGATCGTGCAGCTCCCGACTCCGGGCGCCACCGGCCAGACCGTGGCGGACGTCGTCGAACCGGGCTACAAGCTCGGCGAGCGCGTGCTCCGTGCGGCCAAGGTCGCGGTGGCGGTCCCGGCCTGAGCCGGAACGGAAGGTAGGTATTCGTGGCCAGTCAGGACTGGTTCGACAAGGACTTCTACAAGGTCCTCGGGGTGTCGAAAGACGCCTCGGACGCTGATCTCAAGAAGACCTACCGGAAGCTCGCCCGGCAGTACCACCCGGACTCCAACCCGGGTGACACCGCCGCCGAGAACCGCTTCAAGGAGATCAGCGAGGCCTACTCGGTGCTCTCCGACAAGGAACAGCGGCAGGAGTACGACCAGGTCCGCGCCATGGGGTCGGGCGCCCGCTTCACCGCGGGTGGCCCGGGCCAGGGCGGCGGCTTCGAGGACGTCTTCGGCGGCATGTTCGGAGGAGGCGCCGCTGGACAGCAGGGTGGACAGCGCGTCCGCTTCGGCCAGGGCGGCGCGGGCGGCTTCGAGGACATCCTCGGCGGCATGTTCGGTGGCGGCGCGGGCGGCGGCTTCGGCCAGCCCTCCGGCGGCTACCGCGGCTTCGGCGGACCGACGAAGGGGCGCGACGTCACCGCGACGACGACGCTCGACTTCACCACCGCGATCGCCGGCGACACGGTCAAGCTCTCGCAGGGCAACGGCCGCCCCGTGAACGTCCGCATCCCCGCGGGCGTCGCGGACGGCCAGAAGATCCGGCTGCGCGGACGCGGCGAGCCCTCGCCCGACGGCGGTGAAGCCGGCGACCTCGTGGTCACCGTCACCGTCCGGAAGCACCCGGTCTTCGAGCGCGACGGGCAGAACCTCCGCGTGGACGTCCCGGTGACGTTCGTCGAGGCGACGCTCGGTGCGACGATCCAGGTGCCGACGCTCGGCGGCGAACCGGTGAAGCTCAGGGTCGCACCGGGCACGCCGTCCGGTCGCGTCCTGCGTGTGAAGGGCCGCGGGGTCACGACCAAGAACGGGACCGGTGACCTGCTCGCGACCGTACAGGTCGCGGTGCCGTCGCACCTGTCGGACAAGGCGCGCGAGGCCGTCGAGGCACTCGCCGAGGCACTGCCCGACGAGGACCCCCGCGAGGACCTCCTCGCGAAAGCGCGCGGCTGACGCGTGCGCTGACGACGCAAGAAACGCACGAGACCCGGCCTGGAGGAACGGCGCGGCTTCCTGACGGACGCTCGCCGGGCCTCCAGGCTGGGTCTGCCATCCCCGCGGACGACGGAAAGGAACACGCCATGACCGACATGGACGAGAACTCGCCCGTCTTCGCGATCGCCGTCGCGGCAGAGCTGGCGGAGATGCACCCGCAGACGCTGCGGCAGTACGACCGGCTCGGCCTGGTCGTACCCGGGCGCACCCGCGGTGGGTCCCGTCGCTACTCGATGCGCGACATCGCGCAGTTGCGCGAGATCGCGCGGCTCGGGTCCGAGGGTGTGTCGCTCGAGGGCATCCGGCGGGTGCTCGAGCTCGAGAACGAGAACAAGGAACTCCGTGACCGCGTCCGTGAGCTCGAGACGGCGTTGGCCGATCAGCTCATCAACCGACCGGGCGCGCGGGTCTTCGCCGCCACGACGACCGGCGCGGCGATCTCCCTGAAGGCCGGGTCGCGTCCGCAGCGGAACACACAGATCGTGCTCTACCGCGGCCCCCACTGAAAAGACCCGGCATGTGATACACAGAGCACCTGCCACAATGAGTCGTGCGCGTCATCGGATGGTGGGCCGTCGCCGCCGCCGCAGGGTTGGTCCTCGGCGGCTGCACGTCGCTGCTCCAGACCGTCCTGCCGGATGGTCTCCGCTCCTTCGCCAACTCGAACGGCGGGTGGACGATCCTGACGTTCGCGGTCGTCGTGGTCTGCGCCCGTTGGACGAGTGCGCGTCCGTGGTGGGTCGGTGCGGTGATGGGGCTGCTCCTCTTCCACGGGCTGCTGCAGGGCTACACCGTCGTGTCGACGCTGCGGGGCTTCCCGGGCTCCTACGGTCCCGGCGACCTCTACTTCACGATCGCGACCCTGGCCGGGCCGGTGATCGGCGTCGCGGGCGTCTGGTGGTGGTCCGAGCGGCCCGTGCTCCGTGCCGTCGGCGGAGAGGTGCCGGCAGCGGTCATGATCGGTGACGGCATCGACGGCCTCTTGCGGGTCGTCGAGACCACCGGCTGGATCTGGTGGACCATCAGCATCGTGATCGGCGTGGCCGTCCTCGCCTGGGTCGTGGTCCGTCGGCTGCGCAGCTGCGGCGTGCGATGGCTCGCCGTCGCCCTGACCCTGGTGGGCGCGGGGGCGTTCGCGGCGGCGTTCCTCACGGTGTTCGGCGGCTCCTGACCGCACCGGCCACGCTGACGCACTGACCGCCGCGCCCTCGGTACGCTGGCGCCGTGCCACCCGACTTCGCCGACTTCTTCCGCCGCCGTGACCACGACGCGCCGGACCTCATCGCGATCGACGGGACGGACCGGTTCATCCTCGACGAGGCACCGCACGTCCACGGGGATGCGCTCCGCCAACCCGGTGAGGTGGCTGTCGTCGACGACCGCCACGGCGTCCTGACCCTCGGTGCCATCACGGTGCACGGCGCGTCGGACGTCCGCGTCGTCCAGGACTCGCTGGTCGGAGTCCGCGCGCTCGAGGCGAACGCCGGCACGTTCGGCCGCCGGGGATTCCACCACCCCGACTCGCTCGAGCAGGCGTTCCGGGACGTGCGCCTCGTGCTGCTGCGCCTGTCGAAGTCGAACGACCGACTCGACGAGATCGCCCGCGCGGTCGCACGCTTCGCCGCCCCCGATGTCGTCCTGCTCTGCGGCGGGGTCACGAAGCACATGAACCTGTCGCAGAACGACGTCCTGCGCCGGTACTTCGGCGAGGTCACGGCGTCGCGGGGGCGTGGGAAGTCCCGGCTGCTCATCGCACATGACCCGCTCCGTGCTTCCGCCACGCGTGCCGACGCGACCAACCCGTGGCCGAGGTCCGTGCACGTGGACGCGCTCGGGATGACGATCGTCGCGCACGGCGGCGTGTTCGCCGGGAACTCGCTCGACCAGGGCACCCGGGTCCTGCTCGACGTGATGGACGGCGCCGTCCCGTCCGCCCGCACCGTCGTCGACCTCGGCTGCGGGAACGGTGTGATCGCCGCGGCCATCGCACTCCGTCGACCGTCGGTGAAGGTGATCGCCACCGACGTCTCCGCCATCGCGGTCGCGTCGACCCGCGGGACGGCAGCGGCGAACGGTGTGGGTGCGCGAGTCGACGTCGTGCGGAGCGACGCCGGCGACGAACTCGGCGAGGGCTCCGCACAGCTCGTCCTCTGCAACCCGCCGTTCCACGCGGACACCACCGTGACCACGGACGCTGCCGAGGCGATGTTCCGGAACGCGGCCACGATCCTCCAGTCCAGCGGTGAACTGTGGTGCGTGTGGAACTCGCACCTGCGGTACCGGGGCGTGCTCGAGAAGGTCGTCGGACCGACGCGGCAGGTGACCCGGACGGACAAGTTCACGGTGACGGCGTCGCGGCGCGCCTGATCAGCGGGCAGCGGCCACCGCCTCGCCGATCGGCTTCCACAGCGATGCGGACCACTCCTCGGTCAGGTGTCCCTGGTCGCGGTACATCAGCGTCGTGCCCGAGACGACTCCGCACCGGTCGGCGTCGCAGAACCAGTCGGTGAGGTCCCGGTACGTGTGCCCGGCCGAGTCGGTGGCTGCACGCTCACGGCTCTGCCAGTCGGCGTCGATCGTGTCGGCACGAGCGACACCACAGCGCCGCAGGTCGTCGAGGGTCGCCGATGCGCACCGTGGAACGGACTCCGGGAAGTCCGGGGTGTCCGCGAGCACGGTGACCCGGGACGACGTCGGCAGCTCGCCGAGCAGCCGTCGGAGCCCGTCGCTCCACGCCGCCGCTCGCGGTTGGTCGGACACGAGGTCGAACCGGCTTGCGTTCGACAGGAGGATCACGTCCGGCTGGACCCGGTCGAGCTTCTCGACCACACCGGCACGCCAGGTGTCGCAGTCGTGGAACGCCGTGCTCTTCAACCGCACCGTGACGTCGACGACGGGACAGCCGGCCTTCGTGTACGCGAGGAGTCGCACATCGCCGACCTTCCCCGCCCAGCGCTCGAGTGCCGGGAACCAGTGCGCGGCGTGCGAGTCCCCGACGAGCGCGACCGTCCGGGTTCCCTCGGCGTCACCGAGGACGCAGTCGTTCACGGCCACCTCCGCACGCTCGTTGATGTGACAGCCGTTGCGGTTGATGGTCGTCCCCGACGAGGAGGCGGAACGGAGCGATGGTTCGAGGTCGGCGGGGACGAAGTCCGTGAACACGGGGGCCGTGCTCGGGACGACGTCCGCCGCGTCACGGTCGGTCGAGAGCGGGCGCTGATCCACGACGGGCAGCGCCGCGAGCACGACGAGGACAGCGGCGGCGGATGCGGCCGTCCCGGTGAGCACGACGCGGAGACTGGACGCGGTCGCGCGCGCGGTCCGCAGCGGTCCCTCGATGCACCGCGTCGTCACGTCCGCGAGCACCAGCGCGACGAGGACCGCGCCGACCCGCGACCAGAGCGGGAGCGGTGTGGCCAAGCCGATCGCGGCCTGCGGGATCACGAGCAGCGGCCAGTGCCAGAGGTACAGCGAGTAGGACACGCGGCCGAGGTACTGCAACGGTCGGAGGCGGAGCAGCAGGACGGGGCCCCGTCCCCCGTCGGCGGTCCCGGCCCAGACGAGGGCCGCCGCAGCGGTGGCCGGTACCAGTGCGGCCACGCCGGGGTAGGTCGTGCCCGCGTCGTAGAGCAGTGCGGAGACGACCAGGATCGCCAGTGCGAGCCAGCCGAGGAGCGCGGACCATCGAGCGGGCACGACGACCCTGCGGCTGACCGCCACCGCCACGAGGCCACCGAGCGCGAGTTCCCACGCGCGAGTGGGGAGCGAGAAGAACGCCCACGGCTGTGACACCGCCGTCAGGACGACGGAGAGCACGGCCGAGGCGATCACCACCGCAGCGATGCCGAGCGTGACCACGCGCATCGGACCCGTCCGACCGACGCGTCGTCCCAGCCACCACAGGAGGAGCAGGAGGAGTGGCCACACGAGGTAGAACTGCTCCTCGACGCCGAGCGACCAGTAGTGCTGGAACGGCGACGGCGCATTGCCCGCGAGGTAGTTCGTCCCCTGAGCGGCGAACAGCAGGTTCGGCACCGACAGGAGCGCGGCGACCGCGGTCTTCCCGAGGTCGTCGGCGATGAGCGGCGGCATGAGCGCGAGGGCGGCGAGCGTCGTCACGAGTCCGACCGTGACGGCCGCGGGGAGGATGCGGCGGACGCGGCGCGCCCAGAAGGCCGCGAGGTCGATCCTGCCTCGGCGGTCGAGTTCCCGGATCAGGTGCCCCGTGATGAGGAACCCCGAGATCACGAAGAAGACGTCCACTCCGATGTAGCCGCCGGAGACCCCCAGGTGGGCGTGCTCGAGGAGGACGAGCAGCACGGCGACCGCGCGCAAGCCTTGGATGTCTCGGCGGAACCCGCCGGTGGCGGCTGTCCTCGGTGTGGTGTGCATCGGTCTCCTCGTCGTCGTGAACATAATACTACAATGTGATATGTTTTAGCGACGGGCATGCAGCGATGTCCTCGACCTGGGAGACGACGTGGAACCGACCGACCTGATCAAGACCCTCCGCAAGGCATGGGCGTTCGTGCTCTTCGGCATGCTCCTCGGCGGGAGCGCCGGGTTCGGGGCCGCGTCCATCGCCACACCCGAGTACAAGGCGACGACGAAGCTCTTCGTCGCCGTGCAGACGGCGGGAGCCACGTCGGCCACCGACGTCTCCCAGGGCAGCGCGGCGGCGCAGCAGAAGGTGCGCTCCTACGCCGACATCGTCACGACGGGCAGCATCCTCGACCCGGTCATCGACGAACTCCACCTGCGCACCACCACGTCGGCACTGGCACGCCGGGTGCAGGCATCGATCAACTCCAACACCGTGGTCGTGGCGATCGAGGTGACCGCCGAGTCCGGGCAGCAGGCCGCGGCGATCGCGAACGCCATCGGTCGGAGCTTCGTCCGGGTCGTCGAGTCGCTCGAGAAGCCGACCGCGGACACCGCCAGCCTCGTGCGTGCCGCGACCGTGCAGGAAGCCATCGCGCCGACCGCTCCGTCCTCGCCGAACACCACGCTGAACATCGCCGTCGGCCTCGCCCTGGGGGCGTTCCTCGGGTTCGGGGCCGCCCTGCTCCGCAGCGTCCTCGACACCCGGATCCACACCGCCCGCGAGGTCGCAGACGTCACGCCGACCCCGGTCCTCGCGACGCTCGGGTACGACCCCGACGTGAAGAAGCAGCCGCTCATCGTCTCCGGCGATCCGCGCAACCCGCTCGCCGAGGCGTACCGCACGCTGCGCAGCAACCTGCAGTTCGTCAACCTGGCGTCCGGCAACGGCAGCTTCGTCGTCACGTCCGCGATGCCGAGCGAGGGCAAGACCACCTCGACCGCGAACCTGGCCATCGCGCTCGCTGAGACCGGGGCGCGCGTCGCACTCGTCGACGCCGATCTCCGCCGCCCGCGGGTCGCGGACATCATGGGCCTCGAGAACGCCGCCGGACTGACCGACCTCCTGATCGGTCGGGCCGAGATGGACGACGTCGTGCACCGGTGGGGCCGGTTGCAGCTCGACGTGCTGCCGGCTGGTCAGGTCCCCCCGAACCCGAGCGAGCTCCTGGGTTCGGCGGCGATGCGCACGCTCCTCGACCTCCTCAGCGAGCAGTACGACTACGTCCTGCTCGATGCGCCGCCGCTCCTGCCGGTGACCGACGCCGCCGTCCTCGCGACGATGGCGGCAGGGGCCGTGGTGGTCACCGCCGCGAAGCGCAGCCGGACGACGCAGCTCCGAGTCGCGCTCGAGCGGCTCGACCGCGTCGGCGCGTCGGTCCTCGGCATCGTCGTGAACATGGCGCCGTTCCGCTCACGGGGCGGGTACGGCGGCGTCTACGAAGGCTCGTACGGCTCGTACTACGGGCGGGTGGAACCCGTCGAGCTCAGCACGACCACGACCACGACCACGACCACGACCAAGCGCGGGCGACGCCTCCGCGACACCGGTACGAGGTCGGACGACCTCGCTCCCGCCTCCGGCAAGGAGGACCCCCGCTGACGTCGGAGGGGCCACGCACGAGCCGCACGGGACGACCGACGACGTCGGCGCCCCGTGCGGCTTCGTCTCGCCCGGCTCAGGCGATCGTGCGGAACGTGGACGACCGCTCCAGTCCGGTCCGCTCGGACCACGCGGCTGCGTCGCCGATCCGGTCCGCCGTCTGCCACTGCAACCGGGTCTCCTGCGTCAGTTCGATGACGTTGCGGTCGGACCGGAGCCGTTCCGGGATCGCCCGGTTCGCGTAGAGGTAGCTGTCCGAGGCACCGCTGAAGGTGTTCCCCTCGATGCGCACCTCGATCACCGCGGAGTCGCCGTAGAAGAGCAGGTGGCTCCCCTTGCCCGCGCGATCGGGCCGGATGGTCCGACTCCAGCTCGAGCCCGCCGCCGAACTCCGGTTGCCCCGGAAGGTGCAGGCCGTTCCCGGAGCACCGGAGCGCGCACCGGTCGACCAGTACTCGAACCCCTGCATGTTGCGGTCGAGGTCGTTGCCCTCGAACACCACGTTCCGCCACCCGACGTCGCCGAGCTGCACGGGGCCCTGGATCGTCGTCGCGGTGTCCCAGCAATCGGTGATCGTGGTGGACTGCACGAGGACGTCCTCGGCACCGGACCAGACCTGGACGCCGTTGCCGAAGCGCGAGACGCCGTCGCTGGCGAAGCCCCCGCCCGCCTCACCCACCGTGCAGTCCCGGAGCTCGAAGCCACGCGTAGGGACGGCGGACGAGGTCTGCACCGCATTGCGACCGGTCCCGCGGAGGACGAGATCGGTGACGACGACGCCGGACCGTCCTTCGAGGATCGGCTCGGCGACCGCCAGCCAGACCCTCCTCCCACCGCGACTCGGGTTCTCCGGGTTCCGGACGGTGACCGTGGCACCCGAGGAGACGAACTGCCACGCAGCGTGCAGGCTGGAGACCGAGCCCTTGCGGTCGCCGTGGATCGTGCCGTCGACCTTGATGAAGCCGACCTCCGTCGACCAGGCGCTCACGTGGCCGTGGTGCGTCCGGCCGTGGGCAGCGCCTCTGATGTCGACCGCCCACAGGTCGTCGCCGACCCGGACCCAGCACGCTTCACTCTGGACGTACTTGTAGGCGGTGACCTCCGGCGACTCGGGCTCGTCACCCCAGGATCCGATGGTCAGTCCCCCGACGGCGCCCGGGCGGAGGACCCCGAAGTGTCGACGACCGCGGCGGAGCAGGAGGGTGTCCCCCGTCCCGATCTCCCCCGCCGCGAGTGCGGCGTTCGCCCGGGCCGTCGACGCCCAGCTCCGCCACGAGGGCGTTCCCGCCGCCGCGTCATCGCCGCCCTTCGGGTCGACGTAGAAGGTCCTGGGGGTCGCGGCACGGGCGCTCCTGGCGCCCCACAGCGGCCCACCGGCGAGCGCGGCAGTGAGGCCGATCGCGACGCCGCCGACCAGTACGGCGCGTCGTGTCGGCCCGTCGGAGGGTTCGGAGCCGTGCTTCCGCGTGCGGTCGACGGCAGTGTTCTGGGGCATGCGTCCTCGTTCCTGCCCCGCGGCGACTCCGCGGAGGTGTGAGGAACGCTAGGACTCGTGAGCGACGAGAAGGGAATCCCGTGGATGTCGTATGCAGTCAGGCACCACGGGCTCGTCGACGCACGACCACGGCGCGGAGGACGTGGAGGTCCGCGCTGCGCAGTCCGTAGAAGGACCACGGGCGGATCCCGTGCTTCTGCCAGACCTGGAGGACGTTGGCCGAGCTCGAGATCCAACACCCGACGAGCGTGCCCAACGCTGCGCCGACGGCGCCGAGATCCGGCACGAGCAGCACGAGCAGGGCCGTGTTCACGACCGCCGCGCCGGCCAGGGAGAGGCTCCGCCGACCGGGCGCGCCCCGCGCACTCAGCGTCACACCGGCGAGCGCACCCTGCCCGCCGACGGCGGTGGCCGCCAACAGGACGAGGCACGCGGGGAGCGCCGCGGCGAACGCCGTACCGAAGACGACCGGCAACCACCACCAGGCGGTCGCTGCGAGCACGGCACACAGCACCAGCGTCGTCGCGGACGACAGCCGGGAAGCGGTCAGCATGCGACCGTCGTCCGCGTCGGCGGCGTCCGCCGCGAAGGAGACGTCCCGCACGGCGTTGCTGATCACGAGCGGGATCTCCGCCACGGTCACCGCGACGACGTACAGTCCGAGTTCGGCGGCCCCGGACAGCGGACTCATCAGCGCCTGGTCGAGCCGCGTCAGGAGCACGCCCGAGACGGACCCGAACCAGACGCGGGACCCGAAGGCCACGAGGGTGCGGGTCCGGGGCGGGTCCTGGGTCTGCGCGGAGCCGGCGGCACCGGACGTCCGACGGAGCACCCGGAGGTACGCGAGCGCGCCGATGCACGGCGAGACGGCGAGGATGACGACGGCTCCGCGGACGTCGAGGAGGCCCGTCCCGGCGCAGACGCCCAGGGCGGCGAGCCGGAAGGCGGCGGTCAGCGCACGCTCGACGGCGACCGCCCGCCATCGGTGCAGCCCCGCCGCGGTCGCCTGCAGGACCGAGACGAGGAGCGTCGGGACCACCGCGAGCGCGGCGAGGGCGATCAGGGCGGCCAGAGGACCGTCGTCGGCCGCGAAGTACGGAGCGGACAGCACGACGGCAGCAGCGGACAGTGCACCGGTCACCAGCGCGAGGAGCGCACCGCGACGGGTGGTGCTCGGCGCGAGGACGGGGTACCTGGCGACGGCCCAGGTCACCGCCGCGGGGATCCCGAAGGCACCGAGTGCGGTCGCGAGGAGCAGCGGGGCGAGCACCGCGGCGGTCTCGCCCCGGCCGTCGACCCCGAGCGAGTGCGCCAGGATCGGTGCGGTCGCGATCGACGCCAACGGCGCGAACCCGTTCCCGACGAGCGCGATCAGGATGTTCGTCCCGCGCCGGCCGCCGCTCATGCAAGGACCCCGTGCGCGGACGGCCGGGTGCCCGGTGACGGCTCGGGACGCCCTGCGGCGGGCCGGGGCGCTCCGGCGAGCGCGAGCAAGAGGAACACGACGAGGCCGATCGGGGTGTTCGTACTGAGCGAGTTGAAGCCGAGGATGGACACGAGCACCAGCACGGCGCCGAGCCGCGCCCCGGCGACCGTCGTCTCGCGGCTCGTCCGCACGAGGATCCCGACGAGGGCGCCGAAGAACAGCATCGTGGCGACGACGCCGAAGTCGATCGAGAACATCACGACCGGGTTCTCGAACGTCGTCGAGATGAGGGCGTTGCGGGTGACCTGTTCGCTGGCTCCGAACCCACGCCCGAACACGATCGTCTCGGACCAGACGTCGGCGGCGAGCCGCAGGGACTGCAGTCGCGCCGAGCTCGACCCTCCGTCGTCCGCGAAGCGCTCGTTCACCAGATCGGCGGCGGACGACTGCAGGAACCAGGCCGTGGCGGTGGTGAGGAGGATGACCACGGTGGCCTTGGTCATCGCGTGGACCCTCGAGCGCAGGAGGACCACGACGGCGGCGACCCCCGCCACGACGAGCGCGAGACGTGAACCGGTGAGGGCGATCGCGAAGAGCAGCGTCAGGACGACGGACACGCGGACCCACGCTGAGCGGAGGTCGCAGGCGAGCGGCACCGCTGCCGACAGCCAGAGCGACGCCACGAGCGGGTGGTCGAACGTGCCGGTCATGCGGTCCGGCTCGACGCTCCACCACCGGGATGACTCGACCTCGGACTGCCACGGTTGCGTGACGATCCCGGCCCAGACGGCGATCAGGATCAGCGCCGCGCCGACGCAGACCGCGACGAAGGTCCGCGCGACCGTGCCAGGCCGGAGGAGCCCCTCGGCGGTCGCCGTCGACACCACGACGAAGACGGCCACCGGCGCGACGATCTGCATGACGAGGGTCCCCAGGTCGCCCGCTCGGCCGGTCGACCACGACGTGACGACCGCGACCACGAGGAACGTCACCAGCGCGGCGGTGACGAGCGGCCTGGCCGCCAGGACCGTGCCGACTGCGCGGGGGTTCCGGAGCGCACAGACCAGCACCATGGCGAGGGCGATCGTGACCGCCGGGTGCCAGGTGGTGCCGAGCACCAGCTGTGCCGCGCCGAACGGCAGCCCGGCTGCGACGGCGAGGACGACGGCGAGCCCCACCGCAGGGCGACGGGCGGTGACGACGGCCAGCACGACCGACGCGAGCACTTGGGAGAGGAAGAGCACGGATCACCTCCACGACGACGCTTCCATCCTAAATGCTGATATGTGTTATTGCAATACGTCTCGTTCGTCCGGCCAGGCGCCCGCGACCACGAGCCGCTCGTCCTCGGCGGACCAGAGCGCTCCCCGGACACGGTCGTTCCGACCGGCGTCGACGTTCTGCTCGAGGAGCGCCGGACTCCGCCGCACGCCACGGAGCGGGACGATCACGGGCCGCGCTGCCGGCGGAACCGGGAGGACGGACACCTGCGCCCGGAGCGAGCAGTGGTGCAGCCAGGTGTCCGACGATCCCGGAGCGACAGCGGTGAAACCCGCACCGGCCCGACGCAGCACCTCGAGGAAGTGGGGCGGGTAGAGGATCCCCTTGACTCCCACCGCGTAGTTCCGCGGAGTGTCGAGGTCGTCTACGGCGCGTCCCCAGCGCACGTAGGGCAGGACGACACCGTCCTCGACGGTGATGCGGTTCACCCGGTGGGCCACGATGGCATCGGGGCGGACGCGATGCGCGTCGATGAGTGCGGCGAGCCAGTGCCGCGCGTACAGGACGTCGTCGTCCGCGGTGACCATGGGCCGGTCGTGCGCGTCGACCGAGTGCACGTACGGGTGGTACTTCTTGTGCGGGCCGAGATCGTCACACACTCGGATCTCGAGGCCGCGCCGCCGCAGCCGACGCAGGGGTGCCGGCGGGTGCGCGACGAGCTCCGGGTCGTCGAGCCAGAGGACGATGCGAGCAGGACGGACGTCGCCGTGCCCGATCGACGCGATCGCGAGGTGGACGGAGCTGACCCGTGCCCCGAAGCTCGTGAGGGACACGACCGGCCCGTCGGTCGAGACGATCGAGGAGCGACCGAACCGGGCGCGTCCGGCGGTGATCGCCATGCGGAGCCGGGCGGACAGGAACGCGACGGGGTCGCGCGGAAGAGGACGCATGGCACCATGGTAGGGCGTTGCGCACCGATGTACCAGTCGTCTGCACTTCATATACCGCATCGGCATGCGCGCCTGCAGTAGTGTCGACCCGTGCGATGGAGTCGAGTGGGCTGGCCTGCGATCGGGTACGTCTCCCTCGAGGACGTCGAGGGCTACCCCGAGCACCTCGCGCGACTGGTGACCGACGCCCCGCCCTCCGTGGCCGCGCTCGCGTCCGTCACCTGGAACGAAGCGCGCATCCACACCTGGCGGGTCGAGGAGTCGGGACGTCGCGCCGGCGCCGGGGTCGACTCCACCCCGACGCACACCGTGCACGCGGTCGTCGTCATCCGGAACGACGAGGTGCTGGACACCCCGGACGGGCTGTGGCGCCGCTGGAACCACGCGCGGGTGACGCTCCGGTTCGACCGCGCCGTGCTCGAGCCGGAGGACACCGCACCGCTCGACCTGCTCGCCGGTGACGTGCACGTCTCCCGCGGCGAGCTCGCGCACGTGGACGCCGACGTCTGGGAGCTGCGCCTGCTGCTCTCCCCCACCGGCGAGCTCGCGGTGCACTTCCGCGACGTGGTGATCGAGGTCCGCCCCGTCGACGAGGACGAGTGGACCGGGCTCGAGGCGCGTCCGGTGCACGGCTGGCACGGCCCGGTGCCGGACGGCTGGGTGGAGTGGGCGACTCCGGCGGTGCGCGCCGCTGCGCACGGGGACGTCGGTGGGCTGTCGCTCGAACTCGACGGGTTCGGCGTGGACCCCGCTGGCATCGACGAGCTCGACCCGCGCTGGGGCTTCGCCCCGCTGCACGCGGCCGCCTGGTTCGACCGGCTGGGCACCATCGAGGCGCTGCTCGAACGGGGTGCGGACGTCAGCGTGCAGGACGCCGAGGGCCGCACGGCGCTGGACCTCGCTCGCGAGCGCGGATCACGGCGGGTCGAGGACGCGCTCATCGCGTGGTTCGACGGCACCGCGGTGACCGACACGACGGAGACCACCGGGGCCTGACGGCCCGGTGGTCGGTGGTGACCGCCCGCAGACGCGACCGCCCGGTGGTCGGTGGTGACCGCCCTGGAGGCGCGACCCGCCTGGACGGGTGCGTCGCGCCTCCAGGGCGGTCGGGTCGGGGACGCTGCCGCTCAGTCCTGACCGGTCTGCAGCGCGTTCGCCGTCGCGACCCCGCCGTACCAGCGCGCCGACGGCTTCGGCGTGCGCTCGAACGTCACCGGGTCCCACGACACGAGACCGAAGGTCGGCCGGAAGCCGGAGGCCCACTCGTAGTTGTCGAGGAGGGACCAGTGCTGGTAGCCGAGGACCTCGATGCCGTCCTCGATGCAGCGGTGGATCCCCTCGAGGGCGCCCTCGGTGTAGGCACGGCGGCGGGTGTCGTCCGCGGTGGCGATGCCGTTCTCGGTGATCATGAGGGGCACGTGGCGGGACAGCTCCCACGCGCTGCGGAGCCCGTCGGCCGAGGCCTCGGGGTAGAACTCCCACCCGGTCAGGGTCGTCTCGACGTCGTCGCGGACGGGCAGCGGACCGTCCGGCCCGATGAACGTCCGCGTGTACGCCTGCACGCCGAGGAAGTCGTCGCCCGCGGCCTGCTCGAGGTACCAGTCGTCGCGCGGGTACCCGTACTCACGGAGCATCGTGTCGGACCCGGGCCGCCCGTCCGAGACGAACGCCTGGGTCGCGATCGTCCAGCCGGACTTGATGCCGTCGACCTGCGAGAGCACCTCGCGGGACCGCTTGTGCGAGGCGAGCAGGGCGTCGGCGACGCCGAGGTCCGGGTTCGGCAGGCCGTACGCGACCAGGTTCGACGCGTCCTCGCCGCCCGCGAGCATCGCCGCGATGTTCGGCTCGTTGATCGTGCACACGTAGCGGACGCCGTCCTGCACGACGGGGAGCGCGGCCTCGGTGTACCGGGCGAAGAGGTCGGCGGCGTCGGGCGCGCGCCAGAACCCGTCGCGCTCGAACCAGCGCGGCACGGTGAAGTGCATGAGCGTGACGATCGGCTCGATGCCGAACTCGTGGCAGGCGTCGACCATGCGGCGGTAGTGGTCGACCTCGGCGCGGCTCACGAACCCGCGCTCCGGCTCGATGCGCGCCCACTCGATGCTGAACCGGTACGAGTTCAGGCCGAGTTCGGCGGCGATCCGGATGTCCTCGCGGTACCGGTGGTAACTGTCCGCCGCATCGCCCGAGGGTTCGACGATCGTGGTGTCCGGCTCGTGCTCGTGCACCCACCAGTTGCTGTTGACGTTGTTGCCCTCGATCTGGTGGGCGGCCGTGGCGGCGCCCCAGAGGAAGCCGTCGGGGAACTGCAGCGTGGAGATGATGATGCCTTTCGGTGCTGAGGTCAGTGGGCGAACAGGAACCGGTCGAACACGGCGACCGTCCCGAGCGGGTTCTCGACCTGGGGGCCGTGGTAGCTCGCCGGGATCACCTCGTAGGAGGCCCCGGTGCGCTCGGCCATCGCCCGCTGCCACGGGATCGGCCAAGCCCCGTCCCACTCCCCGTGCGCGACGAGGACCGGCAGGCCGGTGGCGCGCAGTTCGTCCGAGGCGTCGGTGTGGTCCTCGAGGATGTGCCCGCCGGCGACGACGCTGAGCGGGCTCGTCGCGTCGAACCGGTCGCGCACCATCCGGACGTCATCGGGGAGCTCGTCGTCGGGGCGACCGGCCCAGAGCGGGTTCGTCGCGTCGAACAGCACGCGGTTGTTCCCGCCGGTGTCGTGCATGATCGTCAGCTCGGTGACCTTGCGGTACGGCCAGCCGTACGGGCCGGAGCAGAACTGCACGACGTCGCGGAACGACGACGGGGAGGCGATCGCGGCCGCGCGGACGATGACCCCGCCGAGCGAGTGCCCGATGAGGTGGACGGGCGCGCCGTCGTCGAGCAGGGCGGCGACCCGGACGACGTCGGCCGCTTCTTCGTGCAGGGAGTAGTCGCGGGGCTCCGTGGGCGCTGCGGAGTCGGCCTGACCGCGCCGACTGATCGCCACCGCGGTCCAGCCGGCGTCGCGGAGCACCGGCAGGAAGGTCCGCCAGTCCTCCTTCGAGCCGGTGTACCCGGGGACGATCAGGACGGTCCCCTTCGAGGGACCCTCCGGGACGACGCGGTAGGCGGTGAGCCGACCGACGGGCAGGTCGATCCCGACGACGTCGACGCCCTCGGGGGTCGGCAGGTGCCCGAAGGCCGGGACCGTCGGGAAGTCGTGGAGCGTGGTCACAGTCGTCCTTCCGCCAGGGCACGACGCGGGTTCGGGACGGCGTCGAGCAGGGCGATCGTGTACGGGTCCTGCGGGTGCTGCAGGACCTCGGCGGTGTTCCCCCGCTCGACCACGGCGCCCTCGTGCAGCACCATGATGTCGTCGGTGATGAGGCGTGCGCTCAGCAGGTCGTGCGTGATGTAGAGGAGCGAGACGCCCCACTGCTCACGCAGGTCCTCGAGCAGTGCGAGCACGCCGGCACGGAGCGTCACGTCGAGCATCGACACCGGCTCGTCGGCGATGATCACCTGCGGGTCCGACGCGAGCGCCCTGGCGATGACGACACGCTGCCGCTGCCCGCCGGACAGCTGGTGCGGGAGCTTCTGCGCGAACTGCTCCACCGGGGTCAGCCCCACGGTCTCGAGCAGTTCGAGCACCCGGCGTCGTGCGTCCCGGCCGCGGAGCCCGGTGTAGTTCACGACCGGACGGGTCAGCGTGTACTCGACCGTGTGCAGCGGGTTGAGCGCCGCGTACGGGTCCTGGAACACCATCTGCACCTCGGACCGCAGGTCGCGGAGTCCGCGGCGGCCGAGGCGCGCGACGTCGAGGTCACCGAAGCGGACCGTGCCCGAGGTCGGCTTCTCGACGCCGGTGAGCATCTTCGCGATGGTCGACTTGCCCGACCCGGACTGGCCGACGAGGGCGAGCGACTGCCCGGGCTCGAGCGTGAACGACACGTCGCGCACCGCACGGACCGGGTCCTCACCGCGGCGCGGCGGGGCGTACGTCTTCACCAGGTCGGACACCACGATCGGGTTCTTCGCCGCCGAACGCTCACGGGAGCCGACGGTGCTGAACGACGAGGTGGTCTCCTGGCGCTTCTCCCCCGACTCGGCGCGGAGCGAGCGGTCCGGGAAGCCGGGCAGCGACACGATCGAGGCGCGCGGGTCGGCGTAGTGCGACAGCAGCATCTTCGTGTACTCGTCCTGCGGGTCGCGCAGGATCTCCTTCGAGCCGCCGTCCTCGACGATGCGGCCCTCGTGCATGACGAGGACGCGTTCGGTCGCCTCGAGGACGATGCCGAGGTCGTGGCTGATCAGGATCGCCGTGAAGCCCTCGGTGCGCTGCAGCTCGATGATGGTGTCCATCACGGCGTGCTGCACGAGGACGTCGAGCGCCGTCGTCGGCTCGTCGAACACCATGAGGCGCGGCTCGAGCGAGAGTGCCAGGGCGATCGACACACGCTGCCGCATCCCGCCGGAGAGCTCCCCCGGGTAGCGCGCCAGCATCGAGACGGGCAGCTTCACCTTCTCGATGAGCTCCTTCATCCGGGCGTCCCACCGTTCGCGCGGCACGTGGCCGTGCGCCTTGAAGACGTCGATGAAGTGGTTGCGGATCGTGCGGACCGGGTTGAGCGCGTTCATGCCCGACTGCAGCACCATCGCGAAGCCGCCCTGGCGCTGCTGGCGGAGCTGCTCGTCGTCGAGGTCACGGATGTCGTGCCCGCCGAAGACGATGCTGCCGCCGTTGGTGCGCGCCGGCGGCTTCTGCAGCCGGGTCAGCGCGTAGCCGAGGGTCGACTTGCCCGAGCCGGACTCGCCGACCAGGCCGACGAACTCGCCCTTCCGGAGCCGGAACGAGACGTGGTCGACCGCCTGGACGGCCTCCTGGCCGGCGGACTCGTAGACGACCGACAGGTCGCGCACGTCGAGCAGGACGTCACCACCGTCGGACTGGAGGCGCGTGGCGGCGCCGTCCCGCGCCTCCAGGCCGTCTGCTGCCTGCGATCGCGAGCCGCTCATGCGGTTGCCTCCTTCTTGCGGCGCGCGCCCTCGCGCAGCCGTGGGTTGGACACGGCGTCGACGCCGAAGTTGATGAGGGTGAGGCTCATCGCGAGGAGTGCGATGCAGAGACCCGGGGCGAAGAGCAGGATCCACTGGCCGGTCAGCAGGGCGTTGGAGTTCTGCGCCCAGTAGAGGATCGTGCCCCAGCTGACGATCGACGAGTCGCCGAGTCCGAGGAACTCGAGGCCCGCCTCGGCGAGGATCGCGCTCGTGGCCGCACCGAAGAACGAGCCCACGATGAGCGAGGTCATGTTCGGCAGGATCTCGCGGAAGACGATGCGGGTCGCACCCTCACCGGAGAACTGGGCCGCCGTGACGAAGTCGCGACCGCGGAGGGACTGCGTCTGGCTCCGCAGGACGCGCGCCCCCCACGCCCAGCCGGTGACGACGATCACCGCGATGATCACCGCGATGCCGCCGTTCTGCAGGTACGCCGCGATCACGATCATGAGCGGGAGGCCCGGGATCACGAGGAAGAGGTTCACGATGAACCCGATGACCTCGGCGATCCAGCCGCGGACGTAGCCCCAGCTGAGGCCGATCGCGACCGCGACCAGCGTCGAGAGGAGGCCCGCCACGGCACCCACGAGCACGGAGATCCGGGCGCCGTAGATGATCTGGGAGAGGACGTCCTCGCCGGCGGCGGTGGTGCCCATCCAGTGCGCACCGGTGGCGTCGGCGGACCGGGCGAAGCCGTTCTGCGACGCACCGTAGGGGGCGAGGAGCGGGGCGAAGATCGCGACCAGGACGAACACGGCGAGGATGATGATGCCGATCCGGGCCTTCGTGTTCGACCAGACGACGCCGAACTGGCGGCCTGCGGCTCGCCACCTGGACGGGGCGGCCTGGTCTTCCGTGTCGTGGGTCCGTACTGCGACGGTTGCGTTGTTCGTCATCGACGCGTCCTCGGGTCCAGGACGCCGTAGAGGACGTCCACGATGAAGTTGGCGATGAGCACCGACACGGTGATCATCAGGAAGAGTGCCTGCATGAGCGGGTAGTCCTGGCCGATGACGGCGTTGAACAGCAGGTAGCCGATGCCCGGGTAGCCGAACACCTGCTCGACGAGCACCGACCCGCCGACCACGCCGCCGAGCGCCAGCCCGAAGCCGGTCAGGTTCGGCAGGATCGCGTTGCGGGCCGCGTACCGGATCGCGACCGTGCGACCGCGGAGACCGTTCGCCTCGGCGAAGGTCACGTAGTCGTCACCGAGGGTGTTGATCATCGCGTTGCGCATGCCGATGATCCAGCCGCCGAGGCTCGTCACCAGGATCGTGACCGCCGGCAGGACCGCGTGCTGCAGGGCGTCGCCGATGAACGCTCCGGAGAGGCCCGGTGTCGTCGTCGCCGAGTAGGCACCCGTGGTCGGGAACCAGTGCAGCACGTAGCCGAGGAAGAACAGCAGCAGGAGCGCCGTCCAGAAGTACGGGAACGTCGACATGAACGACCCCGACAGGGTGGGCAGCGAGTCCAGCCAGGTGCCGCGCTTCCACGCCGCCCCGACACCGATCAGGGTGCCGAGCACGAACGCGAGGATTGTCACGACCCCGACGAGGATGAGCGTGTACGGCAGCGCCCGGGCGACGAGGTCACCGACCGGCTGCGGGTAGAACGTGTAGCTCGTGCCGAAGTCGAGCGTGACGACCTGGTGCAGGTAGCTGACGTACTGGTCCCACAGGTTGCCGGTCGGGACGCCGAGTTGGGCCTCGATGGCCTTCTTCGTGGCGTCGGTGACCGGGCCGTTCTGGCTGAGCTTCGCCAGGGCTGCGTCCGTCGGGCTGCCCGGCATGAGGCGCGGGAGCACGAAGTTCAGCGTGACCGCGGCCCAGAGGGTGAGGACGAAGAGGACGAGTTTCTGGAGGATGTACTTCACTTCTGGTCCTCCTGCTGCTTCGCGTCCTTCTGCTCCTGCAGGATCTTCTGGCCGGCGGCGCTGTCACGCAGTCGCAGCTTGGAGAAGATGAGCAGCGGAGCCGAGTCGTAGTTCTGCGGTGCCATGTACGGGTCCTCCGCGCTCGGCCAGCCGACGAACTTGCTGGTGTTGAAGAGGCCCCAGAGTCCGCCGTAGTACATCCCGATCACCGGCAGGTCGTTGTACACGATCTCCTGCAACTGGTCGAGGATCTCCTGCTGCTTCGCGGTGTCCGTCGTCGCCTTGTACCCGTCGAGCAGCTTCTGGGTGTCGGCGTTCTTGTAGCGCTCGTAGTTGTTCACCGTCGACTTGCCGACCGGCTGGTAGAAGTCGCTCGACAGCAGGGAGTTGAACGCCTGGTACACGTCGCCGTTGCCCATGCCACCCATCGCCATGTCGAACGTGCCGTTGTTGATCGCCTGCTGGTAGCCGGCGGGCTGCGGGGCGCTGATGGTGACCTTCACGCCGATCGCGGTGAGGTCACGACGGACCTCCTGCGCGGCGCGGAGCCAGTCGGAGTAGCCGTTCGCGGTCGTGATCGTGATGGAGAGCTGCTTGCCGTCCTTGACGATCTTCCCGTCCTGCACCGTGTAGCCGGACTTCTCGAAGGAGGCGATCGCCGCCTTCGTGTCCTGCGTCACGACGCCGCTGTTCGGGATGTCCTCGTTCACGTACTGCTGCTGGTTCGGCAGGATCAGCCCGGTCTGCGCTGCGGCCGTGAGGTTGCCCTCGGTCGCGGTCTCGGCGATGTCGTCGCGGTCGAGTGCGAGCGAGATCCCCCGGCGCACGTTGACGTCGTTGTAGGGCGCCTTCGTCAGGTTCGGGATGAGCCCGATCACACCGCCCGGCGGGAACCAGTACGTGTTCGTCTTCGACGCGGCACCCCAGGTGCCCTTCACGTCGGAGATGAACGAGTACGCCCAGTCGTAGCCGCGCGTGACGGTGTCGAGCTGCGTGTTCGTCGCCGGGAGGATGAGGTGCTTGATGGCGATCTTGTCGGCCTGCCAGTACCGCTTGTTCTTGTCCATCGAGTACTGCTGGTCGGTGTAGTTGCCGAGGACGAACGGACCGGTGCCGACGGGGTTCGGGTCCCGCCAGGTCGTCGGGTCCTTCACCTTGCCCCAGTGCTGCTCGCCGAGGATGTACGTCTGCCCGATGATCGTCAGGCTCGGCACGTCCTCCGACTTCAGGTGGAAGACCACGTGCTGGCCCCGCTGCTCGATCGTGTCGATGTGCTGCCAGGCGCCCTTGACGTCCATCGCGGGGAACTTCTTCAGCAGGTCGAACGTGAAGACCACGTCCTTCGCGCTGAACGCGTCACCGTTGGACCACTCGACGCCGCTGCGGATCGTCATGTCGATCGTCTTCGCGTCCGGCTGCGACCACGAGCTCGCGAGCCACGGGTTGCGCTTGCCGTCGAGGGGGTTCACCTCGATGAGCGGCTCGTACATCCACTTCGACGCCGTGCGGGCGTTCGCGATGTACGGGTTGAAGTTGCGGTCGAACAGCGGGTTGCCGTGGTCCGCGTTGATGAGCATCGTGTCCTCGCCGATGCTCGGGTCCGGCTGGGAGCGGACCTGGATGCTGCAGCCGGTGGCCGCGAGGGCCATGACCGCGACGCCGGCGATGGCCGCGATGAGGCGGCCTCGGCGGCGGGCGCGCGGGGCGCGCGGGCTGCCCGGTGTGCGCGGCTCGTGTTGCCCGCGCGTGCGCTGTGGGGGAAGCGTCATTGCTCGGTCGACCTCCGTGTCGAGTGGGTACGCACACAATGTATGCGCTTACATCGCGTTCCGCAACCGAGGCGTTGTTTCCCGGGGCGATGCGGAACCGGAGTACTGGCGGCACGTCCGCGCCGAGTGGCGACGACGTGCCGCTCACGTTCGCCGAGAGGTCACGACCTGTCGCCCACCGCCGCCGAGCGTGACGAATTGGGCCCGCTCGGCGAGGGCGGGCCAGCGCCACGTCCGCGCCGAGTGGTCACAACAGCACGCCGGCTACAGGGTGGGCGGGCAGCTCTCGCGCAGCAGCACCTCGACGGGCAACCGGGTGGCGCGGGGCGGCCCCTCGAGTCGTTCGAGCCGGTCCACGATCGCCCGGACCGCAGCCCGGCCGAGCTCGCCCATCGGCTGGTGCACGGTGGTGAGCGGCGGCACCGAGAACCGCCCGGCGTCGATGCCGTCGAAGCCGGTGACCACCAGGTCTTCCGGCACCCGGACACCCCGGGCCACGGCCGCGTCGAGCACCCCGAGCGCGGACTGGTCGTTCGAGCAGACGATCGCTCGCGGCACCTCGGCGGCGTCGAGCAGCTGCGCCGCGAGCTCCCGCGCGCGGACACGGCCGAAGTCACCGTGCACGACGCGGATCGACGAGGCCGGGACGCCGTGGTCGTCGAGCGCCTGCCGGAAGCCCGCCGACCGCTCCATGTCGTCCGGGGAGTCGATCGGGCCGGCGAGGTAGGCGAGGGACCGGATACCGAGACGCCCGATGACGTGCGAGCCGAGCGTCCGCATGCCCGCGGCGTTGTCGACGCTGACGGAGTCGAAGCCGTGCGAGCGCCGATCGTCGGCCAGCACGACGACCGGGATGCGCCGGGCAACGTGCTCGAGCAGGTCGTCGGGGACGGTCTGGGCGAGCACCGCGAGCCCGTCCACCCGGCCGGCGACGTCGTTCACGATCACGTCGCGCGAAGACCCCCGTCCGGCGGCGACCATGAGCGCCAGGCCGCGCTGCCACGCCTCGGTCTCGGCGCCGCGGAGGACCTCGTCGAAGTACAGGTTCGACGAGAACGGCTGGGTCACGTGCTGCCGGTCGTCGACGATCCGGACGCCGCCGTCGGTCACGAGGTCGGGGCGTTCGTCGGGCACGACGTCGAACCCGGGCAGCAGCAGCCCGACCACGCCGGTGCGCTTGCCGGCGAGGGCCCGCGCGTTGCCGGACGGGACGTACCCGAGCGTCCGGATCGCCGCCTGGACGCGGTCGCGCGTGCCCTCGCGGACGGCGTCTGGCGTCCGGAGCACGCGGGACACGGTGGCGATGGAGACGCCTGCGGCAGAGGCCACGTCGTAGACCGTGGGAGGTGCCGTGCGCTGCTCGGCCAAGCCGTGCCTCCCGTCGGACGTCCGTTGCTCGCGTGCCGCGAGCCGGCGGCCGCACCATCCTAGGCACGGAGCGAGCAGGGACTTCTCCACGGGTGCCGGAAACCCCTTGCGTTCTGCGGACAATGAGCGCCACACTGTCTCAACCTCAGTACGTCCCGTGAGGAAGCGCATTGGCGGGCCGGGTGCCCGCACCTGACAACGATGCCCACACACAGGGGAAGGACGACCACATGTCACAGTCGACTCGTTCCGGCAGCAAGTTGGCTCAGCGGCTCACCACCGATGAGCAAGAGGTCAAGGACGCACTGCTCGACCACTCGGACGGCAGCACGGCGTGGATCTTCGATCAGCTCGACGCGGCTGAGGACCGCGCGGCGAGACCGTAGGTCGCGTCCGGCTCACCACTCCCGGCCCGGAGGCGCGGTGCGGGTCCGTCCGTACCGCGCCTCGACGGCTGGTCGCGTTCCAGAGCCGTCGTCGCACATCGGCGCCGTCGACGCACATCGGCGCCGTCGGCACGCAAGCGCGCGTCAGCGCTCGGTGCTGCCGACGATCGCCATGCCCGCTCCGCGGAGCCGACGCCGCTCCTGCGCGATCCACGCGAGCAGCCGGTCGTTGGTCCCGGCGACGTGCGCCGCGAGCAGGTCGGCCGCCCCGTCGGCGTCGCCCGCGCGGACGGCGTCGATGATGGCGCTGTGCTCGTCCCACGCAGCGTCGCGGGCTTCGGGCGTTCGCACCTCGATCCAGCGTGTCCGCTCCAGGCGGGTGAGTGCATCGGCGATCGCGTCGGTGATGAACCGGTTGCCACCGAGCGCGGCAAGGTCGAGGTGGAACGTCGACCCCATCCGGATGCCGGCCTGCCGGTCGGGCGTCGGTCGCAGCGCGTCGAGGTGCGCACGGACCGCGTCGAGCTGCTCCTCGGACGCACGGGCGACGGCGAGCCGGGCGGCGGCGGGTTCGAGCACGCCGCGGAGCTCGGCGAGCGACGCGATCTCGTCGAGGTCGATCGGGGTGACCGTCCACGAGCGGCCCTCGTGCAGGATCAGCCCTTCGCGCTCGAGCCGCGACAGGGCGGCTCGGACGGGAGTCCGCGACGCGTGGAACCGCGCCTCGAGACCGCGCTCCGAGATGCGCTCCCCGGGGGCGATCTCGAGCGTCAGGATCGCGGAGCGGAGGTTGTCGTAGAGCTGGCTCGTCTGCGACACCGGCGCTGCATCGGTCGTCTCGGTCACGGCCATCAAGCCTAGTAGCGCGGGACACGGGATGGTATACCGTTTTGGTATACCAACCAGTTCCGCGATGAAACGGTGCCCGTGACCGCCACTGCCCCAGCTCCGACGATCCCCACGCGCGCCTGGACGATGCTCGCGCTCGGCGTCGCCGCGCAAGCCGCGGGCACCCTCGTGGTGTCCGCCCCGGCGCTGCTCATCCCGTACCTGCACGCGCAGGGGACCTCACTCACCCTCGCCGGGCTGCTCGCCGCCGCGCCGACGTTCGGCATGGTCCTGACGCTCATCGCCTGGGGCGCGGTCACCGACCGCTTCGGCGAGCGCGTCGTCATCGCCGGCGGGCTCGTGCTCACCACGCTCGCGGTCGTCGCCGCTTGGGCTGCGGCCGGGAACCCGGTCCTGCTCGGGCTGGCGTTCCTCGCCGCGGGGATGACCAGTGCCTCGACCAACGCGGCGAGCGGCCGGGTCGTCGTCGGGTGGTTCCCGAAGGAGCGGCGGGGGCTGGCGATGGGCATCCGGCAGATGTCCCAGCCGCTCGGGGTGACGCTCGCCGCGGTCACGGTCCCACAGCTCGCCGAGGTCTCCGGCATCCGTGCAGCCCTCGTGCTGCCGGTCGTGCTGTGCGCCGTGCTCGCCGTGCTGTGCGCGATCGGCATCGTCAACCCGCCCCGTCCGGCTCGCGCGGAGGCTCCGGTCGAGCACGTCGCGAACCCGTACCGGTCGACCGGGTTCCTGTGGCGCATCCACGCGGTGTCGATCCTGCTCGTGGTGCCGCAGTTCACGCTCTCGACGTACGGGTTGGTCTGGCTGGTGGGCCTCGGTTGGTCGACGCCCGCGGCCGGCCTGCTCGTCGGGGCGTCGCAGTTCGTCGGGGCGATCGGCCGGATCCTCGTCGGCGCGTGGAGCGACCGTGCCGGTTCGCGGGTGGGACCGCTGCGCATCGTGGCCCTCAGCGCCGCGGTGGTGATGGGGCTGCTCGCGCTCGTGGACGCGACGCACCTCGCCGCCGCCGCGGTCTTCCTCGTCGTCGCGACGAGCGTCACCGTCGCGGACAACGGCCTGGCGTACACCTCGGTGGCCGAGGCAGCGGGTCCGTTCTGGTCGGGGCGGGCGCTCGGGGCCCAGAACACCGGGCAGTTCATCGCGGCGAGCGCCGTCGGGCCCGGTGTCGGCGCGTTGGTCAGTGCCGTCGGTTTCGCGGCGTCGTTCGGGGTCGTCGCGGTCCTGCCCCTGCTGGCGCTCCCGCTCGTGCCGCGGCGGGACCGCTCGCACGACTGACACGGCGACCGGCGACCGGCGACCAGCGACCGGCGCGGACGGGAGGCGCGTGGCGGTGTCGCCACGTGCCTCCCGTCCGTCAGCGGGTCACCGCACCCAAGCCGGTCACCGCACTCAGGCGGGCACCGCCGGTCCCACCGGCCACCGGAGGAGCGCCGACGCGGCCGCACCGCTCGGCAGCGACGCCGCGTTCACGAGCACCAACTCGGCGTCCGTCAGGATGATCGCCCGGACGAGCGCACACACCGCCGGGACCTGTGCCAGCACCCCGGCGCCGGCCGCCTGCTCGGGCGCGGTCGCCACCCACGGCGCTGCGTCGAGCGCGTAGAGCTTCCGGTCACCGAGCGCGCCGGCGTCGAGCGCGACCACCGCCGCCTGCGCCTGCTGCAGCGCGCTGACGACCGGGCCGATGCCGCTCACGCTCTCGTTGTCCCCGCGCCCCTCGTGCGTGCGGAGCAGGTCCTGCACGTCGTGCCGTCGCGAGGCGAGGACCCGGGCGAGCGCGAGGTTCACGTGCTGCACGAGCGCCTTCTCGGACGCGTCGTCGGCGCGCGGGTCGACGGGCACCTCGGTGACGAGGGCGCGGGTCGACGCGGAGAGCTCGCCCCGGAGGAGTTCGCGCGCTCGGATGTCCCCGGCGACGACGATGAGCCGGGGGGACGTGGCCTTGACGGTCTCCTCGATCGCCGCGGCGACCTCACCCGCGGTCTGCTTCCAGATCTCCTCGGTGTGCTGCTGCCAGTGCGACTGCTTCCACCCGTCGCCGGACTTGGTCTTGTGCAGCGTGTCGGTGCGGCCCTGGATGCGCTGCTCGTCCTCGGGTGCACCGGACGGCGCGTGGCCGAGTCGGTAGCCGCGGAACCCGCCACCGGCACGCCCCACCTGGACGACGAGGAACGGCAGGTCGAACGGGCGGTGTGCCAGCAGCGGGAGCAGGTCGGGGACCGCTCCGGTCCCGATGGACTCCGCGCCGCGGAGGCGCCCGGGCAGGACCTCGCTCAGGACCAGCTCGTCGTCGCGGACGAGCACGTACCGGGCCACCGGCGCCGGGACGCCGGGCTGCTCGACGAGCGCTTCCTCGATGATCTCGACCGCGCGGGCGGAGCCACCCTGCTCCGTGAGGGCGTCGGACACGGTGCGACGCTGGAGGGCAGCGATGCGGCGGGGGTCCTCGCGGTTCCCCGAGGCGTCGACGTAGGCCCAGGTCCAGGTGCCGGGCGACTGCAGCGCCTCGACGAGCCCGGACGCCAGCGCGGTCTTCTCACGCGTCGTCTGCGCCATGGTCCACCACCTTCCCCTCGGAGACCTGGTCGGTCTCGGTCGTGTACACCGGCGTGCCGGCGCCGGCGGCGTCGTCCTCGGCGACGGTGTTCGTCGTGTCGTCCTGCAGCTCGCCCTCGAGTTCGCCGTCGTACCCGGACGCATGCAGCGTCTCCGCGTCGTCGGTGTCGTCGGGGACCGCCTCGGACTGTCGGAACTCCTCGACGTGGCTGTTGCTGCCGTGCCCCTGGACGATGCTCTGCGCCTCGTGCGCGAGCTGCTCGTCGAGTTCGGGCTTGTGGGTGGTGTTCCCGCGATCGGTCATCGCTTCTCCTCCCGTTCGTGCCGGAGGTGGCGCTGGTCGCCGTTCCGGCTGCCGTCGGACAGCCGGTGCGGCTGCCGCGCGACAACCGTCGTCGGCTGTCGTGCGACCCACCGTCCGCGCATTCGGCTGGAGCGGTTCCAAGGTCGCAGCGAACGCCCAGCGATGGCGCCCCAGCTGGGCACTACCACCACGAAAGTGCAAGCACACTCGGTTTTGTGGTTGGCTGAACCGCAACCCCGATCGACGACGAACCGAGGTGCTGGCAATGACGCCGACGACTCCACGACGACCATTCACACGACGACAGCTGTTCGGCTTCGGTATCGGAGCGGCGGCCACCGGCCTCCTCGCCGGGTGCGCGGTGCCGGGCTCGACGAACGTGAACAAGGCAGCGGTCATCCCCGCCGCCGCGAGCGGACAGAAGGTCACGCTCACCTACTGGGCGTGGCTCAAGGACCTGCAGAAGGTCTGCGACGTCTGGAACGCGTCCCACCCGGACATCCAGGTCAACGCCAACTGGATCCCCGGCGGCAACAGCGGCGGGTACCAGAAGATGTACTCGGCGCTCGCGGCCGGCGGTGGCCCGGACATCGGCCAGGTCGAGCTCCGGCAGATCCCCGAGTTCATGCTCGCGAACGGCCTGGTCGACCTCGCCCGGTACGGCGCGAAGGACCACCAGGCGAAGTACGACGACGCGGCGTGGGCCCAGGTGTCGTTCGTGGACGGGGTCTTCGGCATCCCGCAGGACACCGGCCCGATGGGCTTCTACTACCAGACGGCGCTCCTCGAGCAGGCCGGCGGCGAACCCCCGAAGACGTGGGACGAGTGGCGCGACCTGGCCGAGAAGGTCCGGAAGACCGGCCCGCAGAACTACCTCGAGGTGTTCCCGGTCGCCGATGCGTCCCCCTTCGCGGCGTACGCGCAGCAGGCCGGGGCGCGGTGGTTCAAGGTCGACGGCGACGAGTGGGTCGTCGACATGACCGACGACAAGACCCTGATGGTCGCGGAGTTCTTCGACGGCGTCATCGACGACAAGCTCGTCGACACCAGTGCCGGCGCCTACTCCCCCGGCTGGTACGCCTCGGCCGCGAGCGGCAAGATCGCCGCGGTCACGAGCGCGAGCTGGGGCGACGCCCTCATCGAGTCCGTGCAGGGCGGCGAGGGCAAGTGGAAGGTCGCCCCGATGCAGACCTGGGGCGACTCCGGCTTCGGGTCGAGCGCGATCGGCGGCTCGACGGCCGCCGTCCTGGCGAACTCGCAGCACCCGAAGGAGGCGCTCGAGTTCATCACCTGGATGACCACCTCGAAGGCGGGCATCGACGCGATGATCAAGCACTGCGGCATCGGCTGGTCGCCCGCGAAGGACTACATCGGCAAGCAGCGTGAACAGCCGTCGAAGTGGTTCTCCGGGCAGAACTACAACGAGGAGGTGTTCGTCCCCGCCGCGAAGGAGCAGAACGTCGACTGGTCGTGGTCGCCCGTGACGCAGTCCGCGTTCACGTCCCTGCAGAACCAGTTCCGCCGCAAGCTCACAAGCGGCCTGAAGCTCACCGACGCGGTGGAGCTCGCACAGCGGGAGATCGTCCAGTCCTTCAAGGACAAGGGACTGAGCGTGAGGACGGCACGATGACCACGACGCAGCCGAAGAACGGCTTCCGCACGAGCACGAAGGCCACGAGCGCGCAGAAGCGCGCTCCGTGGATCCTCCTCGCACCCTTCCTCGCCCTGTTCCTGCTGACGTTCGTCATCCCGATCATCAGCGCGCTGTTCCAGTCGTTCACCACGGTCGACCGTCAGGGTCTGTTCGGCGAGGACGGCGTCACCGGCCGCTTCGCCGGCTTCGACAACTACGTCACCGCGCTGAACGACACCGGCTTCGTCGCGTCGATCGGCCGCATGCTCCTGTTCGGCGTCGTCCAGGTCCCGGTGATGATCATCGCCTGCACGATCCTGGCGCTGCTGCTCGAGTCGGCGAGCGCCCGCTGGCCGGGCTTCTTCCGCGCGGTCTACTTCATGCCGTACGGCGTCCCCGGCGTCATCGCCACGATCCTGTGGTCGTTCCTGTACGTGCCCGGCCTGTCACCGATCGTGTCCCTGCTGCAGTCGATCGGGTTGCAGCCGGACTTCCTCGGAGCGAACAGCGTGCTCTGGTCCATCGCGAACATCGTCACGTGGACGTACACCGGCTACAACATGCTCATCATCGTGGCGCAGCTGAAGTCCATCCCCGGCGAGGTGTACGAGGCCGCGAAGGTGGACGGTGCGAACGCGTTCCAGGTCGCGTGGCGGATCCAGATCCCGCTCATCGCGCCGGCCCTGGTGCTCACGACGGTGTTCTCGATCATCGGCACGCTGCAGCTCTTCGCGGAGCCGCAGATCCTGTCGACGGTCGCCCCGGCGATCGACACCGAGTACACGCCGAACTACGCCGCCTACACGAACGCGTTCGCGTTCAACGAGTACGGCGTCGCGAGTGCGCAGGCGGTCATCATCGCGTTGGCCGCCTTCATCCTGTCGTTCGCGTTCCTCGCGCTGACGAACCGGCCACCGAAGGACGAGCGCGATCGACGGAAGCGGAACCGGCAGGACGGCCTGGAGGCGCGGCGTGCGCTCCAGACGCGCGCATCCGCCCGACCGGTGGTCACCACCCAAGCCGACACGGGCCTCCAGGCCGGTCGCGTCGCGACCACGGAAGGGACTGGACGATGACCAGCGAAGCCATCGAAGCGCCGGCCACGGCGAAGACCGCCGTCCCCGTCGACACCACCTCGATCAGCGCGCACCAGCGCCGCAGGCTCGACCGCTCGGGGAAGTCCCAGATCGTCGTGACCGGGATCCTGGTCGTCGTCGCGCTGTACTTCCTCGTCCCGCTGTACTGGGTCGTCATCGCCGCCACGAAGACCACCGGAGCGCTGTTCTCGACGAACGGCTTCTGGTTCGGTGGCGACTTCGCCCTGTTCAGCAACATCCAGCAGGTGTTCACGTACGACGGCGGGATCTTCGTCCGCTGGATCGCGAACAGCATCCTGTACTCGGGCGTCGGCGCGGTCCTGGCGACCTACTTCGCCGCGGCCGGCGGCTACGCGCTCGCGAAGTACGAGTTCCGGGGGCGCCAGCTCGTGTTCGGCTCGATCCTCGGCGGCGTGCTCGTGCCGGGGACCGCGACGGCACTGCCGCTGTTCCTGCTGTTCTCGACGCTCGGCCTGACCGACACGTACTGGAGCGTGCTCATCCCGAGCCTCGTCTCACCGTTCGGCCTGTTCCTCTGCCGGGTGTACGCGGCGGCCTCGGTCGAGACGACGCTCCTCGAGCAGGCACGCATCGACGGCGCCGGGGAACTGCGGATCTTCCACACGATCGTGCTCCGGCAGATGACGCCGGCGCTCGTGACGGTGTTCCTGTTCCAGGTCGTCGGCATCTGGAACAACTTCTTCCTGCCGCTCATCATGCTGGCAGACCAGAAGCTGTACCCGATCACACTGGGACTCAACAACTGGCGGTCCCAGGTGGACCGACTGCCGGAGTTCTACCAGCTCACCACCGGCGGGGTGCTCGTCTCGGTCATCCCGCTCGTCATCGCCATCATCGTCCTGCAGCGCTTCTGGCGCGGGGGCCTCACGGAAGGATCGGTCAAGGGTTGACCAACGCCGCCATCGACGACCTGCACACCACCACGCCGGGTTCGGCGTCCCGACTGGCACCTCGTGCCTGGTTGCACACGGACGCTCCCGCCCTGTCACTGAACGGGGAGTGGGACTTCCGGTGGTCGCCGGTGGCGGACGCCCCGCCGTTCGACGACGCCGACGGGTGGGGGTCGCTGCCGGTGCCGGCGCACTGGGTCCTGCACGGACACGGGGCGCCGAGCTACACGAACCTGCAGTACCCCTTCCCGATCGATCCGCCGCACCCGCCGGAGGAGAACCCGACCGGCGACTACCGACGGACCTTCACGCTGCCGTCGTCGTTCGACGCCGCGGCCCGGGTGCTGCTCCGGTTCGACGGCGTCGAGTCGCACTTCCGGGTGTGGCTGAACGACGCGCTCGTCGGGTGGAGTACCGGGTCGCGCCTGGCGACCGAGTTCGACGTGACCGGACTGCTGCGCCCCGGGACGAACGAGGTCCGGGTCCGGGTGCACCAGTGGTCGGCGGCCTCGTACCTGGAGGACCAGGACCAGTGGTGGCTGCCCGGCATCTTCCGTGACGTGACCCTGCTCGCCCGGCCGACGGCGCCGATCGACGACGTGTTCGTCCGCGCCGGGTGGACCGCGGTGCTCGGGGACGCCGCCACTGCCGGGACGGCCGCGTCGGGTCGGCCGGCCACCGGCACGGGGACGATCACGTTCCCGACGCTCGACGCCGTGTTCCCGGTGCGGTTCGCCGTGCCGTCGCTCGGCGTCGACGTGGTGTGGGCCGAAGCCGACGACGTGCAGCCGATCGAGGTCGACGGGGTCGAGCCGTGGAGCGCCGAGCTGCCGAGGCTGTACGACGCGACGCTCGTCTCGGGGACGGACGCCGGTGGCAGCTCGGGCGGGGAAGCCGTGTCGCTCCGGCTCGGATTCCGCACCGTGGCGATCGAGGGTGACCGGTTCCTGGTCAACGGCGAACGCGTGGTCTTCCACGGCGTGAACCGGCACGAGACCCACCCGGAACGCGGACGCGTCTTCGACGAGGAGCACGCCCGCGCCGACATGGCGCTCATGAAGCGGCACAACGTCAACGCGATCCGGACGTCGCACTACCCGCCGCACCCGCGGGTGCTCGACCTCGCCGACGAACTCGGCTTCTGGGTGATCCTCGAGTGCGACCTCGAGACGCACGGGTTCGTCTTCACCGACTGGGTCGGCAACCCCTCCGACGACCCCGCCTGGCGGGACGCCTACCTCGACCGCATCGCCCGGACGCTCGAGCGGGACAAGAACCACGCGTCCATCGTGATGTGGTCGCTCGGCAACGAGTCCGGCACCGGGCGGAACCTCGCGGCGATGTCGCAGTGGGTGCACGACCGCGACGCCGAACGCCCCGTGCACTACGAGGGCGACTACACGGGCGAGTACACCGACGTCTACTCGCGGATGTACCCGTCGCTGCAGGAGACCGAGTCCATCGGCGGCGGCCCCGCCACACCCCTGCTCGGCTGCGGCCCGGCGGCAGCGGCGCGGCAGCGGTCGAAGCCGTTCATCCACTGCGAGTACGTGCACGCGATGGGGAACGGCCCGGGACAGATCGCCGAGTACGAGGCGCTCGTCGACCGGTACCCCCGCCTGCACGGCGGCTTCGTGTGGGAGTGGCGCGACCACGGTCTCCTCGCCCACACGGCGACGGGTGAGCCGTACTACGCGTACGGCGGTGACTTCCACGAGGTCGTGCACGACGGCAACTTCGTGATGGACGGGCTCGTGCTGCCCGACGACACCCCGACCCCGGGGCTGGCCGAGTTCGCGGCCGTCGTCGCGCCCGTGCGCCTGTCCGCGTCGGTCGCGGGCGGGCGCGGCACCGTGCTCGTCGAGAACCGCTACCACTCCGCCTCGACCGCGGGGCTCCGGTTCCGGTGGACCCTGACGCGGAACGGCGTCGTCGAGCACGAGGGCCGCTTCGCCCCGGGCGTCGTCGCCGCACGGCAGTCGGCGACCGTGCCGGTCCCACCCGAGGTCCTCGACGCCGCCACCGCCGAACTCGCCCCGGGTGACGAACTGTGGTTCGACGTCGTCGCGGAGCTCGCCGGACCGACGGCCTGGGCGGACACCGGCCACGTCGTCGCACGCGGCCAGACGCTCGTCGCGAGCCGACCGGCCGAGGCCCCGCGCGCCTCCGGTACCGGGTGGGACGGCGACCGGCTCGGCGACGGGACGTTCAGTGCCCGCGGCGACCTGGTGTCGTGGAAGGGCCACGAGGTCGCCGGGCCCCGGCTCGAGCTCTGGCGCGGCCCCACCGACAACGACCGCGGTGCCTCGCAGGGCGGCTATGAGACGGCCGACCCGGTGCTCACGCAGGGCGTCGGCGACCCGGACGCTCCCTCGTCCGCCTCGAAGTGGACGGCCCGCGGGCTCGACCGGCTCACCCACCGGCTCGTCTCCGTGGCACGGACCGACCACGGGCTCGAGCAGCACGTCCGCGTCGCGGCGGCGAACAGCGGGTGGGGCGTCGACGTCACCCACCGCTGGACCCTGACGGCCGACGGGCTGGTGCTGCAGACCGACGCCGTGCCGTTCGGCGACTGGGACGTCACGTGGCCGCGGATCGGCGTACGGTTCGACCTGCCGCCCGGACTCGCCGACCAGGAGGCGACGTGGTTCGGCACCGGACCGCACGAGTCGTACGCGGACTCGTCGCACGCCGCTCGCGTCGGTCGGTTCACCGCGCCGGTTCGGTCGCTCGGTGCCGCCTACTCGATGCCGCAGGAGACCGGGCACCGACCGGCGCTGCGTTCGCTGTCCGTCGGGCCGTTCACGGTCACGACCGTGGGGTCGCACCGTGCCGGGTTCACCCTGTCGCCGTGGACCGCGCAGCAGATCGGCCGTGCGGGGCACCCGTACGAGCTGCCGGCGTCGGAGCACCTGTACCTGTACCTCGACGCGGCGCAGCACGGGCTGGGGTCGCGGGCGTGCGGGCTCGACGTGCTGCCGGAGCACCAGCTGTGGCCGCAGGCGTTCAGTTGGAGCGTGCTGCTGGCGTAGGGCCTGCGGCTCGGACAACCAAAGTCACCTCGAACCGCGTCGACGCGTGGTTCGAGGTGACTTTGGTTGTGCGGAGCGCGTGCGCGCCCGGGATCTACTCGGAGAGCGCGGGGATCGCGGCCGGGTCGCTCGCGTTGAGGAAGTCCGTCAGGCGCTCGGGCTCGCCCGCCTCGTCGATCGCGGACGCTGCACGGCGCAGCGCGAACAGTGCCCGGAGCACGCCACGGTTCGGCTCGTGCGACCACGGCACCGGACCGGCACCGCGCCACCCGGCCTTCCGCAGTGCGTCGAGGCCACGGTGGTACCCGACCCGCGCGTAGGCGTAGGACTCGAGGGTCGCGCCGCGCAGCCAGGCTTCGTCGGCGAGCAGCGCCCACGCCAGGCTCGACGACGGGTGCGACACGACGACACTCGCGATCGGGGCGTCGGCGGCGAGCGCGGCGGTCACCTCCGGTTCGGCGGGGAGCAGGGTCTCGGGGTTCGCGGTCGGGTTCGGCAGCAGGTTCTCCGGCATGCCCCCAGCCTGTCACCTCTTGCGCTCGGGCGGGGCCAGCCCTAGCGTGGGAGACCACCCCGTCGTCATCGCGGGGCCCCGGTGCGGGACGACCGACCGGCGGCACGGATGGCGGCCACGGGGCATCCCCGACGGAAGCGGACGAATTGCTGTCGATCACCGGTTCAGCTCAGCCCTCGCGCTGACACCGTGATCGTCGCGCCCCGTCGGGCGCACCCGGTGTCGAGCGCGCAGCTTCGATCACCGGGGAGGCACCTCCATGCCCATCAGTCCGTCCGTCGTCCTGCACGACGTCAGCTTCACCTGGCCCGACGGCACCGTCGCGCTCAGTCACCTCACCACCGCCTTCGGCCGGGGCCGCACCGGCCTGGTCGGGAGGAACGGGGCCGGCAAGTCCACGCTCGTCCGGCTGGTCACCGGTCAGCTCCACCCCACGTCGGGGACCGTCACGACGTCGGGTCCCGTCGACCACCTGCCCCAGCGCCTGCAGACGGCGGCGGACGACCGGGTCGCCGACCTGCTCGGCATCCGACCGACGCTCACGGCGCTCCGAGCCGTGCTCGGCGGCGACGCCGCACCGGAGCACTTCGAGGCGGTCGGCGACGACTGGGACCTCGAGGAGCGCGCCGCCGCCGCGCTCGACGGCATCGGGATCGGCCCGGCGCTCGGGAGCGCTGCCGGGCGCGCCGGGAGTGCCGACGCTGCCGTCGACGTGCTCGAGCGTCCGGCGTCGACGCTCTCCGGCGGTCAGGTCGTCCTCGCCGCGGTGGCCGGCATCCGGCTGCGCGGGCTGCCGATCGCGTTCCTCGACGAACCGACGAACAACCTCGACCGTCGTGCCCGTCAGCTGCTGCTCGACATGGTGGACGACTGGCGCGGCACCCTCGTCGTCGTCAGCCACGACCGGGAGCTGCTGGAGCACGTCGACGAGACGTGCGAGCTCCGCGACGGCGGCATGACCGTGTTCGGCGGGACCTTCAGCGCATTCGAGGAGCACGTCGCCGTGCAGCAGGCGGCCGTCGAGCGCGAGGTCCGCGTCGCCGAGCAGCGGCACCGCGCCGAGAAACGGCAGCGGATCGAGGCGGAGACGAAGATCGCGCGTCGGGCGAAGGCGGGCGAGAAGGCCGGCCGGTCGATGCCGAAGATCCTGGCGAACGAGCAGCGGAAGAAGGCGCAGGAGACCGCCGGTCGGCTCCGGGTGGCGCACGGCTCGGCCGAGCAGGAGGCCCTGGCGACCGCACGCGAGGCCGAGCTCCGGCTCCGCGTCGACGAGTCCATCCACGTCACGTTGCCCGACCCGGAGGTCCCGGCGTCACGCCAGATCGCGACGATCACCGTGCGGGGACGGAACACCGTCGTGCAGGGGCCGGAGCGGATCGCGGTCGCCGGGGACAACGGTGTCGGCAAGACCACGCTGCTCGAACAGCTCGTCGGGGTCCCCGGCGCCCGGGAGCACCCGCTGCCGGACACGGGGGCCGCCGCGCACGTCGACCGGATCGGCTACCTGCCGCAGCGGAAGGACTCGCTCGACGACGGCCGGACCGTGCTCGAGAACGTCGGTCGCGACGCACCCCACGTGCCGGTGGCCGAGGTGCGGAACCGGCTCGCCCGCTTCCTCGTCCGCGGGGACACCGTCGACCGGCCGGCCGGGGCGCTGTCCGGCGGGGAGCGGTTCCGGGTGGCACTGGCGAGCCTCGTGCTGGCCGACCCGCCACCCCAGCTGCTGGTGCTCGACGAGCCGACGAACGACCTCGACCTGACGAGCGTCGACCAGCTCGTCGACGCCCTGCGGGCCTACCGGGGCGCCCTGGTCGTGGTGAGCCACGACGAGACGTTCCTCGACCGGCTCGACCTCACCACGAGGATCGAGCTCGGGTAGCGGGCGCCGGCCCCGTCAGCGCCGCTTCGTCGGCCGGATCGCGAGCGACTCGATCGTGCCCCGCTCCGGCAGGTCGACGACGGTGCGGACGGCGGCGGCGACGTCCTCCGGGGCGAGGTAGTACGCGGTGTCGTAGTCCTCGCCGAGCTTCTCGGTGAGGGCGCGCTGCATGTCCGAGTCCGTCCGGCCCGGGTGCACGCTCGACACCCGGACGCCGTTCGCCCGCTCCTCCTCGCGGAGGGCGTCGGCGAAGGCCCGCAGCGCGAACTTCGACGCCGCGTACACGCCACCGCCCGGACCGGAGTGGAAGCCGGAGCCGCTGTTGATCGGCACGACGGTGCCGCGGGCCGCCCGCAGTGCGGGGAGCGCCAGGCGGGTGAGCTCGGCGACGGCGAAGAGGTTCGTGGCGAAGACCTGCTCCCACACGGTGCGCGGGGTGTCCGCGACGGTGGTGCCCTGTTCGACGCCGGCGGAGTGCACGAGCACGTCGAGCCGCTCCGGCAGCGCCGGGACCTCGCCGGCGCCGAGGTCACCGACGAACGGGGCCGCGCTCGGCAGCGCGGCGACGAGTTCGTCGACCGCTCCGGCGGACCGGCCACCGACGAGCACGTGGTGCGTCCGGCCGAGGTCGAGCGCGATCGCCCGGCCGATCCCACGGGTCGCGCCCGTCACGAGTGCGGTCGGACGGACGGGAGGCGCGGTGTCGGTCATGCCCACCAGCCTACGGATGCGTCGGGGCGGGACCGCACCGTGCCTCCAGGCGGTCAGCGTCCCGCGGACAGCAGCCGGCGTCGACGACGCGCCGTCCACACGACGACGGCCAGCGCAGCCAGCAGCAGGACCAGCGCGACGATCCCCCACGGCGATCCCGCGACCGCCTGGACGCCCGCCCAGAACAGTGCGATGCCGACCGTGGCGTAGACGAACGCCCACGCGGCGCACCCGGGCACCATGGCCGCGGTGTACCGCCACCACGGAACGCGAGCGACGCCGGCAGACGCGTTCATGACCGTCTGGAGGCCCACCGTCAGGAAGCTCACCGTGACGACCGGCAGCCCCCAGCGGTCGAGCAACGCCGATCCGCGCCGCACCGCCGCCGAGTCGAGCCAGCGTCCCCACCGGGAGCGGGATGCTCCGGCGACCGCCGCGCGCGCCAGCCAGTACGTGGCCTGCGCACGGCAGAACACGACGACGAACAGCGCGAGGACGAGCCACCAGAACGGGAGCCCCTCGAGGAAGGACGGCACGGGGCGAACCGTAGCGGCACGCCCCGGGAAACCGCCGTCAGCGCCGCTCGGCGTCCTCGCGGATCCTGATGCCGTCGAGGACGTCCTGCGCGCGCTTCTCGTCCTGCTTCTCGATCTGCCGGGTGTCGCGCTCCGGCAGCTGGATGTCGTCCTCGGCGCGGATGCCGGCCTGCAGCTCGCGGCCACGTTCGATCTCGGCGTCGAACTCGGCACCGAAGAGCAGCGCGTTGTTCGTGATCCAGATCCACAGCAGGAAGACGATCACGCCACCGAGGGAGCCGTAGGTGGCGTTGTAGTTCGAGAAGTTCCCGACGTAGAAGCCGAACCCGACGCTCGCGATGATCCAGATGAGGAGCGCGAGGATCGAGCCGCCGCTGACCCAGGTGAACTTCGGCTGGCGCACGTTCGGCGACCAGTAGTAGAGCACCGCCACCACGATGATCGCGATGACGAGCAGGATCGGCCACTGCACGATGGACAGCACCGTCACCGCGACGTCGCCGAGGCCGATGACGTCGCCGAAGCTCCGCGCCAACGGACCGCTGACGAGCACGAGCAGGCCGAGCACGAGCAGGATCACCGTGAAGAGGGTCACGCCGAGCATCGTCGGGCGGAGCTTCCAGATCGGACGACCCTCGCGGACGTTGTAGATCCGGTTCATCGCACGGCCGAAGGCCCCGACGTACCCGGAGGCCGACCAGATCGCGCCGACGACACCGACGATGAACGTCACGGGTGCGGCCGGCGACCGGACGAGGCCCTCGACGGGACTGCGGATGAGGTCCACGACCTGCTGGGACCCGACGTTGCCGACGACCCGGAGCAGGGTGTCGATCGTCGTGTTCGGGTCCGAGACCAGACCGAGGATCGACACCACGGCCAGCAGGCCCGGGAAGAGCGCCAGCACCGAGTAGTACGTCAGGCTCGCGGCGAGGTCGGTGCACTGGTCGCTGGAGAACTCGCGGAGCGTCTTCTTGAGCGTGTAGACGACCGTGGGCTTCTTGAGGTCGGTCGGGCTGTCCGGCTTCCGCGCATCGTCGGGAGCCGGCTTGTCCTGGTTCGTCGTCATGGGTCTACCCCCTCGCCTTCACGGCCTGCTTCGACCGCTTCACCGCTTGCTTCCGGTTCTTGTCGGCGCGCCGCTGCACCGCGGCGATACCGGCCTGCTGCTTCACCCGGGCCTTGTGCGCCGGGTCACGATCGAGTGCCTCCTCCGCAGCCTTCCTCCCGGCCTTCCGAGCCTTGCGGCCCTTGCGGCCGGGCTGCGCCTGTTCCTCCGCCGACGGACCGTTGCCGCGCGCACCGAACGGCAGGAGCGCGGTGAATGCCGAGGACGCAGCGGACGGCGTCGGATCGGCCAGGTGTCCGGCCGGACTGTTGCGGATCGCGAACCCGGTCACGATCGCCGCCACACCGGCGGCCGCGGTGATGCCCATCGCCACCAGCGGTGTCGGGTCGCGGTGCCAGCGCTGCTTCGCCTTCGCGACGGCGAGACGTGTCCGCGCGGGGACGTCGGCCCGACGACGGATCTCGGTCACCGTGTCGGTGATGTGCTCGCGCGTCCGCACGTTGGCGAGTTCGAGCTCGGGAAGACTGTCCTTGGCCATTCACCATTTCCTACACGTCGACCCCGGAGCGGCGCCCAGTGTGACCGGCCTACCGTGCGCGTCATGCTCTTCCGAGACGTCGCCGAGGGGATCCACCGCCTCGAGATCGCACACACCAACACGTACCTCGTCGAGACCGGCGACCAGCTGCTCGTGGTCGACGCGGGACTGCCCGCCGCGTGGCCGCACCTGCAGCTCGCCGTCCGCGACCTCGGGTACTCGCCCGACCGGGTCGAGGGGCTCCTCCTCACCCACGGGCACTTCGACCACGTCGGCACCGCCGCGCGGATGCACCGCGACTGGGGGACGCCCGTCTTCGTGCACCCGGGCGACCGGTACCTCGCCGCGCACCCGTACTCGTACCGCCCCCAGACGAACCGGTTCGGGTTCGTGGCGCTGCACCCGGGCGGGCTCCGACCACTCGGCGAGATGCTGCTCGCCGGTGCCGTGACGGTCGACGGCATCGCGGACACGGAGCCGCTCGAGTCTCGGGCGGACGTGCCGGGGACGCCGTGGATCATCGAGACGCCCGGGCACACCGACGGACACGTGGCGCTGCACTTCGCCGACCGTGACGCGGTGATCGCCGGCGACGCACTGGTCACGTTCGACCCGTACACCGGCGGGATCGGGCCGCGGATCGTGGCGCCGGCGGCCACCTCGGACGTGGACACCGCGGTCGCGTCGCTCGACCGGCTCGTGGACACCGAGGCGAAGCACGTGCTGCCCGGTCACGGGCCCGGCTGGTCGCTCGGCGTGCGTGCGGCGGTCGCGCAGGCGCGGCGCGCCGCCGGCGCCGCCTGACGCGCGCCGGCGCGCGCCGGCGCTCGGCCCGCCGCGAGTCTCGCGGTCAGCGACACTTCTCGGGTGCGTGGACGCAAGGAGTGTCGCTCAGCCCGAGACTCGGCCTCCGGCGCGCGGCGCGGCGGGGCCAACCCGGCGCGACCAGACCGACGGCCTGGAGGCGCGCGTCGGGACCGCCACGCGCCTCCAGGCCGTCAGACGGTCACCGTCAGGACGGGACGACCACGTCCTCGGGCAGTCCGGAGGCCGCGGAGCGGGCCGCCGCCTCCATGAGTGCGAGGCTCCGCAGGTTGTCGCGGCCGCTCGTCGCCGGAGCCGGACCACCCGTGACCGAGCGCGCGAAGGCCTGCAGCCCGCCCTGGCGGTCGGTGTGCTCCATCGCGGGCAGCTCGACCGGCACGGCGTCGTCGTCCTGGGTGCGGCGCACGGTCACCCGGTCGCCCTCCACCGCGTTCGGCTCGCCGTCACGGCTCGTGAACCAGAGTTCGCCGTCCTCGCCCTCGATGCTCCACTCGCCGGCCCACGCGGTACGCGGACCACGACTGAGCCAGCTGCCGCGGTAGCTGACCACGAGCCCGCCGTCGAGTTCGATGATCATCGACGCGACCGCTTCGTCCTGGTACTTGCTGTACGACGGGAAGGACGCCTTCGCGTAGACGCGCACTGCCTCGCGACCGGTGACCATCCGGATGAGGTCGAAGTGGTGGATGGCCATGTCGTTGATCATCGCGTGCGGGAACGCGTAGTGCGGGTACTCCCCGACCGGCTGGTCGTTGTCCCACTGGCGGAAGTCGATGTTGATGGCCGAGAGCTCGCCGACGGTGTCCTTCGCGAGGAGGTCCTGCACGACCCGGGGCGCCGGGTACCAGCGGTAGTTCTGGCTGACCTGCAGCACGAGGCCGAGCTCCTCGGCCCGGCGCACTGCGGTGACGGCCTCGTCCGTGGTGTTCGCGAACGGCTTCTCGACGAGGACGTGCTTGCCGGCCTCGAGCGCCTCGAGGGCGAGCGGCACGTGCGTGACGGCCGGGGCGGTGATGACGACTGCGTCCGCCTCGACCCCGGCGAGCGCCTCGGTGAGGGACGCGAACGCGGCGGAGGCGGGCAGCCCGAGGTCCTGCTGCACGGCGGCGAGGGTCGCGGGCACCGGGTCGACGATCCCGACCACCTCCACTTCGGTGACCTGCGGGATGGCGGTGCGGGCCCAGTTGCCGCCCCACCCTCCGAGACCGACGTGGATGATCCGGACGCTCATGCGTGCACTCCTTCGTGGCTGGTGACGCACCACGGACGCCGCGGTGCGTCCGTCCAGTCTGTCAGGGCTGCGATCAGTGCGTGAACGCGTACGCGATGAGTGCCATCGTCACGATGAACCCGGCGAGGTAGTTGATCCAGAGGAACCGCTTCCACCCCGCGTTCGCCGACTCGGCGTCGGCGTCGGTGACGTTCCACCACGGCAGCACGTTGCAGGCGTACGGGATCACGACGACCGCGGCGATCGGTCCCGGGAACGCCGAGAACAGCAGCGCGACACCGGCCACCAGGTACGCCACGAACGCCAGGCGCACGGTCGCCCGCGCACCGATCACGGTCGCCACGGAGCCGATGCCGCCCGCGCGGTCGGCCAGCACGTCCTGCACCGCGCCGAACGCGTGCGACGCCACACCCCACAGGAAGAACGCGATGCAGACCGCGACGAGCTGCCCGGTCCAGTGCGGTCCGGCGAGCGCCAGGCCGTAGACCGCCGGGGACACGAAGTGCGTCGACGAGGTGAGCGAGTCGAGGAACGGCTTCTCCTTGAAGCGCAGCCCCGGTGCCGAGTAGGCGAGGACCGCGAACACGCTGATCGCGAGGACGAGCCACGACCACGGGCCGTTGCCGCTCGCCGCCCCGAGGAGCACCAGCGCGACCAGGAACGGCACGTTCGTGACGACGACCGCCCACAGCGTCGTGCGGTGCACGCTCTTGTCGAGCAGTGCCCCCTCGACCCCGCCCTTCCGCGGGTTCCGCAGGTCGGACTCGTAGTCGAAGACGTCGTTGATGCCGTACATCGCCAGGTTGTAGGGCACCAGGAAGTACACGACGCCGACGATGAACGCGGCGAGCGAGAACCCGCCGCCGCCCTCGACGCCGACGCCGCTGCCGAGCAGGTAGGCGGCGCCGAACGGGTAGGCGGTGTTCACCCAGCTGATCGGCCGCGACGACACGAACAGTGCCCGCATGGTCGACGGCCGGGAGGCGGTGCTGGCGTTCATCGCGTGGGTTCTTCTTCCTGGGACGGTCGGGTCTCGGGCGGCGGTCCGGTTCCGGACGTCTGCCCGGTCGTGCGGTCGAACAGGACCCAGAGGCTCGGCAGCAGCACGATCGCGGCCATCGCGTACGCCAGGTCCTCGACCGGGATCGCCCCGATCTTCGCACCACTGATGAGCGCCGGGTCGTACGCCACGATGCGCAGCGTGACGATCACGTTGTCGAACACGATCGTCATGACGAGCAGCACGACCCCGGCGACCAGCCCCGTGACCAGCGCGGTCCGCCGCCCCGTCGAGGCCGGCCGTCCCGCTGCCCGCGCTCGACGTGCGGCCACGACCCCGGCGACGACCGCCACCACGGCGACCACGGCGAAGAACGGCAGCGCGAGGAGCGCGTACGCACCCGACCCGGTCACGAGCGGCTCCGTTCGGCGTCCCGGAGTCGACGGGCGACGACCGGCCCGACGAACCCGGTGAGGTTCATCGTCGTGTAGCAGAGCAGCAGCAGGAAGAAGAGCTCCTCGAGCGGGACGTCGGGCGCGAGCAGCACCCCGGTCAGCAGACGCTGCGGACCGATGAAGAAGATGCCGGCCGCGACGCCGAGCGCGTCCCACACCAGGAAGAACGCGACCCCGACGAACATCACGGCCGCAGCACGCCACGGCGCCCGCCAGAAGAACAGCCGGAACCGAGCGTCGAGCACGGTCATGCCGACGAGCGACACGACGAGCCCGGCGAGGTACAGCCCGGGCATCAGACCGTCGCTGCCCGCTCCTGCGGAACGGTCCGCTCGGCTCCGAGCGGCGTCGGCAGGGGCTCGGTGCTGGTGTCGCCGTGGATGCGCTTGATGAGGACCTCGGCGCTGATGAGGCACATCGGCAACCCGATGCCCGGGATCGTCGAGGCGCCGGCGTAGTACAGGCCCTCGACCTTCCGGGACGCGTTCTTCTCACGGAAGAACGCGCTCTGCTTGAGGGTGTGCGCCGGGCCGAGCATCGAGCCGTTCCAGGCGTTGTAGTCGTCGGCGAAGTCGCGCGGCCCGATCGTCCGGCGGACCCGGATGCGGTCGCGCAGGTCCGGGACCCCGGCGCGTTCGGCGACGACGTCGATCGCGCGGTCCGCGATCCGCTCGACCTCGTAGTCGCCGGCGCCGTCGATGCCGCCCTTCCCGATCGACAGGTCCGCGGGGAGCGGCACCAGGATGAAGAGGTTGCTCGACCCGGGCGGAGCGACCGTCGAGTCGGTCTCGGACGGGGCGCAGACGTAGATCGACGCGGGGTCCGGGACGTGCCGGTCGGCGCCGAAGATCGCGCCGAAGTTCGCCTTCCAGTCCTCGGTGAACACGAGGGTGTGGTGGAGGAGGCCGGGCGTCGGCCCGTCGATGCCGAGGTACACGAGGACGGCGCTCGGCCCCGGGTCGCGCTTCTGCCAGTGCGCCGCCGGGTACGTGCGGTGCTCCTTGTCGAGCAGCTGGAGCTCGGTGTGCCGGAGGTCGGCCGCGCTCACCACGAGGTCGGCGGGGGCGGTGTGCTGCACGCCCCGACGGTCGCGGTGGACGACACCGGTGACGTGTCCGTCCTCGACGACGATCCGCTCGACCTTCGCACCGGCGATGATCGAGGCGCCCTCGCGTCGGGCGACCCGCTCGACCGCGGAGATGACCTCGGTGATGCCGCCCTTCGGGTAGAGCACCCCGTCGGCCAGGTCGAGGTGGCTCATCAGGTGGTACATGCTCGGCGCGGCGTACGGGCTCGTGCCGAGGAACACCGCGGGGTAGCCGAGGACCTGCCAGAGCCGACGGTCCTTCACGGCGGACTCGGCGAACGTCGACAGGGGCTCGATGAGCAGGCGGGCGAGCTTCGGCAGGCGGCGGAGGACGTCCGGGGCGGCCAGCTTCCGGAGGTCCTGGAACGACGTGTAGAGGAACCGGCGGATCGCCATCGCGTAGGTGTCCTCGGCCGAGGCGAGGTACTTCCGGATCTTCGCGCCCGCACCCGGCTCGACCGACTCGAACAGGGCGATGTTCGCCTCGCGGTCGGCACGGAGGTCGATGGGCTCGTCGTGGCCCTCGCTGTAGACGCGGTACCCGGGGTCGAGCTTCACCAGGTCGAGCTCGGCGTCGGCCGAGGTGCCGAGCAGCTGGAAGAAGTGGTCGAAGACCTCGGGCATGAGGTACCACGACGGACCCGTGTCGAACCGGAAGCCGTCCTGCTCCCACGAACCGGCACGGCCGCCGAGCGCCTTCCGCTGCTCGAGCACCGTCACCGAGAAGCCGTCGCGGGCCAGCAGGGCGGCGGACGCGAGCCCGCTGATGCCACCCCCGATGACGACTGCGCGCCGGGCGGGCACCTTCCGCTTGGAAGCCGCCTTCTTCGGACTGGAGGCGCGGGGCGGGGTCATGACGTGCCTCCAGGGCGGTTCGTGGCGCCACGTGACCGCAGAGGTGCGCGTCGGGTGAGCACCTGCGCGGCGAGCCGCGCCTTCACGGGGTTCGGCACGCGGACGCGCGTCGTGATGAGGAGGTTCGCCGGCGTCGCCGCGATCCGGTCGTTCAGCTCCTGGAAGAGCGCGTGCGCCAGCGCGACCGCGTTGCGGGCGTCCGCCGGCAGGAGCGGGACCGTACGCGCCGCCCGGTCGAGGTCGGACTGGACGTCGGCGACGAGCCGGTCCTTCGTGGCCTCGTCGAACGTGCGGACCTCGACGCCCGGGAAGTACGACCGCCCCAGGACCTCGAAGTCGGCGTGCAGGTCGCGCAGGAAGTTCACCTTCTGGAACGCCGCACCGAGGGCCCGGGCGCCGTCGACGAGCACGGCGTCGTCGAACGTCGGCCGACCGGCGCGGTACACGAACGCGCGGAGGCACATCAGCCCCACGACCTCGGCCGAGCCGTACACGTAGGTGGCGAACGAGGCGTCGTCGTGCTCGGTGCGCTCGAGGTCCATCCGCATCGAGGCGAAGAACGGCCTCGTGAGCTCGGGACCGAAGCCGGTGACCCGGGCAGTGCGGGCGAACGCGTGCACGACGGGGTTCACCGAGAAGCCGAGCGCGATGGCCCGTTCGGTGTCGGTCTCGAGCTCGTCGAGCACCGTGCGCGCCAGGTCGTGGTCGAGCCCGGCCTCGGTCGCGGGACCGTCGACGACCTCGTCGGCGACGCGGACGAGGGCGTACACGTTCCGGATGTGCTCGCGCGTGTCCTTGGCGAGCAGACGGCTGGCGAGTCCGAACGACGTCGAGTACCGGTCGATGACGACCCCGGAGGCTGCCTCGGCCGTCGCGTCGTAGAGGGCCAGACGCGGAGTGGTGCTGTGACTCACCGTGCGCGCTCCACGAGTTCGGTCACGAGGCCCTCCAGGCGGTCGGCGAGGTCGTACGGCAGTCCGGCGAGTTCGGCACGGGCGAGGGCGGCGTGCTCGGCGACGCGGGACTCCGCCGCCGCGCGGGCACCGCAGGACACCAGGGTCGCACGGACCTCGTCCGCGCGCTCCTCGGTCAGGTCGGGATCGCCGAGGTACGGCTCGAGCTGGGGCCAGCAGTCGGTCGTCGCCGCGTGGGCGATGAGCATCGTGCGCTTGCCCTCGCGGAGGTCGCCGAGGACGCTCTTGCCCGTCATCGTCTCGTCGCCGAACACCCCGAGCAGGTCGTCCACGATCTGGTACGCGATGCCGATCTCGCGGCCGAAGGCGCCGAGCGCGGTGACCGTCTCCTCGCTCGCGCCGGCGAGCACCGCACCGGACTGCAGCGGCGCCTCGAACGAGTACACGCTCGTCTTCGCACGCTCCATCGCGAGGACCTCGTCGACGGTCGGCATCACCCCGAGCGCGAGATCGACGTCGGTCATCTCACCCGCGGCGCTCGCGAACACGGCTTCGTCCAGCAGTTCGAGCAGCCGGGCGCGTCGGTCCCCGGTGACGCCCGACGCCTCGATGAAGCGCGGGGCTGCGGCGAGCGCGAGGTCCCCGGCGATCACCGCGGCGCTCATGCCGCGGTGCTCGGCGGTCGGCAGCGGCAGGCCGCCCGTCGTGCCGGTGTCACGGAACGACCCGGCGACGTTCGGCTGCCCCCGGCGGGACCAGTCGCGGTCGATGACGTCGTCGTGCACGACCAGCGCGGTGTGCAGCAGTTCGTAGGCGGCGGCGACGTTCGCGGCGGCGTGCGCGTCGTCGCCGCGCAACCCGCTGTACGCGGTGAGGACCATGCGCGGACGGAAGCGCTTCCCGCCCATGCTCGCCTTGCGGAGCACTCGCCAGAGTTCTTCCGATGGTCGTCCGTACCGCTCGGCGCGGGCCGACGACACAGCGAAGAAGCGCTCGAGGCAGTCGTCGACGAGCGCGAGGTCGATGTGCGCCACGGTGGCCGCTTCCTCGCTCATTGGCCTAACCTATCGGTGCAGATGAGCACTTTCCCTGAAACCGTGGTGCTTCTGGCCGAGGATCGTACCCCGATCGGCACGGCCGACAAGTTCACGGTGCACACAGACCACACGCCCCTCCACCTGGCGTTCTCCTGCCATGTGCGGAACACCGACGGCGAGGTCCTCGTGACCCGCCGAGCGCTGTCGAAGAAGACGTGGCCGGGGGTGTGGACGAACACGTTCTGCGGGCACCCCGGGCCGGACGAGTCGTTCGAGGACGCCATCGCCCGCCGAGCTTCGCGCGAACTCGGGATCGCCGTGCGCGACGTCGAACTCGTGCTGCCGGACTTCCGGTACCGGGCGGTCGACGCCTCGGGCATCGTCGAGAACGAGGTCTGCCCGGTGTACCGCGCGGTCACCGACGACGTCCCGGCACCCGCGGACGACGAGGTCGCCGAGTACGCCTGGGTCTCCGAGGAGTCGCTGTTCGCCTCGGTCGACGGTGCGCCGTTCGCCTGGAGCCCCTGGCTCGGCTGGCAGCTCACCGAGCTGTCGTCGGCCGGGCTGCACCTGACGCGCTGATCCCGCTCGATCGGGCAGCCCGTTTCCAGGGCCGGCCGTCGACAATGGTGGGCATGACCACCACGGAGCGCGACGTCGCGCGCAGCACCTCCGCCGCGGACGCCGTGCTCGAAGCGCTCCGTGACGACCCGGTGATCGCCAGCGTCAAGGACGCCTCGGCCCTCGGGCAGGTACTCGCCTCCGACCGGGGCGTGGTGTTCGTCCTGTACGGCAGCGTCCTCGACATCGTGGAGATCGTCGACCGCGCGAAGGCCGCTGGCAAGACGGTCTTCGTGGACGTCGACCTGCTCGACGGGTTCGCCGCGCGCGAGGTCGTGGTGACCTGGCTCGCGGAGCACACCCGCGCAGACGGGGTGCTGTCGACGAAGTCGAACCTGGTGCGGGCGGCGAAGCGCGCGGGCCTCGTGGCGGTGCAGCGTTTCTTCCTCGTCGACTCGTTCTCGTACCACCAGCTCCCCCGCGTCGTCGAGCAGGCGAAGCCCGACGCGATCGAGATCCTGCCCGGGTGCATGCCGCGCGTGATCACCTGGCTCCGCGACGACATCGACGTGCCGATCATCGCCGGTGGCCTGGTGTGCGACAAGGCCGATGTGGTGGCGGCCCTCGGCGCGGGTGCGGTCGCGGTGGCGTCGTCCGACCGCGACGTCTGGGGCATGTGAACGCACCGATCCGAGCCGAGGCATCGAGCGCGACGAGGCTGAACGCCCGCTCACTTGGCGCGCTCCGACGACCGGAGTAGGGTCGGTCGTCGGCCACGGAGGTGGCCCAGCGCGCCACGGACCGTGGCCGCGACGGACCAGAAGGGCAGGTGAGGCGCGATGTCGGGTGACCATCCTCGATCGGGCCGGCCGCCCCTGACGGTCGTCGCCGTGCCCGTTCGCTGAACCACGCCCTGCCCCGGGTCCGCCCGGAGTGCATCGCGCCTGCCTGCTCCCGAGAGGAGCACCGCATGGCACTGATCGACAACGGGATCTACGTCCGAGGACGTCGGGTCGAGTCGCCGTCGACCCTGTCGCCCGACACGCGGGGAGACCTCGCGTGGATCGGGCTGCTCCGACCCGATCCATCGGAGCTGCAGGCCGTCGCGACCGAGTTCGACCTGCACGAGCAGGCCGTCGAGGACGCTCGGAAGGGCCACCAGCGCGCCAAGCTCGAGCGGTACGGCGACACCCTCTTCCTCGTGCTCCGGCCCGCGTGGTTCGACGCCCGGAACGAGTCCGTCACGTTCGGCGAGGTCCACCTGTTCGTCGGCGACCGCTTCGTCGTGAGCGTCCGGCACGCCGAGCGCCCCGACCTCGCGGCGCTCCGCACGCGGGTCGAGGCCGATCCGGAGTTCCTCGCGAAGGGCTCCGAGGCCGTCACCGCCGCGGTGCTCGACGAGGTCGTGGACGGCTACGCCCCGGTGGTCGAGATCCTGCAGGACCAGATCGACGCGATCGAGGACCAGCTGTTCGCCGGGCAGGTCGACCCGGGCGTCTCGAAGCGGATCTACCAGCTGCTCAGCGAGGTGCTCGGGTTCCAGCGGGCGACGAAGCCGGTGCCCGCGATGGTGAAGGGCCTGCTCCGCGGCTCGGACAAGTACGGCGTCGACGACGAGGTGCAGCACCGGCTCCGGAACGTCCTCGACCACGCGCTCCGGGTCACCGAGCGGGTGGACTCGTTCCGGGCGCTGCTCGAGAACGCCCTGACCCTGCACGCGACCCTGGTATCGCAGGAGCAGAACGAGGCGATGCGGCGGATGACGAGCGCGAGCCTCGCCCAGGGCGAGGAGAGCCGACAGCTCGCCCGTGCGGCCCACCGCCAGGGCGAGGAGGTGAAGAAGATCTCGTCGTGGGCGGCGATCCTCTTCGCACCCGGGCTCATCGCCGGCGTCTACGGGATGAACTTCGACCACATGCCGGAGCTGCACTGGCGGTACGGCTACCCCGTCGCGATCGTCGGGATGCTCGTCCTGATGGGCGTCCTCTGGGCGGTCTTCCGCAAGCGCAACTGGCTGTAGACGCCGTCGCGTCGACGGCCTGGAGGCGCGGTGTCCGCTGGCACCGTGCCTCCGGGCCGTCGTCCGCTCGCGTCAACCGACGATCGCCGCGGTCTGTCGGTACAGGTCATCGGTGTGCGCGGTGACGTCGGCGTGCACCGCGCGCAGCGCGTCGTAGACGGCCGCCGTCGACGGGTCCGGCGCGAAGCGGTCCCGCTCCACGACCATCGCCTCCGCCGCCGCTGCGAACGACGGGTGCACCCCGGTCGCGACTGCGGCGCAGACCGCCGCCCCGCGTGCGGCCGCGCTGTCCCCGACGATCCGGATCGTCGGCAGCTGGAAGACGTCGGCCATCACGCGCATCATCAGGTCGGAGGACGACCCACCGCCGGAGACGACGACCCGCTCGTACGGTGTGCCGAGCTCGGCGGCCATCGCGTCGACGCGCTCCCGCATCGTCATCGCGATGCCCTCGAGGATGGACCGGTAGACGTGCGCCCGGCCGTGCCGCCGGTCGAACCCGAGGATCGAGCCCTTCCGGAAGCCCGCGTCCGCGGGAGCGAGCCAGTCGAGCACGGTCAGCAGGCCGTCGGAGCCCGCCGGGACGGACTCGGCCTCGCGGTTGAGCCGTTCCTCGACGCGCTCCCCCGTTGCCTCGGCGGCAGCGGCCGCGTCCGGTCCGAGCAGGTCGCGGAACCAGCTGACCGTCCACATGCCCCGGCGGATGCCTCCGGACTCGTAGAGGTAGCGCCCCGGCTCTGATCCGAAGTTCGTCCAGAAGTCGGTCGCACCGGAGATGTCGCGGTCCCCGACGGACATGCCCGCGATGTAGGTGCCGAGGGAGACGAGGAGCGTCGTCGGGTCGAGCAGCCCGCAGCCGAGCGCTTCCACCGCCTTGTCGTTCGCCGTGGCGATCACCGGCAGGCCGACCGGGAGGCCCGTGGCGGCGGCCGCAGCGGCCGTCACGCTGCCGAGCTGGTCTCCGGGGTCGACGAGCTCGAAGAGCTGCTGTCGCTGCATGCCGGTGGCGGCATACGACGCCGCATCGGTGCTCCACCGCCACGTCTCGGTGTCGATGGGCCACGCGCCCTGGTAGTTCGCCGCCGTGTCCCGGAACGTGCCGGTGAGCCGGTGCGTGACGTACCCGGAGGACGTGGTGACGTACGCGACGTCGTCGCGCTCGGGCACGAACGGGCCATCCACGCGGGCGTCCATCCAGCTCATCACCGGCTGTGCAAGCGACCCGTCGGCCCGCAGCACCGCCCGGCAGAAGCGGATGGTGCAGAGCCCGACGCCGACGATCTCGGAGGGGTCACCGGGGAACTCCGCCATCGCGATCCGGCAGGCGGCCGCGATCGAGTCCCAGAGGTCGTCGTCCGGGTGCTCGACGACACCAGGTGCCGGCGTGTGGTTCGGCCGCAGCGGGACGCGCCCCTCGGCGACGACCCCGCCCCGCTCGTCGAAGACGGTGACCTTCGACGACTGCGAACCGTTGTCGATGCCGACGAGGTACCTGGTCATGCGCGGAAGGTCGTTTCCGGGTGCTCGGCGGCCGGCTGGATCGCGCCCGCGGCCGGGAAGACCGTGCCCTTGTTCATGATGCCCTTCGGGTCGAACTGCGCCTTGAGCCCCTGCATGATCGCGAACGCGGAACCGTGTTCCTCTTCCACCCACGGGGTGCGGTACTTGCCGACGCCGTGATGGTGGACCATCGAGCCGCCGTGGCGCAGCGCCTCTTCGACGATGATCGCGTTGAGGGGGATGTGGTACTTCTCGATCTCCTCCTCCGGGGAGCAGTCGATCCGGTAGTCGTACACGAAGTACATGTTCGTGCCGGTCTGGTAGCTGTGCGACGAGTGGCCGCCGAGCATCGTGAGGTCGCCGGCGTGCGGGTACTCGTTCCGGATGCGTTCGATGACCGCGTCGTACACGTCGCCGACGGCGGACCAGTCGGCCGAGATCTCGGTCGTGTAGCCGAGCTGGCGGTCGGTGAGCATGACGGCCTTCTCGGCGTCGATCTTGTCCTGACCCCAGTTGAGGCCCGCGAACCACTCCTCGATGCGCGCCGGGTCGACCTTCTCGTGCGGGTGCTGGTCGAGGACGCGCTGGATCTCCTCACTGGTGGCCTGGACGATGCCGGCGGGGCCCTCGGCCACGAAGACGACGACGCACTTGTCCTTCGAGAAGTGCGAGAAGTGCTGGTTCGCGTCCTCCGGCGAGTACAGGCGGACGACCGAGGGGTGGAAGCCGTTCGTGATGACCTCGCGGAGGATCGCGATGCCGGTGCGCATGTCGTCGACGAGCGCGCCGTGGAACTCGTTGTTCTCCGGCTGGTACCGGAAGACCTTGACCGTGACCTCGGTGATGACGCAGAGCGCACCCTCGTTGCCGATGACGACGTGGCGGATGTCCGGTCCGGCCGATCGGCGCGGGACGGCCTTGATGCGACGGACCGCGCCGCCGGGGAACACGGCCTCGAGCCCGACGACCATGTCCTCGATCGCGCCGTAGAGCGTCGAGAACTGGCCGATCGAGCGCGTCGCGACGAGGCCGCCGTACTGCGCGAGCGGCTTCGACTGCGGCGAGTGCCCCGTGGTGAGGCCCTGCAGGCGGAGCTCGTCCTCGAGGCGCTGGAGCGGCACGCCGGCCTGCACCGTGACCTGCATGTTCTCGGGGTCGATGCGCAGGACGGCGTCCATCCGCGAGCAGTCGAGGACGATCGTGTCGACGACGCTCGTCTCGAGGCCACCCTCGGTGCCCGTGCGACCGGTGCGGGGGACGATGTTCACGAGGGTGTCGTTCGCGAACGCGAGGATCGCGGCGACGTCCTCGGTGGACTCGGCGTTGACGATGGCGACGGGTGTCGGAGCGTCGTAGATGCCGTGCACCGACTGGTACTTCTTGAAGCGGTCGACCGAGGCGTCCTTGAGCTGCTGCTCGTCCGTGTCGATCTGGTCGGGGCGGACGATGGCGGCGAGACGCGTGAGGATCTCGGCCCGGTCGAGTGTGGCGATCGAGTCGATCATGGTGGTGAGCCTTTCGTTGGTGTGTTCCGTTGGGCTGGTCGGGAGGGCGGCGTCAGCGCACGAGGTACCCGCCGTCGACCGTCAGCGTGTGGCCGTTGACGTAGTCGGACGCACGTGAAGCGAGGAAGACGGTCGCGCCCATCAGGTCGGCGACGTCGCCCCAGCGGCCGGCGGGGATGTGGTCGAGGACGCGCTGGTTCGTTTCCGGGTCCGCCCGGGTCTGCTCGGTGATCTTCGTCGCGAAGTACCCGGGGGCGATCGCGTTCACCTGCACGTTGTGCCGCGCGAGCTCGTCGCAGTACGCCTTCGTGAACCCGACGATGCCGTGCTTCGTGGCCGCGTACGCCGGGGACCACTGGCCGCCGAGGAACGCGAACAGCGACGCGATGTTGATGATCTTGCCGGAGCCCTGCCGGGCGAAGTGCTTCGCGACCACGTGCCCGAGGGCGAACGGCGCGGTGAGGTTCACGGCGATCATCGGGTCCCACCGGGCACGGTCGAAGGACTCGACCTCGTCGAGCAGGCAGATGCCCGCGGAGTTCACGAGCACGTCGACACCGCCGAGCCGATCGACGCAGGTGTCGACGATCTGCGCCGGGGCGTCGTCGGCGGTGAGGTCGATCTGCAGGAACTCGTACCGGCGGCCCTCGGCCTCGATGAGTGCACGCGTCGTGCCGTCGTCGTCGACGACGCTCGGGACGAAGACGTCGGCACCGGCCTTCGCGAGGGCGAGCGAGAACGCCTGTCCGAGGCCCGAGTTGCCGCCGGTCACGATGACCCGCTTGCCGGCGAGCGAGAACAGGTCCATCGAGAAGTCGCGGATGTCCATGGGGTGGGGTCCTTTCGTGGGGGTGCTGGCGGTCCGCCGGGTCACGCGGCGACGGCGACGTCGGGCACGCTGCGGCGGGCGAGCTCGCGAGCGCGGACGCGCATGGTGAGGGTGGTGAGGAGGACGCCGAGGACGGCTGCGCCGATCAGCACGGCGAACAGCGTCGTGTAGCCGCCGCCCTGGGACGCGACGCCGTTGGACGGGTCGCCGACCCACCAGGCGCCGAGGGCGGGGAGGAAGGCGTCCGGCAGGTAGGCGATGCCCGAGGCCAGGCCGATCACGCCGCCGCGCTGGGCGAGCGGGACCTCGACCTCGCCGACCTGCGCCCAGTAGACGCCGCGCGAGGTGAACAGCGCGAGGCACATCACGATCATGAGCACCACGGCGATCCAGACGAGCGCGGGGTCGTGCGGCAGGACGAGGAACCCGAACGCGCTGACCGCCGCGACGACGAAGGCCCAGCGGAGGAACGCCGGGGACGACTTGGTCCAGCGGTCGACGAGCAGACCGCCGACCGGCCCGCCGACGATCTGGAACACGTAGGTCCGGACGACACCGATCGCCCCGAGCAGGACGACGGGCACCGCGAACCCGTCTTGGAGCAGCGGCGTGAGGTACCCGAGCAGCGTGTAGAAGCAGTACATCAGCATGATCGAGGAGCCGATCAGCCAGGTGTACTTGTTGCGGGCGGCGGCGCCGAGCTCCCGGAGCGTGACCGTCTGCCGACCGACCTGGCCGACTGCATCGCGGTCGGCGCGGACCACGAGGAGCACGAGCACCGCGAACACGAGGCAGAGCACGCCGTAGATCCGCATCACCCAGAGCACCCCGTCGGCGTCGGCGATCGCGGCCGCGACGATCCCGGCACCGATGAACCCGATGACCGTCGAGGTGATGCCACGGACGCCCTCGAGCCAGCCGAAGAGCCTGCCTTGCTCGTCGGCCGAACCGAGCATCGAGACGAGCTTGACGAGCGAGGACCAGTAGAGCCCCATCCCGAGCACGGCCATCAGGACGTGGGCGACGACGATGCCGGTCTCCCCCGGCACGGTCGCGAGCCAGAGGTCGACCACGCCCATGCCCGCGAGGGCGACGACGATGAGGGCCTTCGGCGAGAAGCGGTCGGCGAACCACCCGCCGCAGAAGTACATGACCACGGCGACGGCACCGAAGACCGAGGTGATCTCGCCGTAGCGCTGGACGGAGATGCCGAGCGCGTGGGCCGTGTCCGCGAGGAACACGAACCGGATGTACGCGACCTGGAAGATCACGCCGCCGGTCATGGACAGGACGATGAAGCTCGTCAGTCTGCGGGACTTGGTCAAGACCACTCCTTCGTGGTGGGTGGGTGCTGGGGTGCGTGGGGTGCTGGGGTGCGTGGGGTGCTGGGGGCGTCCGGGCACAAAAAAACAGCGACACCCCAGCGCTGGTGCGCTGCGGGTGCCGCTGTTCTCTGAGGTCTGGAGCGACTGCCGTCCCTCGGGTGGGACGGCCGATCTGCAGTTGTGCGCTCCGGTGGTGATATGCCGGATACGACGTCAACGCTAACCCATGGACCTTCGAACCACAACTCAGCTGGCGTGGATGCTCAGGGCGTGCATAATGATCTGGCTCGGTATGTGAACGTGCACATCGCGGTGCCACGACACCGAGCAGGAAACGAGTAGCAATGGCGTCGACGCGGACACAGCAACCGCGGTCGCCGAGCATCCGCGACGTGGCGCGGATCGCAGGCGTGTCGCACCAGACCGTGTCACGAGTGCTCAACAACTCGGACGCGATCCGGGCGGAGACCCGTGACAAGGTCCTCGCCGCGATGGAGCAGCTGCAGTACCGACCCAACCGGGCGGCGCGGGCGCTGGTCACCAGTCGCACCCGCACCATCGGCGTGCTCACCGCGCAGCGCTCGCACTACGGGCCGGCGGTGACGATGCAGGCCATCGAGGACGCCGCCGTCAGCCGGGGCTACTCGGTGACGACGGCGAACATCGCGGAGCCCACGGACACCGCGGTGCGCGACGGCCTCGGACACCTGCTCGACCAGGACGTCGAGGGCATCGTGGTCATCGCGCCCCAGCAGCGGGTGTTCGACCTCATCGAGGAACTCGGCATCCGGACCCCCTACGTGACGATGCGCTCGAGCGTCGGTGAGGACCCGACGGCGCTCTGGGTCGACCAGATGGAGGGCGCCCGGCTGGCGACCGCGCACCTGCTCGACCTCGGGCACGAGTACGTCCGGCACATCGCGGGGCCGCAGGACTGGATCGAGGCGGACGCCCGGATGCAGGGCTTCCTCCGCGAGATGTCCGACCGGGACATGCCCGTGGTGCCGCCGATCCTGGGTGACTGGAGCGCCGACTTCGGCTACCACGCCGGCCGCGAACTGCTGCGTTGGCGGGACTGCACCGCGGTGTTCTGCTCGAACGACGCGATGGCGCTCGGTGTGATGCACGCCGCGCGCTCGTACGGGCTGGACGTGCCGGGCGACCTGTCCGTGGTCGGGTACGACGACATCCCCGAGGCGAAGCACTTCTGGCCGCCCCTCACGACGGTGCAGGTCGACTTCGCCGAACTCGGTCGACGCTGCGTGGACCTGCTCCTGCCCGGCGACGACGAACTGCTCCGGCCGATCGACATCGTGCCCCAGCTCGTCGTGCGCGGCTCGACGAGCGCGCCCCGCAAGCGCTGACGCGACCACAGGGCGGCCTGGAGGCGCGTGGCGGGTCCGCCACGTGCCTCCAGGCCGATGTGGACGCACGCTCGACGACCGCTGCCGCACTCGCGCACCCGGGTGCGGAACACCGCACGATCACCCCAACGCGGGGGACGCGCGGCCCCTGGTTCCGCCACATCACGCGGGCCGTTACGAAAACGCGACCAATCCGAATTGACAGCCGCGCCGATCCCGTGCGTAGTATTACCTCCGTTCCGCCGATGTGAACGGTCACATGACCGTCACGAGCTCGTCAGAAACGACAGCGCGGCAGGACACCGGACACGACAACGAGGTCCACACAGACTCCCTGTGCCCTTTCGTTGCCGCAGCAGAACCACCCGAAGAAACTGCCGCATCGCAGCGGCAGAAGGAGATGCACCGTGGCGTCAACCCCGATCGACACCGGACTCGAGACCCGGTCGATCACCGCACCCGAGACGATCCTCGAGATGCGTTCGATCACCAAGGAGTTCCCTGGTGTGAAGGCGCTCTCCGACGTCTCGCTCAGCGTCCGAGCCGGCGAGATCCACGCGATCTGCGGCGAGAACGGCGCCGGCAAGTCGACCCTGATGAAGGTCCTGTCGGGCGTCTACCCCTACGGCACCTACGAGGGCGAGATCGTCTTCGAGGGCGACGAGGTCCGCTTCAAGGACATCAAGCAGTCCGAGCAGGCCGGCATCGTCATCATCCACCAGGAGCTCGCGCTCATCCCGGAGCTCTCGATCACCGAGAACCTGTTCCTCGGCAACGAGCCCGGCAAGTTCGGCGTCATCGACTGGACCGCCGCGCAGCTGCGCGCCCAGGACCTGCTCGCCCGCGTCGGCCTCAGCGACGACCCGGACACGCAGATCAAGAGCATCGGCGTCGGCAAGCAGCAGCTCGTCGAGATCGCCAAGGCCCTGCACAAGGACGTCAAGCTCCTCATCCTCGACGAGCCGACCGCCGCGCTCAACGAGAACGACTCGCAGCACCTGCTCGACCTCATCGTCGGGCTGAAGGCCAAGGGCATCTCGAGCATCATCATCAGCCACAAGCTGAACGAGATCGAGCAGATCGCCGACGAGATCACGATCATCCGCGACGGCAAGACCATCGAGACGCTGAACGTCAAGGGCGACGGCGTCAACGAGGACCGCATCATCCGCGGCATGGTCGGCCGGTCGCTCGAGTCCCGCTTCCCGGACCGCACCCCGAAGATCGGCGAGACCTTCTTCGAGGTCCGCGACTGGACCGTGCAGCACCCGCTCGACGCGTCGCGCCTGGTCTGCAAGGGCTCGAACTTCCACGTGAAGCGCGGCGAGATCGTCGGCTTCGCGGGCCTGATGGGCGCCGGCCGCACCGAGCTGGCGATGAGCCTGTTCGGACGCTCGTACGGCACCTGGCTCGGCGGTCAGATCATCAAGGACGGCCACGAGATCAAGGTCACCAACGTCCAGCAGGCGATCGAGAACGGCATGGGCTACGTCTCCGAGGACCGCAAGGCCCTGGGGCTGAACCTGCTCGACACGGTCAAGCGCTCCACGGTCTCGGCCGACCTGCAGAAGATCTCGAAGGCCGGTGTCGTCGACTCCCTGGAGGAGTACGACGTCGCCGAGAAGTACCGGAAGCTGCTCCGCACCAAGGTGCCGACGGTCGAGGAGAACGTCGGGAAGCTCTCCGGCGGGAACCAGCAGAAGGTCGTCCTGTCCAAGTGGATGTTCACCGACCCGGACATCCTCATCCTCGACGAACCGACCCGCGGCATCGACGTGGGCGCGAAGTTCGAGATCTACGGCATCATCCAGCAGCTCGCAGCACAGGGGAAGGGCATCATCCTCATCTCCTCCGAGCTCCCCGAACTCCTCGGCCTCTCCGACCGGATCTACACGATCTTCGAGGGCCAGATCACGGCTGACGTCCCCGCGGACCAGGCCGATCCAGAAACGCTCATGCGCAGCATGACCTCCGCGCGGAAGGGCGCTCCCGTCTCATGAAGAACCTGAAACTGCTCTTCGGCAAGGGCAACTCCATCGGCCAGTACGGCATGATCATCGCGTTGATCGCGATCCTGATCATCTTCTCGATCGCCACGAACGGGCTCATCCTCGAGCCCACGAACATCATCAACGTGTTCCTGCAGTACTCCTACATCCTCATCCTCGCGCTGGGGATGGTGATGGTGATCATCGCCGGCCACATCGACCTGTCGGTCGGTTCGGTCGCGGCGTTCACGGGCATCATCGTGGCGCAGTCCATGTCGCAGTGGAACTTCCCGGCCTGGCTCGCCATCATCCTCGGCCTCGCCGTGGGTGCCGCGGTCGGCGCGTGGCAGGGCTTCTGGGTCGCGTTCGTGAAGGTCCCGGCCTTCATCGTGACGCTCGCCGGTCAGCTGATCTTCCGCGGTGCGAACCAGATCATCGGCAACTCGACGTCCGTGCCCGTCCCCGACGACTACACGACGATCGGCGCGGGCTTCCTGCCCGACTTCGGTCCGGACTTCGGGTTCTCCAACGGCACGCTGATCCTCGGCATCGTCACCTGCCTCGTGCTGATCTTCATGGAGGCCCGTGGCCGCCAGCGTCGCAAGAAGATGCAGGCCGAGCTCCTCCCGCTCTGGGTCTCGATCGTCCGCACCGGCGTCCTCGTCCTGGTGACCCTCGTCGCCACCTACCTGTTCGCCGCCGGCCCGGTCGGCACGTCGATCCCGATCGTCGCGATCATCCTCGGCGTCCTGACCATCGTCTACGGCTTCATCACCAAGAACACGATCTTCGGCCGCCAGGTCTACGCCGTCGGTGGCAACGCGAACGCCGCGATCCTGTCCGGCGTCAGCGCCCGCAAGGTCAACTTCTTCGTCATGATGAACATGTCGGTCCTCGCCGCGATCGCCGGCATGGTGTTCGTCGGCTACTCGGGTGCTTCGGGCCCGGCTGACGGCACCGGCTGGGAGCTCGACGCGATCGCCGCCGTGTTCGTCGGTGGCGCCGCGGTCGCCGGTGGCATCGGCACCATCTCCGGTTCCATCATCGGTGGTCTCGTGATGGCGCTCCTCTCGAACGGTCTGTCGCTGATCGGCCTCGAGTCGAACCGCGTACAGATCATCCGCGGTCTGGTCCTGCTCGTGGCCGTCGCCTTCGACGTCTACTCCAAGTCGCAGGGTCGTCCTTCGCTCATCGGCGGCATGATGCGGCAGTTCCAGCGGAAGGACACGGAACAGAACACCGTGGCCTCGCAGCAGCCGCGGTCCATCGAGGACCAGCCGGAGAAGGTCAACACCCAGTAAAGACGTGGCGGTCGGCCGCTCCGGTGGCCGACCGCACGAACCCCTCACCACAGCAATCCCTCCTCAACGAAGAGAAAGCAATCTCATGCGCAAGAAGCTCATCGCCGGCATCGGCCTGGCACTCGTCGCGGGCCTCGCCCTCAGCGGCTGCTCGGCTCGCGGCACCGACTCGGGCTCCGACTCGGGCATCAAGAAGGGCGACCTCATCGGTGTCGCCCTCCCGGCGAAGACCTCGCAGAACTGGGTGCTCGCGGGCGCCGCGTTCAAGAAGTCGATCGAGGACGCCGGCTTCAAGGCCGACATCCAGTACGCGAACGCCGGCAACCCGGTCCCCGACCAGCAGGGTCAGATCCAGTCGATGGTGACCAAGGGCGCGAAGGCGATCATCGTCGGTGCGGCCGACGGCTCGCAGCTCGGCACGCAGGTCTCCGCGGCGAAGAAGTCCGGCGCGACGGTCATCGCCTGGGACCGCAACATCCTGAACACCAAGAACGTCGACTACTACGTCGCCTTCAACAACTTCAAGGTCGGTCAGCTGCAGGCGCAGGCTCTCCTCGACGGCATGAAGGCCAAGAAGTCGAGCGGCCCGTACAACGTCGAGCTCTTCGCCGGTTCGCCGGACGACGCCAACGCCTCCGTGTTCTTCAACGGTGCGATGGACGTCCTCCAGCCGAAGATCGACGACGGCACGATCAAGGTCGTCTCGGGTCAGACCTCGTTCTCGAAGGTCACCACGCAGGGCTGGCTCGCGCAGAACGCCCAGTCGCGCATGACCGACATCCTGACGAAGTCGTACACGAGCACCGAGCTCGACGGCGTCCTGTCGCCGAACGACACGCTCGCCCGTGCGATCCTCACCGCGACGAAGGCGGCCGGCAAGCCGAACCCCATCGTCACCGGTCAGGACTCCGAGACCGCGTCGATCCCGCTCATCATGAACGGCACGCAGTACTCGACGATCTACAAGAACACGACGGAAGAGGCCCAGGCGGCCATCGACCTGGTGTCCGACCTCGCTGACGGCAAGACGCCGAAGACGACCAAGGACAAGAACAACGACAACGGTGCCAAGGTGGTCCCGGCGGTCGAGCTGACCCCGATCCTCGTCACCAAGGAGAACGCGGTCGAGGCCTACAAGGGCAACGACACCCTCGAGGCGCTCGCCAAGAAGGGCTGATCTCCTCAGCACACACGGACGGCCCCGTCTCGCTTCGGCGAGGCGGGGCCGTCCTGCGTCGGGCGGGCGACGTGCGGTGCACGCACGGGGCGTCGGACTGGCGACGTGCGGTGCACGCACGGGGCGTCGGACTGGAGGCCCGTGGCGGCGCCGCCACGGGCCTCCAGTCCGACGGCGGTCACGACGAGCAGTGCGCGGCGCGCAAGCGGCGGACCGCGTCGCACAGCGACGGCACGTCCACCCTGGCCGTCCCGAAGACCACTGCCGGCGTCGTGTCGAAGTACCGACGGGTGAGCCGCTCCCCCAGCAGCGACACCCGCGACCACGGGATGCCCGGTTCGGTCGAGGTGACCGAACTCGGGAGCATCCGGACCGCCTCACCGATCTCGACGAGACGCATCCGGACCGCGTCGTACACGAGCTCCTCCGGCAACGACCCGTCGTCGACGTACCGGCGGATCACCGCACACGCCGTGAGGACGTCGTCGAGGCGGTCCCCGACCTGCCGGCTCACAGCGGCACCGCGTCCTGCACCGCGTCGTTTCCCATGCCCGCCGCGTCCACGACGTCGACGCGCACGCCGAGGAGCTGCTCCGCGCCGTCCTGGATCCGCATCAGCGCGAAGATGCCGAGCCCGGGATCGAGGTCCACCATCAGGTCGACGTCGCTCGACGGACCGTCCTCCCCGCGGGCCACGCTGCCGAACAGCCGGGGGTTCCGGCCGCCGAAGCGCTCGACGATCGCGGTGAGTTCCCGACGGACGGCCGACACCCGGTCGCGGAGCGGTGGTGGGTCCTCCACCGGGCAGAGGTCGATCGTCGTCGTGAACCCGGCGGCGAGCAGGAGCCGCTGCAAGGCGGCGAGCGACGGTTCGCGGCGGCCGTTCTCGTACGTGCTGATGACGCTCTGGGTGACTCCGGCTCGGACCGCGAGCTGTACCTGGGTCAGCTCCGCGCGGAGCCGGGCGTCGCGGATGAGCGCGGCGGCGGACACCGGTGTCGCCTGCCGGGTGAGGACTGCGGTCATGCTGCAACGATACACAGAATGCAGAATTTCGCGCGTCCCCACGCTCCGGCGACAACCGGCCGCGACCCGTCGGAGCGGCGGCCGCTCGTCTCAGGAGCGCCCGGAGACGTCCGTCCGCAGGAAGTTCTGCGCCGAGCGTGAGGCCGTCGGGCCGCGCTGCCCCTGGTAGCGCGACTGGTACTCGGCCGACCCGTAGGGCTTCTCGGCGGGGCTCGACAGCTGGAAGAAGCAGAGCTGCCCGATCTTCATGCCCGGCCAGAGCTTGATCGGCAGGGTCGCGACGTTCGAGAGCTCGAGCGTGACGTGCCCGGAGAAGCCCGGGTCGATGAAGCCCGCCGTCGAGTGGGTCAGCAGGCCGAGGCGCCCGAGCGAGCTCTTGCCCTCGAGTCGCGCCGCGATGTCGTCGGGGAGCGTCACGACCTCGTACGTCGAGCCCAGGACGAACTCCCCCGGGTGCAGCACGAACGCCTCGTCCGGGTCGGTCTCCACCAGACGGGTGAGGTCGGGCTGGTCGACCGCGGGGTCGATGTGCGGGTACTTGTGGTTGTCGAACAGCCGGAAGAACTTGTCGAGCCGGACGTCGATGCTCGAGGGCTGGACGAGCGAGGCGTCGTACGGGTCGAGGCCGATCCGGCCCTCGGCGAGCTGGGCGGTGATGTCGCGGTCGGAGAGCAGCACGGTGGAAGCCTAGCGGCAGCGGGTCCACGTCGATAAGCTGCTCGGCTGCCCTGCACCGTGCGGGACGGCGGAGGGACCGACCGTGTACCACGTCACCGAACTCGACGTCCCCGCCACGATGACCGACGACCCCGCCCGGGTCGCCGCCTTCCGCGAGTGGGTAGCGGTGCAGAACGCCGCCGAGGTGTCCGTGACGGGTCTGCCGGAGATCCTCTGGACGCCCGAGGAACAGCTCCCCTATCTCCTCGACCCGGAGGCGCCGAGCCGGCTCGTCGCCGTCCACTCGTCGGACGGCACCGTCGTCGCAGCGGGGGTGTACGACACGAAGCAGGCGCCCGGCACGCCGAACTGCTGGATCTGGCTCGGCGTCGCTCCGGACCACCGCCGGCGCGGGGTGGGGACCCTGCTGGCCGATCACCTCGAGGCGCTCGCCCGAGCCGACGGTCGCACGCAGTGGAAGACCTCCGCGATGTCCCGGCAGGTCGGACCGGCATCGGGCCCGGGGTACCGACCGGCACCGACCGGGTTCGGGGCGGTGCCGGAGGACGAGGCCGCCGTCCGGTTCCTGACCGCTCGCGGCTGGCGGTTCGGTCAGGTCAACCGGATCAGCCGCCTCGCGCTCCCGGCCGACCCGTCCGTGGTCCGCGAACTCCACGCCCGCGCCGAGACGGCCGCCGGGCCCGGCTACCGGGTGCACACCTGGACCGGCCGCACCCCCGAGCAGTGGCTCGACGGCATCGCCCTGCTCGAGACACGGATGAGCACGGACGCTCCGGAGGGCGACATGGAGGAACCCGAAGACGTGTGGACGGCAGACCGGCTGCGCGAGCACGAGGCGCTGCTCGAACGGTCTCCGCGGACGGCGGTCACGGTGGCCGTCGAACACGTCGAGAGCACCACCCTGGCAGGTTTCACGCAGCTGGCGGTGCCGGACAACGTCGACCAGCCGGTGATGCAGGGGGACACCCTCGTCCTCCGCGAGCACCGCGGGCACCGGCTCGGGTGGCTCCTCAAGGTGGTCGGGATCGAGCGCGTCGAGCAGGACCACCGCGGTCACCCGTCGATCATCACGTTCAACGCCGAGGAGAACCGACCGATGCTCGACGTCAACGAGGCGGTCGGGTTCGTCGGCGTCGGCAGCGAGGGCGTCTGGGAGCGACGGATCGCCACCCCGGCGGGGTAGGGTCCACCGCATGACACGGTCACGGGGGTTGGACACGCTCATCACCGACGGGGTGTTCCTCGCGCACGAGGCACAGCTGCAGCTGGCCGACCGGTTCCCGGAGCACGACTGGGCCGTCGACCTGGGCGCCGGCGAGTTCCGTTTCACGGGGCCGGAGACGGTGACGCTGCCCGTCCAGCTGCTCGGCTCGGCCGCGCCCGGGCCGCGCAGCTGGCTGTGGGGATGGGCGAACCCGGGGCAGTTCCCGGCGCAGGTCGTCGGCGCCGCGAACGCGACCCGGGCCTTCGGCGAGCGGTACGACGTCCCGGAGCTCGTCTCCGGTGAGGTCCCGTTCTGGCCGGGCGACGAGGACGACGACCGCGGGGCCGGCTACGAGCTGTCCTGGGCGCTGTCGATCGCCGCACGACTGGCGACCGGGTCGTGGTTCGGGTACAGCGGCGCCGTCGGCGGGGGAACCCGGGTGTGGATGCTCCTCGACGGGATCCTGTTCGACCAGCCGAGCGCACCGCGCGTGCTCCGTGTGCTGACCGAGGGGCTGCAGTCGATCGAGGTGTCCGACCACCGGCGGGCGGTCGGGAGCTACGCATCCCTCCGCGGTGTCCCGTGGGACGGCACCACGATGACGCTGCCCGACGGGGCACTGACGCTGCGCTTCGACGAGGCCGGCCGGATCGCGCAGCTGCAGGGGTCGACGCCGCGACCCTGAGGCGGGCCGCAGCCGGCGTGCGCGACGCACGCCGCGCCTCCAGTCAGAACACCTACCATTGGACGGTCATGACCGTCACGCCCACAGCAACCCAGCCCGGAGGCACGGCACCGGACTCCGCGCCCGTCACCGCGCGCACGTCCACCGTCGCGACGGTCCTCGTCATCGCGATCCCGCTCGCCGTCGCGTGCTCGATCCTCGGCATGACGCTCACCGGCGCGTTCACCGCGAACCAGCAGCTGGTCTCCGCCGGTGACCTCGTCGAGTACGGCCTGCCGGTCGCACGGGTGGTGCACGACACGATGGCCGCCCTGACGATCGGGCTGCTCGTCGTGGCGGCGTTCGCGCTGCCGGCGCAGAAGAAGGACCACGGCGCGATGTCGAGCGTCCAGCACCGGGCCGCGCGCTGGGCCGCCGTCACCGGTGCGGTCTGGTTCCTCGCCGCGGTCGTCAGCATCGTCTTCACGGGGGCGAACACCCTCGGCGTGCCGCTCACCAGCCCGGTGTTCGCGCGCAACTTCATGCTCTTCGCGTTCCAGGTCGAGATCGGCCAGGCGCTCGTGGTCTCCGCCGCGGCGATCCTCATCAGCACGGTCGTCGCGGCGTTCGCGACCCGGGTGACGACCCTCGCCGTGTCGACCGTGGCAGGCCTCTTCGCCCTCCTCCCCCTCGCGCTCTCCGGTCACGCGGCCGGGTCGCTCGAGCACGCGAACGCGGTGAACTCGCTCGCGGTGCACCTCGTCGCGGTCTGCGTCTGGGCCGGCGGACTCGTCGCCGTCGTGCTCCTCCGCACCCGGATGAAGGGGGCCACCGGCCGGGTGGTCTCGCGGTACTCGACGCTCGCGGGGTGGGCGTTCGCCGCGGTGGCGTTCTCCGGCATCGTGAACGCCTCGCTCCGGCTCACCGGGCCGCTCGACCTCGTCACGACGACGTACGGGTGGCTCATCACGGTCAAGGCCGTGATCCTCGTCCTGCTCGGGCTCGCCGGCGTGGTGCAGCGCCGCCGTCTGGTGCCGGGCCTGCTGCGCGCGCCGCTCGACCGGAAGCTCTTCGTGCGGTTCGCCCTCGCCGAGATCGTGTTCATGGCGGTCGCGATCGGCGTCTCGGTCGCCGTGTCCCGCTCGCAGCCGCCGATCCCGCAGACCCCGGCGACCGGCGAGGACACCCGCTCCGGGCTCATCGGGTTCCCCTACCCGCCGGCCCAGACCGTGCAGACCTACTTCACCCAGTGGCACATCGACTGGGTGTGGCTCGCGCTGGCCGTCGTCGGCGCCGGCTGGTACCTGCTCGCGGTGCGCAAGCTCCGGCAGCGCGGCGACAAGTGGCCCGTCGGCCGCACGATCGCGTGGTTGCTCGGGTGCGCGCTGTTCATCTGGACGACCTCGGCGGGTCCCGCGGTCTACGGCATGATCCACTTCTCGTCGCACATGCTCCAGCACATGCTGCTGATGATGTTCGTGCCGCTGCCGCTCGTGCTGGGCGGCCCCGTCCTCCTCGCCCTCCGCACCCTGCCCGTGCGGAACGACGGATCGCGCGGTGCCCGCGAGTGGCTGATGCTCTTCACGCACTCGCGCTACATGCAGTTCCTCGCGAAGCCGGCCGTCGCGGGCGTGATCTTCGCCGGGTCCCTCGTCGTGTTCTACTTCACGCCGGCGTACCAGTACGCGATGCAGTCGCACGAGTGGCACGTCGCGATGGTCGTGCACTTCGTGTTCAGCGGCTACCTGTTCTTCTGGGTGTTCGTCGGGGTCGACCCGGGTCCGAAGCGGCCCCAGTACCCGATCCTCATCATCGCCCTGCTCGCGACCCTGGCGTTCCACGCGTTCTTCGGCGTCGCGGTGATGACGTCGCAGTCGGTGTTCGCGCTCGACTGGTTCCATGCGCTCGGGCAGACCAACGACGCCGCGCTCCTCGACGACCAGCACACCGGCGGCGGGATCGCCTGGGGTGCGTCCGAGCTCCCGATGGTGTTCGTCGCGCTGCTCGTGGTGCGGAACTGGATGCGGTCCGACGTCCGTGACGCGAAGCGCCTCGACCGCAAGGCCGAGCGCGACGGCGACGCGGACCTCAAGGCGTACAACGACCAGCTCGCCGCGATGAACCGGCGCGACTGACGCGACCGGCGCGGCCGGCGCGACTGACGCGACCGGCGCGGCCGGCGCGACTGACGCGACCGGCGCGTGATGTCCTCAGTCGCCGTGCACGATGCACACGGCGTCGAGGTCCATCGCCGCCTCGAGCGCCGCGGAGATCCCGGACTCGCCGTCCGGCCCAGCGGGCGTCACGGTGTCCACCCACCACAGCGGCGTCGACAGCGTCGGGGCGTCCGGCAGGATGCGCTCCACCTCGTCGAGCGAGTCCACGCGCCGGACCCCGAGGACGGTGATCACCGGGTGCGTGGCGTCCCGGCAGACCTGGATCATCGGGCCGTCGTCGAGTGCGCGGACACCCCAGGCCTCGTCGTGGAGCAGCAGCGCCTCGGCGACGTCGCGGGTCTCGACGGGCTCGCGGCAGAGCAGGGTCACGTCACGGGGCACCGTGACCGCCGAACGCGTGCGAACCGCCACCGCCGACGTGGTCCCCACGGTGCGAGGCGCCGCCGACGTGGCCGTCGAGCGTTCCCTCGTCGTGGGCGGGGTCGAGCGGGGCGCCCCCGACCAGCTGCAGGAAGCGGTCCTCGTCGATGCGGTCGAGGAAGGACTCGAGTGCCACCCAGCCGTCGTCGAACCGCACGACCAGTCCGCCGCCGCCGAACACCGACGTGGTGGTGCGCTCGGGCGGCCACACACCGTCACGGTCGAGGAACTCGGACGCCTCGGGGCCGACGACGACCGCCAGCGGCGAGGGTTCACCGTGCGACACCGCGCGGACGAGGTGGTCGGCATCGCCGCGTCGCTGCATCACCACACCGAACACCGGTTCGACGTCGTCGGCCACGCGGTGCACGGCGTCGAGGAGCCTGGACGCGAGCGCCGGGTCGGCACCGTCCTCGGGGATGGTCAGCACGGCCGACATCGTCTCGACGACGACCCCGTCGACGAGGTGCGCGGTCATCGTCGCCGAGAAGCCCTCGCCCACGGCGTACGAGGTCGAGACGCCCGGCGCCTCGTGCTTGGCGTACTGCGTGACGACCCAGCGGTCCCACGGCACGGTGAGTGGCTCAGCGGTGCCCCAGCGGGTGGGACAGGTGCCGACGGTCTCGCACAGCGCCTCGATCGCGGAGCCGATGTCGATCGCCCGCCCCGCGTGGTGCCGCAGGGTCAGGTCGATGCTGATCTGGCGGACGGAGTCGGTGGAGACGGGGTGTTCCGGGGACGGCGTGCCGAGGAGTTCCGGCCCGCGGTGCACGAAGTCCTCGATGCCGGAGGCCGCGACCCCGGTTCGACCGTCCCGCAGCGTGCCGTCGTAGTCGGCCACGGCCCACGCCGCGTTGTAGGCGCCGAGGGCGTGCCGCAGCGCTGGGGTGAGCGCCGACTGGCGTCCGGTGCGGAGGACGACGGTGCGTTCGGAGTCCGCAGCACGACGGAGCAGGGAGGCGAGCGGCTCGGTCAGCCACACCACCGGCGAGGAGGACTCGACCACGATGGCGGGGCCGACCACGTCGTCGATGAGGGGATGTCTGACCATCCGGGTCCTCCTCGGGTTCGGGGTCGCTCGATCCCCCTGGACGGTACACACGGGCACGACACCTGTCCGTCAGACGGGCGGGCTCACAGCGGGTACTCGGCTCCCACGGACGACTCGGCGGGTGGGGGCCTGGAGGCGCGGATCACTTCCCGCGCGCCACCTGCGGCAGGCGCACGGTCGGCGCTCGGCTGGCATCCAGCGGAGAATCCGCTAGGCTTGCGTCGTCCCGCTGAGCGGGATGCGCGAGTGTAGTTCAATGGTAGAACTCCAGCTTCCCAAGCTGGTAGCGCGGGTTCGATTCCCGTCACTCGCTCCAATCTCAGGCCGCGGTGCGTCGCCCTCTGTCTGTTGCTTCTGTCGCCGCGGTCGTTGAGACTCCGGCAGGCATCGGCCAGCGACCTCAGTGGGCACTGGGGCTCGGGTTCGCCAGCCGCCGTGCTCGGCCAACGGATTCTCCTCTCGAGGGGTGAGGATCCCGCCGCCCCGCTCGAGCGCGCGCTGCGATTGCGTCCACCGGTCGACACCGGATCGTGTCGTCGCGTCGCAGATCCTGTCGCTTTCGATCCCGACGACAGACGGTCTGACAGCTCGAGGTCAATCACCCTGGACGACACCCGTTTTCCGTGCTGCAGCAGCCCCTGGGACGGGACCAGCGAACGGCAGTGGCAGACCAACGGAGTCTGCAGGTGATCGGCCCGGACGACCTACGTACGACGGCAGCGGTCTCGCCGCGGGCAGTGGGACACATGGTGGCCTGCTGATCAGCCCGCGGTTCAGGGGGACGACCCCCATGTGGGACGCCCTGGTCATCGGACCGGGCATCCCACATGGGCGCATTCGAGTGCACGACGGTGCGGGGTGAGTGGTCAAAGACCGAGCGCTGACAAGAACGCGAGCTTCTTCTCGTTGTAGGCGTCGGTCCATGGGCCCGGCATCGCCATGTACCCGTGCCCCAGGATCGCCGAGCTCGCGGGCGGGACGTCGACGGCGTTCGTCACTCCGAGCTGGTCGAGGCGCTTGTGCAGGCCCTCGGCCTGATCCGGGAACGTGCCGGTGTTCCCGTCCGCGACGAACGTGGCCGGGAAGTCTGCGGTCACGTGGTTCGTGACGGACGCCTCCTTGTTCAGGGCTGGGGAGGTGCCGACGTAGCTGCGTGCAGACAGTCCGAAGATGAGGTCCTTCACCGCTTGCGGCGACTGCGTCTCGCCTGTCTTCTCCAGCTCGAGCGCAGGACTGTCGAGCACGACCGCTCGCAGAGCGTCACCGATGACCGGTTTCACTCCGATCTGCGCCGCGTAAGTCGGGTTGGTCTGGATGTTCGCGAACTGGCCGGCGAGCTGTCCGCCGGCGCTTCCTCCTGCGATGACGACGTCGGACATGTCGAGGCCGTACTGCTTGGCATTCCGCTGGAGGAAGGAGACTGCCTGCGTGACTTGTCTCACCTGCGTGGGGTACTTGACGGTCGGGGCGAGGCCGTAGTCGAGGCTGACGAAGTTGAATCCACCGTCCAGGACGGGGTCGGTGGTGACGGCGAAACCGCCGCCGGGTGCGTTGGGATCGCCATCGGATTTGGTCCCGCCGATCCAGCCTCCACCGTGGATGTAGACGTAGGTGGGCCGGGTGACCGATGCGTCGTCATCGGCGATGTAGATGTCGAGATAGCTGTTGGGGTACTTGTCCCCGTATCGGACGTCGCTCGTGAGCCGGTCTCCGTTCGCTGTCACTTTGACAGCACCCTCCGGTCCTCGGGGCTGGAATGACGGTGTCTGACCGGCGGCGGCTTGGATCGGTATTGCCACTGCCGCGGGGACCGCGGCGACCAGGAGCACGACAGCAGAGGTCGCCACGGCGATGACGACGAGGAGGCCGTTCGCGACGCTCCGCAGGATGCTGAGAAGGGGCGGCCGGCCAGACGGAATCACACGCTCCTGCCTGAGGGCGCGGCGACGCGTCCTGCTCAGCTTCCAGAAACCGGCGAAGCAGGAGAAGGCAACCACCAGTGCAAACCCCAGGGCCAGCGCCCACGCGGGGTACCAGGCGGTCACGAGCCACGCGAGCTGGGCGCCGGCGCTGATGATCGCCGAGAGGATCGTCACCCATGCCGCCTTGCTGCCCCGCGGGCTGCGCCAGGCCACACCTGCGGCGAGCAGGCCGACGAGCAGGAAAGATCCCGCCGCGGGGTAGCGCACGAAGAACGGCTCGGCCCAGGCAACGAGGAGCACGTAGAGACCGACGACGAGCAGCGCCCAGCGAGTCCATCGTGGGCGTTCGATTCGGGTGGGGGTCGGGTCGACCATGAGTCCTCCAAAGTTGCGGTTGACTGCAACAATACACTGAAGCGCAGACATGCAGAAGAGGTAAGGTTGCTGTATGGCAGCGACTTCGCTTCGAGAGCGCTCAAAGGAGCGCCGGTACCGAGCTGTTCTCCTGGCTGGCATGCGGCTGTTCGCCGAACAGGGCTATGACGTGACGACGGTGGCGCAGATCGCTGAGGAGGCGGAGGTGTCGACCCGCTCCGTCTCGGCGTACTTCCCGACGAAACTCCACATCGCCACGGCGTCCTCGTCCGCTGCGGCCGATCGCCTGATCCTCGCGTTGCGCGCACGCGACGAGGGTGAGTCGGTCGTCGATCGGATCGTTCAGTGGCTCCGCGAAGAACCGGCTTTCGTTCCCGAGGAGGAGTGGCGACTGAGAGCTGCGATGCTCGAGCGGAATCCGGTGCTGCAGGGGTCCGGACCGGAGGATTCCCCTCCCCTCCTCGCCATCGCGGCGGACGCGATCGCGGAGGACCTCGACATCCCGCCGGATCACCCGGGGGTGCAGATCGCGCTGGGCATCGTCGCGGGGATCGTCGTGCGCGTCGAACTGCTGTTCGGATCACACCGCGAGGACGAAGAGACCCTGGCACTCATTCACGATGCCCTTTCGGGCGCTGTCGACGCGGTCAGGCGAAGCAGCCGTTCATCGGACTGATCGCAGTTCGCGCCGCCCTCGGAGCGATCGTGTTCTCAGGCGCGCAGGAATTCCAGGAATCCATCGAGGTGCGCGGCGACGTCGACCGTGGGGTCGTAGAGCCACTGCATCTGGAGCCCTCGCGCCATGGCGGTGAGTTGACGCGCGGTGAGGTCGAGGTCCAGGTCTGCGCGCAGCCGACCCTTTTCCTGCTCGCGCTCGAGCTCCCGACGGACGTCGGCATTGAACAGATCGATCCGGCGGTGGGTGAACTCGTGCCCCGGATGGTCCTTGCGAATTGCCTCCGCCTGCATCGTGGCGTCGAGTTGGACCAGCCCCGGGAACACCTCGTTCTGACGGACAAGCTCCGGGAGTGCCGCCAGCAACCCCCGCTCGGAGAGCGACTGCTCCAGGAGGGGGCGATCCTGCTCCGCCTGGCGATCGAAGACGGCCTGCAAGAGATCCTCCTTCGAGGGGAAGTGGTAGCTGAGGGCGGCGTGGCTGACCCCGAGCTCCTCCGCGATCTTCCGCAACGACAGGCGCTGGAAGCCGTGTGTCGCGAAGATCTCGAACGCGCGGTCGATGAATTCGTCTCTCCGCTGCTGACCGTTCGCGTACCGGCCACGCCGCTTCGCCGACGCATGCTGCTCCGTCGTCTCCACCGCCATCGGCTCCCCTTCGATCTGCGGGCCCCCGCGCCCGACACCCCATCCTCGCACGAACTTTTGCCAATCCGAATGTTTTCTCCGCGAATACTTGCCAAGGTGGACAAGTTTGACCTACTGTCAGCCGCAGCCGGGTCCCCGGCACCCACGACGAGGCCGGGCCTCGACGTCTTCGAAGGAGAAGGTCATGACAGAAGCGAATCCGGCGCCCCCTCGCACGGTGAACGCCTGGTGGGTGGGGACCGTGGCCGGCATGGCGTCCTTCGTGGATGGAGCAGCCCTGAACGGTGTCGGTTTCGCGTTGGTGATTTTCCAGCAGACGATCGGGCTCACCCCCGGCCAGATCGGGGTGCTCACCAGCGCGCTCACCTTCGGGGTGGCGGTCGGCGCTCTGGTCGGCGGTCGCCTCGGCGACCGGTTCGGGCGACGGCGGGTGTTCGTGGTCACGATGATCTTCATCGCCCTCGGCGCATCGGTCTCGATCTTCGCCACCGCGTTCCTGCTGCTGCTGCTCGGTCTGGGTGTGCTCGGTGTGGCGATCGGGGCCGACATTCCCGTCTCCCTCGCGACCATCTCTGAAGCGGCGACCGATCAGAACCGCGGCAAGATCCTCGTGATGTCCAACCTCCTCGCCGGAGTCGGCATCGGCGCAGTCGTCCTCGTCGCCACCCTCACCGGCGGAACCGGGATCTTCGCCGCGCAGGCCATCTTCGGCCTCATCGCCGGCGTCGCGGTCATCGTGCTCGCGCTGCGGCTCACGATCCCCGAGTCCACGAGCTGGCGCGCTGCCCGCCTGGAACAGACACAGGGTGTGCACACCGTGCGCGCGGACCGCTCGAAGCTGCGAGACCTGATCACGCCTCCGCTGCGCTTCCCGTTCCTCATCCTCGTCGGGTTCTTCACCCTGGTGAGCATCCCGATCACGGTGTTCGGCTCCTACGCGGCCTACATCGGAGCGAACTTCACCGGCACGCCCGTGTCCAAGTTCTCGGTGTTCGTGCTGTTCCTCGTGCCGCTCGCGATCATCGTGCAGGTCATCTTCATGCGGGCGGTCGACACCCGCTTCCGCCTCACCTTCTTCATCCTCGGCGGGATCCTGTACGTCGCCGCGTACCTCGTTCCGGTCGTCTTCGGGATGAACCTGACCACACTCGTCACCACGGTGCTCGTATCCGGCATGGGCACCGTCTTCTGCGGAGAGCCCATCTTCCGCGTCTGGGTGAACGAAGCGTTCCCGACCATGCTCCGCTCCACCGGCCAAGGCGTCATCTTCGCCATCGCCCGCCTGGTGCCTGCACTGCTCCTGGCCCCGGTGCCGGTCCTTCTCGCGAACTCGATCAACGGCTTCCTGATCGCGCTCTCCGTCCTCGCCGCCGCCGGGATCGCCGTCGGCTGGTGGGGGGTCCGCAGCGGACGCCTCATCAACGAGTTCCACCACGAGACCGAAGGCATCGACATCACCGCCACCACCGCGTCCTCAGCATCGTGACCGCTTCCACCCAGAAAGCCTCCACACCAGCCATGAGCTCTCTCGCCCCCACCATCGACGGACACGTCGCGCCTGGATTCCAACGCGTCGCCGACGCGTTCACGCAGAACTTCACCGAACGCGGCGACACCGGGGCCGCATGCACCGTCTACCTCCACGGCGTCCCCGTCGTCGACCTCCACGGCGGCGCCTTCCGCCACGGCTCGTGGACGGCACACACCCGCAGCATCCTCTTCTCGGTCAGCAAGGGTGTCACCACCATCTGCCTGCTCATGGCCGTCGAAGCCGGCCATCTCGCCCTCGACGAGCCCGTCGCCACCTACTGGCCGGCGTTCGCCGACCGCGGCAAGAGCGCACTGACCGTCCGTCAGCTCCTTGCGCATCGCGGCGGACTCATCGCTCCCGACGAGCCGCTCACCGTCGAGGACCTGCGCGCTTGGCATCCCGTCACCGAAGCCCTCGCCTCGCAGAGCCCGCTCTGGGAACCTGGGACCGCGCACTCGTACCATGCGCTCACTTTCGGCTGGCTCGCTGGCGAGGTCCTCCGCCGCGCCACCGGACTGCGCCCCGCGGACTGGCTCCACCAGCACATAGCCGGCCCGCTCGGCCTCGGACTCACCTTCGGTACCGACCTCGACACCGACTCGAACTTCGCGCTGCAGGAGCAGCCGCTCCCGGACACCGCCGCACCGCCGTGGAACAGCCCGGACCTGGAGATGCTGGCACGCGTGATGGGGATGAACGGAGCCATCGACGGCCTCAACCTGTTCGCCTCCGCGAACACAACCGACCTCCTCGGCTTCGAGATTCCCGCCGCGAACATCGTCGGCACCGCCCACGACATCGCCCGCCTCTACGCCGCGACCATCGGCGAGGTCGACGGGATCCGCTTGCTCCAGCCCGCCACCACCCGAGACGCCCGCCTCCCTCAATCGGTCGGCGCACCGTTCTTCGGCCCCGACGCGGGTCTGCGCTGGGGCACGGGATTCATGCTCGACTCCATCCCCCGACGCATGGCCGGCCCCGGCAGCTTCGGCCACGACGGAGCCGGCGGCCAGCTCGGATTCGCGCACCCCGAATCCGGTGTCTCCTTCGGATACGCCACCATCCGCCCCGGCGGCTACCCCGACGACCGCGCCGAAGCGCTCTGCCGCGCACTGCGCGACAGCCTTTGACACCTCACCTTTTCTTCGAAGGAGAAGACCCGATGCCGCTCGACCCGTTCCTCGTTCCCCTGCTCGAGACCCTGCCGACCGTCCCCGCCGAGATCGAGGACATCGCCCTCTTCCGCGCACAGGAGAACGCAGGCGCCGCCGCCCTCACCGAGCAGCTGCTCGAGCCGGCCCCACCCGTCCGCAGCAAGCGAACCGTGACCATCCCCGTCCACGACGGGGACATCACCCTCAACGTCTTCCACCCCGACAGCGACGGCCCCCACCCCGTGCACCTCTACTTCCACGGCGGCGGATGGATCGGTGGCACCATCCACTCGGCCCTCATCGACGTCCTGTGCCAGGAACGCGCCGCCGGAGCCGACTGCATCGTCGTCGCCGTCGAGTACCGCAAAGCTCCCGAACACCCTTTCCCCGCCGCCCTCGACGACGGCTACGCCGCGCTCCTCTGGGTCGCCGAGAACGTTCAGGCGCTCGGCGCCCGCGCCGACGTGATCACCGTCGGCGGAGGATCGGCGGGCGCCAATCTCGCCGCCGCTCTCTGCTTGAAAACCCGAGACGACAACGGCCCCGCCATCGCCTTCCAGCTGCTGGAAGTCCCCGCGCTCGACTTCACCTTCAGCAGTCCATCCATCCGCTCGAAGGGCACCGGTTACGGACTCACCGAGCAGACCCTGCACTTGTGCCGACGCCTGTACCTCACGTCAGAAGCGGATGCGACGAATCCCTACGCATCACCGCTGCTCGCCGAGAACCTCAGCGACTTGCCGCCCGCGCACATCATGTCCGCGGAATACGACCCCATCGCCGACGACGGCGCGCGCTACGCCGAACGCCTCACCAGTGCCGGAGTGCCCGCCACCTTCTCCCTGCAACTCGGGCACATCCACGGTTCCAGCGCCTTCACGAAAGTCATGGCCTCCGCCAGAGCCTGGCGAGAAGAGGGACTCCAAGCCCTCCGAACGGTCCACGATCGAAACTCACCAGTGAGCTGAACCGCGCCCGGGTGACCATCGGCTACCGGATGGGCAGCGTTGTCGTGACCGCGTGAGCACCTTGCTGTCCGTGGCGGACATGATGCGGCTCCTCGACCCCATGTTCAACTCCATGCTCACTCCCCATGAGCGGAAAAGGCTCACGGTAGGGGTCGAGCAGATCGCCGACGGGCACGAGTTCGTCGACTCCGACATCATCGAGAGCGGCTCGACCTGGCTTCGGTGAGCGGTGTTTGGCGAGGACGGGGCATCGTCCTCGGAGTGGTGTCTGCCGCCGGTGGCGTTCTCTACGGTTTGTCCCCCTCCGAGTCGGGAGCCCGGCCGATCCAGCAGATCGTCATCGCGGTCATCCTCTTCGGGGTCCCGGAGTGGGGTCGAACGGGATGGACTGGCGGTGAGACCATCGAGGCCGAGAACGGAGGCTGATCGTGAACAGGCGACTACGGCAGTCGAGCCGCGGGGTTCGGATGGAGAAGCGACAGCGACGCCCCTTGGTCGCCCCCTCCGTCGCAGTGCTGGCGGCTGTCACCGTCCTGTCGGTCACCGGCTGCAGCGCCGGTCCGGCGGACCCCGCGCCGAGCTCGACGGCAGCGATCCCGACGACGTCCCCGACGCCCACGCCGAGCGTCGACGCCAGCGGTGTCGCCGCGGCACTCGCCCGCCTCGAGCAGCAGTACGACGCCACGATCGGGGTCGTCGCCACGGACACCCGCACCGGCGAGTCCGTCACGTACAACGGCGACCGGCGCTTCGGGTACGCGTCGACAATGAAGGTCTTCGCCGCGGCCGAGTTCCTCCGGTCCGTGCACGGCGCCGCCCGCGACGAGGTCGCACACTGGACGGCGGCGGACACAACCGCCGCCGGACACTCCCCCGTGACGGAGCAGCACCTCGCCGACGGGCTGACGTACGCGCGGCTCGCCGAGGCTGCCGTCCGCGACAGCGACAACACGGCGCTGAACCTCGTCCTCGAACGGATCGGGGGGCCGAGCGCGCTCGACGCCGCCCTCGCGGACCTCGGTGACGACACGACCCGGGTCGTGCACGACGAACCGGCGCTCAACACGATCGAGCCGGGCAGCACCGAGGACACCACGACGCCGGCCGCGTTCACGGCGGACCTGACGAAGGTGCTGGACGGCTCCACGCTCGGCACCGCCGACACCGCACTGCTCGTGGACTGGATGAGCGGGAACGCCACGGGCGACACCCTCGTCCGTGCCGGTGCCCCCGCCGGCTGGGTCGTCGTCGACAAGTCCGGCGGTGCGGGCGGCATCCGGAACGACGTCGCCCGGGTCACCCCTCCGGACGGCGACCCGATCGTGCTCTCGGTCCTCACCGCGCGGAACGACCCGGGGGCCGCCTACGACGACGCCCTCGTCGCGAAGACGGCGTCGGTGGTCCTCGGCGCGTTCGACCGCTGAACTACGATCGCGACATGCCCTCCCCCGAACCCGACCGGCACGTCGTCATCGGCGGCGGTGTGGTCGGCGCCGCGACCGCGTACGCCCTCGCCACCCGCGGCGAGCGCGTTCTCCTCGTCGAGCAGCACGAGCGCGGGCACCACCGGGGCTCCTCGCACGGCGCGACGCGGATCTTCCGGCAGGGCTACGCCGACGCCGAGTACGTCGCCCTGACCACCGAGGCGCTGCGGCTCTGGGAAGCGCTGGAGACCGCCGCCGACGAGCAGCTCATCGTCCGCACCGGCGCCGTCGACCACGGTCGGCAGGAGGTCGTCGACGCGATCCGTACGGCACTCGTGGACGCCGGCATCCCGCACGAGACCCTCACCACGGACCAGGCAGCGGCGCGCTGGCCCGGGATCGCGTTCGAGGGTCGGGTGCTGGCGCACGCGACGGCGGGGCGCATCCTGTCCGCGCGCGCGATCGAGGTGTTCCTCACCCTGGCGGAGCGCACCGGGCTCGCGGAACTCCGGTTCGGCACCCGCGTGACCGGGCTCGCGGACCACGGCGACACGGTCGACGTCGCGCTCTCGGACGGCACCTCGGAGCGCACGACGAGTCTCGTCGCAGCCGTCGGTTCCTGGGCCCCCACGCTGGTGGGTGCCCTGCTCACGGAACGCGGGGCGCGCCTCCCGGCCATCCGCGTCACCCAGGAGCAGCCCGCCCACTTCCCCAGCCACCTGCCGGACGAGGCGTGGCCGAGCTTCGTGCACTGGGCCGACGGCGACGACGTGTACGGCCTGCTCACCCCCGGCGAAGGTGTGAAGGTCGGCTTCCACGGCACCGGGCCGCTCGTCGACCCGGACCAGCGCGACTTCGCCCCCGTGCCCGCCGAGGCCGAACGGCTGCAGGCGTACGTGCGACGCTTCGTGCCGGGGGTCGACGCGAGCGAGCCGACCTTCATCAGCTGCCTCTACGACAACTCGCCCGACGAGGACTTCGTGCTCGACCGCCGCGGGCCGGTGACCGTCGCGACCGGGTTCTCCGGCCACGGGTTCAAGTTCGCACCGCTCCTCGGGGAGATGCTCGCCGACCTCGCCACCGGCGGCACACCGCACCCGAGGTTCGCGCTGACGGACTGAGCCGCCGCCCGTCCCGCTACGGTGGTCGGGTGCGAATCGTCGTGGCTCCGGACTCCTTCAAGGGCACCGCGACGGCGGCTGCCGTCGCCGGCGCGATCCGGGACGGCTGGCTGACCGAACGCCCGACTGACGACGTCGTGCTCGTGCCGATGGCCGACGGCGGCGAGGGGACCCTCGACGCGTTCGAGACCGCTGTCCCCGGCGCCGTCCGGGTGCCCGTCATGGTCACCGGACCCGCGGGAACGCCCGTGCAGGCGTCCTGGCTGCGACTACCGGACGGTCGCGCCGTGGTGGAGCTCGCGGCGACGAGCGGGCTCCCCCTCCTCGACGAGCTGCTGCCGGAGACGGCGACCTCGCGCGGGTTCGGCGAGGCGATCGCCGCGGCACTCGACGCCGGCGCGACCGGCCTGGTCCTCGGCATCGGCGGGAGTGCGTCGACGGACGGCGGAGCGCCGGTGCTCGAAGCGCTCGGTCTGCAGTCGGACGGCTCCGGACTCCGCGCGCTCCCGCCACTCGGGGTCACCGTCCTGACGGACGTCACGTCACCGCTCCTCGGACCGGACGGTGCTGCCGCCGTGTTCGGACCGCAGAAGGGCATCACCCCGGACCGGGTCGCGACGGTCGACGAGCGGCTCGCAGCCTGGGCCGCACGGTTCCCGCACGTCGACCCCACGACCCCGGGCGCGGGTGCCGCCGGCGGCGTCGGGTTCGGGCTGCTCGTGTGGGGCGCGACGCTGGCCCGGGGTGCGGACGGCGTCGCCGAGGTGCTCGGGCTCCCGGGGCTCCTGCGCGGTGCCGACGTGGTGATCACAGGCGAGGGCCGCTTCGACGGCCAGAGCGCCGCGGGGAAGGTGCCGTCCGTCGTGCGGGCGCTGGCGGCGGCGGTCGCGCCCGACGCCCGGCCGATGCTCGTCGCCGGGGCGATCGAGGCGCCGCTCGACGACTACGCGGCTGCGGCATCGCTCACCGTGCTGGCGACGCAGACCACCGGGGAGCCCGACGACGCACTCGCCGACCCGCTGCGGTTCGCGACGATCGCCGGGGTCCGGCTCGCGCGGATGGCGGGCTGACGGCGGGCACCCCGCCGTCGGACGCTACTGGCGGAAGCGGTCGACGAAGTTCGCGACCGTGACCTCGAGGAGCGCGCGGGTCACGGTCACCGCTCGGTGCACGTCCCCGGCGACGGCGGCGTCCCGCAGGTGCTCGAGCGGCCGGACCAGTCCGGTCGGTTCGATGAGGGACCCGCCCGGGCGGAGCATGTTCGAGAGCTCGTAGGACTGTGCGGCCATCTGCTCCTCGAGCACCGAGTTGCCGAGGGCGTGGGTGAACACCTCGAAGATCCGCCGCAGCGCGAACCCCTTCGCCGCGAGGTCGTCACCGTGCGCCGTGGCGACGTACTCCGCGGTCGCGGCAGTGAGCTCGTCGAGTGACTCGGCGGACAGCGACCCGACCGTGCGCTCGACGGTGAAGAGGTTCCACGTGAGCGACAGGAGCAGCATCCGGTTGGCGCGACCCGGGTCGAGCGGCGCCACCCGCGGCTGCCGGTTCGGCACCATCTCGATGAGGCCGTACTCGCTCAACCGGACCAGCGCGTGACGGACGGGCTGCCGGGACATGTCGAGCCAGCGGTGCAGGGCTCCGTCGTTCAGTTCTTCGCCCGGCACGAGCGTGCCGTCGAGGATCGCCCCGTAGACCGTGTCGAACGCGTGCTTGCGGAGGAGTGCGGGCTCCGGGAGCTGCACGGCCGGCGGTGCGACCGCGACGGACTCGGTGGCCGGCCGGTCGACGGCGTGCGGCGCGAACCACGCTCGGACGACCTCGGCGGCAGCGTCACCGTCCCCCGCCCGGACCGCCGTGGTGAACGCCTCGGCAGCGGCAGGCGAGAGGCCGGCCGGGACGGTGTCCGGATCGAGGTTCCACGTCCGGGTGACGTGCGGCAGGAGCTCGAGCCAGGCGCGACGGAGCCGGTCGTTCCGGAGGAGGGTCGTCGCGAGGTCGAACGGGCCGGGCTCCGCGAACAGCGCGGGGGCGTCGTCCGCGCTCCGCAGGGCCGTCGCGAGCGCACGCCGATCGCGGTCGGGTCCGAGCCGCACGACCAGCCGCACGGCTTCCTCGACGACGGGCCCCAGCGCCTCCAGGGTGTCGGCGTACCGCTGCCGGTCCACCGGCGCGACCAGTGTCCCGCGCCGGGGGAACACCTCGACGAGGTGGATCCGGGCCAGGCGGTCCAACGCCTCGCGGACCGGGGTGCGGGACACCCCGGCCCACGCGGCGACGGACACGTCGCTGAGCTTCTCGCCCGGTTCCATCTCGCCGGTCACGATGGCTGCGAGCAGCCGGTCGAACAGGACGTCAGCGAGGATGGGTCGGCTCACGGCGACGGTCTCGGACGGGATCGGCATGGTCCCGAGGATATCTGCTGAATGTCAGGACTCCATCGGTCACTGCGCACGAGGGTCAGCAACCCGAGCGGTCTTTCCGTCGAACTGAACGCAACCGTCTCTGGCTAGGTGCTCCAGTGCGCATCGGGTCGGTCCCGGCGCCGCGCCGAGCCAGCGGGCCACGTCGTCGAGCGGGAGGCGCTCTCCGACGTGCAACGTGCCGTCGGTGACGCTCCGCTTGACCATTGCGCGGACGTGTCGTTCCTCGACCTCGTCGCGGAACTCACGTGGGTCGATCGTCGGCAGCGGCACGGCGGTCAGGCCCCCGCGGCGCGGCGGCGGTACAACGCGATCCCAGCGAGGGCGACGGCGAGGACACCCGCGCCGCCGGCGACCGCAGGAGCGATGATCGGAGTCGGGACGGGCGGGGTGACCATGACGCTCGACGCCGAGGAGCTGTACCCGGTTCCGTCGCCCTGGTTCAGGACGACGAGTCCGCGGATACCCGCCGGGAGCTCGACCGAGAAGGTCCCGTCCGCACCGATCGTGACCGTCGTGACCGGAGTCGAGTAGTTCCGGACGTCGACGGTGTTCCCGGGGACACCGGTGCCGGTGATCGTGGCCGTCCCCTCGGCGTCATAGGCCACACCGGTGACGACCGGGGGAGCGGGGACGAATCGGATGGAGAAGTCGGTGCTCGCAGTGACTGCCCCCGCGCCGTCCGTCACGGCGATGGTGGCGTTCCGGATTCCGTACTGCGCTTTGTCCGAGGCCGTCGCGACCGCGAAGAGATAGTCGGTTGCGTTCTGGACGGTCGTCGATGTTCCGCAGGTGATCGCGGTGCGGTCCGCGGTGAACGCGCCGCAGCCGGCCGTCGCGTCGGCGCCGCCACTCGACACGATGCGGTCGATCGTCATGCCGGACGGGACGGTGAACCTCGTGGCGCCCTGGACGTCGTCCGTGTAGCTCGGTTTGATGGAGATGGCCACCCCGGGTTTGGCATCGATGGGCGCGGCGGTGGCGGCGGAGGCGGGCACGGCGAACGCGAGCACTGCGGCGCAGCCGACCGTGGTTCCGGCCAGGAGCGTGATGACGTGTTTCATTGGGGAGTTTCCTTTGCTGTGCTGGGGAGGGACGGAGGAGGGAAGAAGGGACGCGCCGTGGCGCGGGGTGCGTCAGACCGTGCGCTTGCGGACTGCGACGCCGAGGAGGACCGCCAGTCCGGCGACGAACCCGACGATGCCGATGACCGAACCGACGAACGCGTGCCCGATCTGGTAGCCGGGGTCGATGCCCCAGTGCAGGGTGGTGAAGCCGATGACGGCGAGCCGGAACTCGTTCACGAGCGTCACGACCGCCCACATCGCGGCGACCGCGGCGAGGATCCGCCAGCACGCGGCACGGGTGGTCAGCACCAACGCCGCCGCGAGCAGGACCAGTGGGACGAGCAGGACGAGCGCGGTGCACTCGGGGGTGATCTGGAACCCGACTGCCGAACCGTGCCGCAGGGTCGTGAAGACCGTGCCGGACCAGGCGGTCGCGACGTCGGGCACGAGCCGCAGCGCGAGGCCCGCTCCGGCCGCTTCGAACCCGCGGTAGCCCTCGTTGCCGAGGACCGCGGCGATCGCCGCCACGACGAGGACGAGCGCGGTGACGCAACGCGCGACGCTGAACCGCGCGCGGGCGCCGAGGGGCAGCGTGCGGGAGACGGTGGTCACTCGGACCCCGATCGACCGGGACGGTCCGTGCCGGCGACGGACGCTGCGACGGCAGGCGGAGCACCGTCCGCGATCGCCAGGGCGATGGCCGCGATGCGTTCGGAGGCTCGGCCGTCGCCGTACGGTGACGGCCGGTCGGACAGTCGGCTCGGGTCGGCGAGCTCGGCGTTCGCGAGCGCGGCGAGGTCGAGGTCGGGGGTCACGAGCCGCGCGTGGCCGGACGCGAGCGACTCCGGGCGCTCGGTCGATCGGCGGACCACCAGCAGCGGGGTCTGCAGGACGGTGCACTCCTCCTGCGCCCCACCCGAGTCGGAGACCAGCAGCGCCGCGTCACGGGCGAGTGCGAGGAACTCTGCGTGCCCCGGCGACGGGAGCACCTCGACGCCCGCGAGCGACTCCTGCAGACCGAACCGCTCGACGGCTGCTCGGGTGCGGGGGTGCATCAGGAAGAGCACGGGCGCGTCGATCGCTCGGAGGCCGTCGAGGACGCGGACGAGCGCCTCGCGGGTGTCGGTGTTCTCGGGGCGGTGGATCGTGGCGACGACGTACGGGCCGTTCGGCACCGCGCGGGCCGGAGCAGCGAACCCGTCCGCGGTGCGGAGCGATGCCCGGGTGGCCTCGACTATCGTGTTGCCGGTCACGACGATGCGGTCCGCCGGCACCCCTTCGCGCACGAGGTTCTCCGCGTTCGTGACGGTCGCTGCGCAGTGGACGTCCGCGAGGGCACCGGTCACGATGCGGTTGAGCTCCTCGGGCATCGAGCGGTCGTACGACCGCAGCCCGGCTTCGACGTGGACCACGGGGATCCCGAGGTAGTTGGCCGCCTGCGCTCCTGCGGACACGGCGTTCGTGTCGCCCTGCACGATCACGACGGCGGGTCGGTCGCGTTCGAACGACTCGGTGAGTGCCTGCAGCGCGGTCGCGATCTGCTGCCCGCGGGCGGCACCGCCGACGCCTTCGAGGACCTCGTCCGGCTCGGGCATCCCGAGGGCGGCGAGGAACTGTCCGGAGAGCTCCCGGTCGTAGTGCTGACCCGTGTGGACCAGGCGGGCGCGGTCGCCGAGGGCAGCGACGACCGGGGCGAGCTTGATGATCTCCGGACGGGTGCCGAGCACCACTGCAACGTCCCGGACGGACTGTGGTCGGTTCTCCATGTCGCTCCTGTCGGTGACATTGAATGTCAGATGTTTACCTCTTGTAAGCAGTACTCTAAGCATGTGACACTGTGAATATCAACTCGTGGCGCAACGACGACTCGGAAGGGAGAAGCGGCATGTACGGAGCCAACAGCGGCATCGGGCCGATGGTCGGCGGAGGTGGCAGTGCGGTCCTCGCGTACACCGGGACGGGCTCGCTCGTCCTCCCCCTGGTCATCACCGCAGGGGCCCTGGCACTCGGCATCCTGCTCGCGATTCGGGCGCGCGTCCTCCGGGAACGCGAGTGACCGCCGCGCTGCTCGAGCGTCCGGCGCGACTGCGGCTGCCGGCCGGGCTGCAGCGGTCGGCAGGTCGTGGCGGGACGTCGCTCGCCGGCGCCACAGACGGTTCACCGACCGTTCCGAGCGCACTCGTCCGCGACCTCGCCGCGACCGACATGCGCGTCATCGCGTCAGCGCTCGTGGTCGAGGCCGCATGCGTCGAGCGGATCCGTCGGGCCGCATCCCCGATGGTCGGATCCGCCCCGGTGGAGGGTGACCCCGTCACGGCGCTGCTCGACGCCTGCGCAGCGGTCATCGGCGACGACCCGACGGCCAGCGCGGCACTCGCGCGGCTCCGTGTCCTCACCAGCCCCCGCCTGGTAGCAGCGCGGCGGGTGCACCTGACGACGGACCGCCTCGCCCGGACCGTCACCGCGATGGCCCGCGCCGACCAGCGTGGCGCGACGGCAGCCTTCGAGACCCTCCTCCGGCGCGGGCTGCACCTCCTCGTGCAGCCGCTCGTCACCGACTGACCGAGACGGAACGACGATGCTTCCCCTGCTCAACGCGCTCTCGACGCTGCTGGCCGTGCTCTTCATCGCCTACGTCGTCTTCATCCTGATCCCGTTCATCCGCCACAAGCCCACGCAGCCGGGTGTCGTGGAGGACTTCGCGTGGCACTACTTCATCCCGTGCCGCGACGAGGAAGTGGTCATCGCAGAGACAATCTCCCGTGCCCGCACCGACTTCCCCCACGCCCATGTCTGGGTGATCGACGACGACAGCGACGACGACACCTCGTCCATCGCGAACCGGTTCGCTGACACCGACGACCACGTGCACGTCGTCCAACGCCGCCGCCCACAGGCCCGCACCGGCAAGGGCGACGCCCTCAACGCCGCCTACGCCCAGCTGAACGCCTGGCTCCCGACGGACGCCGACCGCTCCCGCATCATCGTCGGGGTCGTCGACGCCGACGGGGAGATGGCACCGAACGCCCTCGAGATCGTCTCCTCCGCGACCGTCTTCGGCGACCCCCGGGTCGGCGCCGCGCAGACCGCCGTGTGGATGAAGAACCGCGGCGACAAGACCCCCTACCCCGGCCGAGGCCGGATGGTGAACCGGTTCGGGTCGTACCTGCTGCGCATGCAGGACCTCGAGTTCCGCACCGTCATCGCGGCGATGCAGTCCCTCCGCACCAAGACCGGCACCGTCGGCCTCGGCGGCAACGGCCAGTTCACCCGCCTGTCCGTCCTCGACGCGATCGCGCAGCAGTACGGCGAGCCCTGGCACGGCGCCCTGCTCGAGGACTACGAGCTCGGCCTGCACGTCCTGCTCGCCGGGTACGAGAACCGCCACGTCTACGAAACCCACGTCTCGCAGGAAGCGCTCCCGGACATCCGCCGCCTCATCACCCAACGCACCCGATGGGCCCAGGGCAACATCCAGTGCGTCAAGTACATCGGGGACATCGTTCGCTCCCCGAACTTCGACGCCGCGGGGCTCATCGAGATCTGCTACTACCTCGTGCTCCCGTTCCTGCAGGTCATCGGTGCCGCGTCGGTCGTCGGGCTCGCCGCGTTCCGGATCGTCTCGGGCGTCTCGGACCCTGCGACCCTGATCGGCGAACCGGCCGCGTTCGCCGGCCTGCTCGCCCTGGTCGTCACGTTCTCGATCGCACCGTTCGCGATGTGGGGTCCGATCTACCGGAAGCGATGCGAACCATCCGCACCGTTCTGGACCGGCGTCGCCTGGGGCTTCGGCTCGTGGTTGTACGTCTACTACATGTACATCTGCATATTCCGCGCCTTCTGGCGCATCCTGACCGGGAAGACCGGGTGGGCGAAGACCCGACGCAACGCCGAGGCACACGTCGCCGGCGCCACCGCCGTCGAGGTGTGAGCATGCAGCGGACCCGAACGGGCACGCGCACCGCGATGCGCACGGCCACGGGCGCCTGCGTCGGGCTGGCAGTCGCCGCACTCGACCTCGTCACCTCGACGTCCGTGGCCGGCATCCTGTGGGTCACCGGTCGCACGAGCGTCATCGACCCGCCCCTCGTCGCCCTCCTCGCCGCCGTCGTGGTCGGGGGGGGGTTCCTCGTCGCGCTCCGACTGCTCGTGCTCCGGTGGTTCCTGCTCCGCACCGGCGCCGGCGGCCCCCTCCTGGTCGAACGCACCACGATCGCCGCCTGGGTGGTCCTGCTCGCCGGCGGAGCGGTGTGGTGGCGCGTGTCGGGCGTGTACGAGCTCGGCTGGGGTACCGCGTTCGCGGCGGTCGCCGCGCTCGTCGGGAGCACCCTGCTCCTCCTGTGCGACGTCCTGACCGGCTCGCGCCGTCGCGGCACGGTGCCGGGGACGACCGGTTCAGTGTCCGCACGGTGGACCGGCTCCGTCGAGCTGCTGCACATCGGTGCTGCCGCGGCCGGTGTCGTCGGCATCGTCGTCACCGCGCCGATCCACGAGTGGCGCGGTGACGTCCTCAACGGCAGCATCCTCGTCGTCGGCGCGGTCGTCGCCACCGGGCGTGCAGCCCTCGCCCTGCCGAGGTCACGACGTCCTGATCCGGCGAGCAGCAGCAGCAGCGTAGGAACGGCACATGCGGTACCGACCCTGGCTCCCCCTGACGGCGGCTGCGATCGTCGGCCTGGCGCTGACGGGCTGCAGTGCCGGTGGCAGCGCTCGCGCGGGCGCTGAGGACACCGCCGCGCGGTTCCTCCAGGCCGTCGCCGACGGGGACGGATCACGCGCGTGCGCACTGCTCGTCCGGGATGCCCGGGACGCGGTCGAGACGGCGACCCGCACGAGCTGCGAGCGGGGTGTCCTCCGGCTCGGCCTGACCGACGAGCGCGCCAGCACCGGAGGCGACGCCGACGCCGATGCTGGCAACGGCCACGGCCACGGCACCGGCACCGGCAGCGCGCGGGTCTACGGCCGCGCCGCGATCATCGAGGACGGTCCGGACACGGTGTTCCTCGCCCGCTCCGGCGACACCTGGCTCGTCCGCGCCGCCGGCTGCTCGCCGAGGACGGATGCACCGTTCACCTGCGCACTGGACGGGAGCTGACGATGCGGAAGGTCTTCATCGGCTACCTCGTGCTCATCGCCGCCGGCCTCGCGTACTTCTTCACCCTCGGCTTCCTGGGGCGGTGAGCGAGGTGCGCATGTTCGTCCGGCAGAACTCCCTCAGTCTCTTCTTCGGCGCGATCTTCCTCGCTGCACTCGTCGGGCAGTCCTTCGCCGGCTGGGCCTCGTTCAACGACACCCAGGTCTCCGAAGGGCTCGCGACGATCGGGTACGGCGAGTACGTGACGAGCTCGAGCTTCGCGGCCGACGTCGCGGAGAACTGGCAGTCCGAGTACCTGCAGTTCCTGCTCTACATCTGGGCGACGGTGTGGTTCGTGCAGCGGGGCTCTCCGGAATCGAAGGAGTCCGGCCAGGTCGGCACGGAGTCGGACCGCGACCAGGAGGTCGGCGGCTTCGCCGGCCCAGGCGCGCCGTCCTGGGCGCGTGCACGGGGTCCCCGCCGTGCCGTCTTCTCGCACTCGCTCCTCATCGTGATGGGCACGATCTTCCTGCTGTCGTGGCTGGCGCAATCGGTCGCCGGCGTGGTGGCGTTCAACGAGGAGCAGCTGGCATCGCTCGAGGCCCCGCTCACCTGGGGCCAGTACCTGTTCGGGTCGGACTTCTGGAACCGGACCCTGCAGAACTGGCAGTCGGAGTTCCTGGCGGTCGGGAGCATGGCGGTGCTGTCGGTGTACCTCCGGGAGCGCGGCTCCCCCGAGTCGAAACCGGTCGGTGCCCGGCACGACGACACCGGCGCGGAGGGCTGACGCGCGAGGACCCTGAATGTCCCGCCTCCGCGCGACGGTTCACTGGTGGTCGAGAGGAGACCGACGTGAAGCACATCCAGTACGACGGTTCGACGATCCTGACGAGCGACGACGTCGCCGACGCGGTGATCGAGTACGCGGCGGCGCTCGCGGGTGGGGACCGCGCGGACACCGTCGCCGTGCCGGCCGTTGCCGAGGACGGCACGATGACGACCACCAAGATCCTGATCGGCCCGTCGAGCGAGATCGTGGTCGAGGACACCGACGAGGACGACCTCGAGGTGGAGCAGGAGGAGTTCGTCGCACGGCTCCGCGCCGCCGCGAAGACCTTCGGTCACGCCGAGCCGATCCACGCCGACACCCGGTCCGACCTGACGGACGCCGCCGGCTCCGAACGCGCGTAGCCGAAGCCCCGCGCCCCGCCGCGGCGCGCCCCGCCGTGCCGTGCCGCGCCGCGCCGCGCCGCAGCCGCCGCCCAGCGCTCCCGCACCCGCGCGATTCCCGGACAGGGGTACCCCAACGGAACCTCCCACCGGGTGGCGCGCTCCACCACACTGGAGCACGGGCCGTGTCCGGCCCACCGTCAACCCCATGAGGAGACCATTGCGCACCGTCAACGCGTACGCCGCACCGTCGGCGACCGAGCCGCTCGTCAAGACCACCATCACGCGTCGTGACCTCGGCCCGAACGACGTCGAGATCGACATCGCCTACGCCGGCATCTGCCACTCCGACATCCACACCGTCCGCGGCGAGTGGGGCGAGATCCAGTACCCGCAGGTCGTCGGGCACGAGATCGTCGGCCACGTCTCGGCCGTCGGCGACGCCGTCACCAAGCACCGGGTGGGCGACCGTGTCGGCGTCGGCTGCATGGTGAACTCCTGCGGTGAGTGCGAGCAGTGCCTCGCCGGCCAGGAGCAGTACTGCCTGAAGGGCAACACCGGCACCTACGCGAGCGTCGACCCCGCCGACGGCTCGATCACGCAGGGCGGCTACTCGCAGGCTGTCGTCGTCGACGAGGACTTCGTCCTCCGCGTGCCGGAGTCGCTCGACATCGAGAAGGTCGCCCCGCTCCTGTGCGCCGGCATCACGACCTACTCGCCGCTCCACCACTGGAAGGCCGGCCCCGGCACGAAGGTCGCGGTCGTCGGCATGGGCGGCCTCGGCCACATGGCCGTCAAGATCGCGGTCGCACTCGGTGCGGACGTCACCGTCCTGTCGCAGACCACCTCGAAGCAGGAGGACTCGCTCCGGTACGGCGCGACGGCCCACCACGCGACGAAGGACCCGGAGACGTTCGAGAAGCTGGCGAACTCCTTCGACCTGATCATCAACACCGTCTCGGCGAAGATCCCGATGGGCGCCTACCTGAACCTGCTCAAGGTCGACGGCACGCTCGTCAACGTCGGTGCACCGTCCGAGCCGCTCGAGGTCCCGGCCTTCGCACTCATCCCCGGCCGCCGCAGCTGGGCTGGATCGGCCATCGGCGGCATCCGCGAGACCCAGGAGATGCTCGACTTCTGCGCGGAGCACGGCATCCTGCCGGAGACCGAGCTCATCAGCGCCGACCGCATCAACGAGGCCTACGAGCGCGTCCTCTCCTCGGACGTCCGGTACCGCTTCGTGATCGACGCGGCGACCCTGGCGTAAGGGCTCGCGTCCTCGACGCGACCAGCAACGGACTGGAGGCGCGGCGTCAGCTGGCACCGCGCCTCCAGTCCGTCCACCCACCGACCAGAGCCTGTCCCCAAAACGCGACGCCGTCGTCCGGGACGCGCAGCGGTCGGACACATCCGGCACGGACGCGCGAGGCTTGGTGCATGAGCAACACGGCTGCCGAGGGACCCCGGTCCCTCGTTTCCGTGTCCGGCACCGACACCAGCAAGGCCATCGAGGACCTCGCCGGCATGTACGCGGGCCGCGCCTGGCACTCGGGCCGCGTCGACGAGGAGTACTGGTACCGCTACGTCGGCATCGGTGACGAGCAGATGAGCATCCGACGCTCCCAGATGCACGGCTCGCTCAGGGGCGACGTCGCCGTCGAGGGCGAGGTCGTCGTCCAGTGGATCGACTCCGGGAGCGCCAGCATCGACGTCGGCCGGGACGAGGTGCGCATGCAGCCCGGCGTCCCGACGCTGTTCCCCATCGAGCAGCGCTTCGAGATGGAGTACCGCGACTGGGACCAGCGGCTCGTGCACCTCGACCGCGACCTCGTGCTCGACGTCGCCGCCGAGCAGTACCTCGTCGACGGCGCGGTCGCCTTCGACCGGTTCACGCCACCGACCCAGGCGTCCGTCGAGCGGTGGCGCAGCGCCGTCGCCGGTTCCGTCCGGGCGCTCCGCTCCGAGGGCGAGGACTCGCTCGCCTGGCACGAGTCGCAGCGTGAGGTCACCCGCGCCCTGCTCGGCATGTACCGCTTCCGCGCCGAACAGGCCCCGCTCGGCTGGGGCGAGCACCGGAACGCCCGCGTCCGGGCCGCGGTGGAGCACATCCACGCGCACGCACACGAGCCGCTGACCGTGTCGGACGTCGCCCGGGCGGCGGACCTCAGCGTCCGCGGGCTGCAGGAGGCGTTCCAGCGCACCCTCGACCGGTCGCCGATGCAGTACCTCCGCGAGGTCCGGCTGCGCCGCGCCCACGAGGACCTCCGCCGTGGTGAGCCCGGGTCGGTCTCGGTCGCCGAGGTCGCGTCTCGGTGGGGCTTCACCCACATGGGACGGTTCTCGGGCGAGTACCTGCACCGGTTCGGCGAGTACCCGAAGCAGACGCTGCGGCGCTAACCGACCGGCTCGGTCGGGGCCTCCGACGGGGCAGCCACGCCGTCGTCGACCCGGTCGTCCTGCACGTCGATGCCAGCCACGGCGCTCGGGAAACCGCGGTGTCCTCGCGTCGTCCACATCCCGATCAGACCGGCCACCGCCAGGAAGGCCGCGAGGAGACCCGCCAGCGGGAACGTCACCGCAGTCGCCACTCCCCAGCCACCGGAGCCGAGTGCCCAGCGCACGAGCCGTCGTCCGGCACCGGGCCGACCGACCGGAGCGATCCGCACGACGTGGTCCCCGAGCGTCCGGCCGGTGACCAGCACGATCACGAGCTGCGCTGCGGGGGCGACGAACAGGACGGCGGTCGCCGCGTCCACCACACCGCCGTCGTCAGGAACGTCGCCACCGCTGACCAGCGCTGCCACCAGGGTGACCCCGACGGAGAGCGCTCCCGAGGTGAGCGAGATCGCCAGGACGTCGGACACCATCCCGAGGAAGCGGCGGCCGGCGGTCACCGGCCGTGGCACTCCGGCGCGCGCAGCGTCGTCTGACCGCACGAACAGGGTGACGAGCGGCGCCGCTGCGAGCCCGAGCACCGCTCCGCCGGTGTTCGCGATGAGGTCGTCGACGTCGAACAACCGGTACGCGCACGGGTAGAGGAACCAGTCTCCGGTGAGCTGGGTGCACTCGATCGCGAGCGACACGAGGAACCCGGACACGACACCCGCCGCGATCGCAGCCCCGACCCCTCGGCGGGCGAACCGGTGGCCGACCAGGGCTCCGAGCGGGACGAAGAGCAGGACGTTGAACACCACCTGCGCGACGGCCGGGTTGGTGAGCAGCGAGCGGACGCCGGTGATCCCGCCTTCCTTCGCGATGTCCTCGAGGAAACGGAACGGGACCGTCTGGGGCCCAGCAGCCGTCAGGCACATCCGCGCGGTGTCGTCGGGGAGCGGCAGCAGCGTGTAGGAGAGCAGCGCCAGGGCGTACACGACGGTGCCGAACCCCAGCAGTCCGCGGCGGAACCCGATCCGGCCGTAGCGGCGGTACTCGCGGGCGAGCCACGGCACGAAGGCGGCGACGGCGAGCACGGTGCCGAACGCGAAGGCGATGATGCCGGGCAGGAGGGTTCCCATGCGGCCTGTCTACCCGACCTCGTCGCCCGAGGGCAGCGCACCGCACCAGTCGACCGACCCGGCGGCGATGCTCGCCTGGAGCGCCCCGGAGGACGCGTCGACGATGCTCACGAGTCCGCCCGACGCCGACTTCGTCGCCACGGCCACGAACTGGCCGTTCGGCGACGGGCAGACCGCCGTCACGCTCGCGTCGTCGGGGAGGGACACCGGCAGCCTGGAGGCGCGGCTCCCCTCGACCCGCACGATCCGTGCCGAGATGGTCCCGTCCGACCGCACGTCCCCCACCACGCGCAGGTAGGTGCTGTCCGTCAGCTGTGCGATCCGCCCGAGGTAGGCGGCGTCGGTGCTGCCGGCGGGTGCCTGCAGCGCGGTGCGCTTCCCGTCCGTCAGGTCGAGCCGCACGATGCCGGTGCCCGTCTCGACCACCGCGGTGGTGCCGGTGCCGACGAAGCCGTGCAGGTACGTGGCGCTGCCGAGGCGGACGGCGGGGGTCCGGCCGCTCATGTCGACGAGCACGAGGTCGTCGCTGCCGGTCCGGACGAGGGCGCTCTCGGTGCGGGGGACGTACGCCCACTGGCCGACGCTCATGGGCTCGGCCCCGACGACGGCCTTCCCGCTCGCGTCGATCGCGGTCGGCAGGTGGGTGCCGGTCATGTCGACGACGTACAGCCCGACGTTCCGGGCCTGCCCGGTCGACGTGTCGGCGTACTCGAACCCGAACGAGGCACCGTCGTCCGCCACGTGCAACGCGGTCACCCGGCCGCGGGACGTCGGCAGGGTGAGGTGCTCGACCGGGGCGTCCGGGTCCTGCACGCCGCCGGCGAGCGGCACGATGTCGACCGACGATCCGGCGTCGGTGCCGCTCACGACGACCAGCGACCGACCGAGGCGGGCGTACTCCGACACCCCGCTCGCCTGGTACACGGTCTCGGCACCCTCGGCGTCGAGCGAGCGCCTGACGACGCGGTCCTTCCCACCGTCGGACCCGGGGACGAGGGCGAGCACGTCGGTGCTGCCGGTCCGGATCGAGGCGGTGAGCTCCGACGTCGCGCGCTGCCCCGGCGCGCGGACCCCCGAGACGGACACGGTGTAGTCGCGGTCGTACGCCAGCGGGCCGGCGAACTCGACCGCGATGGTGTTGCCGCTCGAGGTCACGGTGTGCGCCGCTGCCGGCGTGACCCTGACGTCGGCGGCGTCCACCTTCTGGAGCGCCTGGTTCGCGGTGAGGATGACGCGCTGGGCAGGGCGGGAGACCAGGCCGCTGGCGTCGTAGGAGACGTCGCGCAGCCGAGGTCCCTGCTGGGAACCGACGACAGCGGCGAGCGCCCCGACGACCACGAACACGGTGATCGTCGCGACGAGCCGTCGCCGGAACCGGTCGCGGGGGCGTGGCCGCAGCTCAGTACTCATACGGATCCGACGGCTGGGCGATCTTCCGGACCGTGGCGGCCCGGATCACGATGCGGGCATCGGCGGACTCGTCGGGGTTCGCGGCGAGCTTGCCGGTGACGGTGACCCACTGGTCCTCGTCCGGGACGGTGCCGTCGGTGACGACGCCGAGTCCGACCGGCTGCGCGTCGACGGCGCAGCAGCTGATCACGAACCGCGTCAGGGTGAACGAGCCGTCCTCCCCCGGCACGACGAAGCCGGAGAGCCGCACCTCCTTGCCCACGAGGGACGTCGTGTCGGTGGTCTGCCGGATGAGTGCGGCCCAGTCCTTCACGCCGTACTGCGACGTGTCGACCGACGTCGCACCGAGGAGCGACACCCCGGCGCCGGAGCCCGTGGCGTCCGACAGGGTCGTCGAGTCGACGCTCCGCTGCTGCGCGGTGCGGGCCGACAGCGTCGCCGGTGGCAGGACGAGCATGGCCACGGTGATCCCGATCGTGACGAGGGCTGCCGCGCCGCCGAGCGCGGCCCCGGTGCGGCGAGCCGCGCCTCCCGTCCGCCGCCCGTGCTCGCGCTCGCGACGCACCTCGTCGTCGGCAGCGTCGGCGTCGGCGTCGGCGTCGGCGTCGGCGTCGGCGTCGGCGGGACCGCGCCCCTCCCCGTCGTGTGCGTGCCCGTGGCCGAGACCGACGACCACCAGGCCGGCGATCGACGCGGGCACCGCCACGGCCGCGAGCACGATCGTGAAGACCGAGTACCGCGGGTTGATGTAGAGGTCCAGGTGCCCGGCGAGGGCGAGCCACAGCGTGCACAGCGCCACCGCGAGCACCGAGCCGAGCCCCAGGTACGACCGTCCCTTCTCAGACCAGGACATTCATCACCAACCCGACGGTTCCGGCGAACAGGACGCAGACGACCGCGAGGAGCACCAGGAAGCGTGCGCGGAAGGTCGTGCGGAGGAGCGCGATCATCTTCACGTCGATGATCGGCCCGATGATGAGGAACGCCGTGATCGACCCCGGGAGGAACGTCGACGCGAAGGACAGCGCGAAGAAGGCGTCGACGTTCGAGCAGAGCGACACCGTCATCGCGAGGAGCATCATCGCGGCGACCGAGAGCACCGGGTTCGCGCCGATCGCCACGAGCGTGGAGCGGGGCACGGCGACCTGGATCGCGGCGGCGAGTCCGGCACCGACGAACAGGGCAGGCATCATCGTGGCGGTCTCCCCGCCGAACTGTGCAGCGCTCTCCCGCCAGCGGTTCCGGGCCCGCGGGGCGCCGACCGCCGCACGGCACCGGGCCTCGAACGCGGGCAGGAGCAGCTCGGCCGGGCGTCGGTGCGCCGCCACGATCCAGCCGACGAGGTTCGCGATGACGAACCCGCCGACGATGCGGACGGGCAGGATCCAGCCGGACCAGCCGAACGCCTGCGCTGTGCTGATGATCACGAGGGGGTTGAGGATCGGCGCGGCGACGAGGAACGTGACCGCCTCGGCCGGGGTGAACCCGCGCATCATGAGGCCGCGGGCGAGCGGCACGTTCCCGCACTCGCACACCGGGAAGAGCATGCCGATCAGCGAGATGACGGCGCGACGCGGCACCGGCCGCTCGGGCAGCACCCGCTCGAGCGCGCCGACCGGCACCCACACCTCGACGACGATCGAGAGCACGATGCCGAGGACCACGAACGGCAGGGACTCGACGACCACGCTGATCGCGAGCGTCAGGAAGTCCTGCACGACGTTCGGCAGGCCCGCTGCTCCCACGCTCGGGGACAGCAGACGAACGCCGAGCAGCACGACGACCGCGGCCAGCACGAGGCCGGGGCCGGTGCCGGCACGTGTTCGCTGCGGCGGCGTGGTCGTCGTCACCGGGCAAGGATAGGCGACGGACGTCGCCGGCTCGGCCGCACGCCCGGCGGTGTCGGGAACACGGGCACGCCCGGCGGTGACGGGCCCACGGGTCGGTCAGGCCCGCGCGATCTCGTCGAGGTGGCGGTCGAGCACGTCGATCGCCCAGTCGCCGGACTCCCCCGGCGCCAGCCGCACGATCTGCATCGCGAGGCCGTCGATGAGCGCGTGCAGCCGGCGCGCCTCGTACTCGCGGTCGTCCTCGGGGACGCCGAGCAGCTGCAGGATCCCTTCGCTCCACTCGCGCATCTCGTCGACGACCCGGTCGAGGGCCGGCCGGAGTTCCGCGTCGGTGAGCGCGGCGTTCCCGAGCGCGAGGTAGACGTCGAGCTCGATGACGCGCTCCTCGTCGAGCGGCAGGAGCTCGAGCACGAGGCGGTGCACCCGCTCCCGCGGCGGCAGGTCCGCGGGGAGCGCGTCGATGCGCGCCCGCGTCCGCGCGAACACCGCGGTGATGGTGTGCTCGCGCATGCTCGCCTGCGTCGGGAACACGTAGCGCACGGTGCTCGGCGGCAGCCCGGCCGCGGCGGCGACGTTCCGCACGCTCAACGCGCCGAGACCGTCCTGGGCGAGGACCCGCGCCGCTGCCGCCGACACCGTGCGGCGGCGTTCCTCGAGGTCGATGCTCCTGGCCACGCGCTCATACTCGCACAGTCGTACGAGTTCGTGCTACCGTCGTTGTTGTCGCACAGTCGTACGACAACCGCAACGGAAGGACATCGTCATGGCGTGGGGCATCCTCGTCCTGTCCGGCGTGCTCGAAGCGGTGTGGGCCACCGCACTGGGCGCGTCGAACGGTTTCAAGAAGATCGTCCCGACGATCGTGTTCGTCGTGGGCATGGCGCTCAGCATGGTCGGGCTCGCGCTCGCCATGCGGGAGATCCCGGTCGGCACGGCGTACGCGGTGTGGGTCGGCATCGGTGCATCGCTGACGGTCGTCGTCGCGGTCCTCCGGAAGCAGGAGGCGGCCTCGTTCGCCCGGCTCGCCCTGGTCTTCGGCCTCGTCGCCTGCGTCGTCGGCCTCAAGGTGGTGAGCTGACGTGGCGTGGATCGTCCTGTTCGTCAGCGCCACGCTCGAGACCGTCTGGGCCACCGCCCTCGGCGAGAGTGACGGCTTCACCGAGCTCCGACCGACGATCGTCTTCGCGATCACCATCGCCGTGAGCCTCGGCGCGTTCGGCTACGTCCTGAAGCACATCCCGATCAGCACGGCGTACGCGGTGTGGACCGGTACCGGTGCGGCGCTCACGGTGCTCTGGGGCATGGCGACGGGGGCCGAACCGGTGACGGCACTGCGTGTGCTCTTCATCGCCGGGATCGTCGGCTGCGTGGTCGGCCTCAAGCTCGCGCCGGCCCGCCCCGCCGACACGCTTCGGCGCCGCTCGAGACTCGGCCTGGGCGACACTCCTCGCGCCGCAACGCGCGAGATCGGTCGCTGAACCCGAGACTCGGGCACGTCCGTCGCAGGGCGGGCCCGAGAACGCACGCCGAGACGGCCGGGAGGCGCGGTGCCAGCTGGCACCGCGCCTCCCGGCCGTCAGGTGGTGACGTGCGCGATCAGACGGACGCGCCCGTCCACTCGTCCTCGGCGGCGACGTGGTCGCTGCCCACCGTGCCGGCGGCCATCGCCGCGGCCAGGCGCGAGGCGTGCGACGGCGGGTCGGACGGCACGTCGGCCGGACGTCCCTCGTCGTTGATCTTCCGGAGCTCCGGCACGATGTCCTCAGCGAGGATGTCGATCTGCTCGAGCACCGTCTTGAGCGGCAGCCCCGCGTGGTCGATGAGGAACAGCTGGCGCTGGTAGTGCCCGACGTGGTCCTTCATCGCGGCGTACCGGTCGATGACCTGCTGGGGCGACCCGACCGTGAGCGGGGTCTGCTCCGTGAAGTCCTCCATCGACGGCCCGTGGCCGTAGACCGGGGCGTTGTCGAAGTACGGACGGAACTCGTCGATCGCGTCCTGCGAGTTCTTCCGCGCGAAGAACTGTCCGCCGAGGCCGACGATCGCCTGGTTCGCCGCACCGTGGCCGTAGTGCTCGAACCGCTGGCGGTACAGCCCGACCATCTGCTCGGTGTGCTGGATCGGCCAGAAGATGTTGTTGTGGAAGAAGCCGTCACCGTAGTACGCGGCCTGCTCGGCGATCTCCGGCGTGCGGATCGAGCCGTGCCACACGAAGGGCGGCACGCCGTCGAGCGGACGCGGGGTCGAGGTGAAGCCCTGCAGCGGCGTGCGGAACTTGCCCTGCCAGTTCACGACGTCGTTCTCCCAGAGCTGGCGGACGAGCGCGTAGTTCTCGATCGCGAGGTTGACGCCCTGGCGGATGTCCTGCCCGAACCACGGGTAGACCGGGCCGGTGTTGCCGCGGCCCATCATGAGGTCCATCCGGCCGTCGGAGATCACCTGGAGCATCGCGTACTCCTCGGCGATGCGCACCGGGTCGTTCGTGGTGATGAGGGTCGTCGACGTGGACAGCGTGATGTCCTTCGTCTTCGCGGCGAGGTACGCGAGCATCGTCGTCGGGCTGGACGCGACGAACGGCGGGTTGTGGTGCTCGCCGGTGGCGAAGACGTCGAGGCCGGCCTGGTCGGCGTGCTCGGCGATCGTCAGGATGTCCCGGACACGTGTGGTGTCGTCCGGCGAGGTGCCGGTCGTGGGGTCCGTCGTGACGTCGCTGACGGTGAAGATACCGAACTGCATGGTGCCCGCCTCCTGGCTAGCTGTGTTGTCGAGCATTTCGATGCGTTTGCATCGACTTGCTGGGTACAACGTAGCGCAGGCGCAGGCATTCCCGCCAGTGCGGGGCCGCGGCGGCGGCCCGGTCGCCTCAGGCGTCGTCCTCGAGCACCCGGTTCCGCAGCACGCCCGACTCGCGCCAGAGCAGGTACGCGCCCGTCCACACGAACATGATCGCCACGAGCGCCAGACAGGGGAACAGGAACACGAAGTCGAGCGTCGTGCCGATCGGCGGGGCACCCGGCATCGCGGACCGCAGTGCCGGGAACGACAGCAGGGTCGCGCTCAACCAGATGACGTTCGCGAACTCGAGCTTCCGGCGGAGGATCGCACTGCCGATCGTGACGACCGCCATCAGGGTCGTGAACAGGATCGCGAGGATGTAGAACGACACGATCACGACGCTGAGACCGTCGCGGTGCCCGTCGATCTGCATCGGCACCAGGGTCCGGCCGTCCTGCTGCTCCCCCGCGCTCCGCACCGCGTTCATGACCCACGGCCGTGCCGAGTTCGTCATGTCGACCTCGAACGGCACGGCGTCGCCGGAGTCGTCGTTCTGCACGCTCAACTGGAAGTTCGCGAACGGCTGGTCGAACGGGTACGAGGTGTCGCCACGGTCGAGGGTCAACGTCAACGAGGTCGCGTCCACGACGGACTGGCCGGGGAACGTGACGACGCTCGTGGTCACGCCGCCGCTCGAGACCTCGATGCGGAGCGGCTTCGAGATCTCACCGGCCTTCGCACCCTCGAACGACCCGTGCGGGATCGGCAGGACGTTGGCCTGCAGCACCCGGTTCGACAGGTCGACGTCCTGCACGCTCATCCGGAGGGTCATGAAGTTGCCGGTCGCACTGTTCGACCCGCTCACCGGGACCGCCGTGGTGGTCTTCAGCGCCCCGGAGAGTCCGATCACCACGTAGTACACGGCCAGCAGCACGACGGCCACGAGCAGGATGATCGGGGCCGGGTTCCGGCGGGTGCGCTTCTGGGCGGGCACGTCGGTGGTCTGCGTCATCGGTTGCTCCCGGACGGTGGGTCGGTTGTCGGACTGGAGGCACGGCCCGGCCCCGGCGCGCCGGAACCGGTGGGCGAGGTGGTCGCGTCGGCGGCGGGGCCGCCCCCGGAGCGGCGACCCGCGACGGTCGCGGCGAGCGCGAAGAGGAGCATCGCCAGGAGCGGCACCATCGCACCGGGGAACTCGGTGACGGAGAAGGTCGTGATCTGGTCCGCGAGCTGCGACGCCTCGGTCGCCCCCTTCGCGGCCGCCGTCGTCACGGTCATCGCGTTCGCCTGCGAGGACCGGTTCGAGTCGAGGGAGATCTGCTGCACGGCGGTGTCCGGCGCGTTCAGCGGGTCGGCGTAGACCCGCACGTCGACGTCGGCCTGCTGCCCGGGGTCGAGCGGGATCATGCACGAGAACGTGGTCGTCGCGACCGTGCAGGCGAGCCGCTCACCGTCCACGACGACGGCGACGTCGCGGTAGACCATGCCGGTCGACATCCGGGCCTGGAAGGTGATGACGACCGTCGCGCCCGAGGTGTTCGGGCCGAGCGTGCCGCGCATGTCCGCGGCCGTGCCGGGCACGATGCGCTGGGCGCCGAAGCGGAACGCCATCGGGAGGGGGCCGTCGTTCGCGGCGCCGGATGCGGTTCCGGATCCACCGGAACCGCTCCCGCCGGAACCGCTCCCGTCGGAACCGCTCCCGTCGGGTCCGCGTCCACCGGACCCGGCGGACGGTGCCGCCGGCGCCTCCGAGCGGGACGGTCGCTGCGGCGCCGGGCCGGAACCCGTGGAGGGAGCACCGCCTGCGACTGCTCCGCTCCCCGGCGCCGAGCCACCGGTGGCCCCGCTGCCCGATCCGGGGGCACCCCCCGCGCCGGCGCCACCGCCCGTGGCGCCACCGTTGCCGGGCGCGGGGGCCGTGCCTCCGGGCGGTCGCACCGTCGGCGCGGTGACGGTGAACGTGGTCGTGGCGCGTGCCGACTCGACTCCGCCGTACGTCTGGGACGCCGTGAGCGTGACCGGTCCGACTGCCAGCGCCCGGGCCGGCGTGCAGGCGAACGACGTCGCCCGCGTCGCGGTCGTGGTGCAGAGGACCCGCTCCCCCTGGCGGACGGTGACGACGGCGTTCGGGAGCACCCCCCGGCCACGCACCTCGGGGGTGCGATCAGTCGTCGAGGAGCGGTTGCCGGGTGTCGTGATGACCGGGGCTCCCGGCGCGGTGGTCGTGACCGTGCTGCTCGAGTCCACCGGCGACACCGACGCGGTCGACGACGACGCCTGCGCAGCGATCGTGAACGATGTCCCCGGTGCCGTGCCCGCCCGCGCCGCGATCGTCAGGCGGACGACCCGTTCCGAACCCGGCGCGATCGTGCCGAGGTCCACGCCGGTGCCGAGCGAGCCGCAGGCGATCGGCGAGCCGTCCAGCTGGCAGACCGGTACCTGCAGGCCGCCCGGGTCCGCGGTGACGACGACTCCCCGCGCCTCGCCCGCACCTCGGTTCGCGATCGTCACGGTGCGCACGGACGGGAACCCGGCGTAGAGCTGCGCGCCACCGGCCTGGGTGATCTCGAGGCCTGCGGGAGCGAGGACCGTGAACGTGCTGGTCACCGGAGGCGAGGTCTGCCCGAACCGGTCCGTCTGCGTCGCGCGCACCGTGTGGAGGCCGACGGCGAGCGGGGCTGACGGCGTGCACGACCAGGCGGTGTCCGTGCCCGCGGGGACGGCGCACAGCGGGTCGCCGTCGATCGTCGCGCTGAGGGTCGTGCCGGTCGTGGTCGCAGCGCCGGCCGTCTTCGTGCCGGAGATCGTCGGCTGCGTCGCGATGGACTCGTCCCCGGCGGGCGGGGTCGTGATGGTCGGGGCGACCGGCGCGGGCGGCGGCACGATGTCCACGACGTAGTCGCCGGATTCGACCCCGGAGATGGTGGACGTCCCCGTGGCGGTCTGGGGTGCCGCCGCCGTGGGGTCGATCGTCAGGCTGATCGCGACCTGGTTCCCCGGGCCCCACGTGCTGAAGCCACAGGCCGCCTGCTGGCCGCCGTTCACCGGGGTGCACGTGAACTGGCCGAGCCCCGGAGCCGGGACCGACTGCCCTGCGGTGATCGCCGTGCCGGGCGGGGCGGTGATGGTCCACGTGCCGGTGCCGCCGCCCTGGTTCTGCACGACGGCCTGGACGGAGCTGCCGGGCGTCCCGCTCGGCACCGCACCCACCTGGGTCATCGCGGACGCCGAGGACGCGGGCACCAGGACGGCTGCGGCGACCAGCAGCAGCCCGAGCCCGGCGGCCACCAGCCGACGCGGTGCTCGCTCCGCCCCCGGGGCCCGCTGCGCCGTCATGTGTTCCTGTCCGCGGCGACCCCCTCGGTCGCCGACGTCCACGACGGTAGTCGGATAACGCGGATCGCGTCCGGCATCGTTGCCGGTCCGTGACCGCGCGACCGGCGCTCAGGCGGCGGGGATCGCCTCGGTGTCGGTCCGCGGCGCCCGGTGCAGGTCGTCGGCGAGCCACACCATCGTCACCGCTGCCAGCACGCTCGCGCTCGACGCCATCCGGCCCGCGACCAGGATCGCCGCGTGGTCGTGCGCACCGCCCGCGATCCCGTAGACGAGCGCGGCCACGCCGACCAGGAACGTCACCCCGGTGGCGACGAGCAGGACACCGCTCACCACCCGGCGCGGACCCCGACGGCCGTCGCGGTCACCCCGTTGCGCACGGTCGACCTGCGGCCCGACGGCACGGACGAGGCCGAGCCAGAACAGGGCGATGCCGCACGCACCGATGATGTCGCTGACCCGGTGCCATCCGTAGACCACCGTCTGGTTCGCCACGAAGACCGCGTACGCGGCACCGAGGAGCGTCACGATCGGGCGGAACCGGCGCGGGGTGACCATGAGCACGCCGAACAACGCGGCGAGGGCGATCGTCGCGTGTCCGGAGGGGAACGAGTTCGGCGTCGTCGACTGAGCGATCTCCGGGCGCTCGGCGATACGCTTGACGAGCGTCGAGGTGGCGGCCGACGCGAGCACCACCACACCCGCCCCGAGCCCCACCGCGAGCCGACGTCGGGCGAACGCGACGGCGGCGATCACGACCACGAGCAACAGGATCACCGGCACCGAGATGACGTTGAGTGCAGTGTCCGACCCGAACAGGTCGGACTCCCGGACCCCGCCGAGCGCGGCGTCCTCGACCCGCTGCCCCATCGGCGTCAGCACCGCTGCCGCGTAGACGGAAGGCACGATCACGAACCCCAGAGCAGCCAACAGTCCCCACCGCACCCGTCGCGAGACACTCGGTCCACGCGACTCGGGCGCGTTGCGTTCGGGCGTTCGGGTCACCGGGCTGATCCTCCTCGGGGCGCTGGTCGCCGGTCTCGTCACACGACTGGTCACGCGCGTGCGATTCGGACGGTCGGGGTCCGACACGATACCGTTGGACCGCCGGTCGGAGGCTGGGAACCGCGGGTCGACGACCCACGGATCCGGCAGCCAGCCGAACGGCCGCGCGCCGGTGAACGCACCCGCGCGCGTCGCCGGGACGCAGGTCGCCGGCACGCACACCGCCGGACCGACGCACGCCGCGTCGGCTGCGTACGAGGAGGAAACCGAAGTGGCAGTCAAGGAACCGAGCATCACCGCTTCCCCGAACCGTGGGCTCGCGCTGACCGTGGGCGCGGTCCTCTTCGTGTGGGGCATCCTCGGCTTCTTCTTCGCGGCCGACGGCGACCCGGGCTTCTTCAGCCGCCAGGGCGGGATGCTCTGGAACGCGTTCGGAGTGAACCCGCCGCTCGCGCTCATCTGGGTGATGCTCGCCGCGGTCCTGCTGATCACGGGCCTCGGCACCACGATCGGCTCCCGGAACGGCAACACCCTGGTCGGAGTCGTCCTGGTGGTCCTCGCCCTGTACGGATTCGTGTTCGGCAACACCTCGGCGAACATCTTCGCGCTCAACACCACGGACAACGTGTTCCACGCGATCGTCGGTGTGATCCTGCTCCTCACCGCGTTCGGCGCCGACAAGGAGAACATCCGCGCGCTCCGTGCCGAGCACGCCCGGGTCTGACCCGCGCTGCACGTCCCGACGCCCCGTCTGCCCTCGTGGCCGGCGGGGCGTCGTCGTCTTCGCGCCGCGGGGGCGCACCGTGCGAGCTTCGCGGGACGGGCGAGCATCACGCACCGTGCGAGCTTCGCGCTTGGTGCGAGGATGACGGTCCGGTGCGAGACTGCAGCGTCGCACCGGACGACGAACGCTGCACCACGTGTCGAACCTCGCACCGTGCGCTCGGCGTCGGCACCCGCTCGGCGTCGGCGACCGCTCAGGCGTCCGCGTCGTCAGGCGTCGTCGTCGGCAGCCGAGGGGGCCGGCGCAGCCTCGAGCTCGGTCGCCACGACCCGGGGCGCCTCGGACATGAAGCGCCGGACGTCGAGGTCCACGATGATGTCCTGCGGGCGCAGCGGCCGGGTCAGGTAGAGCCCCTCGAGCGAGGTCAGCCGAGACAACGCGACGTACGTCTGCCCGGCGCTGAACACCCGGTTGCCGAGGTCCACCACGGCACGGTCGTAGGTGCTGCCCTGCGACTTGTGGATCGTCACGGCCCAGGCCAGGCGGAGCGGGAACTGCTGGAACTCCCCGACGGTGTCCTTCTTGAGTTCCTTCTTGTCCGGGTCGTAGGAGTACTTGAACTTCTCCCACACGGACGGCTGGACCTCGAAGGTCTCCCCGTCGACGTCCACCCACACGGTGTCGCGGATGCTCGTCACCTTGCCGAGCGTGCCGTTGACCCAGCGCTGGTCGGGGTCGTTCCGCAGGAACATCACCTGCGCACCGGGCTTGAGTTCGAGGGCCTCGTCCGCGGGGAAGTTCCGTCCGCCGAAGTCGCCGTTCACATCGGCGCGCGCGGTCTTCAGCTTGCCGGGCAGCCGTTCCAGCGCCGCCTTGTTGATCCGCGCCACCGTGTCGTTCCGGGTCGCGAGCGTGATGGCGTCGTCGGGGGCCGGCCGGGCTCCGGCGGCGTTCAGCTGTCCCGCGACGTCAGCGGTCACCCGCCCGTGCCGCACAGCCGTGAGCATGGCGGCGAACGCGTCGTCGCGCTGCCGGTGGACGGTGGCGAGCTCGATGATGTTGAGTTCCGCCTCGAGCCAGACCTTCGCGTCGAAGAACCACATCGACCGGTAGTGGTCGGTGAAGTAGGCGCGCTCGTCGCCGTCGCCCGGCACCGGCGGCAGCTGGTACGGGTCGCCGAACATCACGACCTGCACGCCGCCGAACGCCTCGAACTGCCGCCCGCGGGCCTTCCGCAGCGACCGGTCCATCGCGTCGAGGAGGTCGGCGTTCACCATCGAGACCTCGTCGATCACGAGGGTGTCGATCGTGTTGAGGAGCTTGCGGGTCTCCGGCCCCTGTCGGAGCTCGGCGTCCGCGATGAGCCCGATCGGCAGCCGGAACAGCGAGTGGATCGTCTGCCCGCCGACGTTGAGCGCGGCGACACCGGTCGGCGCGCAGATGACGACCTGCTTCTCGGTGTTCCACGACAGGTGGTTCAGGAGGGTCGACTTACCGGTGCCCGCACGCCCCGTGATGAAGACGTGGTCGCGCGTGTGCTCGATGTACTCGAAGACCGCGCGCTGTTCGGCGCTGAGCTCGACGCTCATCGTGTGCCTGCTCCCACGGTCGGTTCGCCGGTCGCTTCCCCGGTCACGACCGCGGCGGATGCCCGGTCACGCCGCAGGCGCAGCAGCACCACGACGACGACGGCCACCAGGACCACGACACCGGACACCACGAGCACGACCCCGGCGTGCGCCTGGTCGACGAGGGGATCCGGCCCCCACGTGCGTCCCATCGCCCCGAACCACGAGGCCTGCAGGAGGCCGAGCGGCCCGCGCATCGCGATGCCGAGCGACACGAGTCCGGCGGCGACGACCACCCCGCCGACGATCCGGACGAGCGCGGCGGACAGCGACGCACGACGGGCACCGGCGGCGACCGGTGTCAGCAGCGTCGGCACGGCGAGCAACCCGACGAGCAGGAACACGGCGTCGAACACCGTGCGCCCGGTCGAGTCGCTCACGGACCAGTGCACCGCGTCGGTCGCGAAGAACGCCCACCAGAGGGCGGCGAGGAACACGATCGCCGGGAACGGCTGGACCAGGTACCGCACGGCCGCGTTGTCGAGCAGGACGCCGGTCCACTCGCGCACACCGGTGCTGTCGTCGTCACGCGGGTGCACCGCCGCGCGGATGAGCTGCACGGGCGCCGCTGCCCAGACGAGCGCCGGCACGACGAGCCCGAGCAGCAGGTGCGCTCCGACGTTCGCGGAGACGAGGAAGCGGTCGTAGGTGTGGAGCGAGCCCGAGGTCGCGACGACCAGCGACACGAGGGCGATCCCGGCGGCGACCGTCCGACCCACCGGCCACCGCACGCCGCCGCGCCGCAGCCGGACGACACCGGCGACGTACGCCGCGGCGAGCAGCACCGCCGCCATCAGCCAGAACAGGTCGATGTTCCACGCCGTCAGCCAGCCCCAGGTGCCGGGCGCGTGCGGCAGGGTGTCGTCCGTGAGGATCTCGGCCGGGGACGGGTCGGTCGTCTTGCTCAGGGCGATCTGGTCCACCGGCGTCGCCGTCCGGCCGAGCGCTGCCGCGAACCCGCTGGCCACGCCCATCACGGCGAGCTCCACCACGATGAGGGTCCAGAACGGGCGTCGCCGCGCGGGCGCCTCGGTGAGTGATCGGATCGCGCGTCGGCGCTGCAAGACGCCGAGGACCCCGAGCGCGACGATCGCGGCGGTCTTCACGAGGACGAGCACCCCGTACTCCGTGAACAGGTTCGAGAACGCGCCGACGCGGATCTGCGCCGATGCCACCCCGGAGACCGCGACGAGGACGAAGCAGCCGAGCGCGATGCTCGAGTACCGGCCGACGACGAGTGCCAGCCGATCCCCGGCGATGACGGGCCGGAGCAGCACGAGGAGCACGAGCCCCCCGACCCAGAGCGCCGCCCCCACGAGGTGCAGCCCGAGCGCGATGACCGCGGCGTCGTGACTGGCCGTGCCCGCAGCGTGTCCCTGCTGCGCGAGCGGGAGGAGGCCGATCAGCGAGATCCCGGCGGTCAGCGCGACCATGCCGCGGGACCGCACGGCGAAGCACAGCACCGTGACGACCGCCGCGACGAGGACGGTGACCAACCAGGCGAGCCCGAGGTCCGTCCCGGTGAGGAACACCCCCATCGACTGCCCGAACTGGTCGTCGAGGCTGACCTTCGACCCGGCGACGCTGAGGAAGGTGAAGAACGTCGTGACCGCCGAGGCAACCGTCCACACACCGGCGGCACCGGCAGCGACGTCGATCGCGCGGTTCCACTCGGGCGCTGTGCGGGAGAGACCGACGGTCGCGAGGGCCAACCCACCGATCGCCGCCGCGGCGGACAGATCGACGACGAGCCGGGCGATCGGGAGTCCGAAGCGGACGAGTGCACCGGGGTCGGCGATGAGCGCGGCGTTCGCCCCACCCCCGATGACGAGTGCGACGAGGAGTGACACGAACCCGACGAGCAGCAGCACGGCGGGGCCGGCGATGCGCGCGATCCGATTCACCCGTCAAGCCTAGGCGCTGCCCCACCCGGCCACGGAATCCGCCGGACCGACCTGTGGAACAGGAGTCGCGCCTCCAGGCTGTGGAGAACCGGCCCCGGGAACGACGAAAGGGACGACCGAAGCCGTCCCTCTCGTGCGCGGAAGCAGTCTTACTTGACGGCAGCCTTGAGCTTCGAGCCGGCGCTGACCTTGACCGAGTCGCTCGCGGCGATCTCGATGGCGTCACCCGTCTGCGGGTTGCGGCCGGTACGAGCGGCGCGGTGGGTCTTCTCGAAGGCGATCCAACCCGGGATCGTGACCTTGGTGCCGTCGGCAACCGAGCTCGAGACGACGGAGAAGAGCGCGTCGACGACGCCGTTGACGGTGGCCTGGCTCTGGCCGGACTCAGCGGCGACGGCAGCGACGAGCTCGGTGCGGTTCAGGGACTTGTCAGCCATGGATGTCCTCCTCGGACTTCGTGCAGTATCGGTCGGACGACGTGTCGTCCGGCGCCCGGAGCGGGTGCCCCGTGCCTCGGTCCCAGCGGACGTGAAGCCCTGCGGAACCGGAGACGAACGTACCAGCCACCAGGGACGAAACCTGCCGACTCGCCCGGATTTCCGGGGTTGTCGGGGTATCAGCGGGACAGAAGTGACCGATGTGACGAAGATGTCCCCCGAACTGGCGAGGAGCGACGACACAACGGCGAACGCCCCGCCACCACTGGGGTGACGGGGCGTTCGCGGGAGTGCGTGCTTACCAGGAGCTCTTCGTGATGCCCGGCAGCTCGCCACGGTGGGCCATGTCGCGGAAGCGGACACGGCTGATGCCGAACTCACCGAGGTGGCCACGGGGGCGACCGTCGATGGCGTCGCGGTTGCGGTAGCGGACCGGCGACGCGTCGCGCGGGAGCTTCTGCAGACCGACACGGGCGGCCTCACGCGACTCGTCGGTGCCGTTCGGGTCCACGAGGGCCTTCTTCAGCTCGAGACGACGCTCGGCGTAGCGCGCGATGATCACTGCGCGCTGGTTGTTCTTCGCGATCTTGCTCTTCTTCGCCATGCTTAGCGCTCCTCACGGAAGTCGACGTGCTTGCGGATCACCGGGTCGTACTTCTTGAGCACGAGACGGTCCGGGTTGTTGCGACGGTTCTTCTTGGTCACGTAGGTGAACCCGGTGCCCGCCGTGGAGCGGAGCTTGATGATCGGACGAACGTCCTGACCCTTCTTGGCCATCAGATCTTCTCCCCACGGGCGAGGAGATCCTTGACGACGGACTCGATGCCGCGTGCGTCGATCACCTTGATGCCCTTTGCGCTGAGCGTGAGCGTGACGTTACGACGAAGCGAGGGCACGTAGTACGTCTTCTTCTGCACGTTCGGGTCGAAGCGACGCTTCGTCCGGCGGTGCGAGTGCGAGATGTTGTGTCCGAAGCCGGGGGTGGCTCCGGTCACCTGGCACACTGCTGCCATGGTTTCCTCCTGAGGTACCGTGCGACCGATCGGCCGCACCCAAGTTCACTTGCCTGGCACGCACGCGCACGACCACGGATGGTGGTGCGAGGGGGTTGTGCGCGCCGCCCAGACCCGCGACCCCTGTCGAAGGAGACGTGAGCACCGCGCGACCGCGGCGTTCGCGACGGTCGGAGGGCTTGGAACAACGGGTCCCACGCGCGAACGCAGAGGACCAGGGACCTACGTTACGCGACGACCGGGCGTGTCGCAAGCCGGGCCCGTCAGCCTGGAGGCTCGGGTCGGCGCCGTCGCGCGGCCGACGTTCCGCAGGTGGTCCCGCTCACCCCCGCCGCTCCGCAGGTGGTCCCGCTCACCCCCGCCGTTCCGGCAGCGCCACCGGCGACAGCAGCAGGGACACTTCGTGCCGGATCCAGTACAGCCCCGTCTCGCGGCGCTCGGCCCGGGTCGCGAACCGGTAGCGGAACACCCGCGCCCGCACCCACCGCGGCCGTTCGCCGTCGAACGGGTCGTGCGCCAGCAGCCGCAGCGTCGGCCGATCCGCTTCGAGCAGCCGCAGCACGAAGACGCGGAACCACCGGTCGTCCACACCGAGTGCGAGGAACCACATCAGCCAGTCGAGCCGCAGGTGGTAGGGGGCGAACTGCGCCGGACGGCGACGCGGGTCGCCGGGCTTGCCGCGGAACTCGTACGGCCGCCAGTCCTCCTCGAACGGGACCTCGGCCGTCGTCCCCTCGACGATGACCTCGTCCCGCTGCTGCGTCACGCTGCCGAACGCCCCGTACGCGTTCGCCAGGTGCCACCGGTTGAACGACGCGTTCATGAGCTGTCGCCGGGACACCAGGTTCTTCGCGGCCGGCCACGACAGCCACGCGAGCAGCAGACCGACCGCCACCGTCACCGCGACGAACGACACCGGGGTCGCCGTCGGGCCGTCCGTGACCACAGGCTCCAGCCACGGCAGCACCGTCGCCACCGAACGATCGTCGACCGCGGCGAAGGTCAGCACGAGCGTGATCCAGTTCAGCCACGCGAAGTTGCCCGACACCACGAGCCACAGCTGCGTCAGCAGGACGAGGCCCGCCGCGACCGAGGCCACCGGCTGCGGGGCGAACAGGAAGAACGGCACGACGAGTTGGACGAAGTGGCTGCCGAGCGTCTCGAACCGGTGCACCGGCCGGGGCAGCAGGTGCGCCGTCCGCGAGACCGGGTTCGGCATCGGCTGCGTCTCGTGGTGGTAGTACAGCGCGGTGAGGTCCCGCCAGCTCCGGTCCCCGCGCATCTTGATCATCCCGGCGCCGAACTCCAGGCGGAACACGAGCCACCGGAGCGCGACGAACACCACGATCGGCGGGGCGACGTCGTCCGATCCGAGGAACGCCACCGTGCAGAGCGCCTCGACGAGGAGGGACTCCCACCCGAACGCCCAGAAGGTCTGTCCGACGTCGGAGATCGACAGGTACGCGAGCCACAGCGCCAGGAAGCAGAGCATCGGCACCCACCACGGCGCACGCTGCGGCAAGCCGACGACGAGCGTGAACGAGACCACCGCTCCCCCGCCGGCCAGCACCCGGAGCCGCCGGTCCGTGTACCGCCACCAGCGCCAGACCACCGGCAGCCGCTGCGCGTACGGACGCTGCATGAAGCGCGGGACCGGCAGGAGCCCGTGCTCCCCCACGAGTGCTGGGAACTGCGCGATGGCGGAGAGGAACGCCAGGCAGGCGATCGCCGCGACGCCGCGCTGCAGGACGAACCGGGCGACGTCGTACTCGGACGCGCCGGCCCACTGGGTCCAGGCTGCGAGGTCCACGGGGCGGAGGCTACCCCGGCGATGCCGGGACCCTACGGCGCTTCGGTCGGCTTCGGCGTGAGCGCCTGCACCATCAGCTCGCCGAGCTGCTCCGGCGCCGTGAACATCGGCCAGTGCCCGGTGTCGAGCCCGACGATCGAGAGGTCCTCGGTCGCCACGAGTTCGGCCGCCCAGGTCTGGTGGTCGGCGACCATCGTCGCGAGGTCCGTCGCGGGGATCTCGCACGTGATGATCGTCGCCGGGATCGTGTGCCGCGCGGCGTCGGAGTAGTGGAACCGGTCGGACGGCACCGAGGCCGGCTCCGGGATTGCTCGGTGCTCGAACGCCTCGCGCAGTTCCGGCGTCATGCCGCGGAGGGTCGCCGGCTCCCAGACGTCCCACGAGGGCAGCGGGACCGTGCCGTCGACGACCGGCAGCTCGTCGTTGACGCACCCGCCCTCGGGACCGGGGAACGTGTCGACGTACAGCAGGTGCGCGACGAGCGAGGGGCGCTGGTCGGCCGCCATGTAGGCGATCGGTCCGGCCCCGGAGTGGCCGGCGAGGACCACCGGTTCCTCGGGGGTGGCGACGTCGTCGAGCTTCTCGACGAGGGCTGCGACCTGCTCGTCGAGGGTGTCGCCGTCACGGGTGACTGCCTCGACCGAGTGACCCGCTGCGCGGAGCACGGGGGCGACGTCGTCCCACGCGCTCGCATCGAGCCAGAAGCCGGGCACCAGGATCACGTGCATGCGCCGGACGCTACTCGCTGCCGCCGACACCCGCGCGGGCCGCCGTGCACGCGGCGCACTCGCCGAAGATGTCGACGACGTGACTGGCGTTCGAGAACCCGTTCGCCGCCGCGACCTCCTGCGCCCACCGCTCCACCGGATCCGCCTCGATCTCGACGGTCCGGCCGCAGTTCCGGCAGATCAGGTGGTGGTGGTGCTTGTCGGTCGTGCAGGCCCGGTAGAGCGACTCGCCGTCCTGCTGGAGCGAGTCGGCGTCTCCCTCGGTCGCCAGGTCGGAGAGCGCCCGGTACACCGTCGCGAGCCCGATGGTGGAGCCGTCGTCGCGGAGGTGCTGGTGGAGTGCCTGGGCGCTGACGAATCCCTCGGTGCTCGTCAGGGCGGTGCGCACCGCTTCGCGCTGCCAGGTGTTCCGCTTCGGTTTCTGCACGGCGTTCACGCGGTGGCTCCTTCCTTGCGGCCGGCGTCCTTGCGGCCAGCGTCCTTGCGGCCGGCGTCCGACCCCTGGTCGTCGGTGGCCTGGAGGCGCGGTGCACCCCCGTCGTGCTGGTCGCGGTCCGCCACCCGGTCGCGCCCACGTCGGTCCTTCCGTCCGCCGACGACGCGGCAGACGACCCAGATCGCGAACGAGATCGTCGTCACGTAGGGGCTGATCGGCAGACCGCCGCCGAGGGCGAGCAGGATGCCGCCGACCACCGAGGTGACGGCGAACACGGTCGACAGGATCGGCACGACGACCGGGTGCGAGCTGAGTCGGAGCGCCGCAGCCGCCGGCGTGACGAGCAGCGAGAGGACGAGCAGTGCGCCGACGATCTGCACCGACACCGCGGTGGCGAGTCCGAGGGCGAGCATGAACACGAGCGCGAGGGTCCGCACCGGCACCCCTGCGGCAGCCGCCACGTCGGGGTCCACCGACGAGAACATCAGCGGGCGCCAGATCACCAGGAGCGTGGCGACGACGATCGCGGCGATGACGATGAGGAACGCCAGCTGGGGGTTGTCCACCGAGACGATCTGCCCGGTCAGCAGCCCGAACTTGTTCGCCGCGCGCCCCCTGTACAGCGCGAGGCAGAGGATGCCGAGCCCGAGGCCGAACGGCATGAGCACCGCGATGATCGAGTTGCGGTCACGCGCCTTCGAGCCGAGCAGCCCGATGAGGAGCGCCGCGATCACGGACCCGACGAGCGAGCCGGTGACGACGTTCACGCCGAGGAGCAGCGACGCCGAGGCCCCGGCGAACGAGAGCTCCGAGATGCCGTGGACCGCGAAGGGCATGTTCCGGGCGACCACGAACGGGCCGATCAACCCACCGACGATGCCGAGCACCGCGCCGGCCCAGATCGAGTTCTGCACGAGCACGACGAGCTCGCCGTAGTCCTGGAAGGAGAAGATCGTCGACCAGACGTCCATCAGATCCGCCCTTCGTCGGGTGCCGGCGCGTGCGGGTCCGGGTCGCAGTGGTGGTCGTGCGCGGCTTCGTTCGCCCCGACGATGACGATCCGGCCCATGGTCCGGACGACGTCCACGGGGGTGCCGTACAGGTCGGAGAGCACGTCGGCACGCAGGACCTCGTCGGGCGAGCCGATCCGGAACCGACCGCCAGCGATGTAGAGGACCCGGTCGACGACGTCGAGGATCGGGTTGACGTCGTGGGTGACGAACAGCACCGCGGCGTCACGCTGGCGGCGCTGCCGGTCGATGAGCTCGGTCACCCCGCGCTGGTGCCGCAGGTCGAGCGAGATGAGGGGCTCGTCGCAGAGCAGCAGGGCCGGGTCGGCGGCGATCGCCTGCCCGACGCGGGTGCGCTGCTGCTCGCCGCCGGAGAGCTCGGCGACGGGTGCGTCGGCGAACGCCGTGGCGCCGACCTCGTCGAGGATGCGGTCGATCCGGGCACGCTCGGCGCGGCTGGCGGGCACGATCCCCCACCGCGCGCCGGTCACGCCCTGCGCGATCATGTCCCGCGCCCGCAGCGGAGTGCCCGCGTCCATCAGCCGCTGCTGCGGGATGTACCCGATCCTCCGGTGGCCGCGACGGACGGGCTGGCCGAGGAACGACATCGTGCCGCTCGTCAGCCGCTGCTGCCCGAGGACGGTGCGGAGGAGCGACGTCTTGCCGGCGCCGTTCGGACCGAGCACCGCGACGAACTCGCCCGGCGCGAGGTCGAGGTCGAGGTGCGACCAGAGCCGGCGCGCACCGTACGAGAGCTCGGCGTCACGGAGCGCGAGCACGGCGGAACCGCCACTGCCCGGAGCAGTGGCGGTTCGCCGGGGAGTCTGGACCGCGGTCACTTCGTCAGCGCCGCCTGGACCGCGTCGATGTTCGCCTGCTGCCACGAGACGTAATCCTCCCCCTTCGGGAGCGTCTCCGTGACACTGACCACCGGGGTGCCGTTCTGCTGGGCCGCCTTCTTGACCTGTTCGGTCTCCGGGCTGGAGGTCTGGTCGTTGTACGCGAGCAGCTTCACGGTCGTGTTCGTGAAGAGCTTGAGGGTGTCGTTGAGTGCCGCCGGCGGGACGTCGTCGCCCTCCTCGATCGCCTCGGAGAACGCCTCCGGGGTGACGTTGTCGAGCCCGATCGCGTCGAACAGGTAGCCCGGCACCGGCTCGGTGTACGCCACCTCCTCGCCGTCGTACGTCTTCTTGAGCTCGGCGGTCTTCGCTTCGAGCCCCTCGAGCTTCGTGGTGAGGGTGTCCGCGTTCTTCGTGAACGTGCCCTTGTCGTCGCCGTCCAGCTCGCCGAGGCGCTTCGACACGTCCGCGACGAGCTTCACCATCGTCGGGTAGCTGTAGAAGACGTGCTCGTTGAACTCGGAGTCGCCACCCTTGTCGAGCCCGGAGAGCTTCACGACGTTGATCGTGTCGGCCTTGGTGCTCGACGCGTCGGCGAGGGTCGTCATGAAGTCGTCGTAGCCGCCCCCGTTCTCGATGAGCAGGTCCGCCTTCGACACCGCGAGCTGCGTCTTCGCGCTCGACTCGAACGAGTGCGGGTCCTGCGACGGGTCGTCGAGGATGCTCGTGACCGAGACGTGGTCGCCGCCGATCGCCTCGACGATCGAGCCGTACACGTTCGTGGAGGCGACGACCCGGATGGTGCCGTCGGCAGAGGCGTCACCGGACGCGGACGAGGTCGCGCACCCGGTCAGCGCGAGGGCAGCGGCGCCGGCGACGAGCGGCAGGGCGAGGAGGCGGTTGTGCATGGCTCCGAGCGTAGAGCTAGATGATAACGATTGTCAAAACCACGTAGGTTGGGGTCCAGAGACGACGGACGGGAGGCACGGTGCCAGCTGGCACCGTGCCTCCCGTCCGTCGGGGATGCGCGATCTAGGCCTTCGTGGCCGCCTGGATCGTGTTCTCCGCGATCGTGTCCTCCTCGCGCCCGGGGGTGCGGAGGTTCCACTTCTTGATCACGAAACTGAACAGGAAGTAGTAGACGACCGCGTACCCGAGCCCGATCGGGATGAGCCAGATCGCCCCGTCCGCCTTGCCGAAGTTCAGGACGTAGTCGATCGCGCCGGCCGAGAACGAGAAGCCGTCGTGGATCCCGAGCGCGTTCACCAGGGCGAGCGAGGTGCCGGTGAGCACCGCGTGGATGACGTACAGCGGGAACGCCACGAACATGAACGAGTACTCGAGCGGCTCGGTGATGCCGGTCACGAACGAGGTGAGCGCGGCCGAGATCATGATGCCGCCGACGAGCTTGCGGTTCTGCGGCTTGGCGTTGCGCCAGATCGCCAGGGCACCGGCCGGCAGGGCGAACATCATGATCGGGAAGAAGCCGGTCTGGAAGATGCCCGCGGTCGGGTCGCCCGCGAGGAAGCGCGGGATGTCGCCGTGGACCACGGTTCCGGCTGCGTTGGTGAAGCTGCCGAGCTGGAACCACGGGAAGAAGTTGAGCAGCTGGTGCAGCCCGACGGGGATGAGCATGCGGTTCGCGAACCCGAAGATGCCGCCACCGATGACGGCGTTGTCAGCCACGGCCGTGCCGGCAGCGGTGAGGGCGATGTCGAAGTACCGGTAGACGAAGGACATCAGGACCGCGATGATCAGGCCGGCCGCAGCGGTCAGGATCGGGACGAGACGCCGACCAGAGAAGAACCCGAGGAAGTCGGGCATCTTCGTGCGGTGGAACTTCTCCCACATGACCGCCGAGACGAGGCCCATCACGATGCCGCCGAGGACACCGAAGTTGATCGTGGCCTGGTCGCCGTTCGCGTCCTTCACACCGGCCAGGACCACGGGCGACATGACTGCGAACACCTGGTACATGACCATGTAGCCGACGACCGCGGCGAGCGCCGTGGTGCCGTCCGACTTCTTCGCCCAGCCGATCGCGATGCCGACGGCGAAGAGCAGCGGCAGCCACGTGAAGATCGCCTGGCCGGCGGCCGAGATCACTCCGGCGCCGGTCTCGAAGCCGGGGATCGCTCCGAGGAGGTCCGGCTGCCCGATGCGGTTGAGGATGCCGGCGGCCGGCATGACCGCGATCGGCAGGAGCAGGCTCCGGCCGAGGCGCTGGGCGTTGGCGAAGAAGCGGGACTGCTTCTTCGGAGACTTCTTCTCCGGCACATCCGTGGCAGTCGCAGTGCTCATCGGAGTTCCTCTCGTCATTGGGTGGAGCTTGTCGGGGTGAGTTGAGTCGTGCAGCCGGCGCAGGTAACCTCGGCGGTGTTCACCAGGTCCGGTCCTGTCCGGTCATGACCAGTTCCGTAGTCTGTTCCGAGACTGCGCGCATGTCAACCTGGTACGTGAACCCTTAACGAGGAGGAAACGATGGCCGACATCAAGGCAGCCGACATCATCGCCGCGCTCGGTGGCGCCGACAACATCGAAGAGGTCGAGGGCTGCATCACGCGCCTCCGCGTCGAGGTGGAGGACGGCGACCTCGTCGACAAGGCCGCGCTGCAGGCTGCGGGCGCTCAGGCCGTCGTCGGTGGCGGCACCGGCTGGCAGGTCATCGTCGGCACCGTCGCGGACAACCTCGCCCAGGACATCCAGGACGAGCTGTGACGGCGGTCCGGACACCGTTCGCAGGCCCGGTCGTCGCGCTGGCCGACGTGCCGGACCCGGTGTTCGCCGGTCAGCTCGTCGGTGCGGGCGTCGCGGTCGACCCGACCGGCATCGAGGGCGCCGTCACCGCGGTGGCCCCGGTCGACGGCTCGATCGTGAAGCTGCACCCGCACGCGTTCGCGCTGCAGGGCGCCGCGGGCACCGACGTCCTGGTGCACGTCGGCATCGACACCGTGAAGCTCTCCGGCGAGGGCTTCGAGCTCCTGGCTGCCGAGGGTGACACGGTCAGCGCGGGCGACCCGATCGTCCGGTTCACCCCCTCGGTGATCTCGGCCGCCGGCTACTCGCCGATCTGCCCTGTCGTGGTGCTCGGCTCCGCGCCGGACTCGGTCGCCCAGGACACGGTCGGGACGACCGTCCGCGACGGCGACACCCTCTTCACCGCGTAGTCGCCCGCCGGGCGCACCACGCGCCTCCAGGCCCCCCGCGAAAGCGACAGTCTGCTGCCGGAACCCGGCGGCACACTGTCGCTTTCGCGTACCCAGCCCCCGGCCGGCCCCGCCGTCCCCAGCCCGGCGTGCCCGCTGGGGCTAGGCGACCGCCTGTGAGGCGGTGACCTCCATCTGCACCCGGTACCGGTCCGACCGGTACCACGAGCGGGTGTGCTCGACGGGACGGTCGCCGGCGTAGGACACCCGGTCGAACTCGAGGACCGGAGCGCCGGTCTTCGTGCCGAGCAGCGTCGCGACGTCGTCCGCCGCCGGGTTCGCAGCCACCGTCTGCTGCGCCCGGTCGATCGGGGTGCCGTACTCCGACGCGATGATCGAGTACACCGACCCGGACAGGTCGTGGTCGAGGAGCCCCGGGAACGCGTCCGCCACGAGCCAGGCGTCGTCGATCGACACCGGAGCGCCGTCCGCCATCCGGAGCCGCTTCACGTGGAAGGCCGACACTTCGGGGTCGAGCCGCAGTGCCGCGGCGGTGTCCGACGGCGGCACCTTCTCCTCGCGGACGAGCACGACCGTCGTCGGCACGTGCCCCATCGCCCGCATCTCCTCGGTGAAGGACGCGAGGTGGAGGGTCGACTGCACGGGACGGTGCGCCACGAAGGTCCCCTTGCCGCGCACCCGCTCGAGGTAGCCCTCGTTGACGAGCTGCCCGAGCGCCTCGCGCACCGTGATCCGGGACACCCCGTACTCGGCGATGAGCTGCCGTTCGGAGGGGATCGCCGCACCGGGGGCGAGCCGCGCGGTCGCGAGGTCGAGGAGGATCTTCCGCAGCTGCTGGTGCTTCGGTTCGGCACCCTCGGTGATGCGCGTCATGGGTCCCTCGTGCTCCGTCGCTGGTCGTGCGGGTGGTCATGCGCGGACATGACCAGTGCACCTCACAGTAGCGAGTCACCTTCGGAACGCCAACGTGCATGACAAGATGACGGCCGTGACAACCGTGGTGATCGTCGACGACGAGACGCTCGTCCGGTACGGCTTCGAACTCATCCTCGGCGCCGCGCCGGACATCGACGTCGTCGCGACCACCGGGGACGTCGACGCCGTGCAGGTGATCCGGGAGCACGCCCCGGACGTGGTGCTGCTCGACGTGCGGATGCCGCGGGTGAACGGGCTCGAAGTGCTCCGCGAGCTGCGGACCCTCCCCGAGCCGCCCGCGGTCGCGATGCTGACCACCTTCGACACGGACGAGTACGTCGGGCAGGCGATGGAGCTCGGCGCAGCCGGCTTCCTGCTGAAGGACACCGACCCCGAGGGCCTCGCCGAGTACGTCCGCGTGCTCGCCCGGGGCGGGGTCGTCCTCGCACCCGGCGTCGACCGGACGCGGCTGTTCGCCGCGCGGCCACCGCTGGAGGTCCCGCCGATCAGCGACCGGGAGCACGCGGTGCTCCGACTCGTGGCGGACGGCGCGAGCAACCCCGACATCGGCCAGCGGCTCGGCGTCAGCACCGGCACGGTCAAGGAGGACGTCCGAGCGCTGCTCGCCGCCTTCGGCGTCCCGACCCGCGTCCAGCTCGCGCTCCGCGCCGCCGAAGCGGGACTGCTGGATGGCTGAGCGGGTGACGGCCGCCCGGCTGGGGCGGGTGCTCCGTGCGACCGACGGGAGGCTCGACCGCCTCGTCGACGCCGGCCTGCGCTGGGTGCGCACCCACCGGGCACCCTGGTGGCTGGTCGACGTGCTCTTCATCGCGGCCGCCGTCGCGGACGCCGTGCTCGACATCTCCGGAGCGACGACGCTCGAGACGTGGCTGTCCCTGGTCGCCGCCGCAGCACTCCTCCTGCGCCGCCGGTTCCCGGTGCTCGCGTTCGCGTTGACGATGCCCGGGCTGTTCGTCGGGTCCGCCGTGGTGGCCGCCAGCGTGGCGCTGTTCACCCTCGGGGAGCGCACCGACCGTCGCTGGCTGATGCTCCTCGCGGCGCTGGTGCAGTTCATCGGGTTCAGCGGGTTCGTCGGACCGCCGCAGACCCTCGACGAGATCGTCGTCAGCGTCGTCTACGCCCTCATCTTCGCCCTCGGACCGCTCGCCGTCGGGCTGCTCGTGCAGACCCGCGCCCGGCTGACCGAACAGCTCGTGGAGTCCCGCCGCGCCCGCGAGGACGAGCGCCGACAGGCCGCCGCCGTGGCCCTGTCCCGCGAGCGGGCGCTCCTCGCCCGCGAGATGCACGACGTCGTCTCGCACCAGGTGACCCTCATCGCCGTGCAGGCCGGGGCGATGCAGATGGCCGGACGCGACGAAGCCGAGCGCGGGTTCGCCCGGACGATCCGGCAGCTGTGCGTCGTGACGCTGCAGGAGCTGCGCGAGATGGTGCAGGTGCTCCGGGCGTCCGGTGGCACCGACCGCGAGATCGCCCCGCAGCCGGTGCTCGCCGACCTGCCGCGGCTCATCGCCGAGAGCGGTCTCGAGACGAGCACCACCGTGGACCTGCCGGACACCCTCGCGCAGCCGCTCCAGCGCGCCGTGTACCGGTTCGTGCAGGAGGGCCTGACGAACGTCCGGAAGCACGCCCCCGACGCGACCGTCCGGGTGAGCGGGCGGATCCACGGCGAGCACGTGCTCGTCGACGTGGTGAACGGTCCGTCCCGCTCCGACCGGCTCGAACTGCCCGGGTCCGGGCTCGGTCTGATCGGGCTCGGAGAGCGGGCGTCGCTGCTCGGCGGGAGCATGGAGTCCGGCCCGCAGCCGGACGACGGGTTCGCCCTGCACCTGCGGCTTCCGGTCGAGCACGTCCCCGCACCGCCGCCCGTCTGACTCCGTCGCCGACACCGGGTCATCCTGCGGGCCAGTCGCGATGGCCGATCGGCCATCCGGGTTCACGCCGCGGGTCGATGACGGCGAGCCCGCACTCCGCTGGAATCGGGAGCGTGGCACCAGCATCGCTCGTCGGACGTCTCCGTCGCTTCCCGGTCTCCGTCGTCGTGACCCTGGCGGCGGTCGTCCTCGTCGTCACCGCACGCATGGCGCACGCCGAACCCGACTTCCCGCACCACCCGCCCGTCGCCTGCCTCGCACTCGCCGCCGTGGTTCTGACGACCATGCTCGCCGAACGGTCCCTCGGGTCCGTCCGGACGCTCGTCATCGGGGTCGCCGCGCCCACCCTCGCCGTCCTCGGGACGCTCCTCACCGTCACGATCGGGTCCGCCCTCGGCGAGGCCCACGCCGAGTTCGCCGTCGGGCAGCCGCTCTTCGCACCGTCGACGGTCGCGGCGGCCCTGCTCGGCGCCGCGTCGGCGGCCATGCCCGCGCAGCACCGCTGGCGCACCCGCGCCGCGCTCTGGACCGTCGTGCTGACGCTCGTGCTCTTCGCCGGTCACGGATCGGACCTGGCTCGTGCCCTGGCGACCCTGCTCGGGACCGCAGCCGGCGCGTTCGTGGTGCGCCGCGCCTCCCGTCCGGACCCCCGCACCACGCGCGACACGGTCAGCGCACGGACGGCCGTGGTCGCGACCCTCATCGCGCTCGGCGCGGGCACCCTGGTGACCCTCGTCGTGCCGGACCCGGACGGCGTGCTCTCGCTCTTCGCCGACGCCATGAGCGACCGCGCCGTCGTCGTGGTCGGGCTCCTGCTGCTCTGCTCGGCGTGGCTCGTCCAGCGTGGGCGACGCTCCGGGATCGTCCTGGCCGTCGGCGTGCTCCTGACGCTCACCGCGGTGCTCGCCGACGTGTTCCTCATCGAGCCGATGACGGACGACTCGGTGCAGTGGCAGGGCCTCGGGCTCGACGCGATCGAGTGGCAGGTCACCCTGCTCGGCGCCTGGCTCGTCCCCGCCGCCGTCCTGCTCGTCGTCGTCGCACTGCGCGGCACGCTCGTGCATGCCCGCTTCCGCGCCGCCGGGACCAGCCGCGCCGACCTCGTCGAGATGCTCCGCGACGGCGACGCCGGCACCCTCGGACACATGGGCACCTGGCGCGGCAACGCGACCTGGACGCACCCGGGCGGACTCGGCGCCGTCGCCTACCGGGTCCACGGCGAGGTCGCGCTCACCGTGTCCGACCCGGTGTGCGCCGCAGCCGACCGAGCCGAGGTCGTCGCCGACTTCACCGCCTCCTGCGAGCGGAACGGCTGGATCCCGGCCTTCACGAGCGTGCACGAGCCGATCCGCGAGATCCTCGCGGCCGAGGGCTGGACCGCGGTGCCCGTCGGCGTCGAGTTCGTGCTCGACGTCTCGGCGTTCGACCTGCGCGGCAAGAAGCGCCAGGACCTCCGGACCGCGTCGAACCGCGCCGACCGGGAGGGCACCCGCGACGAGTGGACCACCCTCGACGCCCTCGACCCCGACCGCCGTGCCGAGGTCGAGGCGATCTGCACCCGCTGGGCCGCCGACCGTCGCCTGCCGGAGATGGGCTTCACGCTGGGTGGGTTCCGCGAACTCGACGACCCCGACGTGCGGCTCATGCTCGCGGTCGCCGCAGACGGCCACGTCACCGCGGTGACGAGCTGGCTCCCCGTGTACGAGCACGGCGCGCTGACCGGCTGGACGCTCGACGTGATGCGCCGTGGTGAGGACGGGATGCCCGGGGTGATGGAGTTCCTCATCGCCCGCACCGCGCTCCGAGCCCGCGACGCCGGACTCACCACCATCAGCCTGTCCGGCACGCCGCTCGCCGCCCACCCCGGCGCGCGGTCCCTGGTCGCGCGGGGCTCGATGCTGATCGCCCGGGTGCTCGAGCCCGTGTACGGGTTCCGGTCGCTGCAGCGCTTCAAGGAGAAGTTCGGCGCGCGACACGAACCGCTCTGGATCGTCGTCCCCACCCCGCTGCACGTGCCGCGGGTCGCCCGGGCACTGGCCAACGCGTACGTCCCCGGGCTGCGGCCGAAGCACCTGTGGGCGCTCCGGCAGGCGCACCGGGCGGCAGCGACCGGACCGGTGTCGGTGCGCGCATGAGCCCGACCGAGTGGCTGCTGGCGACGCAACTGCAGGCGCCGTCGAAGCTCGTGCCGACCGACGTGGCGTTCGCGGTGCTCGGTGTCGCGGTGCTCCTTCCGGCACTGCGACGCCTCCGCGACCGGTCCGCCTGGCGCTCCGTGGGCGTCCGGGCCGCGATCGCCGGCGGAGCCGCCGTCGTCGTCCTCGTCGTGTGCTGGTTCGTCAGCGACGTGCTCGACGTCTTCGGCGTCGCCCTCAGCCCGGTCACCCGGATGTGGAGCGCCGTCGCGGCCGCTGCCCTGGCGCTCGCGGTCACCGGCATCGTGCAGGGCGGTCGCGGTCGCCGGGTGCTCGCCGCCGTCCTCGTGCCCGCCGCGCTCCTCGTCCCCGCCCTCGGCATCAACGTCGAGTTCGCCAAGTACCCCACCCTCGGCACCGTCGTGCAGAGCGACCCCTACCCGGCACTCGACCTCGACGCCGCCCCCGCGACGACGATGCCCACCGTCGGCGAGGTCCGCACCGTCGACATCCCGGGCGCCCGGTCCGGGTTCCCGGCCCGGCCCGCCGTCGTGTACCTGCCGCCCGCAGCCCTCGTCCGCGACCCCGCGCCGCTGCCCGTCGTCCTCGCGTTCTCCGGGCAGCCCGGCGCCCCCAGCGACATGTTCACCGCCGGGCAGATGGGCACCGTCCTCGACGCCTACGCCGCCGCACACCACGGCCGCGCGCCGATCGTCGTGTCCGTCGACCAGCTCTCCGCCCCAGGGAGGAACACGATGTGCGTCGACTCGACCCTCGGGAAGGCGGCGACCTACGTCACCCGGGACGTCCCCGACTGGCTCAGACGGCACCTGCCCGTGACACCCGACCGCCGCGCCTGGGGACTCGCCGGGTTCTCGCAGGGGGCGACCTGCGCGATGCAGTTCGTCTCCGCTCACCCGGAGTCCTTCGGGGCCGCGCTGGCGATCTCGAGCGAACGGCAGCCGATCGACCAGAACCCGCAGCACAGCGCCGACCAGGCGTTCGGTGGGTCCGTCGCCGCCTGGAAGGACGCCGCACCGATCGCCCAGATGCGGGCGAACGGGCTCGACGGGCACGCACTCTGGCTCACCGCGGGGTCGTCGGACCGGCAGTTCAGCGAGAACGCCCGGGTGCTCGGGGCCGCGGCACGCAAGGCGGGGGCCCGGACGGACATCGCGTTCGCGCCGAAGAGCGGCCACGACTGGAACACGGTGCAGTGGTCGCTCCGCACCGACCTGCCGCTCGAGTCCGACGCACTGTTCGGGGCGCTCTGGTGAGGCTCGTGGTGCTGGCGATCGTCGTCCTGGTGGCGATGCTGCTGCTGAGCGTCGGGCCGGCGACGGTGGCGCCCGTCGCGGTGGTCGTGCTCGTGCTGGCCGTGGTCGCGGTGGGGCTGTGGGGAGCAGCCGGGCCAGGAGCGGCAGGCCGGGGCGGAAGGGGCCAGTCCGGGCATGAACGGTCCCGGCGTGAACGGTCCTGACTCGATCGGGTCGATCGCCGGTGGCCCGGGCTCGCGTGGACATAGCGCCGGTGGTCCAATGCCCGGCCGGTTGGACTGAGCGCGCCCGACGCCCTCAGGCGTTCGCGACGAGCCAGGCCCGCTGCGTCCGTGACAGCGCACGGTCGGCCCAGACCTGCCGCTCGACCCCCGCCGGCAGCGCGGCGGACGTGGAGCCCTGCCAGACGAGCGAGAGCCCCGCGCGTTCGAGCACAGCGGCAGACGCCGGGTTGTTCGTCAGCACCCGACCGGTGATCGGCACGACCGGCGCGATCTCGTGCGCCGCGGACACCGCCGCCCGGGCGATCTCGGTCGCGTAGCCGTTGCCCCAGGATTCTGGGCGGAGGCGGTAGCCGAGGTTCCAGACGCCCGCGGCCGTCATGTCGACGCCACCGACACCGAGGAACACGTGGTCCGCGGCCGACCGCACGGCCCACGAGCCGAGGCCGTGCCGGGCACGTCCGCCGATCTTGCGCTGGACGAGGTCGACGCTGGCGTCCTTCACTGTGTGGCGTCCGGTCGGCAGGTGGGTCCACGTGCGCGCGTCGGAGAAGACCCCGTGCACGTCGTCGATGTCCGCCGGGGTGAGCGGAGTGAGCAGGAGGCGATCCGTTCGGATCTCCTGCGCAGGCATCAGGAGCTGGTGGACCATGGGTCGATCATCCCGCTGCCCACCGACATCCGGGTGAACGGCGCGCGACGATGCAGTACTCCGGCGGAAGTCCGCAACGTGCAGGGATCAGTCGAGCAGCAGCGCCGGCTCCTCGAGCACCGAGGCGACGTCGTGCACGAAGCGCGACGCCACGTCACCGTCGACGACCCGGTGGTCGAACGACGCACCGATGGTCGTCACCATGCGCGAGCGCACCTCGCCGTCGACGACCCACGGCTTCGGCTTGATCGTGCCCATGGCGACGATCGCGACCTCGCCGGGGTTGAGGATCGGGGTGCCCGTGTCCATGCCGAACACGCCGATGTTCGTGATCGACACGGTCCCGTTCGCCATCTGCTTCGGCGTGGTCTTGCCGTCGCGGGCGGTCAGGGTCAGCTCCTCGAGGGCCTGCGCCAGCTCGAGCAGCGACATGTCCTGCGCGTCCTTGATGTTCGGCACGATGAGCCCGCGCGGGGTCGCCGCGGCGATGCCGAGGTTCACGAAGTGGTGGACGATGATCTCGCGGTCGGTCCAGGTCGAGTTAACCGAGCGGTTCCGGCGGACGGCCCAGATGACGGCCTTCGCGACGATGAGCAGCGGCGAGACCTTCACGCCGGCGAACGTCGGCGAGGCCTTCAGACGCTTGACGAACTCCATCGTGTGGGTCGCGTCGACGTCGACGAACAGCGACACGTGCGGCGCGGTGAACGCCGAGGTCGTCATCGCGGTCGCGATGGCCTTGCGGACGCCCTTGACCGGGATCGTCTCGCTGCGCACCTCGCCCCACTCGGGCGTCTCGATGTTGCGGAAGACGCTGGCCTGCTTGGCGTGGCGGATGACGTCGTCGCGGGTGACCTCGCCCGCGAGTCCGGTCGCCACGATCTCGGTCAGCTCGACGCCGAGGTCCTTCGCGAGCTTCCGGATCGGCGGCTTCGCGAGGACGTTCGTCGCGACGCTCTGCTTGTGCGCGGGAGCGGAGCCCTGGGCGGTGATCGCCTGGGCGGTGCTGTCCTCACCGGGGTCGACGGCGGCTTCGGCTGCAGCTGCGGCGTCCACACTGGAGGCGCGGCTCGCCTCGGCCGCGAGCGCTGCGGCCCGGCGGGCGCCCGGCTTGCGGCGGGAGGGCGACGACGTCGCCGAGCCGTAGCCGACGAGGACGGCGCCGGAGGACTCGTCGGTTCCCTGAACGGTCGCGTCGACGGCGACCGGCTGGACCGGCGCCGCCGGCGCGGCGGCAGGGGCAGGCGTTGCCGGTGCGGGGGCAGCGGCGCGTGCCGGCACCGCCGCGGGAGCGGGCGGGGTCTGCGCGACCGGGGCCGACGGGGCTGCAGGGGCCGGCGGGGTGGACGCGACCACGGGCGAGACGGGTGCGGTCTGGGCGACGGGCGCCGCGCCTCCAGGCTGCTCGACAGGCTGTTCCGCAGGCGGCGTGAGGGCCGCACCGGAGGCGACCGACGCGTCGGAGTCCACGCGGATGATCGGCTTGCCGACCTCGACGGTGTCGCCCTCGGACACGAGCAGCCCGGTGACGGTGCCGGCGAACGGCGACGGCAGCTCGACCAGCGACTTCGCCGTCTCGATCTCGACGAGGACCTGGTCGACGGCGATCTCGTCCCCGATCGCGACGCGCCACTGCACGATCTCGGCCTCGGTGAGACCTTCGCCCACGTCGGGCAGGGGGAATTCGGCGGCGGCCACTACGGCTCCTTCGCGGATCTGGTCGTGCTCGGTCGGACGGGTCAGTAGGCGAGGGCGCGGTCGACGGCCTCGAGGACGCGGTCGGCGTCCGGCAAGTGCAGGTGTTCGAGCTTCGAGACCGGGAACGGCACGTCGAACCCGGAGACCCGCAGCGGCGGTGCCTGCATCGTGTAGAACGCCTTTTCAGCGACCGTCGCGGCGATCTCGCTGCCGACGCTGACGAAGCCGGAGGCCTCTTGCGCGATGACGAGCCGACCGGTCTTCCGGACCGATGCGAGCACGGGCTCCCAGTCGATCGGCGAGATCGAGCGGAGATCGATGACCTCGCAGCTGGTGCCCTCGGACTCGGCGATGTCAGCGGCCTGCATCAGCGTCGCGACCATCGCGCCGTGCCCGACGAGGGTGACCTCGGTGCCGGTGCGGGCGACCCGGGCCGTGTGCATCGGCACGTGACCGTCGACCAGGTCGACCTGACCCTTCGGCCAGTAGCGGGACTTCGGCTCGAGGAAGACGACCGGGTCCTTCGAGGCGATCGCTTCCTGGATCATCCAGTAGGCGTCGTTCGGGGTGCTCGGGCTGACGACGCGGAGACCCGGAGTGTGGGCGAAGTACGCCTCGGGGGACTCCTGGTGGTGCTCGACGGCACCGATGTGGCCGCCGTAGGGGATCCGGATCACCACGGGCAGCGACATGTGCGCCGGCAGCCGGTTCGCCATCTTCGCGAGCTGCGACGTGATCTGGTCGAAGCCCGGCCAGACGAACCCGTCGAACTGGATCTCGACGACCGGACGGTAACCGCGCAGGGCCAGGCCGATCGCGGTGCCGATGATGCCGGCCTCGGCGAGCGGAGTGTCCCGCACGCGCTCGGGGCCGAAGCGGTCCTGCAGGCCCTCGGTGATGCGGAAGACGCCGCCCAGCTGGCCGATGTCCTCACCCATCAGCAGGACCTTGTCGTCCGCCTGCATCGCAGCGGCGAGCCCGGCGTTCAGGGCCTTCGCCATCGGCAGGGTCGGGGTGGGGTCGCTCGGGACCTCGCCGGCGCCCGGGTGGGAGCGCAGCGTGTAGTCGAAGAGCTGCTCGGTGGTGCTCATGCGTGGGCGCCCCCTTCGAAGCCGGCCTCGTACTGTTCGAGCCAGGCCTTCTGCTCGGCGATCAGCGGGTGCGGCTCGCGGTAGACGTTGTCGAACATGACATCGACGGACGGCGGCGTCAGGGCCACCGTGCGACGGCGGACGTCGGCGGCGATGTCCTCGCCCTCCTCGTCGAACGCGGCGAACTGCTCGTCCGTCGCGCCCTTGGAACGCAGGTACGCCTCGGACCGGACGATCGGGTCGCGGCGCACCCACTCCTCGAGCTCGCCGTCGGCCCGGTACCGGCTCGGATCGTCCGAGCTGGTGTGGGCGCCGATGCGGTAGGTGTCCGCCTCGATGAAGGCCGGGCCCTGGCCGCTGCGGGCGTGGTCGGTGGCGACGACGGACGCCGTGTAGGACGCCAGGACGTCGTTGCCGTCGATGAGGACACTGGGGATGCCGAAGCCGCGCGGGCGGTCGACGAGCGGAGTGGGCGACTGCACGGACACCGGGACCGAGATCGCCCAGTGGTTGTTCTGCAGGAAGAAGACGACCGGGGCCTTCGTCGACGCCGAGAACACGAACGCCTCGTTCACGTCGCCCTGGCTGGTGGCGCCGTCACCGAAGTAGACGATGGAGCAGGCGTCGCGGTCGGGATCGCCCGTGCCGACGTCGCCGTCGAGCTTCTGCCCGAGCGCGTAACCGGTGGCGTGCAGGGTCTGCGAGCCGATGACGAGCGTGGAGATGTGCGTGTTGCCGCGCTGGTCCGGGTCCCAGCCGCCGTGCGTCTGGCCGCGGTACATCGCGATGATCTCCATCGGCTCGACGCCGCGGTGCATCGTGACGGCGTGCTCGCGGTACGACGGGAAGACGTGGTCCTGGGCGCGGAGCGCGAACACCGAACCGACCTGGGCCGCTTCCTGCCCGTGGCTCGGCACCCAGAGGCCGAGCTGGCCGGTGCGCTGGAGGTTGTGACCGGCGTGGTCGAACCGACGGGTGAGGACCATGCGGCGGTGCATCGCCAGCAGGGTCTCGTCCGGGATCGTACGCGCAGCGGCGGCGAACTCGGCGTTCTCGTCGGTCTCCACGAACCGGCCCTCGGGGTCGAGGAGCCGGATGGTGGTCGTCGCGGGGGCCGCGGCGCGGAATGACATGCGGGCCAGCGTAGCGGCAGCGACTACTCCGCTGCCTGGAGGTCCCCCACAAGTGCACGGGCCGTTTCGAGGAGCGTTTCCACAGCCTCGTGCTCACCGATCGAGATGCGGATGCCCTCGGGCGCGAAGGCCCGGACGATGATGCCGGCGCGCTCGAACGCCTCGGCCGCGACCGCCGTGCCCTCGCCCGTCGGCAGCCAGACGAAGTTGCCCTGCGCATCGGGGACGGCCCACCCCTGGGCCCGGAGCGCCCGGACGACGCGGTCGCGGCGGGCGGCGAGCTCGGCGACGCGCTCGAGGAGTTCGCTCTCGCGCTCGAGACTGGCGAGAGCCGCAGCCTGCCCCTGCGCCGTCACCGACAGCGGGATGGCGCAGGCACGTACGGCGTCGAGCACGTACGCCGGGCCGAGGGCGTAGCCGACGCGGAGTCCGGCGAGCCCGTACGCCTTCGAGAAGGTGCGGAGGACGACGAGGTTCGGGTAGCGCTCGAGCAGCGCGGCGCCGCGGACCGCGGTCACGTCGGTGACGAACTCGGCGTACGCCTCGTCCAGCACGACGAGCACCGTTGAGGGCACGGCGGCCATGAACGCCTCGAACTCAGCGCCGGTGACGATCGGCCCGGTCGGGTTGTTCGGCGTGCAGACGATCACCATGCGGGTCCGGTCGGTCACCGCGGCGGCCATCGCGTCGAGGTCGTGGCCGCCGTCGGCACGGTTCGGCACCTGCACGCTCGTGGCACCCGCCACGGTGACGACGCCGGGGTACGCCTCGAAGGAGCGCCAGGCGTACACGATCTCGTCGCCGGGGCCGGACGTGGCCTTCGCGAGCTCGTGCAGGACCGCCACGCTGCCCGGGGCCACGTGGACCTCGTCGACCGTGAGGCCGAAGCGGTTCGCGAGCACGGCACGGACGGCCAGGGCGGTGGCGTCGGGGTAGCGGTTGAACGCCGTCTGCGCCTGCACCGCCTCGACCACACCGGGCAGTGGCGGGAACGGGTTCTCGTTGCTGGACAGCTTGAAGGCGTCGGCCGCGGCCTGGCGTCCCTGCTTGTAGGCCGGGAGCACCGCGATCTCGGGCCGGATGTGCACGCGCTCGTCACTCACCCGCTCAGGCTACCGGGCGGGGAGCACCGCGATGCCGGGCCCATCCAAGCGCCGGATGTGCACGCGCTCGCCACTCACCCGCTCAGGCTACCGGCAGCCGTCCGACGCACGTCCGGCACCCATCCGGCACGCCCTCGGGGGCAGGAGGGCATCATGGGTCCATGCGATTCCTCGTCCGCCTCGTCGTCAACGCCGTCGCGCTCTGGCTCACCACGCTCATCGTGAGCGGCGTCTCCGTCACCCCTTTCGGCGACGGCGGCACCACCGCCACCGTGCTGACGTTCCTGCTGGTGGCGTTCGTGTTCGGTCTCGTGAACGCGGTGATCGGCACGCTGATCCGGATCGTGGCCTTCCCGATCTACATCCTGACGCTCGGACTCATCTCGTTCGTGGTGAACGCGATCCTGCTGCTCATCGTCGCGGGGATCTCGGACGCGTTCGGGTTCGGGCTGCACGTCGACTCGTTCGGCTGGGGCATCGTGGGCGCCTTCGTGCTCGCCGTGTTCGCCTGGCTGATCGGGCTGTTCGCCCGCCCGGTGCTCAACCGCCCGCGCGCGTGACGGGAGCCGACGACGCGCCACCTGCGCGCCTGACGCGAGCCGACGACGCACCACCAGCGCACCTGCCGGAGGCGGACGAGACGACAGCCGTCGCGCACGAGTCCCCGCTGCGCCATGATGTCCCCATGACCACGGACGCCGACGCCCCGTTCCGTGTCTCGTTCGTCTGCAGCGGCAACATCTGCCGCTCCCCCATGGCCGGCATCGTCTTCGCCCAGCTCGCCGCCGACGCCGGGCTCACCGACCGGTTCCAGGTCGAGTCCGCCGGCACCGGCGACTGGCACGTCGGCGAACCCGCCGACGAGCGCACGATCGCAGCACTCGCAGCACGCGGATACGATGGCAGCAGGCATCGCGCCCGTCAGTTCGACCCGGACCGGTTCCCGGACCTCGACCTGGTGGTCGCACTCGACCGCTCCCACGAACGCATCCTGCGCTCGTGGGCACCGACCATGGACGACGCCGCGAAGGTGACGCTCCTGTTGCGGTACGACGACGCCTGGCCCCAGCAGACCGACGTACCGGATCCGTACTACGCGGACCGGCACGAGTTCGACCGAGTGCTCTCGACCGTCGAACGGGCCTGCCGGGCGCTCTTCCGCCAACTCGAGCCGGCAGTCCGTCAGGGAGCCCCATGACCCCCCTTCCCCCGCAGCCGATCAGCCCGCTCGACGGGCGCTACTACCCGATCGTGCACACGGTGGGCGAGCACCTCTCCGAGGCCGGCCTCAACCGCGCACGCATCGTGGTCGAGGTCGAGTGGCTCATCTTCCTGACCGACCACGCGATGTTCACCACGTCGCCGCTCAGTGTCGACGACAAGGCCGCGCTCCGCCGGGTCGTGGAGACGTTCGGCCAGGACCAGATCGCCGAACTCGCCGAGATCGAGGCGACGACCCGCCACGACGTCAAGGCGGTCGAGTACTTCGTCCGTCGGCGTCTGGCCGAGCTCGGGCTCGACGCGATCGCCGAGCTGACGCACTTCGCGGCCACGAGCGAGGACGTCAACAACCTCTCGTACGCCCTCACCGTGCGCGACACCGTCGAGCAGGTGTGGCTGCCCGCGTTCCGCGCCGTCCTGGCCGTGCTCCGCGCGATGGCCGACGAGCTGAAGAGCGTCCCGATGCTCTCTCACACCCACGGGCAGCCGGCCACCCCGACGACGCTCGGCAAGGAGCTCGCGGTGGTCGTGTACCGCCTCGAGCGTGTCCTCGCCCAGATCGAGGGCGGCGAGTACCTCGGGAAGTTCTCCGGCGCGACGGGCACGTTCTCGGCCCACCTCGCGGCCGACCCTGAGGCCGACTGGCCCGCGCTGTCGCGCGAGTTCGTCGAGGGCCTCGGCCTCACCTGGAACCCGCTGACGACGCAGATCGAGTCGCACGACTGGCAGGCGGAGCTCTACGACCGGGTCCGCCACGCGAACCGCATCCTGCACAACCTGGCGACCGACGTGTGGACCTACATCTCGATGGGGTACTTCACGCAGATCCCGGTCGCCGGCGCCACGGGATCGTCGACGATGCCGCACAAGATCAACCCGATCCGGTTCGAGAACGCCGAGGCGAACCTCGAGATCTCGTCGGCGCTGTTCTCCACGCTCTCCGAGACGCTGGTGACGAGCCGGCTGCAGCGGGACCTGACCGACTCCACCACGCAGCGGAACATCGGGGTCGCGTTCGGACACTCGCTGCTCGCGCTCGACAACCTGCGGCGCGGCCTGGGCGAGATCGCCGTGAACGAGGGCCGGCTCGCCGAGGACCTCGACCACAACTGGGAGGTGCTCGCCGAGGCCATCCAGACGGTCATCCGTGCCGAGGTCACCGCCGGGCAGTCGAACATCGAGGACCCGTACGCGATGCTCAAGGAACTCACGCGCGGCAAGCGCATCGGACAGCAGGACCTGATCGCGTTCGTGAACGGGCTGGACATCTCCTCGGGTGCGAAGGCGCGCCTGACCAACCTGACGCCGGCGACCTACACGGGCCTGGCCGACGAGCTGGTCGACCACCTGGACGTGTAGGGCCCGCTCTTCCCGGAACAGGCGGCCTGGAGGCGCGGGGCGGCCCCGCCGCACACGTCACCGTCTCAGGTGGTGACGTCCACTGCTTCGGCGACCAGCGCCTCCAGGACGGTGCGGACCACGGGACGGACCGCACGGTCCGGGCGCACCAGCGCTTCGATCCGGCGGCCGGCGCGGACGTCGGCGAGCTCGGCCAGGTGGAAGCGTCCTGGCGCCCGCGTGCCCGACGTGTACCGCGGCACCAGCGCGACGCCGTGCCCCGCGGCGACGAGGTTCTCGATGACCGGCAGGTGGATCGTCCGGAACCCGACGCTCGGCGGGGTGTCCGTCGCGGCCGCCATCGCGGTGAGCACCCGGTCGATCGGGTAGCCCTCCGGCACGCCGATCCACGACTCCCCGACGACGTCGTCGATGCCGACGCGCGCACGTGACGCCAGGCGGTGCCCGAGCGGCAGCGCGACGTCGAGGGGTTCCCGCAGGAGCGACACCGTCTCGAGCGCGCCACGCCCCGCCGGCGGCGCTCCGTCCGGCCGGTGCCCGATCACGACGTCGTGGTCGGCGGCGAGCGGGCCGAACTCGTCCTCGCTGACGTCCACGTCGACCAGGACGAGCTCGATGCCGGGGTGGTCCTGCATCCGGGTGAGGAGCCCGGGGAGCAGCAGCTCCGCGGCGGACGGGAACACGGCGAGGTCGACCCGTCCGGACGCGCCACCGAGGTGCTCGCTCCACGCGGCGTCCACCGTGGCGATCGCCGTGGCCACTCCGGCAGCCAGTCCCGCGAGCACCCGGCCGTCCTCGGTGAGCCGGACGCCGCGCCCGATCCGCTCGACCAGGACGGCACCGACCTGACGCTGCAGGGTCTGCAACTGCTGGGACACCGCACTCGGCGTGCGGTGCGTGGCCTCGGCGACGGCGGTGACGCTGCCCCGTTCGGCGAGTTCGCGGAGGACGGCGAGGAGCTGCACGTCGAAGTCGACCATGCAGGGAGGCTACAACGACGCTTGCGGAACATTCGCTGGTGCTACATCCGCAAGGGCTCCAGGCTGGATCCCGTGCTCCCCCGTGATCGTCTCCTCGCCGTGGTCGTCGCCGTCGTCTGGGGCCTCAACTTCCCCGCGACGGCGCTCGCACTCGAGCACTTCCCGCCGTTCCTGCTCGCCGCGATCCGGTTCACCCTGCTGGCGGTGCCGACCGTGCTGCTGGTGCCGCGACCCCGGATCCCGTTCGGACGCCTGCTGCTCGTCGGTCTGGGGCTCGGGGTGCTGCAGTTCGCGTTCCTGTACCTCGGGATGGCCGCGGGGCTCCCGTCGGGGCTCGCCTCGCTCGTCCTGCAGGCCTCGGCGCCGTTCACCGTCGTGCTCGCCGGGGTGTTCCTGCGTGAGCGGCTGACCGGACGGCAGGTCATCGGTGTGACCATCGCGGTGGGGGCCCTCGCCGCGATCGCGGTGCACCGGGCGCAGGCGGCGGCCCTGCTGCCGGTCGTGCTCGCCCTCTGCGGCGCCCTCGGGTGGGCGATCGGCAACGTCGCGACGCGGCGGGCCGGAGCGTCGAACCCGCTGCACCTGACCCTCTGGTGGTCGATCGTGCCGCCGGTCCCGATGGCCGTGCTGTCGTTCGTCGTCGAGGGGCCGGACCGGATCGGCCGCGCGGTCGGGACCGCGTTCACGGCCGAGGCGCTGCCCGCCGACCTCGGGCTGCTCTACATCGTGCTGGTCGCCACGCTCGTCGGGTACGGCATCTGGTCGCGGCTGATGGCGGCGTACCCGTCGAGCACGGTCGCGCCGTTCTCGATGCTCGTCCCGGTGGTCGGGGTGCTCGCCTCGTGGCTGGCGTTCGGCGAGGTGCCGGACGTCGTCGAGGTCGTCGCCGGCGCCGTGGTGGTGGCCGCGGTGCTGTGGTCGTCACGGCCGGCACGTCGCCCGGAGGTGACGTTGGTCCCCGTGCCGACCGGCAGCGTCCCGGTCGACGCCCCCGCACCGGCGGTCAGCCCCGGTGCTGGCGACGCTCGGCGATGATCCCCGCGAGCGCACCGCGCAGGTGCGGGTACCGGAACTCGTAGCCGGCCTCGACCAGGCGCGTCGGCACCACCCACCGGCTCTTCAGGACCAGCTCGGTCTCGGTGCGGATCGCGAAGGACCCGATCTCGAGCATCCACCGCCACGTCGGCAGCCCGAACCGGCGGCCGACGGCGTCCCGGATCGTCGCCATCACGGTGCGGTTGTCCGACGGGTTCGGGCTCGACACGTTCACCGGGCCGTCGATGGCGTCGTGGTCGCGGACGAAGCGGATCGCCCCGAGGACGTCGGCGATGTGCACCCAGCTGAACCTCTGCCGGCCCCGGGTGTGCCGGTCGTGGTGGTACGTCCCCGCCCGCAGCCGAGAACGGGTCGGGAACCAGGGGCCGTCGTACTGCGGTCCACCGAGTCCGGCCTGCGCCAGGCGGAGGAGCGGCACGAGGGCGCTGCCGTCGCCGAACACGATCGCCATCCGCAGGGCGACGCGGCGGGTGCCGGGCAGGTCGGCAGCGAACAGGGCGTCCTCCCACGCCTTCGCCACGGACACCGAGAACCCCTCGCCGAGCTCGCCGGTCGCCTCGTCCTGCGGCCGGTCGTCGGCATGCCGGTAGATCGTCGCCGTCGACGCGTTCACCCACAGCGGCGGCGGGTGCTCGCTCGTGCGGATCGCCTCGGCGAGCTCGAGGGTGGTGTCCACACGGGAACGGATGATCTCCGCCCGGTTCCGCCGCCCGTACCGGCAGTTCACGCTCTTCCCGGCCATGTTCACGACGAGTTCGGCACCGTCGACGAGCTCGCGGACGCGGAGGGTGTTGCCCCACACCGCGTCGCCGCTGCGGCCGATGGTGACGACCTCGTAGCCCTCGTCGCGGAACGCGTCCTGCAGGTACTTCCCGACGAACCCGCTCGCGCCGGCGATCACCGCTCGGCCCCTGGTCGTCCCGACGCTCTCGTCGCTCATCGTCATCCCCCGTCTCGGTCCGGCGCGATCTCGTACCGGAACGCCCCCTCGTACCGGTACAGCGTGCCGACGAGCGGCGCCCGGAGCACCAGGGACACGCGCTGCACGTCGGCTTCGTCATCGAATCGTTCCACGAGCGTCACACGCGGGGCGATCGGGGCCGGAAGGCGCACCTCGCGTCCCAGCGCGCGGAACGACACCCGCGTGGAGACCAGGCGCAGGGCACCCGCGTCCGATCCCGCCGCGTCGACCTCCGTCCGCAGGAGCGCGCTGACACGCCCGTGGCGACCGAGGTGGTCGACCAGACCGTCCGGTTCGGCGGTGATGGCGTCCACCATCGTGCGGTCCCCGGAGCGGAAGCGGAAGGTGCGGTGGGCGCGGACGGCGATCCGTTCCTCCAGGCCGTGCGCACCACGACGGACGCGAGCCGGCCGGTTCTCGACCGTGAAGGGGACGTCCCGTTCCCAGACCGGGAACATGACGGCGTCACGGGCGAACCACGCGAGGACGGGCCAGAGCCACCGGCGCGGCGTCCCCACCACGGTGAAGACCCCCTCGCCACGGCCGACGTGCCCGGGCGGGATCGGTCCGAAGTACGTCCGCAGCCGGGGGTGCAGCCGGGCGAGGACGTCCGGCGTCGCGCTCAGCTCGTAGGGCGACCGGGTCACGCTCCCGATCCTGGCATGTCCACGGTGCGGAAACCTACGATGGGGGCATGGGCCACGACCACGGAGCAGCGCACACGCACGGACACGCGTCCGAGCGTGCGCTGCTCATCGCGTTCTGCATCTCCGCGGGCATCCTGCTCGCCGAGGTCGTCGGCGCCGTGGTCACCGGCTCCCTGGCACTGCTCGTCGACGCCGGGCACATGGTCGTCGACACCGGTGGCCTCGGCATCGGGCTCGTCGCCACCCGACTCGCCCGCCGCAGCCCGACCGCGCAGCGCACCTGGGGCTTCCAGCGGGCCGAGGTGCTCGGGGCCACGGCGCAGGCGGCGATCCTGCTCGCGGTCGGCGTCTACGTCATCATCTCGGCGGTGCAGCGGCTGGTCGTCCCCGCCGAGATCCACTCCGGACCGCTGCTCGTGTTCGGGATCATCGGGCTCGTCGGCAACCTCGTCGCGTACGGGGTGCTGCTGCGGGCATCGGGTGAGGGCTTCACCTCGCGGGCCGCGCGGCTCGAGGTCCTGAACGACACCCTCGGGTCCGTCGCCGTCATCGCGGCCGCGATCGTGCTGATGGTCACCGGCTGGGAACGGGCCGACTCGGTCGCCGCCATCCTGATCGGGCTGCTCATCCTGCCGCGGGCGATCCGACTGCTGCGCGAGACCGCGAACGTGCTGCTCGAGTCGACGCCGCCGGGGCTCGACCTCGACGCGGTGCGCGGGCACATCCTCGAGCTCGACCACGTCATCGCCGTGCACGACCTGCACGCGACGCTCGTGGCGACCGGCGTGCCGAACCTCACCGCGCACGTGGTGGTGGACGACGAGTGCTTCTCGACCGCACACGCGCCCCGGATCCTCGACGCGCTGCAGCAGTGCGTGGCGGAGCACTTCGACGTCCCCGTGGAGCACTCGACGTTCCAGCTCGAGCCGGCCGCGCACCGGCGGCACGAGCACGAGGTGCACGCCTAGGGCGGTGCGCTCGGATGCGGCGGCGCGGGCGTCGGCGCGGCCTCGGCGCGGCGTCGATGCGGAACGACATCGTCGCGGTCGTACGACATCGGCATCGTCGTTCGTTGCAACCGCGGCGAACCGGCGCGTGCACGGGACGACATCGTCGCAGTCGCACGACATCGGCATCGTCGTTCGGGGTCGACCTTCCGACCTCGATCGAACCGACATCGACCCGTCAATCGACCCGGCGGGGTGCGGTCAGCAGCCGTCGTCGCGCGTCGGGTACGCCGTGATGACCCGCTCGGTGGTGGCGGAGACGATCACCTTGACGAACGGCTCCGCATCGGGGCGGGATCCGTCGTCGAACTGCACGGGGGCGACGTAGCAGACCTTGCCGTCGCCGGCGTCCTGCGGGTACCCCGTGCGCGGTGTCTCGAGTGTGGTCTGCACGGCGGTGAGCATCGCGTCGTCCCAGTCGCGGGAGCCGTGCCCCGTCACGACGTCGTCCCAGTCCTGCGTGTGGCGGACGCGGATGTGCTCGTAGCCCTGGCTCGAGTTGCCGCACTGCATGACGACCGAGCCAAGCGCAGCGGTGTCGTACCGGGCGACGGTCTGCCGGGTGTCCGAGGCGCAGCGGTCGAGGACGGTGCTGCCGGGGAGGTCCGGGCCGGTCAGGGTGATCGTGACCGTACCGTCGGCCGCGGTGCCGTCCCCGGCGGTCGCGCTCGGGGTCACCGTCGCCGCGGCACCGCCGAGGACCGGGTCGTCGGCCCCGCGCTGGACGGTCAGTGCGAACGCCCCGGCGACGAGGCCGGCGGCCACGACGGCCGCGACCCCCGTCACGACCGAACGGCTGCGCTTCTGGGTCACGCGCCCAGTATGCCGGACGGGTGCCACGCCTCCGGGCCCGGGCGGGGCGCGAGCCGAAGCGCCCTACGCCTTCGCGGCCAGACGCCGACCGGCGACGACGGCCAGAACCGCGACGAACACGACGTAGGCGAGCAGGACCGGGAGCGTCGGCAGCACGAGCAGCGCGGCACCCACGGCCACGACGGGGACGGTGAGCCCGGCATAGGCGATGAGGAACGTGGCGGCGAGGACCCCGCCGCGACGCTCCGGGCCGACGAGGGCTCCGGCGCTGGAGATCGACGCCTTGAAGAGCAGCCCCACGCCGGCGCCGGCGATCACGCCGCCGCCGATGAACCCGGCGACCTGCAGCACCACCGCGGCGACCGCCAGGATGACGAGCCCGCCGACGAGCAGCACCATGCCGAGCCGGATCTGCGTGCGCTGCGCCAGCCGTGCGAACACGATCTGCGACAGCGCACTCGCGGCGAACACGCCGAACGTCGTGGCTCCGGCGGCGAGCCGGTCGGTCACGTGGAAGGTCGTCCCGAGGAACGTCGGCGCGACCGACGTGAAGAGCCCCTGCACGGCGAGCGCCGCGAACGCCGCGGTCCCGGCGGCCCAGAACGCGCCGGACTTGCCCTCGGGCGCCTGCAGCCGCTGCGGGCGGTAGGCGACGGGCGTCTCCGGGCGGTCGACGGTCTCCGGGACGGCGAGGACCAGGACGAACGCGACCGCCAGCGCCACGAGGAACACCACGTACGGCACCATCAGCGGCTGCCCGACGAACTCGGCCAGGGCTCCGCCGACGAGGGCGCCGAGCGACAGACCGCCGAGGTTCACCGCGCCGGCTGCGACTCCGGCACCGGCCGCCGAGCGCTGCGAACCGGTCGCACGGACCCGCAGCTCACCGAGGTGCGCCGTCGCGGTCGCCGTCAGGAGTCCGACGCCGAGGCCGGTCACGAGCCGCGCGACGATGAGGCCGGAGACGTCGTTCCAGAGCAGGAAGAGCACCGCGGCGACGAGTTCGAGCGCGATCGACACGAGGATGAGCGGCCGCCGGCCGTGCACGTCGCTGAGGTGCCCGGCGAGGAAGAGTGCGCCGACGACGCCGACCCCGTACGCCGCGAACACCACGGTCGTCGTGAATGTCGGGAACCCGTCGCGCGCCTGGTAGATCACGTAGAGCGGAGCGGGGACGGTCGCGAAGGCCATCACCGACAGGAACGCGAAGGCCACGGCCCAGAAGCCGAACCCGTGACGGCGCCGGGTGTGCGAGCGGCGGCCTCGGGGAGCGACGACGCGGTCGCCCGCGGAGGCGGACGCGGACACCGGCGAAACGGTGCCGGAGGCGGTGGCGGGGAGTGCGCCGGTCGGGGTGTCGGTGGCGGTTGACATGCTCCGATGATCCCGCCGCCGGTTCATCGAGTCCAACGGACGCTCTTGATGTGGACCATCGATCTGATCGATACTCGCTGGATGGAGACCCGGCTGCTCGAACAGTTCGTCACCGTCGCGGCGGAGGGCAGCGTCACCCGTGCGGCCGAACGGCTCTGGGCAGCGCAGTCCACGGTGTCCGCCGGCGTCGCCTCGCTCGAGCGGACCTTCGGCGTGCGGCTCTTCGACCGGACCGGTCGGCACCTCGTCCTCACCACCGCCGGCGAGGAACTGCTCCCGCACGCCCGAGCCGTCCTCGAGTCGCTCGACCGGATGCGGGACCTCGCCACGGCGTCGGACGCCGACCTCCGCGGGCGGGTCCGCCTCGGCATCTTCACGAGCATGGACATCGTCGACCTCACCGGGGTCCTGCGGCGCTTCCGGCAGCGCCACCCCCTCGTCGCCGTGGAGCTGATGACCTCACCCTCGGGGACGACCGGGCTCGTGCAGGACCTCGTCGCCGGGCGACTCGACCTCGCGTACACCGGGCTGCCCGGCATCCCGGCGGGAGTGGTCGTCGAACCGCTCCGGGAGATGCCGTTCCGGGCGTTCACCGCGCCGGACCACCCGCTCGCAGGACGGACGTCGGTGTCCCTCGCGGAGCTCGCCGACGAACCGTTCATCGACACCGCGCACGGGTTCGGCAACCGGATCATCCTCGACGCGGCACTCGAGCGGCTCGGGATCCGGCGGCGGATCGTCGCGGAGATGAACGACATGCCGGCGGTGATCCGGTTCGCGTCCGCCGGCCTCGGTGTCGGTGTCGTCCCCGACTCCGGCGTGCGGCACGACGGTGCGGTGCTCGAACTCGAGGACGAGGTCGAACCGCTGCGCATCGGGCTCGCGATGCGGACGAGTCCGGAGCCGAACCGTGCGGTGCGCACGCTGGCGCGCGACATCGTGGCAGCGCGCGTCGCCTGAGACGGCTCGCGTCGCTCGGGCGGCGCACGTCGGATGGTTCCCCACCGACGGACTGGAGGCGCGGGTCGTCCCCGCCACGCGCCTCCAGGCCGTCAGTCCCCCCAGATCTCCCCGACGATCGCGGGCAGGAGCCCGTCCGTCGGGAAGTCGGTCTGGTCGATCTGGATCGTGACACCGTCGCGCTGGAGCGTCGTCACGGTGAGTGGCAGGACGCGCTCCGCCGAGGTCGTGAACTGGCACATGCGACCACCGAAGCGGTCCGCGCAGCTTCCGCTTTGCTCCGCGTACTGCTCGGGGGTGTCCGGCCCGATGTCCGCCGTGTGGCTGACCCGGATCGTGATGTTGGCCTCGACGCCGTAGTTCTGCCAGGTGCAGTACAACGACTCGCGCGGGTCGCTGAGGTGTCCCCGGATGCGGTCGTTGCCGTCGGGTTCGCGGGCGGTCCCCGAGCCGAAGACCGTCGAGGTGTGGGCAGCGGCGCCGAAGAACCGGTCGTAGTCGGCGTCCGGCACCAGCTGGTAGCAGTCACCGGGGATGAGCACGGTCGAGGCCGGTTCCGGCGTCGGCGTCAGCGTCGGCGTCGGACGCGGCGTCGGGCGCTGGGTGATCGGCGCGGACGTCGGCGTCGTCGCGCTCGGGGCCGGCTCGGGCTGCTGGGTCTGCACCGGGGCGGCCGTCGGTTGGTCCTGCTGCGACAACGACAGCGCGACGGCACCGGTCGCGGTGCCGATGGCCAGCAACCCGACGACCCCGAGCGCGATGCCCGGGCGGAACCGACGCCGCTTCGGACGCGGGGTGGCACGTTCGAGGACGTTCTGCTTCATCGAGACGAGCATGCGCTGCAGGTCGTCTCCCTGAGGGGGTTCAGTGTTCATCGTGCATCACCACCTTCTTGAGTCGGCGTCGGGAGCGGGAGACCCGCTGGGTGACCGCACCGACGCTGAGGCCCAGCATCTCGGCGGCCTCGGCGTAGGAGTGCCCCTCGAGGAGGCAGAGTTCGCAGATGCGTCGGTCGGTCTCGGGGAGCGCGGCGATCTCGTCGCGGACCCACCGGAGGCGCTCACGGGCCTCGGCGTGGTCCTCGGGTGCGGCGAGCTGCTCGGGGAGTTCGTCGGCGCGGCGGCGGGCCTGCTTCCGGCCGGTGTTGAACGCGTGGTTCCGGCAGACGACGAGCAGCCACGGGAGCATCGTGTCCGCCGGGAGCTCGAGGGTCTCGGCACGCTGCCAGAGCGTCAGGAAGGCGTCCTGCACGATCTCCTCGACGTCCTGACGGTCGTCGACGAGTGCCCAGGCGTAGCGGGTGAGGGTCGCGGCGTACCGGTCGAACGCCCGGGCGAGCGCGCTCTTGTCGCCCCGTGCCATCGCACGGACGATCGCCTCGTCCGTGTCGGTGCCGGTCGTCACGTCCACATCCCACCCCCTTCACACAGAGGTGTCGGACGGACGCGCGATCCTGACAGGACCGTGCCGAAAACGTGATGCTCGGGCGTGTCGTGGAGACGGACGGCGCGCCTACGCGTCGAGCAGGTGTGCGATGCCGGCGACCGAGCGATTCGCCGCGGCCGAGGTCGACACGAACCCGACGACGAGGATTCCCGCGCCGATGCCGACGACGATCCACCACATCGCGTGCGTGGCCACGGCGAACCCGGCGCCGACGGTCGCGACCGCACTCGCGCCGGTCACGGTGCCGGCGAGTGCGACCCCGAGCGACACCCCGGTCTGCCGGCTCGTGGACGCGACGGCTGCAGCGGACCCGGACTGCGCGCGGGGCATGCCCGAGACGGCCGTGTTCGTGATCGGGGCGTTCACCATGCCGAACCCGAAGCCGAACAGCACGAAGGCGACGACGAGCACCCACATCGGGGTGTGCGCGTCGATCGTGGTGAGGATCACCCCGGCCCCACCGACGCCGATCCCGGCGAGGACGAGCGGGATGCGGGTACCGACCGACCCGACGAGCCGCCCGGACACCGGCGACACCACCATCGTCGCGACGGCCGCCGGCAGGGTCCAGAGGCCGGCCTCGAACGGGGACATGCCCCGGACCTCTTGGAGGTAGAGGGCGTTGAGGAAGAGGAACGCGCCGTTTGCTCCGAACGCGGCGATCGCGGTGACGACGGCTGATGAGAACGGGATGCTCCGGAAGAACCGGACGTCGATCAGCGGCTCCGCCCGACGGCGTTCGACGGCGACGAGGAGGACGAGCGACGCGGCGGCGACCACGAAGAGCCCGAGTGCCGCCGGGGACGTCCACCCGAGCCGGGGGCCCTCGATGAGGCCGCCGACGAGGGTCGCCAGGAGCAGGATCACGAGCACCTGCCCGACCGGGTCGAGCCGACGGGGCTTCGGCGACTTCGACTCCGGGACGAACAGGAAGGTCAGGACGATCGCGGCGATCCCGATCGGCACGTTGATCCAGAAGATCGCGCGCCAGCCGACGGTGTCGGTGAGGGCACCGCCCACGAGCGGGCCGAGTCCCATCGACACCCCGACGACCGCGCCCCAGATGCCCACGGCACGGGCGCGTTCCTTCGCGTCGTCGAACGTCGCGGTGATGATCGACATCGCGACCGGGTTCATCATCGACCCGCCGACCGCCTGCACCATGCGGAAGACCACGAGCCAACCGACGGTCGGCGCCATCGAGCAGAGCAGCGAACCGATGGTGAAGAGCGCGAGGCCGATCTGGAACGTCCGGCGGCGGCCGATCCGGTCGGCGGTGGACCCGGAGAGCAGGAGCAGGCTCGCGAGGACGAGCGTGTAGGCATCGATCGTCCACTGGAGGCCGGAGATGGTGCTGTGGAGTTCGCGGCCGATCGACGGGAGGGCCACGTTCACCACGGTCGCGTCGAGGGACACGATGAACAGGCTCATGCAGCACACCGCGAGGATCAGGTACCGGTGGCGGTACCTCCCCGGGAGGTCCGGATCGCCCTGGAACGGCCGACGCGCGGGTAGTGTGCGGGCGACGCCCGGGTCAGTGGAAGTCGTCGCCGTCTCCTTCGCCCGGGGTCTTGTGCCCGCCGAGCATGTCGTTGTCGTCCTGGTCGCTGGTCGACGCCAGCTGCAGCATCGCGAGGACCACCACGACGACGATGAAGGCGACGCCGAGGAAGATCAGTGCGAGTTGGAGTTCACGCGTCGCGAAGAGCACGACGAGCCCGGTGAAGACCGCGACGATCGCGGAGATCCCGAGGAGCTCGACCGGACGCAGGCGGTCGCGACGGCTGGGGGTGGTCATGCGTGTGGTGCTCCGTCCGGGGCGGCGGCCGGAGCGGCCGTTCCCCACTTGTGCGAGAGGCCGGCGATCACGTGGAAGACCGCCGTGATGGCGAGGTACGCGCCGAGCAGGCCGACGAGGACGATCGAGGCGTCCAGGGTGCCGGTGACGCGTTCGACGCCACCGAGCTGCTGCGAGTAGTCCGGGGGTGTCACCAGGAAGGCGACGGCGAGCAGCAGGGTGAGGCCGCCGATGGTGGACCAGTCACGGGCGAACGGCGATCGACGGCGGGCGCGGAGGCCCTGCGTCAGCTCGAGCGCCCCGGTGAGGACGGCCCACGCGGCGATGACCGCGATGTAGGCGGGCAGCCCGAGGCCGTTGGTGGCGAAGGCCGTGCCGGCTGCGAGGAGGGTGACGACCGCCTGCACGAGGGTGGTCCGACGCGACCGTTCGTCGGCCGGCAGGCGCGTGGCACCCGCCAGCAGGAGGACGAGTCCGTCGACGGCCGCGAAGCCGCCGAACAGCAGCAGACCGTAGCCCGCCGCGTGGTTGGACGAGAAGGTGATGACGAGCGCGACGACCGCGGCTGGGATCGCCCGGAGGACGGGGATCGGCCAGTACCGCGCGCGCTGGCCGGAGTCGTCCACGGAGTCGGACACGAGACCTCTTTCGGGCATGCGGATCGTGGTTCGATCCTACCGCCGGACCGCCGAGCACCCGACCGGATGGCGGTCCGGGCCGCTGAGGATGCTCGAACACGCCGGTCTGGACGCCGCCGACGTGCGGGGACCGGGCGGTGGGACGGGCTGGCCGCCCGCCCCACCGTGTGGTCGGCCCGGCGCCCTCAGTCGTCCGTCATCGCACCGCTCCGGCGAGCCCGTCGTCGAGCGAGCCACCAGCACGTCCCGCCCGCGGCGACCGCCACGCCACTGATCGCGACGAGGAGCCCGAGGTCCTCGGCGCCGGTGTAGGCGAGCCTGCCGGCCCGACCGGGACTCCGGTCGGTCGCGGCACCGCCGGTGTCGACCACGCCGACGCCCCCGTCGTCGCCAGCACCGTCCCCGTGCCCGTCGTCGGGCCCGCCGTCGCCGGGTCCCCCGTCACCGGGCCCGCCGTCGCCGGGTCCTCCGTCACCGGGCACCACGACGCCGATGTCCACGCCCGGCGACGGATCTCCGCCGTCCGGGTCGGTGGGCGAGGTCGCCGTCGCCACGTTCACCACGTCGGAGCCGTCCCCCCGGTAGTCGGGGTCGAGCACCGCCCGGATCCGGAACGACGTCGACTCCCCCGCGGCGAGCGCCGTCCCCGACGAGCACGTCACGAGTTGCCCGTCGGCGGTGCACCCGTCGTCGGATCCCACGAAGCGCACGGCCGCGGGCAGGTCGTCCACCGCCCCGACGTCCTGTGCGACCCCGGGACCGCGGTTCCGCGCGGTGACGGTGTACTCGACCTCGTCGCCCGGTTCGACCTCCGTCGACGGGGACACCGACTTGTCCGTCTCGACGTGTGCCCCGGGGTCGGCCGCTGCGTCGACCGCCGCACTGGCCCGTGAGGTGTTGTCGGTCTCGTTCGAGTCGCCGAGCGCGGGCTCGGGGGTGATCGTGGCGACGCTCTCGAGTGGTCCGGCGGCGTCGACGGCGACCGTCCCGGCGATCGCGACGGTAGCCGCTGCCCCTCTCGGGAGCGCGACCTGCGCGGCGACGTCCCCGGTGCCGGACGGGGTCTCGCACGCTGTGCCGTCCTCGGCAGTACAGGTCCAGGTGACGTCGTGCAGCTCGTCGGGGACGTCAACCGCGAGGGTGCTCGGGTCCGACGCGTTCGGCCCGACGTTCCGCGCCGTCACCGTGTACTCGGCGCCCGCGCCGGCCTGCACGGTCGCGGCGAGGTCCTGCTCCACCGACAGGTCCGCGGGCTTCCACACGCGGAGCGCGTCGACCTCGTGCACGTTCACCGTCTTGCCGGTGGAGCCCGCGAACCCCAGTCGCAGGGTCGGCGGCAACGGGGTCTGGCCGTCGGCGTGCAGGGGCACCCCGTCGAACACGGTCCGCATCACGCCGTCGGTCTCGAGCCGGACCGTCATCGACAGTTCGCCCTCGTCGCCGGGCAGCAGGGTGACCCGCACCGTGCGGGGCGTCCGTCCCTCGGTCATGGTGCCGCCGGGCGCCCGGACGCCGTCGACGTAGCGGTACCCGGCGAGTCCGTCGCCGGAGCCGCGGATCACGACGGAGTCGGTGCGGTTGCCCGGCCCGGACTCGTTGAGGGGCAGCGAGAAGTTGCCGTAGCGGTCGAGTGCGACGGCCGCGACGCCACCGGGGAGCCCGGGGAGGTCGCACGGTGCGCCGTGGCCCTGGGTCGCCTCGACCCGGCACGAGTACCCGAGCGCGGCCCCGAACGCCCCGACTCCCTGCGGTGCGGAGCCGTCTGCGAGGAAGAGCAGCAGCCCGTCCGCCCCGATGTCGTCGATGGTGTTGTACATCGCGTAGGTGAACTCGACCTCGAGCCCGACGTCGGACGGGAACGTGTCGTCGGTCGACCACGCCCCGGCCTGGTCGACGCGCTGGTCGGTGAGCCGGAGTCGCCCGTCGACGATCGCGGCGTCCCCGGACAGGGAGCCGCCCTCGGCGGAGGAGAACTGGTTGACGTAGGGGAAGTCGAGCGCGCCGGCGGTGGAGGCGGACGGGACGAGTGCGGGTGCGGCGAGGACGCCGAGCGCGGTGACGACGCTCGCGGCCACCGCCGCGCGACGGATCAGGCGTGGGCGGGCGGCCGGGCGGCCACCCGCCGGGGTGTTGGGATCTCTCATGCCCCGATCGTCGCGATCGGGACGCCCCGGTCAGGCGGGCGTGGGCCGATCTGTGGATCGCATGCACGTGCCTCCAGGCTGTGGAGGAAGAAGCCGCACCAGCGCGCTGGCCGGCCGCACCAGCGCGTTGACCGGCCGCAGCCGTGCGCTCAGGCCAGCCACACCGTCGTCTCCCCCGGGAGCACCCCGTCGTCCACCGGACCGGACGCCGCCACGACCGTCCCGTCGGGCAGCGGCACCGGCTCGGTGCCGAAGTTCGTGACGGACCGCCAACCGTCGTGCCGGGCGAAGGCCACGACCTGGTCGTCGGCCGGGATCCAGGTGAGTTCCTCGCCCCGCTGCAGGCGGTGGCGTGCAGCGATGGCCTCGCGGTAGAGGGTCAGGGTCGACGCGGGGTCGCGCTCTTCCGCCTCGACCGAGGAAGTCCCGAAGTCCGCGGGCTGGGGCAGGTGCGGCGCCACGGAACCGAAGCCGAACGACGGCCCGGACTCCGTCCAGGGGATCGGCACGCGGCAGCCGTCCCGTCCCTTCACGGTGTGCCCGGTCCGGATCCACTTCGGGTCCTGCAGTGCATCGCGGGGGATCGCGGCGGCCTCGTGCAGCCCGAGCTCCTCGCCCTGGTAGACGTACGACGACCCGGGGAGCGCCAGCATCAGCAGTGTCGCGGCACGGGCACGGCGGAGCCCCCGCTCGCGGTCGAGCACCGGCGTCGTCCCGTCGGTCATGAGCCACGCGTCGGTGTCGGTCCCCTCGGGCAGCCCGTAGCGGGTCGCGTGCCGGACGACGTCGTGGTTGGACAGCACCCAGGTGCTCGACGCCCCGGACCGCGCCGACATGGCGAGGTTCTGCGCGATGAGCGTGCGGAACGACTCCGGGTCGAACGGCGCCTCGAGCAGGTCGAAGTTGAAGGCCTGTCCGAGCTCGGTCGGTCGGGCGTAGAGGACGCGTCGGGGTGCGGGCGCCCAGGCCTCGGCGACGGCGGCACGGGGCGGGTCGTACTCGTCCAGCACCCGGCGCCAGGTGCTGAAGATCTCGTGCACCTCGTCGCGGTCGTACAGGGGGTCGGAGCCGTCGAGCGGCAGCGCCTTCTCGTCCGAGGGGCGGTACGGCGTCGTCAGGTCCTTCGCCAGGCCGTGCGCGACGTCGACGCGGAAGCCGTCCACGCCGCGGTCCGACCAGAAGCGCAGGGTCTCCTCGAAGTCGGCACGGACCTCGGGGTTCTCCCAGTCGAGGTCCGGCTGCTCGGGCGCGAAGAGGTGCAGGTACCACTGACCGTCCGGCACCCGGGTCCAGGCGCTGCCGCCGAAGTTCGACACCCAGTCGCTCGGCGGGAGCTCGCCGGACTCCCCCGTGCCGTCACGGAACACGTAGCGGGCGCGTTCCGGAGAACCGGGTGCTGCGGCGAGCGCGGCGCGGAACCACGCGTGCTCGTCCGAGGTGTGGTTCGGCACGATGTCGACGATCACCCGGATGTCGTGCTCGTGCGCCGCCCGTACCAGGGCGTCGAAGTCGTCGAGCGTGCCCAGCTTCGGGTCGACGTCGCGGTAGTCCGCGACGTCGTAGCCGCCGTCGGCCAGCGGGGACGGGAAGAACGGGGACAGCCAGATCGCGTCGACGCCGAGCGACGCCAGGTAGGGCACGCGGCTCGTGATGCCCGTGACGTCGCCGAGGCCGTCGCCGTTCGTGTCCGCGAAGCTCCGCGGGTACACCTGGTAGACGACGGCGTGCCGCCACCAGTCCGGGTCGGTCGTGCGGGGCGTGCTGGCGGGCGTCCGTGGCGTGCTCACGTCGTCAACCTACCGACGGCGCGCCGGGTCGGGAATACCGTCCTTGCCGATCGCATTGGTTGTCGCTGACACCTTTCCGCACCAGAACGAAGGATCACCATGACCAACGTCCTCGCCCTCGTCGGCAGCCTCCGCGCCGAGTCCATCAACCGCAAGCTCGCCGAGGCAGCCGCGCACCACGCCCCGGAGGGCATCGAGCTCACGACGTTCGACGGCATCGTCGACCTGCCGTTCTACAACGAGGACATCGACGGCGACACCCCGCCGGCATCGGCCGTCGCGTTCCGCGCGGCCATCGACGCCGCCGACGCCGTGCTGCTCATCACGCCCGAGTACAACGGCACCATCCCGGCCGTGCTGAAGAACGCGCTCGACTGGGCGTCACGTCCGTTCGGCGCCTCCCCCATCTCGGGCAAGCCGCTCGCCGTCATCGGGTCCGCCTTCGGTCAGTACGGCGGCGTCTGGGCGCACGACGACGCCCGCAAGGCCGCCGGCATCGCCGGAGCGAAGGTCCTCGAGGACGTCAAGGTCGCGATCCCGCAGTCGATCGTCCGCTTCGCCGAGACGCACCCGCGCGAGGACGCCGAGGTCACCCAGCTGGTGCAGGGTGCGCTGACGGCGCTCGCCGAGGCCGCGGCCGAGGAGCAGGTCGCCGCGTAACGGCAGGTCGCCGCGGAACGGCAGGTCGCCGCGGAACGGCAGGTCGCCGCGGAACGGCGGGTCGCCGACGCGACGGTCGGAGCCTGGAGGCGCGGTGCCGGTCGGCGCCGCGCCTCCGGTCCGTCTCCAGCCCCGACCACGGCGGCTTCCCGCATCCCGGGAGTTCGCTCGACGCCCGAGCGGCGAGTCGGGCTACCCTGTCGAGCATGTCCACGCAGGAGATCGCGGAAGCGTCCGGGTACTGGTTCCCCGATGACGACGCGACCCAGCGGGGGGTCAGCGTGCTGAACGCCCTCCGCCGCTACCGCGCTGCCGAGACGGCGATGCGCCGCCGCACCCGCGACTCGATGGGCATGGGCGAGACCGACCTGCTCGCCGTCCGGTTCCTGCTGCAGTCCCAGCGCTCCGGTCGCACGGTGAGCCCGAAGGACCTCGCGGCCTACCTCAAGATCTCGTCCGCATCGACCACGATCCTCATCGACCGGCTCGTGAAGTCGAACCACGTCCGCCGTGACCCGCACCCCACGGACCGCCGCGCACTCGTGATCACGCCGACGACCGAGACCGACGACGAGGTCCGCGCCACGCTCGGTGTGATGCACCGCCGCATGATGTCCATCGCCGAGGGCCTGTCGCCCGACGACGCCCGGGTCGTGGCCGTCTTCCTCGAGCGCATGCGCACCGCCGTCGACCAGGTCGATCCCGCCGCCGCGAACTGACACCGGCAGCAGACCGAGCACCCCGGGGGACGCTCCTCTGAGCGGACGTCCTGCAACACCGCGTAGACCGGATTTGTCAACGGTCACCAACGCGGAAGGAACCGATCATGCACGCATCGGACAAGCTCGCCAAGAACCTCCAGTCGGTCCTCGTGGACCTCATCGACCTGCACCTCCAGGGCAAGCAGGCGCACTGGAACATCCTCGGGACCAACTTCCGGGACCTCCACCTCCAGCTCGACGAGATCGTCGACGCCGCACGTGAGTTCGCCGACGACACCGCCGAGCGGATGCGTGCGCTGTACGCCGTGCCGGACGGCCGCTCGAGCACGGTCGCCGCGCAGAGCCACCTCGACCAGTTCCCGGACGGCGAGGTCACCACGCACGACGCCATCGACCTCGTGACGCTCCGCCTCTACCAGGCGACCGGCACCATGCGCGACGTCCACGACGAGGTCGACGAAGAGGACCCGACGACGGCGGACCTGCTCCACGGTTTCATCGAGCGCCTCGAGCAGCTCGCCTGGATGGTCTCCGCCGAGAACCGTGCCCCGAGCACGCCGCTCGCGTCGGCCACCACCCCGGCCGTCGCGGACGCTTCGGCGCACGCGTAGGGCGGACTGCGTGGACCTCGGGATCCAGGGCAAGACCGCGCTCGTCTTCGGCGGCGACTCCGGCATCGGCTGGAACACCGCCCGCATCCTCCTCGCCGAGGGGGCGACGGTCGTCGTGTCCGACATCGACCAGGCGCGGCTCGACAACAGTGCCGACCAGCTCGAGGCGCCGAACGGCAGGCTGCGCGCGTTCGCGGCGGACGTCCGGAGCGCCGAGAGCCTGGCGGCGCTCCACGAGGAGGTCCGCGATGCGGTCGGCGAGATCGACATCCTCGTGCAGTCCTCCGGCGTCACCGGCGCCCAGGGCATGTTCCACGAGATCGACGAGGCCGGTTGGCTGGAGACGATCGACGTCGACCTGATGGGCCCGGTCCGCATCACCCGTGAGTTCATCGGGGACCTGCGGCAGGGCGGCTGGGGTCGCATCGTCTACCTGGTCTCCGAGGACGCCTCGCAGCCGTACGACGACGAACTCCCCTACTGCGCCGCCAAGGCCGGGGTGCTCTCGTTCGCCAAGGGCCTCTCGCGCTCGTACGCGTCGGAGGGGCTGCTCGTGAACACGGTCAGCCCGGCGTTCATCCACACGCCGATGACCGACGCGATGATGACGAAACGCGCCGAGCAGAACGGGACGAGCTTCCAGGAGGCGATCGACAGCTTCCTCGAGGAGGAGCGCCCGTACATGGAGCTCGGCCGCCGCGGTGAACCCGAAGAGGTCGCGAACGTCGTCGCCTTCCTGTGCTCCGAGCTCGCCAGCTTCGTCAACGGCGCGAACTACCGGGTCGACTCCGGCTCGGTCGCGACGATCTGACCTCACCCGCACACCTCGCCCGCACACCGTCACCGCACACCACCCCCAGGAGGCACCATGACCGACTTCCGCTACCTCGTCGTCGGCGGCGGGATGGTCGCCGACGCGGCCGCCCGCGGTGTCCGCGAACTCGACCCGGACGGATCGATCGGCATCATCAGCGAGGACGTCGACCGCCCCTACGCGCGGCCGGCGCTCTCGAAGAAGCTGTGGACCGACCCGGACTTCAGCTGGGACGAGAAGGTCGACCTGCACACCGAGGAGACCGGCGCGACGTTCCTCCTGGGCACCTCGGTGACGGCGATCGACCGGGCAGCGAAGACGGTCACGACGACCGACGGGGCGACCCACGGGTACGAGCGGCTGCTGCTGGCTACCGGCGGCAAACCCCGCGAACTCCCGGGGCTCGCCCCGTCGGACCGCGTCCTCGACTACCGCAGTGCGACGGACTACCGCCGCCTGCGGGAACTCGCCGACGCCGGAGCGCACGTCGCGGTCGTCGGTGGCAGCTACATCGGAACCGAGATCGCCGCGGGCATCGTCCAGAACGGCGCACGCGTCACGCTGGTCGACCCGGACGAGGTCGTCGGTGGACGGATGTTCCCGGAGGACCTCGCGCATGCGTTCCAGCGGCGGTTCACCGACCACGGCGTCGAGCTCCGCACCGGGCGACGCGTTGAGGCCGGCACGGAGACGGCGGACGGCGTCACGCTGACGCTCGACGACGGCTCCACCGTGCAGGCCGACGCGGTCGTCGCCGGGCTCGGCATCGAACCCGCCACGCAGCTCGCCGCCGACGCCGGACTCACCGTCCGCGACGGCATCGTGGTCACCTCGACGCTCCTCACCGACGACGACTCGATCTTCGCCGCCGGTGACGTCGCCGAGTACCCGGACCGGATCCTCGGCACGCGCCGGGTCGAGCACGTCGACAACGCACAGCAGCAAGGTCGCCAGGCCGGCCGGAACCTCGCGGACGCCGACGAGACGTACGACCACACGCCGATGTTCTACTCCGACGTCTTCGACATGGGGTACGAGGCAGTGGGCCAGGTCACGACGAACCTCCGCACGCTCGAGGACTGGCAGGAACCGACGGTCACCGGCGTCGTCTACTACCTCGACGACGACGAACTGGTGCGCGGCGTGCTGCTCTGGAACGTGTGGGACAAGACGGACGAGGCCCGCAAGGTCCTCGCCGACGCGCACGCGCTCACGCCCGACATGCTGCCGGGCCGCATCACGCCCTGATCAGTCGGCCCGCGTCCTGGACGTGACGGCCTGGAGGCCCGTGGCCGGTTCTCGGAACCGGCCACGGGCCTCCAGGCCGTTGCGACCGGTGCACGCGTGGTGCGGTGCGTGGTCAGTTCGCGTCTCGGGTCTCCGGGGCGACCGCGTCGACGACCGCACGGCGATCCGCCGGGTCGACCGGCAGGTCGTCGCCGTCCGCCATCGCGACCGCGTGCGCGGACTTGGCCGCCTCGAGTGTCTCGTCGTCGTTCCGTGCCATGCCGACCAGCTCGACGACCCGTGACTTCACGAGCAGCCACGCGTCCCGCGGACTCAGGCGCGCCAGGTCCGAGGCGGTCGAGTCGTCGCGCACCCGCTGCAGCGACGACACACCGCGGTCCGGCAGCTGCCGGTCGACGTGCGCCACCGCGAGCTGGGCGACGGCGTCAGCCTGCGCGTGCATGACCGAGTGGGCACCGTCGACGACCTCGCGGAGGACCGCGTACGGGAACACCCGCGCCAGGCGACGCACCCAGTCCCGCGGCACCATCGCGTCGTGCTCCCCACGGACGATGAGCGTGCGCGCCTGCACGTGCGCGGCACGCTCCTCGATCGGGAACGCGATCATCCGGGGCAGCACCTTCGAGAACCAGTGCCACCCGCACAGCGCGTAGGCGGTGATGCCGTGCCAACGGACCGCCGCCGGCTCGTGCAGGGTCGACCGCAGGAACCGGAACGCCGACTGCCGGACCGTGCGGGCCTTCGAGTCGACGACCGGGCTGATCAGGACGAGGTCCGACAGCTCCGGGCGACGTGCCGCGACCTCGGTCACGACCTGGGTGCCCATCGAGTGCCCGACCAGCACCGGGTCGACGAGCCCGAGTTCGTCGAGGACGTGTTCGACCGCGTCGGCGTACCGCTCGATCGACACCGCTCCCCGGAAGCGCGGGACCCCGGCGAACCCCGGGAGGTCGAGCGCGTGGACCGGGCCGTTCTCGTTGAGGTGCGGGGCGAGCCGCTCGTAGTACGTGGCGGCGATGCCGAGGCCCGCGACCAGGACGAAGGCCCGCTCACCGGGCTCGCCGATCGAGCTGACGCGGACGTAGGTGCCGTCCACGCGGACCCGGTCGACCTCGACGGTGACGTCCGCGTCCCCTGCCCGGGCGAGGGCGCTCGCCGGGTCCGGGGTGGCTGCCGGGTGCTCGTCGTTCACTTCGGTCTCCTCGGGTCGGGCGGTCGCCCAGGATACCCGCCGCCGCAGCCGGGGACCTGCCCGGAGGGCTGTCAGCCGACTCAGCCGACCCGGCTGGTCAGCCGGCGAACGTGTTCGCGGGGAAGCCGTGCACCCTCGTCGGCACCGCGAACACCGCGCCAGCGTGCGGGTGCTGCTCGAGGTCCTCCTCGGAGGCGTTCTCGCGCGCCGTCCCGACGAAGAGCGTCGACATGTCCGGCCCACCGAACGCCACCGACGTGACGTTCGGCGCGGGCAGCTCCACCGTCTCGAGGTGCGACCCGTCCGGACCGTACCGCTCGACCCGGCCGCCGCCGTAGATCGCGCTCCAGGAGCAGCCCTCGTCGTCGCGGACGAGGCCGTCGTGCGCGGCGCCGACGATGAACGGTTCGAGTTCGCCGAGTTCACCGTCCGGGCCGTAGGACCCCCGGTAGATCGTCGACGTGCTCGTGTCCGTGACGTACATCACACTGCCGTCCTCAGACCACTCGATGCCGTTCGTCACGCCGAAGCCGCCGCGGAGGACCCGGATCGCGCCGTCCGGTTCCACCGAGTAGAGCGCCGCGTCGGGCTCCCCCGTGGTGACGTTCATGCTGCCGACGAGGAACCGGCCGAACGGGTCGCACTTCCCCTCGTTGAACCGGTTCCCCTCGGTGGTGTGCGCCACCCGGGCGATCTCCCGCTCGATCGTGCCGCGGGCATCGGTGACCACGACGGAGTCGCCGAGGGCCGCGACCCAGCCGCCGCCCGCACGGGGCTGGAAGCTCGCGAGCGGTGGAGGCAGCGGGACGCTCGACTCGACGTGCCCGGCCGCGTTCGACGTGGTGAGCGTCCCCAGGGTGATGTCGGTCCACAGCAGGTGCTCGGCGGCGGGATCCCAGACGATGCTCTCGACGAGGACGGCTCCGGCGTCGGAGAAGACGGTGGCTGGTCCGGTGGTGGCGCGCTCGGTCATGTCCCGTTCCTACCGCGGGCGAGGTCCGCGCCCCCACAGCCCGCGGGATGCAGCGGCCCCGCGGTCCCTGTCCCGGCCCCGGTCCCGGTCCCGGTCCCGGATCAGAGGCGGGCGTACCGGGCGCGGAAGAAGCTGTAGACGCCGAACGCCAGGAACCCGATGCCGATCGCCACCAGGACGAACACCCCACCGGGCATGCTCCGGAGCGCATCGAACGCCCCGTCCAGCCCGGTCGCCTGGTCCGGGTCGCTCCGGAACCCGGCGACGGCGATGAGGACGCCGACGATCACGACCGCGAGGCCCTTCAGGACGTACCCGACCACGCCGAGCACGGTGACGACCCGCTCGAGCGGCTGCCGCGGACGGACGAGCTGCTTCCAGAAGGTCCGCCGGCACCCGATCACGACGAGGCCGATGCCGATCGCGATCGCGACGGCGGCGACGAGGAGCAGCAGGAACACCCCGCCCGGCGTGGCCAGGGCCTTCGCCGCCGCACTCCGGCTCGACCCGCTGGAGCTCTTGCCGGCACCGACCGCGTACGACGCCGCGGAGTACGCGATGATCCCGTAGACCACGGCCTTGCCGATGTTCTTCAGGCGGTTGCCCCAGGCGCGGGCGCTGTCGGTCCGCCCACCCACGACGGCCTCGACCACCAGGCGGATCGTGAGCGCAGCGGTGGCGACGGCGACGAGCCAGAGCAGGACGACCCCGCCCGGCACCGCTGCGATCTGCTGCAGGGCGCCGGACTGGTCGGTCTCACCGCCGGACGAACCGCTGCCGGCCCCGAGCAGGATCGCCAGGTACCCGATCAGCAGGTGCACGATGCCGCTCCCGACGAACCCGGCGCGCGCCGTCACCTCGAACCACCGGCTGTCCGCCACCCGCTTCGCTTCGCGTCCCGTCTTCCGGGCCGCCTGTTCCGCCTGCTCACTCACGCCATCGAGCGTGCCCGACGGCTGGCGCCCTGTCCGGCAGGGGACGTCAGTCCCAGCCGTCTGCCGGGCTGGAGGCACGGGGCGGGTGTGCCCCGTGCCTCCGGGTCCGGTCGTGGACTCGGCTCAGTCACCCTTCACGTTGACGACCTGCCGCAGCGTGTGCCGGATCGACACGAGGTCGGCGGCGTCCGCCATCACCTGGTCGATCGGCTTGTACGCCGCCGGGATCTCGTCGAGGAACGCGTCGGTGTCGCGGTACTCGATGCCGACCATGGCCGCCCGGAGCTCGTCGTGCGTGAACGTCCGCCGTGCCGCCGACCGCGAGTACAGCCGCCCGGCACCGTGCGGCGACGACTCGAGCGACGGCTTGTTGCCGAGGCCCTCGACGACGTACGACGCGGTGCCCATCGACCCGGGGATCAGGCCGGGCTGCCCCGCCTTCGCCTGGATCGCACCCTTCCGGGACACCCACACGGACTTCCCCCAGTGCGTCTCGCGCTGCGTGAAGTTGTGGTGGCAGTTGATCCGCTCGAGCTCCTCGACGGGGGAGTCCATGACCTCGCGCAGCTGCCGGACGACCCGGTCCATCATCTCCTCGCGGTTGAGGAGCGCGAAGTGCTGCGCCCACCGCAGCTCGGCGATGTACCGGTCGAACTCGGGCGTGCCCTCGACGAGGTACGCCAGGTCGGGGTCCGGCAGCTCGATCCACCACCGCTCCATCGCCTTCTTCGCGACCCTGATGTGCCGCTGGGCGATCTTGTTCCCGACGCCGCGTGACCCGGAGTGCAGGAACAGCCAGACCCGGTCCTGCTCGTCGAGGGAGACCTCGATGAAGTGGTTGCCGGACCCGAGCGTCCCGAGCTGGTTCCGCCACCCGCCGTGCGCGCCCGCGGGGTCGAAGCCGGCAGCCTCCGCCATCGTCTCGAGCTCCGCGATGCGGGGCTCGGCGGTGGCGACGATCTTCCGGTTCGACGCGCCCGCGGACAGCGGGATGGCCCGCTCGATCTGCTCGCGCAGCCCCTGCAGGTCGGTGGGCAGGTCGCCCTTCGTGAACTGGGTCCGGACCGCGATCATGCCGCAGCCGATGTCCACGCCGACGGCCGCCGGCATGATCGCGCCGAGGGTCGGGATGACCGAGCCCACGGTGGCGCCGAGGCCGAGGTGGGCGTCCGGCATGAGGGCCAGGTGCGGGAACACGAACGGCATGCGAGCGGTCGTGCGGGCCTGCTGCTCCGTGTTCTCCTCGAGCATCGAGGCCCAGCTCAGCAGCCGGCCGGTGATCTTCTCCATGGTGTCGTCTCGCTTTCGTTCGTGACGGTCTTCGATGACGGTCCGAGGCGGCTGCCGGCTGTCCTCCCAGGCCACCGCGGTGGCGGGGCTCCGCGCGACTGGCGGGCTCCGCCGGTGTGGCGGGGCTCCGCGCGACTGGCGGGGCACCGCCGGTGTGGCGGACGAGGAGGGACAGCGAGACGAACGCCCCGGGCCGGGTGGGCACGGGGCGTCTGGTGACGTCGCGTGCCTACGCGGGGTTCCGGAGGGACTGCTGCTCACTGCGCTGTTCGGGCAGCACGGCGAGCACGGCGAGCTGGAGCTCGACGCGGTGTTCGCGATACTGCGCGGTGCGCATGGCGGTCCTTCCGAAGGTGCCCGGGGCGGGCGGTCTGCCGGTGGGCAGGAGGTCGACAGTAGTGGGACACGCCCGGGGTGCACAAGTCACGTCGGGCGTGTCGCCGGTTGTCCACACCCTGGAGGCTCGTGGTGCGTCCTCCACAGCGGGGTACGTCCGCCTGATGGCTCGGAGCAGGTCCGGGGCAGTCTGGGTGCATGACGGAGCGCACCCGAGACACCCCCGACGCGGTCGACAACGAGGAGCGCACCGACGGCTACGTGCCGCTGCGTTCCTACGGCGCGATCGGTGACGGGCGGACGGTCGCGCTCATCGCCCTCGACGGCCGGATCGACTGGCTGCCGATCCCGTCGATGGACGCGCCCCCGGTCTTCGCGAGCATCCTCGACGCCGAGCACGGTGGGCACATCGCGCTCCGACCGGTCGACGGCGAGGCCGAGGTCTCACGCGAGTACCTCCCGGGAACGAACGTGCTCGTGACGACGTGGACCACCCCGACCGGGACGGCGACCGTGACGGACGCGATGGTCACCGGTGTCGCGGGTCGCCTGCCGTGGGCCGAGATCGGACGGTGCGTCGAAGGTGTCGACGGGACGGTCGAGATGGAGTGGGCGGTGGTCCCCGGCACGATCCTGAACACGGCGGAACCCCGTCGCCTCGACACCGGGAACGGCACCGTGATCGGCGTCGACGGCGTCACCATCGCGATCGTCCAGCAGGGCTTCGACCCCGTGCACGACGACGGGCCCCGCTTCTCCGGACGCTTCTCGACGGACGCCGGGTCGAAGTCGATCCTGACGGTCGTCGGCACCTACGACGAACCGATCTTCCTGCCCGACCCGGAGCGCAGCCTCGAGGGGGTCGACCGCACGATCGCGAACTGGTCGAAGTGGTCGGAGGAGTTCCAGTACGACGGGCCCTGGTCCGACGCCGTCCAGCGCAGCGCCCTCGCGCTGAAGCTGCTCATCTTCTCCCCCACCGGTGCGATCGCCGCCGCACCGACGACGAGCCTGCCGGAGAACCGGCACGGTGGGAAGAACTGGGACTACCGGTTCGCGTGGGTCCGCGACCTCGCCTACACGGTGCACGCGCTCACCCGCTTCGGCCTGCGCGAGGAGACCCACGCCGCGGTGTCGTGGGTGATGCGCACCATCGCCGAACACGACGAGACGATGCCGATCTTCTACGGCCTCGACGGCTCGAAGACCGAGGGCGTCGAGGAACGTGACGTGCCGGGCTGGAACGGCATCGGCCCCGTCACCATCGGCAACCGCGCCGGCGACCAGCTCCAGCTCGGCGTCTGGGGCGACGTCTTCGCGATCATGCGGCAGTACGTCAGCGCCGGCAACATCCTCGACCGGAAGACGGCGAAGGTGCTGCAGGACCTGGCGGACGACGCCTGCCACCGCTGGGTCGAGCCGGACTCCGGCATGTGGGAGCTCGAGGAAGCGCACCACTACACGACGAGCAAGATCGGGTGCTGGCAGGCGCTCGACGCCGCGGTCGAGCTGCACGACGCCGGCATGATCGACGGCCCGCGCGACAAGTGGGTGGAGAACCGCGAACTCATCGAGCAGTGGGTCGCCGAGCACGGCTGGAACGAGGAACTCGGCCACTACGTCATGCACCCGGACACCGACGCGCTCGACACCTCGATCCTGCTGCACGCGATGTCGTCCTTCGACCGGGGACCGCGGATGGCCTCGACGATCGAGGCGATCCAGCGCGAACTCCAGCACGGGCCGCTCGTCTACCGGTACTCCGGCATCGAGGACGAGGAGTCCCCGTTCGTGGCGTGCTCGTTCTGGCTCGCCGCCGCGATGGCCTGCGTCGGGCGGGTGGACGACGCCCGCTCGCTGATGGACGACGCGGTCGACCAGGGGAACGACGTCGGACTGCTCAGCGAGATGATCAGCGAGGACGGCACCTTCATGGGGAACCTCCCGCAGGGTCTGTCCCACCTCGCGCTCATCCAGGCTGCGCTGACGATCGAGGAGATGGCTGGCGAGGCCGACCCCGGCGAGTGATCATGGAAGGGTCATGAACGACGTCGATGCACGCATGGACCGGCTGCGACGGGCCGCCCGCTACCGGTACCAGCAACTCGTGGACAGCGAGATCGAACGCGGCTCCCTCGACCCCGACGAGGTGCGCGAGGAACGGCGGCTGCTCAAGGCCGCGGACGTCGCCGCGCACGCGCGGGCGCAGGTCGAGGAGGCCGAGCGCCGCGGGGTGTTCGAGGGGAACCCGTACCACGGCAAGCCCCTGCCCGGGATCGACGGGCAGCACGACCCGGACTGGTGGATCAAGGCGAAGATCGAGCGCGAGGAGATCACCGGGATCGCGCCGCCCGCCCTGGCCCTCCGGAAAGAGGACACCGACCTCGACGAGCACCTCGACGCCCTCTCCAGCGAGGCGGACGTGCGCGACGTGCTCGAGGACTTCAACGCCCGCGTGAAGGAGGCCCGCCGGCAGCTGCTCGGCGGACCGCCCGTGGTGACGCCGCTGCGGGACGTCGACGACGAGGTGGCCCGGTGGTGGGAGCGCCGGCAGGAGCGGCGCGAGGCGGACGAACGCGCCGCGGCCCAACGGGCAGCGGCGTCCGGGGACCGGCCACGTCGGTGGTGGCGCCGCACTCGGTGAGGCGATCCGCGCCTCCAGGCCTGCCGATCCGCGACGCAGAAGAGGAACAGCACCACGCGTCCGCGTGGTGCTGTTCCCGTCCCTGGCGTTGGTCTTACTTGATCTTCGCGGTGATGGTCGCGGTGCCCACGAGGAGCCCGCCCTTGACCGCGTCGGTCTTGAAGGTGCTGTTGAGGAGCTTCGCGGCGTCAGCCGAGACGTGCACCGTGGTGCCGGTCAGGATGGCGTTGTCACCCTCGAGCTGGAGCGGCTTGAGCGTGCCACCGTGCAGCGAGAAGAGGTAGGCGTTGGCGACCGCGACCTTGCCGTTGACGAGGACGTCACCGTAGAGCTTCGAGGAGCCCGGGTTCACGACGAAGTTCTCGAGCGTGACGGTGGTGTCGCCGGCGCTGAGCGTCAGGCCGGAGTCGTCGTGGTTGAGGAGGCCCTGGACGTACGGGCGGTACTTGCCGTCCGGCGACCAGTAGGTGACCGAACCCGAGGTGATCGGGAAGGAGACCGAGCCGTCGGCGAGCTTCGCGTTGCCGGAGACGCCCGGGGTCAGCTTCAGCGAGGTGAGGGCGTCGGTGAAGCCCTTGTCGAGGGCGACTGCCGTGTCGCCGCCGAGGACCTCGGGGACCGAGGCGACGGGGCCGGGGATCTTGGTCGAGCTGGAGGACACGGTGTGGACGGAGCCATCGGCCTGCGCGGCCGAGACACCGAACGCTGCGCCGCCGAGGACGAGCGCGCCGGTCGTGGCGAGAGTGATCGTGGTCTTGGTGAACTTGCGCATTGGTCTTCAGTCCTTTGCTGTGACGGGCGTTCCGGCCGGTGGCCTGAATACGCTCTGTGCGTACGCTGATTACCGGCCGACTTCGACCGGAGAGCGCCCTGGGCGTTTGCCCTTGTGCATCTCATTCGGCACCCCCTCCCAAACGGTTTGGAACTCCGCGAGAAGTTTTTTCCGGCGGTGGCCGACCGTGTTCCTGGGTTCCCCCGGGCCGGTGCTCCGTAGCGTGGGGGCATGTCCCCCGCACACGTCTCGAGCACCGACCGGATCCGCGCGATCGACGCCTGGTGGCGCGCCGCGAACTACCTCACCGTCGGGCAGATCTACCTGCTCGACAACCCGCTGCTCGAGCGCCCCATCAGCCCCGACGACGTGAAGCCCCGGCTGCTCGGGCACTGGGGCACCTCGCCGGCGCTCAACCTCGTCTACGCGCACTGCAACGCGCTCATCGCCGAGACGGACCGCCAGCTGCTCTACATCTGCGGTCCCGGACACGGCGGTCCCGCGATGAACGCGAACGCCTGGCTCGAGGGCACCTGGGGCGAGCTCTACCCCGAGATCACCCCGGACCCGGCAGGGCTGCAGGCCTTCTTCCGCCAGTTCTCGTTCCCCGGCGGCATCCCCTCGCACGCGGCGCCGGAGACCCCCGGGTCCATCAACGAGGGCGGCGAGCTCGGCTACTCCCTCGCGCACGCGTACGGGGCGGCGCTCGACAACCCCGACCTGGTCGTCGCGTGCGTCGTCGGTGACGGCGAGGCCGAGACCGGGCCGCTCGCGGCGTCGTGGCAGGCGCACACGTTCCTCGACCCGGTGTCGGACGGCGCCGTCCTGCCGATCCTCAACCTCAACGGGTGGAAGATCGCGAACCCGACGATCCTCGCCCGGATCCCGGACGAGGACCTCACCGCGTACTTCCGCGGCCTCGGCTACGAGCCGATCGTCGTCGACTCCGCCCGGGTGGACCACGACCCGTTCGCCGTGCACGCCCTGTTCGACGGGGCACTCCGCCGGGCGATGGCGACCATCGACGACATCCAAGCCGCCGCGCGTGCGCAGGCGCAGCGCGCCGCCGCCGGACAGCCCGCGGGCGCCGCCGACCTCCGCCCCCGCTGGCCGATGATCGTCCTCCGCACCCCGAAGGGCTGGACCGGCCCGAAGGTGGTCGACGGCGAACAGGTCGAGGGCACCTTCCGTGCACACCAGGTCCCGCTGCCCGCGGTCCGCGAGAACGACGAGCACCGACGGCAGCTCGAGGAGTGGATGCGCTCCTACCGTCCGGAGGAGCTCTTCGACGAGGACGGGCGGCCGATCGGTCTGCTCACCTCGATCCGGCCGTCCGGAGAACTCCGGATGAGCGCGACGCCCCACGCGAACGGTGGTCGGATCCGGACCGCCCTCGACCGGCCCGCGCTCGAGGACTTCGCCGCCCCCGTGGGTGAGACCGCCAGCGCCACCGGGACCCTCGGGCCGTGGCTCGCAGCCCTCATCGAACGGAACCGGTCCACGTTCCGGCTGTTCGGCCCGGACGAGACCGTGTCGAACAAGCTCGACGCGGTGTTCGACGTCACCTCCCGCGTGTGGCGCGCGCAGCGCGGCCCCGGCGACGAACACCTCGGTGCCCGGGGCCGGGTGACCGAGGTCCTGTCCGAGCACCTGCTCGAGGGGATGCTCGAGGGCTACGTGCTGAGCGGCCGGCACGGGGTGCTCAACACCTACGAGGCGTTCGCGCACATCATCGACTCGATGGTCGGGCAGTACGCCAAGTGGCTGGAGTCCTCGACGGACATCGACTGGCGAGCCCCGGTGTCGAACCTGTCGATCCTGCTGTCCTCGCACGTGTGGCGGCAGGACCACAACGGCTTCTCGCACCAGGACCCCGGTTTCCTCGACGTCGTCGCCTCGAAGCAGCAGGACCTCGTCCGCATCAAGCTCCCGGCGGACGCGAACACGCTGCTCGCGGTCGCGGCGCACGCCATGGAGACGACGGACCGGATCGAGGTGATCGTCGCCGGCAAGCACCCCGAGCCGGTGTTCCTCTCGCTGGAGGACGCCGTCGCGCACGCCGACGCGGGTGCCGGGGTCTGGGGCTGGGCCGGCACCGAGGAGTCCGTCGGCCGGACCGACGTCGTCCTCGTCTGCGCCGGCGACGTCCCGACCGTCGAGACCGTCGCCGCAGCGGACATCATCCGGAAGCACGCCCCCGGGGTCGGCGTCCGGGTCGTGAACGTGGTCGACCTGCTCGCACTCGGCGACCCCCGGAAGCACGAGCACCCGATCCCCGACGAGCGCTACGACGAGCTCTTCCTGCCCGGCACCCCGGCGGTGTTCGCCTTCCACGGGTACCCGTCGCTCGTGCACCAGCTCACCTACCGCCGGCACGGCCACGACGACCTGCACGTGCACGGCTTCCTCGAGCAGGGCACGACGACGTCGCCGTTCGACATGCTGATGCGGAACGACATGGACCGGTTCGCGCTGGCACACGACGCGCTGACACGGGTCGACGCCGGTGCACACGAGGAGCTGCTCGGGAAGCTGACCGACGCCCGGGATGCGGCTCGGACGTTCGCGTACACGAAGGGTGAGGACCACCCGTCGCTCGGTGGGTGGGAGTTCGCGGGCTGGCCGCAGGACGAGCCGGCATCGAGCGGCACCGGTGGGGACCCGGGTGCGGGCGAGACCGAGGGTGCTGCGCCCGGCAACTGACGTCGCGCAGGCTTCCTCCGCCTTCTTCCTCACCAGGCCTGGAGGCACGGATCGCCCTCCACAGGACCGGTCACGCCCGCAGCGTGGCCGGTCCTGTCGCGTCAGGGTGTCGAACATGGACATCGGGATCGTCAGCGCACTCGTGTCCGTGGCCGGCGCGTTCGTCGCGGTCGCGGCGCTCGTCGTCAGCGTCGCGGACGGGCGGGCGGGGCGGCGGAATACAGAGTTCTTGGCGCATCGGGACCAGTGGTGGAACCGTTGGTCGTGGGTCGCCGAGCGGGCGACCTCGCAGGACGAGGACCAACAGGACGCCGCGATGATCATGGCCAGCGCGCTCACGACGCGTCGCTGGACGACCGACGACGACACATGGGTCCTCCACGCGCTGGAGGAACACGACACGCGGCGAGCGGCCGCGGACCACCGGCCGGACGAAGGGAACCGAGATGATCTCCGACATGAGTGACCGCACCTTCAAGCGACGGCTCGATCGGCGGGAGCTGACGACGCCCGCGCTGCTCGCGAGCGAGCACTACGGGCCGATCCTCCGCGCCCAGGGTGCGCAGGCAGAGCTCGAGCAGATGCGGATCGAGTGGCGGGAACGGCAGGAGCGCGCCCGGGCACGGAAGCTCCGGTACGAGGCGTCGTTCGCGGACTGACTACCGGGCTCCGTCGCCGACTGACGGGTCCGGGTCGTGCCACGCTGGACGGGTGAGCGACCTCGTGATCCCCGCCCCGAGCACCCCGACCGTCCCGACCACGAGTGCGGGCGGCGGGCGGTTCCCCGTCCGCCGGGTGTTCTGCGTCGGCCGGAACTACGCGGCGCACGCGCGTGAGATGGGCCACGACCCGGACCGCGAGCCGCCGTTCTTCTTCACGAAGCCGGCCGACGCGGTCGTCGTGGACGATGCGGACACCCCGTACCCGTCGATGACGGAGCGACTCGAACACGAGGTCGAACTCGTCGTGGCGATCGGCACCGGTGGAGCCGACATCCACCCCGACGACGCCCTCGCGCACGTGTGGGGCTACGCCGTGGGGATCGACCTGACGCGGCGCGACCTCCAGGCCGAGGCGAAGCGGCTGGGCCGACCGTGGGACACGGCAAAGGGCTTCGACGCCTCGGCCCCGGTCGGCGCGATCGTCCCCGCCGCAGGCGTCGACCCGACCTCGGGCGCGATCGACCTGCGTGTGAACGGCGAGCTCCGGCAGTCGGGTGACCTGGGGGACCAGATCTGGTCGGTGGCGGAGACGATCGCAGAACTGTCCCGCTTCGTGGCCCTCGCGCCGGGTGACCTCCTGATGACCGGTACACCGGACGGCGTCGGCGTGCTCGAGCGCGGCGACGTCCTCGACGGCTCGATCGCGGGAGTGGGGTCGGTGCGCACCCGGGTCGTCTGACCCGGAGGGCGTTTCACCAGTGTGTCCGCGGCCTGGGAGGGCTCGCAGCCGCCGCGAGTAGCAATGTGTCGACGCTGCGGAGGGGTCTGCAGCGTCTCCACACACGGGACACGCGGATCGCGACGGGGCGGTCGGCCGTGTCCGGACAACGGAGGTGACGCCGTGCAGGAACACGACCTGCTCGCGACGTCCTGGACGTGGGCCGGGAGCGACCCCATCGACGCGCGCATCCGTGCCGTCGGGGCCGCCGGCTTCGCAGGACTCTCGCTCACGCTCGGGGACCTCCACGAGGTCCGGGCGACCATCGGCTTCGCCGAACTCCGCCGCGTGCTCGACGGCGCCGGCATCGTCTGGGTCCAGCTCGGGCCGCTCGAACGCTGGTGGACGTGCTCCGCGCGCACCGAGGAGCAGGAGGCCGACCGCGGCGTCGTGCTCGAGGCGGGCGTCATGCTCGGCGCGTGGCAGGTCGTCGTCCGCGCGGACACCACGCTTCCGGGGATCTCGCCCGCCGCGATGGTCGACGACTGGATCGACCTCGCCGGTCAGGCCGCGAAGGTCGGCGCACAGCTCGTCCTCGAGCCGGAACCGTGGTCGAACCTGCCGACGGTCGAACGAGCCTCGCGGTTCGTGGCCGCGGCCGGGCATCCGAACGGCGGCCTGCTCCTCGACGCGATGCACGCACTCCGCGGGGGCTCGACACTCGCCTCGATCCGGGAGGGCGTCGCACCGATGACGCTCGCCGCGGTGGAGTTGAGCGACGGCGTGCTGCACACACCCGCGGGCATGACGCTGGCCGAGGAGTCCCGCGAGGCCCGCCACCTCCCGGGCGCCGGCGCCTGGGACCTCCCCGGGCTCATCCGCACCGTGCGGGACCTCGGGTACGACGAGCCGTGGGGTGTCGAGGTCCGGACGGCTGCGCACCGGGCGATGCCGCTCGGGGACGCACTCCGCACCGCGGCGGCCGCGACCCGAGCCGTGCTGGACGCTGCCGACGCCTTCGGGACGCCCGCTGCCCCGGCGATGCCGACCACTCCGGCGCCGACCTCCGCCGTCGACTTCGAACCACACACGCCCCTGCCGCGCCGGGACGCCGACACAGGGACGCCCGCGTAGCCTCGGCGCCATGACCGACCAGCCAGCACACGACGACGACCTCCTCCGCCGTTCCCAGGAGTCCATCGACGAGGCGAAGGCCGCAGCGGCCGACGTGGTCGAGCCGGAAGAGGACGAGCTCATCGACGAGGACCTCCCGGTCGCCGGCGACTCCGAGCCGGCCGACGGCCCGGCGCCCGCCCCCTGACCCGAGCCGAAGGCGCCGGTACCGGCACCGGCACCGGCGTCAGTCGATCTCGACGACCCGGACGGTGACGTCCACCGGCGCCTGCCCGAGCAGCGCGCTCGCTGCCGTGACGACCGCGTCGCGCACCGCTCGGACGACCGCGATCGTCGGGAACCCCCGGTCGGTCGTCACGACCACACGGACCCGTGCCCCGTCGGGACGCTCCTGCACGAGCACCGCCCCGCCGTCCCGCGGCAGGTCGAGCACCGAGCGGACGTCCCGCACGAGCGTGGCGAGCCCCGGCCCGGGGGGCAGCACCGTCCGGACGCCCGGCACGGCGAGCACCACCTCGGTCAGCTCGCGCGAGACCCTCCGGGTGTCCGGGATCATGCCGGGCCTCCTTCGATGACGTCGGCGACGCGGACGGTGATCGACCGGGTCGTGAACGGCGCATGAGCCAGGAACGCGGTCGCGAGGAGTGCCTGGAGCGCCTCCGCCCGGTCGTGCACGGACCCGTCCGCCGCCACCGCGACCGAGACCTCGACGTCCACCGGCCCGCCGGGCACCGCGACGTCACCGGTGAACCGGGTCCGCCGGACGACGAGCCCGGGGACCTCGTCACCGAGTGCCCGCACGAGTCCGCGCAGCGCACCCTCGGTCACGACCAGGGTCGACGCGGGGTCGTCGTCCGGCACCGGGATGTCGCGGCCCGCGTGCGCGGTGGTCCGGATCGACGTGAGGACGCCGGTGATCCACGATCCGTCGGCGCCGGCGGCTTCGGCCTCGGCGTCGAACAGGTCGAGCGATGCGGTGCGCAGCGCACCGAGTCGCTCGAGCGCCGCCATCGCCTCGGGGTCGCCCTCGATGTCCGGTCTGACCGGTGTGCGTCCGTCGTCGAGGTAGTCGGAGAGCTCCTCGAGGGTGAAGGCGCCGAACCGTTCGTCGTCGTCGGTCATCGCCACCCCTCCATCTGCTCGAGGACACGACGCCGTGCCCGTGCGAGGACCCCTCGGACCGTCGCCTGTGGCATCCCCGTCGCCTCGGCGATCTCGGCGTAGGACGCACCACCGATCTCCCGCATCACCCACACCGCACGCGGCGCGTCCGGGAGTGCCTGCACGATACGCGCGAGTTCCTGGACCTGCAGCCGAGCGGTGACCACCTCGTCAGGGTCGCTCAGGGTCGGCTCCTCGGGGAATCTCGGGTGCGGGCGTGACGAACCGTGCGCTCGGTACGTCTTCTGATCGGACCCACCAGTCACGTCCGCCGCGGCTGGTGCTCAACGCGTCGCGGCCGGTCATCCCTGAACGACCGGTCGCGGCGCCTCGACGGCGGCCCGTGCGTTCCCTGATCCGGCGCACGGGTCGTCTTCGCTCGGTCCTAGTCGTCGACCTCGTCACCGAGGAAGTCCGCGTAGGTGGCCTCGGGCTCCGCGACCCCGGAGGCCGCGGCGATGGGGGCCCAGACTGGTCGGTCCCCCGAGACCGAGACTCGTTCCTCCGCGGTGAACGGGGGCAGGTACTTGCTCACGCTCATGGTCGCGCCCTTTCGTCCCGGCGAACGTAACAGCGCGTGCGGCGATCACACAGGACCGACGCTCAAACGTCCCCCGGTGGCAGGCCGAACGGGGGACGGAAGTTCGCCCCGGGCTGACCCCATGCGGACGCATGCTCACGTCTCACGGACGACGTCGCCCGAGTCCTTGTCCACCCGCCAGCCCCGCCAGGACGGCTGCCGGAGCCGTCCGTCGGAGGTCCACTCGGCGAACTCGACCTCGCCCACCCGCTTCGGCGTCACCCAGTGCGCGTCGCGGGCGTCGGCGCGTGGGACGTCGACGAACGGTGACGTCTTCCGCTCGAGCGCAGCGAGCACCGACCCGATCTCGTCGAGGTCGCGGTCGCGGAAGCCGGTGCCGACCTTGCCGATGTACTCGAGCCCGTCGGGCCCCGGGACTCCGAGCAGGAGGGAACCGACCCCGCCTGCTCGCCGCCCGCTGCCGGGCTTCCAGCCGCCGATCACGACCTCTTGCGTGGCGTGGTGCTTGAGCTTCAACCAGGCTTCGGAGCGTCGGCCCTCGGCGTACTTCGACGACCGCTTCTTCGCGACGACCCCCTCGAGGCCCTGCGCAGCGGAGTCCGCCACGGCACGGGCCAGGTCACCCTGGTACGCGGACGGGACGTCGATCGCACCGCCGGGATCGATGACGGTCTCGAGCGCCTGTCGCCGGGCGTCGTAGCCGAGGCGGGTCAGCTCGTGCCCGTCCGCCTCGAGCACGTCGAAGAGCAGGAAGCGGACGGGCGTCGTTGCCCGAGCGGCCTCGACCTCGCGCTTCTTCGTCAGTCCCATCCGGTTCTGCAGCAGCTGGAACGAGGGCCGACCGCGATCGTCGAGCGCCACGATCTCACCGTCGAACACTCCGTCGACGCCGGCTCGCTCGCCGAGGTCCTGCAGCTCCGGGTACTGGTCGGTCAGGTCGTTGTCGTTGCGGCTGCGCAGGGTCACCGTGCCGTCGCGCACGGTCGCCAGGGCACGGATGCCGTCCCACTTCATCTCGAACGCCCAGGTCGCGGGGTCCAGCGCGGGCTCGCCCTTCGCGAGCGACGCCTGCATGGTCCGACGGTCCGCGGGGGCTGTGTCCGCCGCAGCGGCACCGTCGATGCGGTGCTGCCCGTCGTCCTGCTTCCGGTCACGGTGCGGAGCGTCGTGTCGTGTGGTCGACGGACGGGAGGCACGGCTCGCCCCCGCCCCGTCGCCGCCGTCCGCCAGGCGGTCCGGCTGGTCCTTGGTGCGGTGGATGAGCCAGTTCTTCTCGTCACCCTCGCGGCCACGGCCACGACCGCGGGTGTGCAGGAGCGCGAGTCGGCGAGCGCCGCCCGTCCGACCGTGCAGGGTGACGATGACCTCTTCGCCGTCGCGCCACTTCTCGAGCTCGTAGGTTCCGTCGTCCCAGATCGTCACCGTGCCGCCGCCGTACTCGTCCTTCGGGATGCCGCCCTCGAACGCGCCGTACTCGAGCGGGTGGTCCTCGGTCTGGACCGCCAGGTGGTTCTTGCCCGGGTCCGTCGGTTCGCCCTTCGGCAGCGCCCAGCTCACCAGCACACCCTCGTGCTCGAGCCGGAAGTCGTAGTGGTCGCGGGTGGCGTGGTGCTCCTGGATGACGAACGTCGGGGTGCGGTCCTTCCGGACCGTCGGCGCTTCCGCGGGGACGGGCTCCGGCGTCTTCGACGGATCGCGCTTGGCGCGGTACGCGGCGAGACGGTCGCGACCCGGCTGCTCGGCGTCGTTCGCCCGCTGGGTCCGGTCACTGTCCCAGTGACCGTGGTCGTCGCGCCCCACCGAGAGCGAGGCGGACGCGACCGGGTGCAGGAAGTCCCCACGGGCCTCCAGGCGTTCGAGCACCTCGTCCAACGTGAGCTGGGCGAGCCCACGCTCGTCGAGCTCCTTCCAGGTGCGCGGCGCCGCCACCGTCGGCCGCTCACGACCGCGCAGCGAGTACGGGGCGATCGTCGTCTTGTTGCCGTTGTTCTGCGACCAGTCGACGAAGACCTTCCCCGTCCGCTCGGCACGGCTCATCGACGAGAGCACGAGGTCGGGCATGTCCGCCTCGAGCGCCTTCGCCAGTTCGTGCGCCACGTCGGACACCTGCGCCGTCGTCGCCCGCCCGTCGAGCGCCGCGTACAGGTGGATGCCCTTCGAGCCGGACGTCACCGGGTAGGGGTCGAGCCCCATCCCGTGCAGGACCTCGCGCGCGGCGAGCGCCACCTCGACGCACTCCGGCAAGCCCACGCCCTCGCCGGGGTCGAGGTCGAGCACGAGCCGGTCCGGTTTCTGCTGCGCGCCACGCGGACCGAACCGCCACTGCGGCACGTGCAACTCGAGCGCGGCCTGCTGCGCCATCCACACCAGCGTCGGCAGGTCGTCGACGATGGGGTACTCACTGTCGTGGTCCGAGTGGTGGATCGTGTGGTGCCGCACCCAGTCGGGGGCGGAGTCCGGCAGGTTCTTCTCGAAGAAGACCTTGCCCTCGACGCCGTTCGCCCAGCGCTTCCGGGTCACCGGACGGTCCTTCACGTGCGGGATCATCCACGGCGCGACACGCTCGTAGTACTCGATCACGCGACCCTTGGTCGTGCCGGTCTCGGGGTAGAGGACCTTGTCCGTGTTCGTCAGCGCCAAGCGCCGGTCGCCCACCAGGACGACCGTCTTGCGGGACGCGGGACTCACAGCGCGACCCCGGTCGCTCCCGCCACCGTCAGCGTCGTGCCCGACGTGTAGGACGACTCCGGCCCGGCCAGGTAGACGTAGGCGCCGCCGAGCTCGACGGGTTGCGCCGGCCGGCCGAACGGGGTGTCCTGCCCGTAGGCGGCGATCTCGTCGCCGGTGTAGCTGATCGGCTGGAGCGGCGTCCACACCGGACCCGGGACGACCGTGTTGGCGCGGATGCCCTTCGACGCCAGCTGGCGGGCGAGGCCGTTCGTGTAGGTGATGATCGCCGCCTTCGTCGCCGCGTAGTCGATCATCCGGTCCTGCGGTTGGTACGCGGACACCGAGCTCGTCGTCACGATCGCGCTGCCCGGGGCCATGTGCGGCACCGCGGCCCGGACCGTCCAGAACAGCGAGTACAGGTTCACCTTCATCGTGCGGTCGAAGTCCTCCGTCGACTGCTGGGTGACGTCCTCGTGCACCTGCTGGTGCCCGGCGACCAGGACCAGTGCGTCGAGCCCGCCCAGCTCGCTGACGGCATCGCGCACCAGGACGTCGCAGAACGCCTCGTCCGTGAGGTCGCCGGGGAGCAGGACCGCCTTGCGCCCGAGGTCGCCGATGACGTCACGGACCTGTTCGAGGTCCTCGCGTTCTTCGGGCAGGGCGTTCAGGGCGACGTCCGCGCCTTCCTTCGCCATCGCGATCGCCGCCGCGCGACCGATGCCCGAGTCCGCCCCGGTGACGAGCACCCGGTACCCGGGCATCCGACCCGTGCCGAGGTAGCTGGTCTCACCGTGGTCGGGCTGCGGGTCCATCGCTCCGGCCAGCCCGGACCCCTGCTGCGTCTGCGCGGGGAACGGCGGCCGCGGGAACTGGTCACGCGGATCCTGCTTGTCGAGCTGGCTCATGGGACCATCGTGCTCGTCCCGCCCGCGGGCCGGTCCAGCGAAGCCGGATCTGTGGAGAACCCGCGACTGCGCGCGCTCCTGTGCACGGACGGGCATCATGAGCGCATGAGGTCGATCTGGAAGGGCTCCATCGCGTTCGGGCTCGTCAACGTCCCGATCAAGGTCTACGCGGCCACCGAGACGCACGACGTGTCGCTGCACCAGGTCCACGACGAGGACAAGGGACGCATCCGCTACAAGCGCGTGTGCGAGTTCGGCCACGAGGTCGAGTACGCCGACATCCAGCGCGCCTACGACGACGGCGACAAGACGGTCGTCCTCACCGCCGACGACTTCAAGCAGCTCCCCGAGGAGCAGTCGCACGAGATCGAGGTGCTCGAGTTCGTCCCGGTCGAGCAGGTCGACCCGATGATGTTCGAGAAGTCGTACTACCTCGAGCCCGACTCCCGCTCCCCCAAGGCGTACGTGCTGCTGCGCGAGACCCTGGCGAAGACCGATCGACTCGCGATCGTGCAGTTCACGCTGCGGCAGAAGACCCGGCTCGGGGTGCTCCGCGTGAACGACGACGTGATCCTGCTGCAGGGGCTGCTGTGGGGCGACGAGGTGCGGGCGGCCGACTTCGCGTCGCTCGATGCCTCCGTGAAGGTCAGCGCCACCGAGCTGAAGATGTCGTCCTCGCTCGTCGACAGCATGTCCACCGACTTCGATCCCGATCGCTACACCGACTCCTACCAGGAGGAACTGCAGCAGCTCATCGACGCGAAGCTCGAGGCCGGCGACGACATCGACACCGAGAAGACCTTCGGCGAGCGCGCCGACGACGAGGACGAGGGCGACGGCGGTGACGTCATCGACCTGATGGCCGCGCTGCGGGCGTCGGTGGACAAGAAGCGGTCACGGTCCTCCGGCTCGCGTGGCTCGAGCAGCGGGCGGGAGGACGACGAGGAGCCGGCGCCGAAGAAGGCTCCGGCGAAGAAGGCGCCGGCGAAGAAGGCGCCGGCGAAGAAGGCCCCGGCGAAGACGGCGCCGGCCAAGAAGCCCGCTGCGAAGAAGCGGGCCAGCTAGCCGTCCCGACGACTGCGGCGGAGCGCGAGCGGGATCGACACCCACAGCAGCGCCGTCCCGACGAACACGACCAGCCCGCCGACGAGCCCGCCGACATCGCCGATCACCACGTCGAACACGAGCAGCACGGTGCCCGAGAACAGCAGCGCACTCGCGATCAGGGCGGCCAGCAGGATGACGTTGCCCGCGCGCACCAGGTCGTGCTTCTGCCGCTGCCGGAAGACGAGCCGGTGCGTGGCCACCGCGGAGAGGGCGACGATGGTCACCGCGGCGGCGAGCACCACCAGGGCGAGGTAGAGCGCCCGTTCGAGCGGGGTCAGGATCGTGAACCGCTGCTGGAACGGCAGCGTCAGCAGGAACCCGCCGAGGATCTGCGTCCCCGTCTGGACGATGCGCAGCTCCTGCTGGATGTCGGACCAGTTCCGGTCCCAGCGTTCGGTCGGGGTCTCGTGCCGACCGCGTTCCGTCTCGCTCATGGAGCCGAACGTACCCACCGCCCTCCGGGCGCGTGGCGAGGTCCGGCACCGCCGCGCCCGCGGCGCCGGGCGCGCGGCGAGGTCCGGCACCGCCGCGCCGGGCGCGCGGCGAGGTCCAGCACCGGCGGCAGGCAGGCGCGCGGGCACCGTGGGCCTCGTCACCAGCCGGAAACACGCGTCGGGGACACTGGACGCATGACTCCAGAAGAGCCTGGGGCCCTGTCGTCGCCACCCGCGACCGATGGCCCACCCGTCACCGTCTCCATCACCCGCCTCGTCGAACCCGAGCGCATCCCCGACGTCACCCGGTGGGTACAGTCCGGGGTGAACCTGGCCAACCGGTACCCCGGCTTCCTCGGCTCCGGGTGGGTCCGCTCGCACGCGACGAGCCGCGAGTGGCACATGCTGTACCGGTTCGCCGACCACGACTCCCTCGCGACGTGGGAGAACTCCGACGACCGGCTCCGGTGGCTCGACCTCGGCCGTGACCTCGTCGTGGAGTCCCGGGTCGAGCGGCGCACCGGCATCGAGGGCTGGTTCGACGTGCCGCAGGACGCTCCCGCCTCGAGCGCGCCGCCCCGGTGGAAGCAGGCGGTGAGCATCTGGCTCGGGTTCTTCCCGGTCAACCTGGTGTTCACGTACCTCGTCAGCTGGCTGGTGCCGGCGTTCGGAGCGCTGCCGGTCCTGCCGCGGGTGCTGCTGACGACGCTGGTGCTCACGCCGATCATGACGTTCTGGGTGCTGCCGTTCGTGACGAAGCTGATCCGCCCGTGGCTGCTGGCGCCGCCCCGCGGGGCACGCACGTCGAGCGCGACCGCCGGCTAGGGCGTCCCGAGCACGGACAGCTGGTCGAGCCGCTCGAGGATCACGCCCTCGCGGAGGGCCCACGGGCAGATCTCGAGCGACGGCAGGTCGAAGATGTCGAGGCACGCTTCGGCGACGAGCGCCCCGGGGACGACCTGGTGCGCCCGGCTCGCGGACACCCCGGGCAGCTCGGCGAGCTCGGCGACCGACATCCGCAGCAGCGACGGCAGCCGCCGGCGCAGCTCGGCCCCGTCGAGCGACCGAGGCACGAGCGGTCCGGCGCCGGACGGTGCGGCTCCGCAGATCCGGGCGATCGACCGGAACGTCTTCGACGTCGCGACCGCACGGTCCGGGCGTCCGGCCCGCAGGAGGAGTCCGGCGTCACGGGCGATCTCGACACGGATCTCGTGGCGGATCCGGCGGACGTCGTCCTCGCTCGGGGTGCCCGACGCGAAGTAGCTGCGGGCGAGTCGTGCGGCGCCGATCGGCATCGACCAAGCGACGTCGGGCGCTTCGTCGCCACCGCCGGCGATCTCGAGGGAGCCGCCGCCGATGTCGAACACCGCGAGCCGTCCGGCGGACCACCCGAACCAGCGCCGGACGGCCAGGAACGTCAGCCGGGCTTCGTCAGAGCCGGACAGGACGGCGAGCTCGACGCCGGTGGACGACTCGACGTGCGCCAGCACCGCCTCGGAGTTCACCGCGTCGCGGACCGCCGAGGTCGCGAAGGCGAGCATGTCCTCGCACCCGCGTTCCTCGGCGACGCGGACGGCGTCGGCGACGAACGTGGTGAGGGCGTCGACGCCGGCGTCGGTCACCGCGCCGTCGTCGTCGAGGTGCTCGGCGAGTCGGAGCGGCTGCTTGAACGACGACGCCGGCAGCGGCGCGGCGCCGCCGTGGGCGTCGACCACCAGCAGGTGGCCGGTGTTGGACCCGATGTCGAGGACTCCCACGCGCATGGCCCCAACGCTAGCGGCCTGGAGGCGCGGGTCAGCCCCGCAGGAACGCCTCCAGCTCGGCGGTGGTCGGGTACGAAGCCTGCGCGCCGGCCTTGGTCGCGGCGTACGCCCCGACACCCACGGCGAACCGGGCCGCGTCGACGAGGGACTCCCCCGCTGCGAGCCGGAGCGCCACGGCCCCCATGAACGCGTCCCCGCAGCCCGTGGTGTCGACGGGGTCCACGCGCACGGGGTCGATCGACACCGCGTCGGCGTCCCCGTCGTGCACCGTGCAGCCCGCGCCGCCCCGGGTCACGATCGACCGCGCGACGCCGTGCTGCCCGAGCTCGGCGGCCTCGTGCTCGTTCACGAGCAGGACGTCGGTCAGTTCGAGGAGCTCGGCCGGCACGGCGCCGAACGGGGACAGGTTCGTCAACACGGTGAGCCCCGCGGCACGTCCGGCCCGGGCGGCGGCGAGCACGACGTCCATCGACACCTCGAGGCAGAGCCCGAGCACCCCGGCGCCCGCGAAGGCTCCGGCGGGGACGTCGTCCGGCGTCAGGGTGGCGTTCGCGCCGCCGGAGATCACGATCGTGTTCTCGCCCGCGCCGTCGACGGTGATGACGGCGGTGCCGGTGGCCACGCCCTCCCGGACGGCGACGTGCGTCGTGTCGACACCGGCCGCCGCGACGGAGTCGCGGAGCAGTGCACCGTTCCCGTCGTCGCCGACCGCACCGATCATGCGGACCGTGCCCCCGAGCCTCCCGGCAGCCACCGCCTGGTTGGCGGACTTCCCGCCGGGGAGGATCGCGAGGTCCGACCCCTGCAGGGTCTCACCGGGCTTCGGGAAGCGCTCGGTGCGGACCACCAGGTCCGCGTTGAGCGAGCCGACGACGACGATCGTGTTCAACGGACGGTCTCCTTCTGCGGGACGGCGGCGGTCGTCTCGGCGTCCGCCGGACGTGGGATGAGGAACGACATCGCGAGGGCGCCGACGGTGATCGCGGCACCGAGCAGCATGCCACCGGAGTAGCCGGCGGTGCCCGAGGACCCGCCGACGCCGAGCGCGATCTGCAGCGCCGGCAGGACTGCGAAGCTGACGCCGGCACCGAGGTTGAACGCGCCGGCGTTCAGGCCGGGCAGGAACCCGGGGTTCGACGCGGGCGACAGGACGATGCCGAGGCCGTTCAGGATGATGTTCGCGATGCCGGCGTAGGTGATGCCGATGAGCACCGTGGCGACCACGAGCACGGGCAGCGAGTGCACGCCGACGAACGCCATCAGGAGTGTCGCGACGATGCTGCCGATCAGGCCGACGCGGAGGACGGCGCGGTAGCCGATGGTCGGGGCGAGGCGGCCGGCGAACGGTCCGACGATCCAGCCGACCAGCGCGTACGGGGTGAGGAACACGAGCGAGGCGAGGTCCGCCTCCATCCCGAAGCCCGCGTCGTGGTTCTGCGCCAGGGACGTGACGAGGCCGTTCACGACCGCGAACACACCGGTCATCGTGAGGAACGTCGTCGCGAGGAGCGCCCACGTGCCGCGACGCTTCAGGAACCGGGTCTCCACCAGGGGCTCCTTCACGCGGGACTCGACGGCCCAGAACACGGCGAACGCGGCGAGTGCGACGACGATGCCACCGATCACCAGCACCGGGTTCGCAGCGCCGAGCTTGCCGGCCTCGTTGAACGCGGTGAGGAGCGCCCCGACGCTGATGACGAGCGGGACGACGCCGATCCAGTCCATCCGGGTGCCCGCCGACGGCTTCGACTCGACGCCCCACACGGCGACGAGCGCCAGCGCGACGACGGTCACGACCGCGATCACCCAGAAGATCCCGCGGAAGCCGAAGTTCGTGGCGATCCAGCCACCCGCGAGCGCGTCGACCCCGGCGATGCCGCCGTTCACCGCGGTGAGGAGACCGAGGGCGGCGCCGTACCGCTTCGGGTCGCTGATCTCGTTGCGGAGCACCAGCAGGCAGATCGGCACGACCGGGCCGGTGACGCCCTGGATGATGCGGCCGGCGAAGAGCATCGGCACGTTCACGGCGAGCGCGGCGACGATGCTGCCGACGAGCATCACGGCGAGCATGCCGACGAGGACGCGCTTCCGCCCGACGATGTCGGACAGCCGGGGCAGGAACAGCGAGAACAGCGCCGCGAGGGTGAAGTAGAGCGTCTGCGACAGACCGATCGTCGCGTCGTCGGTGTTGAGCTCGCGCGCCATCGTGACGAGAGCGGGGCTGAGCATGCTCGCGTTCAGCTGGAACGCGATGCAGGCGGCGAGGAGCGCGGCGGTCAGGGCGCCGATCGACTTCTTCGTCGATGTGGTGGTCATGGTGTTCAGATCTCCGTGGACGTGGACGTGGCGGTGGTCGTGGTGGTGCTGGGCGCCGTGGCGACGCCGGCCTCGACCGCGGTGGCGGCGGCGCGGGGCGTCCACCCGGTGTCGGCGGTCTCGCCGATGCGCTCGAGGGCGTCGACGACGAGGTCCCAGAAGCGGCCGTGGTCGAGCTCCATCGCGGCGCTCGTCCGGCAGTCCTCGGGCGCGGGTGCGCGGAAGTCGGCGACGGTCATGCCGAGGGTCAGGGTGCCCTGCGTCTCGATGTGGATCGGGACCTTCACGGCGCGGACGATCGTCGGGTCGATGACGTACGCGACGGCGCAGGGGTCGTGGACCGGCGGGGCGTCGAAGCCCTGCGCGTCCCTGTACGTCTGGCCGAAGAAGTCGAGCAGCTCGCCGACGAACGCGGCGGGTGCGGTGCCGACGGCGGCGATGCGGGCGGCGACCTCCGGGGTGGCGAGGGCCTGGTGGGTGAGGTCGAGCCCGACCATCACGACGTCCCAGCCGGCGTCGAACACGATCGACGCGGCCTCGGGGTCGATGACGATGTTGAACTCGGCGACCGGGCTCCAGTTGCCGACGTGGACGCCGCCGCCCATCAGCACGACCTGCTTGACGCGCTCGACGATGCGGGGTTCCTTGCGGGCCGCGAGGGCGATGTTCGTCAGGCCGCCGGTCGGCACGAGGGTGACGGTGCCCGGCTCGTGCGCCATCACGGTCTCGATGATGAGGTCGACGGCGTGCCGGCGGTCGAGCTCGAAGGACGGTTCGGGGAGCATCGGGCCGTCGAGGCCGCTCTCGCCGTGGATGTCCGGCGCGACCTCGATCTCGCGCAGCAGCGGCCGGTCGGCGCCGGCGGCGAACGGGACTCCGGTGATCCCGGCGATGCGGCCGACGGCGAGGGCGTTGCGGGTGACCTTCGGCAGGGTCTGGTTCCCGACGACCGTGGTGACGGCGAGGAGCTCGATGTCCGGGTTGCCGTGGGCCAGCAGGATGGCGACGGCGTCGTCGTGGCCGGGGTCGCAGTCGAGGATGATCTTCGCTGGCTGGTTCGCTTCGGACACGCGAGGTGCTCCACTTCGTCGGGGATGAGGTCTGGGCTCGACGAGGTGGGGTCCACCCAGCAGGAGGATCAGTCCCGGGCGGCACGTCAAGCGTTTGACATGGAAACACGTCAAGCGTTTGACGTCAAGTTCTCCGGTGCGACGCGGACGAGCGACGCGCCGGGATCGGTAGCATCGGCTCGTGCCATCCTCCGCCGCCCCCGGCCGCCGTGTGACCGCTGCGATGGTGGCTGAACGAGCGGGCACGAGCATCGCCACGGTGTCCCTCGTCGTGAACGGCAAGGACCGGGGCCGGGTCTCGGTGCCGATCGCCACGCGGGTGCGCGACGCGGTCGAGGAACTCGGGTACGTCGTCGACCACGCGGCGAGCTCCCTGGCGCGCGGCAGCGGCGACCTCGTCGTCCTCATCGCACCGGACCTGTCGAACCCGTTCTTCGCCGAGGTCATCCGTGGTGTCCGGGACACCGTGGGCGACCGGTTCCAGCTCGTCCTCTCCGTCACCGAGCGCGGTGCGCAGCCCGTCGCCGCCGACGTCCGGCGCTTCGAACGCCTCCGCCCGGCAGGCATCCTCGTCGACGCCCCGGCCGCGGGCGAGTCGATGACGGCCTCCGTGCCGGTGGTGCTCCTCGACGCGCCGGGTGGCGACGCCGCGGTGAACTACGACCTCTCCCCCGGCGTGCACGACCTGGTGGCGCACCTGCACGAACGCGGGCACCGGCACGCCGGGTACCTCGACGGGACCTCGCGCGCGACGACGTTCGGCGTCCGCCGCCAGCTCTTCGAACAGGCGTGCGCCGACGCCGGGATCACCGTGTCCGAGGTGACCGCGCGGGCGGACCTCACGGTCGACGCCGCCGCATCGGCCACGGAGCACGTCATCGAGGCCTGGCGCGACGATGACGTCACGGCCGTCGTCGCAGCGGCCGACACCCTGGCGTACGGGGTGCTCCGGACCGCGGGCCGGCTCGGCATCGCCGTCCCGGGGGACCTGGCCGTCGCCGGCTTCGACGACCTGCCGTCGTCGTCCGTCACGGCGCCTGCCCTGACGAGCGTCGCCCTGCCCGGAGCCGACCTCGGCCGGGCCGCCGCGCTCCGCCTCCTCGCGACGCTGGACGGCACCGAGCCGGAGTCCGCGTCGCTCCCGACGCGGCTGGTGCGGCGGGCGAGCACCGGCGCGTAGCGACCCGAGTCTCGGGCTGAGCGACACACCTCGCGGTCCGGAGCCCGAGGAGTGTCGCTGTGACCGAGTCTCGGGACCGGGTCACGGCCGTGGGCGCGACCACGGCCGGACTGGAGGCGCGTGGCGAGCCCGCACCGCGCCTCCAGGCCGACACCGGTGGCGACCACTCCGCCAACGCGACACTGCTCGGTGTCCTGACCCGGTTCATCCCGCGAAAGCGACAGTCCTGCGCCGAAGTTCCGCGCAGGACTGTCGCTTTCGTGAGGAGAGGAGGGAACGAGGAGGGGAGGGGCGAGCCGCGCGCTCCTACTCGCGCGGATCCGGTGCAGCCGCAGCCGGCGCCGCCGCAGCCGCGCGGCCCGCACGCTGCGCGCGCTCGAGCTCGTCCGCCTCGGCACCGCCGACGGCCTCGCCGCGGGCGACCATGCCGGCCGTGTCCGACAGCGTGATCTGCGGCAGGAACAGCGCGAGCAGGAACGCCACCGCGATGAACGGCAGCAGGTACCAGAACACCGGCGCCAGCGAGTCGGCGTACGCGTTCACGATGCCGTCCTGCACCGCCTCGGGCAGCTTGGCCACCGTCGCCGGGTCGATGCTCCCCGCCGAGGACGCCGCGTCGGTCGCCGAGCCTCCGGCGCCGCGGAACACGTCCGTCAGCGACGAGGTGAGCCGCGCCGTGAAGAGCGCGCCGAACACCGCGGTGCCGAGGGAGGCACCGACCTCACGGAAGTAGTTGTTCGTCGACGTCGCCGTCCCGACCTGCTCGGCGGGCACGGCGTTCTGCGCGACGAGGACGACGACCTGCATGATCAGGCCGAGGCCGGCGCCGAAGACGAACAGGTAGACGCAGATGAGCCAGATCGGGGTGTCCGCGGCGAGCCGGGTCATCGCGAGCATGGCGATGGCGACCAGGATCGTGCCGATGATCGGGAACATCCGGTAGCGGCCGGTCTTGGTGATCAGGATGCCGGACGCGATGGAGGTGCCGATCAGACCGGCCATCATCGGCAGCATCAGCAGACCCGAGACGGCGGCCGACGTGCCGGACGCCATCTGCAGGAACGTCGGGACGAAGCCGATCGCGGCGAACATGCCGATGCCGAGCACGAGACCGATGCCGGTCGCGAGCAGGAACGTGCGGTTCCGGAAGAACGACAGCGGGAGGACCGGGTCCTGCGCCCGCGACTCGACGAGGACGAAGAGAGCTGCGGCGACGACGAGACCGGCGAACCACGCCCACGTCTCGGTGGCGTCCCAGCCGTGGTCGCGGCTGCCGCCGAACTCCGAGAAGAACACGAGGCAGGTGGTCGCGGCGGACATCAGGAGCACACCGAGCACGTCGATGCGCTTCGTCGCCTTCTTGGTCGGCAGGGTGAGCGCGAACCACGCCACGAAGAACGCCGCGATGCCGACCGGGATGTTGATGTAGAACGCCCAGTTCCAGGTGAGGTGGTCGACGAAGAAGCCACCGAGGAGCGGGCCGCCGATCGCCGACAGGCCGAAGATCGCGCCGAGCGGGCCGAGGTACTTGCCGCGCTGGGACGCCGGGACGATGTCCGCGATGATCGCCTGCGACAGGATCATCAGGCCACCGCCGCCGAGGCCCTGCATGGCACGGAACACGATCAGCTGCGTGAAGTCCCCCGCGAACGCGCACCCGGCCGAGGCGATGGTGAACAGCGCGATCGCGATGAGGAAGAGGTTGCGGCGCCCCAGGACGTCGCCGAACTTGCCGTAGACGGGCATCACGATGGTCGAGGCGAGCAGGTACCCGGTCGTCAGCCACGCCTGGTGGGCGACACCGCCGAGCTCGCCGACGATGGTGGGCATCGCCGTCGAGACGATGGTCTGGTCGAGGCTGGAGAGCAGCATCCCCGCGATGAGCGCGGAGAAGATGATCCAGATGCGGCGCTGCGTGAGGAGCAGCGGCCCGTCGGTGCCTGGGCGGGCCCGCTTGGTGGTGCCCGGCGCGGTGGCGCTCATTCGGTGCCTTCTTCGTGGTCGGCGGACGGGTGTGGTCCGGGAGTGATGGCCGCCCGCAGCAGGCGGAGGTTCTCGGTGAGCAGTGCGTCGAACGCGGGTGCGGTCGCCTCGTCGTACGCGTCGTCGAAGTACGCCGACGCGGTGACCTTGAGGAGCGCCGCGGCGGCCTCGGCCACGAGCTGCGCGCGCCGGTCGTCGTCGTCCCAGCCGAACCGCTGCCGCACCGCCCGGGTGAGGGCGGCGAGCTGGACGTCGGTGGCGGACAGGAACTTCGCGACCATCACCGGTTCGCGGTCGAAGACCTGGCGGACCAGTGCCTCGTCCGCGCGGTCGATCCCGACGAGGTGCATCTGCTCGATGGCGAGGGCGACGATCGAGCCGAGGGGGTCGAGGTCCGTCGGCACGGCGTCACCCTGGGCGTAGGCGCGCAGCATCTCGTCGTTCGCGTCGAGTTCGATGCCGAGCACGGCGTCGTCCTTCGAGGCGAAGTGGTTGAAGAACGTGCGCCGCGACACCCCGACGGTCTCGCAGAGCTGCTCGATCGTGAAGCCGTGCAGTCCGTGCTCGACCGTCGCACGGCGTGCCTCGACGACCATGCGTCGACGCAGCGCGCGGGTGCGTTCGGTGGTGTTCACCGCACAAGAATTGCACTCTCAAACCGAAAGTGCAAGAACAGGCTGCCTAGAGCGCCTTCTCGAAGCAGAACGACCACGGCATCGTCGCCGCGTACGGCTCGTACACCGGGATCGGGGTCCACCCGGTCTTCTCGTACAGCGCGACCGCTTCGGGCTGCTTGTCACCGGTCTGCAGGATCAGCCGGGCCGCACCCGCCTCGCGGCCGACGCGCTCGCTCTCGTCGAGGAGCGCGGTCGCCGCGCCCATGCCGCGCGCGGCCGCGAGCACGATGAGGCGCTTCAGCTCGACGTCGTCACCGAGTCGGCGGACGGCGATGTGCCCGAGCGCCTCGCCCGCGTCGTCGACGGCGAGCAGCGAGGTGATGACGGTCGACGGGTCGACGGCGAGTGCGCGGTTCCGCTCAGCCGTGACGGCCGGGTCCTCGTCGCCGTTCGACGAGCCGTACCGCTCGTGCATCTCCTCGTCCATGCGGGCGCGGAGGGCGACTCCGCGCGGGTCCTCCCACGCGACGCGTTCGATCGTGATCACGATCGTCGATCCTGGCACGGATGCGGACCTCGTCGCAGCACCGGGCCACCTCGACGACCCGCCCGCCCGTTCACGCCAACGCGGCGATCGGGCCCTTCCCGTCACGCAGGTCGGCGAGCACCGCGGCGGCGTCGTCGTACACCGCGGCAGCACCGGCACCCCGGAGCTCGTCCCCGCCGATGCCCCCGGTCATCACGGCCACGCACGGCACCTCGACCTTGCCGGCGGCCTCGACGTCCCACATCGCGTCGCCGACCATGACGGCCCGGTCCGCGGACACCCCGGCCTTGTCGAGGGCGACCTGCACGATCCCGGGGTCCGGCTTCGCCTGCTCGACGTCCTCGGAGCTCGTCACCGCGGTGATCCACTGCTCGGCGTCGAGCAGCTCACGCAGTCGCACGAGTTCGTTCTCCGGGGCACTCGTCGCGAGGACGACCGCGTGCCCGGCGCCCGCGACCGCTTCGAGCAGGTCACGGGCGCCGGGCAGCAGTCGCAGCCGGGGCATCTGCTCGGCGTAGTACGCCGAGTGGAACTGCTTCGCGGTGTTCCGGGTCTCGTCGGAGGCGTCCGGCAGCAGCGTCTCGAGCAGCTTCGCGGAGTCCATGCCGATGGCGCGGTGGATCCGCCACGCGTCGACCGACTCACCGGCGGCGAGACAGGCGCGCCACCAGGCGTCGATGTGGGCGTAGTTCGAGTCGACGAGTGTCCCGTCGATGTCGAAGAGGACAGCGGTTCCGGTCGCGTCGGGCATGCCCCCATGGTGGCCCTGGAGGCACGGATCACCTCCCAGAGAGCGTCAGACGGTGGTCGTCTCGCCGACGGGCAGGATGAGCACGGGCACCGGCCCGAGGCCGTCGGACCCGAGGAAGCGGGCGGTCGACTGCTGGCCGAGTTCGCTGAGCATCGCCTCGTGGATCTGGACCGCACGCTCCGGCGCGACGGCACGGACGTAGTCGACCGCCTCGGCCGTGCTGGTCCACGGGCCGCTCGTCGGCAGGAGCAGGGTGCCCACGGGGACACCCGGCTGCAGGTAGGCGTCGCCCGGGTGGAAGACGGTCCCGTTGACCAGGTAGCCGACGTTCGCGATGGTGGGGACGTCGCGGTGGATCACGGCGTGCTCCTCGCCGAAGACCTGCACCGAGAACGGCCCGACCTCGAACGCGTCGCCGGCGCGCACCGCGGCGACCCGGCCGTCGTGTGCGCCGAGCTGCTCGACGATCGCCTCGGGGCCGCGCACCACGAGGGCGTCGTTCGCGGCGAGCCCGGCACGGACGGCCTCGACGTCGAAGTGGTCGAAGTGCTCGTGGGTGATGAGCACGGCGGCTGCGGTGCGGGCGAGGTCGGCGGCCTCGGGCGTGAAGGTGCCCGGGTCGATGACGAGGGTGACGCCGTCCTGCTCGAGGACGACGGTGGCGTGGGTGTACTTCGTCAGCTCCATGCCGACGACTCTACAACGGTGTTGTACATATCCGGGTCGATCCGGGTGAGGGATCGCTCAGTCGGCACGACGGGCTACACGCTCCAGCAGCTCCGGCAGCCGGACGAGCAACGCGCGCTCCTCGTCGTCGAGCTCCTCGCGGATGGCCGCGGCGAGCCAGTCGGTCCGGGCGTCCTGGTCCCGCTGCAGCGCATCGCGGCCGGACGGCGAGATGCGGATGACGGACACCCGGCGGTCAACGTCGGACACCGTCCGCTCGACGAAGCCCAGCTCGGCGAGCTCCCCCACCGTGCGGGACTGCCCCTGGTGCTTCACCCCGCGTCGACGAGCGAGGTCCGCGATGGTCATCGGTCCCTCGCGGTGCAGGAAACCGAGCGTCGTCGCGTGCGTGTTCGGCAGCGTGTCCGCCTCGCGACGGGCGGCCCGGACGACCCGCCCGATGGACTGCCGCAGCGCTGCCGCGAGCTCGTCGATCGGGTCCATGCCCGGAACGCTACCGCCTGACGGACCGGAGGCGCGGTGCCAGCCGGCACCGCGCCTCCAGTCCGATCACTGCTCGCGTCAGCTGCTGCGCACGTCGTCCGCAGCGCCCTGCGCGTGGTCGCGCACGTCGGACGCGGCGCCCTGCGCCTCGCCCTGCACCGTCTGGGCCGCGTCCTGCGCGGTCTCCTTCAGGTCCTGCGCGTGCTCCTTCGCGACGTCCCCGAGCTGCGAACCGACGTCCTTCGCCTGCTCCTTGACGTCCTCGACGAGGGGTGCCGCCTTGTCCTTCAGCTCACCGGCCAGCTCCTCCTCCTTGTCCGTCGTCGGCAGGAGCGAGGACACCAGCCAGCCGGCACCGAAGGCGATCAGGCCGACGGCGAGCGGGTTGCCCTTGGCCTTCTCGACACCGCGCTGTGCGACGTCCTTGGCCTGCCCGGCCGCACTCGACGCCGAACCGGAGGCACTCGAGCGGGCGGAGTCTGCTGCGCCCATCACGGACTCGCGGACGCCCTGGAAGCGGCTCTTCACCTTCTCGGTCTGACGGTGTGCGATGGCGGACGGGCTCACCTTGTCGGCGAGGGCGTCGACGTCGGAGCCGAGCTCGCCACGGGTGCGTTCGATGTCGGCGCGGATCTCGTCTGGGGTGCTCATGGCTTCCTCCCGGTGTTGGGCTTCAGTGCTTCGGGGACTTCCTTGGCGGTGGCGACGGTCTGCGGAGCGCCCTGGATCTCCTTGACCTCCTTGCGCCCACGCACCGCGAGGATCGCGGCGACGATCGCGTAGACGACGGCGATGACCAGCGCGGACCACGCGTTGCCGATGAGGTAGCCGAGACCCCACCAGGCGGCGATCGACAGGAAGAGCAGGGCGAACAGCGCGGTCAGTCCGGCGCCGCCGAACATCCCGCCCGCCTTGCCGGCCTTCTTCGCGGAGTCGGTGAGCTCGGCCTTCGCGAGTGCCACCTCCTGCCGGAACAGGCTGGACAGGTCCTTCGAGACCTCGGACAGCAGTTCGCCGAGCGGGGTCGTGGCGGCGCGTTCCTCGGGGCTCGGCTGGCCCGTCGGCACGCTGCCGGGGACGGACTGGCTCATACGACGCTCCCGGTGCCGGTGCCGGTCGTGCCGGTCGTGCCGGTCGTGTCGTGGCCGAGGGCGTCGGCTTCCTTCTCGTGCTTGACCTCGGTGGCGAGCGCCTTCGTCAGGCGGCCGGCGAGGAGGCCCGCGCCGGCGGCGATCGCGATGAACGTGCCCGGACGCTTGGCGGCGAAGGACTTCACCTCGCTGACGAGCGAACCGGGGTCGCGGCCCTCGAGGTACCCGGCGACGGAGGTCGCGCGGTTCGACAGGTCGCGCACGACCTTCGACGCCACACCCTGCTCGTCGTCGTTCTCCGCCATCCGGCCGAGTTGCTCGCCGATGCTGCGGAGGCCGCTCGCGGCGCGCTGCTGCTGGTCACCGGCCTGTTCCTTCAGGGTGTCCGATGCCTGGCCGAACAGCTGCTTGGCGTGGTCGGTCACCTCGGAGGCGACGTTCGACGCCTGCTCCTTCGCGGTGCCCGCCACGTTCGCGGCCTTCTCCTTGGCGTCGCCGGCGACGTCCTGGGCTGCGCCCTTCGCGGCGTCGGCCTTGCCGCCGGAGCCGGCGGACCCGGCGGACCCGGCGGAGCCACTGTCCGAGCCGGTGCTGCCGGCGCCGGTGCTTCCGAAGCCGGTGCTGCCGGTCCCGACGGGCGACCCCGTGGTCGGAGCCGGCGGGAGCTGCTCGTCAGCGGGGATCGCGTCGAGCGGGGCGTCGAACGGGACCTCGGTCGAGACCTGGGTCGCGTCGTCGCCGTACGGCTCGTACGGCTGCGCGACGTCTGGGTCGGTCGGACGCCCCGCGGGTGTGGCGTTCGCGTACGACGGCACGGTGACGCCGGGACGGATCTCGTGCCCCTCGGACGCGGCGGTGCGGTCGTGGATGGGCGTCCCGGAGTCGTTCCCGGGTGGGTTCGTGGTCATGGTCGGCCTTCCGGTAGTCGTCGCTCCCGGCAGTGCACCGGGAGCGTTGCGCCACCGAAGTTGCGCGCTCCGTTCTGCGCCCGGACCCAGGAACTCCGAGAAGCGCGGGCGGCGTGTGCGCTCAGCGCGGTTCCGGTTGGATCGGAGGATGCCCACCGTCTCCGTCGTCGTGCCCGTGCGCGACGACGCCGCCCACCTCCGGCGCTGCCTGCAGGCCCTCGCCGCCCAGTCGGCACCCGCCGACGAGGTCATCGTGGTCGACAACGGCAGCACCGACGACAGTGCCCGCGTCGCGCAGGACGCCGGGGCGATCGTCCTCGCCGAACGGGTGCGCGGCATCGCCCGCGCCTCCGCACGCGGGTACGACCGAGCCACCGGGGACGTCATCGTCCGGCTCGACGCCGACTCCGTCCCGCCGCCCGGGTGGATCGCCGATGCACTCTGGCTCCTCGCCGACCCCGACGTGGTCGCGGTGACCGGTCCCGGGCGTCCGCACGACGGCGGGCAGCTGCTCCGCCGGGTCTGGGACGCGGTCTACATGCGGCCGTACTTCGTCCTGATGTGGGCAGCACTCGGTCGGCCGCCGCTGTTCGGGTCGGCCATGGCGATGCGGCGGGACACGTGGCTCGCGATCCGGTCCCGCGCCCACCGCGACGACCCCGAGGTGCACGACGACGTCGACCTGAGCATGCAGCTCGACCCGGGTTGGCGGGTGCTGGCCGACCCCCTGCTCACCGTGCAGGTGTCCGCGCGACCGTTGTCGGGCCTCCCGTCCGCCGCGCAGCGGACGCGACGCGCGTTCCACACGTTCCGCGTGAACGGGCGGCGGGCGAACCCGGTGCGGCGGTGGGCCAGGCGGTGGCGTGCCGAGACGCGGGAGCGGGCCGCGGTCGGGTGGTCACGGCGCTGACCCGCCCGTCGTGCTCATCGCGCCGGCAGCCGTCGTGCTCATCGCGCCGGCAGGAGGAGGCAGGATCGGGCGTACCTAGTCGAGAGCCACCGGGTGCGCCCGCAACGACCAGGCACGCCCCACTCACCCCCGGAGTGCCACCCACACCGGGAACGCCGCCGCCGCGCTCCACGCCTGCGGACGGCACGCTGCCGGGTACGGCGCCGGCCGTGACACCTCGGTGGCGTCGTCGCCGGCGTGCAGCTCCGGCATCCGGAAGTCGAACGCGACCGCGGCGGCGAGGAGCTGTCCGGCGAGCGTCCGGGCCTCGGCGGTGAAGCCGGACCGGGTGAGCCCGGCGATCACCACGGCGGTGTCGTGCGCCCAGACCGAGCCGCCGTGGTAGCTGAGCGGCCAGTAGCCGGCGGCGGTCGTCGAGAGCGTGCGGAGTCCGAAGCCGCTCGCCATGTCGGGTGCGACCACGCGCGCGGCGACGACGGCCTCCTCGTCCGGGGTGAGCAGGCCGGTGCCGAGCAGGTGCCCGATGTTGCTCGTGGCAGAGTCCACCGCGCGCTTGTCCGCGTCGAGGGCGATCGCCGGGTACGGCCCGATGTCGTCGGAGACCCAGAAGGACGCACGGAAGCGTTCGGCGAGGTGCGATGCCCAGGCGCGCCAGTCGTCGCCTCCGGGCCGGTGGAACGCGTCGAGCAGGTCGGCTCCGTGGACGGCGGCCTCGTGGGCGTACCCCTGCACCTCGCACAGTGCGATGGGGCCGTCGGCAAGGGTGCCGTCGCGCCACTGCACGCTGTCGCCGGAGTCCTTCCAGCCCTGGTTCGCCAGGCCACGGCCGGATTCGTCGACGTACTCGAGCAGCCCGTCGCCGTCGGCGTCGCCGTGGTCGCGCATCCACGCCAGGGCTCGTTCGAGCGCCGGCAGCAGGGCTTCGACCTCGGCGTCTGGCAGTCCGGCGCGCCAGGCGTCGTGGAGCAGGCAGACCCAGAGCGCGGTGGCGTCGACGGTGCCGTAGTAGAGCGGCGGCAGGGAGATCTCGTCGTTGTCGATCGGCAGGGACGCCTGGCGGAGCTCGTGCATGACCTTGCCGGGCTGCTCGGCGGTGTCCGGGTCGGACGTGGTGCCCTGCAGCGCCGCGAGGACACGGAGCGTGCTGCCGGCGATCGTGGTGTCGACGGGCAGCAGGAAGCGGGCGGCCCAGATCGAGTCGCGGCCGAACAGGGTGAAGAACCACGGTGCACCGGCGGCGAGGAACTCCCCCTCGGGGCGCGCGAGCCGGAGGGCGTCGAGGTCGTCGGTGGCGCGGGCGAGCCAGCGACGGAGTCGGTCGTCCCGCACGTCGTCGGGGGCGTGGAACGGACGCGGGGTCGAGACGCCGGTCACGACGGCGTCGGGGGTCTCGGCGGTGCAGTCCCAGCCGACCTCGACGGACCGGGTGCGCTCGGTGGTCCACCGCAGGACGAGCTCGTCCCCGTCGACGTCGATCGTCGCGCCGGGGGCGTCGAGCCGGACCGCGACGGTCCCGGCGGTCCACGACGCCGCCGTGCCGTCGACCTCGGCGCGCACGGGCGACGAGCCGTGCCCGGCCTTGACCGCGTCCATGCCGCTCGCGTCGGGGCGGAGCCGGACCACCACGACGAGCGGTCCGGTCGCGTGCTCGCCGCCGGTGCGGTCGGTGATGCGGAGGCGCTCCGCGACCCCGTCGATCCGCACGGTGCGCCGGTGGTCGAGTCGCACGTCGGGGTCGGCCCCGGGCTCGTCGAGTCCGCGGAGGAGCCCGGTGAACACGACCTCGCGGGCGCTGACCGGTGCGACGGCGACGGGCTCCGTGTCGGTGCCCGCGACGCGGACGTGCACGGCGGACACGAAGCGCTGGTCACCGATCCAGTAGCCGTGCACGGCGTTCGCACCGAGCGAGCCGTCGCGGTCGGACCACGCCTGCGTCGGGGCGGCGAGCACCGCGACCTCGTCGTGGAGGAGCGGCTGCAGCGGCGGGGCGGGCTGCGTCGGGGCGGGCTGCGTCGGGGCGGGCTGCGTCGGGACGGCCGAGGCTGGAACGCCGGCGGCTGCGGTGGTGGTGGGGATGGAGGTCATGCGGCTTCCTCGTCGACGAGTTGCAGGGACGGGGTGGGGAGCGGGTCGATGGTGTTCGGGGCGGTGCTCATTCCTTCACGGCTCCGTCGCTCGAGTTCATGATCCGTTTCTGGAACACGAAGAACGCGACCGCGACGGGGATGGTCATGACGAACGCCGCCGCGAGCTTCACCGGGAACTGGTTCCCGGCGCTGAGTGCTCCGGACGCGAGTGACGCGACACCCTTGGTGAGCGTGGTGAGCCCGGGCGAGGACGCCGACACGATGAACTGGGGCAGCTCGTTCCAGGACCCCTGGAACGACAGGATCGTGATCGTCACGACGGCCGGCCGTGCCATCGGCAGCACGATCGACCAGAAGGTCCGGAAGGTGCCGGCGCCGTCGATCTTCGCCTGCTCCTCGACGCTGGCCGGGATCGACTCGAAGAAGTTCTTCATGATGAACACCCCGGCGGCGTCCACCAGCAGCGGCACGATCATGCCGGAGTACGAGTCGTACATGCCGAGCTGGTTGATGACGAGGAACTTCGGGATGAGCAGCACCACGCCGGGCACCGCCATCACGGCGATGATCAGGGCGAACACCGTCTGCCGACCGCGGAACCGCAGGCGGGCCAGCGCGTACCCGGCGAGGGAGTCGAAGAAGATCCGACCGAGCGTGACGACGACCGCGACGATCACCGAGTTCATCGTCCAGATCCCGAAGTCCGAGTTCTGGAACAGCGTCCGGAACGCCGCGGCCGTCCAGGTGGCCGGCAGGGCGAGCGGGTGCAGCGAGGCGTCCTGGTCGGTCTTGAACGAGTTCACGATCGCGACGTAGAACGGCAGCAGGTAGACCGCCGCGATCACGATCCCGACGACCAGCAGGGCGATGCCACGCGGCGTGAGCCGGCGTGGCCGCCGGCCCGGACCGGGCGCCTGCGTGACGGTGGCGGCGCGGAGGTCCGGTACCGCGCCTCCCGGCTGATCCGGCCTGGAGGCGCGGGCCCCGCCGGTCCCGCCGCCTGCGGTCGCCGAGGTGGGTGCGCTCGTCATCGTGTGGTTCCCTTCTCGATCCAGCGCATCCGTCGACGGGAGACGGGGCGCTCGCGGAGCGCCCAGCGCTGCAGCAGCGTGAAGACGACGATGATGGCGAACAGGATGAACGCGATCGCCGCGCCCGCACCCCACTGCTGGTTGGGCCCGAAGGCGGTCTGGTACGACAGGAACGCCGGCGTCAGCGTGGTGTTCGCCGGTGCGCCCTTCGTGCCCGTGTAGATCTGGTCGAACACCTGCCACGTCCCGATCAGACCGAGGGTCAGCACCGTGAAGAGCGTCGGGCGGAGCTGCGGCAGGGTCACCTGCCAGAAGCGCGTCCACGAGCCGGCGCCGTCGATCATCGCGGCCTCGTCGACGTCGGGCGACAGGTTCTGCAGCGCCGCCAGGAACAGCAGCATGAACGTGCCGCTCGTCGTGAACACCGCCAGCAGGATGAACGCGGTCATCGCGACCGACGGCCCGGCGGTCCAGTCCCACCACGAGATCCCGAGCATGGTGTGGTCGGCGAGGACGGCCGGCGGGTTCCCGGCTCCCAGGTGGAAGAGACCGGTCGGTTCGTTGAACCAGTTCGGCCCGTTGATGCCGACCCAGCTGATGATCTTGTTCACCGCGCCGGTCGACGAGAACAGGAACAGCCAGAGGACGGTGATCGCGACCGAGCTGGTGACCGACGGGAAGTAGAACGCGGTCCGGAAGAACCCGCGCCCGCGCAGGGCCCGCCCGTTCACGAGGAGGGCGAGGCCGAGCGCGACGGCGGTCTGCAGCGGCACGACGAACACGACGTACCAGAGGTTGTTCCGCAGCGCGGTGCCGAAGTTCTGCTCGTCGAGACCACCGCCGGCGAGGATCTTCGCGTAGTTCTGCCCGCCGACGAACGAGACGTCGGAGGAGAACGGGCTGCCGACCCCGTGCCAGTCGGAGACGCTCACCCAGAGGGCCATGAGCACCGGGACGGCGAGGAACAGGCCGAGCACGATGATCGTCGGCGCGGTGAACAGCCAGCCGGAGACGGCCTCGGCGCGGTTCTTCCGGGACACGGTCTCAGCCCTTCAGCGCGGCGGCCATGTTCTTCTGGACGCCCTCGAGCAGGGTCTTCGTGTCGGTCGACTGCAGACTGCCGAGCTTCGAGTCGAAGTCCGCGATGACATCGGCGGTCCCGGCCTTGTTCGGGACGCCCTGCGCGTCCGGTGCCTGGTCGAGGAACGCGGCGTACTGCGGGTACTCCTGCTTCCACTTGCCCGCGGCGGACTCGACGGACGGCATCACACCGAAGTCCTTCGCGAACGCCAGCTGCTGCGTCGTGCTCGTCATCTTCTCGACGAAGGACAACGCCGCCTTCTGGTTCGGCGAGTCCTTGGCGATGCCCCAGCAGTTCGTGAACTGCAGCGTGCCCGCACCCTTCGGCCCCTTCGGCAGCTCGACCACCTTGTAGTCGACGCTCGGGTAGCTCGACGACATCGCGCCGGTGAGCCAGTTGCCCTCGACCGTCATCGCCGCCTTGTCCTTGCCGAACGCGTCGCCGCCCCAGCTCTCACCGAGGTCGCTGGAGAACCGCATCGAGCCGTCGTCGAGCAGGCCCTTCACGTAGTCGAGCGCCCGCACGTTGGCCGCGGAGTCGACGGTCGCCTTCGTCTGGTCGGCGTTGGTGAGCGAGCCGCCCGCCTGCGCCATGAACGCCCCGAGCCGTTCGTACTGCGGGCTCATCGCGAGGCCCACCCGGCCGTTCTCGGTGAGCTTCTTCGACACGCTGGCGAGCTGGTCCCAGGTCGTCGGGACGTCGCTGTCCGTGAGGCCGGCGGCCTTCCAGTCCTTCGTGTTGATGAACAGCGCCAGGGTGGAGAAGTCCTTCGGGGCGCAGTACAGCTGGTCGTCGACGGTGAACGACTTCGTCAGCGTCGGGTAGAAGTCCTGCTTGTTGGTCAGGTCGTCCCCGTACGCCAGGAGGGAGCCGTTCGAGGCGTACCCGGTGAGGGACGAGGTGCTGACGTAGAAGACGTCGGCGGGCTTGCCGGAGGCGAAGCCCTGCGCGAGCTGCTGGTCGAGGTTGTTCGCCGCCTGGACGGACACGCCGGTGCCGGAGCGCTTCGACCACGCGGCCGCCGCGCTCTTCACGGCGGCGGTCTCGGCGTCGCCGGACGACCCGATGAGCACGGTGAGGTCCTTGTCGCTCGAGGTGAGCTTGCCGGTCCCGCCGCTCGCGGAGTCACCGGCGCCGGACCCGGTGAAGCCGGAGCCGCAGGCGGAGAGGGTGAGGGCTGCGGTGAGCGCCATCGCTCCCGCGGTCAGCATGCGTGCTGTGCGTCGTTGCATCGGTGGACTCCTCGTCGAGTTCGGGCTGGTGCTGGTGCTGGTCGTTCGAGCCGCGGTCGGTTGCCGTGGGCATTTGATCGTTCAATTTGATCGATCAAACGAGATGACCATACACCTCGGAGGCGCTACGGTGAACCCCATGTCGCACCCCGCCACCGTCGCCGACGTCGCGCTCGCCGCGGGCGTCTCCCGGCAGACCGTGTCGAACGTGCTGAACCGACCCGAGGTCGTCCGCCCGGACACGCTCGCACGCGTCACGGCCGCGATCCAGGACCTCGGGTACCGCCCGCACGCCTCCGCTCGGCGGCTCCGCACCCAGCAGAGCTCGACGCTCGGCGTGCGGCTCGAACCGGTGCACGGCATCTCCGGCGCTGTGCTCGACCGCTTCCTGCACGCCCTGGTCGAGAGCGCCGACGAGCGCGGGATGCGGATCCTGCTCTTCACCGCCACGGACATCGACGACGAGCTCGACCACATGGAGCGACTCGTCGAGGGGTCCGACGTCGACGGCTTCGTGCTCAGCTCGACCTTCCACGGCGACCCCCGCGCCGCCTGGCTCGGCTCGCGGGGCATCCCGTTCGTCACCTTCGGCAGGCCCTGGGGTCTCCCGGACATGGACGCCGCCCCGCACCCGTGGGTGGACGTCGACGGACGCGCCGGCCTGCACGACGCCACCGCGCACCTCGTCGAGCGGGGCCTCGACCGGGTCGGGTTCCTCGGCTGGCCGAGCCCGTCCGGGCAGGGTGACGAGCGGCGTCGCGGCTGGCAGGCGGCGATGGGGGCGAGGGGCTCCGCCGACCTCGTCCTCACCTGTCACGACGACGTCACCGCGGCGACCCGGACCGTGGCGACGGCGATCGAGGCCGGCACACACTTCGATGCACTCGTCTGCGCGTCGGACACCCTGGCGCTCGGAGCCCGGTTCGCGCTCGGCCCGGACGTCCCGGTGGTCGGCTACGACGACACGCCGGTCGCCGAAGCGCTCGGGATCTCGAGCGTTGAGCAGCCCCTCGTGGCCGTCGCGTCCGCAGCGGTCGAGCTGCTGATGGGCGCCGGTCGGACGGTCCTGCCGGCGTCGACCGGGCACCGGCTGCTCGCCCCCGAGGTGGTGTGGCGCGCCTAGCGGGACGGCCGGGACCGCACGTGCGCCCGCTCCCCCTGCGGCCCGTACAGGCACAGCACCTCGGTCACCTCGTCCGTCACGTTGCCGATCCAGTGCGGCGTGTGGGTGTCGAACTCGGCGACCTCGCCCGGCCCGAGGTCGAGGTCGTGCTCGCCGAGCAGCAGTCGGAGCCGTCCGGACAGGACGTAGAGCCACTCGTACCCCTCGTGGGTCCGCAGCGAGGGCTCACCACCGGGCGAGTGCGGTGGGAACAGCTGCTTGAACGACCGCACGCCCCCGGTCCGCCGGGTGAGCGGCACGACCACCCGACCGCCGTGCATCTCCGGCTTGAGGTGCACTCGCGGGTCTCCGGTCTGCGGCGCCCCGACCAGGTCGTCGAGCGGCACCTGGTAGGCCCGTGCAAGCGGGAGCAGCAGTTCGAGGGTCGGCCTCCGCTGGCCCGACTCGAGCCGTGAGAGCGTCGAGACCGAGATCCCGGTCTCCGCGGCGAGCGACGCGAGCGTCACGTCCCGGTGCGCGCGGAGCGCCCGGAGTCGCGGGCCGACCCCGTCGACGACCTGCGCGGTCGTACGCGGGGTGATCCGTTCCTCCCGGCTGTGCACCATGGCGACCATGTTGCCAGGGCAGCAACGGAGTTTGCCAACCTTGACGCTCGATCCGCAGGATGACCGCATGCGTGATCACTACGACGTCATCGTCATCGGCGGCTCGGCCGCCGGGCTGTCAGCAGCCCTCATCCTCGGGCGGTCCCGCCGTTCCGTCCTCGTCGTCGACGCCGGCGAACCCCGGAACGCTCCCGCGGAAGGCGTGCACAACTACCTGGGGCGCGAGGGTGCGGCGCCGTCGGCGCTGTACCGGATCGGGCGCGACGAGGTCGCCGCCTACGGCGTCGAGGTGACGGCCGGGAGGATCGTGGCCACGTCCGCCACGAACGGTGACGGCGTCGACCCGATCGGCTTCTCGGTCACCACTGACTCCGGTGCGGTCGTCACGGCGCGCAGGCTGGTCGTCGCCTCCGGTGCCGTGGACGTCCTGCCGGAGGTCCCGGGCCTCGCCGCACAGTGGGGACGCGGTGTCGTGCACTGCCCGTTCTGCCACGGGTGGGAGATCCGCGACCGCCGGATCGGCATCCTGGTGACCACGCCGTTCGGTGCCCACCACGCCCTGATGTTCCGGGCGCTCAGCCACGACGTCACCGCGTTCGTCACCGACCCGACGCTCGTCGACGACACCACCCGAGCCGGTTTGCTCGCCCGTGGGATCACCGTCCGCGACGGATCCGTGACCCGCGTCCTGTCGTCGGACGACGTGCTCACCGGGGTCGAACTCGGCACCGGTGAGGTCGTCGCACTCGACGCGTTGGCGGCGGCGAGCACCGCGGAGGCGCGAGCGTCCTTCCTCGACGGCATCGGACTCGTCGCCGAGGACCAGCTCATGGGTGACTTCCGCCTCGGGAGCGCGCTGACCGTCGACGCCGCCGGCCGCACCACCGTGCCCGGCGTGTACGCGGCCGGCAACGTGGCATCGCCGATGGCGACCGTCATCGCATCGGCCGCTGCCGGGACCCAGGCGGGCGCCGCGGTGCACGGCGACCTGGTGCAGGCCGACCTGGCGGCGGCACTGGCGAGCGAGCCCGCTCAGTCCACCCGGTAGCCCGCCTGCGCCGCCAGGAGTGGAGCGAGCGTGTACAGCTGGTCGGCACCGATCGTCGCACCGCGCAAGCCCTCGAGCCGCTCCACGCGATCGAGGTCGGCGGAGCGCAGGTCCACGTGGTCGATGCGGGTGTTCGACCCCTCGGCGGCGCGGATCCGCGTGCCGTCGAACGACACCCGGAGCAGCCGCGCGTCGGCGATGTCGAGCTCGTCGATCACGCAGTCGCGGAACACCACGTCGGTCAGCGTCGACCCGCGCAGGTTCACGAACCCGAGCTTCATCCCGACGAACTCGACGCCGTTCAGTCCCGCGTCGTACAGCTCGGCGGAACCGACCCGACCACCGGCGATCCGGACCTCGCGCCACGAGCTGCTCGACGCCTTGAACACCGGGGCGTCGAGCGTCTCCACGATCGAGTCGCGGACCCGGAGCCCGCGCAGGTCCGCGGAGTCCGCCCGGAGCGTCCCGATGACGGACTCCTCGATCTCGAGGTCCGGCAGGCGCTCCCCCGACAGGTCGAACGTCTCGATGCGCTTCCCCTCGATCCGGTCACCGGTCAGGACGTCCCCGGGGCCGGGCGTCCAGTCCTCGAGGTCAGCGGGTTCGGTCAGGGTGATGCGCGGGGCATCGGTGCCCCCGGAGCTGCGTGCCATGCACTCAGTCTGGCGGGTGGGACCGACGTCGGAACTCGCTGACGAGCACGTAGTCCTTCGCGGGGCCCGTCGCCGCCCACCGCACCGTCCAGTGGTCGGCGTCGCCGCCGAGGGTTCCGCTGTAGTCGTCCGGGTCGCACCAGTGCGAGACCCCGGTCCCCCACGCCCACGGGTGGAAGACCCTGCCGTCCGAGAAGTGGACCGTCCAGCTGTCGTCCGGGCCACGACGCACGAACAGCGTCCGGGAGACCGGGGTCTCGCGACCGCTGAAGGACATCGTGCCCGACTCGTCCCAGCGGACCTCGTCGGTGCTCGTCCTCGTCAGCGTCGTCGTCCCTGTCACCGTGCCCGAGGCGCCCGCTCGCCGGTCGTCGACCGTGCGTCGGAGGTCCCACTCCCCGAGCAGGTCCGTCGGCAGCAGCATCCCGTCAGCCTACGTGCGGTTCAGCGCGGCCGACGTGGGGGCGGGTTGACGTCGTCCGACTGTCGGGCCTCGCGTCGCGCCAGCCTCCGGAACGCGGTGAACAGCGCTCCGCCCACGCACACCGCGGCGATGCCGACGACCGTTCCACCGGTCCACTGCAGGCCGTAGTTCGAGTACGGCGCACCGGCTGCCCACTGCACGAGCGGTCCGGGCACCAGGAGCACCCCGCCCGGGACCACGACCACGGCGACCCTCCAGCGATCGTTCCAGGCAGGACGCACCACGGCGACCACGCCTCCGAGCGCGAGCACCGCGAGACCGCCCCACGCCCACGACGAACCGGACATCCGCCACCCGTCGTGGGCCATCCAGTCCTGGACGCCCTGCACGGTCCGGGCCCAGGCGTGCCGCTCGCTGCTGCCGCGCCCCGACACGATCGGCAACGGCCACCCGATGATCGCGAGGACCCCGGTGACGAGACCGGCGATGCCGAGCAGTCGTGCCCAGAACCGGGGACCGACGGCAGGCTCGACGTCGAAGTCGGCGATCGTCACGAACGGAGCGTGTCCGTCCGGGCGGACCGGTGCTCGTCGTCGCTGATGATCCCCCGCTCGTGGAGGTCGTCGAGTTCGGCGAGCCGCTGCTCCAGCGACTACACGGGCGCGAGCGTCTGGCTCTGCATCGCCCGGTGCGCGATGTCCTCCTGCAGCGTGAGCGGGTTCTGCCCGCGGTTCGCCATCCGTGTGGCGCGGTAGATCGCCACGGCGATCGCGATCACGAAGCCGACACCGATGAGGACTGCCCCGATGGTCACCGCTGTCCCGATGGCCGCGAATCCGTCCGGGATCAGCGGGTTGTGGGTCTCCTCGAACGCCATCGCGGCCCCCTCGTGCTCGTGCGATGCCGTGAGCGTACCGCCCCGGAGCGTCCGAGGCTTCCCACGACGCCGGCATGACAGCGGAATCGGGCGTACCCGGTCGGAACGTCCGCCCTGGTACGCCTCGGCGCGCCGCCCGTCACCCGCGCAACGGCCCCGAGGCCGGCACCCTCGCACCGTCCGCGAACCCGGCCACGAGCTCCCGCAGCGCCTCCTCCGAGGTGTGCCGCGGCTCCCACCCGAGCTCCGAGCGAGCCTTGTCCGTCCGCATGATCGGGACGCGCGCCGCGATGTCCACCCAGCCGGCGTCGGTCGGCTGGATCCGCAGCCGCCAGGTGAGCGTGACGAGCCCGCGGATGAGCCACATCGGTACCCGGACCGCACCGAGCATCCCGAACGCGCGCGCCATCCGCGGTGGGTTGAGCACCGGCGAAGCGGCGATGTTGAACGCGCCTCCGGCCCGCCGGTCGATCGCGCGCCAGTAGGCGTCGGCGACGTCGTCGGCGTGCACGGCCTGGAACACGAACGGCAACGGCAGGGGCAGGACGGCCCACCGGATCCATCGGACGATCGACATCGGGACGAGGTGTCCGAGGAACAGCCCGCGGATCTCCGCCGCCGCAGCGCGTTGGAAGACCAGGCCGGGACGGAGCCGCGTGACGACCACGGACGGGTTCGCCGCCTCGAACCGGTCCATCGCGGCTTCGTTCGCGGCCTTGTGGATCGAGTACGTCGCCGTCGGGATGCCGGTGGCCGGCCACGACTCGTCCACCGGAGTCCGCTTGCCGTCGACGTCCACGCCGCGGTAGGTCCCGACGGAGGACGCGACGACGACCTGCGGCACTCCGGCGCGGGCCACGGCGGCGAGCACGTTCTCGGTGCCGGTGACGTTCGTGCGGTGCTGCGCGGGGATGTCGTGCGTCGGCTGCAGCGCCCACGCCAGGTGCACGACGGCGTCCGCTCCCTGGAACACCGCCGCGAGTCGGTCGATCGCGTCGGGCGCTCCGATGTCGACGGCGTGCCAGAGCGCGACGTCGTACGGCGCGACGTGGGCGTCCGGCAGGCGTCGCGCGACCCCGATGACGTCGAGGCCACCGGCATCACCACCGCCGCCTCCGCTCCCCGCCCGGCCGTCGCCGGCGAGCCGGGCCTCGGCCAGCCGCCGGAGCACGGCGGTGCCGACGTTCCCGGTGGCGCCGACGACGACGACCCGCATCAGGCGGCGGCCATCGCGGGGTCGAGGACGACCTTCACGCAGTCGTCCTCCTTCTTCTGGAACACCTCGTACATGTGCGGGGCGTCCTCGAGCGAGACCCGGTGCGTCGTCAGGTCGAGGGTGCCGAGCGGGTCGGACGGGTCGGAGACGAGCGGCATGATGTCGTCGATCCAGCGCTTCACGTTGCACTGGCCCTCGCGGATGGTGATCTGCTTGTCGAACAGCGTCATCATCGGCATCGGGTCGGCCATCCCGCCGTAGACCCCGCTGAGCGAGACCGTGCCGCCGCGGCGGACCAGGTCGATGGCGGTGTGCACGGCGGCGAGCCGGTCGACGCCCGCCGTCTCGATCGCCTTCTGCGCGAGCTTGTCCGGCAGCAGGCCGGCAGCGCGCTGCGCGAAGGCGGCGGCCGGGTTGCCGTGTGCCTCCATGCCGACGGCGTCCACGACCCCGTCGGGTCCGCGGCCGTCGGTGCGGTCGACGAGCTCGGACACGAGGTCCTTCGACAGGTCGAACACCTCGGCCCCGTGCTTCGCCCCGAGGTCGCGGCGGACCTCCTCGGGGTCGACGGCGAGGACGCGGTAGCCGAGGTGCTTGCCGATGCGGGCCGCGAACTGGCCGACCGGGCCGAGGCCGAGCACCGCCAGGGTGCCGCCCTCGGGCACGTTCGCGTACTGCACGCCCTGCCACGCGGTGGGCAGGATGTCGCTGAGGAAGAGCCAGCGGTCGTCCGGGGTGCCGTCGGACGGCACGACGATGGGGCCGTAGTCGGCGTGCGGCACGCGCAGGTACTCGGCCTGACCGCCGGGGACCTGGCCGTACATCTTCGTGTAGCCGAACAGGGACGCGCCGGTGCCGTACTCGGTCACCTGGGTGGTCTCGCACTGCGACTGCAGTCCGTGGCGGCACATCCAGCAGTGGCCGCAGGAGATGTTGAAGGGGATGACGACGCGGTCGCCGACCTTGAGGTTCGTGACGCCGCTGCCGACCTCCTCGACGATGCCCATCGGTTCGTGCCCGAGGACGTCACCCTTGTCGATGTACGGGCCGAGCACCCGGTACAGGTGCAGGTCGGAGCCGCAGATCGCGGTGGACGTGATCCGGACGATCGCGTCGGTGGGTTCCTGGATCGTGGGGTCGGGGACGGTCTCGACGGACACCTTCTCGGTGCCCTGCCAGGTCAGTGCGCGCACGTCGCGTTCCTCTCGTCGTCGCTTCGAGCCGGCCTGGAGGCGCGACCCGCGTTCCCCTCGTCGCTACGCCTCCGCCGCGTGGCGCGTTCACAGCCCCGGGTCCCGCTGTCCGGTCGCCGTCGGTCGAGCACGTCAGCCGAGGACGGCTGCCAGCACCCGTTCGTGCTCGGCGCGGTCGCCCGGTCCGGCGCTGCCGGCGAGCATGATGAGCGACTTCCAGAGCGCCCAGCCGCGGGCGCGTGCCCAGGCAGCGTCGTCGAGCCCCGCTGCCTCGTGGAACGCCGGCCGCGAAGCCGGGTCGAGGAACGTCCACGCGAGCACCAGGTCGCACGCCGGGTCGCCGACGCCGCACGTGCCGAAGTCGATGAGCGCCGACAGTCGGCCGTGGTCGTCGACGAGCAGGTTCCCGGGTGCGACGTCGCCGTGGAACCAGACGCCGGGGTGCTCCCAGGTCGTGGCGAGGGCTTCGTCCCACACCCGTTCGCAGGCGGTCCGGTCGACGGCGGTGTCGAGAGCGTCGAGCGCCCGGAGGACCTCATCGGCGTAGTACGACGGGTGCGCTCCGCGGTGGAACGAGTGCGCTCCCGCGACCGGTCCGCCCGCGGCGGGGATCGACCGGAGCTGCCGCAGCACGGCGCCGACGTCCTCCGCGAGCTGCAGGCGGTCGAGGCCGACCGCATCGTCGACCACCGTCCCCCGGAGCCACCGCCGCACGGACCACGGGAACGGGTACCCCTCGCCGGGCTCGCCGAGCGCGACCGGCTCGGGGACTGCGACGTCCAGTCGTCCGGCAAGGGAGGGCAGCACGTCCTGTTCCTTCTCGACCGCCGGGACGTACCCGGCCGCGCTCGGCAGCCGGACGGACAGCTCGTCCCCGAGGCGGAACGTGCGGTTGTCCCACCCCTGGTGCGGGACCGACCGCACCGGCAGGTCGGACCACTCCGGGAACTGCGCGGCGACGAGCCGGCGGACCAGTGCGTCGTCGATCGGGGGCACCTCGGTGTGCATGGGCCCACCGTAGCCACGATCGGCCACCGGTCGGTGGCCGATCGGCCAGTGCGAGTCCGCCCCTGCGCCGATGTACGGAACCGGCCGGACGACCACGCTGGACCCGATGGACCACCGCACGACCCGCCGCGCCCTGTTCGCGGGCGCCACCGGCACGCTCGCCGCAGCGGTGCTCGCCGCCTGTGCCGTCGACGGCCACGTCCCCGCTTCGACACCGTCGCGGTCCGCCGTCCCCACGGCAGCCCCGACGGCGACGTCGAGTCCGACTCCAACTCCGACTCCGACTCCGACTCCGACTCCGACGATCGCGCCCGTCGCGCGGCCGGCGGGGACGATCACCGGGCTCCCGCACGGCACCCCCGGCATCGCGTGGACCGTCGACGACGGCGCGAGTGCCGACGTGGTCGCGGCATACGCCCGCTTCGCCGCCGCGACCGGCACGCGGATCACCTTCTTCGTGAACGGCGTCCGACCGAGCTGGACCGAGCACGCAGACCTCCTCCGGCCACTCGTCGCGTCCGGCCAGGTGCAGCTCGGCAACCACACCTGGGACCACCCGGCGCTGACGAAGCTCACGGACCAGGGCATCGAGGACGAACTCACCCGGAACCACGACTTCATCGAGCGGACCTTCGGCGTGGACGCCCGCCCCTACTTCCGACCACCCTTCGGCTACCACGACGCCCGCGTCGACGCGGCGGCCGCACGGGTCGGCTACACCACGCCCCTGCTCTGGTACGGCTCGCTCGCCGACTCCGGGGACATCACGTCCGACCAGATCGTCGGGTTCGCGGAGCAGTGGTTCCAGCCCGCCCACATCGTGATCGGCCACGCGAACTTCCCGGGCACGATCGGTGCGCTCCCCCGGCTCCGGCGACTCCTCGACGAGCGGCACCTCGCGACGTTCACGCTGGACGACGTCTTCGCGCGGTAGCCTCCGCGCATGACGACCGTCTCCGAGCTCCTCACCGCGAACCTCCACGACGTCTTCGGCAACCGGGACGCCGCGTCTCGCCGAGCTGCGATCGAGCGCACGTTCGCGTCCGACGTTGCCTTCACCGACCCGGAGGGCACCGTCACCGGGTGGGACGCCCTCGAGCAGAAGGCCGCCGCGCTCCTCGACGCGGTCCCCGGCGCGTTCCAGTTCGTCGAGGAGGGCCGCCGGTACGTCTCCGCGACCCACGGCGCACTCGCGTGGGGCTTCGGTCCGGTCGGCGCGCCGGAGGTCCGGGGCATCGACGTGATCGAGGTGCGGGACGGTGTCGTCGTCTCCCTGACCACGGTCCTCGCCGAGGCCGACCAAGCCGACTGAGCCGCGAGGACCGGCGCTCAGCCCCGCAGCCGGTCGCGCTCCGCCGGCGGCAGGTGCTCCGTCGCCGTCGACCGGGCGGCCGGCGTCAGGAAGCGTCCACTCCGCTCGAGGAACCCGATCAGGGCGTCCTCCGACGCGCGTTTCCCGGTCTCACGGAGCACCCACCCGAGCGCCGACTGCACCGTGTCGCTCCGCTCGCGGACGAGCCGCCCGGCGATCCCGAGCGGCACCTCGGCGTCGCCCTGCTTCGCGAACGCCAGCGTCGCCACCACCGCGATCCGCCGCACCATCGCCACGTCCGACTTCACGAGCGCGAACAGCGGCCCCGTCGAACCTCCGACGAGCGGGGCGCCGACGAGCTCCTCGGCCGCGAGGTCCACCAGCGCGGTGTCGTCGAACCGCTCGGCCTTCGCCGCCGACAGGTACTCGTCGGTCAGTGCCGCGTCCGGTCGTTCCCGCATCGCCTGCACGAGGAGCAGCACCGCGATCAGCCGCGCACCCGCGTCCTCGCTCCACAGCAGCGCGGACCGCTCACCCTCGTCGAGGCCGGCGAACTGCCGCGCGACCCTGCGGGCCGCCGGCACGTCACCGGCCGTGCGCGCGAACGCCGTCAGGACGGCTTCCGCGTCCGCCGGGTTGCGTCCGCCACTGGCCTGGAGGCGCGTCACGCGACCTCGCCGACGGTCGCCTCGTCCTCGGGTGCGGCCCGGCGACCGCGCACCAGGACGATCACCGCGACGACCACCAGGAACGCGGCGAAGAGCCAGGTGCCCACCTGCGGGTCGACGAGGCGGGCGATCCACGCGCCTCCAGGAGAACACACCGCCGCCGTGACGCCCACCGTCAGACCGATGCGCAGGTCAACCGCGCGCCGACGCAGGTTCGCGACCGTCCCGGACACCGACGTCGGCACCATCGTGAGGAGCGACGTGCCCTTCGCGAGCAGGTCACCCGCGCCCAGGACCACCTCGAGTCCGGGCACGATGACCACCCCGCCACCGACCCCCACCAACCCGGACAGGACACCCGACAGCAGACCGAGCACGAGCAGGACGAGCGCCTCCACGATCCCGAAGTGCACGTCGCCGCCGCGGGTGGGGACGCTCGTGAACAGGGACACCAGCACCACCGCGATGAACCCGACGAAGATCCACGGCAGGACCCGCAGCGGCAGCGCCCGGAGCAGCCGTGCGCCGATCGGGGCGCCGACCACGCTGCCGACCGCCAGGGTCAGGGCCGCGAGCCAGTGCACCTCGCCCTGCAGCGCGTAGGTGATCGCGCCGACCACGGCCGCGGGGGCGATCGCCACGAGGGACGTCGCGGAGGCCCGGCGTTGATCGAGGTGGAGGAACGCCATCAGAGCGGGCACGACGATTACCCCGCCACCGACCCCGAACAGGCCGGAGAGCACCCCGGCGACGATCCCGATCGCCACGAGGACGACCACCTGCCCACCGCGCTGCTCCATCCCCTCCAGCGTAGACGCGCGGTCGCCCCGGCCCTCCCGCACGACGAAAGTCACCCGGAACCGCGCGGTTGCGTGGTTCCGGGTGACTTCGGTTGTGCGGAGTGCCACCGCGGGCCGGGGAAGCGTGTCAGCGGAAGTGCAGCACCTTCAGCGGGTCGGTCAGCGTCCCGCCCTGCCGGACCTCGACGTGGACGTGCGGCCCGGTCGACTGCCCGGTGTTGCCGGACCTCGCGATCTCGGTGTTCTTCGACACGATCTGGCCCTGCTTGACCTCGATCTTGCTGAGGTGCGCGGTGAGGACGGTCGTCATGCCGTACGTCACGATCACGTAGTTGCCGTAGGAGGCGTTGTTCGCCACGGTGCTCGTCACGGTGCCGGTGGCCGAGGCGTAGACCGGCGTTCCGGTTCCGACCGCCGCGTCGGTGCCCTGGTGGTAGCGGGGCACGTGTCCGGCACCGCGATCGTCGTTGTACCTGCCGGAGATCTTGGTGCTGGCGACTGGCCAGAACAGCCCGGAGACCGGCCGGGTGGACCAGCTGCGGGTGTCGCTCTTGCCGTAGAGGACGACGTTGTTGTCGACCTGCACCATGAGCGAGCCGCCACCGGCTCGGCTGGTGTTCGATGCCCACAGGGGCTTCTTCGCCGCCGAGTACACGACGAGGTTGCCGTCCGTCTGCACGGCGGCGTAGGCACCGGTGTTGCCTGCGGTGCTGGTCGCCCAGACCACCTTGCCGCTGAGGCGCTGCTGGAGCACGCCGTTGCTGAGCATGCTGAAGGTACGGTCGTTGGAGCTGTCGGCTCGGAGCGTGGTGCCGGCGAGGAGGGTGCTGCCGGCGGGGACGCGACTCTGGAAGTTGTTCCAGTTCACGATCGCGGTCGTGCCGGACCAGAGGACCATCGTGCCGTCGCCGCGGAGCTCGAACTTGGTGGACTGCGGCTTGCCGGCCGATGCCCAGCGTGCGACACGGGTGGTGCCGCGCATGATGTCGAGCGCTCGGTTCCGGCCGATGACCGCGACGGCGCCGGGCTGGTTCGAGGTGTTCGACGCCCAGAGGACCGCGTTCCCGATGCCGTACTCGACGAGGTTGCCGTCGCCCTGCATGACGAGGCGGAACTGTCCGTTCGGCGACGTCACGGTGTCACCGGGGTAGATCGTCGTGCCGGCGGGGACGGATCCCTTGTAGACCACGGTGGCGGCGGAGGCGGGCTCCGCCAACCCGACGATCGCACCCGCCGCGACGGCGAGTGCCACGACGGCTGCCGCGATGCGTGGGAGTCGCCCTGCGCGCGCGACGGTCGACGGTGTGCTGCTCATGGAACCCCTGCCTCGGAACCGGACGCGCCCCTGCGCGACCGTTCGGCGACACGCCCGATACGCGCCGCCGAACGATGGTCACCTTTTCAGGAAGGCAGCACAACCCCCTCGACCGGGACGGGTGAACCCCAGTTCCGGGGCCACGGCGGCGTGTCACGGCATCTGGAAGAACTCCTTCGGGGCACCGAGCAGCGCCTCGAGCTTGTGGAAGGACTGGGTCCAGCCGGCGATGTTCATGTCGCGCATGACCTCGGGGAAGGGTCCCTGGGTGAGCGTGACGATCGTGCCGTCGCCGTCCTCGGCGAACTCGAGCGTGAGGGACAGCGGTGTGCCGTCCTCGATCCCGGGGATGCCGTTCGCGACCTGCGTGCCGACGATCACCCGGTTCTCCTCGATCTCCTGCAGCGTCGAGGTCACCGGCGACGCCCACTCGGGGTTGTCGTTGCTGACCATCGTGAGGTTCCACGCGCCGCCGACGCGGGCGTCGACCTCGACGGTCGCGACGGGGACGTGGAAGCCGAGCGGCCCGAACCACAGCGCGAGCAGCGCCGGGTCGACGAACGCCCGGTAGACGTCGGCGACCGGGTACGCGAACCGGTGCGTGGTGTGGGCGGTGAACTGTTCGGTCATGGCTGCTCCTGGTCGTCGTGGTGGTGCGACGCGGTGTCGCGGTGCTGCGACGCAGTGTCGTGGTGGTGCGTGGCGGGGGTGACGGACGCGCGGGCGGCGAGCACTGCCTCCAGGCTGTCGAACCGGCGGTCCCAGTCGGGCCGCAGCCCGCCCAGCCACGTGCCGAGTTCGGCGACGGCCTCCGGCCGGAGACGGCAGGTGCGCCACGTCCCGTGTCGTTCGCGGCTGATGAGGCCGGCCCGTTCGAGGACGCCGAGGTGCCGTGAGATCGCGGGACCGCTGACGTCGAAGGGCGCGGAGAGGTCGGTGACGGTGGCCTCGCCCTTCCCGAGCCGTTCGACGATGCGTCGGCGGATCGGGTCGGCGAGGGCGGACAGCACGGCGTCGAGCCGGTCGGTCTCCATGTCGCCTCCTTGCAGAACACAACGGTTAATTAACCGTTGCATTCAGTATGCGCGCCTTCTCGGGACCCCGCAAGATGCAAGATGGGTCCATGTCGACGCCGAACCCCGCCTTCGTCCCGCCCGCCACCCACACCACGCGTCCGGACCTCCGCGGCACGTTCGGGATGGCGGCGGCGACGCACTGGATCGCGACGGCCACGGCGCAGTCGGTCCTCGAGCGGGGTGGCAACGCGTTCGACGCAGCCGTCGCGGGCGCCTTCGTCCTGCACGTCGTCGAGCCGCACCTCAACGGTCCCGGCGGCGACATGGTCGCGGTGTTCGCCACGGCGACCAACCCGACTCCCGTCGTCATGTCCGGCCAGGGCCCGGCACCGGCCGGCGCGACCCCCGAGCACTACCGCGCCGAGGGACTCGACCTGGTCCCCGGATCCGGAGCCCTCGCCGCGGCCGTCCCCGGCGCGGTCGACGCCTGGCTCCTGCTGCTGCGCGACCACGGCACGTGGGAACTCGCGGACGTCCTCGCACCCGCCATCGGCTACGCGCGCGACGGGCACCCGGTCGCACCGGCGGTGGTCCGCACCATCACCGCCGTCCAGGACCTCTTCCAGCAGCACTGGCCCACCTCCGCAGCGCAGTGGCTGCCTGGAGGCGCGGTGCCGGCCCCCGGCGACCTGCTGCGCAACGAGGCGCTCGCCTCGGTCCTCGACCGGCTGGTCGCCGCCGGCGACGGCGCCGGCAGCCGGTCCGGCCGCATCGACGCGGCACGGACCGAGTGGGCCGAGGGCTTCGTCCCGGACGCGATCGAGCGCTTCCTGCAGGAGCCGCACCGACACTCGTCCGGCACCGACCACGCGGGCGTCGTCCGCGCGTCCGACCTCGCTGCGTTCCGGGCGTCCTACGAACCCGCCACGACCGCCGAGTTCCGCGGGTGCACCATCGCGAAGACCGGCGCGTGGGGGCAGGGACCCGCGCTCCTGCAGACGCTCCGACTGCTCGACCCGCTCGACGACGCGCTGCTCGACCCGTCGACCGAGGTCGGCGCGCACACGATCGCCGAGGCGCAGAAGCTCGCGCTGGCCGACCGCGAAGCGTTCTACGGCGACGGGGACGTCCCCCTCGACGTCCTGCTCTCGGACGCGTACTCCGACGAGCGCCGCGCCCTGATCGGCGACCGTGCGTCCGCGGAGCTCCGGCCCGGCACCGTCCCGGGTGTGGAGCACGCACTGCCCCCGGTCCGCACCGCCGAGGAAGCCGAGCGCGCCGGAGCGGTCGCCGGGCAGGGCGTCGGCGAGCCCACCGTGCGGGTCAGCCGCGACACCACGACCCCGCCGGCCGCGCCCGTCGAGGACCGCGGCGAGCCGTTCGTGGCCCCGGACGGCGAGACCCGCGGCGACACGTGCCACATCGACGTCGTCGACCGCTGGGGCAACATCGTCAGCGCGACCCCGTCCGGCGGGTGGCTGCAGTCGTCGCCCACGATCCCGGAGCTCGGTTTCTGCCTCGGCACCCGACTGCAGATGACCTGGCTCGAGGAGGGCACCGCGTCGACCCTGCGGCCGGGCGAGCGCCCGCGGACCACCCTGACCCCGACGCTGGTGTTCCGGGACGGCGCTCCAGTGGCGGCGCTCGGTTCCCCCGGCGGCGACCAGCAGGACCAGTGGCAGCTGCTGTTCCTGCTCCGGTGGATCGTCGGTGGGTACTCGCCGCAGCAGGCGATCGACGCGCCGGCGATGCACACGACGTCGTTCCCGGGGTCGTTCTGGCCGCGCACGTGGGAGCCCGCCGGCCTGGTGGTGGAGGACCGGCTCGGTGACGACGTGATCGCCGGACTCGAGGCCCGCGGTCACGTGGTCACCCGCGCCGGCGAGTGGTCACTCGGGCGCCTGTCGTGCGTGACGCGCGACCCGGACACCGGGGTGCTCGGCGCCGCCGCGAACTCCCGCGGCGCGCAGGGTTACGCGGCCGGTCGCTGACGGCGGCGCGTGGCCCGCACCCAGCGGACCACGTTGACGATCGGGTACGCGAGCGTCACGATCGCGAGGACCGCCATGCCGAGCGCGGCGACCCACAGGGGCTCGGGCTGCACCATGATCCGGACGATCTGCACGACCGCGTTGACGCCGAGCGCTGCGAGCACGAGCGACGCGACGATCCGCCACACGAGCCCGAGGGTCGTGAGCGATCCCGCGTCGGATGCACCGGCGCCCCGCTCCGGCGCGTCGTAGGGGATCCCCATCGTCACCGCGCTGTCGGCGCCACCCGCGTTCCGCGGTCGTGCGACGGCCTCGGTGTAGTCCGCGTTCCCGGCCATGGTCCCCTCCTGCCCGGTGCCCCGACGGGCCCGTTGCGTCACTGTACCGCCGAGGGACCCGGACGGGAAGCGACCGCTACCGAACCGATCTCAGGCGGTCGGGACCACCACTGCGCGTCCGGACAGTTCGCCGGCCTCGAGCTTCCGGTACGCCTCGAGCGCATCGTCGAGCGAGTACCGCTCGACGTCGGGGACGATCTGCCCCGCCCGGTACATGGCGACGACCTCGTGCAGGTCCTCGATCGTGCCCCAGTACGTGTTCGTGATCGTCGACTCGTACGGCGTCGAGAAGAAGTTCCACTCGGTGGTGCCGCCGGCGATCCCGACGACGGTGAAGCGGCCGCCGACAGCCATCGAGGCCTGGGCCGTCCTGATGGTGGGGGTCGCACCGACGAAGTCGAACGCCGCGTCCACGCCCTTGCCGCCGGTGATCTCGCGGATCGCCGCGACCTGGTCGGGGCCGCCGGGAACGGTGATCGCACCGCGGGCGGCAGCGCGGTCCATGGCGTCCTGCTTCATGTCCGTCGCGATGACGGTGGCACCGGTCAGCGCGGTGAGGATCTGGACGGCGATCTGCCCGAGACCGCCGAGGCCCACGACGAGGGCGTACTTGCCGCCCCCGGCCAGGTTCGGCAGGGAGTTCTTGATCGCGTGGTACGGCGTGAGCGCGGCGTCGCTGAGCGGCGCGGCGGCGACCGGGTCGGCGTCGCCGAGCGGCACGAGGTTGCGTGCGGGGACGGCGACGTACTCGGCCATGCCGCCGTCGCGTCCGAGACCGATGCCCATGTACGGGTTCGTGGCGGCGTTCTCGCAGTAGGTGTCCTGCCCCTTGGAGCAGTACGAGCAGTGGCCGCAGCCGACCGGGCCGTAGACGAGGTACGCGTCACCCTCGGTGAAGCCGTCGACACCCTCGCCGACCGCTTCCACCCAGCCGGAGTTCTCGTGGCCGAGCACGAACGGGGGTCGCTGCGCGCCAGGAGCTCCCTCGGTGAACTCGCGGTAGACGGCGACGTCGGAGTGGCACGCACCGGCACCGGCGACCTTGAGGAGCACCTCCCCCGGCCCGGGAGTGGGCTTCGGGACCTCCGTCAGGGAGGGGAAGGTCTGGAACTGTTCGAACACGACGGCGCGCATGGGTCTCTCCTTCGATCACCAGCACGCTACACCTGTTGCCTAGAGCAACACCTGTTGTTCTTCCGTCGGTCGCCCGCCTGTCGACTGCTCGGCCGGGACCCGCCGTCCAGTGCACGAGCACGCGCTCCCGGCACGCTCATCTGTCCCCCATGCGCCCGATCGTGGAGCAGACCTGCGTCTTCGCCGTGAGCGGGTTGCGAGAACGATCGTTCTCGACTTGACTCGGAGTCGTCTCCGCACGGAGACCATCCCCACACGAAAGGAGCGGCCATGCCCACGCGCACCGCACGCACCGCCTGGAACGGCGGCCTGGAGGACGGCACCGGCCAGGTCGAGCTCTCCAGCTCGAAGGTCGGCACCTACGACGTCTCGTTCCCGAAGCGCGCAGCCGACGACGCCGGCGGCACCACCAGCCCCGAGGAGCTCATCGCCGCAGCACACTCCGCCTGCTACGCCATGCAGTTCTCCGCGGTCCTCGGCGAAGCCGGCGGCACGGTCGAGGCCCTCGACGTCAAGGCGGACGTCTCGCTCGGCCCGGACAGCGCTGGCGGGTTCAAGCTCACCGGCATCGTCCTCACCGTCAACGGCGAGGTCGCCGGCATCGACGAGGCGACCTTCCTGAAGGCCGCCGAGGACGCGAAGGCGACCTGCCCCGTCAGCAAGGCACTGACCGGGGTCGACATCACGCTGCACGCGACGTTCGAGCAGTAGCGCACCGACAGCAGGAGCCGCCACCCGGTGGCGGCCTGGAGGCGCGGTGCCAGCTGGCACCGCGCCTCCCGTCCGTCATCCCCTCACCCTGGTGCCGTGGACGCCTTCATCGCGGGGTCGCGACCCTGGCAGCTGACCGTCGGACCGGTCCTCGTGCTGGTAGGCGCCGTGGCAGCGGCCTTCGCGCTCGGTCGGCTCAGCGTCCGGCGCCGCGACTGACGCGCCGGAAGCGCCCCGCACGGGAACCGCGGCGTCCAGCAGACGTCCGGACTCGCGCGTCCGCGACTGGCACCATGGCGGGATGGCCGAGCAGTTCGTCCCCGGCGCGCCTCGACCGGGGCGCCCTCCACGGCCCCGCGTCCGCAGCCTCGCGCAGCACGACATCCGCGATGCCCGCGCTCGGTTGCGCGGCACGATCTACGAGGACGTCTCGCCGGACACCCGTCCCCGCGAGCAGTACTCGCCCGTGCAGATCGTCGACTTCTGCCTCGACCTCGCCGAGGTGATGCTCGCCTCGGGTGCCGACACCCGCAGCGTGGAGACCGCCGTGGTCGCCGTCTCGACGAAGTGGAACCTCGCACCGCTCGACCTCGACTTCTCCGGCAGTTCGGTGACGATCCAGTACGCCCCTTCGGACACCCCGCCGCTCGTGAAGGTCCGGACCGTGCAGTCGGACGGCTCCGACCTCGACCGGCTGGCGCGCGCGAACCAGATCGTCGACGACCTCGTCCACGACGAGCGCGACATGACCTCGGCCGTCAGTGCCCTCGTCGCGGTGCTCCGGATGCCGCCGCGGTGGCCGACGTGGCTGGCGGACGTGGGCCTGTCGATCCTCGGCACCTCGATCTCGATGCAGGCCGGCGGTGGGTGGCGTGCCGGGCTCGGAGCGTTCGTCCTCATGCTCGGGATCATCCTGTCCGGCCGCTGGCTGACCGGCCGGGGCTTCCCGCAGTTCTTCGTGTCCGGGGCGCAGGCGGCCGTGGCCTCGGCGATCGGCAGTGTGGCGATCTGGGCGGGCGTGCTGCACCCGGGACAGGCGGCGACGATGGTGGCCGCGCTCGTCGTGCTCCTCCTGCCGCACCCGTCCCTCGTGACCTGGGCGCAGGACGCGATCTCCGGGTTCCGGGCGATGGCCGTCGCGCGGGCGTTCTACATCGGGCTGGTCATCGCCGCGATCGTCGTGGGGGTGCCCGCGGGCATCGCCGTGACGAAGTGGCTGCACATCGAGGTCGACCCGTCCGGCATCGTGACGCAGGTCCTGCCGCTGTGGGCGTCCCTGGCACTCACCGTGGTGTCGGCGGCGGCGAACTGCTTCGTGCAGCAGGCCAGTGCGCGGGTGATCCCGGTCGCGGTGGTGTTCTCCGTCGCCGCGGCCGCTGCGCTCCGATCCCTCCGCGAGCTCGGTCTGCCGCTCCTCGGCGCGACGTTCCTGGCGGCGGTGCTGCTCGGCGTGCTGTCCACGATCGCTGCCGCCCGGATGCGGACGGCGGTCGCGGCGATCGCGGTGCCGGCGTTCTGCGGTGCACTCCTGCCGGGTGTCGCCGTGTCGAACGCCCTGCTCAACTTCATGTCGGGATCGTCCAGCGCGGCACTCGACTTCGTCGCTGCGGTGTCCGTCGCGCTCGGGATCGGCGCGGGACTCGTCCTCGGCGGGCTCGTCGCGACGCCCGGCGCCCGGCGTGCACTGCGCCGGTCGCGGCGGGTCGTCGTGCACTCGGTGCACAACGACACCACCGCGATCCCGGTCATCCGCGACACCGGGTACGACCCGGGCAACGGCTCGGTGCCGAGGGGGCCCCGGCCGCGTTGACCCAGGCCGACGCCGGTACCGGTGCGCGCGGGGCGGTGCCCGTCAGCTCGCGTCGGCGACCGCGCTCGACACCGCCGTCGGGGCGTCGTACTCGCCGTCCGGGATGTTCTTCAGGGCCTCCAGGACGGCACCGTCGGCGCCCTCCTGCTCGGCGGTCGCGACGATGTCGTCCTTCGATGCCGGGTAGTCGATGCCGCTGAGGTACTTCTGGACCTGGATCGGGTTCGCTGATGCCATGTCGGCTCCTTCCGTCGGAGACCCACCGAGTACGCCGGGTCGCCTCCGAGCCGGTCCGGGCTCCGCGCTCCGCGGCTCAGATCTCCCAGCCGCCGTCGTTCCAGGTGGCGAGGCGACGGGCGGCCTGCGTCTCGTACCGCTCCATCCAGCCGCGCTCGAGGCGGGCGACGGCACGGTCGAACGCCGGCACGAGCTCGAGGTCGGAGCGGAGGAGGGCCTGCAGCTGCAACCCCTCGTACAGGGCGATGAGCTGCTCCGCACCACGGCGGGGATCCATCGTGTGCGGTGCACGGCCGACCGCGATGTCGTGCTCCAGGCCGCGCTTGATCTGCGCGTAGAACAGCTGGTAGCGCGAGCGGAGGTAGGTCGCCATCGGGTGCAGCGGGTTGCCGGCGACGGACAGCAGCGCGACGAGGAGCCGCATGAGCGCGGGGTCCTCGGCGTTCGACGCGACGATCGCACGGAGGAGCTGCACGGTCGAGCCGTCCCCGACCTCGCGCGTGACGTCGTCCATCCGGGTGCCGTTCCAGCGGTCGACGGCGGCGAGCACGAGCCCGTCCCACGAGGGGAAGTGCTGACGGAGTTCCTCGACCGGGATCCCGAGACGGTCGGCGACGAGGCCGGGGTGGGCCTCGTGGAAGGGGACGTCCCGGAGCACGTCGACGGTGGCACCGACGATCGTGATCCGCAGGTGCAGGGTCGCGGCCGCGGCGGCTGCCGCCTGCGTGTCCGCGCTGGTGTGTTCGAGCATCGTGCCCTCCGTCGATCCCGGACGTCCTGTCCGCGTCGCCCCACTCGGGGGCACGTCCATCCAAACCCATCTCGGGGGGCACCAGAATCCCCGTTCCGGGTGTCGGCACAAGGGGGGACACGGGAAGGCGCGGCGCAGTGACCGTGTTCGCAGCACTCTCGCGGCGATCCGTGTGACGATGCCGGGATGACCCCGAACGACCCGACCGCGCAGGGACTCGCGACCATGGCCTCGGCAGGTTTCGAGTTCGGCGGCGACCCCGACCAGGTCGCCCACGACGTCCGCACGATGTGGGAGCAGCTCGGCCGGCCGGTGGGGGCCTTCGACGCGGCAGCCCAGGCGATCGCGGTGCTGCCGCAGCGGCCCGAGGTCCCCGTCGCCGACCAGGCACGGCGTCGCGCGTTCGAGCGGGCCGTGGGGATCAACCCGGTCGAGGTGGAACTGGCCGCCGCGCTCTCCGCGCGTGAGCTCCTCGAGCGGATGGCCCGCAGCTGCAGCGCACCCTGCTGACCACCATCGAAATCTTGTATTTCGTATGCATTACTGACAGTATGGGAACCCTCGACCTGAGGAGACCTCCATGGCCGCCGCCCGCCGCTTCCTGACCGCCCTGTCGCCCCACCTCTCCGACTTCGGTCGTGACGCCCTCGTCGACGCGTGGCGGGCCCTCCTGCCTGCGCACTCGGTAGTCGCCGCGCCGTACGGGCTCCGCACGCGAATGCGCCTCGTCCGCACGGAGACCATCGTCCTGACCGGCGGGCACGCCGCCGCGCAGCCTGACGACCGCATCCCCGCCGACTCGCTCGTGACGCTCTGGAACCACGCGTACCGGGTAGCGCCGTCCGACGACGCCGATGCCCTCGCCGTGAGCACCGGCACTGGCGTCCCACTCGCTCCCGATGCACTCGCCGCCGCGGCCACGGCCGTCGCGGGCGAACTCGGTCTGTCGGCGGTCCGGGTCTTCCGCCTCGACCAGGACGACGTCGACGCCACCAGGGAACTGGTCCGGGCGTTCCGACGGCTCACCGACCTCCCCGTGACCGTGGTCGCCCACGCCGCGTCCGTCGCGGACACCGTCACCGCGCTGCGCGGATGCCGCCTCGTGGTCGGGCACGACGAAACGGCGACCGCGGTCGCAGCATCGATCGGCCTTGCGGTGGTCCGACTCGACTCCGTCACGGATGTGACCGAGGCCTACCTCGCGATCCGCGCCGGAGCAGCGGGCCCGATCACCGGAGCAGCGGGTCCGATCAGCGACGCCACCCCCTCCGACGGCGCCCGCACCCTCGCGTTCACGCTGGACGCCTGGGCCCGCGGTCGGCTGTCGACGGCGGACCTCCGCGCAGCACGCACCGACGTGACGCGGTCCTCGGACCTGATCGGGGCCTGAGACGCACGCACCCGCACGACGGGAGGCGCGGTGCCAGCCGGCACCGCGCCTCCCGTCCGCTGCGACGCAGCCGACCCACCGGCCGCGCTACGGCGTCGGCATGCCACCGTCCACGTGGAGCGTCTCACCGACGACGAACGACGACTCACCGCTCGCCAGGAAGACGTAGGCGGGCGCGAGCTCGGCCGGTTGCCCCCAGCGGCCGAGGTAGGTCTCCTCGCCCGCGGACGGCAGGGCCTCCGGCGGCTGACCACCGGCGGGCTGCAGCGGGGTCCAGATCGGCCCCGGTGCGACGGCGTTCACGCGGATGCCCTTCGGCGCGAGCTGCGCGGCGAGGCCCTTCGCCAGGTTGTTCACGGTCGACTTCGTGGCCGCGTAGTGCACCAGGTGCGGCGACGGTGCGTAGGCCTGGATCGAGGTCGTGTTGATGATCGCCGAACCGGGCTGCAGGTGCGGCACCGCGGCCTTGGTGATCCGGAACGTCGCGTAGACGTTCGTCTTGAAGGTCTCGTCGAACTCGTCGTCCGAGATGTCCACGATCGAGGAGACGTTCTGCTGCTTCCCGGCGTTGTTCACCAGGATGTCGAGCCCGCCGAGCTGCTCCACCGCGTCGGCGACGAGCTGCTCGCAGAACTCCCGCGAGGTGATGTCGCCCGGCAGCGCGACGGCCTTCCGGCCGGCGGCCTCGATGAGTCCGACGATGCGGTCGGCGTCCTCCTGCTCCTCCGGGAGGTACGAGATCGCGACGTCGGCGCCCTCGCGGGCGTACGCGATGGCGACGGCGGCGCCGATGCCGGAGTCGCCGCCCGTGATGAGGGCCTTCCGGCCCTCGAGTCGGCCGGAGCCGCGGTAGGTGTCTTCGCCGTGGTCGGCGGGGACGTTCGCCGCGAGCTCCTCGTCGGTGCCCGCACCTTCGAGGTACTGCTCGTCGGGCTGCTTGTCGGCGTACATCGTCGTCGGGTCCTGCATGGAGTACTGGTCCGTCATGTCGCAGACGGTACGCAGGCGCGCACGATCACCCGTCCAGGAGGCTGTCCCCCGGCACGCGGATCGGCTCGGCCTGGGCGATCGGCGGGTTCCAGTACCCGGCGCGGCACCCGGGACGGGGCTCCGGTGAATGTCACGGTCCGGTGACGACCAGGCTCCGATTCGGTAACACCCGTCGTCCATCCTGGGTCGACGTCGTACGGTCGAACGGTGACCCTCCGGACCGTGCTGGCGCTGAGCGCCGCCCTGCTCGCCTTCTCGGCGGGTTCGGTCGCCGTCGACGGCACCATCGGATCCGACGTGTCCCCGGCCGCTGCGGCCGAGGTGTCGTCCGGGCACGACGACGCCGTCCACGTGTCCAACGCGAAGCTGAAGCGCGTCGACTCGATCGAGCTCGATGCCGAATCGCTCGTGTTCCGCCGCGGCTCCAAGACCGTGGTCGAGACGTCGATGCGCGATTCCGTGACCACGGTGTCGCTGCTCAACCGGCTGCTCGGCACGCCGTCGCGCACGCAGACGGCCGAGGGTGACGGTGGCGCGTGCTTCCCGGCCGGCACCACGTACACCTGGGGTGGGGCGGTCCGCGTGGCCGCGCTCTCGACGGCGGCGAAGGCGGGCAACGCGGTGGAGATCCGGGTGCTGCGCGACGTCGTACGGTCCCGCTCCGGCAGCGACATCGAGCTCACCGGCCCCGACGGCGTGCAGGTCGGGGACGACATCCACGACGCGATCGCCGACGCCCCGAAGGCCGACAAGGTCTCGTACGGGTCAGACGACGCGAAGGCGTGGCAGCTCCTGCTCGCCGAGGGCTGGACGCCGGCGTCGAGCGAGGACGAGCGCGACACCGAGGCCGAGACCGAGGCCGATGTCGATGCCGGCCTCGGCACGAACGGCGTCTCCGCCCTGACCGACGACACGACGGTCACGGTGCTCGGCTCCCCGATGCCGGTGCACGCCCAGCGCAGCTGCTGACCTGGCCCGACCCGGCCCGCTGCGCTCAGATCCGCAGCGTCGCCACGACCGGGAAGTGGTCACTGGCGAACCAGGTCTCCGGCCCGTCGTGGTCGATGACGACACGGTCCACACCGGCGACGCCACGCGTGAACACCCAGTCGATGCGCTCCCCCGAGTCGACCGGCGGTTCCCAGTCGTTGAAGGTGGCCGTCCGGTCGTCCGGATCGCCCCCGAGCACCCAGGCGTCGTCGAAGCCGGCGTCCGCGAGCACCCGCGACGCCGTTCCCCGGCCCGCCGGCTCGTTGCAGTCCCCGGCGACGACCACGGGGCCGACCGAGGCGCTCAGGCGCTGGGCGATCAGCGCGGCGCTCTTCGCCCGGACCTCGTCGCCGTGCGGGCCCTCCTCGTGGTCGAGGTGGGTCGTCAGCAGCGTGAAGGCCTCGCCCTCGGCGTCGAGGAAGCGGACGTGGTTGGCGACACGGGGGAACAGGCTCCCCCAGGTGTTCGAGACCGGCTCGTCCGGGGTGTCGGACAGCCAGAACGTGCCGTCGTCGACCGGGCGAAGTCGGCTGCGACGGAAGAAGACGGCGGCGTGCTCGCCCGCGGTGCCGCCCTCGCGCCCCTGGCCGACGTCGCCGTGGTCGGGCAGCCCGGCACGGAGGTCGTCCATCTGGTGGTCGAAGGCCTCCTGCACGCAGAGCACGTCGGGGTCGTGCCGTCGCACGACGTCGAGGAGCACGGGGAGTCGGGCCGGCCAGTCGTGCGCGGGGTCCGGGTTCTTGATGTTGTACGTCATCAGGGTGATCGGACGCGCTGCGTTGCTCACCCGTCGAACCTACTGACCCGCGGGCTCAGGGGGCCATGACCCGCCGCAGCGCGACCACACCGTCGCGGGCCCGGGTCTTCGCGGTGCCCACCGGGACCCCGAGCGAGCCGGCGACCTCCGGTCCGGTCATGCCGACCAGGTACCGCAGCACCACCGCCTCGCGCTGCCGGTCGGGGAGCGCGCGCACCGCACGCCGGAGTTCCGCGCGGTCGAGGACGCTCTCCGCCCGCTCGGTGCTGGAGTGGTCGACGAGGTCGAGGTCCCGTGCGCCGATCCGCAGGTCCCGATCTCGGTCGGCGCAGCTCTTGCGGACCCGGTCGATCGCACGGCGCTGCGCGATCGTCCGGATCCAGGCGATCGCGGAGTGCTGCGGGTCGAACCGGTCGGCGATCCGCCAGATCTCGAGGAACACGTCCTGCACGACCTCCTCCGCCTGCCAGGGGTCGACGAGCTGGTGCCGGACGTAGTGCTCGACGAGTGACCGGAAGCGCGCGTACAGCCGGTCGAACGCGCGGGGATCACCCGCGGCGACGGCGAGGAGCATCGCGCGTTCTTCGTCGCGCCGAGCCAGGAGAGCATCGTCCATAGCTCGAATTTCACATACAAGAAATGTACTTGCAAGTACACTCTGAGGATGTCCCGCGAGAACCCCCCGAGAACCCTTCGACGCAGCACGCCGAAAGGACTGGCCACGCGCAGTCGGATCGTCGAGACGGCCGCCGGCCTCATGCTCACCCGGGGCATCGCCGGCACCACGCTCGACGACATCGGAGCCGCGGCGACCGTGGGCCGCTCGCAGATGTACCACTACTTCGCCGACAAGCGGGAGCTCGTCCGCGACGTCGTGCGACAGCAGACCGAGGCGATCATCGCCCACCAGGGGCCGGACTACGACGACCTGACCACGTGGGAGGCCTGGCAGCGCTGGCGTGACCGGACCGTGGCCGACGCGGACGCCGGTGGCTGCGTGGGTGGATGCCCCCTCGGGTCCCTCGGCACCGAGCTCGCCGAGCGGGACGTCGACGCCCGCGACCTGGTCGCCGCCGGCTTCGCACGCTGGGAGCAGGGCTTCCGCGCCGGCATCGCGACCATGCGGGACCGCGGGCTGCTCGGCGCCGAGGCCGACCCGGCGACGCTGGCCACCGCCGTGATGGTCGCGCTGCAGGGCGGCCTGCTGCTGGCCCAGGTGCAGCGGGACGTCCGTCCGCTCGCCATCGGGCTCGACACCGCGATCGACGCGATGCGCCGGTACGCGGTGCCGGGCGTCAGTTGATGCAGACGCCTTCCTTGCCGTAGGCCTTCACGTCGGTCGACGTCGGCTTCGGCTCGGAGGACGCCGACTTCGACGGCTTCGCCGCGGGGGCACTGGCCTCGCCGCCGGTCGCGGGGGTCGACGCCGCACCGCCGGCTGCGGGCACCGGGGTGACCGCCTTGCCGTCGGAGCCGAGCACGAGCGTGACGCCGGTGACGGCGCTCGTCCGGACGGCCACCGCCCCGGGGACCACGGCGGCGACGGCCTTGGCCTGCCCCTCCATGCCCGCCGGGTACTGCACCTGGGTGGCCTTCGTCAGCTCGGAGGAGCCGGGTGTGCCGACCGTGAACCCCCGGGCGGTGAGGACCGTGCCGGCCGCGGTGGCGGCTCCGGTCACCCCGCTGCCGTTCAGGACGGTCACCTTCGTGTTCCCCGGCTGCGCACGACCGACCTTCGCGTACTCCTCGGGCTCGCCGACGAGCCCCTGCACGAAGGCGGGCAGCCCGACCGTGTCGACCTGGACGATCGACAGCGCCGACCCGTTGACCGTGATGGTCGGAGTGCCGAGGGTCGGGATGGTCGCCGACTTGATGTTGCCGGGACGGAGGTTCCGCATCTGCGACGCCAGGTTCACGAGGTCGGTGTCGGTCTGGATCGACCCGCCGACCGCACGCAGGATGTTCCCCATCTTCACCGGGTTGAGGAGCGTCCCGGCGGACAGCACCTTGCGGGCCTCCTGGGAGAGGAAGTACTGCTGCCGGACGTTCCGGTCGAGGTCGCCGTTCGGCAGGCCGTGCCGCTGCCGGACGAACGAGAGCGCCTGCTTCGCGTCGAGCGTCGACTTGCCGGCGGGCAGATCGACACCGGAGTAGCGGTCCTTCGTCGCCTGGTTGAGGCAGACGTCGACCGGGCCGAGCTCCTTCACCACCTGGTAGAAGCCGAGCAGGGAGACACGCACGTAGTGGTCGATCGACAGCCCGCTGAGGTTCTGGATCGTCTGGATGAGCAGCTTCGCGCCGCCGGTGTCGCCCCCGCCGTTGAGGGTGCCGTAGTAGAACGCGCTGTTGAGCTTGCCCTTGCCGACACCGGGGATGTCCACGTACGAGTCGCGCGGGAACGAGATCATCGTCGCCTGACTGCCGTCCTCGTTGATGTGCAGGACGATCATCGTGTCGGTGTTCGTCGCGCCACCGTCGGACTGGGTGCTCAGCTCGGCCATCTGCTCGGGCGTCGCGTTGTCCGGCCGGTGGTCGTCCCCGACGAGCAGGATGTTCTGCGCCTGGCCGTCGACGTCGTCCTTCTTGTCGGTGCCGCCGGTGATCGCGTTGATCTTCGTCACGCCGTTCGACAGGCTGCCGTACGCGTACGCCGCGTAGCCCCCGCTCAGCAGCAGCCCCATCGTGAGCACGCCTGCGACAGCGGGCAGGACCACGCCTCCACGTCGCTTCTGGCGGCCGTGGCGCGGCGGCACGAAGCCGCGGCGGGCGCGGCGCGTCGTCTCCTCGGGTTCGATGCTCACCGGGAAACCATAACCGCAGCGCGTCGGGTGGACATCACAGCCCGGTGGCAGGTCGCCGGGATTCCGGTGTGACCACGGACGGCCTGGAGGCGCGGTGCCGGCTGGCACCGCGCCTCCAGGCCGTGGACGGTCGCGTCTACGACGCGAGCCGGCCCTTCGCCGTCTCGCGCGCCCGCAGGACGGTGATCCCGGTGATCGCGGCGGCTGCCATCACGTAGAAGGCCGGAGCGAACGTGTTGCCCGTCGCGGTGATGAGCCACGTCGCGAAGTACGGCGTGATCCCGCCGAAGACGGCGACGCTGACGTTGTACGCGATGCCCATCGACCCGTACCGGATGGCCGTCGGGAAGAGCTCGGCCATCGCCGCGCTGACCGCACCGTCGAAGGCCGCCATGAAGAGTCCGAGCAGCATCATCGCTCCGGCGGCCGCCCAGAAGTTGCCGGCGTCCATGAGCATCAGCGTCGGGTAGGTCAGGACCAGGAAGCCCGCGCATCCGGCGAGCATCACCGGTTTCCGGCCGATCCGGTCCGAGAGGAGCCCGAAGAACGGCACGAGGCACGCGATGACGATGAAGCCGATGACGACGACGCCGTACGACACCAGGGGCGAGTACCCGAGGTCGGCCTGCAGGTACGACGGCATGAACGTCTGCAGGATCCAGTGCCCGACCGCCTTGAGCACGACGAACCCGACACAGAAGAGCAGCGCCTTCCACCCGGTCCGGAGCGAGCGACGCAGCGGGTTCTTCGCGAGCTCCCCCTTGGCCTTCAGCGCACGGAACTCCGGGGTGTCCTCGAGCTTCGTCCGGAGGTACAGCCCGACCAGGCCGAGCGGCAGGGCGACGAGGAACAGGACCCGCCATCCCCAGGCTTCGAGGGCGTCGTCGCCGGCGAGCGCGGTGAAGAGGAACACGAGCCCGCCACCCACGATGAAGGCCGCGAAGCCGAAGACGTCGATGAAGCTCGTCACGAAGCCGCGTCGGTTCGAGGGTGCGAACTCGGCGAGCAGCGTCGTCGCCCCCGCTCCTTCGCCACCGGCCGCGAAGCCCTGCACGAGGCGGACCACGACGAGCAGGATCGGCGCGAGGAGCCCCACGCTCTGGTACGTGGGGAGGATCCCCATCACGGCCGTGGCGCCGCTCGTGATGAGGATGACGGTCGCGAGCGTGGTCTTCCGCCCGACGCGGTCGCCGAGCGAGCCCCAGAACAGACCGCCGAGCGGCCGCATCACGAAGCCGGCGCCGAACACGGCGAACGCGGAGAGCAGCGCCACCTGCGGGTCACCCTGCTTGAAGAAGTACAGGGAGATGACCGTGGCCAGGGTGCCGTACAGCCCGAAGTCGAACCACTCGACGAAGTGCCCGACGCCCGCGGCGACGATGACCTTCCGCATGCTCTGGCGGCGAGCGTCGTCGCCGAGCGCTGCCTGGACGTCGGGGGCTGCTGCGGCGTCGGCGCTGTCGCGCGTCCGGGTTCCGTCGCTCATGGGGTGACCTCACACTTCGTTGTCGAGAGTTCGTTGACGATAGCACTTGCCGGGCATACTTTGCCACACAGTGGGAAAGTAACGCCAGCCAGTGATACCTTCGTCGCCATGCAGTCCCGTGAACAGCACCACGACGTCGTGGTCGTCGGAGGCGGTCTCGCCGGTGTCAGTGCGGCCGTCGCGGCCGCCCGCCTCGGCTCGAGCGTCGCCCTCGTGACCAACCGCCCCGTCCTCGGCGGCAACTCCTCCAGCGAGGTCCGCGTCTGGGTCGTCGGCGCCACCGCACACGGCACCCAGCGGTTCGCCCGCGAGACCGGGATCATGGGCGAGCTGTTCCTCGAGAACCAGTACCGGAACCCGCAGGGGAACGCCGTGTACTGGGACCAGGTGGTGCTCGACCTCGTGCGCGCCGAACCGAACGTGCACCTGCACCTCAACACCGACGTGCGCACGGTGACGACCACGGACGGGGACGGCCCCACCCGGATCACGAGCGTCACCGGGTGGACGATGGGGTCCGAGATCGAGACGACGTTCACGGCCCCGGTGTTCCTCGACTGCACGGGCGACGGTCTCGTCGGCGCCCTCGCCGGCGCGTCGTACCGGATCGGCCGCGAGGGACGCGACGAGCACGGCGAGGAGTGGGCGCCGGCCGAACCCGACGACGAACTGCTCGGGAGCTCGATCTTCTTCTCCACGCACGACACCGGCCGTCCGGAGAAGTTCGTGCCGCCGTCCATCGCCATCGACCTGGCGACGACGCCGATCCTGGCGAACCGCGCGATCACGACCGGCGACAACGGCTGCAACTACTGGTGGATCGAGTGGGGCGGGGAACTCGACACCGTCAGCGACAACGAGCGCATCCGCGACGAACTCTGGGGTGTCGTGTACGGCATCTGGGACCACATCAAGAACTCCGGCGCGTTCGACGCCGACACCCTCACCCTCGACTGGGTCGGTGCGATCCCGGGCAAGCGCGAGTACCGGCGGTTCGTCGGCGACCACACGCTCACGCAGCAGGACCTCCTCGAGCAGCGGACGTTCCCGGACACCGTGGCGTTCGGCGGGTGGTCCATCGACCTGCACCCCGTCGAGGGTGTGTACGCCGAGACCGCCGGCGCGCAGCAGCGCTACACCGACGGCACCTACGACATCCCGTTCCGCTCCCTCTACTCCGCGGACGTCGCGAACCTGCTGTTCGCCGGCCGGAACATCTCCGCGTCCCACGTGGCGTTCGGCTCCACCCGGGTGATGGCGACGTGCAGTGCGCTGGGCCAAGCCGCCGGCACCGCCGCACACCTCGTCGCCCGGCACGGCACGACCCCGCGGGAGCTCGGAACCGCCCACGTGGCGATGCTCCAGCAGACGCTGCTGCGCGAGGACGCCCCGCTCATCGGGGTCCGGGCCGTCGACGGTGCGGACCTCGCCCGCCGTGCCCGGATCAGTGCGAGCAGCGAGCTCACCGCCCTCGACACCACCCCGTGGGCGACCGACGACGTCTTCGTGCTCGACCGCGACGTCGCCCTCGTGCTGCCGGTCGACCCCGCGCTCGGCGAGCTCCGGCTGCGGACGGTCGCCGACCACGCCACCGAGGTCACCGTCGAGCTCTGGACCACCGGCAAGCCGCAGAACGCCGTGCCGATCGACCGCGTCTCGACCCACCGCGCCGCCGTCCCCGCGGGGCTCGGCGAGGCCGTGGTCGACCTCGCGTTCCGCCCCGACGTCCCCGGCAACGCCGTCGTGGTCGTCCGCCGGACCGCCGGCGTCCGGCTCGTCCTCACCGACGGCCACCCCTACGGTGTGCTGGCGCTCCGAGCCCGCGCCGCCGACGACGCACAGTTCGACGACCACATCCCCGAGGAGGCCGACCAACCGGTCACCGACTGGGAGGCGCGCGCCCTGCGCGGACGCTCGTTCGCGTTCACCGCAGCCGGGTCGTCGGACGCGTGGCGTGCCTCCAGGGTCGTCGACGGGTACCAGCGCCCGTTCGGCGGTCCGCACATGTGGTCGTCGGAGGCCGGGGGCGGCTCCGCCGTCCTGCGCCTCGACTGGGCGGAGCCCGTCGACGTCCGGCAGGTGCGGATCGTGTGGAACGACGACGTCGACGCCGACCTCATCAACCTGCACCACCACCGCACGCACTGGGACGCCGTCCCGACGCTGACCCGTGACTACCGGCTCGAGGCGTGCGTGGACGGCGACTGGCGCGTCCTCGAGACCGTGACCGACAACCGGCACCGGCACCGCGTGCACGACGTCGCCCCGGTCCGGACGGCCTCGCTGCGCGTCGTCGTGACCGCCACGAACGGGTCGCCGTTCGTCACCGCGAGCGCGGTGAAGGTCTTCTGACCGGGGGCGAGGGTGTCCTGGCCGACGGAGCGGGCCAGAATGAACGGATGGTGACCACACCCCCGAACCAGAGCATCGAGCGGGCCGCGGCCGTCCTCGGCGCGCTCGGTGCCGCCGACGGTGCGATGCGCGCGTCCGACATCGCGCGGGCGATCGGCCTGGGCACCTCGACCACCGGACGGCTCCTGGCGACGCTGGAGTCGCTCGAGTACGTGCGCCGTGACCCCGAGTCCCAGGGGTACTCGGTCGGCCGGGCCGTGCTCGAGCTCGCGAGCCAGGGCCTCAACCACAACCCGGTGCACCGCGAGTCCCGCGCCGCCGCCCAGGAGCTCGCCCACCGGATCGGGCTGACCGCCAACGTCGGCGTGGCGGACGGCAGCTCCTGCATCTACCTCTGCCACTTCGAGGGGTCCCTGGCACCGAAGTCCCACACGATGATCGGCATGCGGCAGCCGATGCACGCCTCGGCCCTCGGGAAGGCGCTCATGCTCGACCTGTCGCAGGACGACCGCATCGCGCTCCTGGGCGACGAACTCGCGCGGTACACGGACCACACGATCACCTCGCACGAGGCGTTGACGACCGACCTGGCTGCGTCGGCGAAGCGCGGCTGGTGCGTCGAGAACCAGGAGCTCGCCCTCGGGCGGTTCTGCATCGCCGCACCGATCCGGAACGCGTCGGGGCGCATCGCGGCGGCCCTCTCGATCTCCGGTCGCGTGACGCAGCTGCGCGACCGCGACATGGACTCCCTCGCCGAGGACCTCATCGAGGTCGCGGACCGGATCAGTGTCGGCCTCGGGATGATCAGCGCCGTCGCACACTGACGACGCGGTGCGACGCGGTGCGACGCGGTGCGACGCGGTGCGACGCGGTGCGACGCGGACGCACGGGCGGCCTGGAGGCGCGGGGCGGGGCCGCCACGTGCCTCCAGGCCGTCAGGTGGGTGCGTCCGGTGCGCTAGTCGCGAGACGGGAGCAGGTGGATCGCCTCCATGGCGAGTTCCGCCGCGATCGGGTCCTTCGCGACGACGGCGTCCCTGAGCTTCGCGAGCTCCGGCAGGACCACGTCGGCCGGCACGAGCTCGGCGAGTTCCGGCACGCGCAGCTTGAAGGCCAGGCCGTCCGTGGTCGACTTGCAGAGCTGCTCGAGCGACGGGTTCCCGCAGTGGTCGGCCCACATCGCGTAGATGTCGGCACCGTTCTGCGCGACCTCGCCCTGGTGCTGCTGCTGGACCTGCGCGGTGACGTCGTCGAGCATCTTGACGACCTTCTTGCGCTGCCCGTCGGTGAAGCGGGGCGTTGCGAGCCGTGCGACCCCGCCGTAGATGACACCCAGCGTGCGGTACGCGTCGAGGAGTTCGTCCTTGGTGGGCGCCGCGACCCGGGTGTACCGGTTCGGTGCCATCTCGATCAGGCCGGCGCGGGCGAGCTCCGCCAGCGCCTCGCGGATCGGGGTCCGGGAGACGCCGAGCCAGGCGATCAGGTCGTCGTCGTTGAGACGCTCCCCGGGCTCGAGCGTGCCGTCCATGATCGCGTCCCGGATCTTGTCCTGCACGGTGTCACGGAGGAGCTTCCGCTCGGCTGCGGGCTGCGTCGAAGGAACTGGCATGCGCCCAGCGTGTCACATGTCGGCTGCCGAACGCGACAGGCGCGACGGCCACCACGCACGCCGGCCGAGGTCGTACGCCAGGGCGGGCACGAGCAGGGAACGGACGACGATCGTGTCGAGGAGCACACCGAACGCGACGATGAACGCGATCTGCGCCAGGAACAGGATCGGGATCACGCCGAGGGCCGCGAACGTCGCCGCGAGGACGACACCCGCCGAGGTGATCACGCCGCCCGTGACGCCGAGACCGCGGAGCACGCCCTCACGGGGACCGTGCCGGAGCGCCTCTTCCCGGACCCGGGTCATGAGGAAGATGTTGTAGTCCACCCCCAGCGCCACCAGGAACACGAACGAGTACAGGGGCACGGACGGGTCCGCTCCGGGGAAGTGGAACACGTGGTCGAACACCAGCGCGCCGACGCCGAGCGCAGCCGCGAACGACACGATCACGCTGCCGATGAGGACGAGCGGGGCGACGATGCTGCGGAGCAGGAGCATCAGGATGAGCAGGATCACGACGAGCACCACCGGGATGATCACCGACCGGTCACGGATGCCGGTGTCGTTCGTGTCGACCGCGGTGGCCGTCACCCCGCCCACGATCGCACCGGGGTCGACCCGTTCGACCGCGCTGCGGAGGTCGCGCACGGTCTGCTCGGCCGCGTCGGAGTCGGCGGCGTCGGTCAGCGTGGCCTCGAGCAGGACGTCGCCACGGGAGACCGTGGGGGTCGCCCCGGCGTCACCGCCCGACTGCCCGCGGGACGCGATCGGGACGGTCCCCGACGGAGAGTCCTTCGATGCGGCCACGACACCGTCGACGCCGTCCACCGCGGTGATCGCCTGCACCAGGTCGTCCGCCTTCGACGCTGACCCGATGACCTGCGCCGGACTGCCGGAGCCGCCCGGGAAGTGGTCGGCGAGCACGTCCTGGCCGTCCCGCGCCTGCGAGCTGCCGATGACGAGGTCGCTCTGCGGGACACCGTCGGCCTTCAGCCCGACGAGCCCCGTGCCCATCGCGAGGAGCGCCACCGTGCAGACGATCCAGACCGTCCGCGAGCGCCGCGCGACGAGCCGGCCGACCCGCGCCCAGACACCCCGGGCGTCGGGCCCGGTCAGGACGGGGTGCGCGCTGCCGAACGCCGGACGGAGCGGCCAGAACGCAGCGCGGCGGAACGCGAGGAGCAGCGCCGGCAGCAGCGTGAGTGCGGCGAGGAGGCTGAACGCGATGCCGATCGCCGCGACCGGGCCGAGCGCCTTGTTCGAGTTCAGGTCGGACAGCAGCAGGCAGAGCACGCCGACGATGACCGTCCCACCCGAAGCGAGGATCGGCTCGAGGCTGCCCCGGAGCGCGGCCCTCGTGGCCTCCCAGCCGGTGCGGTGGTCGCGCAGCGCCTCACGGAAGCGCGACGTGTAGAGGAGCGCGTAGTCGGTCGCCGCACCGATGACGAGGATCGACAGGATGCCCTGCACCTGCCCGTTCACCGTGACGATGTCGGCCTTGGCGAGCCACCACACCACGAGGATCGAGGCGCAGAGGGCGAAGGTCGCGGTGCCGAGCACGAGGATCGGCAGGAGCGGTGATCGGTAGACGATGATGAGGATGACGAACACCGCGGCGAGCGCCACTCCGAGCAGGATGCCGTCGATCCCGGCGAACGCCTCGGTGAGGTCGGCCGTGAAGCCCGCCGGCCCCGTGACGTACCCCTGCACACCGGAGGGCAGCGCACGGTCGACGTCCGCGCGGATCGCCTCGACGGCGCTCCCGGTGTCGGCGGCCTTCGTCAGCGTGGCCACGACCTCGACCGCGTCGCCGTCCTCGCTCGGGATCACCGGGCTGACGGCCTGGACGTCGTCCCGGTCGGACAGCGTCGCGGTGAGTGCCGTGGCGGCCGTCTGGTCGGATGCGGTCAGTCCGCCGTCGCGCTCGAGCACGATGATCGCCGGCGCCCCCGACTCCGCGCGGAACTCGGACGACCGTTCCTGCACCTTGGTCGCGTCGGCCGAAGCGGGCAGGAACGAGGTCTGGTCGTTGGTCGAGACCTCGGAGATCTTGCCGAAGAACGGACCGCCGACGGAGGCGATCGCGAGCCAGGCCACGATGACGAGCGCGGGGAGGACGATGCGGAGGAAGCGGGACACGACCGTGAGCGTACTCCAATCGTCAGCATGCTGATTACTAGACGATCGCGGAGATCTCTCGCCCGTAGACTCCGAGCATGAACGACGCCCCGGACGGATGGCCCCTCGGCCGACTCCTCTCGGCGGCGGCGCGGGCGGTCGAACGCGACTGGGACGAGCGACTCCGGGCGATCGGCCTGCCGCACGCCGCGCTCATCGCGATCGACATCCTGATCCGGACCGGTCCCACCGGAGCCGACACCCTGGCCCGGACGGCTCGCGTCCAGCCGCAGACCATGTCCCGCACGCTCGAGCGGATGGAGCGTGACGGCCTCGTCGAGCGCTCGCCGCACCCCGAGGACCGTCGCCGCCGCATCGTGACGGTGACCGAGCACGGCCGGCAGGCGTGGGAGACGGCTCGGCACATCGAGCGCGACGTCCTGCCGGACGACCCGGCGCTGCGCGATGCCCTGACCGCCCTGCTGACCCGAGGCACCAGTCGGAGTCCTGGCATCTGATATACAAATACGGTATGGTGGGACAGTCGGTATCAGGACCGACCTGACCGCCAGGAGCCCCGATGTCCGAGCGCCGTGCCGCCCGTCTCGCCCACCTCGCCGATCTCGCTGCCGAGGGCGCCCCGGCACCGGTTCGGAAGCGGCGACGGAAGCGGCCGTTCCTCGTGGCACTGCTCGCGACGCTCGGCTCGCTCGTCGGCGTCGCCGCGGTGATCGCGATCGTCGCCAGTGTCTTCGTCGGCGGCCTCGCCCGGAGCTACGACGCCGGCAAGGACGTCATCGCGGATCCGTTCCCCAGCGGATCACGGCCCGCGGCGTCGACCGGTGCCGAGAACATCCTGCTCATCGGCTCGGACTCCCGTGCCCAGGACGACCCCGACGGCGACCGGGTCGGGGGCGGTCGCTCCGACACCCTCATGCTCGCGCACGTCCCGGCGGACAAGCGGGGCGTGTACCTCATGTCGATCATGCGCGACTCGTGGGTCGACATCCCCGGACACGGCACGGCGAAGATCAACGCCGCGTACTCGTGGGGTGGCGTGCCGCTGACGGTGCAGACGGTCGAGCAGCTCCTCGACGTCCGGATCGACCACGTCGCCGAGATCGACTTCCGGGGGTTCAAGGGCATGACGGATGCGCTCGGCGGCGTCAGCGTCCGGTCGACGGAGGCGTTCACCGCGCGGGGCGGCGAGCAGTTCACCCGGGGCGCCAACCAGCTCGACGGCGACCGGGCACTCGCCTTCGTCCGCGAGCGCTCCGCGTTCGCCGACGCCGACCACACGCGCGTCCGGAACCAGCAGGCGTTCATGCGCGGCATCGTGGAGGGCGCCCTCTCGCGGGACACCCTGACGAGCCCCGGTCGCATCCAGGACTTCGTGGCCGCCGTCAGCGAGCACCTCTCGGTCGACGCCGGGCTGGACTTCCGGACGCTCGTCGGCCTCGGGTGGTCGCTCCGGGACATCCGCGCGTCCGACCTCCACACCTTCACGCTGCCGACGGCGGGCGGCGGGACGTCGACGGACGGACAGTCCTACGTCGCGCTGAACACCCTCGAGGTGCAGTCGCTCTCGCAGTCCCTCCGCAGCGACGACGTCGCCCGGTGGCTCGCCGACAACCCCCGGTGAGTCGCACGCACAGCAGGACCCCCGGGACCGTTCGGTCGCGGGGGTCCTGCTGTCGGATCAGCGTGGGCGATCAGGCCGGGAGCTGCAGCACCTGACCGGCGTACACGAGGTTCGCGTCGTCGATGCTCGAGGTGTTCGCGGCCCAGAGCTTGTTCCAGCCGCCGTCGATGTGGAGCTTCGTCGCGATGCTGTCGAGCGTCTCGCCCGACACGATCGTGTAGGTCTTGCCGCTCGTCTTCACCGGCGCCGGCTTGCTCGGCACGGCCGGCTTCGGTGCGGCCTGGGTCGTGCTCGGCGCCGGCGTGGCAGCTGCCGGTGCCGACTGCTGCGGGGCGGCCTGCTGGGGAGCAGCGGCCTGCGGAGCAGCGGGTGCCGGGGCGGCCGGGGCGGCCGCCTGGGGAGCGGCGCCGGCGGTCCCGCTCAGGCCGAGCTTCGCGGAGCAGGCCGGCCAGGCGCCCCAACCCTGCGAGGCGAGGACACGCTCGGCGACGGCGATCTGCGCCGAACGGCTGGCCGCGGCCGGGTTGCCCGAGCCGCCGTTTGCCTGCCAGGTGCCGAGGGTGAACTGCAGACCGCCGTAGTAGCCGTTGCCGGTGTTGATGGCCCAGTTGCCGCCGGACTCGCACTGCGCGAGGGCGTCCCAGGTCGAGCCGGATGCTGCGTTGGCGGGCGCTGCCGCGAGGCCGACACCGGTCGCGGCGATGCCTGCGAACGCGAGGCCACCGACGATGGTGCGAGTACGAGAAAGCTTCTTCATGGTTGATTGCTCCACCGGGATCACGGGCCCCGTGTCGGTACGACACCGGGTCGCCACTGCCCACCCCGACCGATCGCGGTCATGTTGTGGGGTGCGCCACCGGGGGCAGTGGACTCGTGCCGGCGGCGCCTCGGTCGGCCACCATAGGAAACTCTTGACCGTTATCAAACCGAGACAAACGGTTCTACCCAGCGGTGCTACGTCCCCCGCAGAGAAACCTGTACGTGTCGATCCCCACGGGCATGCGGATGGTGCCGTCCCCCGGAACGGCACCTTGACAGTTCCCTGGCAATGGCGGACGGGAGGCGCGTGGCGACGCCGCCTCGCGCCTCCCGGACACCGTGTCGCTCAGTTCCGGGACAGGAGGGTCACGGCTTCGAGGTGCCCCGTCTGCGGGAACATGTCGAGCACGCGAGCGCGCCGCAGACGCAGCGACGGCATCCGCGCGAGGTCCTTCGCCAGGGTCACCGGGTTGCAGCTCGAGTAGACGACGTGCTGCACGTCGGACTGCTCGAGCCAGGTCGACAGCTGCTCGCCGATCCCCCGCCGGGGCGGGTTGACGAGGACCAGTTCGGGGACGCCACCGGGACGGGTGCGGAGTGCGTGCTCGGTCGCGTCGTCCGCGGCGAACCGCAGGCCCTCGAGTCCGGCCTCACGCGCGGACTGCTTCGCCGAGCGGATGGCCTCGCGGCTCGTCTCGATGCCCGTGACCGAGCGCCCCGGGCGAGCGGCGTGCAGGGCGAATCCGCCGACGCCGCAGTACAGGTCCCACATCGACGCCGGCGACACCTCGTCGATCCACGCCGAGGCCTGCGCGTACAGCTCGGTGGCCACGTGCGTGTTCGTCTGGAAGAAGCTCTGCGGGCGGAGGTGCGTCGTGACCGGGCCGAGCCGCATCGGCAGGGTCTCCTGCTCGGTGAGCACGACCTCGCGCTCCCCCTCGGTGACCGCCTTGTGCTCGGGCAGCAGGTTGGCGGTGACGACGACGGCGTTCGGCAGGACACTCCGCAGTGCGTCGAGGTGCTGCCGGAGTCGTGGGAGCTGCCCCTCCGACCGCAGGACGAAGCGCACCATCAGGTCGCCGTCGGGTGACTCCGTGACGAGCACGTACTTCAGTTCCCCCAGGCGGGCCGAGACGTCGTAGGGGATGAGCCCCGCATCCGCGATGAACTGCGCGAGGATCGGCAGCGCGCGCTGGATGCCGGGCGTGCAGATGCCGCAGTGCCGGAGGTCCACACCGCGCTGCCGGTGGTCCAGGATGCCGACCGTCGGGTCTTGCACGGTCCCGCCGACGACCATCTTCGCCTTGTTGCGGTAGCCCGACTCCGGACTGGTGATCGCAGGCAGCCACTCGACCGAACCCGGCCCCCCGGCGGCGTCGACGGCGGCGTGCAGGAGCTCCCGCGTCCGGAGCTCCTTGTCGAGGACCTGGTCGGCGTACGGCTGCCCCATGAGCGTGCACGAGCGGCACACCCCGCGGTCGAAGTAGTCGCACTGCATGGCTGGGTCAGGATACGGCAGCGACCCGCTCGGCACGTCCGCTCCGCAGGGGTCGACGAGCACCGACGGCCTCTCCGAGCGCCCGTTCGTAGGCAGCGCAGACCCCGACCCACGTGTAGGACGCCCGTGCACGCGCCGTGACGGCGGTCCGGAGCTCGTCCTGCCGCGCCGTGTCGCCGAGCAGCGCGAGGACCGCGTCGGCGATGGCGTCCGGGTGCGGTGCGACGAAGGTCGTCCCGGTGTCGGCCAGGACCTCCCGGTTGTAGACGGTGTCCCGGGCGATCGTCGGTGCGCCGCAGTGCATCGCCTGCACGAGGGCGGGGTTCGTCCCTCCGACGCTGTGCCCGTGGAAGTAGGCGCCGGCGTGCTGCCACAGCGCGAAGAGTCGCCCGTCGTCGGCCACGTGACCGAGCCAGTGGACGTCGCGGTTCTGCGCCGACAGGTCGCGTGCCCGGTCGTCGAGTTCGCCGCCGTAGCCGCTCGATCCCACGATGACCACCGGGTACTGCTCGGCGATCCGCTCGGCGGCGGCGAGGAACTCCGGCACGGTGTTCTCCGGGACGAACCGGGCGACGACGAGCGCGAACGGCCGGCCCGTGAGGTGCTGGTCGTCGTCGTGCAGCGCCGAGGCGGGGGCCTCGGTCCCGCCGTACGGGATCACCACTCCGCGTTTGCCGAAGACCCGCGCCCAGTAGTGCCCGATGGCGTCGGCGTCGAAGACGAGCCGGTCGGCGAACCGCGCGGTGAACCGGGCTCCGGTCCGGAACGCCGACTTCGCGAACCGACCCCACTTCGCCCGTTCCCACTCGATGCCGTCCACGTTGACCACGGTGGGGATGCCCGCCAGACGCAGCAGCGGCAACCAGAACCCGTTCGCGCAGTTCATCACGAGCGCCACGTCGGGGCGCCGTCGGATGGTGTCGAGCACCGCGGACAGTCCGTACGTCAACGTGGAGAGCGACTTCGACTCCAACCCGCGGGTGGATCGTCGGGTGATGCGGGTGTCGATCGCCGGGTCGCCGGGACGCTCGTGCCCCGGACGGCCGTAGACGGTCACGTCCCAGCCTTCGTCGGCGAGGTGCGGCGCGATGTGCCGCACTGCCGTCTCGAAGCCGCCGTAGTACGACGGGTAACCCCGCGTCCCGATGATCGCCACTTGTCCGGGCATGGCCACTCCTCCGTCGTCCTGATCACTGCAATGAAATACTACATTGGAGTGTGCAGTTCCGGAAGAGGGCGGGTCAGTGTGCCGCGGCGTCCGTCGTGGTCGTGGCGATGCGGAAGACCGAGGTGGTCGCAGCGAGGAACAGCGTCGTGCCGTCCTCCCCGCCGAAGCAGAGGTTCGCGACCGTCTCCGGCACGGGGATCTCACCCGACCGCGCGCCGGACGCGTCGAACACGACCACGCCGCGGCGCGAGGACGACCAGACGTTCCCGTCCACGTCGACGCGGATGCCGTCGGGCACCCCCTCGTCGGGTCCGAGCCGGGCGAACACGCGGCCGTTCTTCAGCCGGGCGCCGTCCCGGTCGTAGGCGCGGATGACGGGCTCCTCGGCGGACGAGCTCGCGACGTAGAGCACCCGCTCGGACGGGTCGAACGCCAGGCCGTTGGGCTCGTCGAGGTCGACCGCCACCGGCCGGAGCCCTTCGCCGTCCGGACCGCACCGGAAGACCCAGTGGTCGCCGTACTCGCGCTCGCCCGGGTGTCCTTCGCGCGGCTGCGTGATGCCGTACGCGGGGTCGGTGAACCAGACGCTCCCGTCGCGTGCCACGACGACGTCGTTCGGTGAGTTCAGCCGCACCCCGTCCCACGTGTCGACGACGGGTGTGACGACGCCGTCCCGGTCGCGCTCGACCCGCCGCTGGCCGTGCGAGCACTGCACGACGCTGCCGTCCCGGTCGAGGGTGCGGCCGTTCGTGAACTCCACGCCCTCGGCGTACGCGTCGACGCCACCCGTGTCGGCGTGCCACTGCAGGATCCGGTCGCCCGGGATGTCGGACCAGCGGAGCGTGCGGGTCGTGGGGATCCAGCACGGCCCCTCAGCCCAGGTGCTGCCGGACGCGATGCGCTCGAGCGCTGACGGATCCGGGACGAGGTCGGTGAACGGCATGTGCTCTCCATGGCGGCGTTGTCGGCGGTCGGCTGCGGCTCGCACCTTACTCGTCGGCCTCGGGCACGCCGGAGTCCGACGACGAGCCACTCGCGGGCTCGTGCAACCAGGCGTCCGCCACGAGTCGGCCGTCGCGGGTCGGGAGAGCGGCGCGCACCGCGTCGCGATCGAGCGGGTCGCGGAGCGCTCGGACGAGCGCCGTTGCGAGCCGCTCCGGGAGCCCGGACGGATCCGCGTCCACGACCTCGTGCCCGTGCGCGTCGAGCCAGGGCGCCAGACCGGTCTGGTCCGTGGTGACGACCGTCAGCCCGGCGGCGAGGGCTTCCTTGATGGGGAGACCGATCTGCTCGATCCACCGGCCGTCGGGCACGGACGGGGCCACCAGCACGGCGCCCGACGCGAGCACCGTGCCGGCTTCGCCGTGCGGCAGCCGCCCGAGCACCCGTCGACTGTCCGGGCGGAGCGCTGCCCACGCCTCGAGTTCGGCCTGCAGCGGCCCGGGACCGACGATCGACAGCCGCGCGCCCGGTAGCGCCGCCTCGACGGTCGACCACGCCGCGGTGAGCCCCCGCAACCCCTTGCGCGGCTCGAGGACCCCGAGGAACACGCACGAGAGCGGCTCACCGCGGACCGGTGCGTCGTGGGCACGTGGGAGCTCGAGGGTCGTGCGCTGTTCGACGCCCGAGAGGAACGGCAGTCGGGCGTAGGCGATCCGAGCGGCATCGCTCGCGAAGCAGATGCGGTCGAGGGTGAGGCGCGCGACACCCCCGATGAGGAGCGCGACGGCCCGGACGACCCACCCGGGAACTCGACGGCGTCCGCCGACCAGGGTCGCGAGGTCGTTGTTCTCCATCGCGTACGTGACGACGCGGTGCCGCCGACGCCGCAGCACGCCGGCCGCCGTGAAGCCCAGCACGAGCGCGACGTGCTTCGGCCAGAAGCGGATCCAGTACGGCTCCGGGACCTCGAGCGTCGTGGCTCCGGTGCGCAGGAACCGTCGCAGCGCCCCCACCATCGTGAAGCGCTGGACGCCCGCGGCGAGCGGCGTGCCCGCGAGGTCGTAGTTCGTGTCGAGGTACAGCAGCTCCGCAGGGGTCCCGAGCCGGTGACGTTCCATGTGCGCAGCCCGGAGTTCCGGGACGATCCGCATGCTCGTCGCCGGAACGGGCCGGAGCCGCTGCTCTCGATCGGTCACGGCTGTCTCCTGTCGATGGTGCTGGTCGATGACATATCTCATGCTATACAATACACTGAACCCGACAGAAGGAGCAGCGATGACCGTGTTGATCACCGGAGCCGGCGGCATGATGGGGTCCCACCTCGCCGAACTCCTCCTGAGCGACGGGGACGACGTGATCCCGACCTCGCTCCACCCCACCATCGACCTCTCGACCGTGGACCCCGCCGTGCGGTTCCGCGAGCTGGACGTCCTCGATCGGCAGGCCGTGACGGCGTCGATCGCAGAGCACCGACCGACGGTCATCCACCACCTCGCTGCGCAGAGCCTGCCGACGGTGTCGTGGTCGGATCCGTGGACGACGATGCGGGTGAACTCCGAGGGCACGATCAACGTGTTCGAAGGGGTCCTCGACGTCCGACGGCAGGACCCCGCGTACGACCCGACCGTCGTGGTGGCGTGCTCGTCGGCGGAGTACGGAGCGAGCCTCACGCCCACGAACGTCCCGGTGACCGAGGACACCCCGCTGCTCCCCCTGCACCCCTACGGCGTCAGCAAGGTCAGTCAGGACCTCCTGGCGTACCAGTACCACGCGAACCACGGGATCCGGGCCGTCCGTGCACGCATCTTCAACTGCACGGGACCCCGGAAACGCAACGACGTCGTCTCGGACTTCGGCCGGGCAGTCGTCCGAGCCCTGCACGAGGGAACGCCGGTCCGCCACGGCAACCTCGAGACCCAGCGCGCGATCATCGACGTGCGCGACATGGTCCGGGCACTCCGCGACCTCTCGCTCGCCGGCCACCCCGGCGAGGTGTACAACATCTGTGCCGACGGCGCCCACCGCATCTCCGAAGTGCTGGAGATGTACTTCCGCGCCGCGGGGCAGACCCTTGCGACAGCGGTCGATCCAGCCCTCCTGCGTCCGTCGGACGAGGCCATCATCTTCGGGGACACGTCGAAGATCCGGTCGCACACCGGCTGGCGTCCGGAGATCGCACTCGAGACGACGGTCGCGGACGTCCTCGCGTTCGAGGAAGACCAGTACGCGCGAGGTGTGCGGTGATCGACCTCCTGTTCTCCGACCCGATCCCGGTCGTGCAGCACCACTACCAGCGACAGCTCCACGACGTCTTCGCGAGCGGTGGGGGCTCCGCGACCCAGGCAGCGTGGTCCCGTCCGGTCGAGGGACTCCCCGGTGCCCTCGGCAAGGCGCGCATGCTCGCGAACGCGGTCCACAACCTCCGGCACCAGCGCGCCGAGCGACAACCGGTCCTCCAGGCGTGGCCGAGCCTCGGCCTCCTCGAGACCCGGCTCTGGTCGTCGCCGAACGGCACTCGCTACGTGATGCTGCACGACCCCGCTCCGCTCCGCCGTCAGTACGGGCACTCCGAGCGGTCTCGTCGCTGGGCAGCCGCCGCCCCCGCGGAACACCGACCGACGGTCCTCGTCTCCAACGACAACGCCTTCGCGATGGCCCGCCGGGCACTTCCGCACCACCGGATCGAGAGCGTCCTGCACCCGATGCTCCGCACGCAGCGCTCCGTCGAGAAGACCGCACGGCCGTCGATCCTCGTCGCCGGTCAGTACAAGCCGGCCCGGAACGTCGAGCTGCTCGCCGCGCTCGGACCGCGCCTCCGCGCCCGCGGGTGGGAGACGTCGATCGTGGGGCGGGGCTGGCCCGAGATCGACGGCTGGAGGGTCGAGGACCGGTTCGTCGCGGAGCACGAGCTCGAGCACCTCCTCGGCCGCTCGTGGGTGCACCTGTTGACGTACCGGCAGTACTTCCAGTCCGGCGTGTCACTGCGAGCCGTCGAGATGGGCACGCCGACGGTCGGCGAGGACACCGACTTCCTCCGCGGGCTCTTCGGGGCCGGGCACCCCGGTCTCGTCTCCACGGGCGGAGACGCCACAGCGTACGAACGTGCGATCGAAGCCGTCATCGACGGCGCGGGCCCGTCCCTCGAGACCGTGCAGGCTGACTACTTCGACCGCTGCAGGGAGAGCTGGCTCGTGGTCCGCTGAGGCTCACGCTCGGTCGACGATCCGCTGCATGGCACGTGCCGCGCCGCTCGCGTCGCCACCGGCGACCGCACGCGCGACGACCAGGTGGAGCCCGACGTCGTGCGCGTCGGGGCGGATGCCCGCGCGCTCGTCGAGCGCCCGGGCGACCACGCGGTGCAGGCGTCCGTACATCGCGTTCCCGGAGAGCTCCAGGACCAGTCGGTGGACTTCGCGGTCTGCCTGGAGGAACGTGGCCGCATCGTCCGGACCGGTGGCGGCGTCGAGACGGTCGGCGGCGGCGAGCAGCGCCTCCAGGCCGTCACGGTGCGACGAGTCGGACGCGCGCCCGGCGGCTGCCGCGGCCGCCACCGGCTCGACGGCGCGCCGGAGCGCGCGCAGTTCGCCGAGGACGACCTCACGCTCCGGACCGGCGAGCCGCCATCCGATCACGCGTGGATCGAGCACGTCCCACTCCGATGCGGGCAGGACCCGGAGCCCGACGCGACGGCCCGCACTGAGCAGGCCGAGCGCGACGAGGACCCGGACCGCCTCGCGGACGATGCTGCGGCTGGAGCCGGTTCGGGAGACGAACCCGTCGATGCTGTCGCGGTGCCCGGCCGGGAGGGACCCGTGGACGATCGCGGAACCGAGTCCGTCGAGCACCCGGTCGAAGATCACCGCTGGGCGACCGGGCTGACCACGAGCTCGTCGACCCGCATGTGCGACGGGGCCCCGAGCACGAAGGCGACCGAGCGCGCGATGTCCTCCGGCTGGAGCATGACCGCGCGCGCGGCCTCGTCCGGCACCGAGGGCCGCTGGTCGAGGAAGTCGGTGGCGACGTCGCCGGGGCACAGGTGGGTCGCTCGGACGCCGTGCCCGGCCTCCTGCTGGTTGAGCGTCCGGACGACGGAGCCGAGCGCGGTCTTCGACGCCGAGTAGGCGACCCCGGCCCCCGGTTGGAATGACCAGCCGGCGTACGAGGACACGACCACGACCACGCCACCGGAGTCGCGCAGGGCCGGCAGTGCCGCATCGACGACCGTGACGACGGCGGTGAGGTTCGTGTCGACGATCGCGCGGAAGTCCGGCAACGTCTGGTCGTCCCACCGACGCTTCGGGCTGTTGCGCCCGGCCGCGAGGACGAGCCCGTCGAGCCGCCCGTGCCGCGCGAGCAGTGTGGCGCGCGCGCCGGCCACGGCGTCCGGATCGTCCACGTCGAGCGCCAGCGTGTCCGCGGAACCGCCGTCCCCGCGGATCGCGTCCGCCACCGAGGTGAGCCGGTCGGCTCGGCGTCCGCTCAGCACCACCGTCCACCCGTCACGGGCGGCCGCGCGGGCGCTCGCCGCCCCCATGCCGCTGCCGCCGCCGGTCACCCAGAGCACTCGTCCGTCCGTCATGCGGGAATGGTATGCCTATTACAGCGCGACCGAGCCGCGGCCGCACCGACGACGGGAGCGACGATGCACCTCGACCTGACTGACCGCGTGGTCGTCGTGACCGGGGCCGCACGCGGCATCGGCGCCACGATCGCAGCGCGGTTCCACGCCGAAGGGTGCCGGGTCGTCGCGCTCGACCTGGCCTTCGACGAGCCAGCTGACGACGACCACCAGCCCACCGCCGAGGAGAGCACCGGTGCGCCGATCGACCGGGTCCGCTGCAACGTCGCCGATCCCGCATCGGTCCGGTCCGCGGTCGCCACCGTCGTTGCGCGGCACGGCACGATCGACGTCCTCGTGAACAACGCCGGCATCAACGTCGACGGCACGGTCGCCGAGCTGCAGTGGGACGCCTGGCGCCGCTGCATGGACGTGAACCTCGGTGGCACGTTCCTGATGAGCCAGGCCGTCGCCCCCGTGATGCAGGCGGCCGGCCGCGGACGGATCATCAACGCAGCCTCGTTCGCAGCGATCGTGCCGAGCGTCGGGAGCGCCGCCTACGCGGCATCGAAAGCCGCCGTCGTGTCCTTCACGCGGGTGCTCGCGTCGGAGCTCGGCCCGTGGGACATCACCGTGAACGCGTACGCGCCCGGGATGGTGCCGACCGCGATGAACGGCTTCGCGACGATGCCCGCCGAGGCCCAGGACCGGCTGCTCGACACCCTGTCCCTGCGGCGGTGGGAGGCGCCCGACGACGTCGCCGACCTGCTCGTCTTCGTCGCGAGCGACGCCGCGGGGTACATCACCGGGACGCTGCTGGACGTGTCCGGGGGCAAGTTGGCGACCCAGATCCCGGCGCGGGCACACGGGCGCTGACCGCCCGGCCACGGTCGAGCACCCCGTGGACGCGCACTGCCCGTCCGGGGTCAGGTCCGCTGTCCGTCCGGGGTCTGGTCAGCTGTCCGTCCGGGGTCAGGTCCGCTGCCCGTCCGGGGTCAGTCGTCCGTCGTCGTCACGACACGACGGGCCCCGTCGCCACTCCGGAACCAGGCGTCGGCGGCACGGAGGTCGTCGGGGACGCCGATGTCGAAGAACGTCCCGAAGCACGCGGTGAACGGCGGCCGCAACTCCGGTACCCGGGGCTCCATGACGTCGCGCTCGAACGACAGGAACGAGTCCGCGGGGAACGACTCGACGAACCGTCGGCGCATCGCGTAGACGCCGGCGTTGATCATCCCCGGACCGCTGGGGCCCTTCTCGCGCAGTGCGGTCACTCGTCCGTGCTCGATCGCGACCCCGCCGAAGCGCCCGACGTCCGGTACCGAAGCGAGGGCCATCGCGAACTCGGCGTCGTCGAGCGCTCCCACGAGGTCCCGGAGCGGAGCGCCGACGAAGGTGTCCCCGTTCATCACGACGAAGCGGTCCTCGAGGAGCGGGAGCGCGTCCCGGACGGCTCCGCCGGTTCCGCTCGGAGCCGCCTCGGTCGCGTAGCGGATCGGCACACCGGAGTACGTCGAACCGAAGTGGTCGCGGATCACGTCGGCGCGGTGCCCGACGAGGAGCACGAAGTCCGTGGCCCCTGCGCGCAGACAGTCGTCGAGGACCCACTCGAGGAACGGTCGCCCGGCCACCGTCGCCATCGGCTTCGGCGTGCCGTCGGGGATCACCCCACGGAGCCGGGTGCCGAGGCCCCCTGCGAGCACCACCACCTGCATCAGCGCACCGCCCTCTTGACCGGCCACGACTCGACACCGTGGTGCGTCACGTGGGCACCCGTCACGGTGCCGCCGCACTCCGACTCGAGTGCACGCGCCACCTCGAGTCGACGTTCCGGGTCGACGACGAGCATCATGAAGCCCCCGCCTCCGGCCCCCGAGACCTTCCCGGCGATCATCCCGTGCCGTGAGGCGACGTCGTGTGCGCGTTCGATGGCGGCGTTGCTGATGCTCGTGGCGGTGCGCTTCTTCGCGAGCCACCCGTCGTTCAGGCTCGCGGCGAACTCCGGGACGTCGCCGACGAGCAGGGCGTTCTTCATCCGCTCGGCCTCGGCCCGGACGGCGTGGGTCGCAGCGAGCGCGTCTTCGCGCCCCGCGACGACGTTCCCCTGCTGTTGCTCGATGACCACGGCGGAGTCACGGGACACCCCACCGAAGTAGAGCAGGAGCGACGCCTCGAGCTCCGCGTGCACGGCACGCCGGATCCGCAGCGGGTTCACGACGACACGGTCCCGGTCGGCCTCCATGTAGTTGAACCCGCCGAAGACCGCGCTGTACTGGTCCTGCCATCCGCCGGCGAGGCCGAGTTCCACCCGCTCGATCTCCCAGGCTGTCCGAGCGAGTTCGTACTGTCCGAGGCTCGCGCCGAGGAACTCCGCCATCGCCTGGACCATCGCGACGACGAGCGCCGAGGACGAGCCCAAGCCGGACCCCGGGGGTGCGTCCACCTCGGTGGCGAGCCGAACCGCCACGTCGCGGCCCCCGTTGTGATCACGGATCATGCGCCGGTACACCGCGACGTGGAGTCCGAACTCGCCCAGCAGCGTGTCGAGGTCCGAGTGCGCTGCGCGGCCGGTGCACTGTCGGTCCGGCGAGTGGAACTCGACACCGGCCGGCGCCGGTGAGACGGTCGCGTAGGCGTACCGGTCGATCGTGACGCTGAGGACACGGCCGCCGAAGTCCTCGGAGTAGGGCGACACATCGGTGCCGCCGCCGCCGAGACCGAGGCGGAGCGGGGCGCGACTGCGGATTGCGTTCATGTGCAGATTCCGTTCGGGTGGCTGTCAGCGATCGACGCGGCGAACGCGGCGAGGGTCGGGAACGAGGAGGAAGCGGACGGATCGTCCGCGCCGATGCGCACCGTGCGGCACGAACCGGTGTAGCGCGCGAGTTCAGCCCCCATCGCGATGTCCGAGTCGGAGTCGCCGACCATGACCGAGCGAGCAGGGTCCACCTCGGGGTGCTCGGCGAGCCAGCGCAGAGCCAGCCCGGGGAGTGGTTTGCGGCACCGGCACGATCCGGACAGGTGCGGGCAGACGAGGACGTCGTCGATGCGTCCGCCGGCGACCGCGACCCGAGTGGTCATCGCGGCGTGGACCGCGTCCACGGCCCCGGCGGTCATGAGTCCGCGGCCGATTCCCTGCTGGTTCGTGACGATGACGATGCGCGGCGCCCACCGCGCGAGTGTGGCGAGTGCACCGAGGACCCCGGGGAGGAACTCGAACTGGTCGACGTCACGGACGTAGTCACCGTCGATCCGGCGGTTGACCACGCCGTCACGGTCAAGGAAGAGCGACCACATCGGCGGACTCGACGGCGCAGGAACGCTCGGCGGGGAGGGAGTACTCGTCGGCGAAGAGCACGTGCTCGACCCGCTCGGAGATCGCGTGGACGAACACGATGTGCGACTCCTGGATGCGGCCGGTCTCGTCCGACGGGACACGGAGCACGATGTCCGCGTGGGTGGCGAGTGCTCCGCCACCGGCTCCGGTCATGGCGACCACGGCGACACCGTTGACGCGTGCGGTCTCCGCGGCGCGGACGATGCTCGGCGAGTTGCCCGACGTGCTGATCGCCACGAGCACGTCACCCGGACGAGCCGAACCCGCCAGTGCGCGTGCGAACACGCTCTCGTAGTCGTAGTCGTTCGCGACCGCCGTCATGTGCGAGGCATTCCCGTGCAGCGCTTCGGCCGCGAGGGGCGGCCGGTCGAAGATGAAGTGGCCGCTCAGTTCCGCGGCGAAGTGCTGCGCGTCTGCCGCACTGCCACCGTTGCCGCAGAAGTAGACGCGGCCGCCGTTGCGGTACGTGGCGACCATCGTCTCCGCCACGGCGTCGGCCGCATCGAGCAGGGCCCGGTCCTCGAGCACTCGCTCCTTCACCGCGATGGTGTCGCGGAAGATCCGTTCCATGCTGCGCATCGGGTTGCCTCTCGTTCGCGCACCGGGAGTGGGTGCAGAACGATGCTACCGCTTCGCAATATCACATGCAAGTATTTCACATCACAGGTGGTAGGAGAGCATTCGCTCCAGGAGCGCTCCGAGCGCCCGGCGGTCGGCCGCCGGCAGCCGGTCGGTGAGCGGCAGGAGGGCGTAGCGGATGGCGGCCTCGAGTGAGCGGGCGACGTCGTGCCCCGCGGGCGTGAGCACGACGTCGACCGCGCGGGCGTCCTCGGCGTTCGGCTCCCGCGCGAGCAACCCCTTCGCCGACGCGCGTGCGACGAGCCCGGTCATCGTCGACTTCTCGAGCCCGAGGTACTCCGCGAGGTCCCCGATCCGCAGGCGACGGTCCCGCAGGATCGCAAGCACGCGCAGCTGGGTCAGCGACAGCCCGGCGTCGGCGGCGATGCCGGTCAGTGCCCCCATGGTCCGGAACGCCGTCTCGCCCAGCGCATCGACCAGCCGCGCGTCCTCGCTCATCTCCTGCATGCACCGAGCCTAGTTGACGAACTTCGTAGTGCGAACTAGTTTGGTTCGTACTACGAAACAACTGGAGGACACCATGCACGCAGCAGTCGTCACCACGTTCGGCGAGGCACCGACCTGGCAGCCCTTCGCGGACCCGACGCCGACGGACGGCGAGGTGGTCGTCGACGTCATCGCGGCCGGCCTCCACCCCCGGGTCCGCTCGCAGGCAGACGGGTCCCACTACACGAGCGAGGGTGCGCTCCCCCTGATCCCCGGCGTCGACGCGGTCGGACGCTTCCCGGACGGGTCCCTGCGGTACTTCGCCGTCGCGAGCGACTCCCGCGGCACGATGGCCGAGCGCGTCGCCGTCGACCCGCGCGCGAGCGTGGTGCTGCCCGACGGCGCCGACCCGGTAGCGGTCGCCGCGGGCGCCAACCCGGTGATGTCCTCGTGGGTGGCACTCCGTCGGCGGATCACGTTCCGACCCGGCAGTCGCGTCCTCGTGCTCGGGGCCACCGGCGCCTCCGGGACGGCAGCCGTGCAGGTCGCGAAGCACCTCGGTGCCGGGCACGTCGTCGCGAGCGGACGTGACGTCACCCGCCTCGACGCACTCACCGGGCTCGGCGCGGACGTCGTCGTCCCGCTCGGCGACGTCGAGGCCCTCGGGCGAGCGGCGGCCGACGTCGACGTGGTCATCGACTACGTCTGGGGCCAGCCCGCCGCGGACGTCATGCGGTCGATCGTCACGGCCCGGTCCGATCGCGGTCGACGGCTCGACTGGATCGCGATCGGTTCGACGGCCGGCCAGGAGGCACGGATCCCCTCCGCCGCGCTGCGTGCGTCCGGCCTCACCATCGTGGGGAGCGGCCAGGGATCCGTCGGTCGCTCCGCGTTCGTCGCGGAGCTGCCCGGGATCGTCACGGCGATCGCGGACGGGACGATCCGGGTGGACGCGACCGCCGTGCGGATGGCGGACGTCGCGTCGGCGTGGGCCGGACAGGGCGGGCAGGGCGCGGGCAGAGTGGTGCTCGCAGCCTGAGGCCAAGCGGCTTCCCTGTTCGGCTGTTCAGGTTCTGCACACCGGCCGCTCCGTAGGCTGTGAGGGCCCAGTGAGCCGGACTGCAGCCCGACCCCGAGGAGGTGCCCGATGGTCACCGTCCTCGTCGTGTTCGCGGTCATCGCACTGATCGTCCCCGCCCTGACCCCCGTCCTCGGCCGCCGCGTCTTCTTCGTGGCGGCCCTCGCACCAGCAGCGGCGGCGGTCCTCACCGTCGTCCAGACCGGTCCCGCCCTGCACGACGGCGTGACCGAGCGGTTCGGGTGGGTGCCGCAGCTCGACCTCGCGATCGCCCTGCGGATGGACGCCCTGTCGTGGGTGCTCGCCCTGGTGGTCTCCGTGGTCGGCGCCCTCGTGCTCGTGTACTGCGCGTCGTACTTCGCCCCGGACGAGCCCGGACTCGGTCGCTTCGCGGGCGTCCTCACTGCCTTCGCCGGTTCGATGTACGGGCTCGTGGTCGCGGACGACGTCATCGTGCTGTTCGTCCTGTGGGAAGCGACGACGGTCTTCTCCTACCTGCTCATCGGCCACGACGCCGCGAAGCGTGCGAGTCGCGCCGCGGCGATGCAGGCACTCGTCGTCACCACTGCCGGCGGTCTGGCGATGCTCGCCGGGCTCGTCCTGCTCTCCGTCACGGCGGGGACGACCTCCCTCTCCGGGATCATCGCGAACCCGCCTTCGGGGACGATCGTCTCGGTCTCCGTCGTCCTCGTGCTGCTCAGCGCCCTGACGAAGTCCGCGATCGTCCCCTTCCACTTCTGGCTCCCCGCCGCGATGGCCGCACCGACTCCGGTGAGCGCGTACCTGCACGCCGCGGCGATGGTCAAGGCGGGCATCTACCTGATCGCCCGACTCGCCCCCGCGTTCGCGCTGCTCGAGGGGTGGCGCGAGACCATCACCCTGCTCGGCGTCCTCGGCATGGTCATCGGCGGGTACCGGGCGCTCCGGCAGACGGACATCAAGCTGCTGCTCGCGTACGGCACGGTCGCGCAGCTCGGGTTCCTCGTGCTCGCAGCCGGCTGGGGAGCACCGGCAGTGGCGCTCGGCGGGGTCGTCCTGCTCGTGGCGCACGCGGCCTTCAAGTCGACGCTGTTCCTGGTCGTCGGGGCCATCGACCACGTGACGGGCACGCGCGACCTGGCGAAGCTGAGCGGTCTCGGGCGGAAGGCGCCCTGGCTCGCCGTGGTCGCCGCCCTCGCACTGCTGTCGATGGCCGGCATCCCACCGACGATCGGGTTCGTCGCGAAGGAGGCCGTGCTCACCGGGTTCATCGAGTCCCTGCACGGTCCGGACTCCGGCTGGGCGTGGTTCGCACTCGTCGGCGTGACCGTGGGCTCGGTCCTCACGGTGGCCTACTCGCTCCGCTTCTTCTGGGGCGCGTTCGCGCGGAAGCCCGGCGTCGCACCGACCGAGCCGCACGCCCTGCACGGCCTCGGCGTCGTCCCCTCGGTGCTGGCCCTGACCGGTCTCGCGCTCGGACTCCTCACACCGCTCGTCGCCCACGGCCTCGAGCCCGCGGCGAGCGCCGCCGCCCTCCCCGGCGAGGACGTCCCGCACCTCGCCCTCTGGCACGGACTCGAACCGGCGCTCGGTCTGTCCGCGATCACGCTTGTCGGTGGCGTCGCGCTGTTCGCGCTGCGTCGGCCGGTCGAGGCGCTGCAGCACCGGCTCGCCGGGTTCCCGAGTGCGTCCGGCACCTACCGTCACCTCATGCGCGGACTGGACCGTGTCGCGACCGGACTGACCGCGAGCCTGCAGCGCGGTTCGCTCCCCTACTACCTGACGGTGATCCTGTCGGTGTTCGTCGCCGGGGCGCTCGTCAACCTGGTGGTCGGCGGCCCGTGGGCGTTCCGGGTGCGGTTCGCGGACTCGTGGGGGCAGATCCCGGTGGTGATCGTGATGTCGGTCGCCGCGATCGCCGTCCTCACCGCGAAGACCCGGTTCGCCGCAGCCGTCCTCGTCGGGGTGACGGGGTACGGCATGTCCGTGCTCTTCGTCCTGCACGGCGCCGTCGACCTCGCCCTGACCCAGCTCGTCGTCGAGACCGTGACGCTCATCGCGTTCGTGCTCGTCCTCCGCCGGCTGCCCCCGCGGATCGCGACCGCGAACCCGTCGCGCTTCCGGGTGGTCCGGGCGTTGTTCGCCGGCCTCGCCGGACTCACGCTCGCGATCGTCGTGGTGGTCGCCGCGTCGGCCCGCACGGCCCGGCCGATCTGGCTCGACATCCCTGCGCTGACGAGTTCGTTCGGACACGGACTGAACGTGGTGAACGTCGCACTGGTGGACCTGCGCGGCTGGGACACGCTCGGTGAGCTGACCGTCGTGGTCGCCGCGGCCACCGGCGTCGCGAGCCTCATCTTCGTCAACTCGCGCGAGGACACCCTCCCCCGGCTCCGTGACCTCCCCCAGACGGTCACGAGCGACAAGCACCGGCCCGACGGTGAACCCCGCGCCTGGCTGCCGACGAGTGCAGCGATCCCGACCGGACGCTCGGCCCTGCTCGACGTCGTGGTCCGGCTGCTGTTCCACGGCCTCATCGTCCTGTCCGTGTACCTGCTGTTCGCCGGGCACAACGCGGCGGGCGGCGGGTTCGCGGGCGGCCTCGTCGCGGGCATCGCCCTCGCGGCCCGGTACCTCGCCGGCGGTCCGGCGGAGCTCGGTGCCGCGGCCCCGGTCCGTGCCGGTCGTCTGCTCGGCCTCGGCGTCGCGACGGCGGCGGTCACCGCGATCGTGCCGATGTTCTTCGGCAAGGACGCGCTCTACTCCGAGTTCTTCGAGGCGACCCTGCCGGTGCTCGGACACGTCGAGTTCGTCACCGCCACGTTCTTCGACATCGGCGTGTACCTCGTCGTCCTCGGCCTGGTGCTCGACGTCCTCCGGAGCCTCGGGGCCGAGGTCGACCGACAGCGGCTCGAGGACGCGTCCACCCCCACCCGCGACACCACGGAGCCCGGCGACACCGCTCGGGCACCCACCCCGGAAGGGAGCGCCACGTGACCGTCACCCTGGTCCTCGTCATCGCGATGGCGGTGCTGTTCTCGTGCGGCGTGTACCTGCTGCTCGAACGTTCCCTGACGCGCATGCTGCTCGGGTTCCTGCTGCTCGGCAACGCACTGAACCTGCTGCTCCTCACGATGTCCGGTGCCGCGGGGAACCCGCCGATCGGGAAGTCGTCCGAGGGCATCACCGACCCGCTGCCCCAGGCGTTCGCCCTCACCGCCATCGTCATCACCTTCGCGGTGAGCGCGTTCCTGCTGGCGCTCATCCACCGCTCCTGGAAGCTCTCCCGCGCGGACGAGGTCGAGGTGGACGAGGCCGACGTGGCGATCGGCCGTGAACGCGACGAACCGGACGACGACACCGACACCGACACCGACACCGACGCCGACGCCGACGCCGACGGAACCGAGACCACCACCGACGCCGAACAGGAGGCGACCCGATGACCTGGCTCGTCCCGCTCCTCGTCCTCGTCCCGCTGCTCGGCGCCGCCGTCGCACTCGGACTCCTCCGCCACCAGAAGCTGCAGCGCGCGATCACCGTCGTGGTCCTGGTGGTCGCACTCGCCGTCGCCGCGACCCTGATGGTGCTCGTCGACCAGCACGGCACGATCGTCGTGCAGGTCGGCGGCTGGGAGGCCCCGTACGGCATCTCGCTCGTCGTCGACCGGCTGAGCGCCCTGCTCCTCACCGTGAGCGCGAGCGTGCTCCTCATCGTCCTGCTGTTCTCGATCGGCCAGGGCCTGGCGGCGGACGACGGTGAGGCCCCGGTCACGATCTTCTACCCGACGTACCTCGTGCTCGCCGCCGGGGTCCTCGACTCGTTCATCGCCGGGGACCTGTTCAACCTCTACGTCGCGTTCGAGATGCTGCTGGTGGCGAGCTACGTGCTCATCACCCTCGGCGGCAGTGAGCAGCGCGTCCGGGCCGGCACGACGTACATCGTGACGAGCCTCATCGCGTCGGCGATCTTCCTCGCCGCGATCGGCCTCGTGTACGGCGCCACCGGCACGGTGAACATCGCACAGATCAGCGAGCGGGTGGCCGACCTGCCCGAGCACGTGCAACTCCTGCTCCACACGATGCTGCTCATCGGGTTCGGCATCAAGGCCGCCGTGTTCCCGCTCGCCTTCTGGCTGCCGGACTCGTACCCGACCGCGCCGGCCCCGGTGACGGCGGTGTTCGCGGGCCTGCTGACGAAGGTCGGCATCTACGCGATCATCCGGCTCGAGACGATCATCTTCCCGAGACCGCAGCTCAACACGGTGCTGCTGGTCGTGGCGGTGCTGACGATGGTGGTCGGCGTGCTCGGCGCCGTGTCCCAGACGGACGTGAAACGGCTGCTGTCCTTCACGCTCATCAGCCACATCGGCTTCATGGTGATGGGTGTCGGCCTCGGCTCGGTGGCGGGGACGGCGGCCGCGGTGTTCTACACGGTGCACCACATCGTCGTGCAGACCACGCTGTTCCTGGTCTCGGGGTTGATGGAACGGGTCGGTGGGACCACCTCGACGAGGTCGCTCGGCGGGCTGCTCAAGGCGGCGCCGCTCCTCGCCGCGCTCTACCTCGTGCCGGCGTTCAACCTGGGCGGCATCCCGCCGTTCTCGGGCTTCATCGGCAAGCTCGGGCTGTTCCGGGCCGCCGCCGAGGACGGCTCGCCGCTGGCGTACGTCACGATCGGCGCCGGTGTCGTGACGAGCCTCCTCACCCTCTACGCGCTGATGCGCGTGTGGGACGCCGCGTTCTGGCGGCCGAAGCCGGCCGCCGAGGCGGCGGCGCCGCACGTCAGCGTCGCCGAGCCGCACGCGCACCTGCGGTCGCCGGAACCCGCGCCCCTGACGGTCTCCGAGGAGAGCGGCAGGGCGTACCACCCGGGCGGCTCGACGACCGTCACCGACGCACCCCACGCGAGCCGCGCCTCCAGTCCGAACACCGCCCCCGTCTCGACCACGGACGGCGGCGTCGGCGACGCTCCCCGGAAGGTCCGCCTGCCACGGATGCTCGTCGGCGTGACGACCGTCGCGGTCCTCGGGTCCGTCGCGCTGACCGTCGTCGCCGGCCCGCTCTACGGCTACGCGACCCGGGCGGCGGAGTCCCTCGAATCACCCGATCGCTACGTGCAGGCCGTGCTCGGGGGTGACCGATGAGCTCCGACAGCACCCGCCGGTTCACGAACGCCCGTCGGATCGCCGTCGCGTGGCGGTACGACGTGCCGCTCGTCGCCGGGCTGACGGTGCTGTGGGCGATGCTCTGGGGATCGTGGACCCCGCTGACGCTGCTGTGCGGGATCGTCGTCGCGCTCCTCGTGACGCAGGCGCTCCCGCTGCCGCCGGTGCCGCTGTCCGCGCGGTTCTCGATCCCGCACTTCCTGTGGTTCCTGGTGGTGTGGTCCGGGCTCGTGGTCGTCGCGTCGTTCCGGGTCGCCTGGGTGGCGTTGCGTCCGCGCGGGGTCCGGCGCAGCTCGATCTCCCTCGTGCAGCTGCACACCACCTCGGAGATGACCTTCACGCTGGCGACCCTCGCGATCTCGCTCGTTCCCGGCTCCTACGTGGCCGACGTCGACCTCCGTCGCCGACGACTGCTGCTCCACGTGCTCGACACCGAACGCATCGAGCAGGTCGACGCGGCTCGGCGGGAAGCACTCGGCATCGAGACCCTCGTCATCCGCGCGCTCGGGTCGAAGCAGGACGTCTCCGAGCTCGCCGGCCCCGTCCCGGAGGTGACCCGGTGAGCGCCGCGGTGATCGTCATGGCGATCGGCATCGCCCTCGTGCTCACGCTCCTCGGCGCGACGCTCGCCCTCGCGGTGTTCCGGATCGTCCGTGGCCCGACGATCCTCGACCGGATGATCGGGTCGGACATGGTCCTGACGACCGCGCTCATCGTGATCGCTGCCGCGATGGTCGTCCGGCAGGACCTGACCGGGATCCCCGTGCTCGTGGTCATCGCGGCGACCAGCGTGTTCGCCACGATCGCCGTCGCCCGGGCCGTCACCCCGTCGTCGGACCCGTCGGACGAGGGCCTCACCGCGAGCACACCGGAACGGGCCGCAGCCAGCGAGCAGGAGGACGGTTCGTGATCGAGATCATGCAGGGCTTCATCGACGCCGCGGGCGTCCGGGCGTGGGTCGCGCTCGGTCTGCTGCTCGTCGGGTCCGTGCTGTCGCTCGGCGCAGGCGTCGGGATCGTCCGGTTCCCGGACCCCCTCGTGCGCCTGCACGCGATGGCGAAGCCGCAGGTGCTCGGGCTGGCCTTCGCCCTCGCGGCGATCGTCGTGGCGGTGTGGACGTGGACGGCCCTGTGGGTCGTCCTGCCGATCATGGTCTTCCAGCTGTTCCTGGTGCCGGTGTCGACCCACATGATCGCCCGGGCCGGGCTGCGGTCCGACGACCTGCGGCACGAGGACCTGCTGGTCGACGGCACCGAGTAGGTTTAGATGTCTTATTCGACTTTATGAACGTCCGGTAAAGCGGACACAAGTCGCTCAGGTGCAGGTGCGGACAGCGTCAGGAACCCGTACACGCCCAATCCCGGAGCGACACCGGAGATCGTCGCCGGCCGGGCGGAACACACCCGCGCGTTCGAGGTCCTCCTCCAACGGCTCATGCGGGGCCGCACCGAGCAGTCGATGATCATGACGGGCCTCCGCGGAGTCGGGAAGACCGTGCTGCTCAACGAGTTCGCCGACCTCGCACGGACCGCCCGGTGGGAGGTCGTGGAACTCGAAGCGAGCAAACACGACGACGGCCAGTTCCGGCAGACGATTGCCTCGCTTCTCCGCTCGGCGCTCTTGCAGATCTCGCCACGCAAACGCTGGAGCGACCGTGCACGTCGAGCAGCGGAGGTTCTGACGTCGTTCGGGATGACCATGACGCCCGGGGGAACGGTGTCCCTGACGTGGGATGTGGAGCCAGCGGAGGGACTCGCCGACCACGGTGATCTGGCGCTCGACCTCACAGACGTCCTCGTCGCCCTCGGCCAGGCGGTTCAGGAACACGGGCGCGGCGTCGCGATCCTCATCGACGAAGTCCAGTTCCTCCGCTCGGTCCAGTTGGAGGCGCTCATCCAGGCGCTCCACAAGACCGTGCAACGGCGGCTCCCGATCACCTTCGTGGGGGCTGGGCTCCCCCAGATCGCCGAGCTCGCCGGCGATGCCAAGTCGTACGCGGAACGGCTCTTCCGGTTCCCGGAGATCGGGTCGCTCGGTCCTGACGACGCCAGAGAGGCACTGATCCGTCCCGCCGAACACGAAGACGCGGCCTTCACTCCCGACGCGGTCGAGATGGCCCTCCAGGTCACGAAGGGCTATCCGTACTTCATCCAGGAGCTCGGCTACCAGGCCTGGGAGATCTCCGATGGCCCGGTCATCACAGCGGACGACATCGACGCCGCGAGGGACGGGTACCTCGCGAAGCTCGATCGGTCGTTCTTCCGGGTCCGTCTCGACCGAGCGACGACGCTGCAGACCGCGTACCTCCGTGCCATGGCCGAGCTCGGCCCTGCCGCCCAGAAGGCTGCCGATGTCGCTCGGGTCCTGGAGCGAGAGTCCACCCAACTCGGACCGACTCGCGCCGAACTGATCGACATGGGGCTGCTCTACACGCCGGAGCACGGCTACGCAGCGTTCACTGTGCCGGACTTCGATCAGTTCATGCTGCGCGCGGTGCCGCAGTTGGTCGTGCCGGAAGTCCGCCGCCGACCGCGACGCAGCACACCATGACGACCGTCACGAGCGGACTGGAGGCGCGGGACGGGCTCGCCACGCGCCTCCGGTCCGTCATCCGGTGACCACCAGGGCGCCGGTCGGGCGCGCTCCGTCAGGCGCGGTCCGTCGGGCGCGGTCCGTCAGGCTCCGGTCCGTCAGGCTCCGGTCGAGGGCGCCGCGCCGCGACGCGGCAGGAGCAGGTTCGCCACCGCGGCGAGGACGACGACGGCTGCGGACGCGGCGGGCAGCAGCATCGCGGCCGCTGCGCCGTGCTGCTCGGCGACGTCCCCGGTGACGGCCGACGCGATCGACTGCCCGACGATCACCGCGGAGCCGAGGATCGTCATGGTCGTCGCCGAGCGTCCGACGGGCGACCGGTCGGACCCGAGGCTGTACTGCGCGACCAGGGTCGGCCCGATGCCGACGCCCATCACCGCGAGGACGATCCCGACGGCGAGGACGGACCCGGCCTGGGCGAACGCGATCGCGCCGCCGAGCAGGACGACGCCGAAGACGAGCCATCGCCAGCCGAGCGCGAACCCGCGCGGGAACGCCGCCGAACCGAGCGCCAGGCCGGCGGAACCGATGCCCATCAGGCCGTACAGGAGCCCCGCCTGCGAGGACTCCCCGTGGATCTCCATGAACGCCGTCAGCGAGGTCAGGGTCGCTCCGAAGAACAGCCCCACACCGAGGATCCCGAGCACCACGACGACGAGCCGGGCGCGGAGGAGCTCGCGGGCGGGAGCCTGCACGACCTCCTCGTGGTGGCCGAGCACGAGCTTCCCGGTGGGGTGCAGGGCGAAGGCGGTGACGAACACGAAGGTCAGGGCCGAGGCACCGGCGACGGCGACCCACGGGGCGATCGCGCTCGCCAGGATCCCGACGAGGAACGGTCCGATGATGAAGACGGTCTCGTCGGCGGCCGACTCGTACGCCATGGTGCCGCTGGTGACCTTCTCGCGGCGCGCCGGTGCCATGCGCTGCCGGATGATCGCGACGAGACGTGTCCGGGACATCGGGGCGACCTGCGGGGCCGAGGCACCGATGAGGAACGCCATCGCGAGGACGGCGAGGTCGGGCGCGCTGCCGGTGACGACGAGCGGGAAGAGCCCGAGCAGGACGGCGTTGACGAGGCCGACGGGGACGAGCACCCTCCGCTGGCCGAACCGGTCCGCAGCGGCGCCGACCATCGGACCGAACACGGCCGCCCCGATGCCGACGGACGCCGAGTTCACGCCGCCGAGGGCGACCGAGTCGCGGGCGGAGACGACGAGCGTCAGGACGCCGACGACCATCATGGCGAAGGGGAGCCGCGCGATGAACGCGACCGGGAAGTACCAGCGTCCGGCGAGTGCGACCAGCGAGCGGTCGTCGGGCTTCGGGGGCGCGGTGGAGGTGCTGTGGAGCATGGGGTGTGCCTTCTCGGCCCGGCCCGGAACGGTGGGGGCGGACCCATCGGGTGCCGCCGTTGTCCGCCGGGGTGCCGGCGGCCGGTAGATACACACTGCGTGTTGGTGGTGCTCGCCCAGGCTACCAGGGGCCCCGCGCGCCGACGGGGGTAACGGTTCGTCACCCGGGCCCGAGGGCGCACCCGTCCTCCTATCGTGGCGCGCATGGAACAGCGACGCATGGGGAGGACGGGCGCCCCGGTCAGCGCGTTGACCCTCGGCACCCGGGCCATCGCCGCGGTGGCCGAGCGGGACGTCGAGGACGCTGTGCGGCTCGTGCACGATGCGCTGGACCGCGGGATCACCGCCGTGGACGTCTCGGACGCGGACGGCGCCGGACTCGCCGAGGACGTCGTCGGGGCGGCGCTCGGGGCAGCGCTCGGGGCGGCGCTCGGGCCGGCGCTCGGGGACCGGCGCGACGACGTCTTCCTGACGGTGCGGTTCGGGGACGCGGCCGACCGGGACCCGCCGCACCACGGCAACGGCCGGCGCTGGATGTTCCGTGCCGTCGAGCGGAGCCTGCAACGGCTCGGCACGGACGTCATCGACCTCTACCAGCCCGCGCACCCGGACCCGGCGACCTCGCTCGACGAGACGCTCGACGCGCTGGCCGACCTCGTCACGCAGGGCAAGATCCGGGCCTTCGGGATCCCGGGGTTCCCGGCGGAGGAACTCGTCGAGGCGCAGTGGCTCCGGTCCGGCGGCAAGAGCGCGTCCGCGACGCACGTGCCGTACTCGATCACGACGCGGACGGCGGAGCGCACGACGTTCCCGGTCGCCCGCCGGTTCGGGCTCGGGGTGCTCGCGGCAGCACCGCTCGCGGGCGGGTGGCTCGCGGGCGCGTACCGGAACGGCACCGTGCAGCCGCGGTCACCGAGGGCGCTCGAGGCGCCGCACGCGTACGACATCGGCGCACCGGCCAACCGCCGGAAGCTCGACGTCGCGGACCGGCTGGGACGCCTGGCCGACGAGTCCGGACTGACCCTGCTCGAACTGGCGGTGGGGTTCGCGCTGACGCACCCGGACGTGTCGTCGGTGGTGATCGGCCCGCGGACGGTGTCGCACGTCGACGCGTACGTGCAGGCCTCCGAGGTGGTGCTCGACGACGAACTGCTCGACGCGATCGACGGGATCGTGCCGCCCGGGACCCACGTCCTCGAAGGGGACACCGGGGTGGCGCTGCCGGGGCTCAGCCGCGAGCGGTTGCGCGGCCGGGTGCTCGCGCGCTGACGTCGGCTGCGCGACCCGGCATCGCAGACGTCGAGCAGGATCGGAGAAGCACCCGCCGGCTCTGCGCGGCACGATGGAGCCACACGGACCGAGAGGAACGACACGATGGCCACCACGACGAAGACCGGCGCAGCCTTCACCGACGAGGAGCGCGCCGCGATGCGGGAGCACGCCGCCGAGGTGAAGCGCTCGCGCAGCGCGAAGGGCACGGGAGCGGAGAAGGCGGCGGCGGACGCCGCGGCGGTGGCCCAGAAGATCGCCGAGATGCCCGAGCCCGACCGAGGTCTCGCCGAGCGCATCCACCGGATCGCCCTCGAGGCGGCACCGGAGCTCGCGCCGCGGCTCTGGTACGGCATGCCCGCCTACGCGAAGGACGGCAAGGTCGTGTTCTTCTTCCAGGATGCCGCGAAGTTCAAGGCCCGCTACGCGACGCTCGGGTTCCAGGACCCGGCCCGGCTCGACGACGGCACGTTCTGGCCGACGTCGTGGGCGGTGACGCCGGAGTTCTCGGCCGAGGACGAGGTGACGGTCGCCGAGCTCGTGCGACGCGCGGTCGCCTGACGCCCGGACCCGTCCGGTGGGGGCCGCCGGGCGTTCGGTCGTCGACGTCGTCCCGTCTCCGGGTCAGCGGTGCGCGAGCCCGCTGAGCGCCGCGTGCGCCAGCAGGACGGGCAGCGCGAGCGGGTACGGCAGGCGTGCGCCCGCGCGTTCGAGCCCGCCGAGCAGTGCGTCGAGGACCGGGTTGTCGGTCGGTGCCGGCCAGTTCGTCGGGACCGGACGGGATGTGTGCTGCTGGATGATCGTGGTCATCGGGAAACCTCCGGTTCGAGAGCCACACCCTGTGGCTCGTAGTACGCAACATATTGCGTATTGCATCTCATGTCAACTGTGATGTGATCATCGACACCGGGATCCCGCACCGTAGGATCACAACGATGGTCGAGATCAAGCGCCCCACCGACCTCCTCACGATCGGCGAAGTGGTCGAACGGACCGGCGTCGCCGCGTCAGCGCTGCACTTCTACGAGCGCAAGGGCCTCATCCACCCGGAGCGCACCGCCGGCGGCACCCGCCTGTACCCGCGGCACGTCGAGCGTCGCATCGCGATCATCCAGGTCGCCAAACGCCTCGGCATCCCGCTCAGCGAGGTCGCGGAGCAGTTCGAGGCGCTCCCGACCGACCGGATGCCGTCCCTGCGGGACTGGAACCGGCTCAACGAGCGGTGGCGGGCACGACTCCGCGCGCGACAGCTCGAGCTCGAGCGCCTCCAGCGGGAGATGAACCAGTGCATCGGCTGCGGGTGCGTCTCGTTGAACGCGTGCCTGGTGATGAACCCCGGCGACCAGCTGGCCGAAGAGGGTCGCGGGGCCAGGCGGTTGCTGCCGATCGGCGACGAGGTGCCGGACACGACCGAGTGAGGCCTGGAGGCGCGGGGCGGCGCCGCCACGCGCCTCCAGGCCGTCGTCCACACCGCCCGCGATCAGCGCGGCGCGGCGCGCAGGCCGTCGTCGATGCGCGTCAGCACGCTGATCGTCCGCACGAGGTCGCCCTCGTCAGCGCCGAGCGCCTGCCGGAGCATGCCGGCCCAGTGCGTGTGCAGCTTCTCGACGCTGCGCTTCGCGAGCTCCGTCGAGAAGAGCTGCACCGTGCGCGCGTCCTCGGGATCGGGGCGGCGCTCCACCATGCCCTTCTTCACGAGCGACCCGAGCGCGACGCTGAGGTTGCTCCGCTGCAGGGCGATCGCGTCCGCCACCGAGCTCGGCGTCGAGCCGGGGTTCCGGTCGACCCAGCGCATCACGAGCGCCTCGGTGCCGGTGAGCGGCGGGATGTCGATGGCCCGCGCGCCGTTCGGGTCGATCTCCCGCGAGATCCGGAGCAGCACGTCGGCGAGCTCGGCGAAGAGGCTGTCCGACGCCGCTGACTCCATGCCGTCACTGTACCGGCGCCCGTTCGGCGTACCGGCGCTCGTTCGGCCTCAGGCCCGGCGGAGGGGGCCGCGGAGGAACGGGATCCGCGGCATCAGCCAGTCGACCCAGACGACCCGGACCCCGGGCGCGATGAGGAGCGACCAGGCGATCGAGGCGATCGCGTCAGTCGGGTAGTGCACGGCGTCGATCGTCACGGCGAAGAACACCACGACGATCGCCACCACGCCGAGGACCTGCGCGAGCCGGTGCCAGCGAGTGTCGGCGAGCACCCAGACCAGGGCGATCACGAACGCGGTGATGTACACGGTGTGCCCGCTCGGGTAGCCGGGATCCGGCTGCACCGGGTACGGGTGCGGCAGCACGGCGACGTCCGGGCGGGCCCGGTGCACGATCTCCTTGACGATGGCGGACGGCACCCAGGTGATCGCGATCGTGCCGCCGAAGGCCAGCGCCGGGCGGACGTCGCGGGCACGCCACCAGATCACCGCGACGACGACGACCGTGATGCCGATCGCCGGACCGGGACTGATGACGTGGTAGATCGCGGTGGAGACGGCGCCGACGGCCCCGGTGTGCAGGCCGTTCAGCGCCTTCGACAGCCCCAGGTCCGCGGTGCCCAGCGTGAACCCGACGATCGTGACGACGATGACCGCGGCGAGCGCGATGGCGATCCAGGCGAGCGGGTACGGGCTCCGGACGAGGATGCCGTTCAGCTCGGACTCGCGTCGGCGGGGGCGGAGCGCTGCATCGGACATCCGCTCATCGTCGCAGGTGGGAGGCTCCGACAGCCCTGATTTCCGTGACGATCGATCAGAGGTCGTTCAGCGAGCGGCGGGCAACCAGCCGGTCGGACTAGGAACGGACCCATGACAACCGTTGCCGAGAACATCGTCGCCACCCTCCGCGAGAACCAGGTCCGACGGGTCTACGGCCTCCCCGGGGACTCCCTCAACGGCTTCACGGACGCGCTCCGGAAGGACGGGTCGATCCGGTGGGAGCACGTCCGACACGAGGAGGCAGCGGCGTTCGCCGCATCGGCCGAGGCCGCGCTGACCGGGGAGCTCGCGGTGTGCGCGGGCAGCTGCGGGCCGGGCAACCTGCACCTGGTCAACGGCCTCTACGACGCGAACCGGTCACGGGTGCCCGTCCTCGCGATCGCCGCGCACATCCCGACCGCCGAGATCGGTTCCGGGTACTTCCAGGAGACCCACCCCCAGGAACTGTTCCGCGAGTGCTCCGTCTACGTCGAGTACGTGGCCGACCCCTCGCAGATGCCACGCCTGCTCGAGATCGCGATGCGCGAGGCCGTCGAGAAGCGCGGCGTCGCGGTGCTCGTCATCCCCGGGGACGTCCTGCTCGCCGAGGCCGTCGCACCCCGGGTCACCCGCATCGAGCACGCCGAGCCGCGCATCATCCCGTCCGAGGCCGAGCTGCGGCGGACCGCCGAGCTCCTGAACGGTGCCGACAGGGTCACGATCCTCGCCGGGGCCGGGGTCGCCGGCGCCCACGACGAGGTGGTCGCCCTCGCCGAACGGCTGCAGGCGCCGATCGTGCACGCCCTCCGCGGCAAGGAGCACATCGAGTGGGACAACCCGTACGACGTCGGGATGACCGGACTCCTCGGCTTCGCGTCCGGGTACCGCGCGATGGAGGACGCCGACGTGGTGCTCATGCTCGGGACCGACTTCCCGTACCAGCAGTTCTTCCCCGCGAAGGCGAAGCACGTGCAGGTCGACATCCGCGGGTCCCAGCTGGGACGGCGGCACCCGGTGGACATCGGGCTCGTCGGAACCGTCAAGGACACCGCCCTCGCGCTCATCCCGCTGCTCACCGGGTCGCACCCGACGAAGCACCTCGAGGACGCCCGGAAGCACTACGCGAAGACCCGGGCGAAGCTCGACGACCTCGCCGTGCCGGCCGGCAAGCACAAGGCGCTGCACCCGCAGTACGTCGCACGCACGCTGGACCGGCTCGCCGACCAGGACGCCGTGTTCATCCCGGACGTCGGTTCGCCCGTCGTGTGGGCGTCGCGGTACCTCACGATGAACGGTGACCGGCGGCTGATCGGCTCGTTCGTGCACGGCACCATGGCGAACGCCGTCCCGCAGGCGATCGGCGCGCAGGCGGCGTTCCCGGACCGGCAGGTGATCGCCCTCGCCGGTGACGGTGGCCTGACGATGCTGCTCGGGGAGCTCATCACGATCGTGCAGAACAAGCTGCCCGTGAAGATCGTCGTGTTCGACAACTCGTCGCTGAACTTCGTGGAGCTCGAGATGAAGGCGGCCGGGTTCGTCACGTACGGCACGGAGCTGCAGAACCCGGACTTCGCCAAGGTCGCCGAGGCCATCGGCATCACGGGGTTCCGGGTCGACGAGTCGGACCAGCTCGAGGACGCCCTCGCCGCGGCGCTCGCGCACGACGGGCCCGCGCTGGTGTCGGTGAAGGCGGACCGGCAGGAATTGTCGATGCCGCCGGCGGTGACGCTCGAGCAGGCGAAGGGCTTCACGCTCTACGCGATCCGCACCGTGCTGTCCGGGCGTGGGGACGAGCTGCTCGACCTGGCCTCGACGAACTTCCGCCAGTTCATCTGACGCGCGACCCCACCACGGACGGGAGGCGCGGTGCCGGCCGGCACCGCGCCTCCCGTCCGTCAGCTGGTCACCGCACCCGCCGTCCGGACGCTGGTCACGCGTGTCCGGCGAGCGCCTCGGCGGTCTCCTCCGCCACCTCGGCCGGAGCGTGGTGCGAACGGTCACGGACGAAGACCGCGGCGAGCACCCCGATCACGATCGCGACGACCGCCGCGACCACGAAGGCGGTGTGCATCCCGCCGAGGAACGCGTCCCGCGCGGTCGCCGACGCCGCGGCACCGAGCCCGCTCGGCACGATGCCCTGGGCCAGCCCCTGGCGCGCGGCGACGTCGAGCCCGAGGCCCGCGGTGCCGGACAGGACCCCGGCGCTGACGACGGCCGACAGGACCGACGTGCCGAGGGCACCGCCGAGCTGCAGCGACGTCGCCTGGAACCCGCCGGCGACCCCGGCGAGCTGGACGGGTGCGCCGCCCACGACGGCCTCGGCACCCGCGGTCATCGTGAAACCGGACCCGAGCGCGAAGACGACGAACGGGATCGCCATGCCGATGTACGGCGAGTCCTCGGTGGTCGCAGTCAGGGCGAGCAGGGCGATGCCGACGAGCAGCAGCCCGAGCGTCAGGGTCCGCCGCACACCGAACCGGCTCACCAGCGCGGCCCCGATCGGCGACGCGATGATCGAGACGCCGCTGAGGGGCAGCTGCATCAGACCGGCCTCGACCCCGGTCACGCCGCGCAGGTTGAGCATGTAGAGCGACAGGAAGAACGTCACGCCCAGCATCGCGAAGAAGTTCGCGCCGACGCCGAGACCGCCGATCGACAGCGACGACGAGCGGAACAGCGACATGGGGAGCAGCGGGTCGGTGACGCGGAGCTCGACGACGACGAACACGACGAGCAGGACGACACCGGCGGCGAGCACCCCGAGGGTCAGCGGGCTCCCCCAACCCCACGACTCGGACTGCACGACGGCGAGCACGATACCGAACAGCCCCGCGGCGAGGAGCACCACGCCGGCGACGTCGAAGCGGCCCCGGTGCGGAGCGGTCGACTCGCGGAGGACGAGCCCGCCGATGACGAGGCCGATCACCGCGATCGGGGCGTTCACGAAGAACACCGACTCCCAGCCGGCGCTCGCGACGAGGATGCCGGCGACGATCGGTCCGGCGGCGATGGCGACGGACGAGGCGCCGCCCCACACGCCGACGGCGACGCCGAACTTCTCGCGGGGGAAGGTCGCACGGAGGAGCGCGAGGGTCTGCGGCATCAGCAGTGCGGCGCTGAGGCCCTGCACGGCACGGAACGTGATCACGCCCGACGCCGTGCCGACCAGGCCGATGGCGACCGAGGACAGCGCGAACGCGACGACGCCGATGAGGTACATCCGCCGACGGCCGAAGCGGTCCCCGAGCTTTCCGCCGAGGATGAGGAACACGGCGAGCGCGAGCAGGTACGCATTGGTGATCCACTGCAGCTCGGTGAACGAGGTGCCGAGGTCGGCGGCGATGGCCGGGTTCGCGATGGAGACGACCGTCGCGTCGAGGCCGACCATGAACAAGCCGAAGCAGACGGCGACGAGGGTGGCGACCGGGTTGCCGCGGAGTCGTCCACGGCGGGTCTCGGGCATGGCTGTGGACAAGGGGGCTCCTTCGGTGGGCACGGATCGCGCTCCGGCGGCAGGGCCGCACGGCGAGAGGCACGAGGGTGCGAACCAGAGGACGCGTGGGCGACACCGCGTGGCGGTGCACGAGCCGGCGTCGTTCCCGCGCGACGACCGGCCCCCTTGGTTCTGAATTCATAACTATAACACCCACCGGGCCCGCTCGCGACGGCGTGCGCCGTCAGCGGCCGGTCAGGACTCGGCGCCGCCCTGTTCGACGATGTCGGCCGCGGGGTCGATCGACGCGCGGACCACCGCGTCGAGTGCTGCGACGATCTGCTCCAGCTCGAGCGACGGGCCGTCACCGGCGATGTCCGGCGTCGCGGGGACGTGCACGAAGCCGGCGCGGAAGCCCTCACGCTCGGCGAAGGACATCAGCTCGTAGAACACCTGGTTGCAGGTGAAGGTCCCCGCGGTGTTCGACACGGCCGCGGGGACACCTGCAGCCAGCACATCCCGCACGATCCGCTTGATCGGCAGGCCGGAGAAGGCAGCGGGAGCACCGCACGGGTCGATCGGTTCGTCGATCGGCTGCGCCCCGGCGTTGTCCGGGATCCGGGCGTCCATCACGTTGATCGCGACGCGCTCGGGCGTGACAGCGGAGCGTCCGGCAGCGAGGCCCGTCGCGACGACGACGGTCGGGCGGTGCTTCGCGATGAGGGCGGCGAGACGAGCCCGCTCCTCGGCGAACACGACGGGGAGCTGCTCGACGACGAGGGTCGCCGGGCCGTCCCACGCCGCCGCGAGCTGCTGCGCAGCGTCCCACGACGGGTTCCGCGCGTCACCGCTGAAGGGCTCGAAGGCGGTCAGCAGGACGGTCGGTTCAGTCGTGTCGGCCACGGCTCAATACTACGAACGCGACGGCCGGGAGGCGCGTGGCGGGCCCGCCACGCGCCTCCCGTTCGTCCGATGGTCACCATCGCGACCCGCTGCCAGCGACGCCAGCAGGCGCAGCTTCTCCGCGCTGTCGCCGTCCACCTCCGGGTGGTAGACCACCAGCACCAGCCCGTCGACGGGCAGCTTCTCGCGGTGCATCCGCATCGTGCCCACGGACGGGTGGTGGACGACGGCCGAGTTCCCCGAGAGCTCCCGGACGTCCTGGCGCGCCCAGAGGGTCCGGAACCGCGCGCTCGCCAACGACAGCTCCCCCACCAGCTCGATCGCACGGACGTCCGTGACGTCGTCGCCGACCAGGTGCCGGAAGGACGCGACCGCGTCCGCCGTCGCCCGCTCCCACTCCGACTGGAACGCGCGCTCCTCGGGGTCGAGCAGGAGCGACCGGAGGCGGTTGTGCCCCGGTGCGAGCCGCGGTGAGAACGCCCGGGCGATCGCGTTCGACGCGAGGACGTCGAAGTGGCGTCCCTCGATGAACGCCGGGACCTCGAGCGTCGCGAGGAGCTGGTGCAGGCGCGCGGGCACCCGTTCCACCGTCCGGTTGCGTCGGGCGCGGGGACGGTGGTCACCGAGACCGAGCAGGTACTCCTTCTCGACGTCGTCGAGCTGGAGCACGCCCGCGAGCGACTCGAGCACCTGTGGCGACGGGTGGTCGTCCCGACCGCGTTCGAGGCGCATGTAGTAGTCGAGACTGATCCCGGCCAGCAGGGCGACCTCCTCGCGCCGGAGCCCGGGGACCCGCCGGTTCGGGCCGGACGGGAGGCCGACCCGCTCCGGGGTGACGAGCCCCCGACGGGCGATCAGGTACTCGCCGAGCCGGTTCGCCGCGGGTGGTCGCTCCATGCGGCTCACGCTACTGCTCGACGCCCGCGGCGTGAGGTGCCCTGCCACACCCCCGGATCACCGAGGTCCTTCCTGCCCGGAGCGACCGGAAGCACCATCGTGGTGCACCGTCCACCACACAGAACCAGGAACCTGACATGGACATCTCCCACCGCACCGTCCTCGTCGTCGGCGGCACGTCCGGCATCGGCCGCGGCCTGGCCCGTCGCTTCGCGGACGCCGGCTCCACGGTCGTCGTCGGCGGCCGCGACACCAGCCGGGTCGACGACCTCGAGACCGTCACGATCGACGTCACCGACCCCGACTCGGTCCTCCGCGCGCGGGACTCGGTCCTCGCCGGCCACCCCGACCTCGACCTCGTCGTGACGATGTCGGGCGTGATGCTCCTCGAGGACCTCCGCGACCCGGCGCACTTCGCGCAGGCAGCGACCACGATCGACACGAACCTCCTCGGCACGATCCGCGTGCTCGACGCCTTCACGCCGCACCTCATCGCGCAGGGCCACGGCGACTTCCTCACGGTCACGTCCGGCATCGCCTTCACGCCCTTCCCGCTGATGGCGACGTACGGCGCATCGAAGGCCGCGGTGCACGCCTACAGCGAGTCGCTCCGCGCCCACCTCGCCGGCACCGGCGTCGGCGTCACCGAGCTCGTCCCGCCCGCCGTCGCCACGGCCGGCCAGGAGCAGGTGAACCCCAACGCCCTGCCGCTCGACGCGTTCCTCGACGAGGTCATCGGGCTGCTGACGCGCACGCCGACGCCGCACGAGATCGTCGTCGAACGGGCGCAGCCACTCCGCTGGGCCGAGCGGGACGGCCACTACGCCGAACTGCTCGAGCAGCGGTCCCAGCCGCTGAGCACCCTCCCCGGCCGCTGACCCGGGATCAGGCGCCGGCGCCGCCGTCGACCGGCACCATCGCGCCCGTGACCATCGAGGCCCGGTCGCTCAGCAGCCAGGCCGCCACCTCGGCCACCTCGCTCGGCTCCGCCATGCGTCCGAGCGGGACGGTCGCGTTGATCTGCGCGGTGATCCCCGGCGTCGCCGCCTCCCACGCGTCGATCATCTCGGTGGCCGTGCCGCCCGGGGTGATCCCGTTCACCCGGATGCCGTCGGCCGCCCAGGTCACGGCCGCGGTCTCGGTGATGCTGTTGAGCGCCCGCTTCATCGCGCCGTAGGCAGGCAGTGCCGGGTTCGCGCGGCGGCTCCCGATGCTCGAGGTGTTCACGATCGCACCGGCTCCGGAGCGACGCATCAGTTCGGCCTCGGCGGTCATGGCGACCCAGTGGCCACGGAAGTTGACGGCGAACTGGGTGTCGATGTCCTCGTCCGTGGTGGTGTCGAGCGGTCCGGGCTGCTGGATCGCAGCACCGTTGTTGAACGCCACGTCGAGTCGTCCGTGCAGTTCGTCGACCCGTGCCACGGCGGCGCGGATGCTCGCGGGGTCCGCCAGGTCGAGGGCGACCGCGTCGGCCGTCCCGCCCGCTGCGCGGACGTCGGCGACGACCGCGTCGAGTGCGTCGGCGCTCCGTGCGGCCAGCACGACGGCGGCACCCTCGCGGGCGAAGAGCCGGGCTGCGGCGGCACCGATACCGCGGCTGGCGCCGGTGATGAAGGCGACCTTGCCGGAGAGCAGGCCGATGGGGGTGGAGGGGTTCTCGTTCGTCATGCCGCCAGCGTCGCCGGTGTCCGGGGATGCGATCCAGGTACACCCGGTACCAGGATCCGGGTGCGCGGAAGGCGCAGACTCGGGGCATGGACAAGCAGGAGCTCGCCGCGTTCCTCCGCACCCGACGCGAACGCGTACGACCGGAGGACGTCGGTCTGCCGTCGGGTCCGCGGCGCCGGACCCCGGGCCTCCGGCGCGAGGAGGTGGCGGTCCTCGCGCACATCTCCACCGAGTACTACGTGCGACTCGAACAGGGCCGGGCGCCCCGACCGTCCGCCGAGGTGCTCGCCGGCGTCGCCGGGGCGCTCCGGCTGAGCGGGGCCGAGTCGGAGCACCTGCACCTCCTCGCCGGCACGGCACCGCTGCACGACGGCACGCTGCGGCGGGACGTCCGACCGAGCATCCTCGCCGTCATCGACCGGCTGCCCCAGACCGCGGCGATCGTGCTCTCCGCCGCGTTCGAGGTCCTCGCGTGGAACGACCTCGCGGCAGCGCTGATGGAGGACTTCGCCCTGCAGGACGGCGACGGACGGAACCTCGCCCGGCGGGCGTTCCCGACTTCCGGGTCCGCACCGGAGGAGCCGCCGTACGGGATCTCGGACGGCGCGGAGTTCCAGCGACACGTGGTCATGCAGCTCCGCTCCACGCTCGCCCGGTACCCGTCGGACCCGACCGTGGTGGGGCTGGTGGACGACCTCCGGACGGGCAACGACACGTTCGCCCGGCTCTGGGAACGGCACGACGTCCAGCCGGCACGCGTGCTCACGAAGACCTTCCGGCACCCGGAGGTCGGTCCGGTCACGGTCGACTGCGACAGCCTGGCGCTGACCGACCAGGACCAGTTCCTCGTGCTCTACACGGCGCCGCCCGGATCACCGGACGCGGACGCCCTCGCGCTCCTCGGCGTCCTCGGAGCGGAGCGCCCGCGGGTCCGCTGACCGTGTCGGTGCGTCGAGTGCGTCGGCGCCGCGTCAGTCCTCGACGTCGAAGACGACGACGCGCGCGCTCGCCGCACCGATGAACTCGGCGACCGGCCGGTGCTCCGGGTGCGGCAGGTACCCGGCGAGCGCCTCGCGGTCGCGGAAGCGGACGACGAGCATCCAGTCGAACCCGCCCTCCAGTCCCTCGGTGCTCATGCTGGTCCCGGAGCGGACCGACTCGACGCCGTCGACCCGGCCGAGGTGCTGACCCACGAGCGCATCGGCTTCTGCGGACCGGTCCGTCTGCGGTTCCCACTCCACCAGGACCACGTGCGTCACGCCTGCCATGTACTGCTCCCGTCATCGTCCGGACCGCCGTCGGCCCGGAACCGATCGTGCCACCGCCGCGTGTCCGAGGTGCTCAGACACCCACACTGGGTCCGGGCAAGGAGCTGCGGATCGCGGCAGGACCGACGCGACCCCACGACGGCCTGGAGGCGCGTGGCGGACCCGCCACGCGCCTCCAGGCCGTCAGCCGTTCCGTCTAGAACGCGGGCGTCCCGCCCGCGACGGTGACGGTCGAACCGGACTGGTAGCTCGACTCCGGGCTGACAAGGTGCACGTACGCGGCAGCGAGCTCGGCGGGCTGCCCCGGGCGACCGAACGGCGAGGACTCACCGAAGTGCGACACCGTCTCGGCGTCGTCGGAACCCGGCTGCAGCGGCGTCCACACCGGTCCCGGCGCGACCGAGTTGACGCGGATGCCCTTCGGCGCGAGCTGCTGGGCGACGGCTTCGGTGAAGAGCTTGATCGCCCCCTTCGAGACGGCGTAGTCGATCTTGTCCGGCGACGGCGTCGAGGCCTGGATGGACCCGGTCGTGACGATCGTCGAACCGGGCTCCATGTGCGGCACGGCGGCCTTCGTCAGCCAGAACAGCGAGTAGATGTTCGTCTTGAACGTGGAGTCGAACATCGCGGTGTCGAGGGTGAGGATGTCTTCGTTGCTGTCCATCCGGCCGGCGACCATGACGAGGGTGTCGAGCCCGCCGAACTCGTCCACGGCCCGCTGCACGAGCTCCCCGCAGTACTGCTCGTCGGAGATGTCCCCGGGGACGAGCACGACACGGCGTCCCTCGCCCTCGAACAGGTCGCGCACCTGCTCGGCGTCCTCCTGCTCGTCGGGCAGGTAGGAGAGGACGAGGTCGGCGCCCTCACGGGAGAGGGCGATGGCGGCGGCACGGCCGATGCCGGAGTCCGCGCCGGTGACGATCCCGCGGTAGCCCGTCAGCCGTTCCCTGCCGACGTAGCTCTGCTCGCCGTGGTCGGGTTCCGGGTCCATCTTCCACGCGGCTCCGGGCAGGGACTGCTCCTGCTTCGGGAACGGTGGCTTCGGGTAGAGGGTGTTCGGGTCGCGCTTCTCGTACTGGCTCATGGGCCCACAGTGCTCGCGGACCGCTCCCGACCGGCTCAGGCCGACTGCGCGGACCGGACACCCGAGGTCTGCTGCAAACCGGCAGGAGAACTGCTCCGAATGTGCTGTGGGCGTCATCAGCGCCCGATCCGGTGCAGGGGCACCGGACCCGTCGAGAGAGAGGTCGCACCATGACCAGCAACGCAGCCACCAACCGGATCGGGTACGGCTCGACCTGGACCCAGAAGGGCGCCTTCGTCTTCGGCGTCGTGTTCCTCCTCGTCGGCATCGCCGGCTTCGTCCCCGGCCTGACGATGGACATGGGCACGATGTCCGTGGCCGGCCACGGTTCGATGGCGATGCTCGTCGGCCTGTTCCAGGTGTCCGTCCTGCACAACATCGTGCACCTGCTGTTCGGCGTCGTCGGACTGCTCGCCGCCCGCAGCGCCCGCGGAGCACGGCTCTACCTGGTCGTCGGCGGCATCGTCTACGCGGTCCTGTTCGTCTACGGCCTGTTCACCGCGGGCATGGCCGACCCGGCGAACTTCGTCCCGCTGAACAGCGCCGACAACGTCCTGCACCTCGTGCTCGCCGTCGCGATGATCGTGCTCGGGCTGCTGCTGCCGCGCGTCGGAGCACGTCGGGCATAGCGTCCGCGGCGCTCCAGGGCGCACAGCCCGTACGAGCCGAGCCGGCCCGAACCACGAGATCAGGTGGTTCGGACCGGCTCTGGTCGTGTGCGCGGACCGAGGACGTCCGGCACGAGGAGAGCGTTCACCGAACGGCGCTCGTCCACCCGCGTCGTTTCGCGTTGGCGGCCACGGCGTCCGCCAGCTCGCGTGCGAACGACTCGGACACGCCGTGTGCTGCTTGGGAGAACGCATCCGCGACCGCGGACGTGATGCGGCGGTAGCGGTCGGTCGCTTCGTCGGACGTGATGTCGAAGGACCGCGCCAGGTCGCGGAACTGTGGCTCGCCGATCGCGTCGAAGCGGTACTCGCCGCCGATCGACATGGCTCCGCGGAGCGCCGAGCCGTCGGCAGACGGGTAGGCGGCGTGCGACCCGAGGTCGTACAGCGGCGCGAGGCCGACTGACCGGCCGTCGAGGACGAGCGAGTAGTTCTTGGCGTGCGCATCGGTACCGAGCATCGCCACGGTGAGCACGAGCGCGTCGAAGAACTGTCGCTGCGCCGCTCTTCGTTCGTCAGGCTCCCCGATGGACCGCCGGAGGAGCGCGGCGACCTGCTTCGCGGACGGACCCCCTTCCTCCTGGTACTTCCGCGCCGGGTACACGGACAAGGCCTGACAGGTGTCCTCCTGGTGCAGGCGGTGCCAGGTGCCGTCGTCAGCCCGCACCCGGTCGTAGCGCCTGCTGACGAAGACGCGCTCCCCCGTCGAAGTACGAAGGAGTTCGTGGTCCGCGACTGAGAAACCGAGGAGTCGCGCCGCTTCCATCGAGACGAACTCGTTCACGTCGTGGTCCGGCATCGTCGCCACGACCGGCTTCAGGATGTGCGTCGTCGGCGTCGAGTCGTGCGGGACACCCCACGTCCCGTCGTCGAACCGGAACAGCGCGACCTTGCTCTGGGCACCTGCGAGCGACCAACGACCACCGTTCTTCGTCCCGCCCCATGTCCCCGGGTTGCGAGCGAGGTCGCGCAGCATCGTCGAGAGGTCGTGGTCGGTCAGCCGCTGCACGTCCCCCCGTCGGACTGCGCTGTCCGTCGATGCTTCCCCCGGAGGAAGCAGCTGCACCGCGCCGGCCGCATCACGACCGATGCGTTCGAGCAACCGGAACGGGTTCTCGGTGACCTGGAACTCGGTGGCGAGCTCCCGCAGCCGTCCGGGGCTGTCCGGCAGGAGCCCGGCGAGCCACGGCCCCGCAACCCCCGCTCTCCACCCACTCCGGCTGGTTCGCATGGACAACGACAACGGTGTGGCCGTCGGAAGAGATCGGTACCCGTCGTCGTAGGTGAAGGTGGTGTTGCCAGCGGCGCTCATCTCGAACGCGCCGACCAGCACGCCGTCAAGGAAGGCTCGCAGCTCACTCATCAGGCTCATCTCGCACTTCGAGTACCACACCGAGCACGGTCAGCGCGTCGAACGCGAGCCGGAGTTGCGCCGAGCCCTTGCCGCTCTCGAACTCGTTGACCCACCGCCGACTCACGCCCATTCGTTGCGCCAGGTCCCCTTGGGACCAGCCGCGCGCCGTCCGGCGCTCGTGGACCAGATCACCGAGCACCAGCGCACTGTCGACGACCATCGGCACCCCTTTTGTAAGCGAACGGTTACAGTCTAGTGCTGTAACCGATCGCTTACAACTGCGGCCTGTAACCGCTCGCTTACAAAGGAAAAGGTGTCATCGATCGTTGACGACCGCACCGCCGAGCACGAGGTCCCGCACCTGGGCAGCCGCCCCGAGCGCGACGGCGTCGGACCCGAGCGTCGACTGCGCCAGGCGGATCGGCGCACCCGACACCGGGGGTTCGAGCGCGATGGCGGCGGTGATGGCGGGCTCGAGCAGGTCCCACGACCGGGCGATCCCGCCGCCGATGACGACGGTGGTCACGTCGAGGATCCCCGCCGTCAGCAGGGCAGCCCGAGCGAGCCCCCACCCGGCCGACTCGAAGACCGCGGCCGCGTCGGTGTCCCCTGCCCGCGCCGCTTCGGCGATCTCGCGCACGGACGCCCGACGGCCGGACCGTTCGGCGTAGCGGTCGGCGATGCCCCGGGCACCCGCGATGGTCTCGAGGTGGCCGATCTGCCCGCACGTGCAGAGCGCGTCGCCGAAGCCCGGGACGTGCCCGATCTCCCCCGCCGCACCCCGCGGCCCGGCGAAGAGGGCCCCGCCGAGGACGAACGCTCCGCCGACGCCGGTCCCGAGGGTCATGCCGAGCACGTCGGACTCCCCCGCGACGGCGCCGGTCGCGACCTCGCCGAGCAGGAACGCGTTCACGTCGTTGTCGAGCGTCGCGGGCACGCCGAGTGCCGCGGTGAACGAGTCGGTGACGCCGTGACCGGCCCAGCCGGTGAACGAGTTGCCCGTGACGAGGACCGTCCCCGTGGCCCGGTCGACGACGCCGGCCGCGCCCACCCCGACCCCCGTCAAGGAGGCGCGGTGCCGGTCGAGCAGGTCCGTCACCGCCTCGACGGCTGCCGCCACGATCGCGGCGCCGCCGGCGTGGGCGGGCGTCGGCAGGTCGATCCGGTCGACGACGTCGAGCGTCGGTGTCGCGAGGATGACCTTCGTGTTCGTCCCGCCGACGTCGACACCCGCGACGACGGCACGGCCCCCGTCGGCGATCACGCGGTCACCGCCGCGAGGGTCGCGAGCCGCTCGGCCCGGCGCTGCCGTTGCACGATCGGGTCGGGGACCGGCACCGCGGCGAGCAACCGCCGGGTGTAGTCGGTGGTGGGGTGCAGGAGCGTGGTGCCGGTGGTCCCCTGCTCCTCGACGACGCCCTGGCGCATCACGACGACCCGCTCGGCGAACTGCTGCACGACGGCGAGGTCGTGCGAGACGAACAGGCAGGCGAACCCGAGCTCGCCCTGCAGTTCACCGAGCACCTCGAGGACGGTCTCCTGCACGCTGACGTCGAGCGCGCTGGTCGGTTCGTCGGCGACGAGCAGCCGTGGGGAGAGCACGAGCGCCCGGGCGAGCGAGACCCGCTGGCGCTGGCCGCCCGAGAGCTCCCGGGGTGCTCGGGACGCCAGCGTCCGGGGCAGCCGGACCGCGTCGAGCACCTCGTCGATGCGACGTCGGCGGTCGGCCGAGGACATCCCCCGACGGTGCACGGCGAGCGGTTCCGCGATGCACTCGGCGACCGACATCCGGGCGTCGAGCGAGGCGACCGGGTCCTGCAGCACGACGCCGATCCCGGATCGGAGCGCTCGGCGGTCACGGCCCTTCGCGGTGCGGAGGTCGGACCCGAACAGGTGCACGCTGCCCGAGGTCGGCTTGACGAGGCCGAGTGCGACCCGTGCCGCCGTCGACTTGCCGGAACCGGACTCGCCGACCAGGCCGACCGTCTCGCCGGCGTGGACGGCGATGTCGATGCCCCGCAGGGCGTGCACCGCGCGCGCCCCGCGCCCGAACGTCACCGAGACGTCCCGCAGGTCGACCACCGGGGCCGCGTCGCGCCTCCCGGCTGCGTCGTCCGGAGTCGTGCCGACGGGACCAGCCGCGGTGCCCGCGACCACGGGTGCAGCCGGGGTGCCCGCGACCACGGGTGCAGCCGTCGTGCCCGCGACGGCCAACCGCGGCACCGCCGCGAGCAGCCGCTTCGTGTAGTCGTGCTCGGGCCGGAGCAGCACGTCCTCGACGCCCCCGGTCTCGACGATCTCACCCTGCAGCATCACCGCGACCCGGTCGGCGAAGTCCGCGACGACGCCCATGTTGTGCGTGACGAGCAGGACGCCCGTGCCGGTGTCGGCGGCGAGCTTCCGCAGGAGCTCGAGGATCTCGGCCTGCACGGTGACGTCGAGGGCGGTCGTCGGCTCGTCCGCGATGAGGAGTGCCGGGGAGTTGGCGATGGCCATGGCGATGACGACGCGCTGGCGCTGCCCGCCCGAGAGCTGGAACGGGAAGGCCTTCGCGCGGGACTCGGGCGACGGGATGCCGACCTTGTCGAGCAGCTCCACGGCGAGCGCTGACGCTGCCGACGCGGAGACGCCCCGGTGGTTCCGGATCACCTCGGCGATCTGCGCACCGACACGGGTGAGCGGGTCGAGGGCGGTGGCGGGCTCCTGGAAGACCATCGAGACGGTCTTGCCGCGGAGGCCGCGCAGCGAGTCCTCGCCGGCGCCGACGACCTCGTGGCCGTCGACGATCGCGCTGCCGGTGGCGGTGGCGTTGCCGGAGAGGAGCCCCATCGCGGCGAGCGCGACCGTGGACTTGCCGGAGCCCGACTCGCCGACGAGCGCCAGGGTCTCCCCGGGTTCGACGTGCAGGGACACCCCGCGGACCGCGTCGACGGTCCCGGACTCGGTGCGGAAGGTGACCCCGAGGTCGGTGGTGGTCAGGATGGACATCAGCGGCCCCTCACGTCGAATGCGTCCCGGAGCCCGTCACCCACGGCGTTGAACGCGCAGACGACGAGGATCACGGCGAGACCCGGCGGCACGATCAGCCACCAGCGTCCCGAGTAGGCGGCGGTGAGTCCCGCCGAGAGCATGCCACCCCAGTCCGTCGCCGGTGCCTGTACGCCGAGGCCGAGGTAGGAGACGTAGGCGACGAGGAGGATCGCGTCGGCGACCTGGAACGTGGCGGCGACGACGATCGTGGACACCGAGTTCGGCAGCAGGTGCTTGCCGATGGCACGGGCGTGCGAGCCGCCGATCGCGCGGAGGGTGAGCACGTAGTCGCGGTTCTTCAGCGTCAGCGTCTCGGCGCGGATGAGGCGGGAGGGCACGAGCCACGACACGAAGCCGAGGATCACGATGAGGCCCCACACCCCGGGCGTCGTGATCGCCGAGATGACGAGCAGGATGAAGAGGGCCGGGATCGCGATGCCCGCGTCGACCACGCGCATCATCACCGCGTCGACCCAGCCGCCGACGTACCCGGCGACCGAGCCCCACAGCGTGCCGACGACCGTGGCGAGGATGCCCGCCGCGATGCCGACCATCAGCGAGACCTTGCCGCCGAACATCAGGCGACCGAGCACGTCGTGGCCGACGGCGTCGGTGCCGAGCCAGTGCGCGGCGCTCGGCCCGAGGTTCGCCTGGGACAGCTGCGTGTGGGTCTGGTCGGTCGGGTAGAGGAACGGGCCGACGAAGCAGAACAGCACGATGACGACGATGACGACGAGGCCGATCACCGCGAGGGTGTTGTGCCGGAAGCGGCGGACGGCGAGTCTCCACCCGGTCGACGCGACGACGACGGGTGCGCCGGGCGCTTCCGGAGCCAGTTGCACGGCGCTCATGCGCGGACTCCCTTCACGTCGCGAGTGGACGCAGTGTCGATGACGGACGTGACGGTCGTCATGCGCGGCCTGCTTTCACTCGGGGATCGATCACGGACTGCGCGACGTCGGCGAGCAGTGTGCCGACGACCGTCGCGATCGAGATGACGAGGACGCAGCCGAGCAGGGTCGGGTAGTCCGACGTCTGCGCCGCGTTCCAGAACAGCAGTCCCATGCCGGGGTAGTTGAACAGCTGCTCGGTGACGAGCGCGCCGCCGAACAGCACCGGCAGGTAGTACCCGAGCATCGCGACCACCGGGGTGAGCGAGTTCCGGAACACGTGTCGCCGCAGGATCGTCACGGTCGAGGCTCCGCCGGCGCGGGCGGTGCGCACGTAGTCCTCGTGGAGGTTCTCGAGCGTCGAGGCGCGCATGTACCGGCTGAACACGGCGATCATCGCGAGCGCACCGGTGACGACGGGGAGCACCAGCCCGGCCGGGTCCTGGAACACCTCGGCGAGCGTGTTGCCGCTCGGGGCCTGGGACGGCAGCCACGGCAGCTGCTGACTGAACACGATGATGAGGACGAGGCCGAGGAAGAACGCCGGCGTCGAGTAGAAGACGAACGCGAGGGCGGTGGCGGTGTAGTCGACCGCGCCGTTGCGGCGGACCGCCTGCCACATGCCGACCGGGATCGCGATGACGAGGCCGAGCACGGCGGACATCCCGGTGAGGACGAGGGTCTTCGGCAGGCGCTCGGCTATGAGCTGCGAGACCGGCTCGTTGAGCGTGTAGGAGGTGCCGAGGTCACCGGTGAGCAGGCGTCCGAGGAACCGGAGGTACTGCACGGGGAGCGCCTGGTCGAGCCCCTGCGCCTGGTTGAACGCGGTGATCTGCGCGGGCGTCGCGGAGACCCCGAGGACGCCGCGGGCGGGACCGCCCGGCAGGGCGTGCAGCAGGCAGAACACGACGATCGTGACGATGAGGATCACCGCGAGCGCCTGCAGGACGCGCCTGGTGAGGTAGAAGACTGTGGTCATGCGGCTTCCGATGGTCGGGGTGGAGACGTGGGAGGGACTGGAGGCGCGGTGCGCGTGGGACGCGCGCCGCGCCTCCAGTCCGTGGTCACGTGGCTACTTGCTCCACTTCCACTGGGCCGGGTGGAAGTTGGCGAGCGAGTCCTGGTCGAACCCGGTCAGACCCTTCTTGACGACCGAGATCTGGTAGTCCGGGCTCGGCAGCCAGATCACCGGCAGGTCCTTCGCGACCGCGGCGCTGTAGTCCTGCACCGCGCTGGCGTCGGGCGAGGTGGTCGTCGCGTCGATGAGCGCGTCCACCTGCTTGTTCGAGTAGCTGCCGAAGTTCGCCGAACCGCCGGTCGAGAAGAGCGACTCACCGGTCGGGTAGGCCGGGAAGTACCAGCTGCCCGCGGTGCCGAAGAACGACAGGTCCCACTTGCAGCTGTCCTCGTCGGCGGTGCAGGTCGGGGTCTGCGAGAGGACGCTCGACACCGGTGCGGTCTTGATGGTGAAGCCGATGCCGGTCTTCTGGAGCGAGGACTGGATGGCGCTCATCATGTTGTCGGTGACGGTCGAGCCGGACTGCGAGAGGACCTGCATGGTGAACTTCGTGCCCTTGTCGACGCCCTCGCCGCACTGGCTGCTCGAGGTGCCCGGGTCGGTGCAGACCATCGTGCCGCCCTGCTCGGTCCAGCCGTGGCTGGTGAGGAGGCCCTTGGCCTTCGAGGTGCTGAACGGGTACGGGTTCGACTTCTGCACGTCGGAGACGTAGTCGGACTCCTGCGCCTGCGGGATGGGCCCGTAGGTCGAGGTGGCGGTGCCGTTGAAGACGACCTTCGACAGGCTCTTCTGGTCGATCGACATCTGGACGGCCTGGCGGGCGTACAGCTGCTTGAAGACGGCGCCCATGGTGGGGTTGTTGAAGTTGTACGGCATGTACGTGATCGCCCAGCCGGTCCACGGCTCGACGTCGTAGCCCTTCGAGGTGAAGGACGACTTCTGGTCCATGTCGGTGGCGTTGATGTAGCCGTAGTCGACCTCGCCGGAGCGGACCGCGTTGACCTCGGCGTCGGCCGTGGTGAACGGCAGCAGGTTGACCGTCTTGATCGAGGGCTTCTCGCCGCCGTCGTACTTCGTGTTGGCCGTCAGCGTGACCTTGCCGGCCGTGGTGAACGACTTGACGCCGTACGGGCCGGAGATCGTCTTCCACAGGTCGTCGCTCGCGTAGTCCGAGATCTTGCCGGCCGCGGTGTTGAGGTACTTCCACACCTGCTTGGCACCCGAGGCGGTCTCGTCGGCGTCGGACACCTTCGCGCTCGCGCTGGTCTTGTCCCACGTGTGCTGGGGCAGCGGGATGATGTGGCTCAGCTGGTTGGCGAGCATCCAGTCGGAGTTGTACGCCTTGTCGAACGTGATCGTGAAGTGCGTGTCGTCGACGGTCTTGAACGAGGTCCAGTTGTCCGGCGCCTTGCCCTCGGAGTAGGAGCCCCACTGGTCCTTGTTCGCCTTGATCAGGTTGAACCAGAACTCGACGTCGCGACTCGTGATCGGCTTGCCGTCCGACCAGTGCCGGTCCCCGAGGGTCACCGTGGCGCTCTTCGAGTCGGCGGCGAAGGAGACGTCCGTGGCGACCGACCCGTCCTTGTTCCACGCGATCTTGCCGGTGGAGCCGTCGTACGCGATCAGCGGCTCGTACAGCGACTGCGCGATGGAGCCGTTGTTCGTGTTGAGGTGGGCCGCGGTGCCGATCGGGAGGATCCAGTTCGGCGTGAAGTTGGCGGGCAGCGCGTAGTTGATCTCGTCGGACGATCCCTGCGAGGCGTTGCCGCCTCCGGAACAGCCGGCGAGCAGGGCGCTCACGGCGAGCGCCGCTCCGGTGAGGAGCGCCCAGCGACGGGGCTTGGACATGCGGTGTCTCCTTGCGGTCACGCCGGTTCGGCGTCGGGGGTTCGGGGAGGTGGAGCACGTGCGCCTCGCGGCACGAGGACAGTCAAGGACCAAAGCGATTGGAAAAACAAACATCTCGATGTAAAAACTGCGTTACTGCGGAACGGACGAAAGGGTCGACCGCCGGTTCTGCCCCGTAGGCTCGCCGCAGATCGGGTCCCCCGGTCGCCTTCCGCCCGGATTGGAGAAAGTTGTGCCGGACCTCAGTGCCCGAGTCCTGGAACTCGTCGCCTCCGGGCAGGCGGCCAGCCGGACCGAGATCGCAGCCCTGCTCGGTGCCGCGCCCTCGACCGTCTCCCACGTCGTCTCGCAGCTCCTGTCCCACGGACTGCTCGCCGAGGAGGGCACCGACGTCTCCACCGGCGGACGCCCCCGCAAGGTGCTCCGGATCGGCGGCGTCGACGAGTACGCGGTCGCCGCCGACGTCGGTGGCGGTCACGCACGGATCGGCATCGTGCTGCCTGGAGGCGCGCTCGAGTCCGTCGCGAACGTCCCGTTCGCGCTCTCCGACGGTCCGACCGCGGGGCTCGGCCGCCTGGCCGCGCTGCTCGAGCGGCTCGCCGACGAGCGTGGTCGCGACGGCCTCCGCGGGGTCGGGCTGAGCCTGCCCGGTCCCGTCGACGTCGAGGCCGGCGTCGTCGACCTGCCGAGCCGGATGCCGGGGTGGAACGGGTTCCCGGTCGCGTCCTGGCTCTCCGAGCGGTTCGGACTGCCGGCGATCGTCGACAACGACGCGAACTGCATGGCTGCGGGTGAGCAGACCGTGCACGACCCGGGTCGACGGCAGACCATCACCATCAAGGCCGGTTCCGCCATCGGTGCCGGGATCGTCATCGACGGCCGGCTCTACCGCGGCTCCACGGGTGCGGCCGGGGACATCACGCACGTCCGGATCGACGCCGCCGGGGACACCCCGTGCTCGTGCGGGAACACCGGGTGCCTCGAGACCGTGGCGTCCGGCGCCGCCCTCGTCCGGATCCTGTCCACCGCCGGGGTCGACGTCTCCTCCACCGCCGACGTGGTGCGCCTCGCGCTCGACGCGCACCCCGAGACGACCCGTGCGGTGCGGATGGCCGGGCGGTACCTCGGCGAGGTCCTCGCCGCCAACGTGAACTTCTTCAACCCGGATGCCGTGTACCTCGGCGGCATCCTGTCCACCCTCGACCCGTTCATCGCCGCCGTGCGGAGCCAGCTGTACGAGAGCTGCCACCCGCTCATGACGCAGCACCTCGCCATCGAGCCGGTGTCGCTCGGCGCCGACGCGGGTCTGGTCGGGGCCGGGCAGTTCGCCCTGCAGCGGGGCCTCGCCGCCTCGCTCGAGGAGCTGTCCGCGCCGATCCCGCAGTCCACCACCAGGAACAGGAGCGTCCGTGTCTGACACCGTGCCCGCCACCCCCGCCGTCCGCCGCCCGGTCATCGCGATCGCCGGGCTCGCCATCGAGACGTCGACGTTCACGCCGACCCGGACCCTCGCCGCGGCGTTCCACCCGGACCGCGGCGACGAGGTCGTCGCCCGGTACGACTTCCTCGGGCCACTGTCGGAGCGCGCGGACTTCCGTGGGGCGCTCATCGGGCACGCGCTGCCCGGCGGGGTCGTCGCCCGGGACGCGTACGAGTCGCTGGCGTCGGAGATCGTGGCGAGGCTGCGCGACCTGGGTCCGGTGGACGGGCTCTGGTACGACATCCACGGCGCCATGGTGGTCGAGGGGCTCGACGACGCCGAAGCCGACCTGCTCGGGCGCATCCGCGCGGTCGTCGGTCCGGACGTCATCGTGTCGGCGTCGATGGACCTGCACGGCAACGTGACCGCGGAGCTCGCCCACCAGGTCGACCTCGTCACCTGCTACCGGATGGCACCGCACGAGGACGCCCTCGAGACGAAGGAGCGCGCCGTCCGGAACCTGGTCGACGTGCTCACCACCCGCCCCGTCGGCTCGCAGCGACCGGTGAAGGCCTGGGTCCCGATCCCCGTGCTGCTGCCCGGCGAGCAGACCTCCACCCGCATCGAGCCGGCAGCGTCCCTGTACGCCCAGGTACCCGCGGTGGAAGCGACCGAGGGTGTCCTCGACGCCGCGATCTGGGTCGGGTACGCCTGGGCGGACCAGCCGCGCGACCGTGCCGTCACGGTCGTGACCGGATGGGACGCCGCCGCGGTCGCCGCCGGGGCCGAACGGCTGGCGCAGGCGTTCTGGGACGTCCGCGAGGACTTCGTGTTCGTCGCACCCACCGGCTCCTTCGACGAGTGCCTCGCCGCCGCGCTCGCCTCCGGCGCTCGGAAGCCGTACTTCATCTCCGACTCCGGCGACAACCCGACGGCCGGCGGCTCGGGCGACATGACGTGGGGCCTCACCCAGGTGCTCGCCCGCCCCGAGTTCCAGGACCCGACCGGCCCGGTCGTCATCTACGCCAGCGTGCCCGGTGCCGCAGCCGTCGCCGCCGCCGTCGACGCCGGGGTCGGAGCGACCGTCACCGTGACGGCCGGAGCCTCCGTCGATGCCGTCCACGCCGGCCCGATCACCATGACCGGACGGGTGCACGCGATCAAGCACGGCGACCGCGATGCCGAGACCGAGGTCGTGCTGCAGGTCGGCAGCGTGTTCGCGATCCTCACGGAGCTCCGGAAGCCGTACCACCACGAGCACGACTTCACCGACCTCGACCTCACCCCGAGGGAGGCCGACGTGGTGATCGTCAAGATCGGATACCTCGAGCCCGAGCTCTTCGACATGTCCGCCGACTGGATGCTCGCGCTCACCCCGGGCGGTGTCGACCAGGACCTCGAGCGCCTCGGGCACCACCGGATCGAGCGGCCGATGTTCCCCTACGATCGAGTGTTCCCCGAAGCCCCGGACCTGACCGCCAGGATCATCCCGGCCTCGGACCAGCCACTCGGAGTCGTTCGATGACCGTTGCCCTCGAAATCGCCGTCACCTCGCCCGCCGGCGCGATCGTCGCTCGTGACGGCGGGGCCGACCGCGTCGAACTCTGCGTCGGCCTCGAGCTCGGCGGGCTCACCCCGTCGCAGGCCCTCGTCGAGTCGACCCACGAGACCGGGATCCCCGCGCACGCCCTCGTCCGCTGCCGCCCGGGCGGGTTCGTGCACGACCGTGACGAAGTCGAGCTCATGGTGCGCGAGGTCCGCACGGTCCTCCGCTCCGGCGCCGCCGGCGTCGTGGTCGGAGCACTGCGTCCGGACGGCACGCTCGACGAGGACTCCCTCCGCCGCTTCGTGGACGCCGCCCGCTCGGTCAGCCCCACCGTCGAGGTCACCCTGCACCGGGCGATCGACCACGCGGCGGACCCGGTCGCAGCCGCGGCGACGCTCGAGGGCCTCGGGTTCACCCGTGTCCTGACCTCCGGCGCTGCGCCGACGGCAGGCGCCGGTGCCGCCACCATCGCCCGCATGGTCGCCGCGGCCGGGCCGGTGCAGGTCATGGCCGGCGCCGGGGTCACCCCCGCGGACCTCCCGGCGCTCATCGCCACCGGGGTGGCCGCCGTGCACCTCTCGGCGAAGCGTCCCGCCCCGGACAGCGCGCACGCGGGCGTCCCGATGGGTGGTGCCGACGACGGTTCGGCGCACTTCGTCACCGACGCCGAGGTCGTCACCGCCGCACGGCACGCCCTCGACGCCTGACCCACCCCCTTCCCGGGGTGTCTCACTCGACGGGGTGGGACACCTCGTACCGGAACACCCGGTGCACCTCGTCCGGGCCGATCGGCCCGCCCGGCAGCGGATGCCGCACTCCGTCGGCGCGCAGCCCGTCGAGGACGATCCCGACCTGCCGTCCGATGATCCGGTCGGCGTCGTCCGGCGGCAGGTTCGAGTAGCTGCCGATCCGGAACGCCGCGAACGTGACGTCGTTCGCGTTCGCGTCCGGACGGAGCATCCCCTCGGCCTGTGCGGCGACGATCAGCGCGTCGAGCTGGTCGGCCCAGCGTGCGCTGAACTGCTGGTCGTCGTCGAGCGCCACCATCTTCCGGTTGAGCCGCGGGATCGCGGGGTGCTCCTGCAGGACGTCGATGATCGCGGTGACGAGGGCCACCACGCCGTCCCACGCCGTCGGTTGTGCGGCGACCGCGGCCTCGACCCTGCCGAACTCCGCGACGAGGCGACCGTGGAGCGCCCGGATCACGTCGTCGATGCTCGGGAACCGTCGGTAGAGCGTCGCCGTCCCGACGTTCGCCAGGTGCGCGAGCTGCGCCATGGTGGGGTCGGCGTCGTGCACCGCGTAGTGTCGTTCGGCTGCGGCGAGGATGGCATCGCGGCTCCGACGCACCTCCACTCGCTCGGCGCGGACACGCTCGGCAGCACACATGAGAGAACCCTAATCGTCCGGATTAAGTGGTCGCTTGACTCCACATAACGATTTCCCTAGGTTCGAGGGAGCGTCTGAGAGGCGCGCGCGCCGGCCTGCACCCTAGGCAGACCGACCGCAGTGCGGTGATGCCGCCGAACCCGAACGGCGGCATCACCCGCACGACCCGCAACGCCTCGGTCGTCGCGCGGGAATGGCTCCGCGGTCCCGACGCTTGTGCAGCGCATGACCTCGTCAGCAGAGCGCCGCGGGTGGCTCAGCGTCACGTCCGTCGCACTCGGATCGTTCGTCCTCGTCCTGTCCGAGTTCCTCCCGATCGGGCTCCTCCCGGCGATCGCCTCCGATCTCGACGTCGGGATCGGCACCGCCGGCCTGATGGTGGTCGCCACCGGCCTCGTCGGAGCCGTCGCCGCCCCCGTCGTCACCGTGCTCACGTCGCGGGTCGACCGCCGGGTCGTCCTGGTCTCCCTGACCGTGCTGCTCGTCGTCGCCGACGGTCTCGCCGCCATCGCCCCGTCGTTCGGGGTCCTGCTCGTCGCGCGGATGCTCCTCGGGGTCGGCATCGGCGGTTTCTGGGCCATCGGCGCCGGGATCGCGGGCCGCCTCGTCCGGTCCGACGCCGTGATCCGCGCCACGTCCCTCATCACCGCGGGTGTCTCCGTCGCGACCGTCGTGAGCCTGCCGCTCGGCGCACTCGTCTCGTCCCTGGCGACCTGGCGTCTCGCGTTCGTCATCGGCGGCGCACTCGGTCTCGTCGCGCTCGGCCTGCAGCTCGCCATGCTCCCGAAGATCCCCGCGCTGCAGCAGGTGCGGTTCGCCACGCTCGGCTCGCTGCTGCGCGTGCCGCGTGCCCGCGTCGGCCTCATCGCCGCGGCGTTCCTGTTCGCCGCGCAGTTCGCCGCCTACACCTACATCGCGCCGTACCTGCAGGACCTCGTCGGGGTCAGCCCGGACACCATCACGGTCGCGCTCCTGGTGTTCGGCATCGCGGGCATCGTCGGCAACTTCGCCGCCGGCTTCACCCTCGGCCGGAGCGTTCTCGGCACCATCGGGTCGGCGAAGTTCGTCCTGGCCGGAGCCGTCGTCCTGCTCCCGCTCCTCGCGCACTCGGTGGTCGGGGTGTTCATCGTGCTCGTCGTGTGGGGTCTGGTCTGGGGCGCGCTGCCGCTCGGGATGCAGACCTGGATGTCCACGGCGTCGCCGAGCGGCTCGGAGACCGGGCTCGCCCTGTTCGTCACCACCATCCAGCTCGCGATCGCCGCGGGATCGGTGCTCGGCGGTGCCGCGGTGTCGTCCTTCGGGCTGGCGGCCGACTTCTGGCTCTCCGGTGCGGTCGCCGTGGTCGGCGCGGTCGTGCTGGTGTCGATGGGGCTGCGCCGGTCGAACGCCGCGCCGACCGGCGAGCCCGTCGCGGTCGAGACGCCGTCGACCGGTTCCGTCGCGGTCGCCTGCCCCTGACGACGAACCGGCCGTCGGCGGTCGCCGCGGATGGCCCCGGCGCCGCTGGCAGGAAGGTCAGCGCCCCGCCGCCGCGTGGTTCGCGACCTGCGTCGCCGACAGCACCGTGCTGTACACGGCTGCGTACCGCATCGACCCCGTGAAGGCGAAGTTCGACGGCTGCCCCGGCCACCCGGAGACGGTGTCGTACCCGATGCGGAAGTAGCCGGTGTACGGCTCCGGCGCGGTGTACGCCGTGTTCGAGGCGACGAGGACCCCGTCGGCGTACAGGCGCATCCCGGTGCCGGCGGACATGGTCGCGACCACGTGGTGCCAGGCGCCGTCCGTGTAGGCCTTCGGCGAGGTCACCACCTGGGTCGTCCCGTTGTAGGTGCCGAACACGAGCTGGCCGCCGGTGTTGATGTACACCTGCCGGTCGTGCTGCCCCGAGGCCTGCACCTGGTTGCTCCCGAAGCCGATGAGCATGCCGCCCGCGACCGTGGTCCTGAACCAGACCTCTTCACTGAAGGTGGTGGGGTTCGCGGACGACCTCGGCGTGGACACGAAGCTCGTCGAGCCGTTCAGGACGTAGGAGCTCCCGGCGTCGCGGGGGCAGGCGTTCGGGCTCGGGGTCGTGGCCGCCATGGAGCCCTGGTAGGTGCCGTTCGCGCCCTTGCCGGACCAGTCCGTGGCCGTCGAGGCGTTCGAGGCTTCGGTCAGCCGGTACGCGAAGAGGGCGTTCGCAGTGTCGGCCCCGACGGCTGCGGTGCACGTGAAGTACGGGGCGGTGGCAGCGGTGTTGCCGGAGTTCGTGACGACCGCACTGAACGCGGAGCGGGTCGGCGAGAAGGCGTTCAGGAGCACGACGACCACGAGGCCGAGGACCAGGACGACGGCGGCGAGGCGGCCGTTGCGGAGGTGCAGCAGGTTCACGAGGCGCGCACCGCTTCGACGCGGCCGACGGCCAGGCAGAGGACGAGCGGGATGAGACAGGCGGCGACGAGGAGCGCCCAGCCGACCGGGCCGAGGTCGATGCTCGAGGCCAGCTGGTAGTGCCCGTTCTTCGTGAGCTCGTGGATGACCATGTGCCCGACCTGCCCGTCGACGAGGTGCACGCTCTCGGCGCCGGGCGCCTGGACCCGGACGGGGAACATGCCGGACGACACGATGGTGGCGTCGACGCCGGTCGGGCTCGCGGTGTTCGTGATGGTCGTCACGTTGACGAACGGCTTGAGGATGAACGCGGCGTAGGAGACGGTGAGCGCACCGCCCGCGATGCGGAGCGAGCTGCGGGTGACCCGGTCAGTGAAGACGCTGGTGAGCGTCCAGATGACGAGGGTGCCGATGAGGAGGAGCGGGGCAGCGCGGAACAGCCAGCCCAGGTTCGGGACGAGGAGCGCCGGCGTGCCGATGACATTCTCCTGGGTGAGCGTCCACGGGTCGGTCGCGCCGTTGATGTCGCCCCGGGTGTGCAGCCCGCCGTCGGCGTCGACGTCGATGATGCGGTGCGTGTAGACGACGCCCGGGTTCGCGTCGGTCTCGAAGGACACGACGTCGCCGACGTGCAGTGTCGACACGTCGACGGGGAGGTCGAGGACGAGCGTGCCGACGGGGGCGGTTTCGCCCATGGACGGGGTCTCGACGACGAACCAGCGGCCGCCGGCGGAGAGGAACAGGACGGCGGCGGCGAGGAGGACGGCGGCGACCAGGGCGACCGACCAGGCGAGGACGATCTCGAAGCGGGTGGCGGTGTGGCCGCCGAGCAGGGGGCGGTCGAGGGTGCCGCTCAGCGGGATGGCTGCTGTCTGGCTCATCGGCTGCTCCGCTCTGCTCGGTGGTCGGGACGTACGGGGGGAAGTGCGGGGTGGGGCGGGGGTGGCGACGCTCGGCCGGAAGGGGGTCGGCCGAGCGTCGCCGGTCTGGGGGCGGGGCTAGGCCGTGAAGGTCCAGGTCATCGGCACCGAGGCGGCGAGGCCCTGGTAGGTGTTGCCGGCCGACGAGTCGAGCGTCACCGCGAAGTTGAACGGCACGCTGGCACCGGCGGCGGGGGCGGCGGGCATCGTGAAGGCCGAGGCGGCGGCGCCCTTGAAGCTGGCGAGCGTGCCGTTGAAGACCGTGGTGGAGCCGGACGTGATGACGAGGTTCATCTTGGCGCAGAGGTCGGCCGCGGTGCCGTTCGCCGAACCGTTCGCCGACTGGGTGCAGGTCGCGCCCGGGGTGAGCGTGAAGGTCGCGGCGTTCGCGGTGCCGGTGTTCTTGATCGAGATCGCGGTGTTGACCGTGTTGCCCGGCGTCATCGTGGTGCTGCCGCCGAACTTGTTGATGGTCGAGCAGGTCGCGGCGTTCGTGGAGACCGAACCGCCGTCGGTGCTGAGGCAGGTGACGGTCGCGCCGGCGTTCTGCTCCTGCATGATCAGCGTGCCGCTCGCGGCCGAGTTCGCGCTGTTGGTGATGCTCGCGGCGAACCCGGAGAGGGTGCCGGTGAGGGAGAGGGAGAGCAGGACGGCCGCGAAGATGCCCGCCAGGAGTGCGACGGGGGCGAAGCGGATCCGCTTCAGTGCGGAGGTGCGGAGCTTGTCGGACACGGGGTACCTCTTCGATCAGGGAGTCTGGATGTGGGGGGGTGGAGCAGGGGGTTCGGGCTCTCTTGCTTCAATGATCAAGATAGTTAATGCTTGACCAAGTTGACCACTCGTATACTTACCCCAGTGCGAGGGACACCCCTCCCCGACGACACGGAAGGACTGCCTGTGACCCGGACAGGTACGACCGACGCCGCGGACATGCTCACGGCGTTCGACGCGGTCGTGCGCGCGAACGCGAGCTTCGTGCGGCAGCTGAGTGCGCGCGCCGGCGTGCACGAGAACGCGCTGCGTGCGCTCGTGCTCGTGAGCGACACCGGCTACTCCACCCCGACGGAGGTCGCCGGGTTCCTCGGCCTGACCTCCGGCGCCGTGACGAACATGATCGACCGGATGACGAGCGCCGGACTGCTCGAGCGCGCGCCGAATCCGAACGACCGCCGCGGCTCGCTGCTGCGCCTCCTGCCCGACGGTGAGTCGGTGGTCGAGGACTACCGGCAGCGGTACACGGCGGTGCTCCGCGCGGTCGACAGCGCACACGGCGGCGACCTGGTCGCGGTCCTCGGCGAGCTCGCGACGGGCCTCTACGGCTCCGCCGGCGAGGCGATGGACTGACGCGGGTGCGGCTCTCGGAGCCGACGGCAGAACGGACTGGAGGCGCGGTGCCAGCCGGCACCGCGCCTCCAGTCCGTGGATGGTCGCCTCGTCAGACGCCCGGCGTCAGCCCTTCACCGGGATCGACTGCGCCTTGAGCGCTGCGACGGTCTTGGACTGCCCGGACTCGAGCGCCTCGGTGAGCGTGCCCTGCCCGGACGCCGCCTGCCCGAACCCGTCGGAGACGTCCGAGTAGGTCTGGGTCATGGTCGGACCCCACGTGAACGGCTGGATGTCCTTCGCGGCGCTGGCGAACTCCTCGTAGATCTTCTGGTCACCGTAGAACGGCAGCCCCTCGGTCAGCGCCGGCAGCTGGGCACCGGTGCTCGACGCCGGGTAGAGGTTGGCTTCCTTGTTGAGCGCAGAGAGCGCCTCGGTCGAGGTGTTCAGCCAGACCAGGAACTTCGACGCCTCGGCAGGGTGCTTGCTGCCGGCGAAGACCACGTTCGACGAACCGCCCCACGCGGCCGACTTCGACTCGCCCGCCTTCCACTGCGGCATCGGGGCGACGGCCCACTTGCCCGAGGTGGACGGCGCACCGCTCGAGATGGTGTTCGCACCCCAGACGGCGGACACCCAGGTCCAGTCCTGGCCCTTGTCGTAGGCGCTGTTCCACTGGTCGGTGAAGCTCGGCAGCGTGCTCACGAGCTTCTTGTCGATCAGGCCCTGCCAGTAGTCGGCGACCTTCTTCGAGGCGCTGTCGGTCAGGTCGACCTTCCAGTCGGAACCCGAGTTCTGGAACCACTGGCCGCCGGCCTGCGAGACGAGTCCGGCGAACTGGTTGACGTCGCTCTTCGAGAAGTTCGTGATCTGTCCGCCGAGCGCCTTGATCTTCTCGGCGTCCTGCGCGTACTCCTCCCAGGTCTTCGGGGCGTCGAGGCCGGCCTTCTCGAACAGGTCCTTGCGGTAGTAGAGCGCCATCGGGCCGGAGTCCTGCGGCACCGCGTAGACCGACTTCGACTCGCCGAACGTCACCTGGTTCCACAGGCCGTCGGAGAAGTCCTTCTTCGCGGTGCTGATGCCGGAGCAGGCGCCGATGTCCTCGAGGCCGCCCTGCACGCGGAACGCCGGCAGGGTGTCGTACTCGACCTGCCCGATGTCCGGAGCCTGCTTCGCCTTCAGCTGGTTGAAGAAGTTCTGGTAGGTACCGCTGTTGCCGTTCGCGACGATCGAGACCTTGACCTGGATGTCCGGGTTGGCCTTGTTCCAGATCGCGACGACCTTGTCCATGTTGGGCACCCAGGTCGTGAAGTCGAGGGTGACCTTGCCGCTCGAGGGCTTGCAGCTGGCGGCGGTCGTGCCGGAGGAACCGCCGCTGCTGCCGCTGCCGCCGGCACTGCAGCCGGCGAGGGCCACGGTGGCGGCGACGGCGATCGCGGCGACGCTGAGGAACTTCGTTGTCTTCATGCTGTTTCCGTTCGGGATGTGGTGTGGGGAAGGGGTGCTGGGTACGGGGGTGGGGTGGTTGCCGCGCGGCTCACTTGAGACCGCCGGACCCGAGGCCGGAGCGCCAGAAGCGCTGCAGGCTCAGGAAGGCGACGAGCAGCGGGATGATCGAGACGAACGACCCGATGAGCACGAGGGTGCGGAGATCCGGGTACTGGTTCACGCTCGAGTTCCACGTGTAGAGGCCGAGGGTGACGGGGAACAGCGACGAGTCGCGGAGCATCACGAGCGGCAGGAAGAAGTTGTTCCACACGGCGACGAACTGGAACAGGAAGATCGTCACGAGCGCGGGCGACATCAGGCGGACGGCGACGGTGAAGAACGTCCGGACCTCGCCGGAGCCGTCGATCCGAGCTGCCTCGATGATCTCGTCGGGGACGCTCGACGCCGCGAACAGCCGCGACAGGTAGACGCCGAACGGGCTGACGATGCTCGGCAGGAACACCGACCAGAACGTGTCGGTCAGGTTCACCTGGCTGAAGATGAGGAACAGCGGCAGTGCGAGCGCGGTCGCCGGGACGAGGACGCCGCCGAGGAACACGTTGAACAGCGCCTCGCGGCCGCGGAAACGGTACTTCGCCAGCGCGTAGCCGCACATCGCGGAGAGCACGGTGCCGAGCAGTCCGGCGACACCGGCGTACGCGATGCTGTTGACCATCCAGCGCACGTAGATGCCGTCCTGGCGCGTGAAGAGCTCGCCGAGGTTCGTCACGAAGTCCTGCACGGACGTGGCGCTGAACCACAGCGAGAACGTCGTGTTGAAGTTCGCGGCCGTCTTCGTCGACGACACCAGCAGCCAGAAGATCGGCAGCAGGAAGTACAGGGTGAAGACACCCATGACGAGCATCGCGGCGCTGCGCGAGATGACGCTCTCCCGCGGTCCGCGGGCACCCCGCTGGTGCGGCCGGGAGGCACGGTTCGGCTCGAGCGGTCGGCCCACCTCGCCGATGGGGTCGCGTCGGGACGGGGCGTTGACGGTCACTGGGCGGCCTTCCGCTGGGTCAGTCGGAGGAATCCGATCGACAGGACGAACGTGGCGACGGCGAGGACGACCGAGAACGCCGCGGCGAGGTTGAAGTTGGGCACCGAGGACGTCGAGTAGACGAGCATGTTCGGCGTGAAGGTCGACGAGATCGTCGAGGTGAACTGCCGGAACACGGTCGGTTCGGTGAGCAGCTGCAGGGTGCCGATCACGGAGAACACCGCGGTGAGGACGATCGCCGGCACCACCATCGGGATCTTGATCGACAGCGCGATCCGCAGCTGGGACGCCCCGTCGAGCTTCGCGGCCTCGTAGATCTCGGTCGGGATCGCCAGGAGCGACGAGTAGATGATGAGCATGTTGTAGCCGACGAAGACCCACGTCACGACGTTCGCGACGGCCCAGAGGACGGTGCCCGAGCCGAGCAGGTCGACCCGTGACGTCACGGCGGAGAACGGCGACAGGTCGGGGGCGTAGAGGTAACCCCACATGATCGCCGCGATGACGCCGGGGACCGCGTACGGCGCGAAGAACGCCAGGCGGAAGAACCTTTTGCCGCCCAGCAGCGGGGAGTCGAGCAGCAGGGCGAAGACGAGCGCGAGCCCGAGCATCACCGGCACCTGCACGACGCCGAACAGGAGCACCCGGAGCACCGACTCCCAGAACGCGCTGTTCTGGAACACGAGCACGTACTGGCTCAGGCCGCCGAACACCTGCGTCGGGGCGCCGAACGTGCCCTGGCGCTCGATCTTCTGCAGCGACTGCCACACGGCGTACAGGATCGGGACGAGGTAGAACGCCGTGAACAGGACGGCGAACGGCAGGACGAAGATCGCGATGGCGCGGCGGTAGCGGAAGCCACCGCTCCGGCGTCGTGTCACGCGGGGCGACTGTGCGGAGGTGGTCATGGGCGGTTCCTGTCGGTGCGGATGATCTGGGTCCCACCCGGGCCGATGGCGGTGACGCCGTCGACGGGGCGGTCGGTGACGAGCTCGTGGCCCGACTCGTGGTGCTCGACGGTGCGGTCCGAGTGGTTGAGCAGGAACACCCACTCGTGGGCGTCGTCGCGGCGGCGCACCACCTCGAGACCGGGCGCTGCGGCGGGGTCGGACTGCACGCCGGCCTCGTCGAGCACCCGGCGCACGAACGCGCCGAGTGCGGCGGCGTCGAGCACCGTGGACGTGTACCAGGCGGTCCCCGCGCCGTGCTCGTTGCGGGTGACGGCGGGCTGCCCGGCGAGGGGACCCTCGGCGTAGTCGGTGACGCTCGTGGCGCCGCGGAGCTCGACCGGCTCGGACCAGACGCTGCCGGTCGTGCCGTCGGACAGCGCGATCGTGGTGTCCGCCGCCAGGGGCATGAACTCGTCGACCCGCACGCCGAGCAGGTCGCGGAAGGCGCCGGGGTAGCCGCCGGTCCGGACCCGGTCGCGCTCGTCGACGATCCCGCTGAAGCACGTGACGACGGCGTGACCGCCGGCGGCGACGTGGTCGGCGATGACGGCGGCGTGCTCGTCGCGGACGAGGTAGAGCTCGGGGACGACGACGAGCGCGTACCCGTCGAGCGGGGCGCCCGGGGCGACGACGTCGACGGTCACGCCGAGGTCCCACAGGGCGGCGTGGAACGCGTGTACCTGCTCGAGGGAGCGGAGCGCGGTGGTGGGGTGCGCCTCCAGGTCGGCGGCCCACTGGTTCTCCCAGCTGAACACGATCGCGACGTCGGCGACGACGCGGGAGCCGCGGAGCTCGCCGAGCCGCTCGGTCAGCGCGCCGAGCGCCACCACGTCACGCCAGGTGCGCGACTCGGTGCCGGCGTGCGGCAGCAGCGCGGAGTGGAACTTCTCGCTGCCCTGCACGGACGCCCGCCACTGGAAGAAGCACACCCCGTCGGCACCGCGGGCGATGTGGGCCGCGGTGTTCCGGAGCATCTCCCCCGGGGCCTTCGCGACGTTGTGCGGCTGCCAGTTCACGGCACCGGTCGAGTGCTCCATGAGGAGCCACGGCGCTCCGCCGGCGAGCCCGCGGGTGGTGTCGGCGGCGAAGGCGAGCTCGACGTGCGGCCGAGGCAGGCGGTGGTCGAGGTAGTGGTCGTTCGCGATGACGTCCATGTCGCCGGCCCACGACCAGTAGTCGAGCGCCGTGATGTGCGCGGCGACCATGAAGTTCGTCGTGACGGGCTTGTCGCTCAGTTCGCGGAGGACGGCGGCCTCGGCGCGGTGGTGGCCGAGGAGCTCGTCGGACGAGAAGCGGTCGAAGTCGATGGTCTGTGCGGGGTTCGTGAACGACAGGGTCGCCCGGGGCGGGAGGACCTGCTCCCACGCCGAGTAACGCTGGCTCCAGAACGAGGTGCCCCACGCGGCGTTGAGCTCCTCGACGGTGCCGTACCGGTTCCGGAGCCAGTCGCGGAAGGCGTCCGCGGAGACGTCGCAGTAGCAGTGCGCGTTGTGGCAGCCGAGCTCGTTCGACACGTGCCAGAGCCGGACCGCGGGGTGGTCGCCGTAGCGCTCGGCGGTTGCCCGGACCAGGGCGAGGGCGTGCTCGCGGTAGACCGGGGAGCTCGGGCAGAACGCCTGGCGCCCACCGGGCCAGCGCGTGGTGCCGTCCGCGACGACGGGGAGGACCTCGGGGTGCGCGGTGGTGAGCCACGGCGGGGTCGAGGCGGTGCCGGTGCCGAGGTCGACGCCGATACCGGCACCGTGAAGCAGCTCGATGACGGTGTCGAGCGCGGCGAAGTCGTACTCGCCCTGTCGGGGCTCGACGTGCGACCAGCCGAAGACGTTGATCGCGACGAGGTTCACGCCGGCCTCGCGCATCAGCCGGACGTCCTCGACCCAGACCTCGGGGTCCCACTGCTCGGGGTTGTAGTCGCACCCGAACGCGAGGCCCGTCGAGCCGAGGCCGAGTGCGCCGGTGGCGGTCGTCGGCAGGGTGGTGGTGGTCACGGTGGTCCTCGCTGATCGGGGCGGTCCGCGCCGTCCGGTCGCGTGCGACCCCTTCGACGGCGAAGGTCACCCAGTGTTCTGGGAGCGCTCCCAGTTCGGACTGGTCGATCGGGATCGAACAGTTCTGGGAGCGCTCCCAGAGTTTGGGACAGAACACGGTCGATGTCAAGCGCGAGGGATGACAGGGCCGATATGGTTGCCGGATGTCCGAGGTCCGAGCCGCCCGCCCACGCGCGACGATCCAGGACGTCGCGGACGAGGCCGGGCTCTCCCGCGGCACCGTCTCGCGCGTGCTCAACGACGAGCCGTACGTCTCCCCGAAGGCCCGCGAAGCCGTGCAGGAAGCCGTCCGCCGCGTCGGCTACGTCCGCAGCGCCGCCGCCCGGAGCCTGGTCACCCGGCGCTCCGGAGCCATCGCGCTCATCGTGCACGAACCGTCCGTCCAGGTCCTCGACGACCCGAACATCGGCAACATCCTGATCGGCACGAACACCGTGCTCTCCGAAGCCGACCAGCAGCTCGTGACGATCATGGTCGACTCCGCCCGCGACAACGAACGCGTGGTCGAGTACCTGCGCGGCGGGTTCGTCGACGGCGCCATCGTGCTCTCCGCCCGCGACGGCGACCCGGTGACGCGAGCCGTCGAGGAGATCGGGCTGCCGGCGTGCTTCGTCGGGCACCCCTCCGACGCCGCGAACACCTCGTGGATCGGCATCGACAACCGCGCTGCCGCCGAGCAGATCACCCGTCGGCTCGTGGACACCGGCCGGCAGCGGATCGGCATGCTCGCCTCCGGACTCGACCGCGACTCCGGGCAGGACCGGCTCGCCGGCTTCACCGCGGCGCTCGGCGACCGGTTCGACCCGTCGCTCGTCGCCCGGAACCCGCTGTTCAGCTACACCGCCGGTGTCGACGGGATGCGGGAGCTCCTCGACCGTGCGCCCGACGTCGACGGGGTGTTCGCGGCATCCGACGCCGTGGCCGCTGGCGCGATGGACGTCCTGCAGCGCAGCGGCCGCACGGTGCCGGGCGACGTGGGCGTGGTCGGGTTCGACGACAGTGCGTGGGCCCTCCGGTGCGACCCGCCGCTGTCCACCGTCCGGCAGCCCGCGCTCACCCTCGGTGAGCAGGCCGCGCGGCAGGTCCTCGCCCAGATCGCCGGGACGGACGACGGACCGGGTGGACTGATCCTGCCGACCGAGGTCGTCTGGCGCGGCAGCGCCTGAGCCGGTGCCTTGAGCCGGTGCGCCTGAGCCGCAGCACCGGACACCCCGCGCCTGACGCACGGCACCCGGCCGTCAGCGCCACGTCCGCGCGACGACCCACCCGTCCCCTTCCGGAGCGATGTCGACGACGACCACGTCGTCGCCGGAACTGACCTGGAACCGCCACCCGACCGTCCGCTCCGGCGGGTGCGTCATCGCCGACGGCAGGTACTCCGCCGTCGCCGTCAGCCGAGTCGGTGCGTCCGACACCCGCCACCGGCGTTCCCGCCACACCATCCGGTTCGGCACGCCACGCTCCCACCACACCGTGGCGACCTCACGCGTGAGCATCATCTCGACCTCCATCATTCGAACGTGTGTTCGAATGCTAGGCGAACGGGACGACAGTCGCGCGGTCGGTTCAGGCGGATGCGGGATCCGGCGACGCACCCCCGGGCGCGCCGTCCGCCGCCGGCGGATCCACTCGGAACACCAGGTCGAGGGCGACCTGCCGCGGCCAGAGCGCGTACCGCGGCAGCACGTCCGGACCACAGGCGCGCGACCCGAGCCCGTGCTGTGCCGCGTCGAGGTACAGGTGCAGCCGGTCGGACGCCGGGAGCTCGTGCGGGTGCTCCGCGGCGTCCCACTCCTGCGCACTGTGCCGAGCGAGCTGGAACCCGGGCAGGTCGACGCCCGCACCACGACGGGCATCGATGGCGAGCGACCCGATCCGGAGCTCGCGGAGGCCCGGGCGATGACCGGTTTCCTGCGGGCGGGCGTACCGGATGCCGAGGGCGTCGACGGCCCGCTCGAACCGCCCGACCACCACGCCGTTGGCGGCGTCGGCGTAGGACTCGTGCGGCCCGGTCCCCCACCATGCGGCGCGGTCGCCCAGGGTGCTCGGCAGGTCGAGGTGCAGGCCGATCCGGGGCCACGTGCAGTCCCACGGTCCGATGGGCACGGCGCTCCAGCGGAGCCGGAGGTCGTCGCCGTCGGGAGTCCAGCGGAACTCCGAGTCGATGCCGGAGCCCGTACCGGCGGGCATCGACCGCATCCGCTGCACGAGGGCGCCTCCGTCCCGCTCGACGGCGGTGACACGGTGCGTCAGGCGATCGAGCCCGCGCTCCCGCCAGCGGTCGGCCGACGGCGGTACGGACTCGTCGCCGCGCCCGGAGCTGAGTTCCGGCCAGCTCGTCTCGTAGGAGCCCTGGCCCGACGCTCGGTCGTTCTCGGTGGGCGCCCGCCAGAGTTCCGGCACGAGGGCGCGGACGTCCACGCCCTGCCACGAACGCAACGATCCGTCCTCGTCGAAGACCGCCGCGGTCGGCAACGGACCGGAGTCGCGTGCCGCCGGCCGCCGGTGCACCACGTCGACGGCGATCTGGGTCGTCGCGACCACGTGGCCGTGTGGCGCCCACACCGCTCCCCGCCGCAACGTCGCGCGGAAGGTGAGGTGCGCCTCCCGGCCGCGCCGTGGTGCGATCGCGTCGCTCGGCAGTGCGACCGTCACGTCGCGTCCGGGTCGGACGGGAGGCACGTCCAGCGCACCGTCGTCGACCACCCGTCCGTCGACGGTCAGCTCCCACGCCACGGCCAGGTCCGCCGCGTCGGCGTGTGCCCGGCGGTTCCGGACCGTGAGCGAGGAGCCCGCGCGGGTGAACCGCACCGGGGCCCACAGCGCCGCGAGGTCGGCGAGCGCCGGGCTCGGGGTGCCGTCCGACAGGACGAGCCCGTCCATCACGAAGACGCCGTCGTGCACGGGCTCGGCGAAGTCCCCGCCGTGGCCGAAGTACTCGGTGCCGTCGGCCGTGCGGGTCCGGAGGCCGTGGTCGCGCCACTCCCAGACGAACCCGCCGTGCAGCCGCGGCCAGCGCTCGAACCGCTCCTGGTAGTCGGCGAGCGACCCGGGGCCGTTGCCCATCGCGTGGCCGTACTCGCAGAGGATGAACGGCTTCGTCCGCTGCCGGGCGCCGGCGGCGGGACCCACCTCGTGCACCGGCATCGTGACGTCGCCGCAGACGGAGTCGATCTCCTCCATGGTCGGGTACATCCGCGAGTACACGTCGGTGTACGCGCCCTCGGTGTCGCCCTCGTAGTGGACGGGGCGGGACGGGTCGCGGCGGCGGATCCAGTCGGCCATCGCGGCGAGGTTCCGGCCGGTGCCGGACTCGTTGCCGAGTGACCACATCACGACGCAGGGGTGGTTCTTGTCGCGCTCGACGGTGCGGCGGACGCGGTCGAGGAAGGCGTCCCGCCAGGCCGGGTCGTCCGAGGGGTTGCCGATCCAGTCGACCTCCCAGAAGCCGTGCGTCTCGAGGTCGCACTCGAGCACGACCCAGAAGCCGTACTCGTCCGCGAGTTCGAGGAACCGGGGGTGCGGCGGCTGGTGCGCCGTGCGGATCGCCTGCACCCCGTGCTGCTTCATGAGCGACAGGTCGGCGCGGACCGCGACCTCGTCGAAGACCCGGCCGAGGTCGGGGTGGGTCTCGTGGCGGTTCACCCCGTGGAACACGAGGGGCACGCCGTTCGCCAGCAGTCGGTCGCCGACCACCTCGATGCGTCGGAACCCGACACGCATCCGGACGGTCTCGGACTCGGTGGCGACGGTGAGGTCGTGGAGTCGCGGGTCCTCGGCGGACCACGCGTCGACCGGGCCGACGTCGAGGTGGGCGGGCGTGCCGGGGGTGATCCGCGCCTCCAGGCCGGTCCCGGACAGACGGACCGTGACCTCGGAGGCGGTGGTGACCGTCTCGACGACCAGGGTGCCGTGTCCGGTCACGGGATCACGGTCGGCGGTGACGAAGACGTCGTCGAGGCCACCGTCGGGGCGGTGCTCGAGGGTGACGGACCGGAAGAGTCCGGGGAGCCACCACTGGTCCTGGTCCTCGAGGTAACTGCCCTGGGACCACTGGTGCACGCGGATCGCGATCGTGTTCGCGCCGGGCCGCAGGTGTTCCGTGACGTCGTACTCCGTCGTCAGCCGGCTCCCCGTCGACCACCCGACCGGGCGCCGGTTCACCCACACGCGGGCGAGCGATTCGGCGCCGTCGAGGCGGAGCACGGTCCGGCCGTCCGTCGGCCACCACTCCGGGAGTCCGACCGTACGGACGTGGTCGCCGGTCGGGTTCTGGTCGGGGACGTGCGGCGGGTCGACCGGGAACGGGTACCGGATGTTCGTGTACCAGGGCGCGCCGTGGCCGTGCAGGGGCCAGTGCGAGGGAACGGTGATGTCGGACCATCCGTCACCGGCACCGTCTGCCACGTCGGTGCCCCCTGCCGTGAACGGTGGGACGCCGTCGACCTCGTCGCGCGGCGCCCGGTCGTGCAGCCGGAACCGCCAGGTGCCGTCCAGTGACAGCGACCGCGCGTCCGACCGCAGGCGGGCCCTCGGCGGCAACCGCGTGTCGGACCCCGGTGCCGTCGTACCGAGCGGTCGGATGGCACCAGGAGCCCTCACTTGATGGCGCCCTTCGCGATGTCACCGATGAACTGGCGCGCACCGATCAGGAACACCACGAGCAGCGGCAGGACGGACAGCAGTGCCCCCGCCATCACCATGCTGTAGTTGTTCGCGAACGTCGTGTTGAGCTGTGCCATCGCGACCTGCAGGGTGAGGTGGTTCGGGTCGTTCAGCACGATGAGGGGCCAGAGGTAGTCGTTCCACGAGCCGATGAACGTGAAGATCCCGAGGAAGCCGAGGCCCGGCCGGATGAGCGGGATGCAGACCGTCCACCACTGGCGGAAGAAGCCGGCGCCGTCGATCATCGCGGCGTCCATCAGCTCGTCCGGGACGCTCGACAGGATGTACTGCCGGAGCCAGAAGATGCCGAACGCGTTCGCCGCTGCCGGCACGATGAGCGCCTGCAGGTGTCCCACCCAGCCGAGGTTCGTCATGGTGATGAACTGCGGGATGATCGACAGCTGCATCGGGAGCATGAACGTGACCAGCACGATCGTGAAGAGGGTCTTCCGGAGCGGGAAGTCGAACTTCGCGAACGTGAACGCGGCGAGCGAGTCGAAGAACAGCACGAGGACCGTGACACTGCACGACACGATGACGGTGTTGAGGAGCGCCCCGCCGAAGTCGATCTTGTCGAACACCTGGCCGATGTTGTCGAAGAGCCACGGCCCGGGCACGAACACCGGCGGCGACTTGTAGATGTCGCTCGTGGTGTTGCTCGCCATCACGAACAGCCAGTACAGCGGGAAGATCGAGACCACGGCGCCGACGGTGAGCAGCGTGTAGAGCACGACGCGCGGGGCGCCCGGTCCGCGACGCCGACGGCGGGTGACCGCGGCCCGGCTCGCTGGTGCAGCGGTGGTCGATCGGCTCAGGACGGTCACGACCGTGCCTCCTCTTTCCGGCCGGCCGTGAAGCGCCAGCTGATGATGGTGAAGACGACGACGATGAGGAACACGCCCCACGCGATGGCTGCTCCGTAGCCGAAGCGGTTGAAGCCGAAGGCCTGCTGGTAGAAGTACAGGACCATGGTCAGCCCGCCCTGCCCGGCGCCACCGCTGTTCGTCGACCCGGCGGTGGTGGTGAGGACCTGCGCCTCGGTGAAGCTCTGCAGCCCCGTGATGGTGCTGACGACGAGCACGAAGATCACCGTCGGGCGGAGCAGCGGGAGCGTGATCGAGAAGAAGCTGCGGAACGCGCCGGCGCCGTCGATCTTCGCCGCTTCGTACACCTCACCGCCGATGGACTGCATGCCCGCGAGGAAGATGATCGCGTTGTACCCGGTCCACTGGTACGTGATGAGCAGCGAGACGGTGACCTGGATGCCGAACGGGGTGCTCAGCCACGGCACCGCCGGCAGCCCGACGGCGTGCAGCAGGGTGTTGGCCAGGCCGAAGTTCTGCCCGAAGATCGATCCGAACAGGACCGCCATGGCGACGACCGACGTGATGTTCGGGATGAAGTAGGCGATCCGGAAGGCGGTGCTGTACCGGACGGCCGAGTTGAGCATCGCGGCGATGACGATCGCGATGACGAGCATCGGGAACGTCGACAGCGCGAAGATGACGAACGTGTTCCGGATGGACAGGTAGAACGTCGGGTCGGCGAAGAGCTTCTGGAAGTTCTGCAGGCCGACCCAGGTGGGGTCGCCGAGCCCGTTCCAGTCCTGGAACGACAGCACGAGCGAGTACAGCGTCGGGTACAGCCCGAAGACGATGAACAGGATGAAGAAGGGTGCGACCGCGAGGTACATCGGCCAGGTGCGTCGGATGCCCCGCCGGCGGGGTCGGGTCGCTGGACCCGGCCCCGCCAGCGACGGCGCGACTGACGTCGTCACTTCGCTGATTCCAGTGCCGACTTCGCGGCCTTGACCGCGTCGGCCCACGCCTTGTCCGGGTCCTTGCCGGTCTGGACGTTCGTGAGTTCCGTCAGGTACGGGGCGGACACCTGCGCGTCGTACGGGCTGGTGTACTTCGTCGGCATCGACTCGATCGACTTCTGGAAGACCGAGACGGTGTCCTGCCCGCCGAAGAAGGCGTCACCCTTGGTGAGCGCCGATTCGGTGAGCGCTTTCGACGAGGACGGGAAGTTGCCGACCTGGCTGTAGGTCGTGGCCTGTGCGGACGGGGCGACCATCGCCTCGATGACCTTGAGCGCGGCCTTCTTGTCCGACGTCGCCGCCGGGATCGTCAGGAACGAGCCACCGGCGTTGCCCGGGCCACCGGGGGTCGCGGTGACCCGCCACTCGCCCGAGGTGTCCGGCGCGGCGCTCTTGATGTCGCCCGCGTGCCACGCGGCACCGATGACGGTGGGGAGCTTGCCCTGGTTGACCGCGGAGGCCCAGTCGGGGCTGCCGTCCTCGATGTTGGCGACGACGCCGGCCTTCTCGGCCGTGACCGCGCGGTCCCAGGCCTGCTTGACCGTGGCGCTGTCCCCGGTGAACTTGCCGGACTTGCTCACGAAGCCGCTGTCGGCCTGTGCCATCGACCAGCTGAACACGTCACCCGTCGAGACCTCGAGCGAGGCACCGGTCTTCTCCTTCAGCTGCTTGCCGAACGCGAAGTACTTGTCCCAGGTGCTCGTGGCATCCGCGACGGCGGCGGGTTCGCTGGGCAGACCGGCCTTGGCGAGGACGTCCTGCCGGTAGAACAGGGCCGAGGGGCCGATGTCGGTCGGGATGCCGATGAGCTTGCCGTCGGCGGTGGTGGCCTCGGCGAGCTTCCACTTCGGGAACTGCGCGAGGTACGACGCGGGGACGAGCGACTTCAGGTCGGTGAAGAGGCTGGACTGCTGCAGGAAGTAGGGCATGTCCTCACCCTTGACGCCGGTGATCGACGGGACGTTCGTCTTGCCGGTGAAGGTCGTGACGAGCTTCTGCTTGAAGTCGCCGCCGATGACGTTCACCTGCAGCTTGTCGGAGGCGAACTCCTTCTTCGCGCTCGAGACGACGGAGTCGCCGACGGCACCGGGCCAGAGCCAGGCGGTCAGTTTGCCGGTCGAGGCGGACGAGCCGGTGGAGCATCCGGTGAGGACGAGGGCCGCGGCGACCGCGGTGGCGAGGACCGCGGCGGTGCGGCGTCGCTTCGTGGTGATACGCATGGGTTCTCCTGGGGTCGGGTGGGAGGGCGGGGAAGGGGAGGGGGGGGAGTGAGTCGGTGCGGGGGGTCAGTGCGTCCGGTCCGCCGGTTCGGCGGTGGCCACCGGGAGGCTCGTGGTGACGAAGCCGTACCGGTCCGGGTCCGCGGCGGCCGGGTTGGCAGCCAGCCACGGTGCGAGTTCGTCCCGTCGGGGCGCGGTGGACGCGCCGCCGGGACGGGACACGGTGATCGCGGCGACCAGGGCCGCGAGGTCGATGCGCTCGCGGAGCGGGCGGTCCTCCAGGGAGGCCACCGCCAAGGCTGCGCAGAACACGTCGCCGGCACCGGTCGCGTCGACTGCGCGCACCCGGACGGGCGGCGCGACGACCTCTTCTCCGGTTGAGGAGTCGACGGCGACGACACCGGCGGCGCCGAGCGTGACCACGCTGAGCGGCACGCGTTCGGCGAGCGCACGTGCTGCGGCCAGCGGGTCGTCGGTGCGCGTGTAGGCCATCGCTTCGCGGTCGTTCGGGGTGAACGCGTACGCGCCGTCGATCGCGTCGAGGACCGCTGGGTCCCAGGCGCCGGTCGCGTCCCAGCCGACGTCGGCGAAGACGCGCAGGCCACGGTCGCCGCTCGTGCGCACCCAGTCGGCGGTGGTCTCGTCGACGTGCAGGGCCGCGACTCGTCCGCCGTGGGCCGGCAGGAGGTCGGGGAGGGGGACGGGGGCCTCGGTGCCACCGGTGACGATCGCCCGGTCGCCGTCGTGGCCGATGCAGGCGCTGACGGGGAGCGACCAACCGGGTGCCGGGCGGAGCAGTCCGGTGCCGATGCCCTCACGAGTGAGGGTGGCTCGGCAGAGTGCGCTGAGCTCGTCGTCGCCGATCACGGCGGCGACGTCGGTCGACGCGCCGAGGCGCGCAGCGGCGATGGCGAAGTTGGCGATGCCACCCGGCGTCCACGCGAAGTGCGGGGTCCAGATCTCCTGTCCGAGCACGGGTGCGTGCGGCAGGTCCGCGAACACGGCGTCGAAGAACAGCAGGCCAGCGACGAGCACATCAGCATCGGTGCTCGAGATCGGTCGGTCATCCATCGCTGCCTCCATCGGTCGGCGTGTGAGCACTGTCTAACACAGATCGATCGAAACCACGCATCTTTTTGTTTGAAAAGGTTTGCATGTTGAGCGAAAATGATCGCTATGCTGAAGGCGTGAAGGACATCCGCGATCTCGCCATCCTCGACCACCTCCGTGCGTCGCGCGCCGCGTCGGTCGCCGACCTCGCTGCCGCAACCGGTTCGAGCGTCGCGACGATCCGTCGGGACCTGCAGCGTCTCGACGACGCGGGCCTGCTGCGACGCACCCACGGTGGTGCCGTGCTCAGCGACGGGCACGAGGGGGACGCACCCTTCCCGGAGGTCGAGACCGTCCACCGCGAGCAGAAGCGCCGCATCGCCGCCGCAGCCGCCGCGCTCGTCGAGGACGGTCACACCGTGGTCCTCGACATCGGCACGACCGTGCTGCAGCTCGCCACCCTGCTGCGCGGGCGTCCCGTGACCGTGATCACCGCCAACATGGCCGTGTTCGAGGCCCTGAAGGACGACCACGCCGTGCACCTCGTGCTGCTCCCCGGCGACTACGACCCCGTGTACCACTCGGTGTCCGGTCCACTGACCACCGACTCGCTCCGACTCATCCGTGCCGACCACGCCTTCCTCGGCGTCAGCGGCATCTCGGCGAGCGGCGACCTGCGTGACACCACGATCGCGCAGGTCCCCATCAAGCAGGCGATCGCCGACGCGTGCGACGAGGTCACCGTCCTCGCCGACAGCAGCAAGTTCCCGGGAACCGGAGCTGCGCGCATCGACCTGCCGTCATCGATCGTGCGGATCGTCACCGACGACGAACCGCCGGTCTCGGTCGCCGCAGCGTTCGCCGCGCACGGCGTGGAGGTCCTCGTCGCATGAAACTGGTCATGATCGGCGGTGGCGGATTCCGCACACCGCTCGTCCACTCCGCCCTGCTCCGCGACCACGAACCCGGTCGTGTCACCGAGGTCGCACTCGTCGACGTCGACGCCGACCGCCTGCGCACGATGGCCCGGATCCTCGCCGACCAGGCCGAGGGCATCGCCGACGCACCCGCGGTCAGCGTCCACACCGACGTCGAGGACGCCCTGCCGGGCGCCGACTTCGTCTTCTCCGCCATCCGGGTCGCCGGCATGGAAGGCCGGGCGATGGACGAGCGGATCGGGCAGTCGCACGGCGTGATCGGTCAGGAGACGGTCGGTTTCGGCGGCATCTCCTACGCCCTCCGCACGCTCCCCACCGTGATGGCGCTCGCGCACACCATCAAACAGCTCGCACCCGACGCCTGGGTGATCAACTTCACCAACCCCGCCGGCGTCGTCACCGAGGCGATGTCCACGGTGCTCGGCGAACGCGTGATCGGCATCTGCGACTCCCCCATCGGCCTGGCCCGCCGCGCCCTCGGCACGCTCGGGATCCAGCACGGACCCGACGTCGAGCTGGAGTACGCAGGCCTGAACCACCTCGGATGGCTCACCGCGGTGCGCGTGGACGGCGTCGACCGACTGCCCGAGGTCCTCGCCGACAGCAGCAAGATCGAGTCCTTCGAAGAGGGCAAGCTCTTCGGTGCCGAATGGATCCAGGCCATCGGGGCGCTGCCCAACGAGTACCTGCACTACTACGCCTACCGCCGCGACGTCCTGCAGGCCGACCAGTACGCCCCGCACACCCGTGCCCGGTACCTCGTCGAACAGCAGGACCGGTTCTGGGCCCGTGCCGACGGGTGCGACCACCCGTTCCGCGCCTGGCAGGACAGCCGCAGCGAGCGCGAGGCCACCTACATGGCCACGAACCGCGACTCCGCCGGCATGGGCGACCGTGACGTCGAGGACATGACCTCCGGCGGCTACGAGGACGTCGCCCTGTCCCTGATGCGGGGCATCGCGTACGACCAGCGCGCCCGGCTCATCCTCAACGTGCGGAACGCCGGCGCCCTCGCGGGGCTCGACGACGACGCCGTGGTCGAGATCCCCTGCATCGTCGACGCCACCGGCGCGCACCCGATCCCCGGCGCTCGCGTGCCGGACTTCGGCCTCGGCACCGTCACCGCCGTGAAGTACGTCGAACGGCAGACGATCCAGGCGGCGCTGCACGGCGACCGGGCCGCGGCGCTCCGGGCGCTCGCGCACCACCCGCTCGTCGATTCCGTGCGCGTCGCGCGCGCACTGCTGGACGACGCACACACCTCGTTCCCGCACCTGTCGTACCTGTCCTGAGCCGCGCCTCCGGGTCGTCCCTGATCCACGACCCGGAGGCGCTCCCTTCCCAGAGAGCCCAGCCATGCACCAGAACCAGAAGCTCGTCGAAGCGCGCATCGAGCGCGTCCTGCACGAACGCATCACCCCGGCCGTGTACCAGGCGCGGACGCCCGTCACCCTCGCCGCCTGGCAGGTGCCGGACGAACCCGTGCCCGCGGCCGAGGCGCTCGCGGCCGAGTACCGGCCGTTCGCCGTGGGCGAGTCCTGGGGCCGCGCATGGTCCACCTGGTGGTTCGAGGTCACCGGCACCGTCCCGGCCGAGTGGGCCGGGCGGACCGTCGAGCTCCTCGTGGACCCGGGCTTCCAGGGCGACTGGCCCGGCAACCAGGCCGAGGGGCTCCTGCACACGCCGGACGGCACTCCCGTCAAGGGCATCCACCCGCGCAACCACTACCTCCGCATCGCCGACGAGGCCGAGGGCGGCGAGCAGGTGCACCTGTACCTCGAGGCCGCAGCGAACCCGGACATCCTGGTCAACGAGTTCGTCCCCACGAGGTTCGGCTCGAAGAAGACCGCACCCGAGACCCCGATCTACACGTTCCGCACCGCCGAGCTCGCCGTCTTCGAACCCGAGGTCTGGGCTCTGCGCTTCGACGTCGAGGTGCTCTTCCAGATGGTGCGCGAACTGCCCGAGACGGACCCGCGTCGGCACGAGGTCCTCCGCGACCTCGAGCGCGCCATGGACACCCTGGCGCTCGACGACGTCGTCGGCACCGCCGCGGCCGCCCGCGCCGAACTCGCCGGGGCCCTCGCCAGCCCGGCGAACCCGTCCGCGCACCGCCTGAGCGGGATCGGCCACGCGCACATCGACAGCGCGTGGCTCTGGCCGATCCGCGAGACGAAGCGCAAGACCGGTCGCACCTTCTCGAACGTCCTGACGCTCGCCGAGCAGTACCCCGAGTTCAAGTTCGCCGCCTCGAGCGCGCAGCAGTACGCCTGGGTGCAGGAGCGCTACCCCGCCGTCTTCGAGGGGATCAAGGCCGCCATCGCCCGCGGGCAGTGGATCGTCGTCGGCTCGCAGTGGATCGAACCGGACGGCAACCTGCCCGGTGGCGAAGCCATGGTGCGCCAGGTCACGCAGGGCCTCCGCTTCTTCGCCGACGAGCTCGGCGTCGAGACGCACGGCATCTGGCTGCCCGACTCGTTCGGCTACACGGCGGCGTTCCCGCAGATCGCCAAGCTCGCCGGCCTCGACTGGTTCCTCACGCAGAAGCTGTCGTGGAACCAGACGAACACGTTCCCGCACCACACGTTCTGGTGGGAGGGCATCGACGGCTCGCGGATCTTCACCCACTTTCCGCCGATCGACACGTACAACTCGACGCTCGAGGGCGAAGAGCTCCACCACGCCGTGCGGCAGTTCCGCGAGAAGGGCGCCGCGACGACGTCCCTCGTGCCGTTCGGCTACGGCGACGGTGGCGGCGGACCGATCCGCGAGATGCTCGAACGCCAGCGCCGGGTCGAGTCCCTCGAGGGCTCCCCGCGCGTCGAGATCGAGCACCCCGACGACTTCTTCGCCCGTGCTCGCGAGGAGTACCCGGACGCCCCGACGTGGGTGGGCGAGCTGTACCTCGAGCTGCACCGCGGCACCTTCACCTCCCACGCTCGCGAGAAGCGCGGCAACCGGAAGGCGGAGCACCTGCTGCGCGAGGCCGAGCTGTGGTGGACCGTCGCCGCGCTCCGGGGTGCCGAGTACCCGTACGAGGCCTTCGACCGGCTGTGGCAGTCGACCCTGCTCCAGCAGTTCCACGACATCCTGCCCGGCTCGTCGATCCAGTGGGTGCACGAGGAGAACGAGGACACCTACGCGCAGAACCACGCCGAGATCGAGGCGATGACGACCGCTGCGCTCGATGCCCTCGGCGTGGGCGGCGTCGTCGCCAACCCCGCGGACCACGACCGCCGGGGGCTCGTCCTCGACGCCGACGGCGGCCTCCTCGGGCTCGTCGAGGTGCCCGGTCACGCCCTCGCTGCCCTGCGCCCGGTGACCCCGACCCACCCCGTCACCGCCACGCAGGACGCCGACGGCACCGTGCTCGACAACGGCCTGGTGCGCGTGCACGTCGACACGGAGGGGCTCGTCGACTCGATCCGCGACCTGGCCGCCGACCGGGAACTCGTCCCCGCCGACCGCAGCGCCAACCTGCTGCACCTGCACGAAGACCTGCCGAACGCGTGGGACGCATGGGACATCGACGCCCACTACCGGCACTCCGTCGTCGAACTCCGTGCCGCGGACTCGGTGGAACTGGTCACCGACGACGACCTGCGCGCCGTGGTCCGCGTGCACCGCACCTTCGGCACCTCCGAGCTCGTGCAGACCATCGCGGTCCACGCAGACGACGTCCGCGTGCACCTCGGGGTCGACGTCGAGTGGCAGGAGCGCGAGAAGCTCCTCAAGGCCTCACTGCCGTTCGTCGTGCACGCGCAGCACCACAGCGCGGAGATCCAGTTCGGGCACCTCCGTCGCCCGACCCACACGAACACCTCGTGGGACGACGCCCGGTTCGAGGTCATGGCGCACCGCTGGGTGCACGTCGAGGAGCCCGGGTACGGCATCGGCGTCACGAACGCCGGCACCTACGGTCACGACATCACCCGGCGAGTCGGCACCGGCGGCGAGGTCGAGACCGAGGTCCGGCTCAGCCTGGTCCGCGGCGCGCAGTCCCCCGACCCGGCGCAGGACCTCGGCCACCACACGTTCGCGTACTCCGTGCACCCGGGCGCCTCGATCGCCGACGTCGTCGCGAGCGGGTACGACGAGAACCTGCCGCTCCGTGCAGTGGCAGCGGGGAGCGCACCCTCCGAGCCGCGCACCGCCCCGGTCGTGTCGTCCTCCCCCGGCGTCCGCGTCGAGTCGGTCAAGCTGGCCGACGACCGCTCCGGCGACGTCATCGTCCGCCTGTACGAAGCGCTCGGCGCCCGCACCGACACCGTCCTCGACCTGCGGGTCGACGCCGAGTCGGTCGGCCAGGTCGACCTGCGCGAGCGCCCGATCGCGGACGCGGCGCGCAGCGCCCGACGGTTCACCTGGGCGGACGGCCGCGTCGAGCTCGGGCTGCGCCCGTTCCAGGTGGTGACACTCCGCATCCGCCCGCGCGGCTGACGGGTGCCGGGACCGGCAGCGGGACGGACGGGAGGCGCGGTGCCAGCTGGTACCGCGCCTCCCGTCCGTCCGTGACCACGCGAGCGCACGCGGACCGGACGCGCCGGTCAGGGTCGCCCGTCGTCCGCGTCGACGACCCCCGGCGTCGGCGTCGTCCCGGTGAACGCACCGCGCATCGCGCCCACCCCGTGCTGCGGGTGCGCCTCGGGCAGGTGCTTCGCACGCGACTCCTTCCGCGGCTCCGGCGGCGTCCCCATCGACTCGTTGCGGTCCGCCTGCAACGCGCTGTCCACCTCGCCCTCCCGGTTGAACGACCACATCAGCATCGGGTCGCCGAGCGGCAGGTCGTCGGCGGGCTGGGCGCCCATCGGCGTGCTGTGCCAGGTGTGCCAGGTCTTGCCGTACGAGTTCACGAGGTGCCCCATCAGCTCGGTCTCGACCGTGATCGGCAGCCCGGGAGCGACGAGCTCCCCGGAGAACACCTCGTGGTTGTGCGGGTGCCACGAGGCGCGTTCGCCCTCGGGCAGCGACTCGTACAGCCGCTCGGACACGATGTACTCGATGCCGATCAGGTTCGCGTCGGCGGTGTTCCCGTCGAAGAGCACGCACTGCAGCACCTCGGCGTTCACCACCTTGCAGTAGTGGTGCGCCTCCATCTGCGCCGCGGGCTCGCCCTTCACGCAGTGGAAGCCGACGACGTAGACGTCGAACCCGCGGAGCGGTGCGGCTGGCTGGAGCACGTCGGCACCACGGTCGAGGAGCGCGAGGCGGAACCCGCCCGCCTCCCCGGGCGGGGTGACCCCGGCCCGGCGGTCGTGCACGGTCGGGTTGAGCGGCATGGCGGCGTCCTTCCGTCGGTCGGTGCGCGCCATGCTGCCCCGCGTCCCCTGGAACGGCGCGCAGTCGCGGCGTACTGTCCGGTGCATGCCCGCTCTCATCGACACGTTCACCCTGTCCAACGGCCTGCACATCCCGAAGATCGGCTTCGGCACCTGGCAGATCCCGTCCGGCAGCGACGCCTACGACGCCACGAAGACCGCCCTCGACCTCGGCTACCGGCACATCGACACCGCGCTCGCCTACGGCAACGAGGCCAGCGTCGGCGAAGCCGTCCGTGACAGCGGCATCCCCCGCGACGAGGTGTTCATCACCACGAAGCTGCCCGCCGAGGTCAAGACCGCCGCCGGCGCCCGCGAGGCCTTCGCGACCTCGAGCAGCAACCTCGACCTCGGCGTGGTCGACCTGTACCTCATCCACGCGCCGTGGCCCTGGGGCGACATCGGCAGCGACCACCGCGACGGCAACGTCGAGGTCTGGAAGGTCTTCGAGGAGCTCTACGACGCCGGCAAGACCCGGTCGATCGGCGTCTCGAACTTCGCCGTCGCCGACCTCGAGGACCTCCTCGGCCGCACCGACGTCGTCCCGCACGCGAACCAGATCCGCTGGTTCATCGGCAACACCCAGGACGAGACGACCGCGTTCGACCGCGAGCACGACATCCTCACCGAGGGGTACTCGCCGCTCGCCACCGGCGGTCTGCTCGAGAACGCCGAGATCCGCGACATCGCGGCGAAGTACGACAAGAGCGTCGCCCAGGTCGCGATCCGCTACCTCCTCGAGAAGGACGTCCTGCCGCTGCCGAAGTCGACGACGCCCTCGCGCATCGCCGAGAACGCCGACGTGGACTTCGTCCTGTCGGCCGACGACGTGGCCGCGCTGGACGCGCTCGAGGACACCACCGACTGACGGCCCGGAGGCGCGGTGCCAGCCCGCCCCGCGCCTCCAGTCCGACACCACGTCGGGAACAGGACCGGCCCCTCGCCGGTTGCACCACACGGTGCCGCAGCCAGCGACACGACGAGCCCAGGAGGCCACCATGACCACCACCGAAACCGCCATCCTCGCCGGAGGGTGCTTCTGGGGAGCGCAGCAGCTCCTCCGCCGCCGTCCCGGTGTGATCAGCACGCGCGTCGGCTACTCGGGCGGCGACGTCCCCAACGCCACCTACCGGAACCACGGCGACCACGCCGAGTCGGTCGAGATCGTCTTCGACCCCTCCGTGATCTCGTACCGCGACCTGCTCGAGTTCTTCTTCCAGATCCACGACCCGTCCACCAAGGACCGGCAGGGCAACGACGTCGGACGCAGCTACCGCTCGGCGATCTTCTTCACCTCCGACGAGCAGCGCCAGGTCGCGCTCGACACCATCGCGGACGTCGACGCGTCGGGCATCTGGCCGGGCAAGGTCGTCACCGAGGTGACCGCCGCCGGCCCGTTCTGGGAGGCCGAGGAGGAGCACCAGGACTACCTCGAGAAGTACCCGGCCGGGTACACCTGCCACTTCGTGCGTCCGGGCTGGAAGCTCCCGCACCGCGACGAGGCCACCGCGTCGGTCTGACCCGACGCACCGAACGGCTCGCGCTGATCCACCAGGACCGGCGCGAGCCGTTCGCCGTTCAGTCGTTCACCGGACGCCCGTCAGCGCGAGCCGCCGAGCAGCTCCAGCCAGTCCGCCGGCAGCCGGTCGGCCGGCCCGGGGACTGCCTGGTCCACCGGGTGGCTCGTCGGTGCCGCGAGCTCGAGCCCCTCGGACCGGCTGTCGTCGCGGTAGTCCCACGCCCACGTCTCACCCGGTTCGAAGCTCTGGATGACGGCGTGACCCGTCGCCTCCCAGTGCCGGGTCGCGTGGGTGTTCAGGGAGTCGTCGCAGCAGCCGACGTGGCCGCACGCGGCACACCGGCGCAGGTGCACCCACCACGAGCCGGTCGCGTCGCACTCGACGCAGCCGTTCCCGCTCGGAGCGATCTCGGGGTGGATCATCTCGTCCTGGTCCGTCATGCGACCATCCTGGCCTGCCGCGCCCGCTTCCGGAACCGCCCGGTCAGCCCCGCGGGACGAGCGCGTCGATCGCCCGGAGCTCCTCGTCGGTGAGCGGTGCCCCGGCGAGCGCGTCGAGCGTGCCGTCCAGCTGCCGCACGCTCGACGCGCCGACCAGTGCCGAGGTGACCGCCGGCTGCCGGAGCACCCACGTGATCGCCAGCTGCGCGAGCGACTGCCCGCGCGCTGCGGCGATGTCGTTCAGCGCCCGCGCCGTCGTCAGGTACTCGTCGTCGATGCGGTCCGGACCGAACCAGCGGCCCTCCGCAGCGCGCGAGCCCACCGGCACGGAGCCGTCGAGGTAGCGGTCCGTCAGCAGGCCGCCGGCCAGCGGAGAGAACACGATCGCGCCCGTACCGAGCCGCGTCAGCTCGTCGAAGAGCCCGTCCTCGGGCACCCGGTCGAACATGTTGTAGCGCGGCTGGTGGATGAGCAGGTGGATGTTCTCCGCGGCGAGCGCCTCCGCTGCCGCCGCGGTCTGCTCGGGGTCGTAGTTCGAGATGCCCGCGTACAGCGCCTTGCCCGAACGCACCGCCGTCACGAGTGCGCTGACCGTCTCCTCGATCGGGGTCTCCGGGTCCGGACGGTGCGAGTAGAAGACGTCGACGGAGTCCAGTCCCATGCGGCCGAGCGACTGGTCGAGCGACGCGAGCATGTACTTCCGCGAGCCCCAGTTGCCGTACGGACCGGGCCACATGTCGTAGCCCGCCTTCGTCGAGATGACGAGCTCGTCACGGTACGGCCGGAGGTCCGACGCGAGGATGCGACCGAACTGCTCCTCGGCGGCGCCGGGAGGCGGACCGTAGTTGTTCGCGAGGTCGAAGTGCGTGACACCACGGTCGAACGCGTGCAGGACGATGTCCCGCTGGGTCGTGAGTCCACGGTCGGCACCGAAGTTGTTCCACAGCCCGAGGGAGATGCGCGGCAGCAGGAGGCCGCTCCTCCCCACGCGCTGGTACGGCAGGTGCTCGTAGCGGTCGTCGGCGGGGCGGTGGGCGTCAGGCATCGTTGCTCGATCCGGGTCGGGGACAGGCCGCCTCGACGCTACCGCGTTTCGGACTGGAGGCGCGGTGCCAGCTGGCACCGCGCCTCCAGTCCGTCTCGGCGAGCGTCTACTGCCAGACGCGACTCGCGATGTCGACGACGCTGCGGACCTTCGCCCACTGCTCGTCCTCGGAGAGGACGTTGCCCTCCTCCGTGGAGGCGAACCCGCACTGCGGGCTGAGGGCGAGCTGCTCGAGCGGCGCGACCTCGGCGGCGTCGCGGATGCGCTGCTCGATCACGGCCGGGTCCTCGAGCTCCCCCGTCTTCGACGTGACGAGACCGAGCACGACGACCTGCTCGCCCTTCGGGAGGAACCGCAGTGGCTCGAAGCCACCGGCCCGATCGCTGTCGTACTCGAGGAAGAAACCGTCGTAGCCGGTGTTGCCGAGCAGCTGCTCGGCGACCGGCTCGTAGCCACCGGACGCGATCCACGTCGACCGGAAGTTGCCACGGCACACGTGCGTCGTGACGACCAGGTCCTCCGAGCGGCCAGCAAGGACCCGGCGGATGATCGAGGAGAAGCGCTCCGCGATGCCGTCCGTGTCGATCCCCCGCTCGCGCGCCTTCGCCATCTCGACGTCCGAGCAGGCGTACGCCCACGCCGTGTCGTCGAGCTGCAGGTACCGGACGCCCGCCGCGTACAGCGCGGCGATCGCGGCTCGGTACGCCTCGACGAGGTCATCGGTGATCGCGTCGCGGTCGGCGTAGTGATCCGTCCGGATCTGGTCGGCGTCCAGCCGGAAGTCGAACACCGTCGGAGCGGGGATCGTGAACTTCGCGGTGAGTCCTCGCTCGGCGGCTTCGGCGACGACGAACGCGGCGTCCGCGACGAAGGGGTGGTCCGGCGGGAACGACACCGGCCCCGTGACCCGCATGCCCTTCGGGGTCGTCGTCACGCCCTGGAAGGCGATGCCGTGGTCGAGCTCGACCACCTCGACGCCCGTCAGGCCGCCCCAGAAGTCGAGGTGCCACCACGCGCGGCGGGCCTCGCCATCGGTGGCGAGCCGGAGGCCGGCAGCCTGCTGCGCGTCCATCAGCGAGCGGATCGCGTCGTCCTCGACGGCGCGGAGCGCGGCGGCGTCGATGCGGTGCTCAGCGAAGGCGGCGCGCGCATCCTTGACAGGGGCCGGGCGGAGGAAGCTGCCGACGACGTCGGCGCGGAACGGCGGGTGCTGGCGCATCCGACGATGGTACCGGGGCGGAATCAGCTGTTGCGCTGGGCACCGGCTGCACACCGGGGAGGATCGTGACGGGCATGACGAGTCGTGGCGGCAATGCATCCCTCGCGTTCGAGGCCGCGGGCAGCGGCGTCCCCCTGCTCGCGCTCCACGGCGCCTACGCGTCACGCGGCGAGGTGCACGCGTTCCTCGAGCCGATGGTCGGCGCCCGCGCGGTCCGTCGGCTGTACGTCGACCTGCCCGGACACGGGGACTCCCGACCGTCGAGCGGGTTCCGGAGGCCGGACGACGTGCTCGACGCGGTAGACCGGCTGATCGACGCCGAGTGCGGCGGCAGACCGTTCCTGCTCCTCGGGCACTCCTACGGCGGGCACGTCGCCCGGGCCGTCGCGGCGAGGCACCCGGACCGGGTCGCCGGGATGGCGCTCGTCTGCACCGTCGTTCCGGGGGAGCTCCGCCCGGCTCCTTCCGGGGTGGTCCGCGACGACGGCGTCGCAGCGCAGCTCGACGACGACCAGCGGGCGGGGTACGAGGCCTACTTCGTCGTCCGGACGGCCGCGACACTCGAGCGGTTCCGGACCGTGGTCCTGCCGGCCGGAGGCGACGTCGACGTCGAGACCCTCGAGCGCGCGATCGCCACCGGACCGCACGCCGTCGATCCGGATGACGTGACGATCGACGCACCGGTGCTCGTGGTGTCCGGTCGGGACGACAGCTGGGTCGGTTGGCAGCGGCAGGAGCGCCTGGGTGACCAGTACCCGCACGCGACCGTCGTCACCGTGGCGGACACCGGCCATGCACTGCCCCACGAGCGGCCGGAGCTCGTCGCAGCGCTGGACGGCGACTGGCTGGACCGGGTCGGGGTGTGAGGACGGGTGCCGCGTGCTCTGGCCCTCGTCAGCGGTGGCCGACGAACCGTTCCCGCAGGCGGGAACGAGTGTCCGCGCCGACGCCGATGGACTCGAGGTACGCGCCGATGCTGCCGTGCCGCTCGACCAGGTGTGCGATCACCTCGCGCAGGACCGTTGGCGGAGCGGCGCAGAGGAGCCGTGCCGCCGCGGGCGGCAGCGCCATGTCGATCGAGGCGAACCGCTCCACGACCGCGTCGAGCCAGTCCTCCTCGAGCATCGACTCACTCACCGCGTAGCCCGCGACCACCTCGTCCATGCCGACGCCGAGCGTGAGCTGCAGCAGGGCGACGAGGATGCCCGTCCGGTCCTTCCCCGCCGCGCACACGACGACGGTCGGCAGCGGAGCCTCGGCCATCGCGTGGAGTGCCGCCGCCACCGCGCTCGTCCCGTTCTCCAGTAGGTCGGTGTACGCCCGTTCGAGCGCGACCTCCGGGCCGACGTCGTCCTCGGCCACCCGCCGGACGGTGTCGTGCATGTCCGCGACGAGCGGGACCCGGACCTCCGCGATGCCGAGTCCCGCGACGTCGCTCGGGCGGAAGTCGGACTCCGCAGTCGTCCGCAGGTCCAGCACAGTGCGGATCCCGAGGTCGTGCAGGACGAGGCGGCCCGGATCGCCGATCGCCTCGAGCGAGGCGGAGCGGTAGAGCAGACCGGGGAGGATCCCGCCGTCGGGGGTGGTCCCGACGACGGGCCGGAAGTTGACGAGCCAGGCGGCGGACCCGGTCACCTGCTCGGTGACCGGGTCCACCGCCGGGCCGGCACTGCGCTGCGTCAACGCTCCTCGCCGCGGCGGCGGCGCAGCAGGCAGCCGAGCAGAAGCATCGCACCGGCGAGCGCCGCGATCGTCCACGTGTTGCTCACACCCGTGTAGGCGAGCGCTGTCGGGGTGGTGCGGGTGTCCGAGGCTGCCGCGGCGCCACCGACGAGGACGGATTCCGACGCCGGGGTGACGGCATCGGGGATGATCGCCGTTGTGTACCGGGACGGCACCGCGGCGTCGTCCTGCACGACTGAGGGGAGCGGCGCGGGCGCCGGGCCGGGTCCGACGGGCAGGACCGGGGTCTCCGGCGTCCCCGGGGTCTCCGGCGTCCCCGGCGTCTCCGGGGTCTCCGGGGTCTCCGGCTTCGGCTGTTCCGGGTCGACGACCGCCGCGGGAACGGTGACCGTCGCGGTGGCGGAGTCACTGGTGTTCCCGGCAGCATCCACCGCGACCGCCGTGACGTCGGTGGCCCCGAAGGGGAGCGGCGAGGCGATCGGCAGGGACCACGTCCCGTCGGTGCCGGCCACGACGGTGCCGAGGAGCGCACCGTCGGCGTCGCGGACCTCGACCGTGGCGCCGGCCTCGGCCGTCCCGGTCAGCGTTCCGGTACCGGTGGTCCAGGTGCCCGGGTCGTCGATGGTCGGAGCGTCCGGTGCGACGCGGTCCGGCACGGTGACCTGCGCGTTCGCCGGGTCACTGACGTTGCCGTGCTGGTCGGTCGCCGTCGCGGTGACGGCGGTCGACCCGACGGGCAGCGCTGCGGACACCGGGAGCGTCCACACGCCGGTGGTGGCGTCTGCAGTGACGGTGCCGAGGTCGGCGCCGTCGCTCGTGCGCACGATGACGGTCGATCCGGGCTCTGCGGTGCCGGTCAGGGTGCCGGTGCCGTCCTCCCATGTGCCCGGGGCGTCGATCGTGGGCGCTGCGGGAGCCGCCGCGTCGACGTCCACCGTGGCGTTCGTCGCGGCCGCGGTGAAGCCGTTCCGGTGCTGCACCGCCGTGACGGTGGTCGCGCCGTTGCCCAGCGGGTCGGTGACCTGGAGGCTCCACGACCCGTCGGCACCGACCGTGACCGTACCCGCGGGACGTCCCGCGAGGGACACGTCGACCGTTCCCCCGGGCACGCCGGCGCCGACGATGGTGGGGGTGCGGCCGACCGTACCGGAGGTCGTGATGGTCGCCGGGGTCAGCGGGATCGAGCCGGTCGCCTTCACGGAGGTGACCGGGTTCGTGTTCGTGTTCCCGTTCTTCAGGGCCACGGTCGAGGTCACCGTCACGACGTCGCCGGGCAGCGCGCTCGCGTCGATGACGTACGGCACCCGGATGTTGTTGTACTGGTTGGCGTTGTTCGTGCCCATCGCCCACGGGGTGCCGTTGGAACAGGTCAGCGTCTGGGTGCCTGCGCCGGTGCAGCCGCCGAGGCCAGCGGTGCCGCTGTAGTTCACCGCGTAGGGCACCTTGCCGGGGATGCTGCGCGCCGGACCGGTGAAACTGAAGGTCATGCTCGCCGCGTTGGCGGGCAGCGAGGCGCCGCCGACGACCTTGAGCGAGACGATGAGGGTGTCGGTCGAGCTGAGGCCGGGTCGCACCGTCAGACCCGAGCTGCCGGTGATGCTGACGTTGCTCGAGGTCGCGGTCACCGCGGCCCGCGGTGCAGCAGCGGACGGGGTCGGCGTGGACGTCGCGGCTGGTACCGACGTCGGCTGGGCGGCGGGTGCGCCAGCGGGGTCGGCAGCGGGGACCTCAGCGGCGGCGTCCGTCGCATCGGCTTGCTCGGCGGGTCCGGCCTGCTCGGCGGGTTCGGCCTGCTCCGTCTGTGTGCTCGCGGTCTTCTCCGTGCTCGCCGTGACGTCCGCGGTCTCGGCGGTCTCGGCGGTCGTCAGGAGGTCGTCGTCGGACGCCCAAGCGGTGGCGGGGGCGACCAGCACGATCGAAGCGGCGACCAGGGCGGCTCCGAAGGAGGCTCCGCTGATCCGGGTTGTCGTGGTTCCTACGCGCATGTCCATCCGATCACTTGTGGGCTCGTACTGAGCATATGACCTTCTGACATTATTGTCGAGATAAATATCACAAGTGTGATGAGTTGGAAGCAGGAGAGCCCCCCACCCGCAGGCAGAGGGCTCTCTTGGTCAGCCGGGTGTCACCACTGCAACCGACCCGGCATCAGCGTTGCCCCGAACCCCCCCGTCCGGCGGCGGATGACGAGGAGCCACGCTCCGGCGAGGATCAGCAAGAGGGTGACCGAGCCGAGGGCCGCCAGACCGGAGGCGCCGGTGAAGGCGAGGACTCCGGGGCCGCCGGCACGGTCGGCGCGCTCGCGGGCGTCACCCTGGGCCGCAGCGTCGCCCTGACTGCCGGTCGGATCGGACTGGCCCGCCTGGTCCGACGGGTCCGACGGGTCCGACGGGTCGGTGATCGGCGTGCCCGTCGGCGGCAGAGTGGTTCCACCGTCCTGTCCGGGGGTCTCGACGACGTCCGTGTCGCTCGCCGAGCAGTCCGCGGTGCAGGCTCCCTCGAGCCTCGCCGTGTTGGTGATGCGCGAGCCCGCGTCGAGGCTGTCACCGACCTTCGCCGTCACCTGGACGGTGGTCGACGACCCCGGGGCCACCGTGCCGATCTCCCACCGGACGGTGCGAGTGCTGTCGTCGTACTCCCCACCGTTGTCGGCCGAGACGAACTGCAGCTCCTCCGGGAGGGTGTCTGACACGATGACGTTCCGGACCGGGTTCTCCGTGTCGTTGCTGACGCCGATCGCGTACGTCGTCTCCCCGCCCGGGGCGACCGTGGTCTGCCCGTCGTCCTTCGTGATGGTCACCACGCCGTTGCCGACGAGCCCGACGTCCAGGTCGTCGTTCCGGTTCGCACCCGCGCCGTTCAGGACGGGGTCGGTCACCGTGACGGTGTGGGTGGCGACGCCGACGGCGGCGGCGTCGGAGTCCGCCGCGTCGTCGTTGCCAGCCCTGGGCACGGTGAGGTCGTACCGGGCAGGGAGGTCGACGACCGCGACACTCCACGTGCCGAGCGGCACGATGAACCGGTAGTCGCCGTCCGCGTCAGTCTCCGTCCGGATCGGCTCGCCGGAGCCGTCGAGCACCGCCTTGCCGTTCGCGTCGCGGAGCTCGAGCACGATGCCGGCCACCCCGGACTCGCCCTCGTCCTGCAGACCGTTGTCGTTCGTGTCGAACCACACCCGGTCACCGATGCTGCCGGCGGCCCGTCGGACGGTGACGAGCGGAGCCTCCGCCGGCGGGAGTGTGTCGACAGTGGAGTCGGCGTTCACCCGCTCGGTCTGCCACGCCACGTTGTTGTTCGCGGTGGCCGTCGGGTCCGAGTAGGCGATGTCGCGCTCCGACTGCAGGACCGGCGCGTTGGTCCGGAACTCGACGTTCGCGGTCGATCCGGCGGCGAGCGTGTCGAAGTGGATTCGGAGTGCCTTCACCTCAGATGCATCCGCCAGCGGCGTGGTCGACCAGTCGTCGTCACATCCGTCGGGTTCCTGCGCTCCGGCAGGGGCACCGAAGAGCTCGGGCCGGCACGGCGTCTCGGAGGTCGAGTACTGCACCTCGGCACCCGCGGGGATCGTCAGCATCTTCTCGAAGGCGACGCTCCAGGCGGAGCCGCGCTCGACGCCCGCGAGGGCCTTGCTGATCGCGGTGTCCCCGACGTGGGGCAGGACGTCGTACACGACCAGGTCACGGAGCGGAGCGTTCTGGGTGTTCGCGACCGCCAGCCGGTAGTCGACCGACGAATCGGATCCGTCGAAGGTCGCACCCGTCAGGCCGCTCTTCGTCCATTCGGCGTCCCCGGCACCCTTGACGAGCTTCTCGACCGAGGCGCCGGAGGTCGGCAGCACCGACCAACCCGCTGTCGCCTGGCCCACGACTTCGCTCGTGTCGCCGTCGCCGTCCACGTCGAACCGGTCACGCGGTTGGTTCGTACCGTCTGCGACGGTTGCGAACGTCGGGTCGACGGCGATCGCGAGTTGCGAGTCATCGCCGGTGTGCGAACCCGCCTGGGCGCGGAGGTTGACCGTGGTGTCGAACGTGACGGTCGGGGTCAGTCCGTTTCCGCCCCAGTCGATCGTCTCGTCGGTCGGCCAGGTCCACGTGAGCTTCGTGCGCTCGACGCCGCCGATCTCGACGGTTCCGCGGGTCAGCTTCGGTTCGCTGAGCGCGCCGAGGCCGCTCCAGGAGATCGACTCCGGGTCGAGCGTCAACCCGTCGGGGAGGACATCGACGAGCATCGGGTGCATCGGCACCGTGCTGGCCGGACCGTTGGCGACTGCCACCTTCCACGTCACGGTGTCGCCGAGACGGAGGTCGCTCGAGGACGTGGTGGCCGCCTTCGTGACCTGCGGGTCGACCATCGGGACGTAGGTGGTCTTCTGCGCGGAACGGGCCCAGTAGCTCCCCACGCCCGCCGCCGGCTCCGTGCCCGCGGGGGCGACCGCCGCACCGAGGCCGAGTCGGTAGCTGTTGCTCAGGGCGTTGAAGCCGCTCGTCGCGTAGGCGGCGGTGTTGTGCCCGAAGACGTCGACCCAGGAGTCACGCTGGTTGCGGAGGTCGCTGCTCACGACCCGGAGGTCGGTCACGATCTCGTCCGCGGGCAGGTCGAGCGTCTCGTCGCCCGCGGCGGCGGCCGAGCCGTGGATGTACAGGCTGAACGGCGCGGCGGCGGTCGACGCCGAGCGGGTCCACGTGCGGATGGCGCTCGTGCTGCCGTTCCAGGTCGCGACCTCGACCTGCTCGACCTGGGCGGCGTTGCCCTCGGTGGTGAAGCGGACACGGTCGGTCGAGAACCCCGGAGTGTGGCACTGGTCGGACGGGACACCCATGGTGCCCGGGAACGCGTCGTCGAGCGGGTCGTCTCCGGAGATCGCCGGCGAACTGACGCCGTCATCGGTGACGCACGGCATCCGGTCGACGAGGACGGAGGCTCGCGTGGCGTCCCGGGTGGGGTCGTCGAAGAACTGCCAGCCGGCCTTGAGGCCCCACCAGTAGGTCGTGGTGGTGTCGCTGGACTCGATCCGGGGACCGTTCACGGTCTTCGACACCCCGACGCCAATGTTGCCACCGCCGCCCGGGGTGAGCGGCGGGCCGATGAAGCTGTGGTCGACCGCAGCCGTCGCCTGCAGCGGCGCACCGTCGAGCCCGGTCGCGGTGACGCGCAGGGTGTTCTTGAAGGCGTTCGTGGCCTGCGGGTCAGCGGGCGCCGGGACGAACGTGTCCGCCGGGTACCGGACGGTCACCTCGTAGCGGCTCGCCGGCGACGAGCAGTCGTTGTTCGCGGTGGTGTCGGGTACCGTCCAGGTGACCGTCTGAGCGGAAGGGTCGTACGTGCCGCCGCCGGTCGCCGAGACGAAGTCCGTCCCGTCGGGCAGCTGATCGACGAGGACGAGCCCCCGGTAGTCGAGTCCTCCGAGGCCGGAGAGACTCGGGTTGCACGCGTACACGGAGTAGGTGGTGTCCTGGTCGGGCTGGACCTGGTCTGCCCCGGCAGGAGAGACCATCGTCTTCGAGCCGGTCAGGGCACTGACCGCACGAGCGACGACCGGCACCGGCGTCGTCGCGGAGGTCGTCGACGGGACGCCGGGTGCGTTCGGGTCCGTGTAGGCGACGTCGACCGTGGCGGGGAAGGCGGTACCCGGCAGGGTGACACCGTTGGGGATCGTCCAGGCGACCGTGAACTCCCCGGATGTGCCGGGGACCAGGTCCCGCATCCGGACCTCGAGCGGCGTGCCCGTGGACGAGGTGATGTCCCCGTTCCCCCGGACGACACCGGGACCGGCAGCGGTCGTGGTCTCGCCGGATGCGGAGGTGCCCACCGGCGTCGGCAGGGTGAGCACGGGGGCGGTGCACGGCTCGCTGGTGACGTTCGAGCACTGGTAGGTGACTCGGTAGACAAGTGTTCCGCCGGAGTCGACCGTGGTGGTCGTCGCAGCGATGTCGACGCTCATCCGCGGGCTCGCGGCGACGGCGGCGGTCGAACCGAGCGTGACCGTGGCGCCGGTGACGGCGGAAACGGCGAGGACGGCGACGACTGCGAGTCGCACGCGGCGCAGGATCGTGGGGGTTCTCACGGAGAGGCCCTTCTTGGGTGCGGACACGAGATGAGTGGGTCGCGGGTGTCGGCGTCCGCGGGCGGTCATCGAGCTGTCGATGAACCGAGATTGGTGATGCACGTCTGAGCATATGACGTGCTGACATTTTTGTCGAGTGCACATCGCCGGTCTGGTGATCGGCATCTTAGGATCAGGGCGCGCCAGGTGCGCATCCGACCGTGTGTCCGATTACATGCACGTATGCCAGTACCGACGACGCAACTGCCCATGCCCCCGAGACTGTTGAACGTCCAAGTCGCGAATCAGCTCCGGACGGCGATCCTCGACGGCACGCTCGGCCCCGGCGAACGGCTCCACGACGATGAACTGGCCCCCTGGCTCGGCGTCTCCCGCGCAACGGTCCGGGGCGCCTGCGCACGACTCGCGAGCGACGGCCTGCTGGAGATCGTCCCGAACAGGAGTGTCCGCGTCGTGACGCCGAGGCCGGCGGAGGTGCTCGACGCCCTCGCTACGCTCGGCTGTTTGTTCGGAGGGGTCGTGCGCCTCAGCGTCCCGGTGATGACGGCGGACCAGAAACACACGACCTCACAACGGCTCGCGGCCGAGGTCGTCCGGCTCCGGAGCGGCGGATCGCCATCGGTCGTCCTCACGGCGTCAGGCGGCTACCAGGCATGGTTGGACATCTGCCCGAACAGGATGGTGGTGGAGATGTGCACGCAATCGATGCACGGCCTGGCGTACAAGCTCCGCGTCGACGACCTCGGATCGCTCGTCCCGGCATCCCACTTGATCGAGTGGTTCCCGCGGCTCGGAGCAGCCGTCGAGTCGGACGACGCGGTCGGGGCGGAGCGTGCGGTGAAGGCGATCCACCTGGTGGACTGAGCCGGTGGTCCGGGACCGCGATCGAGCCGGGGACGATGAAGAGCCCCAGGCGCTCGCCGGGGGCTCGTCATCGTGTTATTGGCCTGGCGGCACCGGTGGGAATCGAACTCAACGGCCGTATTGAGGGGCACGGCGACGAAACTGGAGACCTCTTCGCCGGTGCAGTCCTCGACCCGTACGTCGTGCAAGGAATCGCCTCGAGCACGCAGATGACGAACCTTCGCTCAAGCGGAAACCTCAACGGCGGATTCTGACCAGGACATGAGCAAGAGGAGCCCCGGGGGTTCGCACGGGGCTCCTCATCGTGTCTCTTGACATCCGGCTGCTGTCCGACGTGGATGCCAGCCAGTAGTCCGCCGGCGGGACGTCGACGGGACGCGGGTCGTACCGGAGGTGGCGCGGCTCGAGTAGGCCTTCGTCGTCTGCGGGCTGGTAGCGGACTCGCTGAGCACTGCCAAGGGGGCGTCAAAAGCGGCTGAGCGTCCGGGGTGTTTCGGCGCGGCCGAAAACGGGCCGAAGAGGCGTCGAGTCGAGCCCACGCGTACGCAAATCCTGCGGCAAGCGCCGAGACGCGGCCCACAGCAGCCTCCGAGAACCAGAAACGCCCCCGGCCGAAGCCGGGGGCGTTTCTGTTGGGCCAGACCTGCAAACGCTGGAGACCAGACCTGCAAATGACCCGTTGGCGGTACCGGTGGGATTTGAACCCACGGTGGAGTTGCCCCCACACATGTTTTCGAGACATGATCCTTCGGCCGCTCGGACACGGTACCGGGAAAGAGTTTACACGATCCGGGAGGCGGGACGCACCACCGCGCGCCCGCTCTTCCTCCACAGGTGGCTGGATCGGAACCCCCATCCACGGCTCAGCCGCGCATGACCTCGCTCCTGAGATGGCCGCGTAACGTCCACCCCATGAGATCGCGCACCCTCATCGCACTGCTGTCGTCCGTCGTCGGCGGACTCACCGTCCTCGGCGGCGCGGCCATCGGCGCGCGCGCGGGCGTCCGGGGCCAGCGCGCCGCCGCACGTCGGGTCGTCGACATGCTGCCGGTGCACGCAGATTGGTGGCGGGAGCGCCTGCAGCACGAGGGGCAGCTCACCTACCTGGCGATCGGCGACTCGGCCGCGCAGGGCGTCGGTGCCACCGAACCGCACCGCGGGTACGTCGGGCTGCTCGCCCGTCGGATCCGGCACCGCTCTCGGACGTCGGTGCGGGTGGTGAACCTGAGCGTCTCCGGGTCGACGACGTGGGGCGCACGGAAGGACCAGCTCCCGAAGCTCCGCAACTACACGCCGGACATCTGCACGGTGTCGATCGGGGCGAACGACATCGCGGACTTCCACCCGGACAAGTTCGAGCGCAACATCCGCGAGATCTACGCCGCGGTGCCCTCGCACGCCATCGTCGCCGAGCTGCCGTGCATGTTCGTGCCCGACCGGGAACGGAAGGTCGCCGTGGCGAACGAGATCGTGCACCGGGTCGCCGACGAGTTGGGCTTGACCGTGGCGCCGCTGCACACCATCACGAAGCGGGTCGGCCTGCGCCGGACGTTCTTCAACAGCTACGGCGACCTGTTCCACCCGAACGACCGCGGGTACGAGATCTGGGCGAGCGCGTTCGAGCCCGCGGTCGATGCCCGCGTCGACACCGTCGCGGCGATCCGGCACTACCTCTCCAAGCGTGAGGCGGAGGACCTCGGGGCCGGGGCCGGCGCCGTCGCCGCCGCCCGTGCGGAGCAGGACGTCGAGGGCGCAGAAGCACTCGACCACGCCGAACGACCCGGTCGGATCGACCGCCTCCGGCAGCGGATGACCGGTTCGGTGCCCCTGCCGCAGGCAAGCCCCGACGACCCGGACGAGCAGTCCGGTGATGTCGGCCGTAGCGCCTAGCCTGACGACATGGCGCGCCCACAGTCCCTCTACCGCTGCACCGAGTGCGGATGGACCTCCGTCAAGTGGGTCGGCCGCTGTGGCGAGTGCCAGGCGTGGGGCACGGTCGAGGACTCCTCGGCGGCCAGCGCGAGCAGCCGTGGCACCGCAGCCGTGGCCGTCGCCGGCACCCGCATCGCACGTCCGATCACCGAGTCCCGCGGCACCGCCGTCCAGCGCTGGCAGACGGGCATCGGCGAGTTCGACCGTGTCCTCGGCGGCGGAGTGGTCCCGGGGGCCGCGGTCCTGCTCTCCGGCGAACCGGGCGTCGGCAAGTCCACCCTCCTGCTCGAGGTCGCTTCGCGGGCCGCGGCGATGGGGAAGCGGGTCCTCTACGTCAGCGCTGAGGAGTCGGTCGACCAGGTCCGCCTCCGCGCCGAGCGCACCGGGGCGATGCACGACGACCTCTACCTGGCGAGCGAGGTCGACCTCGGCGTCATCCTCGGCCAGATCGACCAGGTGCAGCCGGATCTCCTCATCGCCGACTCCGTGCAGACGATCTCGTCGAGTTCGATCGACGGCATCGCGGGTGGCACGTCCCAGGTGCGCGAGGTCGCCTCCACGCTGATCCGGGTCGCGAAGGACCGCGCGCTGCCCGTTCTCATCGTCGGGCACGTCACGAAGGACGGCACGATCGCCGGCCCTCGGCTGCTCGAACACCTCGTCGACGTGGTCTGCCACTTCGAGGGTGACCGCCAGACGGCGCTCCGCTTCGTTCGTGCACTCAAGAACCGCTTCGGCCCGACGGACGAGGTCGGTTGCTTCGACATGGCCGGTGACGGCATCCACGAGGTACCCGACCCGAGCGGGCTGTTCATGTCGAAGAACGGTGCTCCGGTGTCGGGGACCTGCGTCACCGTCGCGCTCGAGGGCCGCCGTGCACTCCCGGTCGAGGTCCAGGCACTCGTCGTCCCGAGTTCCGCACCACAGCCTCGGCGGGTGGTGAACGGTGTCGACGCGTCACGCGTGGCGATGCTCCTCGCCGTCCTCGAACGTCGCGCCGGGCTGAAGCTGTCGGACGCTGACGTCTACGTCTCGACCGTCGGCGGCATGAAGCTGACCGAGCCGGGCGCGGACCTCGCGATCGCGCTCGCACTGGCCAGTGCCGCGCGAGACCGGCCGTACCCGCACACGCTCGCGGCGGTGGGCGAGATCAGCCTCGCCGGTGAGATCCGCCCGACGACCGGCACGAAGCAGCGCGCGAGCGAGGCAGCCCGGCTCGGGTTCACCACCGTGCTCGGGTCCGATTCGCAGCACCTGCGGGAAGCCCTGCGGGTGGCGTTCTCCCTGGCCAGCAGTGAACGCGAGCGCGAGCTCGACCGGGCCTTCTGACCGCTCAGACTGACCGTGCGCACACGGGTGGACCACGGCGGACACGCCGAGCGAGCCCAGTTGCGTCGAACGGATCAGGCGCGGAGTGCGGCGAGCAGGTCAGCGGGGGTGGACTGCATCGTGTTCGGTCCGGCGATGTCGAAGAACACACCCTCGAGCGAGTCCAGGTGCGCCGCCAGGAACTCCTCGAGCCGAGCGCCGTCGTAGACCATGACCTGCCGGATCTTCTCGTCGGGCACCATCGCCGTGTAGGCGTCCGCCGACGAGAACAGCAGCAGGATGCGCTTGTCCGAGCCTTCGCGGCCGAACACCCGGACCTGCATGTCCTTCTTGCCGGTCACGAGCCGGGGGACGATCACGATGTCGTTGCGGAGCGCGTACGCCACCGCCGCGACGTCCTGCTTCGCGAGGGCTTCCTCGAGCTGTTCGCTCCGGAAGCGCTGTTCCTTGTCTGCCATCACCCCAAGTTCACCAGATTCATGGCAGTTCGGCGACTTCGGCTCTTCCCTTGTGGCCATGACCCTGTAGGTTGGTAGCAACCGCTTCGGCGGGAGTCCATCGTTCTTCCGGTGCCCTGCACCTCGAGCGCCATCGGTCACTGGCCTTCCCCGGCCGCCTGGCCCCGAACCCGTTCCGCCGGCCCAATGCCCGCGGGGCGCATCGATCCGACGACAATCGGTCGCTGGATCGGCGGTAGCAAGTACCGCTTCGCAAGACAGGCAGCGAAAATCTCGCCTGGCAAGAAAGTAAGGAACGCCATCATGGCAACTGGAACCGTCAAGTGGTTCAACAACGAAAAGGGCTTCGGCTTCATTGCGCCGGACGACGGCAGCGCTGACGTCTTCGCCCACTTCTCCGCGATCGGTGGCAACGGCTACAAGTCGCTCGAGGAGAACCAGAAGGTGGAGTTCGAGATCACCGAGGGCCGCAAGGGCCCGCAGGCGGAGAACATCACCGTCATCGGCTGATCACCCTCAGCTTCGAACGGCCCCGTCGTCCTCTGGACGACGGGGCCGTTCTCGTTTCCGAGCGAAGGCGCTGTGCCGGCGACGAGGCCGTGCCAGCCAAGAACGCGCCGAGGACCCGGCCCTAGTCGAGGATGAACTGCACCGAGCTCTTCGACTCGAGGTTCCCCACGGCGACCTGCAGGTGGTAGCTCGCTCCCCCGCCGGTCACCGACGGCCGTGACGAGTCGCACGTGGCAGTCGACGACCGGGTCCGGTCCCAGGCGATCGCCGGCGTGGTCAGGGTCTGTCCGGCCTTGATCGTGACGTCCTGGTTGGTGCCGCCGGTCTGGCAGTCCTTCGAGGACCAGTACTGCTCCTCGCCGGAGCTGATCGTGAGGACCTGCTGCGAGGACCCGAGGTCCATGTGGCAGGAGTTCGACCCGGTGTTCTTGATCGACATCGCGATCTTCGGGTCCTCGGTGGGGCCGTAGGCGGTCTTGTCGACGACGGGGGTGAGGACGATCTGGTCCTTCGAGCAGGTCGACCCGTTGCCAGCGGCGGCCGCCGACGACGATGCCGACGGGGTCGAACGCGGCGACGCTGACGCGGCAGGCGTCCCTCCTGCGGACGATGACCCACCAGGAGCAGCACCCGAAGACGATGCAGACGCAGACGATGCAGACGCAGACGGAACAGACGCCGCCGAGGTCGCCCCGCTGCCCCGCCCGACGACGATGAGCACGACGACGACCACGATCAGCAGGAGCACCCCGACGACCGCCGCACGGCGGCGCCAGTAGACGCCCGGCTTCTCGGGCCCGACGGGGTGACGGAACGACGACATGCGCACAGGCTAGGCAACGGTGCGATGCCGGTGCGGGAACCCCGCCGAGGGTGGCCCGAAAGCGTCAGAGGATCTTCAGCATGCGGGTGTTGCCGAGTGTGTTCGGCTTCACCCGGGCGAGGTCGAGGAACTCCGCGACCCCTTCGTCCGACGAACGAACCAGCTCGGCGTAGACGTCCGGCGACACGACGCTCTCACCGATCTCGAGGTACCCGTGCTTCGCGAAGAAGTCGACCTCGAAGGTGAGGCAGAAGATCCGGGCGACCCCGAGTTCGCGGGCGTCGTGTTCGAGCGCCTCGAGCATCCGGTGGCCGACACGCTTGTGGATCCAGTCGGCGTCGAGCGCGAGGGTGCGGACCTCGGCGATGTCGTCCCAGAACACAGCGAGGGCGCCGCAGCCGATCGGCACGCCGTCGGGCCCTTCGGCGATCCGGAACTGCTGGATCGACCCGTACAGGGCGACGTTCTCCTTGCCGAGCAGGATGCGCCGGTCGACGTACGGCGAGATGAGCCGCTGGATGTGCGGCACGTCGGACGCGAGTGCGGGACGCACGAGGATGCCGTGTTCGTCCCGTTCGTGGAACGCGTGCTTCCCGTGCTCAGTCATCCTCGTCAGCCTAGTGCGCCCCGGGGGACACCGCCCTGGACGCCGTCCAGCCACCGCCGCCTACCGTCCAGGTCATGCCTCAGATCATCGAAACCGTCGACGTCAACGTCCCCGTCCGTCAGGCCTACGACCAGTGGACCCGCTTCGAGGAGTTCCCGCACTTCCTCGACGAGGTCGAGAAGATCGTCCAGGTCGACGACACCACCACCGACTGGACCGTCAAGGTCGCGGGCCAGGAGCGCGAGTTCCGCGCCGTCATCACCGAGCAGCACCCTGACGAGCGGGTCGCCTGGACGGTCAAGGACGGCGAGACCGACCACGCCGGTGTCGTCACCTTCCACAAGCTGTCCGACGACGAGACCCGCGTGACCGCGCAGATCGACTGGGAGCCGACCGGTTTCCTCGAGAAGCTCGGCTCCGCCGTCGGCGTCGGCGGTCACGCCGTGAAGAAGGACCTGCAGAACTACAAGGAGCGCGTCGAGAACGCCCCCACCCAGCCCGGCTGGCGTGGCGACGTCGACGCGTAGCCGTCACGTGTCGGAGACGCGACACCGAACAGACGGGAGGCGCGGTGCCAGCTGGCACCGCGCCTCCCGTCTGTCTGGGGCTGGGTCCTAGGACTCGATCTCGCCCTGCGGGGCGTCTGCCGTCTCGACGGCGGCAGCCCCGGCGAGGACCTCCTCGCGGCCGGGCTGACGCCCGGTCTCGAACAGGAACTTGCCGTCGGCGAAGTCGACCTTCACGTGGTCACCGGCGTTGAGCTCACCCTGCAGGATGTGCTCGGACAGCTGGTCCTCGACCTCGTGCTGCATCGCGCGGCGGAGCGGGCGGGCACCGAGTGCCGGGTCGAACCCGACCTTGATGAGCTGCTCCTTGGCGGGGAGGGTGAGCTCCACCGTCATGTCGCGGTCGAGCAGACGGTCCGAGAGACGCTTCACGAAGAGGTCCACGATCTGCAGCAGCTCGGGCTGCGACAGCTGCGGGAACACGATCGTGTCGTCGACACGGTTGAGGAACTCGGGCTTGAAGTGCTTCTTGAGCTCCTCGTTCACCTTCGAGCGCATGCGGTCGTAGCCGACACCGGAGTCACCCTCGACCTGGAAGCCCACCGGGCCACCGGCGATGCCCTGCGAACCGAGGTTCGTGGTCATGATGATGACGGTGTTCTTGAAGTCGACCACGCGGCCCTGACCATCGGTCAGACGACCCTCCTCGAGGACCTGCAGCAGCGAGTTGAAGATGTCCGGGTGGGCCTTCTCGATCTCGTCGAACAGGACCACGGAGAACGGCTTGCGGCGCACCTTCTCGGTGAGCTGGCCGCCCTCCTCGAACCCGACGAACCCGGGAGGGGCACCGAACAGGCGGGACACGGTGTGCTTCTCGCCGAACTCCGACATGTCGAGGGAGATCAGTGCACCCTCGTCGTCGAAGAGGAACTCGGCGAGTGCCTTGGCGAGCTCGGTCTTGCCGACGCCCGTCGGGCCGGCGAAGATGAACGACCCCGAGGGGCGGTTCGGGTCCTTCAGGCCGGCACGGGTGCGGCGGATCGTCTTGGACAGGGCCGAGATGGCCTCTTCCTGACCGATGACCCGCTGGTGCAGTGCCTTCTCCATGAAGACGAGACGCGAGGTCTCCTCTTCGGTGAGCTTGAACACCGGGATGCCCGTGGCCTGCGCCAGGACCTCGGCGATGATGCCCTCGTCGACGGTGCCGGACGCGGCGACGTCACCCGCACGCCACTGCTTCTCGAGGCGGAGACGCTCGCCGAGGAGCTTCTTCTCCTCGTCACGGAGCGACGCGGCCTTCTCGAAGTCCTGCTCCTCGATCGCGGCTTCCTTCTGCCCGCGGACCGTCGAGATCTTCTCGTCGAACTCGCGGAGCTCCGGCGGCGCCGACAGGATCGAGAGACGCAGGCGTGCGCCGGCCTCGTCGATCAGGTCGATGGCCTTGTCCGGCAGGAACCGGTCCTGCACGTAGCGGTCCGCCAGGTTCGCGGCCGAGACGATCGCACCGTCGGTGATGGACACCTTGTGGAACGCCTCGTACTTGTCGCGCAGTCCCTTGAGGATGTTGATCGTGTGCGGCAGCGACGGCTCGTTCACCTGCACCGACTGGAAGCGACGCTCGAGTGCGGCGTCCTTCTCGAAGTGCTTGCGGTACTCGTCGAGTGTGGTGGCACCGATGGTCTGGAGCTCACCACGGGCGAGGAGCGGCTTGAGGATCGACGCGGCGTCGATCGCGCCCTCGGCAGCACCGGCACCGACCAGCGTGTGGATCTCGTCGATGAAGACGATGATGTCGCCGCGGGTGCGGATCTCCTTCGTGACCTTCTTGAGGCGCTCCTCGAAGTCACCGCGGTAGCGGGACCCGGCGATGAGCGACCCGAGGTCGAGCGAGTAGAGCTGCTTGTCCTTCAGCGTCTCGGGCACGTCGCCCTTGACGATCGCCTGGGCGAGGCCCTCGACGACGGCGGTCTTGCCGACGCCGGGCTCACCGATCAGGACGGGGTTGTTCTTGGAGCGGCGGGAGAGGATCTGCATGACCCGCTCCATCTCCTTCTCGCGCCCGATGACGGGGTCGAGCTTGCCGTCGCGCGCAGCCTGGGTGAGGTTCCGACCGAACTGGTCGAGGACCTGCGAACCCTGCTGGGCGTTCTGCTGCTGCTCGCCGCCGACGGCGACCGCTTCCTTGCCCTGGTAGCCGGACAGGAGCTGGATGACCTGCTGGCGGACCCGGTTGAGGTCGGCGCCGAGCTTGACGAGGACCTGGGCTGCGACACCCTCGCCCTCGCGGATGAGGCCGAGCAGGATGTGCTCAGTGCCGATGTAGTTGTGGCCGAGCTGCAGCGCCTCGCGCAGGGACAGCTCGAGCACCTTCTTGGCGCGCGGCGTGAACGGGATGTGCCCGGTCGGCTGCTGCTGGCCCTGCCCGATGATGTCCTGGACCTGCTCGCGGACGGCATCGAGCGAGATGCCGAGCGACTCCAGCGCCTTCGCGGCGACGCCCTCGCCCTCGTGGATGAGGCCGAGGAGGATGTGCTCGGTGCCGATGTAGTTGTGGTTGAGCATCTTCGCTTCTTCTTGAGCGAGGACGACAACACGACGGGCTCGGTCGGTGAATCTCTCGAACATGTGCTCTCCCTTGCCGGACTCGTGGAAGACCGGTGACGTACATCGAGAGTAACCAGCGCTCCCCCCGGTGGCTCCCCCTGTTCGCCGTGGGCGTGACCTCGTTGCGGGATGTGCGCGGAGAGCGGACGGGCGGGCCACTCGGCACCGCGCACCCGGCCGCCGATGGGTCCCCGTCGACTACGCCTGCCGCGCTGCGCGGCGCAGCGCACGTCGGAACCGGCGCGCGTCGACACCGAGCTGCTCGAGGACGTCGTGCGCGGCACCCGTGAACGGGTCGTCGATGCCGTCGAGGACCGCGAGCAGGACGTGGTGCGGTCGGACGCGCGCAGCGGGCCCGGCGAGCTGCGCGGCGCGGGCGAGCACCCGGGCGGCGGCGGGCGTGCACGTGACGCGGTCCGCCGACACCGGACCCGTGGAACCGGCCCCGACGAACGCGCTGGAGGCCGTCCGGACGCGGTCGGGGGTGACGCCGTGCGCGTCGAGCGCCTGGTCGAAGCGAGGCATCCCGCCGCACAGCGTGACGGCGGCGATGAGCAGGTGTTCGGCGTCGAGGAAGCCGAACCCGGTCTCGCGGGACTCCTGCTCGGCCAGCAGCACGATCTCGCGGCCGTGCCGGAGGGTGGGCACGGGGACGGAGAGCGCGGCGGTCTGCATACATGCAGAATATCTGGTGATCACCGTGTGCGCCAGAGGACGTCCCGGGTGCAATCGGTACGATCCGTGCATGGAGCAGCCCGTCGTCGGCCTCGTCGTCCACCCGACCAAGAACGTGCAGGAGTCCGTCGTGACCCTGCAGCGCTGGAACGCCTCCGGACGCGGACGGCTCGTCGCCCGCCGTGCCGACGCGCAGCGGATCGGCGGCGGCGTCGACGTGATCGGTGACGAGGACTTCACCGAGACGGTCGACCTCGTCGTCGCGCTCGGCGGTGACGGCACGATGCTCGGGGCCATGCGGCTCGTCGCGAAGCGCCCGGTGCCGGTGCTCGGCGTGAACTACGGCAACGTCGGCTTCCTGGTGGAGATCGAACCGCCCGAGCTCGAGGCCGCCCTCGAACGGCTGTCCGCCGGCGACTACCAGCTCGAGCCGCACCACGCGCTCGAGGCCCGGCTGTCCTGGAGCGGTGCGCGCACGGACTACCTCGCGTTCAACGACCTGACGATCGTGCGCCGACCCGGAGCCGGACAGGTGTCAGCGGACCTCAGCGTCGGCGGACTCGGGTACGGGTACTACCGTGCGGACGCCATCGTCGCCGCGACCCCGGCCGGTTCCACCGCGTACAACTACGCCGCCGGTGGCCCGGTGCTCTCCCCCGCGCTGTCCGGCTCCGTCGTGACCCCGGTCGCGCCGATGGCCGGGATCGACCGCTCCGTGGTGCTCGCCGCCCGCGAGCGCTACCGGTTCGACATCGCCGAGGGCACCCGGAGCGCAGCGCTCGAGGTCGACGGACTCGTGGTCGGCGAGGTCGCCACCGGGGCGCAGCTCGACATCCGGCTCCGGAAGGACGCCGGCAGCGTGGTTCGCCTCGACGCCGAGCGGCACGGTCGGACCGGGCGTGTGAAGCTCAGCCTGCTCGACCTGCCGGTGCGCCCCGATCAGCTGATCGAGCTCATCCCACAGGATCTGCGGCAGAAGCTCGATCGCGAGGTCGAGGAGTAGCAGCGGGGGCGATGGGTCGGCGCAGGCCGTCGAGGAACGCGCCGACGGCGCAGCCGACCGCGGCGACGACCGAGACGGCGAACATCAGCTGCTCGATCCGGGCGGCGTGCGGCACGATGCCCGCGACGTGCAGGTCGACGAGGGACCAGTACGGCACGAAGGCCACGATGATCCACAGCGTCACGAGTGGTCCGGAGGCACGGCGCAGGGCGGTCAGGCCCGCGGCCATGGCGATGGTGATGATCGGCAGGATCGTCAGCGAGTAGCGGGTGTTCGGAGCGCCGCCACCGTGCACGTAGTCGAGCTCGATGACGGTGAAGAGGGCCGACACGGCGACGAACATCGCGACGATGAGGAGCGTCGCCGTGCGGTCCCGGCGCTGGTCTCGTTCGTCGGAGCGGCCAGCGGCGGGTGCGCTCGCGGTCGCCGTCGACCGGCGGCGGCGCAGCTCGACGATGCCGATGACCGCGGCGAGCAGCATCGGCCCGATCATCAGGACCCACTGCACGGCCCCGTCGACGGACAGCACACCGCGGTAGATCGCGAAGATGCCCGCCCAGAAGTCGTGGTCGGTCGCGACTTCGGGGATCGGCACCACGTGGCGGCGGAAGTTCTCGATGCCCCACTCGGCGTGGCGACCGCTGAAGTTGCCGGCCAGCTGCTTGTTCCGGACGTAGAACCAGCCCGACGCGGCGGCGGCAGCGACGACCGGAGCGGCCGCGGCGATGACTCGTGCCCAGACGCCCTCGAGCCCCCACAGGCGGACACGTCGAGCCAGCACCAGGGCGACGACGAGCGCCACGAGCCAGATCGCGAACGAGATCCGGGTCGACATGCCCGCGGCACCGACCAGGGCCGCGGCGATGAAGAGCCCGGGACCGACGCCCGACCGGAGCGCAGCACCTGCGATCCCGCACGCGAGCACCGACAGCAGGACGAAGAGCACGTCGTTGTAGATCGAGCCGCCCTGCTGGATGAGCATCCCGGCGAGGGCGGTCACCACGGCGACCCCGCCGGGCAGCCGCCGTGCGCCCGGGAAGCACCGCCAGGCCGCCCACGCCGAGGCGACCACGACGCCGCCGGCCATCAGCCCGCTCATCAGGCGTCCGGCCATCACCGCGGCGAGCGGGTGTCCGCCGTCGAAGAGCGGTCCGACCACGGGGGCGAGCACGAGGTAGTAGAGCGGCGGGTGCTGTGCGACCCACTGCACGGGCGTGGTCGCTCCGAACGGGGCGTGGTAGGTGATGCCCTTCTCGAAGACGGGCAGGTGCGCGTGCCAGACGGTCAGGACGTAGTCGAGGTGGGCCGGTTCGTCACCACCGTTGAGGGGCGGGTACGTGAACGCCCGCGCGACCGAGGCGGCCAGCATGAAGACGACGGCGCACAGGACGGTGAACCCGGCCCACGGGTGCGCCCACAGCCAGGTCCGGACACGATCACGGACGGCGCTCATCTGACCCACGGCGTCAATCTACCGGCGCAGGATCGAGGACCCGGGACCCACGGCGTGATCTGGAGGAACAACCAGCATGGGTGGTTCGGTTCTGCGTGACTGCGGCGTTCGTCGAGCTCGGGTCACCCAGGGTGGTCGCCGAGGCGCTCTGGGGCGTGGCGACCCTCGCATGGCTGATCACGATCATCCGGTACCTCGCGCGTCCGGGTGGTGTCCGCGCGGTCCGCGACGATCTCCGTCACCCGGTGTTCGGTCCGTTCGGAGCGCTGGTCCCCGCCGTCGGCTCCCTGCTCCCCACCGTTGCCGCATCGCTGCTCACAGCCCAGTCGCTCACCACGATCGGGCAGCCCACGCTCGCCGTCGGGTTCTTCGCCGCTGGCATCCTGTTCTGGCTGCTCATCGGCGCCGTGCTGCTCGTGCGCACCGACCGCGTGAGCGCCGAGCGACGACGCCCACGGTCACTCGCGTGCGAGGCCGCCGCGGACAGACGAAGGCCCGCCCAGGCGGTGCCTGAGCGGGCCGTCCCATCACCCCACCGGATCGCCTTCCCACGGAACGACCCGGTTTCCCCGTGCCGGCACTCGCGCGCCGGCCGAAGTCACCCTGCCCTAGTCGGTCAGGTACAGCTGCATGTCCTGCGAGACCGCCTTGGCGAAGAGGCGGAGCTTCGCGCGGGACTCCACACGGCTGACCGCCTGGCGGGTCGTGTGGACGATCTTCGAGATCTCGTCGAGCGTCATCGGCTTGTCGTCGTCGAGGCCGTAGCGCATGCGGATCACGTTCGCCTCGTCGCTCGGCAGCTCGGCGACGATGGAGCGGATGTCGCGGTGCAGGAGCGTGGTCTCGGTGAGCTCGTTCGGCGACGCGGCGTCCTCGTCCTCGATGAAGTCGCCGAGCTCGCTGTCGTCCGAGTCACCGACCACGGTGTGGATGGAGACCGGCTCGTGCGAGCGGCCCTTGAGGTCCACGAGCTCTTCGACGCTCATGCTCAGCTCGGCCGCGACCTCGTCGGGCATCGGCGCACGGCCGAGGTCCACCGTCAGGTCGCGCTCGGTGCGGGAGATCTTGTTGATCAGCTCGACGGTGTGCACCGGGATGCGGATCGTGCGGGCCTTGTCGGCGAGACCACGCGAGATGGCCTGACGGATCCACCAGGTGGCGTACGTCGAGAACTTGTAGCCCTGCGTGAAGTCGAACTTCTCCACCGCGCGGACCAGACCGAGGTTGCCCTCCTGGATGACGTCCATGAAGGGGAGGCCGCGCTGCGAGTACCGCTTCGCGATGCTCACCACGAGGCGGAGGTTCGAGGTGATCATGCGCTCCTTGGCGCGCTCACCGTCGCGGACGAGCCAGCGGAGTTCACGCTGGAGGGTCTTCGGGAGGCCGGCCTCGGTGTTGAGCTTCTCTTCCGCGAAGAGCCCGACCTCGATGCGGCGGGCGATCTCGGCTTCTTCCTCGGCGGTGAGGAGCGAGAGGCGGCCGATGTGACGCAGGTAGTCACCGACCTGGTCGACCGAGGCGCCGCGGACACCGGCGAGCTGCTCGTCGGCTTCGACCTCGGTGTCGAGCGTGGTGGTCTCGACCGCGGCGACGGGCGACTTCGCTGCCGTCTTCTTGGTGTTCCGGCGCGCGGTGGTGCCAGTGGTCGTCGTCTTCGGTGCTGCGGTTGCGATCGTCATGATGACTCTCCCTGCGTTCGACGGTGTTGGCCTCGGTGGGGTGTTCACGAGTAAAGCGGTCGCGAGGTGTACCCCACAAACCGATCAGATCGATTCCCAGGGATCTCCGTGCTTCGTCATCGGAACCGTCCCCCGAGGGGTACAGCGTGTCGTCAGTCTGGTCCCCCGGATGGCCCGCGAGCAAGGGGATGTCGCGATGTTTCCGGCATTGCATCGGTGTTTCTTGCTCGTTTCCGATGGTGTACCCCGCGGTGTTGCGTCGAGCGGACACAAAAAAGGGGTACGACTCCGCGGATCGTTGCGATCCGGTCGTCGTACCCCGAAGCAGGAGCAGATGGGGGTCACCAGGAGGGCTCGAGCCACCCTTCGCGACGCTTCGAGACCTCGAGGTCGGCGTCGCGGTCGAACTCGTCGTACTCGCTCTCGATGTCGCCGACCAGGCTCCGGCCGGTGAAGACGCTGCCGCGCGCGGGGACGACGGCGCTCCGGCCGGTGATGATCTGCGTGATGGACATGCGGACGATGCTCACCCCGGCACGCGACGTCCGGGTGAACGGCCGGTGACGAGGTCCGGACGCTCAGACGTCGATGTCGTCCTCGTCGCCGTTCGGCCAGACCGCGTCGTCACGGCCGGGGTCGCCGATGACCGGGTGCCCGAACGCGTCCTCGTCGTCGAGCGACAGGTCGTCGGGTCGGCCGGGGTCGCCGGGTCGTGCGTGCATGCGCGCCAGGGTCACACCGTCCGGTGAACGGGCGGTGAAGTCGGACGGCCGGTGGAACCGGGCGGGCTACTCGGCGGACGCCGGTGCCGGCGCCGGCACGCCGTGCTCGCGCTCGAAGCGGGCGCGCTCCTCGGCCTCGACCTTGGCGTACGCGGCACGCTCGGAACGGTCGGCCCGCATGATGGCACGCATCACGAACCAGAAGATGAGGCCGACCACGACGGTCGGCGTCAGGGCGAAGATGACTCCGGTCACGACTCCATGCGGCACCGGAGCATGGTACCTCGCCCGGCTGTGCTCACTTGACGAGCGGGAACAGGATCGTCTCGCGGATGCCGAGCCCGGTGATCGCCATGAGCAGTCGGTCGATCCCCATGCCCATGCCACCCGACGGCGGCATCGCGTGCTCGAGTGCCCGAAGGAACTCCTCGTCGACGCGCATCGCCTCGGGGTCGCCACCGGCCGCGAGTCGCGCCTGGTCGACGAACCGCTCGCGCTGCACCACCGGGTCGACGAGTTCGGAGTAGGCGGTCGCGAGCTCGAACCCGCGGACGTAGAGGTCCCACTTCTCGACGATGCCCGGACGGGTGCGGTGCTCGCGGGTCAGCGGCGAGGTGTCGACCGGGAAGTTCATCACGAACGTCGGGCGGTCGAGCGAGTCGATGACGAAGTGCTCCCAGAGCTCCTCGACGTACTTGCCGTGGGTGGCGTGCGCGACCTCGACGCCCTCGGCCGCGGCGAGCGCTTGCAGCTCGGCCAGCGGGGTCTCGGGCGTGATCTCGCGACCGGCCGCCTCGGCCAGCGAGCCGTACATGTCGATGCGCGGCCACTCGCCGCCCAGGTCGTAGGTGCTGCCGTCGGCCAGGGTCACCTCGAGCGGGCCGCCGGTCACCGCACGGGTCGCGTTCTGCACGAGCTCCTGCGTCAGGTCGGCCATCTGCTCGTAGTTGCCGTACGCCTGGTACGCCTCGAGCATCGCGAACTCCGGCGAGTGCGTCGAGTCGGCACCCTCGTTCCGGAAGTTGCGGTTCACCTCGAAGACCCGGTCGATGCCGCCGACGACCGCGCGCTTCAGGAACAGCTCGGGCGCGATGCGGAGGTAGAGCTCGGTGTCGAACGCGTTCGAGTGCGTGACGAAGGGCCGGGCCGAGGCGCCGCCGTGCTGGGTCTGCAGCATCGGGGTCTCGACCTCGAGGTAGTCGTGGCCGGCGAAGGTCTGGCGCAGCGACGACATCACGGCGGCGCGGGCGCGCACCGTGGCCCGTGCCTCTTCGCGCACGATGAGGTCGAGGTAGCGCTGCCGGACGCGGGTCTCCTCGTTGAGTTCGTTGTGCAGGTTCGGGAGCGGCAGGATCGCCTTCGCCGCCATCGCCCACTCGTCGACCATGATCGACAGCTCGCCGCGGCGCGAGGAGATCACGCGGCCGTGCACGAACACGTGGTCGCCGAGGTCGACGAACTCCTTCCACCGTGCGAGCGAGTCCTCACCCACCTCGGCGAGGGACACCATGGCCTGGATGCGGGAGCCGTCGCCGGACTGCAGGGTCGCGAAGCAGAGCTTGCCGGTGTTGCGGGAGAACACGATGCGCCCGGCGACACCGACGAGGTCCTGGGTCTCCTCGCCGGTCTCGAGCTGTCCGTACTGCGACCGGACCTCGGCGATCGTGGTGGTGATCGGGAGCTCGGCCGGGTACGCGTCGACGCCGGATTCGAGGAGCTTCGCACGCTTGTCGAGCCGGACCTGACGCTGTTCGCTGGTCTCTTCGGCTGACAGGACGTCTGCGGCGGTCTCTTCGCTCATGGTGGTGCGGCTCCGATGGGTCGTGGGGGTCCCCGAAATGCTACAGCGCCGCCTGCCCGTCAGCGGCGGCGAGCGCGTTGTCCACGGCGGAGCGGACCAGGGCACCGAGGACCCGGCCGGGGTGCTCGACCCCGATGCCGGAGAGCGTGCCGGCGGACTGGTCCACGATGGCGGTCGAGAAGCTCACGGCGGCGCGGACGGCGTCGGCGTACGCGCGTCGGTCCTGCTCGGTGACGACGAAGGGCTCGGCGCCCATCTCGACGACGAGTGCCTGGGCGATCGGGAGCACGGGTGCCGGTGCGGTGACGGCGCAGTACGCCTCACGGAGCCGTCCGAGGTCGACGCTGGTGCCGGTGAACGCCATCGCCGGGTGGATCGCGAGCGGGATCGCTCCCGCGGCCATCGCGGGTGCGAGGATCCCGACGCCGTGGTCCGGGCTGGTGTGCACGACGAGCTGCCCGGGCTGCCAGATGCCGGCGTCCGCGAGGCCCTGCACGAGTCCTGCGAGCTGGTCGTCCGGCACCGCGAGGAGCACGAGTTCGCTCCGCTCGACGAGGTCCGGGGTCGCCAGGACGGGTGCGCCGGGCAGCATCGCCTCGGCGCGGTCCCGGCTCGCCTCGGACACGGCGGTCACCCCGATCACGGCGTGCTCGGCGTTCGCCAGGGCGGCTCCGAGGACGGGGCCGACACGTCCGGATCCGACGACGCCGATCCCCAGCCGCCCGGCTCTCATCGTGCGGCTCCCGGGGGTGGGACGTCGCTCCAGGACGAGCCGGGAGGCACGGTGCCGGTCCGGTGGTCCGGTCCGGGCCCGGCAGGGGCACCGGAGCCGGCCGTGTGCGCGTCCGCAGGGCGGGTGGCGGAGGGTTGCCGGGCCTCCCGTTCGCGCCACCGGTGGGAGGTGTCCGCCGCAGCGGCCTCGACCGCCCGCCCCGCGGTGTCGGCCCACAGCTGCTGCGCGTCGTGCGCGTCCAGCGTGCCGACGTGGGCGGTGACGGGACCCTGCACGGTCTGGACGTGCACGGACGCGAGCCGGAGCGCACGCTCGAGCGGCCCCTGGGACACCTTGACGCTCTGCACGCGCGGCAGCGGGACGATCACCAGCGACCGCCACACGGCGCCGAGCCGCAGCAGGACGGCACCGGGCACGAAGCGGTACCCGTTCCGCCGGAACGCGAGCGGGCGGAGCCACGCGCCGCGGCGCGGGGAGTGCACGAAACCGCCGCGGTCACCCGAGGTGGTGAGACTGTCGTCGACCACGTCGACGGCCTCGGACGCGCCCTCGCGGAGCTGCTCCTGCGACGCGGCAGGGCCGGCGACGGCGGTGCCGACGAGTCCGGGCAGGATGATGTCGAGGACGACGCGGACGTCCGCCGCCGTCCCCACCGGGAGCACGATCGACGAGACCTGCTGGTTGTTCGACGCACCGTTGCCGGCGTTCGTCGCCCGGTTGATCCGGACGTCCCACCAACCGAACGGCCGCCACAGGAGCGGCTGCGCGACGCTCACGGCGTGGATGCGTCCGGGCGGCAGGGTCTCGTTCGACGTCGAGACGAGGCCGAACCCGATCCGGATGCCGTCCCGGGTCTCGGCGATCGTGTACTGCAGCGAGCGGGAGAACTTCCGGACGTAGTAGCCGCCGGCACCGATCACCGCGGGGAACAGGCCGAACAGGATGCCGTACTCGCCGGTGAGCGCGACACTGACGATCATCGCCGCGATCGCGAGCAGGATGAACACCGTCGTGCCGGAGAGCAGCATCGACGCGATGAGCCGGCCGGGGTGCACCTTGACGATGCGGGTGGCGTGCACGGCGGCGGGGTCGAGCTCCGGCGCGAAGACCTGGTCCACGTGGTCCATCAGCCGGCCGTTCGAGGCGCGGACCGGACCGGTGCCGTCCTCGTCCTCCTTCGCCCCCGACGCGAGCACCAGGATGCGCTGCCGCAGGTCGTCCGCGGCCTTCGCACCGAGGTAGGCGAGCTGCACGTTGGCGTCGTTGCCGGCCTGGGCGATCTCGAGCTTGGCGGTGCCGAACACACGCGGGACGAGCGGGCGCGAGATGTTGATCCCCTGGATCCGGTCGAGCCGCGCCTTGCGGTTCGTGCGGAAGAGGACGCCCGAGCGGACCTCGACGATCTCGCCCGTGACGCGGAACTCGTGCATCCGCCAGGACAGGTAGAACAGCCCGATCAGCACGACGAGGAGCACGACGATGCCGAGCAGCACCCAGCCGACCACGCCGTGCTCGTACACGTAGCGGACCGGGTCGCCGTCCTCCTGTGGGCCACTGCCGGGGATGAAGAACTCGACGACCTGGTCGCGCAGACTGTTCAGCACGTAGCCGAGGATCACGATGAGGAAGATCCCGCCCTTGAGGAGCGGCGTCAGCGGGTGGAGGCGGTGCCACTCACCGTCGGTGAGCGGTGCTGCCGCAGCCGCGTTGCCCCGGGTCTCGGGGGCCGGGGGCGGCGGGCCGGGTCGGAACGTCACGGCCGGCCCTACAGTCCGGCACGCCGGGACTCGGCGAGCTCGACGAGGCGGTCGCGGAGGTCGTCCGCGTCGGCGAAGGGGATGCCCGGGATCCGGACGTTCGTGGAGGCGGCGGCGGTCACGAACTTCAGTTCGCTCATGCCGAGGACACGGTCGAGCGGCCCACGGTTCACGTCGACGAGCTGCATGCGCCCGTACGGCACGGCGGTGAAGCGCTGCCACATCAGCCCCCGGCGGAGCACGAGGTCGTCGTCGCGCAGGGCGTAGCCGATCGCTCGGACGCGACGCGGGGTCAGGGCGGCGGTGACGGCCGCGATGACGAACACGACGATCGCGATGCACCACCACACGGTGCCGGCGGTGCGTTCGAACCCGCCGCTCACCACGGCGATGAGGACGCAGCCCGCGGTGACGACGAGTCCGATGACGACGGTGGTGATGAGTTCGGTCCACACGAGCTTCGGTGACACCCGGGTCCAGGTGGTGCCGGTCAGGCCGAGGCCCGGCTCGTCGAGTCGTTCACGCGGCATCGCGGGTCTCCTGCGGTCGGGTCGGTGCGCCTCGGTGCGCCTCGGTCGGGTCGGTGCGCGCCGGTCGTCCCGGTGCGCTCAGTGCGCCGAGGTCGTGCCCCCGCGGGGGAGGTCGTCGTCGTCATCGTCACTCGGGGGTGCGATGCACATGCGTTCGGCGACGAGCGCGCACACGGTCAGCACGAGCCCACCCCCGACCGCCACGACGTTCGGCAGGGTCGAGCCTAGCGAAGGGAACGCGGACCGGGTCAGGAGGTACACGACCAGCCCGAGCGCGAACCCGCCGAAGAGCACGCCGCCGATGCTGGAGGCCTTCGCGAGGACGACGACCCGGATGGCGTAGAGCGGGTCGACGGGGCGCTGGCGTGCGGCGCCGTCGCGGGCGTGCCGACGGACCGGTCGGGCCATCAGGACGACGGCGATGCCGATGAAGACGAGGGTGATGCCGAGCGGGGTCGACAGGAACAGCGTGGGGGCCTGGCGGGAGGCGAGGACCGCGTCGAGGGCGAAGCCGCCCACCGCCGCCACGACGGCGATGCTGATGAGCGTGGAGGCACGGGTGGGCTTCACGGCTGCGTCTCCGTCGTCGGTTCCGTCGCCGTCGGTGCCGGCGTCGTCGGTTCCGGCGTCGTCGCCGTCGTCGGCCTGGAGGCACTGGTCGGCTCGTCGAAGAGCCGCGGCTCGTCGACGCGCTCGGTGTCGTCCCCGAGTGCGGCGAGCAGGTCGGCCACCGGTCCGGCACCCGGCAGCACGGCGCCCGGGTCGGCGTCGGCCCACGGCGCGAGCACGAACGCCCGCTCCCCGGCACGCGGGTGCGGGACCGTCAGGGTCTCCGTGTCGATCGTCAGCTCGTCGTACGCCACCAGGTCGAGGTCGAGCGTGCGGTCGCCCCAGCGGACCTCCCGCGTGCGGCCGTGGGTGTCCTCGATGCCGTGCAGCGCGTCGAGGAGGTCCTGCGGCTCGAGCTCGGTGTCGACGACCACGACGGCGTTCCGGTACCGGGGCTTCGTCGGGTCGAGGCCGTCGAGCGTCACGGCGACCGACTCGACCTCGCGGCTGGACGCCACCGGCTCGACACCCGGCAGCGCCGCGATCGCCGTCGCCGCGGCACGGAGGGTGCTCCCCCGGTCGCCGAGGTTCGCACCGAGGGCGATGACGGCCCGGCTCACTCTTCTTCCTCGAGCGTGCCCTCGGACCGATCGGCACCGCGGGTGCGCCGGATGGTGATCGACACGTCCGTGAACGGGACCGTGATCGGGGCCTGCGGCTTGTGCACCGTGACCTCGGTCGCGAGCGCCGCACGGTGCGTGAGCACGGCGGCGGCGATCCGCTCCGCGAGGGTCTCGATGAGGTCGACCGGGTCGCGTTCGATCTCGGCGACGACCTGCTCGGCGAGCACCCCGTAGTGCACGGTGTTGTCGAGGTCGTCGGTGCCGGAGGCCACGCGTGCGTCGACCTCGACCGCGACGTCGACGACGAAGTCCTGGCCGTCGTTGCGTTCGTGGTCGAAGACCCCGTGGTGGCCGCGCGCGCGGACCCCGGTCAGTCGGATGGTGTCCCTCACGATCGAGCTGCCCTCCAGGCGTCCCAGACGTCGAGCACGGCACGGGTCGGTGCCGGGTCGTGCACGCGCACACCCCACGCGCCGCGTTCGGCGGCGAGCAGGCTGATGGCGGCGGTGGCGAGGTCGCGGTCCTTCGGCGGGGCGCCGGCAGCACTGCCGACGCCGTCGAGGAACCGCTTCCGTGATGCGGCGACGAGCACGGGGAGCCCGATGGACGCGAAGCGCTCGTACCCGGCGAGGATCTCCCAGTTCTGGACACCCTGCTTCGCGAAGCCGAGGCCCGGGTCGATCACGACCTGCTCCTGGCGGACACCGACGACGATGAGCTCCGCGACGCGGAGTTCGACCTCGCGGCGGACTTCTTCGACGGCGTGCGTGTACTCGGCGTTCCGGTACATCCGGTCGCTGTGGCCGCGCCAGTGCATGACGACGAACCCGGCGCCGCTGTCGCGCACGACGCGGGCCATGTCCGGGTCGGCCAGACCGCCGGAGACGTCGTTGACGATGACGGCGCCGAGGTCCACCGCACGCTCGGCGGTGGCGGCGTTCATGGTGTCGACGCTCACCGCGATGCCCTCGGCGACGAGCTGCTGGACGACCGGGAGCACGCGTTCCTGCTCGACGTCGACCGGCACCCGCTCGGCCCCGGGGCGGGTGGACTCGCCACCCACGTCGACGAGGTCGGCGCCGGCTGCGACGAGCTCGCGTGCGTGCTCGACGGCGGCGTCGTAGGCCTGGTGGAGCCCACCGTCGCTGAACGAGTCGGGGGTGACGTTTAGGATGCCCATCACCCGTGTGCGGTCGTCCACGGGGAGCTCACGGTCCCGCCGCCGGCCGGTCACGATCTCCGGCACCGGTGCTGGTGCACGGAGGTCGATCGCGACCGTCGGCGGTTCGGCGGCTGCGGCGCGCGCCTGGCTCACCTCGGCGAGCCGACGCGACCGTCTCGTCGGCAGGTCGGTCATGCCGGCCTACGCGGGGGCGATACCCGGGTTGCCGAAGGGACGGCGACGGGGCTTCGACGACTCGGTGTCGGACTGCTCGGCTGCGGTCGAGGCGGCCTTGCCGGGCACCTCGATCGCGGGCAGGTTGCTGACCGGTCGCTTGTCGCTCGACAGCCACTGCGGGCGCTCCGGCAGCTTGCGGACGTCCTTGAAGATCTCGACGAGCTCCGGGGCGTCGAGCGTCTCCTTCTCGAGGAGCTCGCCGGCCAGGCGGTCGAGGATGTCGCGGTTGTCGTTGAGCACCTGGTAGGCCTCGTCGTGCGCTGCCTCGAGCAGGGCACGGGTCTCGGCGTCGACCGTCTCGGCGATGTTCTCCGAGTAGTCGCGGCTCGTGCCACCGCTCATGTCACGGCCGACGAACGGCTCGCTCGAGCCCGACCCGAGCTTGACGGACCCGACCGCACGGCTCATGCCGTACTCGGTGACCATCTTGCGTGCGGTGCCCGTGGCCTTCTCGATGTCGTTCGACGCACCCGTGGTCGGGTCGTGGAAGACGATCTCCTCGGCGACGCGGCCGCCCATGGCGTAGGTGAGCTGGTCGAGCAGTTCGTTGCGGGTGACGGAGTACTTGTCCTCGAGCGGGAGCACCATCGTGTACCCGAGGGCACGGCCGCGGGGCAGGATCGTGATCTTCGTCACCGGGTCGGTGTGCCGCATGGCCGCCGCCGCGAGTGCGTGGCCGCCCTCGTGGTAGGCGGTGATGAGGCGCTCCTGGTCGGACATGATCCGGGTACGGCGCTGCGGGCCGGCCATCACGCGGTCGACCGCCTCGTCGAGGGCACGGTTGTCGATGAGCTGGGCGTTCGAACGGGCAGTCAGGAGCGCGGCCTCGTTCAGGACGTTCGCCAGGTCGGCACCGGTGAAGCCCGGCGTCTTGCGGGCGAGGAGCTCGAGGTCGACGCTCGCGGCGAGCGGCTTGCCCTTGGCGTGCACCTCGAGGATCTGCTTGCGACCGGCGAGACCCGGGGCGTCGACACCGATCTGACGGTCGAAGCGGCCGGGGCGGAGGAGCGCCGGGTCGAGCACGTCCGGACGGTTCGTCGCGGCGATGAGGATGACGTTCGTCTTGCCGTCGAAGCCGTCCATCTCGACGAGGAGCTGGTTCAGCGTCTGCTCGCGCTCGTCGTTGCCGCCGCCGATGCCGGCGCCACGGTGACGACCCACGGCGTCGATCTCGTCGATGAAGACGATGGCCGGGGAGTTCTGCTTCGCCTGCTCGAACAGGTCACGGACGCGGCTCGCGCCGACACCGACGAACATCTCGACGAAGTCCGAACCGGAGATCGAGTAGAACGGCACACCCGCTTCACCCGCGACGGCGCGAGCGAGGAGCGTCTTGCCGGTTCCGGGAGGGCCGTACAGCAGCACGCCCTTCGGGATCTTGGCGCCGACGGCCTGGAACTTCGCCGGCTCCTTGAGGAACTCCTTGATCTCCTGGAGCTCCTCGATCGCCTCGTCGGCACCGGCCACGTCGGAGAAGGAGACCTGCGGGTTCTCCTTGTTGTTCATCTTCGCCCGGGACTTGCCGAACTGCATGACCTTCGAGCCGCCGCCCTGGGCGCTCGACAGGAGGAACCAGAACAGGGCGCCGATGATCAGGAACGGCAGGAGGATGCCGAGCAGCGAGAGGAACCAGTTCGACTGCTGAACCGTGTCGTTGTAGCCCTTGGGCAGGTTCGCGTCGTTGACGGCCTGGATGACCTCTTCACCGCGGGGCGTCGAGTAGTAGAACTGCTCGTGCGCGTTGCCGTCCTTCAGGGTGAGGTCGACCCGCTGCTCCGTGGAGTTCACCACCACGGAGGAGACCTTGCCGTCGGAGAGCTGCTCGAGGCCCTTCTGCGTGTTGATCTGCTGAGTGCCGGACTGGCTGATCACGGCCCAGCCGATCCAGATCCCCACGATCGCGATCAGCACGTAGATGTACGGCCCGCGGAGGATGCGCTTGAAGTCCATGTGATCCGGGCAGAGCGCCCGACACCTTTCTCTGCCGAAGTTGCGTGGAGGTCAGCATACGGCTGCGATTCTGTGGCGAGAATGGGTGTCCTCTGCGGGCGAACTCCACCCGGGGCCAGTCCCCCCTGGACGGGTTACGAGTAGACGTGGGGCGCGAGCACGCCCACACCGCGCAGGTTGCGGTACCGCTCGTCGTAGTCGAGGCCGTAGCCGACCACGAACTCGTCCGGGATGTCGAAGCCCACGTACTTCACGTCGACCTCGACCTTGGCCGCCTCGGGCTTGCGGAGGAGCGCCACGATCTCGACGCTGGCGGCGCCGCGGGACTCGAGGTTCTGCTTGAGCCAGGACAGCGTCAGCCCGGAGTCGATGATGTCCTCGACGATGAGGACGTCGCGGCCGTGCAGGTCGGTGTCGAGGTCCTTCAGGATCCGGACCACACCGGACGACTTCGTGCCGGAGCCGTACGACGACACCGCCATCCAGTCCATCCGCGCCTGCATCTTCAGGTGGCGCGAGAAGTCGGCCATCACCATCACGGCACCCTTGAGGACGCCGACGAGCAGCGGGTCACGCCCGGCGTAGTCGGTGTCGACCACCGCGGCGAGTTCGGCGAGCTTGTCGTCGATCTGCTCGGGGGTGAAGAGGACTTCGGACAGGTCTGCCTGGACGTCGGAGAGTTCCACCGCCCCAGCCTAACCGCCCGGGGGTCACTGTCCCGCGGCGAACTCCAGCCGGTCCCCGTTGCGCGACGCCCGGACACCCGGCAGGTCGATCGGGCCCTGTCCGCTCCACTCCGTCACGAGCCGGCACACCTCGAGCGTCTGCACCCGGGACAGCGTCACCCCGAACTCGCTCTCCACCGCCAGTCGCACGAGCCGCTGCCGGAGCGCCGGCGGGTTGGCCGCGAGCTCGCGCACCGACAGCGAGATGCCCGCCTCGGAGTGCTCGGCGAGGTCCTCCGCCATCTCCTCGGCGAAGTGGTCGAGCGCCGCGGAGTCCTCGCGGAGCTGGTCGGCCGTGCGGGCGAGCGCCTCCGGCACACCGGCACCGAGTTCCCGCTCGAGCGCGGGCAGCAGCGTGTGCCGCACACGCACACGGGCGAACGCCGGGTCGTCGTTCTGCGGGTCGTCCCACGGTGCCAGCCCGGCAGCAGCGCAGGCCTGCCTGGTCGTGTGCCGCCGGACCCCGAGCAGCGGTCGTCCGTAGGCCGGCCCCTCGGCGCGGCGCGCCAGCGGCGCCATACCGGAGAGCGAGTCCGGCCCGCTCCCGCGGGCGAGCCCCAGCAGGACCGACTCGGCCTGGTCGTCGAGCGTGTGCCCGAAGAGCACGAGTGGCGACCCCGTCTCGGCCGCGACCTGCGCGACGGACGCGTGTCGTGCCTCCCGGGCGGCCCCTTCGGGACCCCCTGCGGAACCGACGGCGACACGACGGACGGTCACCGGTGCGAGTCCCAGCTCGGACGCCTGCCTGGAGGCGCGGCTCGCCACCGCCTCGGAGCCCACCTGGAGCGCGTGGTCGACGACCACCGCGCCGGCCCGCAGATCCTGCTTCGGCGCCTCGAACGCGGTGGCCGCGGCGAGCGCGAGCGAGTCCGGTCCGCCGCTCAGCGCGACGAGGACGAGGTCGCCCGGACGGACCACCGACTCGTCGAGCGCCTGCGCGAGCAGGACGCGGACCGCGCGGCGGGTGTCGGCGACCGCGGGGTCGAGCCGGGGACGCGGAGTGTTCACCCGGTAACGTTAGCCGCGCTTTCGGACACACCGACAGACCACGAAGAGGACACAGGAGCAGACATGGCAGCGTACGACGTCGTCGTCGAGATCCCCAAGGGCAGCCGCAACAAGTACGAGGTGGACCACGAGACCGGGCGCGTGTACCTCGACCGCGTGCTGTTCACGTCGTTCGTGTACCCGACGGACTACGGGTTCTTCGAGAAGACCCTCGCGGACGACGGTGACCCCGTGGACGCGCTCCTGCTCCTCGAGTACCCGACGTTCCCCGGCGTGGGCGTGAAGGTCCGCCCGGTCGGCGTCTTCAAGATGAGCGACGAGGCCGGCAACGACGCGAAGGTCCTCGTGGTCCCCGCGAAGGACCCGCGCTGGGCGCACATCCAGGACATCTCGGACGTCGACGAGCAGACCAAGGCCGAGATCGCGCACTTCTTCGAGCGCTACAAGGACCTCGAGCCGAACAAGTGGGTCAAGGCCGAGGGCTGGGGCGACGCCGCCGAGGCCGAGGCGATCGTCACGGCCGGCCAGGCCGCGTACGTGCCCGCCGGTCACTGACGCACCGCTGACACGAACGGCGCCCGCTCTCCTGACGGAGGGCGGGCGCCGTTCTCGTCGTGGGTGCGGTCGCTAGAGCGAGCCGCTCGGGCGCGCGACGTAGGGCAGCAGCTGACTCGGGGTCCAGATGGCCCGCTCGAGCACACCGCGCTGCGGGTTGGCCGCCTCGACCATCGTGCCGTAGCTCGTCACGATCGAGTCGTGGTAGGCGCCGGAGACGCTGCCGTTCGACGAGTAGAACAGGATGTCGCCGGGCTGCCGCTGCGACAGCGGGACGAGGCGCCCGATCGACTTGAAGTAGTTGTACTGCCAGACGACGTTGTGGCCGCCGGTCGCGATGCCCTGCGAGTTGTAGGCCATCATCACGAGGCCCGAGCAGTCCCACTGGTTGGGGCCGGCACCGCCGAAGACGTAGGCGTCGCCGATCTGCGCACGGGCGTAGGCGATGGCGCCGGCTGCCCGCGACGGGGTGCTCGGCGCCGCCGGGGCCGTCGGCGTCGTGACCGGGGTGCTCGGCTTCGCCGGGGTGGCCGGCTTCGCGGGGGCCGCGGGCTGGGCCGGGGTCGCCGGCTTCGCGGGGGCGGCCGGTGTGTTCGGCTTCGCGGGGGTGTTCGGCGTGGAGGTGCCGCCGGAGTTCTTCGTCGGGGTGGTGGCGGTGCCGCCCGTCTGGCCGCCGCCGGACTGGGTGCCGCCGGTCTGGCCGCCGCCGGTGCTACCGGTGCTGCCGGTGCCGCCGGTCTGGGTCCCGCCGCTGCTGCCGGCGTCGCCGTTGGTCTGCGATGCGAGCTGCGCTTCGGCCCGCTTGGCCTGCTGGGCGCTCCAGTACGCGGTCTCGGTCTGGACGCTCGTGCCCTTGAGGAACGCGAGCTGTTCGAGGACCTCGGCCTGCTGCGCCTGCTCCTTCTCGACACGGGACTGCGCTGCGGCCGCGGTGTCGTTCGCGTCGTCGAGGGCGTGCTTGGTGGTGTCGGTCGCCTTCGCCAGGGCCTTCGTCGCCGCGGACTGCTGCGCGGCGATCGAGTCGACGGTGTTCTGGTCGGTCCGGGCTTCGGCGAGGACGGTCGCGGAACGCTCGGACAGGTGCGTCATCGTGCCGACGCGGTAGAGCAGGTCCTTCGAGTCGGACGCGTCGATGAGCATCGAGGTCGACAGGTCCCCACCGCCGGTGCGGGACAGCTCGACCACCAGGCCGGCGACCTGCCGTGCGGAGTCGTCCGCCTTGCGCTTCGCCCGCTTCGCCTGCGCACTGAGGTCGTCGAGCGTCGACTGCGCCTCCTGCTGCTGCGACGACGCGAGCGCGTAGGTCTGCCCGGCCTGCAGCTCGGCGACCTGCGCCTCGTCGGCGGCGTCCTGCAGCGACTGCAGGCGGGTGCTCAGCTCGTCGACGGTGGACTGCGCGTCGGCCGCGTCGGCCTTCGCCGCTCGCACGTCGTCCCAGCTCGGGGCGGACGGTGCCGCCTGGGCGGGGCCGGCGATCATGCCGGTGAGGCCGATCCCGAGGACGGCGATCACCGCGATCCCGCAGGACAGGGTGCGAGCGGAGTGCTTCACGAGGGTCAGGGCCTTTCGGGCGCGCACACGGTCATACCGAGATCCCCCGCGCTGCCATGAAGGGGACCGGGTCGACGGCGGAGCCGTTCACCCGGGTCTCGAAGTGGAGGTGGCACCCGGTCGACCAGCCGGTCGAGCCGATCTTCGCGATCTGCTGGCCGGCACTGACGTGCTGACCGACCGAGACGAGGATGCCGCCGTCGACGATGTGCCCGTAGGCGGTGGAGACCCCGCCGCCGTTGTCGAGCACGACCTCGTTGCCGTACCCGCCACCGTTCGCCGCGAAGGTCACCGTGCCCGAGTGGGCGGCGTAGATCGGGGCGTAGCAGGCGGGAGCGAGGTCGACGCCCGCGTGCAGTGCGCGGTAGTGCGTGTAGGGATCGACGCGGTAGCCGAAGGGGCTCGTCTGGTAGCCGCCGGCCGGACGCACCCAGCCGGAGGAGTTCGGCGAACCGCCGCCCGTCCCGCCCGAGCTCGTGGCCGCGGCCTTCGCCGCCGCGGCCGCGAGTGCCGCCTGCCGTGCCTTCTCGACCTGGACGCCCTTGTTGTAGCGCGCCTCGACGTTCGACTCGTTCGTCGTGAGCAGGGTCAGCTGCGACTCGAGCCGCTCCTGGTTGTCGCTCTGCGCCTCCACCGCCGACTGCGCCGAGTCGGCCGCGGCCTGGGCTTCCTGCATCTTCTGCTGCGCGGCGTCGGCGAGCTTCCCCAGGGCCTGCTTCGCCAGGTCCGCCTTGTCGGCGAGGCCCTGGGCGACCCCGCGGTCCTGCGACGCCTGGGAGTAGATGCCGTCGGCCTGTTCGCTGAGCTTCGACATCGCACCGAGCTCGTAGAGCAGGTCACCCGACTTCGACGGGTGCGTGAGGATGTCCGTCGTGACGTCGTTCGCGCTCGCCCGGCCGAGCTGCGCGGCGAGCTGACCCGCCTGCTCCTCGGACGCCGATGCGGTCTTCTCGGCGTCGTCCGCCTGCTGCTGGAGCTTCTGCTGCTTCAGGGTCGCGTCGTCGTACTTCGTCTGCGCCGTCTGGTACGCGGCACCGGCTGCCTCGGCGGACTTCTTCGCCGCGGTGGCCTTCGACGAGAGGTCCGCGATGAGGGCCTTGATCTCGGTGACCTTCGCCTGCTGCGCCGACTTCGATGCCTTCGCCTTCTCGACGTCCGACCAGCTCGGGTACGACGCCGCACTGGCCGAGGTCACCGGAGCGAGCGCCCCGAGGGTGCCGACGGTGAGCGCGACGGCGACCGCGGCGGCGATGAAGCGGCGGCGGGGACGGGGGCGGAGTGACGGCGATGGTGAGGTCGACATGTGTCTCGATTTCGTAACAGCGCGGCAAGGCTCACGCACGTAACACTGTTAACAAGCGCAACAGTAACAACAGGTGTCGCACCCGCACACCCCCTCGCACGAGGGGTACGGGGACGACGACGATGGTCGCATTCGATCATCGACAGCACGAATCGGGGCCTGGAGCCCCACGGTGAGTGAAGACCCGCACCCCCGGCCCACCAGGGCGACACGCCGGGGATCCTGGTCGCACGGCCCTCGATTTGTGAAACCCGCAGGGCATCCGTATGCTTGTCCATCGGTAGCGCGAAGCACGCTTGCGGCCCTATCGTTTAGTGGCCTAGGACACCGCCCTTTCACGGCGGCAGCACGGGTTCGAATCCCGTTGGGGTCACTCTTCGGAGTGAGCAAGCAAGCAGAACGTCACCACAGCAAGACAGCAAGTCGCAGTACTCACAACACAACATGGCCCTGTAGCGCAGCTGGTTAGCGTGCCGCCCTGTCACGGCGGAGGTCGCGGGTTCAAGTCCCGTCAGGGTCGCCACGGCTGGATAGCTCAGTTGGTAGAGCGTTCGACTGAAAATCGAAAGGTCCACGGATCGATGCCGTGTCCAGCCACAGCAGGAAGCCCCCGGTGAAGCCGGGGGTTTTCTTGTTTCCGGGGTCGGATTCGCTGCCGCTCCGGTGACGCTGTGCCGGTTCTGTGCCGGTTGCTCGTCGCCAGGCAACTCCCCCAGGGCCCCCGATCGAGCTAGCGTCGGAAATGGAAGACGCACGACGAGTACCCGAAGATGGAGCTCCGACGTTCGACTTCGATGCCGTCGACTTCGTCACCGCAGACCATCACTTCGGGCATGCTCGGATCATCGAGCACGCGAGGCGTCCGTTCGGCAACGTCGAGGAGATGAACTCCTACCTCGTCGAGCGATGGAACTCGATCGTCGCGCCGGATGCTGTCGTGCTACACCTCGGCGATCTCCTCATGGCCTCGATGAACGACATCGGTGATGCTCTTGCCCTCACGCGTCAGCTGCACGGCCGTCGGCTGCTCGTTTCTGGCAACCATGACTGGATCTCGCGAGCGACGCAGACACACACTCGCATCCAATCGATGATTCCGCTGTACGAAGCAGCCGGCTGGACGGTGCTTCCCGAAGTCCTGAACGGGTCTCGTCGAGGGCGACTGCTCCGAGCGTCGCACTATCCGTACGACAGCGCGGCACCCGACAAGTTCAGGAAGATCCGCCCGGTAGACGACGGAGTTCCGCTTCTCCACGGGCACACACACTCCTGGGCTCAGACTGACGGTCGCCATCTGATGCACGTCGGTGTCGACGCTTGGAGCTTCGTCCTCGTGACCATGGGCGACGTCGACGCTTGGCTCGTATCCCTGGGTGACGAACCCTAGGAGGAGACTCGGTGCTTCGATCCAGCCTCGTAGCTTCGGTCAGTCAGGAAGCTATGTAGGTAGTCATCCGCGAGCAGCCGCGGAATTTGGTGGCGGTGCTGCGGAGAAGAATCGAACAGAAGTGCCGGACCATCGGCAGTATCGGATAGAAGGATATCGTAGTCGGGATATTTCTTCACGAAATCGACCAGCGAGTCCGTCGTCAAAGCATCGGCGTAATCCGGATCAGCTTCAATCAATCGAGCCACGGAAGCCATCTTCGCGCGAAGAGTGGGGTCCTTCGAGACGGCTTCCTCGAGTTCAACGAGGCCAACGATTCTCACTTTTGCAGTGACGGTGGCCAGCGTCTTTCTGGCCAGCTCCTGCGACTTCTCTGGAGCTTGCAGCTTATTCTGAATAAGAGACACCGTCTCGAAGAACGCGAAGCCCCCACAGGTGAAGACGTCGAAGTTCGCTTCGTAATAGAGCAAGTCACCTCTCACCACACGGTAGACGCCGTCGTTGGGGAGCAGCGGGACACCTTGGCGTCGGGTGGCCACCCCGGGGCCCTTCAAACGGTACGCAACGACCATATTGTCGCCCGCCCCGAGAGAATGGACCATCGCCACCGCAGAATCGCCGCCAGAATCGATCGGCACGTCGCCGCTGCGAATTACGCTGTCCACAGCCGCCAACTCTGGAACGCTATCCAGGTCTTCAACCAGGACCTGAGATGAACTCGTCTGATAGGAAGGATCGTACGCAAGAAACTGCTTGTCAGAAAGACGGCTTCCGGCCCTCCAGATATCTTCCATCACTCTATTGCCCATGCGGCTTTCCAGATCAAACCGTGCCACTTCTGCGGTGGCTAACGAGTCTCCCCGAAGCGTGAAATTGCCTAAGCCACCCGTTCGGTCCGCGAGTGCCGCCACCAGCACGTCGCGCGCGGTTTCATCGGTCATCGATCCCCCTTGAGCTGTATGGCAACGCCTTGCGACAGGTACCGACAGGTGACCGCGCCCTCCTGAGGGAGATGATCAGCCCGCGTCAGAAGCATAGTCACAACACCGTTCGTTGCGGTGACTTCGAATAGATGGAAACCAGCGAGGGCAAGCGTCGGGTTCAAGTGATAGAGCCCGCCCCGCACATAGATCACGGCGACGAAGGCCACGAGCACGATCGATCCTGTGAACGCGGGCACTGCAGCGTTGCCGAGCACGGAAACAGCGACGGGAACGACGTAGCTGGAGGTGAAGGCCAGCACGCGGTCGTCTGCAGACCGGACAGTCTTCGTGCGGATCTCGCGAGGGGAAATGCCAGCCAGACTCCGGAAAGACATGCGGAGAGCCACAACTGCTCCAGCGCACGCCGCGATGCCTCCCCAGCCCCACCACCCGAAGTCACCGAGCCGAACGATCAAAATCACGGCAACCACCGGAGCGAAAGCGGAAGCGAGCAGCCCAGCACCGGCAGTCAGCCTCATGCTCAGACTGTACGGCGAGCTACCGACTTTGAGTAGCTCTCGCGCGTGGTGGCTGGCATCGGCGGGTACGGCCTGGCCAGAGCGCTCACCAGCATGCAAAGAGACGATCGAGCTAGATGGAGTAGCTCCAACCAGGCAAACGGGAAAGCGCACCCAACGAGTTCAAGGCCCACACATCAGGGACACCGAACGCATCACTCCAGAACTCCGTAAAGCCCGTCGTCTGGGCCAGCCAAAGTGGAGGTTCCGTCCGCGCGTCCTCACTGAGCGCGAGATAGTCCCCCTCAATAACTGTTGCAGCCCAGCGATTCGCGGTTGAATGCGATCGAATCAGAACGCCTCCCGCGCCGCGGAATTCATGGATTCGCCTCGACCCCGAGCGGGTCAAGCCAACCTTCACAACATGGGCCTCAGGAAAGTGGATCACGTATACATCGTGCGGCTTCCACCAGGGAAGCTCCGAGTCGGCGGGATTCGGAGGTAAACTTAGTTGGTTGACCGCGTTTCGATCGAGCAGCCGACGCCGGAGCCGTTGGTCAGATGGCGAATGCGCGGCCAGGTGGGTGACGTGCACAAAGTCGACTCCAGCCTCATGCGCTCTCGGATGGCAATCGGCCGCGAGCCAGCTTCGAGCTCGTTGCTTTGTAGGGATAACCGTCCACCACGTAGGCACCGTGAGCGCCTCCCGGGGGAGAGTAAGTCCGACGATTGATTGCACCTGCTGGTAGCTGAGGCTGACGGCCTGTTCCGAGCTATTCCGAGCCAAATATTCGTAGAGCGGGCGCCAGGGACCCATGCGAATCTCGGTGGACGTCATGACTGTGATTCTCCGCCGATCATCCGGTCGAGAGCGCCGCTCGCCCGAACCGCTGCGTCGGAACGAGCCCGGCTGTACCGCTCGGTGACCTGCATCGAGGAGTGGCCCAAGATCGCCTGTACGTCGTTGGCAGCACTGCCAGCGTCGAACAGAAGGGTTGCGAGCGTGCCGGAGGTCATGGATGCGGAAGTCAGGCCGGTCCAGAAGCACCCGGAGCTGCGGCCAGTCGACGGCACGGCGGACGTTGGAGACCTGCAGGCGTCCACCCTTTGGCCCCGTGAAGACCAGATCGTTGCGCCGCTTGCCCTCGATCTGCACAGTGATGGACGGCAGAAGGACACCGGGAAGCGGGACGGTTCGCTCCTTGTGGCTCTTCGGGCTCTGCTCGATCAGCTCACCATTACGCCCCGGCGAGAAGCTCCGACGTACGTGGATCACTCGTCCCGCCAGGTCGACGTCGGACACCCGCAGAGCACTCGCCTCGCCCGCTCTCATCCCGGTGAACACGAGTGCCGAGAGGTATGCACGGTAAGGACCGTCCTCGACCGCAGCGAGAAGCGTGCGGACCTCCTCGGAAGAGAGCGCCCTCGACCGAAAACTCCGTGCTCCGTCTTCGCGAGGCCGACGAACCAGTCGTGCCGGGTTCCCGCCGATCACGCCGAATCGGACCGCACCGTCGAGCAAGCGGCTGAGCATGGCAAGAGCGTCGTTGCGCGTCGAAGCCGATCCGCTCCACTGTCCGATTTCCTCATCTACATCGCCGGCAGAGATCGTCTCCAACTTGCGGTGCCCGAACCACGGCTGCACGCGGCGTCGCCAAGCCACGTCGTAACCACGAGCCGTAGCCGGACGGATACTCGCCTCGATCGTCGGCCAGTAGCGCGAGTGCCAAACATCGAGGGTCATACCGCCGTCTGGCTTGATCCGAGTTCGAGCTTCACTCCGCACACGCTTCGCTTCGGCAAGCGACCCAACGAGGAAGCTCCGCTCTCGATCCTCCCCGTTCAGACCTGTAGCCCAAACACGGACCTGGTACTTCCCGCGGTCAGTCCGGTACCTGATTCCTTCGGGGAGCGGCTTGCGAGTCCGCGGGTCCAGCCGCTCAGTGCGCTCGGCCACTGGTACCACCCGATTCGAGGAAGCCGACGATGGTCGAGGTCTTCCAGAGCATGTGTTTCCCCATGCGCGCGTCCGGGTACGGAACCCTGGACTGGCGGCGGAGCGCATCGAACGTCGAGAGCGGGACACGGCAACGAGCAGCCGCCTCGCGTCGCGTGAGGTAAACGTCCTCCTCGACGAGTGTCGTTTCTTCGTGAGCTTCCTGATCAGCGAACATCGCCCTCTCCTCTGTCTGGCCCCTTGGTGTTTCGCGAATCTCTCCATTCCCTCGCCGCGCGGGCAGCCTCGATCGCGAGAGCCTTGTCGCCCTGCGAGGTCCATCCCATCCCGGCGTAGGACCAACTCCCAATGACGAGCACGCTCTCGACTTCCCCCGCGTCAGGCTCACTCGCAGCCGCGGCGATGCGTTCAAGTCGCCACTGATGTCGTGCTTCCCGGAGAGAGCCGAGCGTTACCGAGTAGCGCCTCGACTTCGTTGAGAAGTGGCCACGAAAGCCGAGCATCCGCGACCAGCGTTCAAGAAGTACATAGGGCGACTGCTGGTCTGCAGCGACGCCGATCTGTTCGGCGATGTCGCGGAGCCTGACGAGGTGTGGACGGGGCGAAGCCCCCGCATCCAGATCCTCCGTCGCCTTGGTCGCGTACTTGGCGATGTAAGCGGCGACCGCACGATCCGACAGCCGTCCATCGAGACCTTCGCTTCGAACGATCGGCTTCACATCGATCTGTCGCCCCCAACGGAGCGCGTTCGGTAGGCGTCCAGAGGGAAGGCTAGGCGGTTGATACCGCACCGCACGCGCAGCCTGGCGGATCGCTTGCGTCAGGTGAGCGGTCGTCATGCGATCATCTGGCGCTGGGAAAGCATCATCGCTGTCGACACCGTCGAGTCGCACGATCGCGTGGAAGTGGACGGCGCCCCGCTTCTGGAACTCCGCCACTTTCGCGAACTGTGGTCGGACGAGGGTGGAAGCCTCTCGCTGACTCATGCCGAGGACTCTGGCGAGCTCCCTCCGAAGCTGGATGGTGAATCGCCTCCACAGCTCGGACGCGAAGTACTGCCACACGACGTGGCCCTCGTAGTCGTAGCAGTCTGGGCAGATCGCATCGCCGAGCTCGGGACTACCCCCTCCGTGTCCGGTCGCGCATTCCGGTCGACTACCGTGTGTGCAAAGTTTGGCCCTCGCGCAGGACACGCCGTGGACGGTGCCGAATGACGGAGCGGTGAGCGTCAGGAAGACCATCGGGTGGGCCGCGACTGAGTTGGGAACGCCCTTCATCCCGCCGGCTGCGCCAGCCATGATCATGTGCCAGGTGTCGCCCTTGTACTCGTGGCTGCACGAGGCGCAGCGTTGCGCGCGGCGGTTGCCGCAGCGGGTGAAGAGGACGTGATCCGGCTGGTCGGCCGACGAGAACCTGGCGCGCTCCTCCCCCGTCTCAGATCCGAAGGTCGTGGATGCTCCGACGAGCCACACCGGGTTCGTGCAGAAGCCCACCCGGGCGGCACCACGCATCCAACGATCGAACTCCGGACTACGGAGACGGCGCGCGACTGACTCAGCGAGGCCCATCAGACACCACCAGTTCGGGGACCGCGCATCCGATTGGGTACACGTGCCCAGTCACGTCGTCTGTGCGCAACACTGGACGGCAGACGTCGACCGCGGCGTGCTCCTTGCGTCGTTGATCGATCCAGTCGGTGAGCTGCGCGTCAGTGCACGACTGGTTCGCGATGTGCCCGTACCGCTGGACGAGTGAACGGTCTGCAGGATCCGGCGCGACGTAGATCGCGTGCTCTGCACCGTTCGTCGTGTCCCACGAGATGCGCAGGTTGCACATCGACGGTTTCGCCTCGGCCGCGGCTGGAGCGTGTTCCGCTGCGGTGAAGTGACCGACGATCGCACCGCCGGCGACGAGCACCCCAGCGACGACGATGACCAGTGCGGATCGTGCGATGTTCTTCATGACTCCTCCTTCGATCGAGCAGCGCTCCGCGTCCGACGTCGCGGCGGGGCAGGCTCACGCGCACTTTGTGTCTCAGGTACGAGCACCGGCTTGAAGCGCGGCGCTGCGAAGGCTCGTGCCGTTCGCGTGATCAGGGCATCGTCCGCGTATCCAGCCCGCACCCGCTGCGGTGTCGCGAGCTCGTCGGACAGGACGTAGGCGGTGCCGGGCGCGCCGATCGGTATCTCGTGGCAGAGCGCACCGGCAGCGACAGAGCCGTCACCGAGCACCATCGACGTTTCGGTCCGGTCGCGGAGACGAAGCCCGATCGTCTGGGTGAAGAGCCCCCGCGCGGGCAGCGTCTCCTTGCGTGGATCCTGCAGGCACGCGATCACCACGAAGCCGACAGCACGCCCTTGTGACGCCAGCGTTGCGATGCTGGCGTTCGCCCGGCGCTGCAGATCCCGGTCTGATTCGTACGCCGTCAGGGCAGCGAGTTCGTCGATCAGGACGATCACGAGGGGAGCCTCGGTGGAAGCTTCGTGCTGCCGAGTCGTCCCGGCGAGGTCGCGAGCCCGTGCCTGCATCTGAGCGACGGCTTCCTCGAGCATGGCCACCGCGTGCATCGAGTCGTTCGCGAAGCGAGTCAGGAGAGGCTTACCCATCCCGAGCTCCATGCCGCCCTTGAGGTCGACGCCCCACACTTCGACCATCCCGGACCGGACTGCCCCGGCGAGCCCCAAGAGGAGCGCCCAGACGATCGACGCTTTGCCGCTTCCCGAGGCACCAGCAACCAGCGTGTGCGGGCCGAGACGGAGCCTCCAGTCCTCACCCTCTTCGGTCCGGCCCATCGTGACCGCTCGTCCGTCCCATTCATCGCTTGGAGCAAGTACGAACGGTTCGGCAAGAGGGTCGGCGTAGTACAGGCGAAGTTCGAGCTGATCGATCCGCGTCCCGGACAAAGTGGCGCGACGCGCCCCGAATGCTGCCGCTATCCGGTTCAGGTGAGCTCCGACGTCCCCGGACGTGAGACCGCTCGGGAGGTACAGCGGCACAAGACACGCGTCTGCGTCCCAGCTCGGTGAACCGACACCGGCGGCGATGCGCGACCCACTCGGACCATGCGCGTCAAGCCGGAGTGTCTGCGCAAGAGCTGGCCACGCGGCCACGATGTGCCGAGAGATCGAGCGCTGCTGCGCTCGGTGGAGGGCTGCGTCGATGTTGCCCCACACCCGCAGACGGCGGAGCACGAAGATCAGTCCCACGAAGCCGTTGAGCCACCACACAAGTGGCAGCCAAGTGGTCACGAGTTCCACGAGGGTGAGGATCGTCAGTCCGATCAGCACCCACCGGAAGCGCCGGGCGAACCCCTCGAACTCGTCAGCCCAGTAGCGGGCCTCCTTACGAACGGACCAACGCATCACTCACCACCCCGGGGCTTCGCGGCGGCCTTCATCTCGCGAGCCCGGAGCGAGTACGCGACGCGTGGTCGACCGCCGTTCTCCTTCACGTACGGGGTGACCGACAGACCATCGAAGACCACCGGCCGGAACGGGAGGCCTTGGATCTCCGGCGGGGCGACCGGCTCGCTGATGCTGATGATCTTGACCGTGACCTCGTTCTGGCCCTTGCGCGCGTCAGGATCGGCGTCGATGACGCGCACCTGCCACATCGGCTGACCGGAGTTCTTGTCGAGGTCCTGCCCCTGACGCTGGCCGTCATCGGACCACTTCACGACCGGCTCGACCTCGCCCACCATGAACGCGCCCTTAGGGAAGTACGCGTCGAAGCTCACCGGGATTGCTGACTGGATCGCCATCTCTGGCTCCTCTCGATCGTTGCTGTTGATCTCAGTCTGAACACGTCTGCTCACGCTGTCAACAAATGTTTTGCCTCAACGCAGATGTTGCCGGGGTTTGCTCATCAGAAGACGTGGCCGCGAACGGTAGCCTGAGGGCCGGAGGCAAGCATGGAGTCAGCGATCGAGTGGGGCACCGTCCCGCCGCCCCTTCTTGCTGCCCTGACCACGCTCGCCAAGAAGGCCAAGAAGGATGCGGAACACCTCGGCCGGATCCGTTGGCCTGAAGGCCCTGCAGACATCCAGGACGAGCTCCGGGCAGCTATCTCCGACGCTCACAAGATCTCGAAGGCCGGAACTGAGCTTCGGGCAGTGCTCTCCGCGTACGCGCACCGAGTACACCAACCACGGCCAGTGATCTCGGACCTGGCGCGTGCTCAGGACACGGGATCGCAAGGCTTCATCCGCCGGTACTCCGACGCAACCCTGGCCGCTGTGCAGCAGCTCGTGTCGGACTCTCCCGACATCGAGACGGTCAGAGCGGGTATCCCGTCGCTCTCCCTCTACGACCTGCGTGACCTCGGCGGGCCGGTCGGTGACGCAGCCCAGCGGCGCATCGCAGCGAATGAGGGCGCGCGGGGCGACCTGTGAGAACTTTCTCTACTCGTTCAAGGCCGGCCTTCGGCCGGCGAGGCCTCGGCCACCTGCGGTGCGTGCGGTCCTCGCTTCGCTGCGGTCCGCGCGCTCCTCGCTCGCCGAGGCCTCGAGAGCCATCGTCGCTATGCCTTCCCTCTAAGCAACCGCTCCCCACTCTTTTGGACACAGCATGAGTAGCACTCCTTCCGTACGCACTATCTCCACCGGCTCCTACAAGGGAGCGCCCTCCATGGAGCTGCACGAGCACGAAGATGGCTCGAATGATGTGCTCATCATCGGGGCTGGCAGCCAGCCTATCGCCACCGGAGTCGCACTCATCGACGACCCAAAGGGCCTGAAAATTCGATGCCGGATCCGCAATCGCGATCTGAAGTACAAGCCAGAAGAGGTCATCCGGCAGATGACACTCAACTATCTGATCGACGACCTTGGATACGGAGCCGACCAGATCTCAGTTGAAGTGCCCGTTCAGATGGGCAGTACGGTACATGATAAGCCCGCGGACATCGTCGTATACTCCGAGTCAAACAAGACTGACGCACTAATCATTGTCGAATGCAAGCAGCCGACGCGTAAAGACGGAATCGAACAGCTCAAGTCGTACATGAACCCAACCGGAGCTCTCTTCGGCCATTGGTCCAACGGAATTGACGAAAAGTTCCTTCTCCGATCCGGCGCCAATGACTTCAGCAGGCCAATCTGGCGTTTGCCTCGCGCAGGAGAGACGCTGGAAGACATTGACGAGCCACTGACCAGAAAGTCCCTCGAGCCCGTCCGCGATCTGTACTCGGTATTCCGTGACATGGAGCAGGAGATTCTTGCCCATCAGTCTGTCGAGACCTTCAATGAAATCTTCAAGATTGTGTTTGCCAAGCTCTACGACGAGCGTGTGAATCTCCCCAACGATGATGCTGTCGCCCAATTTTGCATCGGACTTCAGGAGCCAGTAAGCCAGGCGGTCACTCGCGTGGGCTCTCTGTTTGACAAGGCCAAGGCGAAGTGGAAGGACGTCTACGGAGCGGGAGAAACCCTCTCTCTAACAGACCGCAACCTTGCCTACTGCATTCAGACTCTTCAGCAGTATCACCTTATGAAGAGCGGTGATGTACTAGGCGTTGCTTTCGAGCTGATGGTGAACCAGGAAATGAAGGGCGAGATGGGGCAATACTTCACACCCCGTCAAGTCGTGCAAATGATGACGGACATGATCAACCCGTCAATTAGCGAGACAGTGCTGGACCCGGCATGTGGTTCCGGCGGCTTCCTTATCTACCCCATGCGCAAGGTCTTCGAGCACATCAACGCGACGTGGGACGACGCGGACGATCGCGCCGAACAGCGGAAGGACTATGCGCAGGAGAACCTGATCGGTATGGACAACGATCAACGCCTTGTTCGCGTTGCAAAGGCCTACATGATCATGGAGAATGACGGTCGCGGCGGCATCGCTTCAGTCGATTCCCTCGATTACGCCGCGTGGCCGAGCACACTCAAATCCCGGATCGCCGGGCGCCAGCTGAGCGGAAGCGACCTCGCACCTAACGCACTCGTGAAGGGGACACGACGCCTACCCTCGGATGGTGTGGATGTCGTGCTCACCAACCCGCCGTTCGCGGGTGCGATCAAGTCGGCGACCACTTTGCGCCAATACGACCTCGCAGTCGTAGAGGGCCGCGCCTCGTTGAAACCGCAGATCGTTCGCGCTAACCTTTTTATCGAACGATGCCTCGACGTCCTGAAGCCGGGCGGAAGAATGGGGATCGTGCTTCCTCAGGGGATTTTCAATAATATTACGGATCAGGACCTCCGCAACTTTGTAGACAAGAGGGCGCGCATTCTCGCCGTAGTCGGCCTTCATCCCTATACTTTCAAACCGTTCACCCTTGCGAAGACGTCGGTCCTCTTCGTCAAGAAGTGGGGTGTCGATGAGCAGCCCCTCGATGATTACCCGATCTTCACTGCGGTCTCGATGCGTCCTGGAAAGACCAAGCTCGGTCGCCCTGCTTTCTTGGAGGATGGCGTCACGCTCGACTGCGATATGGATGAGATTGCGTCCGAGTTCCGTAAGTTTGCCGACGCAAATAGCCTTGGGTTCTGATGAGTGTCATTAGCCGCAAGGCTCTCGGAACCCGCGAGTCTTCTCGATTCGACGCAGAAGCTTTCAGACAGGATGACATCGACCATGAGGCGTGGCTACGCAACGACCATGCAGCACGCACGCTAAGCAGCGTGATTGGCGACCGAAAGCGCTCGCAATTTGACAAGCGGGGCCTAACCGATGATGTCTCCTACGTCTCAATCACCAGCATTGATGGGCAGGATGGAGCCGTTTTTGCGGACCTAATAAAGAAGGATGATCTGCCTAGTCGAGCGAAGTGGCTTATCTCGGCCGGGGACATTCTTGTGTCGCAGGTTCGTCCCGAACGCGGAGCAGTCGGCTGGGCAAGTTCAGACTTGCAGGGATCCATTGGATCGTCCGGATGTTATCTCGTCCCGGCGTCCAAGATGGACGCCATGGAGCGAGCAGCGCTGTTCCTATACCTCCGCACCGATTCTGCCCGACGTCAGATCGTCCGCAGGAACCGCAACTCCATGTATCCCGCGGTAGCAGCACAGGATCTGGACCAGATCCTGATTCCGGACTTCTCTACCGCAGACTTTGACCTTGCGGCGAAGAAGATGGACGAATTCGAGAAAGCTCTCGCGGAGATGCGTGCGCGCCGCGCAGAGGCACTGGATCTCATTTCGGACCTTCTACGGGTTCCCGGAATTCCGCCCTCCCCCTTTGATTCAGCCAAGCCGGTCGATACCACGGTCATCACACGCTCAGCCGTGCGCAGTGCATCTCGAATCGATGCTGAGTTCTTCCGCTCCGAGTATGGCGACTTTGCCGAGAAGCTTCAGCGCGCCGACCATTTCCCCTTGAATAAGTACTTTGAGCTCATTTCCGGGCGCGTGGTAAACGGCGACGATCCGGTGCCCATCATCAAGCAGGGGATGCTCACGAACTACGGTCCAAACGTGACCGCCGTCGAAGTCGAGTCCGCGAAGCGCGGTAAGGGAGTCAGCGCCAGGAAAGGCGACATCGCTCTCGCCTCAACAGCGCACGAAGTCGCATATGTCGGACGTAAGGTCGACCAGATCCGTGAACTACCATCCTTGCTGGACAACAACCAGGTTGTGGCGGAGCTTATGCTTATCCGCCCACGCAACGACAATCAGCCGGTTTCGACGTCCTACGTGACCGATTTTCTTCGACACCCAGCCGGACGGCATCAAGTCCAGCGATGTATCCGCGGCCTGCGAGGTGGTCATACCTATCCGCAGGACGTGGGCGCCTACGTGCTACTCCCGCACCCCGACGATGCTTGGATGGCTCGGTACGAGTTGGTGGCCTCTGCGGGCGAGACGGCGCGCGCGAGGGCGATTGAAAGTGTAAGAGTCGGCGTCCGCCATATGAGTGAGCGCTTCAACGGCTCTACGACCGTGCCACCCGGTCCATGACCACCCAGCCGGGCCGGTGTGGGGCCGGGAGGTCTGCTGAACGCATCCAAAACCAGTCGTCACCAACGAACACGACATCGGCGGAATCACGCAGCAAACGAGCACTCATGAGCACTCGTAGACCCGGCGCATACAACTGAAAATCGAAAGGTCCACGGATCGATGCCGTGTCCAGCCACCGGTGAAGGCCCCCTGCTTCGGCAGGGGGCCTTTTCCGTTGTCTGAGCGGTGTGACGTGATCGCCGCGCACAACCAAAGTCACCCCGAACCACGCAGCAGCGCAGTTCGGGGTGACTTTGGTTGTGCGGCTCGCGTTGGCGCCGGGTCGCCGACGGCCGGGATGCGCGGTGCCACTCCGCGCGTCGGCTTCGGCTGCTAGGCCTCGCGGGTCTTCGGGCTGCTGTCGTTCGTCTTCGCCGGGTCGCGCTCGACCACGGAGCCGAGGGCGTCGTCGATGCGGGACATCAGCTCCGCCGGGATCTCGACCCCGGCAGCGCCGGCGTTGTCGTGCACCTGCTCCGGTCGCGATGCGCCGATGATCGCGGACGCGACGTTCTGGTTCTGCAGCACCCAGGCCACGGCGAGCTGCGCCATCGACAGGTTCAGCTCGTCGGCGATCGGCTTCAGGTCCTGCACCGCTGTGAGCACCTCGTCGCGCATGAACCGCTTGATCATGTTCGCGCCGCCCTTGTCGTCCGTGGCGCGCGAGCCCTCGGGCAGCGGCTGTCCGGGCTGGTACTTGCCCGTCAGGACGCCCTGGGCGATCGGCGACCAGACGATCTGCGAGATGCCGAGCTCCTCGGACGTCGGGACGACCTCGCCCTCGATGACCCGCCAGAGGGCGGAGTACTGCGGCTGGTTCGAGATGAGCTGCACGCCGAGGTCGTCGGCGAGCTCGTGGCCCGCGCGGAGCTGCTCCGCCGTCCACTCGCTCACGCCGATGTACAGCGCCTTGCCCTGCCGGACGACGTCCGCGAAGGCCAGCATCGTCTCCTCGAGCGGGGTCTCGTAGTCGAACCGGTGCGCCTGGTAGAGGTCGACGTAGTCGGTCTGCAGGCGCTCGAGCGACCCGTTGATCGACTCGAGGATGTGCTTCCGGCTGAGACCCGTGTCGTTGTGGCCCTTCGGCCCGGTCGGCCCGAACACCTTCGTGGCGATCTCGAGCGACTGCCGCCGCTCCCCCTTGAGGGCCTCGCCGAGGACCGTCTCGGCACCGGTGTTCGCGTAGACGTCGGCGGTGTCGAACGTCGAGATGCCGACGTCGAGCGCCGCCCGGACGCAGGCGATCGCCGCGTCGTTCTCGACCTGGGAGGCGTGGGTGAGCCAGTTGCCGTAGGTGATCTCGGAGACCTTGAGGCCCGAGTTGCCGAGGTAGCGGTACTCCATGTGCGTGTCACTCCTGTCGTGGCCGCGTCGGTGCGGCTCGATCGGTGACAGTAGTCCTCGGGTCCTCAGCACGAGCCAGCGACTGTACGCTGATGTTTCAGGAGAGCAGGACAAAGACGAAACCCCGGCGATGTGGCCTGGGCCAGTGATCGTTCCGGGGTCTTCGTTGACAACGGTAGCAGAGAGGGCGTGATGCCGGACGGGTCATCGCGGAGCTCAGCTTCGGGTTCTGGCGGTACCTCGTCGAATCGCGGTACCACACCTCGCTCTGGGTGCCTGGCCTGCATCGAGCCTTTCCGCACGGGCCGGACAACCTGCGCATCCGACGGAGCGAGGTGGCGCGACGGCTCCAGCAGCTGCACTTCGTGCGGAACCGCGCCGCGCACCACGAACCCATCCACGCGCGGGACCTGCAGCGGGACCACGACTTCGCACTCGAACTGCTGGGCTGGGTCAGCCCGCATGCAGCGCTCTGGGCGGCTGACACGACTTCGCTCCGAGCCGTGCTCGACGCCCGCCCCAGCCCCTGAGGTGCAGGATCGGAGGGGTTGCGGTGCAGTGGTGCACCGCCGGGAGCGAAGGAGCATCCATGTCGGGACCGAGCGTGCTGTTCATCGGCGGCAGCGGGGTCATCAGCGCCGCCTGCGTCCGCGAAGCCGTCGAGCAGGGGTTCGACGTCACCGTGCTCAACCGGGGGACCACCGGGGGCAGGCCGATCCCGGATGCGGTCACGCGCCTCCAGGCCGACGTGTCGGACCGCAGCGCCCTGGCGGACGCACTCGACGACCGCCACTTCGACACCGTCGTGAACTGGATCGCGTTCACGCCGGACCAGGTGCAGGCCGACGTCGACTTCTTCGCCGGGCGGACGCGGCAGTACGTCTTCATCAGCTCGGCCTCGGCGTACCAGACGCCGGCGACGCACCTGCCGATCACCGAGTCGACGCCGCTGAAGAACCCGTACTGGCAGTACTCGCGGGACAAGATCGCGTGCGAGGAACTGCTGATGGAGGCGTACCGGGAGCAGGACTTCCCGGTGACGATCGTCCGACCCTCGCACACGTACGACGAGACGAAGCTGCCGCTGACCGGTGGCTGGACGGCGGTCGCCCGGATGCGCGCGGGGAAGCCGATCATCATCACGGGTGATGGCTCGTCGCTGTGGACGATCACGCACAGCCGCGACTTCGCGGTCGGGTTCACCGGGCTGCTCGACCGGGGCGAGGCCATCGGCGAGGCGTTCACGATCACGAGCGACGAGGCGCCGACATGGAACGCCATCGCGCAGGACATCGCGGCTGCGGCCGGGGTCGACGACCTGCGGATCGTGCACGTCCCGGCGGATGCGATCGCCGCGGCCGACCCGGAGTGGGGCGCGGCGCTGCTCGGCGACAAGGCGAACAGCTCGGTGTTCGACAACAGCAAGATCCGGTCGCTCGTGCCCTGGTACCGGCCGCGCACACCGTACCGGCACGGGGTGCGCGAGGTGATCGCCTGGTACGAGGCGCACCCCGAGGAGCAGGTCGTCGACGAGCGGCTCGACGCGCTGATGGACGAGCTCGCGGAGCGCTGGGCGGTCTGAGGCCAGACCGGCGCCAGGCGGCCGAGCCGGCCGGCTGGCGCGGGCCAGCCGCCGGCCGGCTGGCGCGGAGTCGGGCGCCGGCTGGCGCGGAGTCGGGCGCAAAACACCGGTGTTCGTCCGCCACACCCCGGAATGCGGGGGTTCGGCGCGCGAACACCGGTGTTTTGCGATCAGAGGGGCCGACGGGAGACGCCGATCAGAGGGGCCCGACGCGGGTCAGCGTGCGGCCAGCACCTCGCCGAGCGTCCCGATCGCGAGCCGCACCTCGTCGTCGGTGACGACGAGCGGCGGGGCGAAGCGGATCGTCGACCCGTGGGTGTCCTTCACGAGCACGCCCCGATCGGCGAGGTCCTTCGCGATCGCTTTGCCGGTGCCGAGCGCGGGGTCGATGTCGATCCCGGCCCAGAGTCCGGCGACCCGGTGGGAGACGACCCCCTTGCCGACGAGTTCGTCGAGCAGCCCACGGAGGAGCGGTTCGCCGTCGAGCGCCCGCTGCTGGAAGGTGCCTTCGCCGAGCATCGCCACGACCTCGGAGCCGACGGCCGCCGCGAGCGGGTTGCCGCCGAACGTGGATCCGTGCTCCCCCGGACGCAGCACACCGAGCACGTCAGCCGAGCCGACGACGGCGGACACCGGGACGATCCCGCCACCGAGCGCCTTGCCGAGCGTGATGAGGTCCGGCCGGACGCCGACGCGCTGCACGGCGAGGGTGTGCCCGGTGCGACCGAGACCGGACTGGATCTCGTCGGCGACGAACAGGGCACCGAACTCGTCGCAGATCTCGCGGACGGCCGGCAGGTAGGACTCAGGTGGGATGACCACGCCGCCCTCGCCCTGGATCGGCTCGAGCAGGACGGCGACGACGGTCTCGTCCATCGCCTCACGGAGTGCCGCGGCGTCGCCGTACGGGACGGTGCGGAACCCGGGCGTGTACGGCCCGAAGTCGTCGTGCGCCACGGGGTCGTCCGAGAACGAGATGATCGTCGTGGTGCGGCCGTGGAAGTTCCCGGACGCGACGATGATCGTGGCCTGGCCCGCGGGCACGCCCTTCACCCGGTAGCCCCAGGCGCGCGACACCTTGATCGCGGACTCGACGGCTTCGGCTCCGGTGTTCATCGGGAGCACCATCTCGGTGTCCGTCAGGGACGCGAGCCCCGCGGCGAACGGTCCGAGCTGGTCGTTGACGAACGCCCGCGATGTCAGGGTGACGCGGTCGAGCTGTGCCCGGGCGGCATCGAGCAGGCGCGGGTTCCCGTGCCCGAAGTTCACCGCCGAGTACGCGGCGAGGCCGTCCAGGTAGCGCTTGCCGTCGACGTCGGTCACCCAGGCGCCGTCACCGGAGGCGATGACGACCGGGAGCGGGCTGTAGTTGTGGGCGAGGGCACGGTCCTCGACGGCGAGCGCCGCCGCGGTCCGGGTGCCCAGCGCGCTGGTCATCAGGCGCCCCGGGCGACGGAGGTGCCGGTGCCGACCGGGTGCAGGTCGAGCGTGCAGCACTTCACGCCGCCGCCGCCGAGCAGCAGCTCGGACAGGTCGACGCCGATCGGGTTGTAGCCCTTCTCGCGCAGCTGTTCGGCGAACCGGACAGCCCGGGAGGCGATCACGACGTTGTAGCCGTCGGAGTACGAGTTGAGGCCGAGGATCGCGGCGTCCTCCTCCGTGGCGATGATCGCGTCCGGGAAGCGCTCGCGCAGGATCGCCAGGGACGGCTCGTCGAACGCCGACTCGAGGTACGCGATGTTCGACCGGCCGGAAGCATCGGGCTCGGGGTCCAGCACCGCGATGGCCGTGTCGAGGTGGTAGAAGTTCGGGTTGATGAGCTTGAGCGTGACCACCTCGCGGCCGTAGATGCGGGCGAGCTCCTCGTGGGAGGTGCTGTCCGAGCGGAAGCCGGTGCCGGCGAAGATCGTGTTGCCGACGAGCAGGAAGTCGCCCTCGCCCTCGTTGGTCTCCTCCGGCTCGGCGACGGTCAGGCCGGCGTCACGGAACCAGTCCATGTACGCGGGGCCCTCGGGCTGGCGCTCCGGGTACTGGAACTTCGCGCCGTACGCGACGCCGTCGAGCACGAACCCGCCGTTGGCCGCGTAGACCATGTCGGGCAGGCCCTCGATGGGCTCGATGTACTGGATGTCGAAGCCGAGCTGCTCGTACACGTCGACGAGCGACTGCCACTGCTCGACGGCCTTCGACGTGTCGGTCGGGTCCTCGGGGTGCATCCACGGGTTGATCCGGTAGCTGACCGTGTAGTGCGTCGGCTTGCACATCAGGATCGAGCGCTTCGTGGCCGTGCGGGCCGGGGCGGTGAGGGATTCGGGTGCGGTGTTCGACATCAGTCCTCCTGGAGGGACCGGGGCCCGAGCCTGCCAGGAACCGAAACTGGACGAGAGTGAAGTGCTCCGACGAGATGCAGGCTCACTCGCCGTAGCGGACCAGGTCAACGCCGCGTCGATCCTCGCACACCCCGTCCAGCAGGTGCAGTCCCCCACACTGCGGGTCAGTGGCACCCGTTCTGGTGACGCACGTTTCGTGCGCAGGACCCACCGGGCGTGCAACAACTCCGCGTACCATGGGCGCAATGGATTCGCTCGACCACCGCATCCTGGACCAGCTCCGGGAGAACGCCCGTGCCGGCTACGGCGACATCGGGTCGGTGGTCGGACTCTCGGCATCGGCCGTCAAGCGTCGCGTCGACCGGCTCGTGGGCGACGGGGTCATCCAGGGCTTCACGATCAAGGTCGACCCCGCTGTCGAGGACCGCGGCACCGAGGCCTGGGTCGAGCTCTACTGCCGCGGCACGGTCTCCCCCGACGAGCTCCGCTCGCTGCTCGACACGGTCCCCGAGGTCATCGACGCCGGCACCGTCACCGGCAGCGCCGACGCGGTCGTGCACATGCGCTCGAAGGACCTGTCTGCGCTCGAGGAAGCGCTCGACAAGGTCCGGCTCGCCCCGCAGGTGGACCACACGCGGTCCGCGATCGTGCTCTCCAAGCTGGTGAGTCGCGAGACCGCGTAACGTCCGGCGCATGGGACGGAAGACGGCCTGGAGGCGCGCATCGCCTCCCACGGGATCGCGTGCCGCCCGACGGCTGGTCACCGCTGCGAGCCTCGCGTACGTCGCGAACTGCCTCTGGGGCACCGCGGTCGCGGTGCGTCTGATCCGGACGAAGAAGCTCCGCGTCGTGCACCACGGCCTGTTCGTCGTGACCGCCACGCTCACCGGCGTCGCGGCGACCACCCCGGTCTGGACCCGCGACCGGAGCGCACTCTTCCTGCTGCCCGCACTCGTCCCGCTGGGAGTCGCCCCCCGAACGAACCCGCGCTCCGGAGCACACTGGAGAGTCGCGGTCGCCGCCGCGCCGTCCTACCTCGGGGCGCTCCTGTCGCGGCGCTGACCGACAGGAAGGACAGCAGTGGAGCTCTTCGAGGCGATCCGACGCCGACGCACGACCAACGGACCGTTCCTGCCGGACCCGGTCTCCCAGGAACACCAGCGGTTGCTCATGGAGCTGGCCGGCCGGGCTCCGTCCCAACTGAACAGCCAGCCGTGGCGGTTCGTGCTCATCGAGGAGCGCGAGACGATCGACCGCGTGGCTGAGATCAGTGGCAGCTCGATGACCCGGACCATGGCCGAGGGCACGTTCTTCGAACGGTACAAGCCGTACTTCCGGTTCTCACAGGCCGAGATGGACGAGCGGCGCGACGGGATGCTGTTCGACAAGCTGCCCGGGCCGCTCAAGCCGTTCACGAAGCAGGTGTTCACCAAGCGCGGGCAGCTGCTCATGAACACGCTGCGGGTGCCGCACACCCTCGGTGAGGAGAACCGGAAGCTCGTCGCCGGGTCGCCGCTCCTCCTCGGTGTGATGCTCGACCGGCACGAGTACCGGAAGGAGGAGCTCTCCGGCTTCTACTCGGTGTTCAGCATGGGCGCGGCGATGGAGAACATCTGGCTCGCCACCACCGAGCTCGGCCTCGGCATCCAGTTCGTGTCCTTCCCGATGGAGACCCCCGGTGCGTGGGAGGAGATCGAGGGTCTGCTGCACGTGCCGGACTCGCTCGAACTGATGGCCGTGTACCGGCTCGGTTACCTGCCGCCCGAACGACGACGGCCCGCGATCGACTGGACCTCGAGCGAGCGGAAGCGCCCCTCGCAGTACGTGTTCCGCGGGACCTGCGACACCCCGCAGCAGGGGTGGGACGACGCACCCGTCGCCGGCCACATCGCCCCGGAGGTGACCACCTCGTGACCGACGCCCGACCCACCGGAGCCCCGCCAGTCGCCCCGGGCCTCACCGGACGTCCCTGGATCGAACAGGCGTGGCGCGACGTCGTCTTCGTGCACTGGCGCGTCGACGTGTCGGCGGTCGCACCGCTGCTGCCGGCGGGGACCCGGCCGGACACCCTCGGCGTCGACGGCACCGACGACGGGGTGACCACCTGGGTGGGCCTCATCGCGTTCCGGTTCGAGGACACCCGGTTCCCGCCCGTCTCGGTGGGGAGCATCGGCGACTTCGTCGAGATCAACGTCCGCGTCTACACGGTCGACGACCGTGGCCAGCACGGCGTCGTGTTCCTGTCGCTCGACGCCGGCAAGCTCGCACCGACCCTCGGAGCGCGCGTCGCGACCGGCCTGCCGTACCGGTGGGCGATCGCCGAGCAGCGGAGCCACGACGGCCGCGTCGCGTACGCGATGCGTCGGCACGGCACGCACCTGCGGTCCCTGCTGGACGTCCGGGTCGAGGAGCCGATCCCCGAACCGACAGCGCTGGAGACCTTCCTCACCGCACGCTGGGGCATGCACGTGCGAAGGGGCGGACGGACCCGGTTCTGGCCGAACGAGCACGAGTCGTGGCCACTCCACCGCGCATCGGTCGTGTCGCTGCGCGACGACCTGATCGGTGCCGCCGGACTGCCGCTCGGCCTGACCACGCTCGAGCCGGACTCGGTGCTGTACTCCCCCGGCGTGACCACCCGGTTCGGTCTCGGTCGCTGACCTCGCCGAGCGGGCAGCGCTGCTGGGACCGCTCGCGGCGCGTCCTCAGTACGTTCCGAGTGGTGACAGGTGCATCCGAGGACGTCCGCCGCCGCGCCGGGTGGCTCCCCGCCGAGCAGGCCCACCTCGAGTCGTGGTTGCGCGGTCAGCGTGACCGGCTCGCCGACCGTGACCCGGACCAGGTACTGCACCCCGCAGTCGCCGCGCTCCGCGACGTGATCGAGTCGGACCCGGTGCTCCGCATGGAAGCGAACGAGATGATCGCGCAGGTCCCGAGCGGGCGGGTCTACGCCGAACGCCACCTCGAGAGCGTCGAGGAGCTGCTCGTGCTCATCGACGAGGTCATCCGGAGCGCGCCCGAGTGGTCCGAGGAGCAGATGGTGATGACGCCGCTCGACGGCGTCCTCGACTGGACGAAGGCCACGCCGGCCGGCTTCGCGTTCTACCGGGACCCCCGGGTCAACGACGCGCTGCGCGGTGTGCTCGACGCCTGGTGCACCTTCCTGTCGTCGCCGGAGTCCGCCGACGTCATCGTCGACTCGCCCTCGGGTTGGCGAAGCGACGCCGCACGCCGGGCCGTCGGCATGGACCAGTTCGAGCACGACCCGGACGACGAGCACTGGGGCTTCTCGTCGTGGAACGACTTCTTCACCCGACGGTTCCGCGACGGTGAACGTCCGGTGGCCGCGCCCGACGACGACGCCGTCGTGGTGAGCCCGTGCGAGGCGACCCCGTACCGGATCGCCAGCGGGGTGAAGCGCCGCGACGAGTTCTGGGCGAAGGCCGAGCCGTACTCGCTCGACGAACTGCTCGCGGGCGACGAGTCGGTCGACGCGTTCGTGGACGGCACGGTGTTCCAGGCGTTCCTGAGCGCGGTCGACTACCACCGCTGGCACAGCCCGGTGTCGGGGCGGATCGTGAACGCGTGGCTCCAGCCGGGGACCTACTACTCCGAGGCGGAGTCGCAGGGTGCCGACGCCGCCGAACCGACGCTGTCGCAGGGCTACCTCGCCCACGTCGCCACCCGCGCGATCGTCGTGATCGACGCGGACGACCCAGCCGTGGGACTCATCGCGGTCGTGTTCGTCGGGATGTCGGACGTGTCATCGTGCGTGATCGGGGACGGGATCGAGCCGGGTGCCCACGTTCGGAAGGGCGACGAGCTCGGGTACTTCCAGTTCGGCGGGTCGACCGTGTGCGTGCTGTTCGGGCCGGGGGTCGTGGAGTCGTTCTCGCTCGAGGCCATCCCGCAGGCGCCGGACGAGGCGCCCTCGCTGCTGCACGTGCGGGCGCACCTGGCGACGGCGCGTCGGGGGTCGGCCGGCTGAGGTCAGCGCCGTGGCGCGCTCGCGGCCCGGCGGAACTGGACGACGGCCACGACGACCGACACCAGAGCGACGGCACCGCCGCCGCCCACCCAGACGGACACGCGGTGCTGCGGGACGTCGGGCAGCGCGACGCCGAGGAGCACGAGGACGATCGCGACGCTCCCCGTCACGACCGAACCCCACGCGAGCGTGAGTCGGTCGATGCGCGGCACCGATCGGGCGAAGCGGAAGACCTGCGCGGTGGCGCCGAGCACGCCGACCGCCACACCGACCGAGGCGCCGACGACGAGGCTCGCGCTCGCCACCGCCACAGCGACGGTCACCCCCGTGGTGATGCGTGCGACGTGCGCGCGCCACGCGGCCTCGAGCGTCTGCTCGTCGTGCGCGGTACGTCCGGTGACGAAGAGCACGACCGCGGCACCGGCCACCACGGCCGCGGTGGGGATCCAGATGGTCGCCGTGAACCGGTCGCCGAACACGATCTCCACCACGACGAGCGACACGGCGGGCGCTCTGGTCACACCCGTCGGGGGACACCGGCTGAGTGACGGCGGACCGCGGCTGCGTACAACTGGGCGCATGACACGTGTGGCAGTGGTGACCGGTGGATCCGCAGGACTCGGACGGGCGACCGTCCGGGAGCTCGCCTCCCGGGGGTGGGACGTGGCCGTCCTCGCTCGCGGGCAGGAGGGCGTCGACGCCGCCGTCGCCGAGGTCGAGGCCGCCGGCCGCCGTGGGCTCGCCCTCGTGGCCGACGTCTCCGACCGCGACGCCGTGGAAGCCGCTGCCGACCGTGTCGAGCGGGAGCTCGGGCCGATCGACCTGTGGGTGAACGGCGTGATGGTCGGCGTGTTCGGGAAGTTCCTCGACACCGCGCCGGAGGACTTCGAGCGCGCCCTGCACGTCACCTACCTCGGGTTCGTGAACGGCACGCGAGCGGCGCTGTCCCGGATGGTGCCGCGCGACCGCGGTCAGGTGATCCAGGTCGGCTCCGCGCTGGGCTTCCGCGGCATCCCGCTGCAGGCCGCCTACTGCGGGGCGAAGCACGCCATCGTCGGCTTCACCGAGTCGGTCGTCTCCGAGCTCATCGAGCAGGGCAGCCACGTGCAGGTGTCCCGGGTGGACATGCCGGCGCTCAACACGATCCAGTTCCAGTGGGTGAAGTCGAAGCTGCCGCACCACCCGCAGCCCGTCGCCCCGATCTACCAGCCGGAGGTCGGTGCCCGAGCGATCGCCGCCACCGCCGAACGCCCGCGTCGCCGGACCTGGGTGGGCGAGTCCACGGTGTACACGATCCTCGGCAACCGGATCAGCGGGCGCTTCGCCGACTGGTACGCGGCGAAGACCCTGGTGTCGGGACAGCAGAACCCGGAGAAGGACGGCCTCGAGCTGCGGGACAACCTGTACGAGCCGGTGCCGGGCGACCACGGCGCGCACGGGGTGTTCGACGAGTCGGCGCACGCCTGGTCGCCGCAGACCTGGTGGGTGGAGCACCGTCGGCTCGGCAACGGACTGCTCGGCGCCGTGCTGGGTGCCGCGGGCACCGTCGGCGCCGTCGCCCTCGCGGCGGGACGACGCCGATGACGGCGCGGTCACGGCTCCGCGCTGCGGCGAGGCGGCGGGGACGAGCGGTCGAGTTCGCTCGCGCCGCCCTCGGGGTCTGGCACCTCATGCGTGCCCAGCGTGCCGGTGACCAGCACCCCGTGCTCGACCGCGTCCTCGGTGTCCGGCAGCTCGCGCAGGCTGCCGTGGTGCTCCGTGCGGGCACGGCGGACGCCCACACGGCCAGTGCGCTGGTGGATGCCGCACACGGGGTGACGATGGTGCCCCTCGCGGTGCTCGATCCCCGAGGGCGCCGGTTCGCCTGCGGGCAACTCTGGATCGCGCTGGCGCTGACGATCGCCGAGGTCGCCGTGGTCGGCCGCGGACGTGCCGGACGTGATCGTGTCGGGGGCCGTCGGTAGCGTCCTGGGGCATGACCACCACCTACTACGTCGCGTCGTCGCTCGACGGGTTCGTCTCGGCACCCGGTGACGACCTCGACTGGCTGATGCAGTTCGGGTTCGAGCCCTTCCAGGAGCACTACGACCGGTTCTTCGCGGGCGTCGGTGCGATCGTGATGGGCTCGACGACGTACGAGTGGCTGCTCGCCCACGACGACACCTGGGCGTACCCGGACCTGCCGACGTGGGTGTTCACCTCCCGCGAGCTGCCCGTGCCGGACGGCGCCGAGGTGCACTTCGTCTCCGGGTCCGTCGGCGACCACCAGGCCACGCTCGAGCGGGCAGCCGGTGAGCGTGACGTCTGGGTCGTCGGCGGCGGACTCCTGGCGGCGCAGTACCAGCAGGCGGGGCTGCTCGACGAGCTCCGGGTCACCGTGATGCCGATCGCCCTCGGTGCCGGCACGCCGCTGCTGCCGGTGGCGGCGCCCACGCCGGTGTTCGAGCTGGTCGGGACGACCCCGTTCGCCGGCGGCCCGGTCGAGCTCCACTACCGATCTGCGCACTCCCGGTCCTGACGCACACCGCTGCGGCGTAGCGTCCGTGCCATGAGCGACAAGGAACAGACCGAACCCGTCATGGACGGCGCCACCGACGCCACGAACCACGAGAAGCTCCGAGGGCTCATCGAGCAGGTCGACCACGACCACCACGGCGAGGGCGCCGGGGCGATGGCGGACCACCTCCGCGACCGGATGGACGAGACCGGCGTCGAGGACGAGGACGCCGGGGACGCGCAGGACTGAGCCGGATCCGTCCGGCCGGCGCGTGCTCTGACCTGGAGGCGCGACCTACGCGACACGCGCACGGAACGTGCGCAGCGCCTCCAGGTCGTCAGCGTCGAGACCGGACCGTTCGACGAACCGGTCGACGTCGAACCCGTCGAGCGCGGCGCGGAACGCGCCCTCGACCGTCGTGCCGTGCTCCGCGCACAGCGCCTCGATCCGCTGTTCGTTCGACGGGACCCCGATCGACGCCAGCAGCGCCGGGGCGTTCTCGACGGTCACGAGGTAGTCGCGGACGATCGCCTCGGGTTCGACACCAGCGATGGTCAGGAGTGCGAGCGCGATGATCCCGGTACGGTCGCGGCCGCCGGCGCAGTGGAAGAGCACGCCACCGGGTTCGGCTCGGGCGATCGCCCGCAGCGCCTGCCCGGACCGTTCGGGCAGCTCGGCGAGGTGCGGCCCGTAGTACAGCGGCGTGCCGACCAGACCGGTCTCCCAGTACGCCTGCCAGAAGGACGGCGCCTGGTCGAGCCCGTCGTGGTCGACGACGACCGTGGTGAGCCGCTCCGGCCGCACACCGGTGTCCTTCGCCGTCTCGGACGGTGCCCGCAGGTCGACGATCGTCCGGATGCCCGCCTCGTACAGCGCGTCCCACCCGGAGCTCGTCAGCCGGTCGACACCCTCGGACCGGAAGACCTGCCCGCTCGGGGTGGTGCCGCCGCCCTGCAGGGGCAGCCCGCCGAGGTCACGGCCGTTGAACAGGCCGTCCGCGTGCAGGGTCCTCGGGTCAGACATGCAGCTCGGAGAGGTCGGGGTCGAGGTCACCGAAGCGGTGCGCCGTGATCGACACCGACTGCTCGCGGAGGAAGGGCAGCATCTCGATGATGCCCGACTCGACCACCGGCGCGTCGTGGATCGCCACGTCCGCGCTCGCGCCGAGCGCCTCCTCGAGTGCGAGCGGGTCGCCGCCGATGAGCCGGATGCGTGCGCCCGGTCCCCCGAACGCCGTGTGCTTCGGCCGGTCCTGCCCCTGCGCCAGCACGGTCTCGAGGGCGTCCTGGGGCTCGTCGTCGCCGCTCGACCAGGTGTCCTGGAAGACGGCGCCGGACGCCGCTCGGCGGAGGAACTCGTCGTCGGACTCGACGAGGTGGTCGACGACGTCGAGGGGCGAACGGCTGGAGGCCAGCAGCTGGGTCAGCGGTCCGGGCAGCGGTCGCGCGCTGCTCAGCAGCACGTGGGCGCGGGCGGCGGTCGCGGCGGCGAGCACCCGGACGAGGTCGCCCGCCGAAGCGCGCTCGGCCTGCCGGACGATCACGGACTGCGGGCGCCACTGGAGCACGTTGCGCTCCACCACGAGCCCGGACGGGTCGTGCGACCCCCCGAACTCCGTCTCACGCGCCCGGACGTCGCTGATGGCGCCGGCCCGGACCTGGTCGAACTCCTCGAACGACAGACCGCTCCGTGCGGCCTCGATCACGGCGGTGACGCGCGGCGGCAGACCGTGCAGCTGGATGCTCTTGTGCACGGTGCGCGGGAGGGGTTCCCAGCGGCCGAGCGTCGCGACGTACATCGACCCACCGGCCTTCGTGCCGGTGCCGACGGCTGAGCGCTTCCACCCACCGAAGGGCTGGCGACGGACGATCGCACCGGTGATCCCGCGGTTGACGTACAGGTTGCCGGCCTGCACCCCAGCGATCCAGTCGGCGACCTCGTCCGCGTCGAGCGAGTGGATCCCCGCGGTGAGGCCGTAGTCGGTGCCGTTCTGGATGGCGAGGGCCTGCTCGAGGGTCTCCGCGCGCATGACGCCGAGCACCGGGCCGAAGTACTCGGTCTGGTGGAAGTCGCTGCCGGGACGGACGCCGTCGCGGATGCCCGGGGACCAGAGCCGTCCGGAGTCGTCGAGTGGGACCGGCTGCACGAGCCAGGACTCGCCCGGCCCGAGCTCGGTGAGGCCGGCGCGGAGCTTCCCCGACGGCTCGGCGATCACCGGCCCGACCTGCGCGGTGGGGTCGTCCGGCCACGCGACCCGGAGCGTGCGCGTGGCGTCGACGAGCTGCCGGCGGAACCGCTCGCTCTCGCCGACGGACCCGACCAGGATCACGAGCGACGCGGCGGAGCACTTCTGCCCGGCGTGGCCGAACGCCGACTGCACGATGTCCTGCACCGCGAGGTCGAGGTCGGCCGACGGCGTCACGACGATGGCGTTCTTCCCGCTCGTCTCCGCCGTCAGGGGCAGCCCGGCGCGCCACCACCGGAAGGACCGTGCGGTGTCGGCCGAGCCGGTCAGGATGATCCGGTCGACGGCCGGGTGCGCGATGAGGTCCCGCCCGAGCTGGTCCTCGTCGAGGTCGACGAGCTGCAGGAGCGAGTGCGGCACCCCGGCGTCCCAGAGCACGTCGGCGAGCAGGGCACCGCAGCGCTTCGCCTCGGGTGCGGGCTTGAGGATGACCCCGCTGCCCGCGGCGAGCGCGGCGAGGACCCCGCCGGCGGGGATCGCGACGGGGAAGTTCCACGGGGACACGACCACGGTGAGGCGGGGCGGAACGTACCGGGCGCCGTCGCCGTCGAGGTCGACCAGACGACGGGCGCTCTCGGCGTAGTGGTGGGCGAAGTCGACCGCCTCGCTGACCTCGGAGTCGGCTTCACCGAGGGTCTTGCCGGTCTCCGCCGCCATCACCTCGATGAGGTCGGCGCGGCGCGTCTCCAGCTCGTGCGCGATGAGGTCGAGGAGTTCCGCGCGGTCGGAGGAGTCCTGCCGCCCCCAGTTCACACCGGCCTGGGCGGTGCGGGCGACGATGCGTTCGAGCGTCGAGCGGTCGGCGACCTTCGCCCCGCGGATGGTCTGGGCGCCGAGCTGGGACCGGGGGACCCGACGGAGGACGTCGAGCGCCCAGGCACGGTTGGCGGCGATCGCCGGGTCGGTGTCGGGCGTGTTCTCGAAGGCGATCGGGTGGGCGGGCTCGCCGAGCGGTGTGTGCCGGTCCTGCGTGCGGTGCGTGGCCGGCACCGGTTCGTCGAGGGCCTCGATCGACGCCTGCCACCGGCCGCGCTCGCGGTCGAAGACGCTCTCGTCGTGGTCGATGTCCTCGGCGCTGGCGATGAAGTTCTCGGGGTTCGCGCTCTCCTGCAGCCGCCGGGCGAGGTACGAGATCGCGGAGTCGAACTGGTCCGGCTGCACGACGGGCGTGTACAGGAGCACCTGGCCGACGTCGGCACGGACGGCTTCGGCGTGCGTGGCCGCCATGCCGAGCAGCATCTCGACGTCGACCGCGTCGGTGACCCCGCGGCGCTGGGCGAGCACCCACGCGGTGGCGAGGTCGAACAGGTTGTGCCCGGCGACGCCGATCCGCACGGCGTCGGTGCGTTCCGGCGTCAGCGCGGTGTCGAGCATCCGGAGGTACGCGGTGTCGGTCTCGCGCTTCGAGCCCCACGTCGCCAGCGGCCACTCGTGCAGGATCGCGTCGACCCGCTCCATCGCGAGGTTCGCGCCCTTGACGAGCCGCACCTTGATCGGCGCCCCACCGCGGGTACGGCGGGCACGGGCCCACTCGGTCAGGGAGTCGAGGGCGGCGGCGGTGTCGGGCAGGTACGCCTGCAGCACGATGCCGGCTTCGAGCCCGAGGAACTCGTCGCGGTCGAGCAGGGTCCGGAACACCGCGAGGGTGACGTCGAGGTCGCGGTACTCCTCCATGTCGAGGTTGATGAACTTCGGCACGGGCGACGCCGCCGCCAGTCGGTAGAGCGGCACGAGTCGGTCGACGACCCGTTCGACGGTCTGGTCGAACGCCCACATCGACAGCTGCGGCACCACCGAGCTCACCTTGATGGAGACGTAGTCGACGTCGTCCCGCGCGAGGAGGTCCATCGTCCCCTGCAGCCGGCGGTCGCTCTCCGCGCTGCCGAGGACGGCTTCGCCGAGCAGGTTCACGTTCAGCCGGGTGCCGGGTCCGCCGACCTTCGCGAGCGCCGGTCCGAGCTTCGCCGGGGTCGCGTCGATGACGAGGTGCCCGGTCATCCGTCGCAGGATCTTCCGCGCGGTGGGGATGACCGCCCACGGCGCCATCGTGGCGAAGCCGCCACCGAGCGTCACCGCGCCGCGGAGGTACCAGGCGAGGAAGTCCGGGACGTCCTGGCTGACCTTCTCGAGGTTGCGTGCGGCGACCCGCGGGTCCTCGGGGCGGATCACCTTGTCGACGAACCCGCGCGTGAAGTCGAGACCGTGCTCGTCCCGGAGCGCGGCTGCCAGGCGGGCGGCCCCCGGGTCGGCCTTCAGCCCCGCGGACGCGGACAGCCACCGACGCACGAGGGCGACGGCGTCGTCGGTGCAGTCCTGCAGTCGGGCGCTCGGCATGCACCGATCGTATGCCGCGCCACCGACCGCACCTCGGAGCGAGCCGTGCGCGCCCCGCGAGTCATCCGTGCGGATGATCATGGAAGCAGGAGAGCCGGAGATCGATACGCTGGCGCCATGTCGAAGCAGGGCGCCGAAGGCCACGACTGGGCCACGTGGGACGCCTACCACGACGTGTGGCGGCGGCTCGACCGTGCGCTGGACCAGGCCGTGCAGCAGGGGGCGGGGATCTCGATCCCGGAGTTCGAGATCCTCATCGGGCTGCACCGGGCGCCGGACCACCGGTTGCGGGTCCGCGACATCTCCGCGGGCATCGGCTGGGAGAAGTCACGGGTCAGCCACCAGGTGACGCGCATGGTCTCCCGCGGCCTGGTGGAGCGGGCGGACTGCCCGACCGACGGCCGTGGCAGCTGGGTGGACATGACCCCGGACGGTCGGCGCGCGGTGCTCGCCGGCATCCGCGCGCACACGCGTGCGCTCGAGGAGCTGTTCTGGAGGCCCGTGGGGACCGACGCCGAGACGCTGCGGTCCGTCTCCGCGCGCGTCCAGGACGCCATCGGTCCGGATGAGTCCGAGCCACAGCCCGACGAGTGACCACGCACCCGGGCGGGTGAGCCCGGGCTCCGGCGCCGACTAGAGGTCGACGTCGGCGAGCGCGCCGCTCGCACCCCGGAGGCGCACCTGCACGCTCGCGATGTCCGACCGCGGGATGTCCGTCGACGCCGACAGCCCTCGGGCGTCGGCGCCCGCGGCCGTCCACGACGCCACCGTCTGCTCGGAACCGTCGGTGCGCACCACGACGAGGTCGTAGAGCACCGACCCGTCCGCCGACCACGTCTTCCCGCCGTAGGAGCACCCCCAGTCGAACCGGGTGCCCCACTGCTCCCCGCTGACCGCGAGGTCGACGTCGAGGCCGCGTTCACCGACCATGGCGTACCGGTCGGTGGCCGTGCTCGCGGACGGCGCTGACCCGGCCTGCACGCTGCCACGATCGGCAGCCGTGCCGACCGCGAGCCCACCGAGGACCGCCGCGACCACCGCGAGCCCCGCGGTGGTGGCGACCCAGACGCGGCGGTGACGCCGACGGTGTCGAACGCGGTGCGCGACCGAGGCGAGCGTGTTCTCGGAACGCGTGTCGGGCCTCCCGTCCGGTGCTGCGATCTCGATCGCCTGGTCCGCCGGCAACTTGCCCAGCAGGCCGGGCAGGCCGACCAGCTCGGCGACGGCGGCCGTGCAGCGGTCGCACGTCTCGAGGTGCCGCTCGTACGCCAGCCGCTCGTCGGGCGGGAGTGAACCGAGCACGTACGCAGCGTCCCACTCCGCGAAGTGCTCGTGCGCTGCCCTGTCGTCCGTCATCGGGTCACTCCTCGTTCCTGCAGTGCGAGCCGCAATGCCCGCAGTCCGTAGTGCAGCCGCGACTTCGCGGTGCCCTCCGGGATGTCGTGTCGTCGTGCGATCTCGGGCACGGTGTGGCCGAGCCAGTACGCGTCGACCACCACGCGACGGTGGTCGGGCGAGAGCGACGCGAGCGCGTCCGCCACCACGATGCGGTCGAGGACCGCGTCGGTCCGGTCCGACTCGGCACGGTCGACCGGCTGCTCGGTTCCGTGCTCACGCCGGTTGCGCGCCGAACGCGCGTCGTCGATGACCAGGTTCCGCGCCACCGTGAACAGCCACGCACGGGCGCTGTCCGGGGTCCGTTCGAGCACCGCGGGACGCTGCCACGCGCGCACCATCGTCTCCTGCACGACGTCCTCGACCGCGGAGCCGTCCCGCGTCAGGTGCCGGACGTACCGGGTCAGCGCGTCACCGTGCTCGGTGTAGAGCGCCCGGAGCAGCTCGTCGGCGGATCGGCTCGTCACGGTCACTTCCCGAGGTCGAGGGAGAACTCGACCGAGCCCTTCCCGTCCACCTTCACGAAACCGAGGGAGGGTGCCTGGACGCCGTAGTCGGAGAAGGTGATCGGCACCGACCCGGCGACCTGCACGGTCCCGCCCTCGGCGACCGCGACCTGCGCGTCCGCGGTGACCGGCTGCTCGACGCCGTGCAGTTCCATCGTGCCGGTCAGGGTGACGTCCTGTTTCGTGCCGTCCAGCGCCTTCGAGACGTCCACCGGCTTCGTCAGCGTGAACGTCGCCGTCGGGAACCGGTCCGTCTGCAGCGCCGTCGACCGGAAGTACTCGTCGCGAGCGGACTCGGGAGTGCTGATCTTCGCGACCTGCACCGTGACGGTCGCCTTCGTGAGGGAGCCGCCGTCGACCTCGGCGGTGCCCTTGACGTCCTTCGTGCGTCCGACCACGTTCACATCCTGGCCCTGCAGGACCTCGTGCACCCGGTACCCGGCGAACGACGTGCCCGTGCTCGTCCAGGTGCCGTCCGCGTCCGAGGCCGCGAGGCTCGACGACGAGGTCGGCGCGAGGGAGGGCGCGGCCTCGGCCTGCCCGTTGACGGTGTTCGCGTAGATGACCGGGCCGGCGATCGCGGCGGCTGCGGCGATGACGACGACGCCGGTGGAGATGCCGATGATGACCTTGGTGCGTGTGCGGAGTCCCATACCCCGACGACGAGGTGGCGGGACGGATCGTTCACCGGAGATCGGAACTCACCCGACGCCTTCGCTCGACACCCGCCAACCGTCGACGTGGTGGCGGAGGCAGAGCCCCCACGTGTACGGCCCCGGAGTCATCCCGGTGGCACCGGACTGCCGCATCCCGTAGTCGAAGCACTGCTCAGGAGCGGAGCGGGCGGACAGGCTGCGCAGGGTCGTCCACGAGGACATCGTGGGGTCGCCCTCGCCGGTCCACTGCGTCCAGAGGCTGGCCGGGCACCAGGCCGTGTCATCCGGTGCGGACAGCGCTCGCATCCCGTGACAGTCCCGACGGACGGCAGCGTCGAGGAACGCCCGCGCGACGGTTGCGGCCGAGGCGTCCGACGACGGGAGCGGCGCGGAGGGACCGGAACGTCCGGGGACGGTGACCACGACGACGCCGGCGAGGGCGACCGCGGCGAGCGCCGTGGCGAGGACGAGCGGGATGCGGCGCACGGGGTCAGGATCGCACGGGGGTGCGGCGACCGCCAGGCGAGCGTGGAGCGCGACCGCCAGGCGACCGTGGCATGGTCGATCCGTGCAGAACTCCACCACCGTCGTCATCGCCGGCTGCGGCGACCTCGGGACCGAAGCCGGGCTCCGCTTCGCCGAACAGAGCCACACCGTGATCGGTCTCCGGCGCCGCGCCGAGCTCCTCCCCGCGCCGATCGTCGGCCGGAGCACCGACCTCCGTCGTGACATCCCGGAGATCCCCGCCGACACCGCGGTGGTCGTCGTCGCCCTCGCCGCCGGCAGCCGTGCCGTCGACGAGTACCGCGCCACCTACGTCGACGGGCTCCGCAACGTGCTCGACGGCATCGATGCCTCCGCGGCCGACCCGCGTGTGATCGTGGTCTCCTCCACCGCGGTCTACGACGTGGCCGACGGCAGCGAGGTCACCGAGGAGACCCCGGCTCGGGGTGGCACCCCGACCGCAGCCGTGCTGGTCGAGGCAGAGGCCCTGCTGCGGGAGCGTGCGCCGGATGCCGTCCTGCTCCGACTGTCCGGGGTGTACGGGCCCGGTCGCGAGCGACTGATCGACCAGGTCCGGTCGGGGTCCGCACGACTCGCGTCGGGTACATCGCCGCACACGAACCGGATCCACCGGGACGACGCGGCCGCTGCGCTCGTGCACCTGGCGGCACTGCCCGACCCGGCGCCGCTCTACCTCGGCACGGACGACGAGCCGAGCCGCCTGGACGACGTGCTGCGGTTCCTGGCGGAGGAGCTGGGGCAGCCCGAGCCCGAGCGGGGCGACGGCGACGCACGCCAGGCGGGCGGCGACAAGCGGCTGTCGAACGCGCTGCTCCGCTCGACGGGCTGGACCCCGCGCTACCCGACGTTCCGCGAGGGCTACCGCGCCGTCATCGCGGGCGACGGCGCGCGCCACCCGTAGCGGCTCGCCCCACACGAGCCCACACGAGCCCGCACGAGCTCGCCGAGCTCGCCGAGCTCGCAAGACACCGGTGTTCGCAGATCGAACCCCCGCATGCCCGGGTTCGGCGCACGAACACCGGTGCTTTGCGGCTCCGGCAGCCGGGCTAGTGGTACCGGTGGTCCTGGATCGTCATCCGCGGACCGAACGACGGCTTCCGGAAGCCGGAGCCGCCGATGAGCCGCACGACCCGCTCCCGGTGTCCCCGCCACGGTTCGAGCAGTTCGAGCATCCCGTCGTCGTCGACCGGGCCGCCGGTCAGCGCCCACCCGACGAGCGCGGGCACGTGGTAGTCCCCGACGCTCGGGGAGTCCGGGTCGCCGTGGGCACGCTGCGCGGTCTCGGCAGCGGTCCACTTCCCGATGCCCGGGATCGACTGCAGCCGCGTGGACACCTCGTCGCCGCCACGACCGAGCGCGAGCGTCCGTTCGAGTGCCGGAGCGACCCGGACGGCACGCATGACGGTGGCGGAGCGACCCGGTTCGATGCCGGCGCGGTGCCACTCCCAGCTCGGGATCCGCGCCCACTCGGCGGCGGAGGGCGGCACCACCATGCCGACGGGCGCCGGCCCCGGAGCCGGTGTGCCGTACCGCCGGAGGAGGTACCGCCACGCTCCCCAGGCCTGCCGGGACGTGACCTTCTGCTCCATGATCGCCGGCACGAGCATCGCGAACACGGTGTTCGTGCGGAGCAGCCGCAGACCCGGTTGCCGGTGTCGCGCGGCGGCGAGGAACTCGTGTCCGGAGACGTCGAGCGACGACCAGTCGTCCCCGCGGCCGAGCAGCTCCGGTGCGTGTGCGACGGCCCACTCGGCGCCGTCCCCCCACGCCGACACCGCGATCTCGGCACCGGTCGGCCGGACCGCGACGGAGGCCGGACCCCCGGGCGTCCGGAGCGCGAGCCACACGATGGACCCGACCACCCTGAAGGCGGGGTCCCCCGAGCCACGTTGCAGGGGCCGCAGGGTCGACGCGACGTCCACCGCGCCTCCAGGCCGGTACACCGTGTCGACACGCGACGCGTCGACGGACGCGGCGGAAGCGAGCAGGGACACCCCAGGATGGTAATGCGGAACCACCGTCAGTCATGATGGGGCTGTCCCTCCGCCCGACGACGACCACGGAGTCCCCATGCGCATCGGCATCCTCACGTCCGGAGGCGACTGCCCCGGCCTGAACGCGGTCATCCGCGGCATCGTCCTCAAGGGCATCGCCATCTACGGACACGACTTCGTCGGTTTCCGGGACGGCTGGCGCGGTGTCGTCGACGGCGACATCGTCCCGCTGGGCCGCAAGGACATCCAGGGGATCGCGAAGCAGGGCGGCACGATCCTCGGGACGAGCCGCACGAACCCGTTCGAGGGCCCGAACGGCGGTGTCGAGAACATCGAGAAGACGCTCGCGCGGCACGGCATCGACGCCATCGTCGCGATCGGTGGTGAGGGCACCCTGGCCGCGGCGAAGCGCCTCACCGACGCGGGGCTGAAGATCGTCGGCGTCCCGAAGACGGTCGACAACGACCTCGGCGCGACCGACTACACGTTCGGGTTCGACACCGCTGTCGCGATCGCGACCGAGGCGATGGACCGCCTGCGCACCACCGGTGAGTCGCACTCGCGCTGCATGGTCGCCGAGGTGATGGGCCGGCACGTCGGCTGGATCGCACTGCACTCGGGGATGGCGGCGGGCGCGCACGCGATCCTCATCCCGGAGCAGAAGACGAGCATGGAGCAGATCGCGAACTGGGTGCGGGCCGCGTACGACCGTGGGCGTGCACCGCTCGTCGTGGTCGCCGAGGGCTTCGTCCCCGACCACGAGGACAACGCGCACACGGAGCGCGGTCTGGACGCCTTCGGACGGCCGCGGTTGGGTGGGATCGGGGAGCGCCTCGCGCCGCTCATCGAGGAGATGACGGGCATCGAGACGCGTGCGACGACGCTCGGGCACATCCAGCGGGGTGGCACGCCGACGGCGTACGACCGGGTGCTGTCGACGCGGCTGGGCCTGGCGGCCATCGACTCGGTGGTCGAGGAGCGCTGGGGCCGGATGGTCGCGCTGCAGGGCACGGACATCGTGCACGTGTCGTTCGAGGACGCCCTGGGCGCGCTGAAGACCGTTCCGCAGGACCGGTACGACGAAGCCGCCATCATGTTCGGCTAGAGCGGTCGCGTCGCGCGGGTGCGGTCGCCGGCCTGGAGGCGCGGGTAGCGTCCGACAGGTGACCCGCGCAGTCCTCGTCTCCAGTTCCACCGCCCCTGCCGTCACCGAGATCGACGTCCCGGATCCGGGTGAGGGTGAGGCGCTCGTCGACGTCGCGTTCTCGAGCGTCAACTACAAGGACGGGCTCGCCCTGGCGGGCGATCCCGGTGTCGCGCGCCTCGATCCCCTCGTGCCCGGGATCGACGTGGTCGGGACCGTCTCGGCACTCGGCCCGGGCGTGCACGACGTCCGCATCGGCGACCGCGTGGTGCTGAACGGCGCTGGGGCCGGGGAGACCCGGCACGGCGGCTGGGCGGCGCACGCCGTGGTGCCGTCGGCCTCGCTCGTGGTGCTGCCCGAGGCGATCCCGGAGGACTTCGCAGCCGCGATCGGCACCGCGGGGTTCACCGCGGCGTTGAGCGTCCTGGCACTCGCGCGCTTCGTGGAGCCGTCCGACGGACCGGTGCTCGTCACGGGCTCCTCCGGCGGGGTCGGCTCGGTCGCGATCCCGCTGCTGGCGGCGCGCGGGTACCGGGTCACGGCCTCCACCGGACGACCGGCCAACGCGGACGCACTCCGGATGCTCGGCGCCACCGACGTCGTGGACCGCGCGACCCTCAGCGAGCGCGGCAAGCCGATGCAGAAGGCGACCTGGGCCGGGGCGGTGGACAGCGTGGGCGGCGCGACCCTGGCGAACCTGCTCGCGTCGACGAAGTGGGGCGGTGCGGTGACCGCGTGCGGTCTGGCGCAGGACGTCGCACTGCCGACCACCGTGCTGCCGTTCATCCTCCGCGGCGTCTCGCTGCTCGGCATCAACTCGGTCGACGCCCCCGCGAGCCTCCGTCGCCGCGCGTGGGCACTCCTCGCCGAGGAGCTCGACCCCGCGCTGCTCGCCCGGGTCACCCGCACGGTCGGGCTGGCCGAGGCGATCGAGATCGGTCCGGAGGTCGTCGCGGGCCGCGTGCACGGCCGGACGATCGTCGACCTCTCGTACTGACGTACTGGTATTGTGTTATTCCACAAGCGCTTGCATATTGACACGTTAGGATTGGAATTCCGTACGCCCGTCATGTGAGGAGCACTGGATGCCGGTCCCGAAGTCCACCGTCGAGAACTCGCCCCGCAGGCTACTGCGCGACGTCGTCCTCGAGAAGATGCTCACCGCCATCCAGGACGGCACGCTCCAGGCCGGCGAGCGGCTCAACGACGACGAACTCGTGCAGTGGCTGGGTGTCAGTCGCACCCCCATCCGCGAGGCCATCGCCAAGCTCGTCGACTACGGCCTCGTCGAGATGGAGGCGAACCGGTACACCCGCGTGGCGACTCCGACCCGCGAGCAGTTCGACGACGCCGTCCAGGTGCTCTTCGGGTTCACCGAGCTCGCGGCGCGCTGGGGGATCCCGAAGCTGGACGAGTCCGACGCCGCCGCCTTCAGCGAGATCCTCGAATCCGTCCGGGGCTTGGCCGAGGCCGAGGACAAGCGGGTCAACGCCGAGACCGTGCGGCTCGTGATGTTCCTCGTCGAACGAGCCGACAACGCGCTCTTCACGTCGTTCGCGAACACGCTCATCCCCCGGGTGCAGTTCCTCGCGCTGACCTCCGACGAGTTCCTGTTCTGGGACGTGAAGCACAGTGTCGACCCGCTGCGCGCCGCCGTGAAGGCCCGCGACGGCGAAGCGGGCGGTGCGGTGATCCGCGCGATGGGCCGGGCCCTCGCCGGACACCTCGAGACGATCCGCGACGCGCGCGCCTGACGGCACGCGGAGCCCCGTGGACGACGTCCTGATCCACGCGGCCGGCGTCCGGGTGACCCGGTCCGGCCGCGACCTGCTGCACGGCATCGACCTGACCGTCCGACGGGGTGAGCACTGGGCGCTGCTCGGACCGAACGGCGCGGGCAAGTCCACCTTGCTCGCCGTCCTCGGCGCGAACAGCCACCCGACCGCCGGCACCGTGGAGGTCCTCGGACGACAGCTCGGCCGCGTCGACGTCCGGGAGCTCCGCACCCACATCGGGCACGTCGACCCACGGCACCGGATGCTCTCGCCGCTCACCGTCCTCGAGACCGTGCTGACCGGGCTCACCGGCACGACGGACGTCATGCTGCGGTGGGAGCCGACGGCGGCGCAGGTGGCATCGGCCGAGCAGCACATCGCCGACGTCGGCCTCACCGCACGCCGGGACGCTCGGTGGCCGGTGCTGTCCCAGGGCGAACGCGGGCGGGCCCTCATCGCCCGGGCGCTCATGTCGGAACCGCAGCTGCTGCTCCTCGACGAGCCCGCCACCGGACTCGACGTCGCGGCACGGGAGCACCTCCTCGAGACCGTCGACGCGCTCCGGCACCGGCACCCCGAGCTCGGCAGCGTCATGGTGACCCATCACCTCGAGGACCTGCCGGTGTCGACGTCGCACGCGATGCTCCTGCGCGACGGGGTCGCCGTCGCACAGGGCACCTCGGACGAGGTCATCACGTCCTCGGCGGTTTCGCACGCGTTCGACTTCCCGCTCGCGATCCTGCGCGCCGAGGGGCGCTGGGCGGCACGGCGCGCGTCCTAGCCACTCGCAGGGTCGGGGTCTCGCTCCTCCGCCGTCGCGGCCACCACGCTCCTCCGCCGTCGCGGCCGCCGCGCTCCTACGCCGTCGCGGCCGCCGCGGCCTTCGCTGCCACGGGCAGGGCGTCGAGCACCCGCCCGATGGCTCGCTCGTCGTGGGCGGCGGTGACGAACCACGCCTCGAACACGCTCGGCGGCAGGGTCACCCCGGCGTCGAGCATGGCGTGGAAGAACGGCGCGTACCGGAAGGTCTCCTGCGCCCGGACGTCGTCGTAGTTCCGCGGCGCGGTGTCGGTGAACGCGAAGGAGAACAGGTTGCCGGCACGCTGCACGGTGTGGGCGACACCCTCGGCCGACAGGGCATCCGAGGTCGCCGTGGATATCACCGACGCCGTGCGGTTCAGCGACTCGTACACGGCGGGCGTCGCGGCACGGAGCGTGGCGATGCCCGCGGCGACGGCGAGCGGGTTCCCGGACAGGGTGCCCGCCTGGTAGACGGGGCCGAGCGGCGCGAGGAAGTCCATCACCTCGCGGCGACCACCGAGTGCCGCCAGGGGCATGCCCCCGCCGATGACCTTGCCGAACGTGATGAGGTCGGGCTTCCACCCGGCACCGTCCGGGACGACCTTGGACGCTTCGAGACCCCACCACCCGGCGGGACCGACGCGGAAGCCGGTCAGCACCTCGTCGACGATGAGCAGCGCCCCGTGCGACTGCACGATCTGCGCGAGGGCACGGTTGAACCCCCGCTCGGGCGCGAGCACGCCCATGTTCGCCGCGGCGGCCTCGACGATCACGGCGGCGATGCGCTCGGAGTGCTCGTCGAACGCCCGGCGGACGGCATCGAGGTCGTTGTACGGCAGCACGAGGGTCTGCGCGGCGGTCTCGGCGGTGATGCCCGCACTGCCGGGGAGCGCCAGGGTGGCGACGCCCGAGCCGGCCTCCGCCAGCAGGGAGTCGGAGTGCCCGTGGTAGTGCCCCGCGAACTTCACGAGCAGGTCACGGCCGGTGTAGCCGCGGGCGAGCCGGATCGCGGTCATGGTCGCCTCGGTGCCGGTGGACACCATGCGGAGCTTCTCGATCGGGCCGTCGCCGTCGACGGAGACCCGCTGCTTGACGAGTTCGGCGAGCTCGGTCTCCCCCGGGGTCGACGCGCCGAACGACAGCCCGCGAGCAGCCGCCTGCTGCACCGCCTGCACCGTCTCGGGGTGCGCGTGACCGAGGATCGCCGGGCCCCACGACGCGACGAGGTCGACGTACTCACGCCCCTCGGCGTCGGTGACGTAGGCGCCCTTCGCCGAGGTGAGGAACCGCGGGGTCCCGCCGACCGAGCCGTACGCGCGCACCGGGGAGTTCACGCCGCCGGGGATGCTGTTCTTCGCACGGCTGAAGAGCTGACCGTTCGTGGTGGTCGTCGATGCGGTGGTCATTCGGGGGCCTTCCCGGTCGAGGCGATGCCGGCGACGGCCGCGGTGCTGCCGGAGGTGCGGAGTCCCGCTTCCTCGTTGAGCTTCCGGGCGATGTCGACGGCGAAGTAGGTGAGGATCGCGTCGGCACCGGCACGCTTGATGCCGACGAGGGCCTCCATCGCGGCGGCGTCACGGTCGATCCAGCCGTTCTGGGCGGCTGCCGTGATCATCGCGTACTCGCCCGAGATCTGGTATGCCCACACCGGCACGGACGAGGTCGCGGCGGTCTCGGCGAGGACGTCGAGGTAGCTCATCGCCGGCTTCACCATCACGATGTCAGCGCCCTCGTCGATGTCGAGCGCGACCTCGCGGAGGCCCTGCCGTCCGTTCGCCGCGTCGATCTGGTACGTCCGCCGGTCGCCCTGCAGCGAGGAGTCGACGGCTTCGCGGAAGGGGCCGTAGAACGCCGAGGCGTACTTCGCCGCGTAGGCGAGGAGCGCCGTGCCGCTGTGTCCGGCACCGTCGAGGGCGTCCCGCGCGGCGGCGATCTGACCGTCCATCATGCCGCTCATGCAGACGAGCTCGGCGCCCGCCTCGGCCTGCGCCACCGCCATGTCGCGGTAGCGGAGGAGCGTGGCGTCGTTGTCGACGGAGCCGTCCGCGGCCAGGACGCCGCAGTGCCCGTGGTCGGTGAACTCGTCGAGGCACAGGTCGGACTGCACGACGAGGGCGTCACCGACCTCTTCCTTCGCCACGCGGATCGCCACGTTGAGGATGCCGTCCGGGTCGGTCGCACCGGAACCGGTGGCGTCCTTCGTGGTGGGGACGCCGAACAGGTTCACCCCGCCGATCCCCTGCTGCGCCGCCTCGCCGAGCGCACGGCGGAACGAGTCGAGCGAGTGCTGCTCGACGCCGGGCATGCTCGAGATCGGGATCGCCGCAGTCGCGCCCTCGCGGATGAACATCGGCAGCACGAGCTCGGCGGGGTGGAGCCGGGTCTCGGCGACGAGCCGTCGCATGGCGGGGGTCGCGCGGAGTCGACGGGGGCGGACCTGGGGGAACTGGCCGGTCACGGGTGGCCTTCCTGATCGGGGGCGGATGGGTCGAGGGCCTCGACGACGGCGTCGAGCAGGGCTTCAGCGGAACGGGCTCGGGCCACCGTGTGCACGGGGAGACCGGCGGTGCGGGACTCGTCGGCGGTGCCGGGGCCGATGCAGGCCACCAGGGTGCGGGGGTCGAGCGGGGTCAGCCGTCGGGCGATCTCGCGGGCGACGCTGCCGCTCGTCACGAGCACGGCGTCGGGCGGTGGATCGAGGGCGATCGGCTCGTCGCCGGTCCCCACGGTACGGTACGCGACCACGTCGTCGACGTCGATCCCTCGCGTGCGCAGCGCATCGACGAGGGTGGGTGCGGCGATGTCGGACCGCGGGAAGAGGACGGTGCCGTCGGTCGCCGGCAGGGCGTCCGCGAGTGCTGCTGCGGAGGCCTCGGCCGGGACGAGGTCGACGACCCACCCCGCCTGCCGGGCGGCACGTGCGGTCGGCTCGCCGACCGCCGCGACCCGCAGGGCGGACGGGAGGCGCGGCACCCGTTCCGCGACGACCCGTACCGCCGTCGCACTGGTCACCACCAACCACACGTACCCGGCCACGTCGGATCCGTCGCCGCTGGTGGGCGGTGATCCGTGCCTCCCGGCTGCCCCGGAGGCGACCAGACGGCGGACCGCAGCGTCGAGCTGTGCGGGATCGGCGGGCGGTGCGTCGGCGATGAGGGGGACGACGACCGGGTCGAGCCCGCGGTCGCGCGCGGCCGCGGACACCCGTTCTCCCCATGCGCCGCCACGCGGGACGAGGACGACCGGGGGTCGTGCCTCGTCCACGCGGGGGGCGTTCGGGTCCGTGGTGGTCGTCCTACTCAGCCGGGGTCGCGAGACCCGGGCCGGCCGTGTGCGGACCGTCGGTGGTGTCCTCGGCGACCGAGGAGGCGAGGTCGGCGAGGTCCGCTGCGCCGTTCTCGAGGAGTTCCTCGGCGACGCGCCCACCGACCGCGAGTGCTTCGTCGAGCCGGTCCTGCGCGGACCCCTCGAGCACGGACGCGTGCGACGCGGTGCGGTACTCGGAGCCGTCGGGACGGTAGACGGTCGCGGAGACGAGCAGCAGCTCGGCGTCCACGATGGCCGTCGCGCCGATCGGCGCGGAGCAACCCGCCTCGAGCTTGGCGAGGACCTCGCGCTCGGCCGACACCGTCAGACGGGTCGGCGCGTGCTCGATCTTCCGCAGCGCTGCGAGGAGGTTCCGGTCGGACTCGTCCGCACGGGTCTCGATCGCCAGTGCACCCTGGCCCGGCGCACTCGGCCAGAAGCCCAGGTCGAGCAGTTCGGTCGCGGCGTCGAGCCGGTCGATCCGGGTGAGGCCGGCGGCGGCGAGCACGACGGCGTCGAGGTCGTCGTCCACCCGTCCGAGGCGCGTGTCGATGTTGCCGCGGATGTCCACGACGTCGAGGTCCGGGCGCTTCGCCTTGAGCTGCGCGACGCGGCGGGGCGACCCCGTGCCGACCTTCGCGCCCTCGGGCAGGGACTCGAGCGTCGCGGCGTTCCGGGCCACGAGCACGTCGCGGGCGTCCTCGCGCTTCGGGACGGCAGCAATGGTGAGGCCCGGGTACGGCGCCGTCGGCAGGTCCTTCAGCGAGTGCACGAGGACGTCGACCTCGCCGGCGACCAGGGCCTCGCGGAGCGCGCTCGCGAACACGCCCGTGCCGCCGAGGCTGGCGAGCGACGCGCGGTTCGTGTCGCCTTCGCTCGTGACCGTGACGAGTTCAACCGGACGGCCGGCCGCCTTCGCCAGACGGTCGGCGACGTCCTGCGACTGCGCGACCGCCAGCCGGCTCGCACGCGTCCCGAGGCGGATCGGGGCCGGGCCGTCGGCCGGGGTGGAGGCGCCGGGGTCGTCCGCCGTCGTGTCGGTCACGGGGCGACGCCGGCCGCGGCGGGCTTGAACCCGGCGCGGACGTTCTCGCAGCAGCCCGGACGGCACACGTCGTACCAGGGGCCGATGTCCGTCAGGTGCGGACGCTCCGACGTGGGCGTTCCGTTGACGCGCTCGAGCACGAGGTCCACCAGGCCCGCGACGTAGGCCGGGTCGACACCCGGGGTCTGCGTGCGGAGCGACCAGAAGCCGAGCTCCTGGGCGGTCTCGGTGGCCTCTTCGTCGAGGTCCCACATGACCTCCATGTGGTCGCTCACGAAGCCGAGCGGGACGATGAGCACGGCGCGGGTCGGACCGCCCTTGAGCTCCTCGTTCATGTAGTCGTTGATGTCCGGCTCCAGCCACGGCTGGGTCGGGGGGCCGGAGCGCGACTGGTAGACGAGCTTCCAGTCGGGCTTCGACGTGCCCCGGAGACCGGCGTGCTCGGGCAGCTCGAGGAGCTCCGCCCACGCCTGGTCGAGGACGACCTGCGCGACGGCCTCGTGCTGCGCCTCGTACGCGCCGTGCTCGTCGAACCCGCGGTAGTCCGGTCCGGACTTGGCGGCGTCGGTCGAGGGGATCGAGTGCGTCGAGAAGAGCACCCGCAGCTCGGTCGCCACGTCGAGGCCGTCGTTCTCGGCGATCGCCTGGGCGAGACCGTCACGGACGCCGTCGACGAACGGCCGGACGAAGCCCGGGTGGTCGAAGAACTGCCGGACCTTGTCGACCTGGATGGTGTCGATCAGGCCGGTCTCGGTGAGGACGCGGGCGTAGTCCTCGCGGTACTGCCGGCAGCTCGAGAACGACGAGTAGGCGCTCGTGGCGATCGCGATGAGCTTGTTGTAGCCCTTGTCGGCGGCCTCGGTGAACGCTTCTTCGAGGTAGGGCGCCCAGTTCCGGTTGCCCCAGAGCACCGGCATGTCGATGCCGCGCGAGGCGAGTTCGGCCTCGAGCGCCGCCTTCAGCGCACGGTTCTGTGCGTTGATCGGGCTGACGCCGCCGAAGTGCCGGTAGTGGTGGGCCACTTCCTCGAGGCGCTCGTCCGGGATGCCGCGACCGCGCGTGACGTTGCGGAGGAAGGGGATGACGTCGTCCTGGCCCTCGGGGCCGCCGAAGCCGGCGAGCAGGATCGCGTCGTACGCGGTGGGGACCTCGACGTGCTCCGGGCCGGACGCGGCGGCTTCCGTGGCGGCGAGCACCTGTCCGTTCGTGATCTGGCTCGTGTCGGTCACGACAGCACCTCCGGCAGTTCGGCGGTCGTCACGCGACGACCGGTGAAGAAGGGCACCTCTTCGCGCACGTGCATGCGCGCCTCGGTGTAGCGCAGGTCGCGCATCAGGTCGACCAGGTCGACGAGGTCGGGGCTCTCGAGCGGCAGGATCCACTCGTAGTCGCTCAGGGCGAACGTGGCGATCGTGTTCGTCAGCACGCGACGGTACTTCGCGCCGGCGATGCCGTGGTCGCGGAGCATCTTCGAGCGCTCGTCCTCCGGCAGGAGGTACCACTCGTAGGAGCGGACGAACGGGTACACCGTGATCCACGCCTCGGGGTCCTTGCCACGCAGGAACGCGGGGGTGTGCCGCTTGTTGAACTCGGCTTCACGGTGCATCGCCATCACGTGCCACACGGGCTCGGCGTCCTGGAAGAGGCCGGTGCGACGGATCTCGCGCAGCACCGCCTGGATCGCCTGCGCGTCGTCGCCGTGCAGCCACACCATCACGTCGGCGTCGGCGCGGAAGCCGGAGACGTCGTAGAAGCCGCGGACGGTGACGCCGCGCGAGGCTGCGCTGGCGACGATCGCGTCGAGTTCGGCCACGGCGTCGTCGCCGACGCGGTGGATCGGGCCGAGCGGACGGCGGAAGACGGCCCAGAGGGCGTACGCGGTCAGCAGGTTCGGGTCGATGCCGGACGTCGGGTCGACGTCACCGGCGGGCGCTTCGTGTGCGGGCGACGGCGCGGTGGAACTCATGGAATCCATTGTCCTATCGGTTGCCAGGGGGAAAAGTTCGTCGACCCCCAATTGCCGACGAGCGCTCCGCTCGTCAGCGACCACCGATCGGGCGGTCTACCGCCGTCGGAGCACCGTCACGACGATACCCCCGACCACCGCCACGCCGGCTGCGAGCCCCGCAAGGTACGGGACCGGCTTCTCGTCGATGCCGCGCTTCAGCTTGGAGGCAGCGATGCCGATCTGCTTCGGGACGTTGAGCTTGTCCTCGATCGCGTCGAGGGTGTCGAACAGCTGCGCGCGGGTCGCCGCGACGCGGTCGGCCAGGTCGTCGTGCTGATCGGTCACAGTTCCTCCGTCGGTGGTGCTGGTGTGGGGTGCGGTGGTCAGAACCGACCGCCGACGTCCGGCTTGCGGGCGCCGTTCTGCGTCGGCGGGGTCGGCTTCTTGCCCATGCCCTTCACCGCGTTGACGTCGTTCTTGACGCTGTCGATCGTGCGCTTCGGTGTGAGCGGGAGGCCCTTCTTGAAGCGCTTCCACCCGACGAGACCGAGGATCGCGGCGACGATCAGCATCACCACGGCGATCACCAGCGCCGCGAGCCACGCGGGCATCACGGTCGCGAGGCCCATCACGGCGGCGGTCAGCAGCACGCCGATGGCGTACAGGACGATGACGAGCGCGCCCACGAGCAGACCAGCGGCGAGGCCGAAGATCTTGGCCTTCGTCAGCATCTCGGCCTTGAGCAGGTTCAGCTCGCCCGTCACCAGCTCCTTGACGAGCTTCGGGACGTCGCCGACCAGGCCGAACAGCGAACGCGGCTTGCGGTCGCGGGTGTCCGTCATGAGGTTGCGGTGTCCTTCTTCTGCCCGACCTTGCGGACGACCTTCTTCGTCTGCTCACCGACGAACTCCGCGACGTCCGGGGTCTTGTCGGCGATGAAGTCCTCGGCGACGTGCACGCCCTTCTGGACGCCGTTGCTGTTCCAGATCTTGCCGCTGACGGTCTTGATCTGCTCGTACCGCGCCCGTCCGGCTCGCGATCCCAGGACGTACCCGAGTGCTGCGCCGGCGACGAACAGGAGCTTGCCTCGCATGTGCGAATCCTCCGTTGGGTCAGTGTGCGTGGTCATGCGCCGAACGGAATACGTCCGGCGTTCCTGCAACAGTAGCCCTCCACCGGGGTGCGGTCCGCTCAGGAATCCAGGATGCGTCCAGCGGCGGTCCGGGCGGACGCGACGATCCCGGCGAGCCCTCGGCCCGTCGAGGCCTCGCCAATGCCGACGACGCCCTCGGCGAGGCCCGCCGCGGTGCGGTCCGGGCCGTTCCAGTGCACCCGTGCGGCACCGACGACGGCGCCGGGGTCGATCGTGACGCCCAGCAGGGCGGTCGCGTCGCGGGTGGCGCGGGTCCCGACGGCGTCCTGCGGATCGACCTGGAGGCTCGTGGCCACGGCCGCCCCGCCGGTCGCGTCACCGGCTGCGGTCGCGTCGCCGGCTGCGGGCGCGTCGCCGGCTGCGGTCACCTCCCCGGCTGCGGTCGCGTTCGGTGTGGTCGCGTAGCTCAGCCGGAGGACGTGCTTCCCGGCGGCGGTCTCCGCCAGCCACGGCCACTTCACGGTCGCGTGCGTGATCGCCTTCGCGGCGACCCCGTGGGCGTCCGGGTGCACGAGCATCCCCGTGCCCCGCGGCGCGGCGTCGAGCTCCGGCTGGTCGACGACGAGGGTCACGAGCTCGATGCCCGTCCGCTCGGCCGGGGTCGTGCGGGCCGGGTCCGGTGTCGAGGCGAGGACGTGCTCCGCGACCAGGCGTTCGGTCCCGCCGTCGGCCGTCACCACCTCGACCGCGTGCTGCTCGATCGTGGTCGCCCGGGTGTGCAGTCGGACGTCGACCCGGTAGGTCTCCATGTCGGCGACGAGCTCGTCCACGAGCCGGACGATGCCGCCGCGGATCCCCTGCACGGCGGAGCCGGCGGTGGCACGGGCGCGCAGGGCTAGGACGGCCCGGGCGAGTGAGCCCTCGCGGAGGAGCGCCGCGCGGAGCCCGGGCGCCACGCGGTCCGGGTCGAGGTGGTCCGGGTGCGTCGAGTGCACGCCGGCGACGATCGGGACGACCAGGTCGTCGAGGACCCGCTCCCCCATCCGCTTCCGGACGAGTTCGCCGAGCGACGGGGCCTTCGCGCCCACGGGGGACGGCAGCAGGGAGTCCATCTGCGCACGGAGCGCTGCCCGCTGCCCGACGACCGCCAGGACGTCGGCCGCCATCGGGGTGCCGGGGATGCCGAGCAGCCCGGTCTGCGGGATCGGGTGGGTGTCGCCGTGGCGCGTCATCAGCCACGCGCCGCGCGGATCCGGCGTGGTGATCTCGTTGCCAAGGCCGAGTTCGACGGCGAGTCGGCCGACCGCGTCGTTGCGGGTCGCGAAGGAGTCCGCCGCCATGTCCAGGTCGAGCCCGGCCACGGTGTGCCGACGGACCATCCCACCGAGCACGCCGGAGCCCTCGACCAGGACCACGTGCGCGCCGTTCTTGGCGAGGTCCCGCGCGGCGACGAGTCCGGCGACCCCGCCGCCGACCACGACGACGTCGGTCACGCTGCGGCTCCGGTCGTCCCGCCCGCCTCGGGGGCGTCCACGGCCGTGCCGTCGCCGAGCTCGTGGACGAGCGCGACGATCCGGGTGAGCACGGCGGGGTCGGTCTCCGGCGGCACCCCGTGCCCGAGGTTCACGACGTGCGCCCGGGCCGCGCCACCACGACGGACGACGTCGCGGACGTGCGCCTCGAGTACGGACCACGGGGCGGACAGCATCGCAGGGTCGATGTTGCCCTGCACGGTGACACCGGTGCCGACCCGGGCGACCGCCTCGTCGAGGGGCAGTCGCCAGTCGACCCCGACGGCGTCGACGCCGACGGTGTCCGTGCCGAGGGTCGTCATCTCGCGAAGGACCTCGCCGCTGCCCACCCCGAAGTGGATGCGCGGGACGCCGAGGTCGGCGATGTGCGCGAGCGCCGCAGCCGAGTGCGGTGCGACGGACGCGAGGTAGTCGGCGCGGGAGAGCGAACCGACCCACGAGTCGAAGAGCTGCGCGGCCGAGGCCCCGGCGAGGACCTGCGCCCGGAGGAAGGCCCCCGACACGTCCGCCGCCCAGGCGAGCAGGCGCGACCAGGTCTCCGGCTCGGAGTGCATCAGCGTGCGCGCGCGGATGTGGTCCTTCGACGGGCCACCCTCGACCAGGTAGGCGGCGAGGGTGAACGGCGCACCGGCGAACCCGATGAGCGGGGTGTCGCCGAGCTGCTCGACCGTGCGTGCCACGGCCTCGGAGATCGGGGCGAGCGCCGCCGGGTCGAGCGGTTCGAGCGCGTCGACGTCCCGAGCCGAGCGGATCGGGGACCCCAGGACCGGCCCGCGACCGGGGACGATCTCGACGTCGACGCCCGCGAGCTTGATCGGCACGACGATGTCGCTGAAGAAGATGCCCGCGTCGACCCCGTGCCGGCGCACCGGCTGCAGGGTGATCTCCGAGGCCATCGCGGGGTCGAGGCAGGCGTCGAGCATGGCCGTGCCGACCCGGAGTTCGCGGTACTCGGGGAGCGAGCGCCCGGCCTGCCGCATGAACCACACCGGCAGGGTCTCGGGGCGGTCGCCGCGGAGCGCCCGGACGAGCGGCGAGCCCGACGTGCGCCCGGTGCTGAGCGGGTGCGAGGCGGGCAGAGCGGTGGTCGGTGCGTCGGTCACCGGACGATTCTCCCATCGGCGAACGGGACGTATCCCGTGCACGCAGGATGCGCACGGGAGCCGGAGCCGATGCGAGTTACCATGGACGACGTGCTCATCTGTCTCACGGCGTCGCACCGCAACGCCAGCTTCGACCTCCTGGAGCGACTGAGCATCGGCGCACCGACCGCCGCGAGCCGTCTCGTGACGGACTCCGACGTGCTGGACGGGGCCGTCGTCCTCGCCACGTGCAACCGCTTCGAGGCCTACCTCGACATCGCGGGCGACGACCGCGACTCCGCCGTCTCGGCCACCGTCGATGCCGTCGCCGCCGCGAGCGACCTCGACCCCGCCGAGGTCCTCGATTCGGTCAACGTGCTCGGCGGCAAGGACGTCGTGCAGCACCTCTTCGCCGTGTCGAGCGGCCTCGAGTCCGTCGTCGTCGGCGAGACCGAGATCTCCGGGCAGGTTCGTCGCTCGCTCGAGGACGCCCGCTCCAACGGCACCACCACCTCCGACCTCGAGCGCCTCTTCCAAGAGGCCGCGCACACCTCCCGCGGCGTCAAGACCCGGACCCGCATCGGCGCCGCCGGCCGGTCGCTGGTCCGCCTCGGCCTCGAGCTCGCGTCGTCCCGCGTCACCGACTGGGGCCGCGCCCGCGTGCTGCTCGTCGGCACCGGCAGCTACGCGGCCACCACGATCGCTGCCCTGCGCGACCGCGGCGCCACCACCATCCAGGTCTTCTCCCCCTCCGGCCGCGCCGCCTGGTTCGCGGCGAAGCACGACCTCGTCGCCGCGCACGACCTCCGGCACGCGATCGCCGCGAGCGACGTCGTCATCACCTGCACCTCCAGCGAGGTCCCGGTCGTCGCGCCGGCCGACCTCGACGACGGGGTCCGGCGCATCGTGATCGACCTCGGGCTCCCCCGCAACGTCGACCCCGCGGCCGCCGGCGTCGACGGTGTCGAGCTGCTCGACCTCGAGACCATCAGCATCCACGCACCGATCGCCGAGCTGAACGCCGAGTCCGAGGCCCGCGCGATGGTCGACGACGCGGTCTCCCGGTTCCGCGCCCAGGCCCTCGAGCAGTCCACCACCCCGGCGCTCGTGGCCTTCCGCAAGCACGTGTTCGACATCCTCGACGACGAGATCGAGCGCGCGAAGCGACGGAGCGACGGCGACACCGAGTCCGCCGAGCAGACCGAACGTGCCCTCCGGCACCTCGTCGGCGTCCTGCTGCACCGTCCGTCCGTGCGGGCCCGCGAGCTCGGCCGTGCCGGACGCGGCGAGGAGTTCGTCGGCGCCCTCGACGCCCTCTTCGGCGTCCGCCCCGAACCCGAGGCGGAGCTGCCGTCCCCGGTCGTGCCGCTCGCGGAGCGCACCGCGCCCGACCGGTCCACCCGCGATCGCGACGACCAGGCGGACGCGAGCTGAGCCTCCCGGCCGCCCCGCGCACCCTGCGCGTCAGTGCGCTGCTGCTGGTGCGTGACCGGAAGGTGCTGATGGTGCGCGCGCGAGCGCGCGACGTCCTCTACCTGCCCGGCGGCAAGGCGGAACCGCACGAGACCGACGTCGAGGCCGCTGTCCGCGAGGCGTACGAGGAGACCGGTCTGCGGCTGACCGCCGACGACGTCGACGCGTTCGGCACCGTGACCGAGCTGGCGCACGGACAGGGGCCCGGCACGATGGTCGCTATGGCCCTGTTCCTGGTCCGGCCTGGAGGCGCGCTGGACACCGCCACGCCCGTCGCCTCGGCAGAGGTGGACGAGGTCGAGTGGGTCACCTCGGCAGACGCCGACCGGTGCCCGCCCGCGGGTGTCGAGACGCTCCGCCGCCTGGTGGCGGCGGAGCTCATCGACTAGGCGTCAGCCCTGGTCGCGGTCGGTGTAGTGGCCGACCTCACCGTCCGACGTGGGCTCGGCCTCGCCGGGGATGTCCGACTCGACGTACTCCCCCTCGGCCTTGCCGTCGCCGGCGCCCTGGGGCCGCGCTTCACCGGGGATGTCGCTCGAGACGAACTCACCCGCGGGCTCGTTCGTCGTCACGGGCGGTTCCCCCGGGATCTCGCTGTCCGTGAAGGCTCCGGCGCGCGGCTCGACACCGTCGGCCCGACCCTCGTCGCCGCGTGCCTGTTCGTGCTTGCCTGCCATGTCCGACCTCCGTCGCTCGTGTACCTGGCTCGTCCCCCGCGAGTGTGCTCCCGGTGCCTGAGCGCGAACCGAACCTCTGCGCGTCCCGGGGTGATTGCGTTGTGTCATGCAACGCAGCAACCGATCCCTGATCCTGGTGTCGTTGGTGGGAGCCGCGGCTGCCACCGTGCTGACCGGGTGCTCGTCGGGCGGGACCAGCACCCCGACGGCGACCGAGACCGTGACCGCCACACCCGCTCCGACCACGTCGTCGTCGGGTTCCGCGGCGTCGTCGCCTGCGGATCCGTCCAGCTCCGCATCGTCGGTCGCGGGCGGCACCGGCACCGGCGGCTCGGCGGGCGGACCGGCGCGCTGCGCCGCAGACGACCTGACCGGCTCGATCGAGCCCGGCAGTGGCGGGGCGGCCGGCAGTCAGATCGTGCACCTCGCGCTCCGCAACACCGGCGCGACGACGTGCACGCTGCAGGGGTGGCCCGGCGTCTCCTTCGTCGGCGGTGGCGACGGCGCCCAGATCGGTGCCGCAGCGCGGCAGGAGAAGTCCGCTCCGCACCCGACCGTGACCCTGCGGGCCGGCGACACCGCGGTGGCCCCGCTGCAGATCGTCACCGCGAGCAACTTCGCCGCGGCCGATTGCGGACCGAAGGCAGCCGACGGGTTCCGCGTCTACCCGCCGGGCTCGAAGGCCTCGCTGTTCGTGCGCGACACGGGCCTCACCGCGTGCAGCGTGTCGAGTGCGCAGGTGCTCTCGGTCCAGGCGCTGGTGCCGGAGGGGCAAGCGACGGAGTGACCGTCCTGATCCGGCCCGGACACCCCGACGCCGCCGAGCTCCTGGCGCTCTACGACGCGGTGGGTGGAGCGCCTACACGCAGCAGCCGGACGACCTCGTCGCGGCCGTCGCAGCGTCGCACCTCGTCCTGACGGCCCGGGACACCGCCGGTGCGCTCATCGGGCTCGTCCGGACCGTCTCGGACGGGATCACGATCGTGTACGTGCAGGACCTCCTCGTCGTCCCGACACACCAGCGCTCCGGCGTGGGCGGACGGCTCCTCGACGCCGTGCTCGAGCGGTACGCGGGCGTCCGGCAGACGGTCCTCACCACCGACGCGGAACCGGGGCAGCGGGCGTTCTACGAGTCCCGCGGGTTCGTCGAGGCGCACGACGTCGAGCCGGCCCCACTGCGCTCGTTCGTGCGGCTGCGCTGAGTCCGCCGCGGGACAGTACGCTCGTCGCCGTGTCCCAGACCACCTCGGCCCCGTCGTCACCGGCACTCGTGGATGCGGCCGCCCGGCTGCTCGGACGACCGCTGACGCTCGACCGTGCGCTGACCGGCGGCCAGCACGCACGCACGCTGATGGCCGTCGACGGAGACGAACGGGTCGTCGTGCGGATGTTCCCCCGCGGGGACGACGCCGTCGACCGCGAGCGCGAGGTGCTGGGTCGCCTCGGCCCGCTGGGCTCCCTGGTGCCCCGGCTGTCGGCGCACGGTGAAGCGGACGGACACCCCGTCATCGTCACCGAGGCCGTACCCGGAGGACCGCCCGCCCCGACGCTCGACCCTGTGGTGATCGGGGAGCAGCTCGGCGTCGCCCTCGCCGCGGTCCACGGGCTGGACCCGGTCGGCCTGCCCGACGAGGTCCGCCAGCCGACCCAGCGAGCGGGCCGGCTCGCGGCGGCGGCGCACGAGGCCTGGCAGGAGGCCGACCTCGACCGGGTGCTCACGCACGGCGACTTCTGGAGCGGCAACACCGTGTGGGCGGGCGATCGGCTGACCGGGGTCGTCGACTGGTCCGGGGCGCTCTCGGCGCCGCGCGGAGTCGACCTCGCCTGGTGCCGGCAGGACCTCGTGCTGCTCGGCTCCCCGGCTGCGGCCGACCGGTTCCTGGCGGCGTACGAGGCGACGGCCGGTCGGCGGGTCCGCGACGTGCACGCGTGGGACGTGGTGGCAGCCGCACGGGCCGACACGTACGTCGAGACCTGGGCGCCGAACTACGCCGGCATCGGGCGGCCGGAGGTCACCGGGCGGGTGCTCCGGCAGCGCTTCGACGCCTGGGTCGCGTCCCTGATCGGAAGCCGCGTCGGGAGCTGAGCGCCCGGCCGCCGCCCACCGGGCGACGCACGCCAGCCGGTCAGCGGTGCGGTGGTGCGTGCACGGCCTCGAGCACCTCGGTGCCCATCGCCCGCAGCGCCTCCACCACCGACAGTCGCCGCTGCAGCGAAGCGTCGTCGAAGGTGACCGTCACCGCGTAGCTGACCGACGACGACGGCCCGCGGAGGATCCCCGCCTCGGCCCGGACCCCCGTGCCCGCTCCGGTCACCGCGACCGCCTGCAGCCCGTGGTCGAGCGCACGGTGCGCCAGCGGATCGAGGCCGAACGACCCCGCGACGAGACTGAGGTCACTCGCGAGCGACAGCCAGCCGAGCACCCGGTTCGAGACCGCTTCGTCGACGACCTCGCCGAGCGCGAGCCCACGCATCAGCCAGGCGAGCTCACCGGTCGGCGCGACCGAGGCGTCCGGGGCGTCGTCCGGCCCGCGGCGGTCCCGCACCCGGTCGATGAGCGCGGTCCGCTCGATGCCGAGCGACTCGGCACGCTCGCGCACAGCGTCGATCCCGACGGTGGACAGCAGGGCGTTCATCGCCCAGGCGTCGGCCGTCGCACCCACCAGGGTCGCGAGGTCCGGCACCTGCATCGTCGGCTCCTGCAGGAACTGCCACAGCCCCGCACCCGTCGCGGTGTCGCGCGCCATCCGCTGCAGTCGGTCGCCGTGGAGCCCGCCGTCCTCGAGACGCGCGGCGACCTCGACGAGCAGCAGCACCCGGCCGAGACTCGCCACCGGCTGCACGAGGGTGTCGTCGACGGCCAGCAGCGCCTTGCCGGTCGAGGTGTCGATGACGGAGGCGCTGACCCCCGCACCGTCCCTCGCCAACGTGCCCAGTGCCTCCAGGGTCGCCCCGAACCGCTCGTCGGCACCGCCGCGGTGCCGACCGCGGGTGCGACCGTCCGCACCCACGGCGTGCTGTCGTCGACGCGACCGTCGAGCCGCTCCCGGCTCCGACGACGGAGCCGCGTCCGGCTCGGTCATCACCAGATCGAGACGCGCTCGGCCGGGTCGAGGAACATCGCGTCCCCCTCGGTCACGCCGAAGGTGTCGTACCAGACGTCGATGTTGCGGACGACCTGGTTGCAGCGGAACTCGTTGGGCGAGTGCGGGTCGATGCTGAGCAGACGGGCTGCCTCCTCCGGACGGATCGCCATCCGCCAGGCCTGTGCCCAGCTCAGGAAGAACCGCTCGGCGCCGGTGAGCCCCTCGACCACGGGGGGCTCCTGACCGTCGAGGGACAGCAGGTACGCCTTCCACGCGATCGACAGTCCGCCGAGGTCGCCGATGTTCTCGCCGATCGTCAGGGCACCGTTGACGTGGCCGTCCGGGACCTCGGTCGGCACGAGGGCGTCGTACTGCGCGATGAGGGCCTTGGTGCGCTCCTCGAACGCCGTGCGGTCGGCCTCGGTCCACCAGTTCTCGAGACGCCCGTCACCGTCGTACTGCGAACCCTGGTCGTCGAAGCCGTGCCCGATCTCGTGGCCGATGACGGCACCGATCGCCCCGTAGTTCGCGGCGGCGTCACGGCCGGCCTCGAAGAACGGGAACTGCAGGATCGCCGCCGGGAACACGATCTCGTTGAAGCCGGGGTTGTAGTACGCGTTGATCGTCTGGGGCGTCATGAACCACTCGTCGCGGTCGATCGGCTTCCCGATCTTCCCGAGCTCGCGGTCGACCTGGAACGACGCCACCGCGCGGACGTTGCCGATGAGGTCGTCGGCCGTCACCGGGAGTGCCGAGTAGTCCCGCCACTTCACCGGGTAGCCGATCTTCGGCGTGAACTTGTCGAGCTTGTCGAGCGCGCGCGCACGGGTCTCGTCGGTCATCCAGTCGAGCGCCGAGATGCTCTGCCGGTACGCCTCGACCAGGTTCGCGACGAGGACGTCCATCGTCGCCTTCGACGTCTCGTCGAAGTGCTCCTGCACGTAGATGCGGCCGACGGCTTCGCCCATCGCGCCCTCCACCAGGGAGACGCCGCGCTTCCAGCGCTCCCGCTGCTTCGGTGCACCCGTGAGCGCGGTGCCGTAGAAGGAGAAGTTGGTCGCGGAGAAGGCGCTCGTCAGGTAGGCGGCCGAACCGCGGATGACCTGCCAGCGCAGCCAGTCCTTCCACATCTCCAGCGGCTCACCACGGAGGAGTTCGGCGAGGCCCGTGACGAACGAGGGCTCGCGGACGACGACCGTCTCGAACGCCCCGGCCGGAGCGTCGATGGCCTGCCACCACTGCTGCAGGTCGACGTCCCCGGCGAGCGCCGCGACCTCGGCCCAGGGCAGCTTGTTGTAGGTCTTCTGGCTGTCGCGCGTGGTGACGTTGTCCCAGTGCTTCGACGCCAGTGCGGTCTCGAGCGCGATCACGTTGTCGGTGCGCTCCCCACCGTCGACGAACCCGGCGAGGGGGAACATCGCGGCGACGAACTCGCGGTACTTCGTCCGGATGTCGGCGAAGCGCTCCTCGCGGTAGTACGACTCGTCGGGCAGACCGAGTCCGGACTGCTCGAGGAAGACGACGTAGGACTCCGGGGCGCCCGGGTCGTTGTCGACGAAGAGCTGCAGGAAGCTGGGCAGCCCGATCCGCTCGAAGCGGCCGACCATCCGCACGACGTCGTCGACGGAGTCGATCGCCGCGACCTCGGCGAGGAGGGGTTCGATCGGCGCGGTGCCGAGCGCCTCGAGCCGTTCTTCGTCGGTGAAGGAGGTGAAGAGGTCACCGACCTTGCGCTCCTCGGTGCCGGGCGCAGCCTGCTGGGAGCGCTCGATGATGTCCCGGACGGCGATCTCGGCTTCCTCGGCCAGCACCGTGAACGAGCCGTACCGCGCCTTGTCGTCGGGGATCGGTGTGGCGTCGATCCACGAGCCGTTCACGTGGCGGTACAGGTCGTCCTGCGGGCGGACCGTGGCGTCCAGCTCGTCGGTGTGGATCCCGGAGGTGCTTGCGACGTCGGTCATGCGGTCCACGATAGCCACCGTCGCCATGGGGCAGGTCGATCCGCGTCGTCACCTGTGGACGGCTGCCGGTACGGTCGTCGCATGGGACTCCCGTGGAAGCTGCACGGAGACGGCAAGACCGTCTCGGCGACGACGATCGTGGCACCGGACGAACGCCTCACCTGGCCCCGCACGATCGGCCTGGGCGTGCAGCACGTGGTGGCGATGTTCGGGGCGACGTTCCTCGTCCCGCTCCTCACCGGGTTCCCGCCGTCGACGACACTGGTCTTCAGCGGCATCGGCACGATCCTGTTCCTGCTCATCACCGGCAACCGGCTGCCGAGCTACCTCGGGTCGTCGTTCGCGTTCATCGCACCGATCGGCGCCGCGACGAAGATCGGCGGCATCCCGCTCGCGCTCTCCGGCATCATCGTCGTCGGTGCGCTGCTCGCGATCGTCGGGCTCGTCGTGCACCTGGCTGGTGCCGGCTGGATCGACCGCCTGATGCCGCCGGTGGTCTCCGGCGCGATCGTGGCCCTCATCGGCTTCAACCTCGCCCCAGCCGCCCGCGACAACTTCACGAAGGCACCGGTCATCGCGGTCATCACCCTCGCCGCGATCATCCTGGTGACGGTCCTCTTCAAGGGCCTGCTCGGACGCCTGTCCATCGTGATCGGTGTCGTCATCGGGTACGTCGCCGCCCTCGTCGCCGGCGAGGTCTCGTTCGACGCGGCCACGAAGGCGCCGTGGATCGGCCTGCCGACGTTCACCGCCCCGGCGTTCGATCCCGGCCAGCTCGCGATCTACCTCGGCTTCGTGCCGGTCGTCCTCGCACTCGTCGCCGAGAACGTCGGCCACGTGAAGGGCGTCGGTCAGCTCACCGGCCGCGACCTCACCCCGCTCACCGGACGGGCGCTCTTCGCGGACGGCATCTCGACGGTGCTCGCGGGCGTCGGTGGCGGGTCCGCGACGACCACGTACGGCGAGAACATCGGTGTGATGGCGGCGACCCGCGTGTTCTCGACCGCCGCGTACTGGGTCGCGGCGATCGTCGCCGTCCTGCTCGGGATGTCCCCGAAGATCGGCGCGGTCATCTCGTCGGTGCCGCCGGGGGTCCTCGGCGGTGCCACCACCGCGCTCTACGGCCTGATCGGCGTCATCGGCATCCGCATCTGGGTCGAGAACCGGGTCGACTTCTCGAAGCCGAAGAACCAGCTCACCGCCGGCATCGCGCTCATCATGGGCATCGCGGACTTCACGTTCTCGTTCGGTGGGGCCAGCTTCGGCGGCATCATCGTCGGCACGGTCGCCGCGATCGTCGTCTTCCACCTGATGGACGTCATCGGCCGGGCTCGCGGGACCGACGAACCCTCGACCGAGGTCCCCGACCCGGCCCACGCCGCCACCGGAGCCGTCCCCGCGGAACCGCGCGCGGACTGACGAGGGCGCGGGACCGTCCGAGGGCGGGTCAGCGCAACCCGACCAGCCCGATCACCAGCTGCACCACCGCCAGCACGACGAGCAGGACGACGAGCGAGATCGACCCCCACCGGGCGATCCAGTCGCGCACGGCGGCGAGCACCCGCTGCGCGCCGGACCGCATCGTCACCGCCAGCACGACCGGCAGCAGGACCGCGGCCCCGGACACGGCCACGAACAGGACCGCCACCAGCACGGTCTCCGGAGCGCTCGGATCCGCATCGCCGAACGCCAGTCCGGCGGCCAGCGCCAGCACGAGTGACTTCGGGCTGAGGAACAGGAGCGCGCCGAGCCCGAACGCCCGGCCTGGTCCGATGGCCTCCATGGCGTCCGCCCACCTCGAGCTCGCCGGCGACCCGTCCGGCAATCGCCGCCGCAGCCACTGCCACACGGCGAGTCCGGCGAGCAGCACGGCCGCGCACAGCGCGATCACGGCCTGCACCCGCGACCCCGCGACCGCCTGCGAAGGCAGCGACTCGCCCACGAGCACCGACGCCACGAGCGCGACGGCGACCGCGGCGATCCATCCGAGCGCGCACGCCAACGCCGATGCGGAGCCGCGCCGGTGGCCGAGCAGGAACACCACCGACGCGATCGGCAGCGGGCTGAGCGCGATCCCGACCGCTCCGGGGACCAGCGCGAGGACGTCCACGGCAGGATCGTATTCCCGGGCGAGCTCCCGTGCCGACCCCCGTGGTCCGCAGCCGGACGCAGCCAGCCGCCCGACGACGTGGGGAGCGACGGCCTGGAGGCCCGTGGCGGCGCCGCCACGGGCCTCCAGTCCGTCACGGGTGACGCCCACCCCGTCGGCCGGCCACGTCGTGTCGGCATCGCCGCCAGAATGGGTCGGTGCACCGACCGACGCGACACGCTGCGACCGCCCAACGGCGCGCGGTCGACCGCGACATCGTGCGATTGGCGGTGCCCGCGCTCGGGGCGCTCGTGGTCGAGCCGCTGTTCCTGCTCACCGACACCGCGCTCGTCGGCCACCTCGGGGCGACACCCCTCGCCGCCGTCGGACTCGCGAGCGTCGTGCTGCAGACCGTGACCGGACTGCTCGTGTTCCTGGCGTACTCGACGACCCCGGCCGTGGCGCGCGCGCTCGGCGGTGGCGACCGTCGCGGAGCCGTGCACGCGGGCATCGACGGCATGTGGCTCGCGCTGGTGCTGGGTGTGGTCCTCGCGCTCGTCGGGTGGCCGCTCGCCGGACCGCTCGTGTCCCTGTTCGGCGCTGCTCCCGAGGTGTCGGCGGCGGCGACCGCCTACCTGACGCTGTCGCTCATCGGACTCCCCGGGATCCTCGTCGTGACCGCGTCGACCGGACTGCTGCGCGGGCTGCAGGACACGAGGACCCCGCTCGTCGTCGCGACCGTCGGGTTCGTCGCGAACGGGCTCCTCAACGCCGTCCTCATCTACGGCGCCGGCTGGGGCGTCGAGGGCTCCGCCGCGGGCACCGTCATCGTGCAGTGGGCGATGGCCGTCGTCTACGTGCGCATCGCGATCCGTGCAGCCCGGTCGTCGGGAGCGCCGCTGCGACCCGGCGCCTCGGGCGTCGCACGGGCCCTGCGATCCGGCGCCTGGCTGTTCCTCCGGACCGCGTCACTGCGCGTGGCGATGCTCGCGACCGTAGCGGCGGCCGCCGGGCTGGGGACCACCGGGCTGGCGACGACGCAGGTCGGGCTGACGGTGTTCTCCACCCTGGCGTTCGCGCTCGACGCCCTCGCGATCGCCGGGCAGGCGCTCGTCGGGCACGGGCTCGGGGCACGGGATGCATCGCGGGTGCGGTTGGTCACGCGGCGGCTCGTGCTGCTCGGGATCGCCGGTGGTGTGCTCCTCGGCCTGCTGACGCTGGCGGCCAGCGGGGTGCTCGGGCCGGTCTTCTCCGACTCGCAGGCGGTGCGCGACGCCCTGCCCGTCGTGCTGGTGCTCGTCGCGGTCGGGATGCCCGTCGCCGGGTACGTGTTCGTGCTCGACGGGGTCCTGATCGGCGCCGGGGACGCGCGGTACCTGGCCATCGCCGGAGGCGTGAACCTCGTCGTGTACCTGCCGCTGCTGTGGTGGGCGGGCGGCACACTCGCCGGGCTGTGGGCGGCGTTCGCGCTCGGGTACATCGGGGTCCGGGCGGTGACGCTCGGGGTGCGCGCGCACCGGCGGGGGTGGGTGGAGGCGGCGTTGAGCCGCTGAGGTACCGGTGTCGGGACGCGGACGAGATAGCCTCGGTGGGCTACAAACGCTGCAAATGCAACAGGAGAAACATTGTCTACACGCTCGTCCGTGGTTCCGGCCATCCTCGTCGCTGCCCTCACCATCGGTTCCCTCGCCGCTTGCGCCACTGCACAGGGATCGAACGACACCGCCACCCCCACGGCCACGTCCTCGCCGAAGTCCGAGCCGCTGCCCGCAGACTTCCCGAAGAGCGACGTCCCGCTCATCCCCGGAACCGTCGCGGTCGCCGGTGGAGACGAGGTCAACGGCTGGTCCGTCACCATCGATCCGACTTCGAAGACGGGCTTCGCTGACGCGCGGGCCGCACTCACCGCCAAGGGGTTCACGCAGAGCGCCAGCGCCAGCGCCAGCAAGAACCGTGCGCTCTTCAGCAGTGACGAGTACACGGTCTACATCAGCACGCCGGGCATCTCCGTGACCTACACCATCACCGCCAACGAGTAGCACCGGTCGCACTGTCCAGCGGGCAACCGTCACCGCTTGACGCCGGGAGTCGCCCGAACGGTCAGGCTCGATCCGGGCGGTCGTCCGCGGGCGGCGGCCCCGTCGTGTTGCCGATCCGCAGCTCCGACGTGAACGACGCCAGCTGCGGCTCCGCCCCCTCGAGCATGGCCAGGGCAGCGCGGGCGGCGGCCTGCCCCTTCTGCACGAGATGCCCGTCGCCGGGTACGTGTTCGTGCTCGACGGAGTGCTGATCGGCGCCGGGGACGCGCGGTACCTGGCGATCGCCGGAGGCGTGAACCTCGTCGTGTACCTGCCGCTGCTCTGGTTGGCCGGCAGCACGCTCGCCGGGCTGTGGGCGGCGTTCGCGCTCGGGTACATCGGGGTCCGGGCGGTGACGCTCGGGGTGCGCGCGCACCGGCGCGGCTGGGTGGAACAGGCGTTGGCGCGGTGAGGGGATGGTCGTGGGCGGCAGCCGCCGTGGCGGAAGGCAGCGAGCGCCGGGACCCGCGGTCCGCACCCGGGGTAGCGTGACGGCATGGCGCACGACGACGGTCCGCAACGCGGCGGCTTCCCGTTCGTCCCCGTCATCGCCTTCGCCCTCGGCGGTCTCGTCGTCGCCGCGGCGGCCCTCGGGGCACATCCCGTCCTGACCGGCGCCCGGTGGTCCCCGACCGTCGCCCGGGCCACCGCGCCGCCGCCGGAGCAGGTCGCATCAGCGCCGGCCAGCACCGCGCCGCAACCGCTCGGGGCACCGTCCGCCCACCACGTCGACGCGACCTGGCTCCTCGTCGTCGCGGTGGTCGTGATCGCCGCGCTCGCCGTCCTGGCGGTGGTGTACGTCCTCCGCGGCCGACGCCGCCGTGGCAGCCCGGAACGGATCGACGTCGCCGGACTCGCGGTGGACGTGACCACGGACCCGTCGGCCGAGGTCGGGCTGCAGCACATCCGCCGTGGGCTCGGTCGCGCGCTCGCGGTGCTGGCGGAACACCGCGACCCGTCCGACGCCGTCACCGCGGCGTGGCTCGGACTGCAGGAGTCCGCAGAGGACGCCGGGTTCCGACGCGGTTCAGCGGAGACCCCGACCGAGTTCACCACGCGCATCCTCCAGCAGCTCCACGTCGACGAGACCGCCCTGAGCACCCTCCGTCGCTGCTACCTCGCGGTTCGGTTCGGCGGCGTACCGGCCACCGATCAGGACGTCGAGGCGGTCCGTGCCGCACTGCGGACACTGGAGCAGCAGTGGGCCGTGGCACCGACGGAGCGATCGTGAACCCCCGGGCCGTGGCAGGCGTCCTCGTGCTCGCTGTGATCGCGTCCGGCGTCGTCTGGTTCTTCGGCGTCGGCGTCCCGCTGTCCCTCGCCGTCGGCGGCGTGGTCGCCGCCGTGGGACTGACGTGGACCGCGATCCGTGACGGTCCGTCGCTGGCCTGGCCCGTGCCTCCCGTCCGATCCGCACCCGGCGCCCGACGCGACCTGTCCGAGACCGCCTGGGCCCTCCGGTCCCGCGGCGGCGTGCCGGAGCGGGCACTCGCCCGCGTCCGTGCCGTCGCTCGCCGTCGTCTCCGGACGCTCCACCGCCTTGACCTGGACGACCCGGACGACCGCGCCGCGATCGAGGCGGTCCTCCCGCCGGCCGTCGTCGCGGTGCTGCGGAGCGAACGGCGGCCCGAACTCGACCTCGCCGCGTTCGGGACCGTCCTCACCGCGGTCGAGTCGCTCGCACCCCTCACCGACCGCACCACGACCGAGAGGCAGCCGTGACCGTGCCCCAGCCCCAGAACGAGGCCCCGATGGCCATCGCCGACGTCGCCGCCCGAGCCCGTGACGTCCTCGACGCGGTCGGCGACGTCGTCGTCGGGATGCGTGAGCCGCTCGCCCTCGCCTTCGCGAGCGTCCTCGCCGGCGGGCACGTGCTCTTCGAGGACGTCCCCGGGCTCGGCAAGACCCTGGCGGCGCGGAGCCTCGCCGCCGCGTGCGGGCTCGACTTCCGTCGGCTCCAGTGCACCCCGGACCTGCTGCCCGCCGACATCACCGGGTCGTTCGTCTACGCCCCTGCGACCGCCGAGTTCGTCTTCCGGCCGGGCCCCGTCTTCACCGGGATGTTCCTCGCCGACGAGATCAACCGGACGTCACCGAAGACGCAGTCGGCGCTGCTCGAGGCGATGGCGGAGGGGCAGGTCACGGTCGAGGGTGAGCGCTTCCCGCTCCCCCGACCGTTCCACGTCATCGCGACGTCGAACCCGATCGAGTACGAGGGGACGTACGCCCTCCCGGAGGCGCAGCTCGACCGGTTCATGGTGCGGCTCGCCGTCGGCTACCCGACCCGTGAGGGCGAGCAGCGCGTGCTCCTCAACCGGATCGGTCGGCGGCACGAGGTCGCGGAGGTCGACGCCGTGGTCAGCGCGTCCGAGATGCTCCGCATGCAGGCCAGCGTCGAGGGCGTGCACGTCGACGAGGACATCGCCCTGTACTGCGTCGACCTCGCGAGCGCGACGCGGAGCCACCGCGACGTGCAGGTCGGGGCGTCGCCGCGCGGGGCGCAGGCGCTCATGCTCGTGGGCCGTGCACGCGCGGTCATCGACGGGCGGGACTTCGTCACGCCGGAGGACGTCAAGGGCACCGCGGTCGCAGTGCTGGCGCACCGGATCTCGCTGACGCCGCAGGCATGGGCGAACGGGGTGGACCCGGCGGGGATCGTTCGCGGCATCGTCGCGCAGGTGCCGGGGCCGCCGGTGGTCGGGGTCGGTGCGTCCGGCGCTGCGGGTGCGTCCGGTGGGTCCGGTGCCGGCCTGGAGGCGCGGTGAGCGTTCCCGACCCGCCTCCCGCCGGCCAGGCGCCCGGATCCGACGGCGCACCGGTCTGGGCGCGCAACCCGGCGCTCGTGTTCGGGCTCGCAGCCGGGGTGTTCCTCGCCGGTCTCGCCCTCGTCACCGGACGCCCGGAGCTCGCCGTCGTCGCGCTGCCGGCCCTCGTGACCGCCGGCTTCGGCGCCCGTCGGCACCTCGGCCGAGAACCGGTCCGGGTGAGGACGACGCTCGCCCCGTCCGACTCGGGCCGCGGCGTCGGGTACCGGACGGAGGTCGCACTGCCGGCCTCCGCCGAGGCCGTCGCCCTCGAGCTCCGCGTCGCGGTCGACCGACGGCACGTCGTCGTGGTCGATCGCCGGACGGCGGCGTCGCTCTCCGGGACCGTGCCGGTCTCGCACTCCGGGCCCCAGGAGATCCTGCGGACGCACGTCTCGCTCCTCGGACGGGGCGGCACCGCGGTGTCGGTACCGGCTGCGGGACCGATCGGTGAAGCGGTCGTCCCGCCGCCGCACCTCCGCATGCAGCACCTGCCGATGCCGCGTCGCGTGACGGGCATCACCGGTGCGCACGACACCGCCCGACCGGGCGACGGCGGCGAGTTCCGCGACGTGGCCCTGTTCACCCCCGGGGACCGCCTCCGGCGGATCGACTGGCGGCGCACCGCACGGCGTGCCGAACGCCCCGGGGACCTCTACGTCCGGCGCACCTTCGCCACCGCCGACGCGCTCGTCGTCCTCGTCGTCGACGGCCGCGACGACCTCGGCTCCGACGTCGCGGAGTGGGGCATCTCCCGCCACCGGGCGCACGAGGCGACCTCGCTCGACCTCGCGCGCGAGGCCGCTCTGTCCCTCGCGACCGCGTACATCGCCGCCGGGGACCGGGTTGGCTTCCGCGCCCTGTCCGGCACCGCGCGCTCGGTGGAACCGGGCGGTGGGACGCGGCACCTCGAACGCCTGAGATCGACCATCGCCACGGTGACCCCGACGGGCGACGCGACGGCGGCGGCGAGGATGCCCCTGGTCCCGGCCGAGTCCCTCGTGGTCGTCCTGTCCACGTTCATCGACGACCAGGCCGCGACGATGGCGATGACGTGGGCGGCCACCGGGCACCGGGTCGTCGCGGTGGACGTGCTCCCGACACCGGACGTACGCAGGGCGAGCAAGCACGAGCGGACGGCGTTCCGGCTCGTCGCCCTCGAACGCGACGACCGGCTGGCGGACATGGCCGCCGCCGGTGTCGAGCAGATCCACTGGCAGACGGGCGACGACGGCTCGCCCGCAGTGCAGCTGCGGCTCCTCAGCCGCCCGCGGCGGGCCGGATGAGGGCCGGCTCGCGAGCGGAGCGGACCGGGGCCCCGTCGATCGGCGCGGCCGTCCCGGCGTGGACGATCGGTGCGCTCGGCCTGGCGGCGGGGCTCGTCGGATCGGCCGTCGTCATCGGAGCGAGCGGTTGGCTCGTCGTCGCCGCGGTCCTCGCCGTGGCCGCTGCGCTCCTGCCCCGCGGTCCGTTCGCCGCCCTGCTCGTGGTGCAGCTCGCCATCGCAGGGCTCAACGGGACGAACCTCCCGGTGCTCCTCCTGACGACGCACCTCGTCCTCGCCACGAGCCTGCTCTGGGCGTGGACGCCGCGGACGGCTCGCGTGCAACTGCGAGCGCTCCGGCCGTCGGGCCTGCGGTTCGCATCGGTGCAGATCGGTGCGCAGGCAGTCGCCTTCGTGGTGGTCGCACCGTCCGCGGGTGCCGGGCCGATCGGGGGCGTCTGGCTCGCGGTCGCCGGTGCGGTCGGGCTCCTCGCACTCGCGCTCGGCCTGTTCGTGCCGACGCTGTTGCAGGACGGGGACCCGGAATCCTGAAGTGCGATGTCGCGATGCCACCCGCGTCGCGGCCGGGCCAGCTCCCCTACGCCGGCGGCGGCCCCGTCGTGTCCCCCACCCGCAACTCCGACGTGAACGACGCCGGCTGCGGCTCCGCCCCCTCGAGCATGGCCAGGGCGGCGCGTGCGGCGGCCTGCCCCTTCTGCACGAAGGGCTGCACGAGCGTCGTCAGGTGCCGGATGGGAGTGCGGTGGAGCAGGCTGTCGTCCACCGTGATGCCGTCGAACCCGACGACGCTGACGTCCTCCGGAACACGGAGCCCGGCGTCGAGTGCGGCCGAGATCACCCCGACGGCGATCAGGTCACTCTGGGCGATGACCGCCGTGGGACGCGCCCCGTCGGTCTCGAACAAGGCCACGCCGGCGAGCCGTCCCTCTTCCACCGAGCTGCCCGCGGTCTCGATCGCGGCCGCGGACGGGTAGACCTCCCGCACACCCCGCAGCCGTTCGAGCGTCGTGAAGGCGATGCCGGACGCCTGGCGGGCATCGTCGATCGGCCCACGTCGGCGTGCAGCCTCGAGGGGCAGCGTCACGACGGTCACGTCCCGGTGCCCGAGCCCCTGCAGGTACTCCGCAGCACGGCGTGAGGCGTCCCGGTTGTCGAGCTGCACGGGCACCGCGCCCTCGATCTCGTCCGCCTCGATCGCGACGACGGGGATCTGTCGACGACGCAGCACGGCGACCGCGGGGTCGATCCGGACGTTGCACCCGACGAGCACGACGGCGTCCATCGGGGCGTCCACGAGGGGACCGGCACCCTGCTCGTCGTCGAGCGGGCTCCGCACGAGCAGCAGCGACACGCCTGCGGCACCGGCGACCTCGGCGATGCCGTCGAGCGTCAGGACGTTGACGGGATCGCGAAACGCATCGCTCAGGCGCTCGTCCATCACGACACCGATGACGCCGGAGCGGCCTCGGCGCAGCGACCGGGCGCGGGGATCGGGACCGCCGTAGCCGAGCTCGGCGGCGGCGGCGAGCACGCGGGCCTTGGCGTCCTCGGACACGGGGCCACTCCCGCTGAACGCGAGCGAAGCCGTCGACGGCGCGACACCGGCGGCACGGGCGACCGCGGCCAGCGTCGGGCGCGACGAACGGGTGACGCCGCCGCGGGAAGGCGACGCGCCGAGTCCTGTTGCCGGTTCGTCCATCGCCCGTTAGCGTAACCGGAACACGCGGTCGAATCGATTCGACCGACGCAGGACACGCAGCACGACCCGCACCGCAGCACGATGGGAACCACCATGACGACGCCGTCCACCCGCACCGTCCCGACCACCAGGGCCTGGATCATCGCGGTGTTCGTGGTGTTCACCCTGTCCGGCCTCGACATCGCGACCTGGCTCGGCCGGATCCCGAGCGTCCGCGACTCCCTCGGCGCGAGCACGTTCGAGATGGGCCTGCTCGTGCTCGGCATGGCAGTCGGCTCGATCGGCGGCCTGACGTTCGCCGGCCACATCGTCGCGAAGCTCGGAGCCCGCCGGGGCGTGCAGATCGCCGCGGCCTGCCTGGCGCTCGGCATGGTGTTCGCCGGCGTCGCGGTCACGCTCGAGTGGGGCTTCGCCGCCATCTGGATCGCGCTCATCGCGTTCGGGTTCGGCAACGGCCTGTGCGACGTGTCGATGAACGTGTCCGGTGCTGCCGCCGAGAAGGCCGGTGGGCGCACGATCATGCCGCTGTTCCACGCCGCGTTCAGCCTCGGCACGCTGGCCGGCGCCGGCCTCGGGGCCCTGGCAGAAGCGCTCGAGATCCCGGTCGCGTGGCACTTCATCGTGCTGGTGATCGTCACGAGCGCCGCCATGCTCGTCGCCGTCGCGAAGTTCCAGGACGAGCACCGCTTCGCGGAGCCGGTCTCCACGGACACCAGCCCGGTCGCGACGCCGCTCACCCGCTGGCAGGTGTGGGCCCAGCCCTCCACGCTGCTGATCGGCGTGATCGTGCTCGGCATGGCGCTGGCCGAGGGATCGGCGAACGACTGGCTGCCGCTCGCCATGATCGACGGCCACGGGCTCGACAACGCCGCCGGCGCCGCCGTCCTCACGGTGTTCCTCGCGGCGATGACCGCCGGTCGGGTCGCCGGCAGCCCGCTCATCGACAGGTTCGGCCGGGTGCCGATCCTCCGCATCAGCGCCGCCGTCGCGGTGGTCGGCCTCGGCATGCTGATCTTCATCGACAACGTGCCGCTCGCGATCGTCGGCGTCGTGCTCTGGGGCCTGGGCGCCAGCCTCGGGTTCCCGATGGGCATGTCGGCCGCGGCGGACGACCCGCGCACCGCCGCCGCGAAGGTCAGCGCGGTCGCGACGATCGGGTACGTGGCGTTCCTCGCGGGACCGCCCCTCATCGGGTTCCTCGGTGAGCACATCGGACTGCTCGGTGCGCTGCTGGTCGTCTTCGTGTTCATCATCGCGGCGGGACTCGCGTCGGGTGCTGCCCGTGAGACCGGCGCCGCCACCCGCCCGGCCCGCCGCCGAGGCGACGTGGACGGCGGAGGCGAGCCGCGCCTCCAGGCCGACCGCGTCAGCGCAACCGAGGACGCGGCCGACCGCAGGTAGGCTTCCCGGCGTGCGTCTCGTCATCGCCCGCTGCTCCGTCGACTACGCGGGGCGGCTCTCAGCCCACCTGCCGCTCGCGACCCGTCTGCTCATGCTGAAGGCCGACGGTTCGCTGCTCGTGCACTCCGACGGCGGCAGCTACAAGCCGCTCAACTGGATGAGCCCGCCCTGCTCGATCGAGATCACCGAGCCGGACGACGAGCAGTCGAGCGCCGGGATCACGCAGGTGTGGACGGTCACGCAGAAGAAGACGCAGGACAAGCTCATCGTGTCCCTGTACGAGGTCGTCGCCGACGAGACCCACGACCTCGGCGTCGACCCGGGGCTCGTGAAGGACGGGGTCGAGGCGCACCTGCAGCAGCTCCTCGCGGAGCAGATCGAACTGCTCGGCGACGGGCACACGCTGGTCCGTCGCGAGTACATGACCGCGATCGGGCCGGTCGACATCCTCGCGCGGGACGAAGCCGGGGCGAGCGTCGCCGTCGAGATGAAGCGGAACGCCAACATCGACGCGGTCGAGCAGCTCACCCGCTACCTCGAGCTCATGAACCGCGACCCGCACCTGCGTCCGGTGCAGGGCGTGCTGGCAGCGCAGACGGTCGCGCCGCAGGCGCGCACCCTCGCCGAGGACCGCGGGATCCGCGTCCTCGTGCTCGACTACGACGCGATGCGCGGCATCGAGGGCGGGCACACCCGCCTGTTCTGAGCGGATGTTCGCGCCGTCGCGCGTTCGCGCGTTCGCCGGTTCCGAGACCACGGGCCTGGAGGCACGGATCGCCTCCGCCACGTCCGCTCGGCAGCGCGCCGGTAGGGTGGACAGGACATGACCAGCCCGTTCAGCGCAATCCTCTTCGACCTCGACGGCACCATCAGCGATTCCGCTCCGGGCATCCTCGAGAGCCTCTCGTACACGTTCCGCAAGGTCGGCGTCCCCGTGCCCGACCACGCGACGCTGATGTCGTTCGTCGGTCCGCCGATCATGGACACGTTCCGCACGGCCATGGGGATGGACCTCGAGCAGGCGGAGCACACGCTCGCCGTCTACCGCGAGCACTACTTCTCGCACGGGGCGCTCGACTCCGAGATGTTCCCCGGGATCGACGTGGTCCTGAAGACGCTGCACGAGGCCGGGCTGCCGATCTCCACGGCGACCAGCAAGCCCGAGACGCCCGCGACGTACATCCTCGAGCACTACGGGCTCACCGGGTACATCGACATCATCACGGGTGCGAGCGACGACGAGGTCCGCTCCTCGAAGGCCGACGTGGTGGAAGAAGCCCTCCGCCGACTGGCGGCCCGCGGCGTCGACACCAGCCGTCCGGTGCTCATCGGCGACCGGAAGCACGACGTCGAGGGTGCCACCGTGCACGGCGTCCCGGTGGTCTTCGCGGAGTGGGGCTACGGCTCCCCCGCCGAGGCCGAGGGCACGATCGCCAGCGCGGCGACCCCGCTCGACCTGCTGCCGATCCTGCTGCCGACCTCGGCTTCGTGAGCACCTCCGTCCGCACCGGGCTCCGTGGCGCTGCCTGGCTGCTCCCCGCTGCGATCGTCCTCATCGCACTGAACTTCCGCGGTCCGATCGTCGCGACGGCCCCGGTCATCGGGGACGTCCGCGCCGACCTCGGGCTGACCGCGACGGTCGCCGGGCTGCTGACGACGATCCCGGTCCTCTGCTTCGCCCTCGCGACGCCCTTCGCCAGCTGGGTGATCGCGAAGGCCGACCCCGAGCGCGCGGTGTCCCTGTCGCTCGTCATCGTGCTTGCCGGCACCGTGGTCCGGTCGATGCCCTCGGCGGCCGCCCTGCTCATCGGCACCGCCGTCATCGGCATCGGCATCACGATCGGCAACGTCGTCATCCCGGTGGTGATCCGGCGGGACACCTCGCCGGAGCGCGTCGGCCTCGTCACCGGCGTCTACACGTCGGCACTCAACGTCGGGTCGATGATCACCTCGCTCGGCACCGCCCCCGTCGCGGCCGCGTGGGGATGGCCGGTCGCGATCGCGATCTGGGCCGTCTTCGCCGTGATCGCCGGGTTCGCGTGGACCTACGCGGTCGGCGGTCGCGCCGCGTGGCTCCGTCCGGCGCCCGCCGGTGAGCCCGTCCCCGTCACCGGGCCGATCGACCAGGTGCTCGGGACCGGATCGATCCGGACGGTGTCATCACCTGCCGCGGCCGGCGAGCCCGTTCGACCCGCCCGTCGCCTCATCACCTGGGGCCTGACGCTGGCCTTCGGCGGGCAGGCGTTCTCGTACTACGCGCTCACCGCCTGGATCCCGACGCTCCTGCACGACGAGATCGGGTTCTCGAAGGCATCGTCCGGCGCGAGCTCCTCGGTGTTCCAGATCCTGGCGGTCGTCGGCGCGCTCGGCGTCCCGGTGCTCGCGTCGAAGTGGCGCCCGCGGGCGATCATCGCCCTCGTGGCGTTCCTCTGGCTGGCGATGCCACTCGGGCTGCTGTTCGCCCCGCAGCTCTGGCTGCTGTGGTCGGTGCTCGGCGGCGCTGCGCAGGGCGGTGGCATCACGGTGATCTTCATCGTGATCGTGCGGATCGTCTCGAGCGACGCCGATGCCCGCCGGATGTCCGCGTTCGTGCAGGGCGGTGGGTACCTGATCGGTTCGGCGGGGCCGCTCGTCGCCGGGTCCCTGCACGGGGCCACTGGCGACTGGACGGCGCCGCTGCTCGTGGTGCTCGCCGCGGTGCTGACGCTCGGCATCGTGGGGACGTTCGCAGCGCGTCGGGTGGCGTGACGCGGTGGCGTGACGCGCGTCGCGTCGGGTGACGCAGATCAGCGCGCGGACGCCTCGAGCACCTCGCGCAGCGTCAGGGGCCGGCGCCCCGTGATCCGCTCCACGTCGCCGGACACCCGCGCGAGCGCACCTTCGGCGATCGCCGTGTAGGTGCTCACCCACGCATCGGCCTGCCACGGCTCCGGATCCCACTGCGCCCGCGAGGCGTAGGCCTCCTCCAGCGTCTCCGGGTGGTACGTCACCGCGCGCCCCCGGACCTCGGACACGGTCGCCGCCGCCTGCTCGAGCGTGATCGCCGCCGGCCCGGTCAGTTCGTACGTCCGGTCGAGGTGCGCCGACGGGTTCCGCAGGACCTCGGTCGCGACGCGGGCGACGTCGGCACGGGCGACCGCGGCCATCGCACCGTCCGCCGCGGGACCGCGGATTACGCCGTCCTCGCCGACGAGGTCCTCGACGAAGTCCAGGTAGAACGAGTCCCGCAGGAACGTGTGCGCCATCGAGGTCGCGCGGATCGCCTGCTCGGTCGCCCAGTGGTCGCGACCCAGCGTGAAGGTCGCGTCCGCCGCCGCGCCCGCGAACGACGTGTAGACGACGTGGCGGACCCCCGCGGTCGCGGCAGCGCCCACGAACGAGCGGTGCTGCGCGAGACGGTCCTGTGCCTCGGCGCCGGAGACCATGAGGAGCAGGTCGACGCCCTCGAGCGCGGTCCGGCTCGCCTCGGCGTCGCCGAACGACGCGACCGCCACCTCGGTGCCGGGCAGGTCGGGTGCGCGCGACGCGTCGCGGACGACCATGCGGAACGGCACGCCGTCCGCCGCGAGTGCGCGGGCGACGGCGCCGCCGATCTTGCCGGTGGCACCGGTGAGTGCGATGGTCATGGTCGCTCCTGATCTGTCGGTCACGCGGTGCGTGGGGTCACGTCCGCACGGTCCTGGAGGCGCGGATCACCGTGGTCTGCACCCTCGCCGCGTTCACGCCGTCGACCTCCACCGCCCAGCTGCGGGCCGCCTCGTGGTCACGACCGTGCCGCATGTGCCGGCCGACCAGACGATCGACGCGGACGGTGTCGTCGACGGTGCAGAACCAGGTCTCGGTGAAGAGCTCGCGGAGTGCTGCCCAGGGTTCACTGTCGTCGAGGAGGTAGTTGCCCTCGGACACCACGAGCCGCGCTGCCGTCGGCACCGGGATGCTGCCCGCCACGGGTTCGTCGACGCGGCGGTCGAAGTCCGGCGCCCAGACGACCGGCTCGTCGGCCGTGACCAGGCGTCGGACCAGCGCGACGTACCCGTCGCCGTCGAACGTGTCGATCGCACCCTTGCGGTCGTGCCGGCCGAGGGAGTCGAGCGCCTGGTTCGACAGGTGGAAGCCGTCCATCGGGACCTGCACCGCCGTGCCGCTGCCGAGGGCGTCGTCGACGGCGACGACGATCCGCCGCGCCAGCGTGGACTTGCCGGCGCCCGGCGCCCCTGCGATGCCGAGGACGGTCCGGCCGGCGCCCTCGGCGAGTGCGACCGCGCGGTCGACCGCTTCGTCGACGGACATCTCGGGCGGGAACACGCATTCATCCTGGCAGAGCACACCGACGGCGGTCCGGCGGTGGTTCACTTGCCGCATGGTCGATGCGACGAAGGCGTTCAGCGGGTTCTCGGTGCGTGACGTGTCCGAGGCGAAGGCGTTCTACCAGGACGTCCTGGGGGTCGAGGTCTCCGAGGACCACGGCATGCTCACCCTGCACCTCGGCGACGGACACGGCGTGCTCGTCTACCCGAAGGGGCCGGCCCACGAGCCGGCGTCCTTCACCGTCCTGAACTTCCCGGTGCCCTCGGTCGACGACGCCGTGGACGAGCTCGCCGCGAAGGGTGTCTCGTTCCTGCACTACGAGGGGATGACCGACGAGAAGGGCGTGAACCGCAGGGGCGGCCCGCTCATCGCGTGGTTCACCGACCCCTCCGGCAACGTGCTGAGCGTCCTCGAGCTGTAGCGACGCGATCCCCGCACGCAGTCCGCAACCACGCACGAGACGGTGTCCCACCTCAGCGGCTGAGCGCGCCCGCCCAACCGAGGGCGATCGGGACGACCAGTCCGTGGCGGTGGTGCGGCAGGTCCGCGATGGCCATCCAGGCGGCCTCGTCGGTCGAACCGTCGAGCTCGGACCGGAGCGCACCCCCGACGATCGACGCCCGGAACACCACCTGCACGGCCTTCATCGGTCGGCCGTTCGCGTGGATCCGGCGTTCGGCGGGGACGATGTGGTGCCGGATGCCGAGGAGCGGTCCGACGGTGGCTTCGTACCCGGTCTCCTCCCGGATCTCCCGCACGACTGCCTGCTCGACGGTCTCGTCGAACTCGACGCCGCCGCCCGGCAGCGTCCACGTCCCGGCCTCGGGGAACCGCAGCTTCGCCAGGAGCACGCGGTCGCCCTCGGTGATCACGCCGTAGGCGGCGAGCCGGGTGTCGTAGTCCGTGTACTCCATCTCCCGACCATGCCAGGAAGCCAGTCCGGAACGGTCGAGCCGCGCCGCGCCTCCAGGCCGAGTCGACCGCCTGCGGTCAGGAGACGATCGTCGTGACGTCGGTCGGCGGGGCGGTCGAGGCGGCGGCCGCGGCGGCGGCCCAGCCGACACGCATCCGTGCGACGGCCCGGTCGAAGCCGGCCAGGGGATCGGCGTCGTCGCGGATCATCGACTGCAGCTGGAGTCCCTCGAACAGGGCGACGAGCTGCTCGGCCGCGTGCCGGGGTGAGGCGCCGCGGGGTTCGCGCCCGGCGACGACGTCACGCACGAGGGCGAGGGTGATGTCCTCGAACGAGCGGGTGTACTGCGCGCGGAACCACCCGGCCGCGGGGTGGTCCGGATTGGAGGCGGCGCTGAGCAGGGCGACGCGGAGTCGGACGAGGGCGGGTTCGTCACAGCCGGCCTCGAGTCGGGCGCGCAGGTACGCCACGGCGCCGGAGCGTTCGGCGACGACCCAGAGTGCCCGGCGGCTGCCGTTGTTCCAACGGTCCATGACGGCGACGACGAGGAGCTCCCACAGCGGGTAGACCCGTCGGACCTCGGCCTCGGTCACACCGGCGTGCGCCGCTACCTGGGCGGGACCGACGGTGTGGAAGTCGGCGGCGCGGTAGGCGTCGATCGCGCCCGTGACGATGCGGGCACGAAGATCTGCATCGGACTCGGGCATGCCGTCGATTCTCCGGCCCCGGTGACGGGAGCGCGACCGCCTGTTCTGGGGGCGCTGGCCGAGTCGGGTCCGCCGACGGCTGGGGGTCAGACCCGGCCGCGCGGAATCGGTGCGGCAGAGCGACAGATGTGCGGCATCCAGTGCGGAGGCGCCCGCACGAGCGACAGATGTCCCCGGAAGTCCGGCGGCAGACTGTCGCTTTGGCGGGAGGGAGGGGAAGGGGCGCGGGGGGCGGGAAGGGGCGCGGGGCCCGGGCGGACCCCGCGGCTCACCCGCGGTCGAAGGTCAGCGTCTCGTCGTCGGGCGCGGTGACCCGCCCGGTCCGGGCGAACTCGGCCCACACCGCGCGGAAGGCCGTGCCGCGCCGCTCCACCTCGGGCCAGTCCCGCTCGGGGACGAAGCGCGTGCCGGCCCAGGCCTCCCGGCCGCCGAGCAGCAGTGGCAGGTCGCTCATGTGCACGGCGCCGGTGGGCTTCGTCGTCACGCCGCGGTGCAGCCGGTACGAGATCGCACGGCCACCGGCGGCCCGGTGTCGTGCGGTGAAGCGTCGGACGTCCCGCCCGTAGATGACGTCCGACAGTGGCCGGACGAGCAGCCACCGCAGCAGGGGCCGCACCACGCCGATCCGGGCGACGGACCGGAGGCCCGGGATGAGCGGCACGTACATGCCGGTCTCGTCGCTGCCGGAACCGATGAGGACGTCGACGTCCGGCGCCACCGCGCTCCACGCGTCGTCGAGGTCGCGTTCGGCGGGCAGCGGCGCGAACCCGTACTGGGTGCCGTAGGGCATCCCTCCCGGCAGGCCGAACGGCGCAGCGGCCTTGGTGCCGAGCGTCTGCCGTTCGAGCAGGTCGTCGAGCGGCGTGTCCGGGTGCACGGCACCGACCGCGCGGACCATGGCACGGTTCATCCGTGCACGGCCACGGGACAGCCCGAGCGGCGCGCTCTGGATGATCGCGCGTCGGAAGAGCCCGGCGGTGCCCTCGCTGATCATGAGGTGGGCGGCCGCGTCCCCGCCGGCGGATTGGCCGAACACCGTGACGAGGTCGGGGTCTCCGCCGAACGCGGCAATGTTCGCCTGCACCCAGCGGAGCGACTCGACGATGTCGAGGAGGCCGAGGTTCGCGGGGACGGCGTCGCCGTCGCCGAGGAACCCGAGGACACCGAGCCGGAAGGTCACGGACACGAAGACCACGCGCTGCTCGGTGACGAGGTCGCGGGCGTCGTAGATCGGCAGGTCGCCACCGCCGATGACGTACGAGCCGCCGTGGATCCAGACCATGACGGGCAACTGCTCGCCCGGCTGGACGTCGGCGGGCACGGTGATGGACAGGCGCTGGCAGTGCTCGTCGACCTCGAGGCCCTCGATCGGTCGGAGCAGCTGGTCGACGAAGGTCGCGGCGGGCTGCGGCGACACCGGCGACGGTGCGGTCGCTGCGAACGGTTCCGTGAAGGGCGGGACGGGCTCCGGCGCCGCGAAGCGATCCGCGTGCGCGTAGGGGATCCCGAGGGCACGGACGACGCTCCCGTCGACGACGCCGGTGATGCGTCCGGCAGGTGGGTCGAAGGTCAGCGAGGCGGCGTCGAGCATCCGCTCACGCTATCGAGGTGACCAGGAGGGGCCCTGGAGGCGCGGGGCGGGGCCGCCACGGGCCTCCAGGCCCTCGTCAGTCGCGACCGGCGACGGGCCGCAGCGAACCGGACGCCGCGAACGCCGCGACGAACAGGACGGCGACCAGCCAGAGCGCGCTGAGCGCGCCGACGTGCTCGGCGATCGCGCCCACGACCGGCGGACCGGCGAAGTTCGCGAAGTAGCCGATCGACGCGACCACGCTGACCCGCTTCGCCGGGTTCGGGCCGCTCTGCGCGGCGGCGGACATGCCGAGGGGGAACCCCATCGAGACGCCGACCGCCCAGAGCACCACGCCGATCAGCGTGAGCCACCAGCTGCCGCCGACGATGAAGAGGACCGCGCCGACGATGCCGAGGGCGGTGGTCCACCGGATGGTGCGGACACGTCCGAGCCGGTCCACGACGGGTCCGGCGAACACGCGGGTGGCTGCCTCGGACACGGCGAACACCGTGAAGAACAGGGCGCCGACGGCTGCGCTCTGGCCGTGCCCGTCGGTGGTGGCGAGGGCGAGCCAGTTGTTGGCGGAGCCCTCGCCGAGTTCGACGCCGAGCATGACGACGCCGATGAGCAGGAGGCGCACGTCCGTCCACCCACGCGCCCACTGCGTGAGGCGCTGCCGCGGGGTGAGCGTGTGGTCGGGCGCCTCGGCGCGGCTGCCGTCCGGGACGCCGCGCACGGCGATGACGCCGACCACGAGGATGACGACGGCCTCTCCCATGAGCTGGGCCGACGGGCTGATGGCCAGCCATGCGCACAGGGCTGCGATCCCGGCGCCGAGTGCCGCGCCTCCCGACCAGGCGGCGTGCATGAGCGGGAGCAGCGTGCGCCCCGCGAGCGCCTCGATCGCCGTGCCCTCGATGTTGGCCATCACGTCGAGGCACCCGATGCCGGCGCCGGCGACCACGAACGCGACCGTCGCGAGCGGGACGGAGTGGACCGCCGCCGCGACGCCGAGGACCGCGATGGACGCGGGCACGAGCACGACGACGGCGCTGAGCGCCCGCCTGCTGCCGAGGCGACGGAGCAGCGGCGCGGCGCTCAGGAGACCGCCGATCGAACCGACGGTGACACCGCCGAGCATGAGCCCGATCGTGCCGACGTCGACGCCGAGCTCGACGCGGAGCTCGGGGAGACGCGGACCCCAGGCAGCCAGGCTCACCCCGCCGATCGCGAAGGCGACGATGACGGCGTTCCGCCACCGGGCGAGCTGTCTGCGGTCCACGTCGACGCCGAGCGAGTGCATCCCGCCATCGAACCCGCTTGAGGGGGATCACGGCAAGGGCTCGAGGACCTCGGCTGCTCCCGCACCCAGAGCATCAGGTGGGGAGCACGCCGTCACACGGGGCAGCAAAAACTACACAGCGGGTGGTTTTTGGGGTAGCGTCGTCCTCGATCTCGCCGCGGAGCATCGCTCCTCGTCGGGTCGCGACACCCAGTCAGGACCGAAGGAGCCTCTGCAATGCCCACCACTTCTGTGCAGCTGTACTCGCTGCGCGACGCCATCGCCGAAGACCTCGACAAGGCCATCGCCCGGGTTCGCGACATCGGCTACGAGAACGTCGAGCCCTACGCGTTCGTCGAGCGCGCTGCCGACCTCGAGCGCGCGTTCGCCGCCACCGGCCTCAAGGCGCCGTCCGGCCACGTCGCCGTGATCGACGCCGAGGACACGGCACCGATCTGGGACGCCGCGGAGCGTCTCGGCATCCACACCGTCATCGACCCGTTCATCCCGACCGACCGCTGGCAGACCGCCGACGACGTCGCGAAGATCGCCGAGCGGGTCAACGAGCTCACCGCCGAGGCCGCGTCGCGTGGCCTGCAGTTCGGCTACCACAACCACCAGTGGGAGTTCACGAACAAGGTCGACGGCCGCACGGTCTACGAGCTCTTCGTCGACCAGCTCTCGCCGGAGACCGTCCTCGAGGTCGACACCTTCTGGGCGACCGTCGGTGGCGCCGACGCCCCCGCCGTCCTGCGGTCCCTCGGCGACCGCGTCGTCGCGATCCACGTCAAGGACGGCAAGGTCGACGGTGACATCCGCACCGCACTGCCCTCGTCCGAGAGCGCCCTCATCGTCCCCGAGGCGCTCCAGCGTGCCTTCGAGAACCAGACCCCGGCCGGCCAGGGCGACGTCGACGTGACGTCCATCCTCGCTGCCGCGCCCCAGGCGATCCGCGTCGTCGAGTTCGACGCGTACAAGGGCGACGTCTTCGAGGGCATCACCGAGTCGCTCACCTGGCTGAAGGCCAACGACAAGTGAGCCGTGTCGGGATCGGCATCATCGGTGCCGGCAACATCTCCACGCAGTACCTCGAGAACCTGACGAAGTTCGCCGACGTCGAGGTCCGCTTCGTCGCCGACGTCCTGCTCGACCGTGCCGCTGCCCAGGCAGAGGCGTACGGGGTCGGCGCATCCGGCAGCGTCGAGGAGCTCCTCGCCCGTGACGACGTCCAGATCGTGATCAACCTGACGATCCCGGCAGCGCACGCCGAGGTCGACCAGCAGATCATCGACGCGGGCAAGCACGTGTGGAGCGAGAAGCCGATCGCGACCGACCACGCGTCGGCCGCCGCGGTGCTCGAGTCGGCCAAGGCCAAGGGACTGCGGGTCGCGACGGCGCCGGACACCGTGCTCGGCGCGGGCATCCAGACCGCGCTCCGGGCCATCGCCCGCGGGGACATCGGCGAGCCGCTCTCCGCGACGACGTTGTTCCACGTCCCCGGACCCGAGGCGTGGCACCCGAACCCGGACTTCCTCTTCGCCGAGGGAGCCGGGCCGCTGTTCGACATGGGGCCGTACTACGTGACGACCCTGGTGCACGCGTTCGGCACCGCCTCCCGCGTGCAGGCCGTGTCCTCGAAGTCGCTCGACCGTCGCACGATCGCGTCCGGCCCCCGTGCCGGCGAGACGTTCCCGGTCGAGGTCCCGACGCACCACGCGGCCCTCATCGAGTTCGCCGGCGGCCAGTCCGCCCAGTCGACGTTCTCGTTCCAGCACGCCCTGCCGCGCATGGGCTTCGTCGAGATCAACGGCACGCTCGGCACGATCTCGCTCCCGGACCCGAACACGTTCGAGGGTGCGTCGCAGCTCTGGCGGTACGGGCAGGAGGAACCGGAGACGCTCGAAGCGGTCGGCTCCACCTGGGGTCGTGGCACCGGCGTCGTCGAGCTCGCGCGGGCCATCGCCGAGGACCGTCCGGAGCGCGCCTCCGGTGCGGTCGCCCTGCACGTCCTCGACGTGCTGCTCGGCATCCGCGACGCTGCGGCGTCCGGCTCGGCGGTCGACATCACGTCGACGGTGGACCGGATCCCGCCGCTGCCGGAGGACTTCGACCCCGCGGCCGCGGTCCTCACCGCGTAGCGCATGTGACGTCGTCACCTGCGGCGCCGTCGAAGCGCCGTCGAGTGAGCAGGAGTGGTCGGGTCCCGTTCGGGAACCCGACCACTCCTGCTCACGGACGCACGAGCGTCGCGGTCAGCTTGCGGGCGGCACGATCTGCTCGAGCAGCCGGAGCACGCGTTCGCCGTCGACGGCGTCCGGGTCGAGCAGCCACTGCACCTGCAGCCCGTCCGACGCCGCGATGCTCAGCGACGCCAGGTCGACCGGGTCGAGGTCGGCACGGATCCGACCGGCCGCCTGGTCCGCCTCGATGAGGGTCGCCAGGTCTGCGCGGAGCCGGGTGAACCGCTCCCGCATGAACGCACGCGTGGTCGGGTGCCCCTCTTGCACGGCATCGGCGGCGAGCGTCGTGTAGAGCTGCACCAGGCCCGGCACGGCGCGGTTCCGCGACGCGCTCTCGCGCATGTCCCCGATCGCGGACTTCATCCGGTCGGGCGCCCCCTGTTCACGGACCTCGTGCTCGCGGTAGACGGCGAGTAGCAGTTCGTCACGGCTGGGGAAGTAGTGCCGCAGCGCCGCGTGGGTGATCCCGAGGGCTTCGGCCACGGAGCGGAGCGAGGACGCGTCGACGCCCTGGTCGGCGATGATGCGGATCATCTCGTCGAGGATCTGGGTCCGTCGCTCGGCCCCCTTGCGGTACCCGCCGCGTCGCGGCGTGGCCGCTTCGTCGTCGTCGGCGGGGTGCGTCATCCTGCCAACTTACCGCTGGAAGGTTTTTTCCGGGAGGCGCGTGGGGACACCGTCCGGGAGCCCCGTCAGTTGTCGTTCAGCTCCGCGTCGCCGTCCGGGTCGACCACGTACTCGTCGACCGGCGCGGGCCCACCGCCAGCCAGGGCCTCGGTGATCTGCTCGAGGCAGCGGGCGAGGACGCCGTTCTCCTCGTTCGACAGGTGGTCCATGACCTCGACCACGGCTTCGTGGAACCGGGCGTAGGACGCGTCGATCTTCTTGGCCGCCTGCACGGTGGGCTCGAGCACCTGCGCGCGGCGGTCCGTCGGGTGCGGGGCGCGGACGAAGTCGCCCTTCTCGACGAGCCCGTCCACGATCTTCGTCACCGAGGCGTTGGAGACGTTGAGCATGACGGCGAGGTCCTTCGGACCCATCGCCCGACCGTCCCGGTGTGCCTGGAGCATGTACCGGACGGCGAGGAACTCGTTCTTCGTGAGTCCGCTCTCGCTGCGGGCCTGCTCGAGCTGCTGCTCCTCCGCGTGCTGCAGCCGGAGGAGGGCATCGACCGCGACCTTGGCGGCACGCGACCGGGGTTCCCGGGCGTAGAGGTGCATGTGCTCACGGCGGACGACGGTCAGCGGCATCTGGTCGGGTGTTCTCTCTGCCTGGTGTTCTGGGTGTGTCTGCTGGACCCTACGCGGCGGTGACCGAGAAGAAGTCGGCGTACGACGGCTCGGAGCGCCCCGACAGGAGCGAGGGGTCCTGGATGCGCCGTTCGACGTACGCGTCGATGACGGCGGGATCGGTGAGGCCGACGCGGGTGTGCGTCCCGACGAGTCGTGCCTGTCGCGGCATCCCGGTGTACGTGCTGTGCATAGCGATCCCGCCTTCCTGCTGCCTTGCTGTCCCCTGCGGACGACAGAACTGTTTCACGGGCTGAACGATCAGTGCAACGAACTGTTCGCGATCTGTACGTTTCACGCACTGAATGGTTCTCGCGCTCGAACGACCCGTCCCGTCACACCATCGCGACGCTCATCACGGCGACCGCGATGCCCATCGTCAGCGTCTCGATCAGGGGCAGCGCCCGGGCCCGATGCCGCACCCCGTCGCGCACCATGTGTGCGGTGAGCAGCAGGTAGCCGAGGGTGAGTCCGACGAGGACGACCTGCCAGGTGACGCCCACCGTCCCGGCGTGGTGCTGCGCCATCGCCATCCCGGACATCGCCGACGCGCCGCCCGCCGCCGATGCTCCGACACCGACGGTGCCACCGACCCCCAGCGCCCCCATCACCAGCAGCCCGAGCGCCGCGTGCAGTCGGCCGAACCGACCATGCGCGGAGGCGACCCGGACGGCGGGAGCCGACCCGCGCCTCCAGGCAGTCGGGGCCGACCCCGTCTGGATCCGGTGCACCGCTGCCAGCGTGACGGCGAGGAGTGCGAGCACCACGAACCAGACGACGCCGGGCAGCACGCGCGGCGCGAACACCCCGTCCACCATCGACGCGACCATCACGACGGCGGCGACCACGTCGACCGCACGGCCGGGGCGCCACGCCCCGACCGTGCAACAGGCTCCCGCCGACGCCGGGACGATGGCGGCGAGCCCGATGAGGTCGCTCACGTCAGTGCCCGTCGTGGTGCGAGCAGTGCGACGCGGCCGAGGTCGACGCGGGGACGTTGAGCGCCGGGTTCCGCGGGAAGAACCCGTACGGCTTCAACGTGAACTTGGCGTAGTCCACCGGCATCACGGGCCAGTCCTCCGGCCGCGGGAAGTGCGTCGGCCCGAAGGTGTGCCAGACCACGATGTCCTCGCCGTCGAGGGGCCGGTCGCCCTGCACGTACCGGGCGACGCCGTCCCCGCCCGGGTTCTGGTGCACGAAGTCACCGGCGGCGAAGCGCTCCGCCGGGTCGTACTGGGTGACGTACAGGTGCTTGCGGGCGAACTCGGCGCGGGCGGCGACGGACGACGAGTCGTCGGCGAGCAGCACCGGGGCGTCCTGCGGGTACAGCACGTACCCGGTGGGGCGGTCGAGGTGGTTGCGCTCCTCGGTGTTCGAGATGAACCACGTGCGGGCCTTCGACGCGTCCGCGAGACGACCCGACGTGGCCTCGGACGACAGGCGGGTGACCGACTTCGTGAACGCGTTGCCGTGCTCGTTCCCGGGCCCGACCGGTACCCGGACGGCGTCGACCTCGTCGACCGCGTTGGACAGCCCGTCGACCATCATGTCGAGCCGCGCCGAGAACAGGTGCTGGTGGTACGGGGCACCGAGGCCGGGCGCCACCTCGGACGCGTACGGGTAGTCCGCGCCGGAGTCCGAACGCCCCGGGTACGACGAGGTGAAGAGCACGCCGGTGAGCTTCGCCTCGCACTCGATCGTGCCGTCGAGGTACAGGTACCAGTAGAACCCGTAGTCGTAGTTGCCCACGGTCGTGAAGAACGAGATCACCAGGCGGCGGGAGCGGCGGACCTCCTGCGAACCGGTGTAGATGTCGCCGTGCTTCCAGAGGGTGCCGAAGTCCTCCTCGTGCATGCAGATGCCGTTCCGGATGGTCTGCGGGTTGCCGAGCTCGTCGGCGAGGACGGCGTCGAAGTACTGGATCTCACCGACGCAGTCGCAGCCGAGCTCGAGCGAGTTCGTGAAGCGGCCGAACAGGTACTCGCCGGTGTCGAAGTAGTTCTGCCAGAACCGCACGGGCGACGGGTCGCCGTACGGCACGAGCATCTCGTCGATCGAGGCCCGGTAGACGATCGGCCGGAGCCGCTCGCCGTCCTGCCACGACAGCTGGCGGAGCACGAGGCCCTCACGGGCGTCGAAGCCGATCTGGAAGCGCCAGTTCGCCCACTCGACGAACTCGCCGTCGACCGAGAACGAGGGTCCCTCCGGCTGCGTGATGACGATCGGCTTCAGGGCGAGCGGCTCGCCCTGGAGCTCCGGGTCGTCGAAGTTGCCCGACGTCGCCGGGATCGGCATGTCCGCCACGTCGACGATGCGGGTGACGGTGCGGTTCGCGGCGTCGACGTAGACGGACAGGCCGTCGACCGGGTGCGCCCAGACGTGGTCGGCCGGGTGGTCCTGCCGGAACGCGAGGACGCGCAGGATGCGCCGGCCTTCCTCCTCCGGGTAGTCGTAGTACCCGGCGGACAGCGGGACGCACTTCACCTCGTCCGGCGTCAGGCCACGCTTCGCCAGCGCCTCGACCCACCGCTCGTCCGCGTTCGCGATCTCGCCGACGGCGTCGAACTCCTCGATGAGGACGGGGAGCTGGCCGCGGGAGCCGTCGAGCACGTCGGTCGACAGGACCGAGCCGGACGTGATCGACACGACGCTGTCCGTGGACCGGCCGGTCGCCATGTCGAGCAGCATCACGCGGGCGCGGCGGTCCGGGAGGGGGCCGTCGCCGGCCTGCCAGGCGAGCACCTCCCGCTTGTGCGGTTCCTCGAGCCCGACGTACGCGAAGCGGGTGGTGTCGGTCCAGTCCGGCTGCGCCGTGACCAGGTCGCGGACCGCCGTGAACTCGTCCGGCGTCAGGGTCGCGAGCGGGTGGGTGGTGGCGGTGATCGGGTCGGTGATGGTCATGTGCGTGGTGCTCCTTGCGCGTTGCGTCGGGCGTGGGGAAGGGGTGTCGGCCTGGAGGCGCGGGTCGGCTGGTCGGGTCAGCTCTCGGTGGCGAGACGGTCGAGCATCAGGTCGTAGCGGCTGCGGTTCCGACGGCGCAGCACCACCGCCTGCACCACGCCGATGGCGGGGACCACGACGACGAGGCCGGTGAGCACGATGCTCACGACGCCGAAGACGCTCTTCCCGGAGCCGTCGACGTCGCCGACGAGCGTCGGGAAGTTCGCCCAGATGAGCGCGGCCGACGCGATCAGTCCGACGAACCCGAGGAGCGGCGCGGCCACGGTGTTCCAGATGCGGGTGTCGGAGCGGTTCCGGCGGAAGTACACGATCACGGCGAGGCTCGTCGCGGCCATCAGGATCGCGACGCCGAGGGTGGCGACGCCGGCGAACCAGCTGAAGACCTGCAGCACCGGGTCGAGCCCGAGCACGGCGAACAGGACCATCAGGACGGCGGCGGTGACCGTCTGCACGATGCTCGAGGTGTGCGGGGAGGCGTGCTTGCGGTGCACGTCGGCCAACCGCCCGGGCAGCAGCGAGGCGTTCGCCATCGAGTGCTGGTACCGCGTGATGACGTTGTGGAAGGACAGCACGCAGGCGAACATGCTCGTCAGCAGCAGCACGTTGAGGACGGCCTCGCCCGCACTGCCGATGTAGCGCGCCGCGGTCGTGAGGATGAGCGAGCCCGGGTCCTTCGCGGCCTCGGCGAGCACACCGTCGGGCCCCCACGCCATGACGAGGCCCCAGGACGCGAGCGTGTAGAACACCCCGATGCCGATCACAGCCGTGTAGGTCGCCCGCGGGATGGTCCGCTCCGGGTCCCTGGCCTCGTCGCGGAAGATCGCCGTGGCCTCGAAGCCGATGAACGCCGCGATCGCGAACATCAGCCCGACACCCGGCGAGCCCGACATCACCTGCGCCGGCTCGAACGGTGCCAGCGACAGCCCGTCGGCACCACCGCGGAACACGATCGCGGCGACGAGCACGAGCACGATGCCGACCTCGCCGACCAGCAGGACACCGAGGACCCGGCTGGACAGGTCGATGTGCCGGTAGCCGAGCACGCCGACGAGCGCCACGACCACCAGGGACCAGACGTACCAGGGGATGTCCGGACCGCCGAGGCCGGTGACGGTCACGCCGAGCAGGTACCCGATGTAGCCGTGCACGCTGACCTGGATCGTCGTGTACGTCAGGAGCGCGAGCGTCGCGGCACCGGCTCCGGCGGGACGACCGAGCCCGTGGCCGACGAAGGTGAAGAACGCCCCGGGCCGCGGCACGTGCCGGGTCATCGCCGCGAGACCGACCGAGAACAGCAGCAGCACGACCGCCGACGCGGCGTACAGCGACGGGAACCCGACACCGTTGCCGAGGAGCATGCCGAGCGGGGCGGCACCGCCGACGACGGTGAGCGGGGCGGCGGCCGCGACGACCATGAACACGATCGCGGTGACGCCGAGCGAACCGCGCATGGTCCGGTGCGGCGCGGGAACGGCTCCGAGTGACGCGGGGTCCTTCGTGATGCTGGACATCGTGGCCTTCCGGTTCGGGTGGGGCGGGGTGACGGTGGGGTGCCGCTTCCGTGGAGCAGCGGGTGCGACCACGGTCCCGCGCTGCGGTTGCGGTCCCGTTCCGCCGCCGTGAAACCCCGTCGCACCCGAATGGGACCGCCCGCGCACCGCTGTCTCATTTGCGTGAGACACCCGCGAAACACGGACGGCACACCGGTGCAACGACCCCGCCGTACCGTTGCCGCATGACCGCGCTCGACCGTGCCATCGCCGACCCGCCCCGGGTGCCCGGTGTCGGCACGCGCTCCCCGGTCGACGGCCTGTCCCGCCGCAGTGTCGGCCCGGTCGACGTCTTCGCGCAGTCGGTGTCCGCGGTGGCCCCGTCCGCCGCGGCGACCACGATCCCGGTGCTCGTCGCGACCGTCGCCGGACCGGGGGCCACGTGGTCGCTGCTCGCGGCGATGGCGTTGTCGTTCCTGGTCGGTCGCACGGTGAACCAGTTCGTCCGGCGCGTGGCCGGCACCGGCTCCCTCTACACCTACGTCTCGCTCGGCCTCGGGCCGGTCGCCGGCGTGGTCGCGGGCGCAGCGCTCCTGCTCGGCTACGGGTTCATCGCGATGTTCTCGCTCACCGGCAGCGGGTACTACCTCGACTACCTGCTGTCTCGCTTCGTCCCCACCGCCGGGGACAGCGCGCTCGTCACCTCGGTCGTCGTCGTGGTCATGGGTGCCGCGGTGTTCGCCGTCATCGCGCTCGGCGTCCGGCTGTCCACCCGGCTGACGCTCCTCGTCGAGTCCCTCTCGGTCGCCGTCATCGTGGTGCTCATCGTCGCCCTCGTCGCCCGGCTCCACCCGGTCGACGCCTCCGCGCTGGCGCTCGGACCGACCGCACCCGCACCGTTCGCGGTCGGCACGGCCCTGGCGGTCACCGCGTTCGTCGGGTTCGAGAGCGCGTCGGTGCTCGGCGTGGAGGCACGACGACCGTTCCAGGCGATCCCCCGCGCGATCTCGTGGACCGTCCTCGTCGCCGGGGTCCTCTACGTGGCGAGTGCGGCGGCGCAGCAGATGGGGTTCGCCGCGATGGGCGGCGACCTCGCGGCGAGCGCCTCGCCCGTCAACGAGCTGGCGAACGCGTCCGGCGTGCAGTGGATCGGGTGGCTGCTCGACCTCGGCATCGCGGCGTCGTTCGCGGCGTGCGCGATCGCCTCGACGACGGCACTCGTCCGGGTCCTGTTCGCGATGGGTCGCGAGGGAGTGCTCCCCCGGGCGTTCGGGCGGGCGTCACCGCGCTTCCGGACCCCGTTCGTCGCGGGTGCGGTCGCGTGCGCGCTGCTCACCGTGCTGCCCGTCATCGGCCTGGCGTTCGGGATCCCGACGTGGTCGCTGATGGAGGCCGAGCTCGTCGTCGCCGCCCTCGGCTACCTCACCGCCTACGCGCTGACGTGCTTCGCAGCGCCGGCGTTCCTCCGCCGGATCGGCGAGCTGACGGCCGGGGTCGCCGTCGTCGCCGTCAGCACGGGTGTGCTCCTCACCGCGGTGCTCCTCACCTACCTCGGCGTCGAGGCCGCATCGCCGCACTGGCCGAGCGTCGCCCTCGCCGTCGGGTCGGTGGCGGCCGTGGTGACCGCGTTCCTGGTGGCCACGCGTCGGCGGCCCTGGTGGCGGGGTGCGAGCCGCGCCGTCTACGACGTGCCGGTCGAGGCGGACCTGCTCCGCGCCTCCAGGCCCCCGGCGGGGACCGACCACACGACGGAGGCGTGATGAGCGAACCCGGCCTGCGCGCCCGGCAGCCGAAGGCGATCCAGAACGCCCTCGCCGTGCTGGAGGCGGTCGCGCACGCCGGGCCCGGCATCACCGCTCAGCAGCTCTCCGACGCCCTCGGGATGCCGCGGGCGACCACGTACCGACTCATCACCCTGCTCGTCGAGGACGAGTACCTCGTGCGGCTGCCGGACCTGCGTGGCTTCGCACTCGGGCACAAGGTCGCCGACCTGGCCGGGGTGTCCGCACCGGCGGCGGTCGCTCCCCTGCCGCCGCTCCCCCGTGCCGTGCGGTCCGTGCTCGCCGACGTGCGCTCCGCCGTCCGTGCCGGCGTGCACCTCGCACGCTACGACGACGCCGGACTGCGCGACCTCGACGTCGACCCGGACTTCCCGCTGCTCGACGAGGGTGCCCTGCGACGGCAGCCGGACCGGAGCGCCATCGGCCGACTGCACATCCTCGGCGGGGGCGGACCGGTGCAGCAGACGGGCGCATTCGCGAAGGGGTTCGGGTGCCTCGCCCTGCCGGTGCTCGGGGAGGGCGGTGTCCTGGTCGCGGGTCTGACGCTCTCGGCGCCCGCGGCCCGGATCGACCGGCCCGGGGAGGCGCTGGCGGTGCTGCGCGGGGCGGTGGCGAAGCTGGAGCCGTTGCTCGGCTGACGACTGCGGCCGGGCTGCACCGCTCGGCGGGGCGCAGCGACGACCTCAGGAACGATCGCGACGAGCGACTTCCGGCGCGACGAGCGCGACGGCGACCGATTCCCCGATGATCACTCCCGCCGCGGCGTAGCCCCATGCGGGCGAGTCGTTCCCCATGCGGACCGTCAGCGCGATCAGTGCGACGGTGGCGGAGCCGATGAACACAGCCGTCGCGAAGGTTCGAGGCAACGCCGCCCGAGACCAGGTCGGCCCCGGCCGGATCAGCCGCGGCACGGACACGATCACCGTGATGGCGACCACGAACCCGACGCCCATGACCGGGCCGACAGCAGCTGCCAGCTCCGGGACCGCCGCGGATGCCGCAAGAGCGGCGAACCCCAGACAACTGATCAGCAGGCCTCCACGAGTGCGCGGCACGTAACTGGGTCGAGTGGTGGTGGTCATCGTGTCGTCTCCGTCACCACTGGCGGCATGGTTCGATGATCGGCCAGACAGGCGCAGCGCTCACGAACCGACGGATGCCGGCGTCGGTCATCGCCGTTCGGATGGCTTCGGTTTCCGTATCCGTGACGCGGGACTCGGCGGCGTTCGCGGGACCGGCGACGAGCATCGACCCGAACATGGCTGCGATGGCGGCCGCGACAAGGGCGGTGCGTCCTGGGGTGGTGGTGAACAACTTCGTGGCGGTCCTTCCGTTCCGAGCGGCGGTGCTCGGTAACTGAGACGCCCGGTAGCCGATCGGCGAATGAGACGAACAACCTCGATCGGCGAGTGCGCCAGCGTGAGGAGCGCCCGCGCAGCGGCGTGGAGGGTCGATCGCCTGGGTAGGCACCCCGAGCTCGCTTCGCAGCGCGGTGGCGACCTACCGGTCTGCCGGATTCAGCCGAAGCTGTAGCCGACTGTCGGACCTCCGACGAACTCCGCGATCACGCTCGCGAGGAGGACCGCGCTCATCGTGGCGACGACGATGAGCGTTGCCACGAATGCACGCGACCGCCTGGCGGGCCTCCACAACAGCAGTGCGAGGAACGCGAGTCCCAGACCGGGAACGACGGCATTGCTGAGTGCTTGCAGGAGGATCAGAACGGCAAGCAGCGCCGGCCGCACCCGTCCTGCAGACCCTCTCGGCCGGAATGTGTCGCCGCTCATCGCTGGCCCGCTTTCTGACGGTCGACATGGGACTCGTCGAGCGAGATCTTACGAGGGAGCCGCGCGCGCCTGCTTCACCTCCGCCCGGCAGCTCGCCCGCGCACTCGACCGAACCGACCTACCGGCGTGAGAACAACGGGGCGCCCGCAACGCTTTCTCCCGCTGAGCCGACAGGTCGTGATCGAGATGCCCCGAGTGTGCCGCAACCCTTGAGGGCGGTGAGGTGGGAGCTTCTCGAAAGTCGATCGTCGAACGAGGCAGGCGCGAGCTAGTCCCACAGGTAGCCGGTAGCCGGATCGATGTCCTTGAGGAAGGCGCGTATCTGGGACGTCGCCTCCTGATCGGTCATCAGGTTCGCGAGCATCGCCGCTCGATCTGCCTCGGTTCCGGCACCGGCCAGAGTTCCACCGAAGCCGTAGTCAGGGTTCGGCCCCTTGATCCACGTGAACTGGAACGAGTCGGCGCGGATCGTCAACGAAAAGGTCTCTCCATCAACCACGAAGTCGCGTCGTGTCGCGGGTTCATGCCTTTCTGACATCGCAGCTCTCCCGGTCTGAAATGAAGCCGCAGCGATTCTTGCAGGCGTTCGACGATGTCGGACCTCGTCACGACGCGTGGATCGCGGCTGTCGTCGTGGGCTCGGCGTGGCTCCCGCGCTCATGGCGGCCTGCTGTCCGGCTGGCGCTTCCGCGGCCCGTCCGTGTATGGTCTCGATCACTGAGGTAAAAGGCGCCGCTCACCGCGGCGCACCAGCACGCGGCATCGAACGAGTCGCCACTTCTTCTCTCGAAGGAGTGTGCCCCGTGTCGCCCAGCCCATCTCTCTCCCGCGGTCGCTTGTCGGCAAGCGCTGCGCCGGCTCGTCTCTCCGACGCCTGGATGGCCCTCGCTGGGTTGTCGGCGGTGTTCCTGTTCGAGATGCTCGACAACTCCGTGCTCAACGTCGCCCTGCCGACGATCGGCCGCGACCTGGGGTCGTCGACGACGGGCCTGCAGTGGGTGTCGAGCGCCTACTCGGTCGCCTTCGGCGGGCTCATGTTGCTCTTCGGCGCCGTGGCGGACCGTGTCGGCCGCCGCCGGGTGATGCTCTCCGGGCTGGTCCTGCTCGCGGTGGCGAGCCTCTCGACCACGGTGATCTCGACGACCGGACAGCTCATCGCCGTACGGGTCGTCATGGGCGTCGCCGCAGCGATGACCACGCCCGGGTCGATGGCGTTGGCGTTCCGGCTCTTCGACGACGAGGGTCTCCGCGTGCGGGCACTCACCGTCATCTCGACCGCGGGGCTCGTCGGCCTGGCCGTCGGACCGACCGCCAGTGGTTTCGTGCTCGCCGTGGCACCGTGGCAGGTGCTGCTGCTGGCCAACGTGCCGATCGCGCTGCTCGCCCTCGTCGGCATCCGGCTCGGTGTCGCTCGTGACGAGCCCGCTGGACTCCGACGCGACCCGGTCGACGTCGTCGGTGCGCTGCTCGGGACCGCCACGGTGGCCGGGGCGCTCCTGACGCCGACCGTGCTCGTCGATGCGGGGAGCGCGTCCCCGTGGGGCTCGCTCACCCTCATCCTCACCGCCCTGTGCGCGGCAGGCTTCGTCGTCCGGGAACGGACGGCACGGCACCCGCTGATCGACCTGCCGCTGCTCGCCCGCCCCCTGGTGTCGAGCGGCCTGGCGTTCAAGGCCGCGTCCGGCCTCGCCGTCGCCGGGCTGTCGTACCTCGTGACACTGCAGCTGCAGTTCGCCTGGGGGTGGCCGCCGGCCCTTGCCGCCGTCGGGACGCTGCCGCAGGTCGTCGTGCTGCTGGCCGGGGGCAGGTTCGTCGGACCGTTCGTCCAGCGGGTCGGCCTCGGCCGGGCTGCCTGGATCAGTGCAGCCGGGGTCGTTTCGGGCCTCGCAGTCTTCGGCGCCCTGAGCCGCCACGGCTACGTGTGGGTGCTCGTCGCGCTCGTGCTCGTCGCCGCCGGCATGCGCGTCGTCGGCGTCGTCGCGGGTGCCTCCGTGCTCACCGGCCTGCCCGTGGACCAGACCTCGGTGGGCGCCGCGCTCGTCGACACCTCGAGCGAACTCGCAGGAGGCGCCGCGGTCACCGCAGCGGGGACCATCGTCGCCGCCTTCGTGACGGGGAGCATCACCACGACCCACTGGACGGCCGCCCGCCTGGGCGACTTCCAGGACGCCCTCGCAGCCGCGGGGCTCGGGCTCACCGTCGTCGCCGCCCTGCTCGTCGTCATCGGCGTGCTCCAGTCACGGAACACCGACCTGACCCGATCGACCACCCACGCCGAGGAGACCGCCCGTGCCTGAGACCACCACGCTTCCCCGCCCACCGTTCGACCCCGAATTCGTCCCCTTCCTCACCGCGATGGACGAACGCGGCCGCTTCCACCTCACCACCGAGATGCTGCCGCCGATGCGACAGCTCGACATGACCGAAGCGCAGCTCGACGAAGGGCTGCACGCCCGCGGCCTGGAGCGGCGCAGCGTCACCGTCCCCGGACATCTCGGCGACCCGATCACCCTCGCCGTGATCCAGCGCATCGGCCGGACGGGACCGGCGGCCTGCGCCTACGCGATCCACGGCGGCGGGATGGTGTTCGGCCACCACCTCGGCAACCTCGACTCCTACGACGAGTGGCTGCTCGTGCACGACGTCGTCCTCGTCAGTCCCGACTACCGCCTCGCGCCGGAACACCCCGACCCGTACCCGGTCGAGGACTGCTACGCCGGTCTCGTCTGGACCGCCGAGCACGCCGACGAGCTCGGCATCGACCCGGCCCGCATCGTCCTCGTCGGACAGAGCGCCGGCGCCGGCCTCGCCGCCGGCACCGCCCTCCTGGCCCGTGATCGCCAGGGGCCGGGCGTCATCGGGCAGGTCCTCGTCAGCCCCATGCTGGATGACCGTGACGCCACCTTGTCCGCACGGCAGTTCGACGGGGTGGGCGTCGCCGACCGTGAGATGACCGGGTTCGGATGGGACGCCTACCTCGGCGACCGACGCGGTGGCGACGATGTCTCCGTCTACGCCGCACCCGGCCGCGCGACCGACCTCGCCGGGCTCCCGCCCGCGTACGTCGACTGCGGCAGCGCCGAGGTGTTCCGCGACGAGACCGTCGCCTTCGCCGGCGCGCTCTGGGCCGCCGGGGTCCAAGCGGAGCTGCACGTGTGGCCGGGCGCGTTCCACGGGTCGACGAGCATGATGCCGGAAGCGGTTCTGTCCCAGCGGGCCACGCAAGCGCTGAGGGACTTCACCGAACGGCTCCTCGACTCCGCCGCCTGACCGCCTGCGGCCGACCCCTCGAGCTGCGTTCCGAGCGGTTTCCGAGCGTGTTCTTGGCACTCTCCAGGGTCGAGTGCTAAAACGTTGGCAGTTGAGTCGAGGGGACTCAACAGCAGACACGAAGGAGTTGATTTCGATGACGATGAACTTCGACCCGTTCCGCGAGCTCGACCGTCTCGCTGGTTCCCTCCTCGGGTCCACCGGACCGCGCTCGATGCCGATGGACCTCTACCGCACCGGGGACCACTACGTCCTCGACGTCGACCTGCCCGGCATCGACCCGGGCTCCGTCGACATCGACGTGGACGGCTCCGTCCTGACCATCCGGGCGGAGCGCACGCTCGGTGCACCGGAGGGCTCGCAGTGGCTCACGAGGGAGCGGCAGCCCGGCACGTACGTCCGCCAGCTCACCCTCGGTGACGGGCTCGACACCGAGCGCATCGCGGCCGGCTACGACAACGGCGTGCTGAGCGTCACCCTGCCGGTGAAGGAGTCCGCGAAGCCGCGGAAGATCGCGGTCACCACCGGTGGCGGTCGCGAGCAGCTCGCCGTCGGCACCGGGGAGTAGGAGCGACAGCGGTGTTCGACCTCGTCAACGCGCTCGCTGCGGTGGCCGCCGTGACCGTCGCCCTCACGCTGTCCAGCCTCGACCGGCGCACGGCTGCCCTGCTCGGCGCGACCGGGAGCCTCGCCGGGAACTTCCTGCTGTGGCTCGCGCTCCCACGCGTGTGGGAGCAGTCGCCAGTCCTGCCCTGGGTCGCCGCGGTCGCGGGCACGGTCCTGCTCATCGCGGGGTGGAGCGCCGTGCGCGCGTACTGGGGCCTGTTCGACCCGCCTCGTCCGGAGGGAACGGACACCGGAGCGGTGGTGACGGTCGGCGGGGCCGGCCGGCAGCTCCGGTGACCGGCAGCAGACAGACGGGAGGCCCGGTGCACGTCGTGCGCCGGGCCTCCCGTCCGTCTGCGGGTGCGATCACTCCTTGTTGAGGGTGTCCTGCACCACTCCGGCCGTCTTCTCGACGATGTTCGGCAGCTCGGTCGTGCCGTAGAGGCGCACGTCCGGGTGGGTGGGCGGCGGCATCGGCACCGACGACGTGGGGCCGTCGTGGTACGAGTACTCGCCCTTGCCGTCGAACGAGGGGCCGCTCGCCCACGGGCCGTCGGCCGCCTCGGCGCCGTCGGAGAAGTTCAGGTACTGGTAGCTGAACTCGGTGTGCTCCTTCGACTGCGGGAAGTTGCTCGGGACGGGGAAGTCCTCGACGCCCTTCTCGCGGAGCTCGGCGGCGGCGGACGCCCACATGTTCTGGTGCATCGTGTCACGGGCGATGAGGAAGCCGAGGAGGTCCCGGACCCCCTTGTCGTCGGTCATGTGGTAGAGCCGGGCGGCCTGCACACGTCCCTGCATCTCGGCGTTCTCGTTCGCCGTGAAGTCGGCGAGGAGGTTGCCGCTGGCGGTGATGTACGAGCCCTGCCAGGGGTTGCCGTTGCTGTCCACGGGGCGCGCACCGGCACCGGCGACGATGGCGTGCTGCACGTCGGTGCCGCCGACGATCGCGGCGACGGTCGGGTCGTCCTGCAGCGCGTCCTCGGTGATCCCGAGGGGCGACTTCTCGAGCAGTTGCGCGATCATCGTCGCGAGCATCTCGACGTGGCCCATCTCCTCGGCACCGATGCCGAACACCAGGTCGCGGTACTTGCCCGGGATGTGCATGTTCCACGCCTGGAACTGGTACTGCAGGGCGACGGAGATCTCCCCGTACTGCCCGCCGAGCACCTCCTGGAGCTTCCGTGCGTAGACCGCGTCGGGCTTCTCGGGGGTCGCCTTGAACTGGAGTTCCTGCTTGTGGAAGTACAAATCGTGCTCCTTCGTTCTCTTCGGTGGTGGGTCAGAGGATCGGGGTGCCGCCGGTGACCGCGATGCGGGCGCCGGAGACGTAGCTGCCGTCGTCGCTGGCGAGCAGGACGTACACGGGCGCGAGCTCGGCGGGCTGCCCCGCGCGTCCGAGCGGCGACTGGCTGCCGAACTGCTCGACCTGCTCCGGCGGCATCGTCGACGGGATGAGCGGGGTCCAGATCGGCCCGGGGGCGACGCTGTTCACGCGGATGCCCCGCGATCCGACGAGCTGTGCGAGGGCGGCCGAGAAGTTCGCGATGCCGGCCTTCGTCACGTCGTAGGGCAGCAGCGTCGGCACCGGGTTGTCGGAGTTGACGGAGCTCGAGCCGATGATCGAGGCGCCGGCGGGCATGTGCGGGAGCGCGGCCTTGACGAGGTGGAAGTAGGCGCTGAGGTTCGTCGCGAGGGTGTGGTCCCACTCCTCGTCGCTGATCTCCTCGAGCGTCTCGTGGGTCATCTGGTACGCGGCGTTGTTGACCAGCACGTCGATCCCGCCGAGCTCCGAGACCGCCTGGTCGATCACCGACCGGCAGTAGGCGGGGTCGCTGACGTCGCCCGGGCTGAGGACGGCCTTGCGCCCGGCGTCCTCGATCCAGCGCTTCGTCTCGTCGGCGTCCTCCTGCTCCTCCGGCAGGTAGCTGATGAGGACGTCGGCACCCTCGCGGGCGAACGCGATCGCGACGGCCCGCCCGATGCCGCTGTCCCCGCCGGTGATGACGGCCCGCTTGCCGGTGAGCTTGCCGGAGCCGCGGTACGACTCCTCGCCGTGGTCGGCCTTCGGGGTGAGTTCCTGTTCGCTCCCGGGCGGCTGCTGCTGGTCGGGCATGGCGTTCCTCCACTCGTGTCGGTCCGTGTGCAGGGGCGATGGTCGGCGTCGCGGTCTGGGTGCCTGTCCGGAGTGGACGATTGACGCGGCGATCCTGGCCGGATCGCGCGGCGCGGTGGCAGGATGACGAGGACGGACAGGGCCGGGTGACGCCATGACGACGACGACGCACGTGATCGAGCCGCTCACCCCTGACGGCGCGCTCGACCTCATCGCCCAGGCGGGAGGCGGCGAGGTCGTCTCGTTCCCGAACGAGCTCACACCGGGCAAGCGGACCTCGTCGTCCTTCTTGCACAACGGGACCAGAGCCATGTTCGAGCAGGCTGGGTTCACGTTCGAACGACACATCGGCAAGAGCAAGACCGTGCTGCGGAAGACGATCGTCCCCGCACACGACCGACGAACAGGAGGAACTCCATGAGCACGAGCACCACCACCGCCTCGGTCACCGCCAAGACCCTGCTCCGCATCGCCCTCGGCGCCGTCCTCGTCTCGCACGGCTCACAGAAGCTGTTCGGCGCGTTCGGCGGCGGCGGCATCGAGGGCACCGCCCAGGGGATGCACGCGATGGGCTTCCGTCCGGCCCGTCGGAACGCCGTCCTCGCCGGCCTCGGGGAGGCCGGGTCCGGCGCCGGACTCGTGCTCGGCCTCGCGACACCGATCGCGGGTGCGGGTGCCGCGACGACGATGGGCGTCGCCTCGAGCGTGCACACCCCGAACGGCTTCTTCAACGCGGACGGCGGGCTCGAGTTCCCGGCGTACCTCGGCTTCACCGCGGCGATGTTCGCGCTCGGTGGCCCCGGTCCGGTCTCGCTCGACCACGCCACGCGGCACGTCTTCGACCGCCCGTGGCTCCGCGCGATCGCCCTGGCAGCCGTCCCGGTGGCGATCGCCGTGCAGGTGGCGCAGCGCCGGAAGGCACTCGCGGCGGACGCCGCGACGCCGCCGGCCGACTCCCCCGCCGAGACACCCGAATCCCAGGGTTCGACGGACCCGAAGGGCGCCTGAGGTGGACCTCGAACTCACCGGCCGCGTCGCGCTCGTCGTCGGCGGGAAGGGCTACATCGGCGCAGCCGTCGCCGAACGTCTCCGTGCCGAGGGGGCGACCGTCGTCGTCGCCTCCCGCAGCGCGTCCGACTCCGCGGACAGCGTCGGCATCGACACCGCCGACCAGGGCTCGGTCGACGCGGGCGTGGCGAAGGTGCTCGAGCAGCACGGCCGGATCGACGTGCTCGTCGTCACCGCCGCGCCGAGTGCGGGGACCCTCGACCCCGCGAAGAAGTCCGACCCGGAGCAGGTGCTGACGGCGATCGACGGGAAGGCGCTCGGGTTCCTCCGGGTCGCGAACGTGGTGCTCCCCGGGCAGCGCGACGCCGGCTTCGGACGGGTCGTCGTGGTGAGCGGGCAGAACGCGTACCTGTCCGGCAACATCACCGCGTCACTGCGGAACACGGCCGTGAACGTCATCGCGAAGAACCTCGCCGACGAGTCCGCCGGCTCCGGCGTCACGGTGAACGTCGTGAACCCGGGGACGGTGACGGACGAACCCGCCGCCGAGGTGCAGCGGGGTGCCGGCGGCGAGTCCAGCCCGCAGCAGATCGCGGACCTCGTCGCGTTCCTCGCCTCACCGCGGTCCGCGGTGTCCGGCGAGTCGATCTCGATCGCGCACCGGGTGCTCGGCCAACTCACGATCTGACGGCCTGGAGGCGCGTGGCGGCGCCGCCACGCGCCTCCAGGCCCGCATCTGGTCACGCTGGGACGGCGACCCGTGGGACACGACGGCCGCGCACGGTCACGGCGTCAGGACGCCGGCGCGTCCTCGACCGCTTTCGCGCCGGCGATCGCGTCGAGCAGGCCGGGGAACCGCGCGTCCACGTCTGCCCGTCGCAGTGAGACGCCTCGTCGGTTGCCGTAGCTGAGGTCGTAGGTCAGCCCTGCCTGCCGCAGGACCCGGAAGTGGTACGTGCTCGTGGCCTTGGTGACCGGGAGCTGGAAGCTCGTACACGTCCGCTCGGTGCCCTCGGGTTCGGCGAGCAGGTCCTGGACCACCTGTCGCCGGTTGGGATCCGACAGGGCACTCAGGACCTGTCCGATCTCGATCTCGTCGCGGGTCGGCAACCGTTCTTCGCTCACACTCACTCCCCTCAGGTACGACTTGCATCGTACCATCGGCTCGTGCTTCACTCCAGGTACGACATTCGTCTTACCTGGAGTGAACGCATGACCACCGAGACCATCGGCGACACCCGCCGGCTGCAGGACACGAGGCTGCCGTGGGCCGGCCTCCTCGCCCTGTTCTTCGCCGGCTTCCTGAGCATCATCAACGAGACGACCCCAGCGGGACTGCTCCCCGAGATCGCCGCGACCCTGCACGTCACCGAGGCGGTCGCCGGCCAGACGGTGACCGTGTACGCCCTGGCGACGGCGGTCAGCGCCGTGCCCCTGAGCATCGCGCTCCGTCGGTGGGGCAGGAGGACCCTCCTCGTGACCGCCCTGGCGGCGTTCGTGGTGTCGAACCTCGCCATCGCCGTGACCGATGACTTCGCCGTCATCCTGGTCGCACGGTTCGTCGCGGGCGTGGGCGCCGGGCTCGTCTGGACCAACCTCGCCGCCGCCGCCGCACGGCTCGTGTCGGAACGACACCAGGGACGGGCGATGTCCATCGCGAACGCCGGGACACCCGTTGCACTGTCACTCGGTCTCCCCCTGGGGACCCTGCTCGGCAACACGACCGGCTGGCACTTCACGTTCGCGGCGACCGGGATCGCCGGCGCGGCGACCATCGTGTGGGTCCTCATCGCACTCCCCGCACTGCCCGCGGTCGTCGTGCCCCGGCAGCCGCGCGGGGAACGCCCGCGGAGCCGCTTCCTGCGCGGAGCTCCGGGCGTGCTGACGATCCTCGCCGTGATGAGCGGCTTCTTCCTGGCGCACAACGTCCTGTACACGTACATCGCCGCGCTGGTCGACACCGCCGGCATCGCGAGCCAGGTCGAGTGGGTCCTCCTCTCGTTCGGGGTCGCCGCGTTCGTGAGCATCCTCGTCACGGGACTGTGGATCGACCGGCACCACCGTCACCTCACCGTCGGCGGCTTGCTGCTCCTGGCGGCGGCGTTCCTGCTGCTCGGTTTCGTGACGGTCAGCCCGGTGCTCGTGTACGTCGCGGCCGTGCTGTGGGGGCTCGGCTTCGGAGGAGGAGCGACCTGGTTCCTCACCGCGGGCTTCCGAGCCGCGGGATCCGACTCGATCGCTGCCGTCATGGTCACGCTCGTCAACGCCATGATCGGCGCTGGCGCACTCGTCGGTGGTGCGCTCATCGGCGCCTTCGGCACCGGCTCGCTGTCCTGGGTCGCGTTCGCCGTCATGGTCCCCAGTGCGATCGCCGCGATCGTCGCGCGTCGGCACGCGTTCCCCCCGACGGGTGGACGAGGGGCGTAGGCGCGGGTCCGGGTCCTGGTCCGGGTCCTGGTCCTGGTCCGGACCCGGACCCTGTCTCAGTCGCGCTCGAGTGCGTACCCGCGCTCCCCGTCCGACGCGGACTGCAGCCGCATCCCCAACCGCTCCATGAGGTGCCAGGACGACCGGTTCTCCTCTCGGCAGGTGGCGGTCACCCGGTCGAGCGCGAAGACCCGGAACGCGACCGGGACGAAGGCCCCGAGCGCCTCGATGGCGTAGCCCTGGCCGTGGTACCGAGGGTCGAACTGGAAACCGAGGTCGCCGACCACAGGGCCGCTCCCCTCCGGAGGAACCCAGATGCCCACGTCACCGATCACGCGCCGCTCGGCGATGAGCTCGACGACCCGGCCGTGCCACGCCCCGCGCTCGTCAGTGCCTCGCCGCGCCTGCTCCGACACGAAGGCCGATGCTTCCTGCTCGCTCATGGTCCCGCCCGGTTGGAACCGGCGCACCTCGGGAAGTCCCTGGTAGGCCAGGAAGGCGGCACGATCGGTCTCCGCGAAGCGCCGGACACGGACTCGACCCGGGTCGCTCAGCGTGCCGACCCCGCCGGGTGCATCGCCAGCGTCTCCCGGAACGCGTCGGCCGTCGTGCTGACGAGGTCGGACGGGTCGGTGGCGAGGAGACGGCCGCTGGAGTAACAGGCGACCGCGAGTTGTCCCGCGATGGTGGCGACCCTGGGCGGAGCGCCGTGCTCGACGAGCACCCGTGCGAACTCGCTCGCGACGTACTGGTGCTTCACTGCCTCGCGTGCGCGGAGTTCCTCGTGCGCGTCGACGAGCAGGACGTGCCGTCGGTAGGTCGCGCGGTCGGCGGTCGCCTCGGCGCACAGCTGGAGTACCAGCGGTTCGAGTGCACTCACGGCGCCGGCGAGCGACTCGACGGACTGCGAGGGATCCAACCCCGGAGACGTGACGGCAGCGATCGCGTCGAACATCGCCTGCTCCTTGGCGAAGACCACCTCGGTCTTGTCGCCGAAGTGTCGGAAGAACGTGGTCCGCCCCACCTCGGCACGCTCGGCGATGTCCGTGACCGAGACGGCGTCGAAGCCTCGCTCCGCGAACAGTTCGTCGGCCGCTTCGATGATCCGCCGGCGCGCGGCACGCTGCTTCCGCTCGAGCAGGGACAGCGCAGGCTGCTCCACGGGGTCTGGTTGCTCGGCCATGCCTCCACCGTACCGACCGATCACACTTGATACCAAGTGGAATCGAGTGTGTTACGGTACTGAGTACCAAACGAGGAGGAACCATGCTCACTGACGTGGATCGCCAGCAGATCTCGGAGACGCTCGCCCGCCATGCGTTCGTCGTGGACGAGAACCAGTTGGACCAGCTCGGGGAGGTGTTCACCCCCGACGCCACCTACGACATGACGAGCACGGGGATGGGTGCCTTCCAGGGCCTCGACGCCCTGCGGGCCGCGGCCGGGCAGCTGTTCGCCTCCGGGCACGCGCCGCTCTCGCACTTCGTGACGAACATCGTCATCACCCCTGTCGACGAGACGGCGGCCTCGGTGCGGTCGAAGGGGCTGATGATCATGCACGACGGGGCCGTGCACGGGGTGGTGTACGACGACACGGTCGCGCTCCACGACGGTCGTTGGCTGATCGCGAGTCGGGTGATCCTGCCGATCCGCGCTGCTGTCGGTGACGACCACTGAGGCAGACCACCACCCTCACCAGCGGCTGACCCGGGCTGCTCGTCACACGGGGACACCCCGAGCGGGCACGTCCTCGTGGACGGTAGGTTCGAGGCGTGCTCGCGTCTGCCCGGGGTTCCGGTCGTCCCCTCGTCGTCCTCCACGGGTTCGGGGTCGACCACCGGATCATGCTGCCGCTCGAGCAGACGACGGGCGACCTGCCGTGGCGTCGGCTCTACTTCGACCTCCCGTGGGCCGAAGGAGCTCCCGGCTCGACGGCGGCGAGCGCCCTCGACGTCGCCGACGAGGTCATCGCGGACATCCGCGCGCTCCTCGGGGACGAGCCGTTCGCCCTGCTCGGGCAGTCGTTCGGCGGGATGCTCGCCCGCCACGTCGCGCACGAGCTCCGCGCCCAGGTCCTCGGGCTCGCCACCATCGCCGGCGTCGTCGAGGCAGACCACAGCGCTCGGCGGGTCCCGGACCGCACGGTCCTGGTCGTCGAACCGGCCGCGCTCGACCTGGCGGGCGATGCGCTGGAGGACTTCACGGCCGCCCACGTCGTCCAGACGACCGAGACCCTCACCGCGTTCATGACCTCCGTCCTGCCCGGTGAACAGGGCTCCGACCAGACGGTGCTGGACCGCATCGCGGAGCACTACGGCCTGCCCGTCCAACCCGAGGTCGCTCACCCGCAGCCGTTCACGGCCCCGTCGCTCCACCTGTTCGGGCGGCAGGACGACGTGGTCGGCTACGAGGACGGATGGCTGCTGCGCGAGCACTACCCGCGCGGGACGTACGCGGTCCTCGACACCGCGGGCCACGGTGTCCACCTGGAACGGCCCGCGTTGACCGGGGCCCTGATCCGGGACTGGCTCGAGCGCGTCGACGACGTCCGGCCAGCAGCAGCTGGCAGCGGGGTCGGGTGACGGACGAGCGGCCGTGACCGCGATCGCGATCGTTTCGACGGAGACCGTCCCGTCGAGGGGTGCGCTGGCGACCGGACCCGACTCCGTCGAGCCGGACACCGTCTCCCTTCAGCGCATCGCGGAAGACCTCAGCGACAAGCGAATCCTGTTCCCGCGGGTCAGAGTCCTGCTTTCGGGTCGACGTTCGCGCCTGCTCGAGCAGCTTCTCCAGGATGCGGCTGCCGTCTCGCAACCCACTTGCAGGACAGCGATCATCGAGCGCACTTGCGATACACGGTTACGAAACTCGCCGACCGAGAACTTCCGCCGTTCCCGCACCCATGACCAAGGTGTCGGCGAGACGTCTCGCAACCCTAGCGATGCGAGACGTCTTGTCGGGCGCCATCGTCGTCGTCGACGTGATGCGAATCGTCAATCAGCCCACGATCCATGGCGCCAATTCTCGTCAGCCGAAGCCACTCAGCGGCTGTGCCGGCGTGCACACGGTTAGACGGCGAACCTCAACGAGGAGGCCGAGGACGCCCGCCACGCGCCCAAGGCACGAGGGTTCCTACGATGAGCATGACAGCGCCAACGAAAACGAATATGACGCCGGCGACCACGTTTGCTTGACTCACGAGAAATGCAAGACCGACCAGGAGAAGGACACTCCCGGTCACAAGGCCGTAACACCCCCTCGTCTGATCGTCAGTCATATCGGTGACGCTACTCCGATCCAATGGACACCCACCAGATGATGCGGGTTGAGAGCGGCGGGGAAAGACGCCTCGCCCGACGAGCGAGACGTCTTTCCTAGGGGGCTCCTCGTCAGAAGGTCTGACAAGGCGCCACGTAGCCGGCCTTCCACCGAGCGCCGGTCTCACGATCCCTCGCGATCTGAGCATCGCAAGCGTCGGTATCCGTGTACACCTCGTAGCGACTGTCGAGAACGCCGGCTGATGGGGTCGGCGGCGGCGTAGGCGTAGCGGTTGCCGTTGGAGGGGTCGAGGGGGCTGTCGAGGGGGCTGTCGAGGGGGCTGTCGAGGGTATCTTGCTGGGTCCAGGACCCCCAGTACGGGTCGTACCAGCGCTGTCCGAACTTCACGAGCCCGGTGCGGGTGTCCTCGATGCCAGCCTTGAACGCGAAGGGGTTAGCTGCGAGTCTTCGGGATAGTGCTTATCGTGCGCGAGGTCTCGGACAATAACGAGCGAACAGCGAAGAGGACCTCGCCGCTGATGTGAGGTCCTCTTCCTGGTCACGTGGGGGGGGGGGAGCGCGACGGCGCTGCCAGCGCTCCGACAGCGACTATCCCGCTCACATCCAAGACCGCTCGCACATCAACTTTGGCGCAAGTTTCGTTTCCTCACCCAGATGAACACGCTGCCCCAGACCACACATATTGCAGCTGCAATGAATGAAATAACGGAAGCTCGCGCCCAATTGGCGTTTACCAGCGGGAGAACGATGAAAACGATCGCGAGGAAGTAAGTAGCAATGGTGACCATCAGACTCAGCGACGCCCGCCGCTGCGAACCAGATTTCGTCATACCTTCTCCTTAGAGGAATAGTGCCGCGCCGCCAACAGCGATGCCACCGGCCACGGCGCCTACAACAGCGCCTTGCCAGAGTCGCGTTCCAACTTGTCCCGCACTTTCTCCTTCGAGAAGCCCAACGGAGGCGTTTCCGACGGCAGTCCCCACGGTGCTACCAGCAACAGCTCCCAGCGCGCATCCAGTGCCGAGTGATTCTGCGCCTGTCGCCACGCAGATCGAGCCAGCTACCGCCACTCCAACGACTCCACCGATCACGGTGCTAGCCAGGTCCTCACCAAAGCCGAGACCGACGGGGTCAAAAAAGTTGGTTGGGTCGTCACCGGCGTAGGCGTAGCGGTTGGCGTCGCACTCGCGGCCTAAACGAACGAGTCAACCAATCCTGCAGCATTCCCGTCCCTCGGGTACATCGCCATGGTGAGGGTGCTCCTAGCGGCGGAACAGATTGGAGTCACTCAGGTTCAAGCTGCTAGCGAGCGTCCATCACCCGTTCATGACCTTGGCTTGCATCCGGAACCTCTCGCCATCGAGTCCAGGACCAGCCGACGCGACCGTCAGGGCTCGGCTTCGCCGGTAGTGGACCTGTCAGTCTTCGCTAGCTACTCTCCTAAATTGTGAACAGCGCGAGTGCCCCAAGTGCTAGCCCGAAAAGCACGAAAAAGATTCCAGCCCCTCGAACCCCCCAAAGCGCCGATCGACTGCTGGCGAGATCCAACGAAAACAGCGACCTGATACCTCTCTGGATAGAGGCACTCACCGATGCGGCTGCCAGGAAAACAACCACCCCAATGATCGTTATGATCAGGCCGGTGACGAGCATCTCGCCCTGCAGGTCGCTCATCACCAAGTACTCGTGTAATCGCTAACTGAACTGACGCCGATACCCGCTCCAACAGTTGCCGCGGCACCAGCAGCGGGATTGCCCCCTTCGAGGTCGGTCGATCGGGTTCCTTGGAAACCGAAACCACCGGCGAAACCAAGAGTCGTGTCCTGCGTCTTGCCCTCTGTCAAATGCCCAGTCTGCGCGCCGAGGTATCCAGTGATGCCAACGTCTCCGCCTCCCCCGATCCCTCGCGTGAAACCCCACTGACCGCCTGCCTCGTGGCTGATCTGGAAGTTGAAACAGAAGCCCGCACATCCAGACACGCCTGCCGTGAGATAGTCCCGACCGCTAGGGTCGGATGCATTGATAGGATCATCCGCGGCGTATGCATATCGATTTGCGTTTGTTGGGCTGAGGGGTACGTCAAGGGTGTCGCGTTCGAGCCATCCGCCAGTGCCGCTAGTCTGCCACCGGTATCCGAACTTCGTCATCCCGTTTGCGTCGCTGGAGCGGAGTCCGGATTTGAATCCAAATGGGTTCTGCTGCCACTCCCTACTCGCCGTGCTGTCCGTCGAGATCCTCTCGCCTCCGTATGGGTCGTAGGAAACCGTGTACGCCGTCTTCCCGGTGTCAGCAATCGCGGCGGCTGGACTACCGGTGCCATCGACGATCCACATGCTCGTGGTGCCATCGGAAGTCTGCAGATCGAGCGGCTGCCCCGTTGTCGGGTCGCTGATCATGCTCGCGATCCCATCGTTCGCAACCTCGAGTGTGCGAAGAGAAGTTCCATAGGTGTAGTCGTACTCCGCGCCGCCGTCCGTGGACTGATGCAGCAGGTTGCTCATGTCAGCACCGGCGTAGTCGTAGGTGGTCTTCACGCCGTCCTTCGTGGAGGAGGTCAGCTGCTGCGCACCGTTGTAGGTGAACGTTGCCGACGGTGATGCGGTGAGGTTCCCGACTCCGTCGTACGTGTACCCAGTGGTGGTGATCTGCCCAACCGCGTTGTAGGTCAGCCCTTGCGAGCTGGTCGCATCGCCGGTCTTGATAGCGGTGAGCCGGTTCCCGGCGGCGTCGTAGGTATACGCCCAGGTGACGTTCGTCTCGCCGCTAGCCTCGGCGGCCTTCGTGAGGCGACTGTTCGAGTCGTACGTGTAGGTGGTGGTCTGCCCGGTGACGTTGTCCTTGACCCATTGGATCTTGTCGGTGTCGTTCGGACTCGTGCTCGCAGTGCAATCACTGCCGGCGGTGATCCCGGTGATGTAGCAGTAGGACAGGTCTACGACGGGCTTCGACTGGTCGCTGGCTTGCCATGCCTGGACGCGGGTGACCTTATTGGAGGCGCCGTAAGTGATCTTCTGGTGCGCTTGCCACGACGTCGGGCTCTCCGTCGGGTTGGCGTTCGGAACCGCCTTTAGCCAGGTGTCGGTGCGGCGGCCGTGGTCATCGGTCCAGTACAGCTGCTCCGCGGTGTCACCGTTCCCAGTTGGGTACGTCGTGGACTGCAGCGCGTTTGCCGGGTCGTATGCGTGGGTGAGAGTGCCGTGTTGGTCGGTGACCTGTACGGTGTTCCCGGCCAAGTCGTAGCTGTAGGACACGGTCCCGCCGCCGGCGGTGTTCACCGTGCTGATCAGCCGGTTCCGCTGGTCGTAGCTGTTAGTGACGGTGCCGGTCGCGGACTGCTCGGTAAGCTGGTTCCCGTTGCCGTCGTAGGTGTTCGTCACCGTCGGCGTGCCGTCGCTGAACACGGTCGTCAGCATGCGGTCGTCATTGTCATACGTGTAGGAGGTCACGCCGCCGTCGCCATCGGTGTGGCTTTTCACCCGGCCGAGGTCGTCGTACGCGTACTTCTGCACACCGAGGCTCGTTCCCGCCGGCGGAGTGATCGAGCCGAGCTGGTTGTTCGCGTCGTACGCGTAAACAGTGCCGGACGTGTTCCCGGGAGCGACCGCCGTCTTCACGGCCCCCCAAGCGTACTTGTCGCCGTTGTCTTTGCTGTTGTAGGTCAGCTTCGCGGTCGATGCTTCGGGGCCGCTGCCGGTTCCGGTCGAGGACTGGTTGCCCGGGCCGTCGTAGCCGTAGCTGGTCTTGTTCTTCGAGCTGTCCGTCGTGGAAGCCGGCAGGTATGCGGTCGGCGATGACGACCCGTAGGTGGCGGAGCCTGTGCTGCCGGATGCGGACTGCGACTGCGTCAGCGACTGCCCGTTGTTGCCGTCGTAGGTGTTCGTCGATGTCGAGCTCGTCGTGCCGGCGCCGACCGTCGAGCTCGCGACGCCGTTGTTCGCGAAGTTGTAGGTGCGGGACCGTTCACGGCCGGCAGCGTCCACCGCCTTGGTGACCAGGTCGTTGCTGTCGAGCGTGTAGGTGGTGTGCTTCGCGGCTGCGACCGTCGCGGACTGATCCGACCGCGGGTCCGCGACCTGCGTCGTCGTGTCGTTCGCGTACGAGAACCGCGTCACCGCAGTCCCCGGCGAACCCGCCGTGGTGTTGCGCTGCTGCACCTGCGTGGCGCGGTCGGAGCTGTCGTAGGTGAAGGTGGTCACCCCGCCCGTCGGCGCCGTGATCGAGGTCAGGTCCCCGTTCGCGTACCCGAAGGTGGTCTTCTTGCCCGTGGCGTCCGTGTACGTGGTGATGTCACCGTTGCTGTTCTTCACCCAGGACACGCTCCGACTGCTCGACCCACTGGTCTGGGAGAACGTCTGCGTGCCGCCCGAGTACGCAGACTTCGCCGTCTTCGCACCACTCGTTCCGGCTGTCGAGACGAGGGTCGTCAGGGAGTACCCGTCGCTGGTGTTGAAGCTGGTCTGGTTACCGTTCCGGTCAACGATCGAGGTGGGCTGCCCGGCGAGGTTGAAGTGCGTCACCGAGTTCGTCGTCCACCCCTTCAGCGTGTACTCGTAGTTCGTGCCCGACGTGTTCACCCGTGACAGGGTCTGCTGCAGCCCCGCCGGGGTCGTGAACGCGCCCTGCGTGCCGGTCGGTTTGAACTGCCACGCCGTGCCCGCAGCGTCCGTGTAGACCACGCCGGCAGCGTTCGCGGTGAGGTCCCCCGCGCCGGCGAGGGCGTACTGCCACCGGTTCGCGTCCATCGTGTTGCTGTTCGCCACGTTCGCCGCACGCGAGTTGTACGCAGCCCCGATCGTCGCGTTCCCCGTCACCCCCGGCAGCGCCAATGCACTGGTCGTGACGAGCACGTTGCCCGTTCCCACGTCCACCGAGGCGGTGGTCTGGTCCGAGATCGGGAACGGCAGCGTCGTCGCGGACGTCCGCTGACCCGTCCGACCCGTGTCCGCCGGCCCCGCAGGCAACGAGTTGTAGGTGCCCTGGAAGTCGATGACGTAATCCATCGCCGTCGGCCCGTTGTTCCGGACCCGGATCTTCCCGTTCGCCCCGACCGCGGTGACGATCGTGTTCGAGATGATCGAGGTCGCATCACTGTTGATCGCGGACCCCGTCGGGACCGCCGCACCGTCTGCGTAGACCTGCGCGTACGTGTCGCTGGCACTGTTGTTGACCGCGGTGAACGTCAGCGCAGCCGCCGACAGACCCGATTCGACCGAGGGCGCACCAAGGACACCGCCAACCTGCACGGTGAACGTCGCACCGGAGGCAATGCTCGCCGTCTTCCGCGTGTCGATCAGCCGGCCAGTCTGCGGCGTGAAACCGCCACCGGGATTGGAGGGCAGGAAGTAGCCCTGCACGTCAACGAGGACGTCGATCAGCCCACCACCGGTCGCGGTGTCGATCGTGACCTTCCCATCGGAGCCGACCGCGACCTGCGCGCTCATCGCCGTCGACCACCCCTTGGTCGAGTTGTAGTTCAACGAGCCGGTGCTCTTCGTCCCACCCGACGGTGACGGGCGCACCCAACCAGGCAGGCCCTCCTGGTTGATCACGATGATGTTCGCCGCGATCGCCGCTGCACCCGCAGGAATCCCGTTCCTACCGGTCACCTGGAACGTGATCGAGTCACCGCCATCCAGCTGCGCCTTCGGCGCCCCCAGTGCGCTCCGCGTGTCGACGATCCGCGTCGGTGCCATCGGCACCAGGCCGCCAGCGCCAACACCGTTCTTCGTCGACGTGTAGTAGCCCGTGACATCGATGATGAGCCGCGTCTGCGCGGTCTCGGTCATGACCTGCAGCGAACCGTCATCACCGACCGCGAGCAGGGACGAGTTCGACGTGTTGCCAGGGATCCCGGAGTTGTAGACCATCATCAGCGTCGACGCATCCGCCGACGAAGGCCGGCCGAACAGCTGCCCCTGCCCCTGCGGGTTCACGACCGTGACCATCATCGTCACCGCACCCACACCCGACGACGGCAACCCCTTCACACCCGCAATCGGAACGCTTGCGTAGGTGCCCTTCCCCGTCGCGCCGTCGAACACCCGCGCGTTCGTGGTCATCGGCACGAACTGACCACCCGTACCCGTCACCGCAGCATGCGCAGCCTGCGGCGGACTCACCACCGCCAACAGCGACCCGAGCAACGCCACCAACGTGACGACCGCGAGCATCACCCAACGAGAACGAACAGACAACGGCGACGTCGCGAACACGCGCAGAACCCCTCAACAGGCCGCGACCAGCAATGCCGCCCCCATGACGGCGCCGTGCAACCAAAAGTTACGCTACGGAACTACCCCCGCCACCGAACCCCCAAATACACCGAACCCCCAAATAAGGGGGTCGAAACCAGAAGCCGTGACCCACTACGCGCCCGGGCGGCACGACACAAAGCGCTAGATGTCAGCCCTGATCGCGACGACCGGGCGGAACTGGAGGCGCGAGGCGGCGCCGCCACGCGCCTCCAGGCCGACTCCTGCTCACGCTGGGAAGTGACCGGTTCCGTCGACGGGACCATGCGCTTGGGCCCCGCGCCCGACGCGGACGAACCGGGTCGGTCCGCACGCTGGGGACATGCACCACCAGTCACGTCCTCATGTCATCGCCTCCTCCATCGTCTGCCTCCTCGCGCTCACCGTCGCCGGGTGCGCCGCCGCCTCGATCCACGACGGTGACGGCTCGCCGAACCCGACCAGCAGGTCGCGCGGCGCACCGGCGGAGGTCCCGACCGGTGACGTCACGCAGGTCGCCGGTGTCTCGGTCAGCAGCGCCGACGGCTACTCCGCTGACAGCCACCCGTTGGCGGAGATCGCTGACACCCCGGAGATCGCGAACCTCGACCGGGACCTCCGTCGGGCGGTGGACCGTGCGACGGAAGCTGCTGCTGCTGACGGGGTCGAGGTGCGCATCAACTCCGGGTGGCGGACTGCCCGGTACCAGCAGGCGCTCCTCGACCAGGCCGTCGAGGAGCACGGCTCACTCCGCGAAGCACGCCGTTGGGTGAACACCCCGGGGCGGTCGGCGCACGTCCAGGGGCGGGCGGTCGACGTCGGGCAGATCGACGCGGCCTCGTGGATGCAGGAGCACGGATCGGACTTCGGGCTGTGCCAGACGTACGAGAACGAGTCGTGGCACTACGAGCTGTCGACGGACCCCGGCGGCACGTGCCCGGCCATGCTCCGCGACAGCACCGCCGGGTGAGTGCGCGGAAGTGCGTTTCAGCCGGTCGGATGAACGCCTTCCCCCTCAGGCCTGATGCCGCCGACCCCCTCCACCCCGGAGGCTGATGGCATGGAGTCCTCGACGAAGCACACGATCGCCACGCTGCTGCTCTGCGCCGCGATCGTCGCAGTCACCGCCATCGCGCTCGTCGCGATGTCGCCGATGCCGTGACCCCCGCGTCCGGACGCCGTGCGATGATCGAGCCGTGACCGAACGGCGCACGTTCATCCGGCCGCTCGCCACCCGGTCGATCATCATCGACGTGGTCTGGGCGGTCATCGCGGCGCTCGCGTTCCTCGCCCCGATCGACCTCGAACTCGAGCACGCGAGCCTCTCCGCCGTCGTCGCCGCCTCCGGTGCCATCGCCCTGCGCCGCATCTCGCCGTCGGCCGCGATGCTCATGACGGTCGTGCTCGGCGTCATCCAGGTGCAGGGGTACGAGCGACCGTCCCTCGTCGACCTGGCGCTCTTCGTCGTGATCGGCACGACCGCGATCGTCGGCTCCAAGGCCGAGGTCGTGCTCTCCGGTCTCCTCGCCCTCGTGGCGGGTGTCGGCGCGACCGCGTACCTGGCCCTGACCGGGTTCCGCTTCGCCGTGCTCGTCACCGGCCCCGGTGACCAGGCCTTCCTCGCGCTGGCAGCGCCGGCGACCTCGCTCGTCAGCGTGTGGGCCGGCGGCCTGGCCGTGCGGGCCTTCCGCTCCCGCAACCGCGAGTCGGAGCGCCGCGCGGACGCCGAAGCCGCAGCGTCCCGAGCAGCCGAGGTCGCCACCCGCGCCGAAGAGGTCGCCACCCGGGCGATCGACGAGGCCGAGGCGGAGCGCATCCGCGCCGACATCGCACGGGACGTGCACGACGTCGTCGGACACTCCCTCGCCGTGATCATCGCGCAGGCCGACTCGGTGCCGTTCCTCGACGACGAGGCCCGGATCCGCGAGGTCAGTGCCACCATCGCCAGCACCGCCCGCAGCTCGCTCGTCGAGGTCCGGCAGGTCCTGGGGCACATCGACGGTTCGGGGACCGACACCGACCCGGGCTCGCTCGACGAGATCGTGCAGGGCATCCGGGAAGCCGGCGTCGAGGTGGACCGCACCCTGCGCGGCGCCGCCCGGCCGCTCGGTCCGGACAGCGGGACCGCCGCTCGCCGGGTCCTGCAGGAGATGCTCACGAACGCGCTCCGCCACGGCGCCCCCGGCCAGCCGGTCGTGGTGCGCGAGACCTGGCGGAGCGCCGATCTCGTGCTCGAGGTGGAGAACGTCGTCGGCGACGGCACCACCGCGGGCTCCGGGCGCGGGGTCGAGGGCATGCAGTCCCGGCTCCACGCCCTCGGCGGGTCCTTCGACGCCGCCGTCCTGGACGACGTGTTCGCCGCACGCGCCCGCATCCCGTTCGACGCCCATGGGGGGACCATCCGATGACCGATCCGATCCGCATCCTGCTCACCGACGACCAGGCACTGTTCCGCGCGGGGCTCCGCGTAGTGCTCGACGCACAGGACGACATGGTGGTCGTCGGCGAGGCCTCGGACGGCGCCGAAGCACTCGCGCGCATCCCGGAGCTCCGACCGGACGTGATGCTGCTCGACATGCGGATGGCCGGCATGGACGGGCTCGAGACAGTCCGGCAGCTGTTCTCCGGCGCGGTGAACGGGCCGCTCCCCCGCGTGGTCGTCCTCACGACGTTCGGGCTCGACCCGGCAGCGGCGACGGCGATCCGCCTCGGCGCGAGCGGGTTCCTGCTGAAGGACACCACGCCGCCGTTCCTGTTCGCAGCCGTCCGCGCGGTGCACGAGGGCAGCTCGGTGATCGCTCCGAACGACCTGTCGCAGCTGTTCGGTGCCGACGTGGAGCGCGCGCCGCTCCCGCAGCCGCCGGCCTTCCAGACGCTGACCGACCGGGAGCGCATCGTGTTCGGCTGGGCATCGCGGGGGCTGTCGAACGCGGAGATCGCGGCGAAGGAGTTCGTCACCGAGTCGACCGTGAAGACGCAGATCTCGAGCATCCTCGGGAAGCTGGCCCTGCGTGACCGGGTGCAGCTCGTCGTCTACGCGCACGACCACGGGCTGGCCGGCGCGCGTGACGACGCCTGATCGTCTCGGGGCGAACCGCTCGCGGGGCAGGGCGTCGTGCGAACGGGCGGCGCAGGATCCTCGCCGTCAGCCGGCGGCCGCGTTGGCCGACGAGCGGCACTCGTCCGGTGACCGTCCCGCGATCGACTCCGCCGCGATCTCGCGGAGCCGCGCGAGGCGATCCTGGGTCGCGGTGAGGGCCTCGACCTGGTGTCGGATGCGCTCACTCTCCTCGTCGAAGTGGTCGAGCATCGTCGGTGTCGCGACCCCGGTGTCGAGGAACGGCAGGAGCTCGATGATCCGGCGGCTGGGCATGCCCGCTGCGTAGAGCATCTGCATGAAGCGCACCCGCGTCACGTCGGACTCGCGGTACTCCCGGTGCCCGCCCGTGGTCCGCTCGGACTCGAGGAGGCCCTGTTCCTCGTAGTAGCGCAGCGACCGCACGCTGACGCCGGCGCGTGCTGCGAGTTCTCCGATCCGCATGCTCTTCCCGGCTTCCCTGCTTGATCCTCACGTCAACGTCAGGTTCTACCGTACCGGTATGGACATCTCTGGAGCCACTGCCCTCGTCACCGGCGCGAACCGCGGTATCGGACGCCACCTCGCCGCCCAGCTGATCGCACGCGGGGCGACGGTGTACGCGACCGCCCGACGACCCGAACTGATCGACCTCGAGGGCGTGGAGCGTCTCGCCCTCGACATCACGTCGCCGCAGTCCGTCGCCGACGCCGCTGCTGTCGCGACCGACGTCGACCTCCTCGTCAACAACGCCGGGATCGCCACCACCGCGACCCTGCTGGGCGACCTGGACGCGGCCCACGCCGACATGGACACCAACGTCTGGGGCACCCTGTCGGTGATCCGCGCCTTCGCCCCCGTCCTGTCCGCGAACGGCGGTGGGACCATCGTGAACATCGCCTCGGGCGCCTCCTGGCTCGCCATGCCGGGGGCGTCCGCCTACGCGGTGTCGAAAGCCGCCCTGTGGAACATGGGCAACGCGTTGCGTCACGAGTTGGCCGACCAGGGGACGTCGGTGATGTCCGTGCACCTCGGAGTCGCGGACACGGACATGACTGCGGGGGTCTCGATGGCCAAGATCGACCCCGCGGACGTGGCGCGGGCGACGCTGGACGGGGTGGAGCGCGGTGAGTACGAGGTCGTGGTGGACGAGCAGACCGCGTCGATCAAGCAGATGCTCGCCCGCGACCCCAAGGAGCTGTACGCGGTCCTGGCCCAGATGCTCGCGCCGGAGGAGCAGCCCCGGGGTTAAGCGCTCGCGATCCGGTCGAGCCACTCGGCGAGCATGGTCCGCTCGGCCGACGACAGCACGTCGAGGTCCGGTGCCGCGGCCCGGAGGGTGATCGCTGCGCTCGTCACCGCAGCGGCTCGATCCGTCCCGGCCTCCTCGTCGCGGACGATGATCCGCCCGAGGACGGCCGCGAACGCGTCGTCCGCCAGGGAGGCGTCCCGCTCGGCCTGGGGCTTGGACAGGATCGACAGCACGGCGCCGGTGCCGGCGGCGTGCATCAGGTCCACCGCGCGGTGCTCCGGGACGGCGAGCCGTCCGGCCTCGGCGACCCGGCGGACGCGTTCGGCGAGCAGGGCGGTGCCAGCCCGCGCTGCGGCCGAGCGCCGTCCCCGCTCGGGATCGCTGAGGAGCACGAACAGGTCGGGGTTCGCCAGGCCGAAGCCGATGGTGGTCGTCCACCCGACGCGGAGGTCCTCCAGCGGGTCGACCTGCTCGTCGCGTGCCGCTCGGACCGCATTGGCCTTGACGGCGGTGAAGGTCGTCATCGCGTGTTCGGCGACGGCTTCGAGCAGACCGTCCTTGTCGCCGAAGAGCCGGTAGATCGTCGGTGCCTGCACCCCGGCGCCCTCGGCGACCGCTCGAGTCGTGACCGCGGCCGCACCCTCGTCGCGGAGCATGCGCCCGGCGACCTCGACGATGCGTGCTCGTGTCTCGTCGCGCTGCGTCCCCTGGTCGATCACGGAACAACGATAACAACACACTGCTACCAGTGTGTTACCGTCGATAACACCAAGTAGTTATCAACGAATCGGAGTCGACCATGATCGTCATCACCGGAGCCACCGGCGCCCTCAACGGCGCCACCACCGACCACCTCCTCGAACGCCTCTCGCCGTCCGAGGTCGCGGTGGTCACCCGCGATCCCGCCAGGGCCGACCGGTTCGCCGCACGGGGCGTCGAGGTCCGCCGCGGCGACTACGCGGAACCGGAGACCCTGCCGGCGGCGTTCGCGGGTGCCGACCAGCTCCTGCTCGTGTCGTCGAACGAGCCGACGGCCGACGCCGTCGCCCTGCACCGCGCCGCCGTCGACGCCGCGGTCACGGCGGGGGTCGGCCGGGTCCTCTACACGAGCCACCAGGGCGCAGCGCACGGGTCGCCGTTCGCACCCGCCGACGACCACGCCCGCACCGAGGACCTGCTCCGCGAGTCCGGCCTGCCGTGGACGAGCCTCCGGAACGGGTTCTACGCGCACAGCACCGGGTGGCTGATGGGCCCGTGGCAGACAACCGGCGTCGTGTCCGTCCCGGTCGACGGCCCCGTCTCGTGGACCGCACGCGAGGACGCCGCCGAAGCCGCAGCCCGCATCCTCCTCGCCGACGAGCCGTACGACGGACCGGTGACCCTGACCGCACCGGCAGCGCCGACCTTCGCCGAGCTCGCCGACGCCGCGTCCGCCCGCACCGGACTGACGATCCGGTACGAGGTCCTCGGCGAGGACGAGTGGACGGCGCGGGCGATCGCCGCCGGGCAGGACCCGCACATGGTCGGCTTCCTGCTCGGCATGTTCCGCGCGGCGGGCCAGGGGCTGTTCGCCGGGACGGACCCGCTGCTCGGGGAACTCCTCGGCCGTGCACCGCGACCGGTGGAGGACCAGCTCAACTGAGCGCGGTCACCTCGTCGAGGATCGTCCGGATCGCTTCGGGGTCGTGGGCGAACCGGCCGAGGAACAGCCCCCCGATCCGGCCCTGACCCCGGGTCAGCAGGCCCGGCCCGGCGCTGCCGCCGTAGATCACGGCGCTGCCCGCGAGCTCCGGCCGGGACGCCAGGTGCGCCTCGATGCCGGCGAGCACGTCGACGATGTGGTCGTCGGGCGCCGGCTGCGGCGCGCCGATCGACCAGACCGGCTCGTACGCCACGATGACGGAACCGGCCAGTCCGTCGGCGACGGCCGTCGCGGTGAACCGGTCGAGCTGCGCGGTCACGTCGGCGACCGCGGTCTGACTGGAGGCACGACTCGCCTCCCCGACGCAGATCAACGGCCGCAGGTGGTTGCGGAACGCGGCATGCACCTTCCCCGCGATCTCGTCGTCGGTCTCGTGGAACAGGGACCGCCGTTCCGCGTGGCCGATCTCGACGAGGTCGACCCCGATCTCACGGAG
>NZ_FNKG01000001.1:0-665367 GCF_900101675.1 Curtobacterium sp. UNCCL20 | reverse complement strand
CGGCCGCAGGTGGTTGCGGAACGCGGCGTGCACCTTCCCCGCGATCTCGTCGTCGGTCTCGTGGAACAGGGACCGCCGTTCGGCGTGGCCGATCTCGACGAGGTCGACCCCGATCTCACGGAGCTCACGCCCGGAGACCTCCCCGGTGAACGCGCCCTCGTCCGCCCACGCCAGGTCCTGCGCACCGAGGAGCACCGGGGCACCGCGCTCGTCGATGACCTGCCGCACCGGCACGAGCGCCGGGAAGGTCGGGACGACGAACAGCTCGGCGGCGCCGGACTGCACCGCGGGGTGCCGCCGAGCGATGTCCGCCACGTCCGCCGCCCACGAGAGCGTGCGCGCGTGCGAGAAGTACATCTTCAGCGACACCCCGACGGTGATCACGGTGCGACCGCCTCCACGATGAGCGCGAACGACACCGCTCCCGGGTCGGGCGTCCCGACCGCCTGCTCGGCGTGGGTCCTGGCGCGGCCCATCTTCGGCAGCAGCTCCGCGGTGCCGTCCGCGGCCTCCTTCGCCGCGGACACGGCGGCAGCCCACGCCTCGGCGAGCGGAGCGCCGGCGTCGACTCGGGTGCGGAGCACCGCACCGAACGGCACGAGCGCGTCGACCATCGTCTTGTCGCCGACCGTCGCGCCGAAGGCGAGCACCGCCTCGCTGGCCGCACCGACGGCGTCCGCGACGGTGGCACCCGTCGGAGCCTCGTCGTCCCCGAGGACGCGACCCAGTGCCTCCAGGGCGGCTCCCCAGATCGCACCGGACGTACCGCCGGCCTTGTCGGACCACGCGTCGGCCGCGATCCGCAGGACCGAGCCAGCGCCGGCTCCGCGCGACACAGCGTCCGACGCCGCGGCGTCGGCGGCGTGTGCTCCGCGCTGCATGCCGATGCCGTGGTCGCCGTCACCGGCGACCGAGTCGATGTGCCCGAGTTCGTCGGCGTGCTCGTCGATCACCGCGCGGACGGCCGCGAACCCCCGGGCGATCCGGGCCGCGACGTCACGCGACTCGTCGCTGGCCTCGCCGATCGCGTCCGGGGACGCTTCGGCCTCGACGACCGAGGGGTCCACCCGCTCCTGCGCGACCGCGCCGCCCTTGCGGTACGCGGGGGTGTCGGCGGGTGCTGCCCACAGTTCCTCGAGCTCGTCGTCGAGCCACAGCAGGGTGAGCGAGACGCCGGCCATGTCGAAGCTCGTGACGAGTTCCCCGACCTCCGGCTCGACGATGACGACGCCCGCGTCCGCGAGCAGCCGCTGCACCGAGCGGTAGACGACGAAGAGCTCCTCGTACTTGACCGAGCCGAGCCCGTTGAGGATGGGCACGACCCGCGCGCCGTCGGCCGTGACACCGGACGGCACCTCGTCGAGCAGCCGCGAGACGAGCAGCGTCGCGAGTCCGTCGGCGGTCGGCACGTCGGTCTCGTCGATGCCGCGCTCCCCGTGGATGCCCATGCCGACCGCCATGCGGCCCTCGGGCACCTCGAACAGCGGCTCCTCGGCGCCGGGCAGCGAGCACCCGGAGAACGCGACGCCGAACGACCGGGTCCGGTCGTTCGCGCGGTCCGCGACGGCGGTGACCGCCTCGAGGTCGTCGCCCCGTTCGGCGGCGGCGCCGGCGACCTTGAAGACGCAGAGGTCGCCCGCGATGCCGCGGCGCTTGGCTGCCTCGTCCGCCGGGGCCGACGTGACGTCGTCGGTGACCCGGACGGTGCGGACCGGGATGCCCTCGGCTTCGAGCGTGCGCGACGCGGCGTCGAAGTTGAGCACGTCACCCGCGTAGTTGCCGTAGCTGAGGAGCACCCCACCGCCGTGCGCGGCGGCGCGGGCGACCCCGGCCACCTGCTGGGCGGACGGGCTCGCGAACAGGTTGCCCATCGCCGCACCGGCCGCCAGACCGTGCCCGACGAGTCCACCGAACGCCGGGTAGTGCCCGGACCCGCCGCCGATCACGACGGCGACCGTGCCGTCGGGCGACGTCGTCGAGCGCGCCACCCCGCCGTGCACCTTGCGCACCCAGCGCTCGTTCGCCGCGACGAACCCGTCGGTGGCCTCGTCCGCGAAGTCCGCGGGGTCGTTGAACAGTCTGGTCATCGTTCGTCTCCCTGTGCCCGGACGTGCGTGGTGTCGAGGAGTTCGTCCGCCTTCGCGCCGCGGAAGAGCTTCGTGCAGAAGATCATCACCGCGGCCACGAACGCGAGCACCCCGAGCGACACGATGCCGAACGCTCCGCTCTCCGTCGGCACCACCTCGTTGATCGCGGTGCGCATGATCGGGGCCACGAACCCGCCGAGGTTGCCGAGCGAGTTGATGAGGCCGATGCCCGCGGCGGCCGCAGCACCGGTGAGGAACGCCGTCGGGTAGGCCCAGGTGATCGGCCCGACCGCCAGGAAGCTCGCGACGGCCAGCGTGATGAACAGGATGCCGAGGATCGGCTGCCCGTTCGCGCCCGCCCACGCCGAGCCGAGGATCGACAGGCCGGTCGTGATGTAGAACCAGGTGCCCCAGCGTCGACGACGACCGACGGTGTCCGCCCGCGAACCGACGAGGTAGCAGGCGACCAGGCCGACGAGCCACGGGATCGCGGCGACGAGGCCGACCTGCCAGCCGACGTCCTGGCCGAGGAGCGCCGACACCTGCTGCGGCAGGTAGAAGGTCGTGCCGTACACGGCGACCTGCAGGCAGAAGTAGATGATCGTGAAGTACCAGACGCGGCCGCTCGCCATCGCCTTCCAGATGCCCGTCGGACCGTCCTCGCTGCGGGCGGTGTCCTCGCGGGCCATCGCCGCCGTCAGCGAGTCCTTCTCACCGGGCTCGAGCCACTTCGCCTGCTGCGGGCTGTTCGTCAGGAACACGAGCGCCGCGATGCCGGCCAGCACGGCCAGGGCGCCCTCGCCGGCGAACATGACCTGCCAGCCGTGGAACGGGGTGGCCTTGTCGCCGAAGCTGATGAGCCCACCGGACAGCGGAGCGCCGATCATCTGCGAGAACGGCTGCGCCAGGTAGAAGATCGCGAACATCCGCACACGGACCTTGTTCGGGAACCACTCGGACAGGTACATGATCACGCCCGGGAACAGGCCCGCCTCGGTCACACCGAGGATGAACCGCAGGACGATGAACATGGTGTCGTTCGTCGTGAACGAGAACAGCGCGGCGACGATGCCCCACGTGATCGCGATGCGCGCGAGCCAGAACCGGGCACCGAACCGCTTGAGCAGCAGGTTCGACGGGATCTCGAAGATGGCGTAGCCGATGAAGAAGATGCCGGCGCCGAGGGCGAAGGCTGCGTCGGAGATGTTCCGGTCGACGCTGAGGGCTTCCTCGGCGAACCCGACGTTCGTGCGGTCGAGGAACGCGACGAAGTACAGGATGACGAGCATCGGCATGAGGTGCTTGGTCGCCTTGCCGATGGCGGACTTCAGGCCGGGGTCGTGGGTCGACCCGAGCGCGGGGGCGTTGGGGAGGGACACGGTTCGCTCCTTTGCGAGCACGGTGCGGTGCAGGTTTCGTGGTCCGTTCCGGATAGTGCGTTCCGGACTGGAGGCGCGGATCACGTGGCGAGGTCGTCGCGCGGTCCGCGGGCGGCGGGGCTGGTGCACGGGCGGGCCGCCGCGGCGGCTCGCCGTCAGTGCATGTACAGGCCGCCGTCGACGTTGAGCGTCTGGCCGGTGACGAACCCGGCGTCCTCGCCGACGAGGTAGGCGATCGCCGCGGCGATGTCCCGGGGCGTGCCGATCCGGGGCAGGACCCCGTCGGCGGCCATCTCGGCCTTGCGCTCCTCGGACAGCGTGCCGCCCATGATGTCGGTGTCGATGGGACCCGGCGCGATGGCGTTCACGGTGACGCCGAGCGGGCCGAGCTCACGGGCGAGCCCCCGGGTCAGTCCGATCACGCCCGCCTTGGCGACCGTGTACGGCGTCTTGCTGAAGGTGCCGCCGCCGCGCTGGGCGGAGACGGACGACAGGTTGACGATGCGGCCGTACCCGTTCCGCACCATCGACTCCGCCGCCCGGAGGCTCGCGAAGTGCACGCCGTCGAGGTTGATCGACAGCACGCGGTGCCACTCCCCCTCGGGCAGGTCGAGGTAGGCGTGCGCCGACGACACCCCGGCGAGGTTCACGAGGGCGGCGACGGGCGGCAGCTGCGACTCGAGCGTGTCGAACGCCGCGCGGACGGCGGCCTCGTCGGCGACGTTCGCCCCGGCGCCGGCGGCCTGCACGCCGTGCTGCTCGCGCACCTCGGCGGCGACGGCCTCGCTGGCCGCCTGGTCGAGGTCGATGATGCCGACGTTCCAGCCCGCCTCGGCGAGGTGGTGGGCGGTCGCCCGGCCGATGCCGCGCGGTGAGGCGGCACCGGTGAGGACGACGGTGTGGTCCTGGTTGCTCATGGTCGGGCTCCCCTGGTCCTTCTTCTCGTTCGTCTCAGTGGATCGGCGCGGGGCCGAGGTCGTCGAGGAGCTTCTGCATCGCGACGTAGGCCTTGTTCCGGTAGGCGACGAGCTCCGGCGTGCGGTCGGCCGGTACCTGGAGGTACCCGGCGCCGGACTTCGTGCCGAGCTCACCGGCGTCGACGTGCTGCTGCAGGGAGGCCGGGGTGGCGAAGCGCTCGGGCCAGCGGGTCTGGAGCGACTCGAAGCAGAACGCGTAGACGTCGAGCCCCGCCATGTCGGCGATGGCGAACGGACCGAAGAACGGCAGGCGGAAGCCGAACGTGGTGCGGACGATCGTGTCGATGTCGTCGGGGCTGGCGATGCCCTCGTCGGCGATCTTGGTGGCTTCCTCGAACAGCGCGTACTGCAGGCGATTGAGGACGAACCCGGTCGAGTCCTGCACGCGCGCCGACTGCTTGCCGGTGGCCGCGACGACCGTCTCGGCGACCGAGACGGCGTGGTCGTTCGTGGTGGGGTGCGGGATGAGTTCGACGCCGGGGATGAACGGCGCCGGGTTCGAGAAGTGCACCCCGAGGAACCGCTCCGGTCCGGTGACGGCTTCGGCGAGGGACTCGATGAGGATCGTCGACGTGTTCGACCCGATCACGGCGTCCGGACGCGCGGCCTCGCTGATGCGGCGGAGGGTCGCGTGCTTGATCTCGAGCTTCTCGGGGACGGCCTCCTCGATGAAGTCGGCGGTCGCGACGGCGGCCTCGATCGACTCGGCGGCGCTGAGGTGGGCACGGACCCGCTCGACGGCGTCCTGCGGGAACAGCCCGTCGGCGACGAACTGCTCGGTCTCCCCGATCAGCCGCTCGAGGTTCTGGTGCGCGATCTCCGCCGAGACGTCGGCGATGCGGACGGTGTGGCCGGCGAGGGCGAGGACCTGGGCGATCCCGCCGCCCATGTACCCGGACCCGACGACGGCGATGTCGAGGGTGCTCATCGAGTTGCTCCTTGCTTCGTCGCCCCGACCACCGAGGTGGCGAGGACGGAACGGATGTACTGCTGGTTGGTGGCGCAGACGCCGAGGCTGTCCCCGCCGTACTGCTCGGTCATGACGATGCCGCGGAACCCGTCGGCGACCGCGTCGCGGAGGACCTGGCGGTAGTTGATGAGGCCGGTCTCCATGGTGCTCGGCACGCTCGTCGCCCAGCTGCCGTCGCCGGCCTCGTCCCGCGTGTAGTTCTTCACGTGGAGGTAGTTCGTGTACGGGAGGGTCTTCGCGAAGAGCTCCTTCCAGTCCTCCACCGGGCGGTGCAGGCGGATGAGGTTCGCGACGTCGGCGTTCAGGCCGACGTTGTCGAGACCGATCTCCTCGACGAGGCGGACGGCACTGTCGGCAGTGCCGAGGTAGGTGTCCTCGTACAGCTCGAGGGCCATCGGCAGGCCGACGCTCGCGGCGTGCTCGCCGAGTTCACGGAGCCGCGAGACCGCCGCCTTCCAGACCTCCGGGTCGTCCGGGTCCTTCGGCCCCTGGGCCGTCCAGAACCAGAGGGCGCGCTTCTGGTCGTCGGTGAAGGGCTGGTGGAGGCCGGTCGAGAAGACCTGCATGCCCCACTCGGCGGCCGCGTCGATCGTGCGGTGCGCGTACGCGAGGTTGTCCTCCTCGTGCCCGGGCTGGATGACGCTCCGGCGCTGCAGGTGCACGGAGGGGATGCCGACGCCGTGGGCCTTCGCGATCGCGAACAGCTCGTCGCGGCGGGACCGCTCGAGGTCGGCGGGGCGGATGTGGCTGTCGGCGAGTTCGGCGAGCGAGAACCCGACGGCCTCGATCTGCGCGAAGACCTCGTCCCAGACCTCCGGGTCGGCGTCGTGCAGCGGGACGCCGTCGCGGGTGACCGGCGGGAACCCGTGCAGGCACGTGGCGATCGGCCACGTCTCGGCCGTCCACGTCTCGGGGTTCCAGTCCTGGCCGACCCAGTCCTGTGGTGTGCTCACGGAATGCTCCCTTGCATGTCTCGGTTCGGCGATGAACCTCTTTCCTATAGGAAAGATACTCGCACGGCGACCTAGCGCAACCCCGCCCGCGCTATCCGGTGTGGGAAGCGTCGGCCCGCGACCGCAGCCGGACCGCGTCGATGTGCACGCGCATCGCCGAGACCGCCGACGCCGGGTCCGCGGCCAGCGCCTCGAGGATCGCCCGGTGCTCGTGCACGGCACGGTCGGTGTCGTCCCCGCCGCCCTCGACGATCTGGCGCATCCGGTGCACGCGGGTCGTGATGATCTCGGACATCTCCTCGAGGAACGGGTTCCGCGTCGCGTCGAAGATGAGCTGGTGGAACTGCCAGTCGCTCCGGAAGAACCGGGCCATCAGTTCCTCCGACGCCGCCTCGACACCCACGGCCGCGACCTCCCGCGCGACCGCGGCCTGCTCGTCGAGTGCCACCTCCAGCCGAGCACGCAGTCCCTCCACGTCGCCGCGGGCCGCGAGCTCGACGGCTCCGCTCTCCACGATCAGCCGGGCGTCGAACAGCGCCTCGAGCTGGTCCCCGGCGAGCGGTGGCGAGACGCGGTACCCCTTGTTCGCCTCACGGGTGACGAGCCCGGTCCGCTCGAGCTGCACGAGCGCCTCGCGCACCGGCGTCGGGGACACCCCGAGGGTCCGGGCGAGGCCGTCGATCGAGAGCCGCATGCCCGGTTCGACGTCGTGCCCCATCAGGACCTCGAGCACCCGGTCGTAGACACGGTCCCGCAGTCCGAGCTGGGTGATCCGCTCCGTCCCGAAGCCCGGCATGGTCATCGACATGTGTCGATCCTAGAGAATCGACGATCGAGCCCGCTGGACTCCCGCTCTAGTACAGCGAGTCGATGCCGAGCACGTCACCGAGGCCGAGCGTGCGCTGCCCGGTGTCACACGTGGTCGACGCCGGCCGCATCACGAGTCCGCTGCTCTGCGCCGTGTGCCCGAGGCCGAACGCGTGGCCCCACTCGTGCGTCGCGACCCCGCGCAGGTCGAACCGGGGCCCCGAGCAGGTCGATGCGGTCGACCACTGCTGCGCCGTCGTGTAGCGCTGGTCCACCTCGACGGCGGCGCCGGACCGGGACCACACGCACGTCACCGCGAGCGTGTTCTTCGGCAGTGCACCCCAGCCGACGACGCTCGTCCCGCTCGACGCACCGCACCCACCGGCTGCGGTGACGCCGCTCGCCTGGGTGGTGTTCCCGACGAGGCGCTCCGCGGCGGTCGTGGTGATCTTCTTCGAGCAGGCAGCGATCCCGCCGGTCCATGCATCCGCACCCGCACGGATCGTGGACGCGCCGGATACCTTCTGCCCGGCCGGGTTGTAGCTCCAGCTCACCGGGACCCTCCACGTGAAGCCGAGCTTCGCGAAGGACTTGTTCGTGCAGCTCGAGGGCTTCGTGGCGGTCGTGGTCGTCGCGGCCTGCGGCGTGGCGGCCAGGCGGGAGCGCAGGGCGTCCCGTTCCTGGCGGACCGCGGCGGCCGAACCCTTCCAGACGTCGTCGACCCGGACCGCGAGCCCGGCGCGGCCGGCGTTCGTGATCGACACGTCCCCGGCGTCGCTCGTGCCCGCGGCCCCGAGCGGCAGCGCCGAGACGGTCACACCGGCGGCGGGCACGGCGAACCGGCGACCGTCCGGCAGGACGACGGTCCCGGTGGACACCGCGCACCCGCTCGCCAGGTCGGCGACGGTGATCCGATCGCCCCGACAGGTCGGCGCAGCCGCGGCGCTCCCGCTGCCGAGGGAAGTGACGACCGCGAGCAGCGCGATCCCGAGTGCGACCGCCCCGGCGGTCACGGACGACGTCCGCACGATGTGCTCCTCCTGGTCCCGGCACGGCGCTCCCCGGCACCGTCACCCTGACACGACGCCAGTCAGTGTGCGGAGGGGCGCTCGGGTGGGTCAACCCCCCGAAGGGGCAGGGGACAATCGAGGGATGGCATCACGTTCCACGCTCGTCATCGGCTCGGGCATCGCCGGTGCCAGCACGTTCTTCGCCCTCGCGCGACGCGGGGCTCCGGTCACCCTGGTGGACGACGGAGCCGCGGGGCAGGCCACCGCGGCGAGCGCCGGCATCCTGCAGCCGTGGTCGTCCGCGGTCGAGGGGCCCTTCGCCGACCGGTACGTCCGTGGGGCCGCCTTCTGGCCGGAACTGCTCGCGCGACTGGCCGAGGTCGGCGTCACCCGCACGGACCACCGGCGGAGCGGCGCGCTCGTGGTCAACGCGGACCCGGCGCAGGTGGACGCGGCCGAGGAGCGGGTCGAGCGGCGTCGGGCGGCCGAGCCGGAGGTCGTCGGCCGGGTCGAGCGGATCGGCGGGGACCGTGCGCGTGCACTGTTCCCGCCGCTGGCGTCCGGGCTCGATGCGCTCTGGATCGAGGGCGGCGGTCGGGTCGACGGGCGGACGGTCCGGGATGCGCTGCTGGACGCCGGTGAACGGCTCGGCGGTGTCCGACGCCGGGGACACGCGGTGCTGCTGGACGACCGCCGGGTGCGCGTCGACGACGACGTCCTGTCCGCCGACGCGGTGGTCGTGGCGGGCGGCGCCTGGACGAACGACCTGCTCGGCGCCCTGGGTCTGTCCGTGCCGGTGGCTCCGCAGCGCGGGCAGATCACGCACCTCACGCTCCCGGGCGTGGACACGACGCACTGGCCCTCGGTGCACCCGATGTCGCACCACTACCTGGTGGCCTTCGACGGGTCCCGGATCGCGGTGGGTGCCACGCGGGAGACCGGCAGCGGGTTCGATGCCCGCGTGACGGCGGCCGGGCAGCTCCAGGTGCTGCGGGACGCCCTGTCGATCGCACCCGGGCTCGCCGACGCCACGGTCCTCGAGACCCGGGTCGGCCTCCGTCCGCTGCCGGACGACGCGATGCCGATCGTCGGCGCGGTCCCCGGCCACGACGGCCTGTTCGTCGCGACGGGCTACGGCGCCGCCGGGCTCACCATGGGGCCGCTCCTCGGCGATGCGCTCGCCCGCGCGGTCCTCGGCGATCCCGCTCCGGAGCTCGACGGACTGCAGCCGTCGTCGTCCCCACGCGCCTGATCGGGCTCCTCCGGGACGGGTGCCGAACGCCTTCCGGCAGGGGTTCCCCGCCCGGTCCCCGTGAGGTGCCGCAATCGCCGACCAGCTGCACGGTCGTTCCACTCGACCCGCTCGACGTCGTCGCGCGAGACGTGCGGGCCGTCGTGGCCCGCGGGCAGCCCACACCCCCAGCGGTCGAACGTGCTGTCGCACCGGCGGTCTCCGGTGGCCGTGTCGGCGGTGTCGTGCTGGTGGTCCATGCATCCCTCGGTCGTCTGCCTTCACTGGACAGACGTACCGGGGACGCCGATCGTCACGGAATCCGCACGAACCGCGGCGCTCCACGGTCCCGCAGCCGGAACCCGAGGTGCCGGTACAGGCCGATCGCCCCGGTGTTGCCGGCCGCGGCGTGCATGAGCGGGACCTCGCCGCGCTCCCGGATGCCGTGCGCGACCGCGAGCACCAGACGCCGACCGAGTCCCTGCCCGCGGAATGCCTCGTCGGTGCACACGGCGCTGATCTCGGTCCATCCCGGCGGGTGCAGGCGCTCCCCGGCCATCGCGATGAGCCGCCCCTCGCGCCGGACGCCGATGTACCGCCCGAGTTCGATCGTGCGGGGTAGGAACGGTCCGGGCTTCGTCCGGGCGATGAGCTCGAGGATCTCGGGGACGTCGTCCGGGGTGAGCTCGATCGCCTCCGGGTCGGGAGCGCCCTCGATGGCCTCGCCGGTGAGCTGCACGCCGCCGGCTCCCGGGGCGGTGTTCCAGCCCGCGGGCACCACCGCCGAGGCGCCGACGCCGAAGACCGCCCCGGAGCCGAGCAACGCGCGGACGTCATCCCAGTCCTGGTCGGTCGGCCGCTCCGGGATCCCGGTCCACACCGACACGTCCGGCTGGTACCGCGCGATCTCGCCCCGGCGCTCGGCGAACCGGGCGTGCTCCCCGTTGAGCGAGGCGAGCGAGGGGTTGTCGAGCAGGCGAGTCGGCGTCCCGTCGTCGGCGATCGTGAGGTCGAGCGTCCGGACCGCCTCGCCGCGCGGGTCACCGCCGCGGAACCCGAGGTCCTCCAACCGGCGCCGTTCGCCGTCCGCCCAGCTCGTGGTGTCGGCGACGACGGCCGCAAGGTACCGGTTCCGTGCCCGGTCGACGACCTCGCGCACGTCGTCGACGTCCGTGGCTGACGTGAGGGCGACCTCGCCGGGTCGGACGAGGTCGGGAACCGGGGCACTGGTGGTCATGGTCCCATCCTGCGACCGCGGATCGACAGGACCCGCATCGTTGCCCTGCGTGACGCGACGTGGTGCGGTTCCGCCGCGACCTCGCACCGGACGGACCCGCCCGCTCAGCGCAGCCGGTCCGCCACGAACTCCACCATGCGCCGCACGAGCAGCGCGCGCGACGACGCCCGCCGGTACTCGTGCCCCTCGCCCGCGAGCTCGAGGTACTCGACGTCGTGCGATCGTTCCCGGAGCGCCGCCACCACCTGGTGCGCCTCACCGACCGGCACGTTCGTGTCGAGTTCCCCGTGCACGACGAGCAGCGGCGCCGTGACGTCGTCGACGGCGCGCATCGGCGACAGGGACGCGAGGAGCGCCGCGTCGTCGACGGGGTGGCCGTACTTCGTCGCGGCGGCCACGGCGATCCACGGCTCGGTGTCCCGGTAGAACGTCGCGAAGTCGCTCATCCCGCACACCGCGACACCCGCGGCGAACACGTCGGGCGTGAAGGCCAGCGATGCGAGGGTCGCGTACCCGCCGTACGAACGGCCCTCGACCGCGACCCGGGAGCGGTCCGCGTACCCGTTCGACACCAGGAACCGTGCGCTGTCGACGACGTCGGCGAGGGCGTTCCAGCGGAGCGCGAGGTCGTCGGCGTGCACGAACTCGCGTCCGTACCCGGAGGACCCGCGGATGTTCGGCGCGAACACCGTCACGCCGGCCGCGGCGAGCGCCTGGTGCTGCGGCGAGAAGGTCGGTCGTTCCTGCGACTCCGGTCCGCCGTGCAGGTGGACGAGTGCGCTGCGCGGGCCGGGAGGAACGGTGCCGGCCGCATCGTCGGCCGCCGGCTCGGGGGTGGCCCGGTCCACGGCCCGGTAGAGCCACCCGGTGATCTCCAGTCCGTCCCGTGCGGTGAACCGCTCGAGGGTCGGCTCGACGAGGGGCTCGTCCGGCAGCACCGGCACGTCCGTCACCCGGGTCCAGGTGAGCGCGTTCGTGTCGAGCCGCCAGAGCTCCCGCGGGCGGGTCGGTCCCTCGACGGCGAGGATGACGCTGCGCCCGTCGCGGCTGAGCACCGGGTCCGTGACGACGTCCCCGGGCAGGTCCGGCACCGCGGTGCGTGAGGCGTCGTGCGTGTTGATGAGGTCGAGTTCGCTCCGGCCGTCGACGTTCCAGCCGAGCAGCAGGGTCCGTCCAGCGTCGTCGGCGTCGAGCGACTCGAGCTCCGCGTCCGGGCGTTCGATGATCGAGCGGGGCTTGCCGCGCCAGCCGTGCGGTCCGACCGGCTGGGCGATGAGCCCGCGCCGGGGCATACCGGACTCGGTGGCGACGTAGGCGACGAGCGGGCTGGTCTCGCTCGCCGGTGCGGGCCGCAGGAAGGCGATCTCCGCCGAGCCGTCGGGCTGGTCGGACAGCAGGGCGTGGCTCTCGTCGGTGAGCCGGTCGACGGCGACGACGAACTCCTGGCCGCGCTGTCCGTCGCGGAGCACCACGAGCCGTTCCTCGACGGAGAGGTCGAGGATGTGGATGAGCTCCCCGACCGCCAGGTCGTCGCGGTCGCCGGTGACCGGGTCGACCAGGTACGCGCGGGCCGGCTGGTCGGGCTCGGTCGACGGCAGCGTGATGACGACGCGGTGTCCGCTGCGGCTCCACGGGCCGAGCTCGGCGTGCTGGTACCGGGACCCGGCGATCTGCGCGGCGTCCGTGCCGTCGGGTCGGACCACCCACACCTGCTGCTTGACGCCGCCGTCGGTGGCGATCGCCACGGCGAGCCACTCGCCGTCGGACGACCACGTCACCCGGATCACCGGGTCCTCGGACAGCCGGATCCGCACCGGCTCCGGCAGCGCCCCCTCCACGACGACGTCCTGCACGAACACCTCGGGGGTGCCGTGCCGGTCGCTGACGAACGCCACCCGCCGGGCGTTCCGGGTCATCGTCGGGCCCCACGATCCCCAGGCGGCGCTGAGCCGCTCGCCCAGGCCGGCCGCGCGCTCGACGCCGGCCGACGACGTCACGCGATCCGTTCCTCCAGGCCGTGTCACCGGATCCCCTGGTGCTGCAGCCACATCTCGATCAGGCCGAGCTGCCAGAGCGCGTTCGCACCGATCTCGGTGCGGGTGCTGTTGGGGTCCTGCAGCATCCGCTCGACGGTGGCCGGGTCGAAGAGCCCGCGCTCCCGCGCCTCGGGTGCGTGCAGCGCGTCCCGCACCCGCTCGAGGTACGGCCCCTCGAGCTGCCGGATCGCCGGCACCGGGAACGATCCCTTGGACCGGTCGATGACGGAGTCCGGCACGATCCCGCGGGACGCGCGCTTCATGACGCCCTTGCCGCCGTCGGTGAGCTTCAGCCCGGGCGGGATCGCCGCGGCGAGCTCGACGAACTCGTGGTCGAGGAACGGCACCCGCGCCTCGAGGCCCCACGCCATCGTCATGTTGTCGACCCGCTTCACCGGGTCGTCGACGAGCATGATCGTGGTGTCGCTCCGCAGCGCGGCGTCGACGCTCGTCTCCGCTCCCGGCATCGCGAACAGCCGGTCCACGAACGCCGACGGGGTGTCGTCGTCGCTCCGCCACCGCTCCCCGAGGATGCCCTGCAGTGCCGGCCAGCGCCGGTCCATGAACACCGATCGGTACGCCTCGGCGGCCCCGTCGCGCGGGACGTCCGCGAGCGGCGGGTACCAGTCGTACCCGGCGAGCACCTCGTCCGCGCCCTGCCCGGACTGCACCACCTTGACGTGCTGCGAGACCTCCTGCGAGAGGAGGTAGAACGCGACGCAGTCGTGACTGACCATCGGTTCGCTCATCGCGGCGACCGCACCGTCGATGCCGTCGAGCAGCCGCGACGACGGGATGTGGATCCGGTGGTGGTCGGTCCCGAAGTGCCGGGCGACCTCGTCCGAGTACTCGAACTCGTCGCCGGACTCCCCACCGGCCGCGTCGAAGCCGATGCTGAACGTCGCCAGGTCCCGCTGCCCGGCCTCGGCGAGCAGCCCGACGACGAGGGACGAGTCGATGCCGCCGGAGAGCAGCACGCCGACCGGGACGTCGGCGACCATGCGGCGCTGGACAGCGGTGCGGAGGGAGGCGATGAAGGCCTGCTGCCAGTCCTCGTCGCTCCAGACGGCCTTGTCCGGGTCGCGCTCGAACCGGGGCTGCCAGTAGACGGTGTCGTGCTCGCGGCCGTCCGGTTCGATGACCCGGACGGTGGCGGGCGGGAGCTTGCCGACACCGGAGAGGATCGTGCGGGGTGCCGGGACGATCGAGTGGAAGGTCATGTAGGACGCGAAGGCGACCGGGTCGATGGAGGTGTCGACGGTGCCGCCGGGGTTGGTCCCGGTGCCTGTGCCGCCGTTGCCGGTGCCGCCGTTCCCGGCGAGGATCGCGGGCAGGGAACTCGCGAACCGGACCCCGCCCGGCACGTGCGCGACGTACAGCGGCTTGATGCCGAGCCGGTCGCGGGCGAGCACGAGCCGACCGCTGGCGTGCTCCCAGATCGCGATCGCGAACATGCCGATCAGGTGCTCGACGAACGCGGTGCCCCACTCGGCGTAGGCGGCCACGATCACCTCGGTGTCCGAGGTCGAGAAGAACTCGTGGCCCTTGCCGCGCAGCTCGTCGCGGAGCTGCACGTAGTTGTAGACCATGCCGTTGTAGGCGATCGTCAGACCCTGACGGGGCAGCACCATCGGCTGCGCACCCGCCGTCGACAGGTCGACGATCGACAGCCGGCGGTGCCCCAGCGCCACCGGACCGCGCGCCCACAGCCCGTCGCCGTCCGGCCCGCGGTGCACCATGCACCCGGTCATCCGCGCGACCGCGCCCACGTCCGGTGCCCTGCCGTCGAACCGGATCTCGCCCGCGAGTCCACACATCAGCGTTCCCCTGCCGTTCCGATGATCCAGGTGTCCTTGGCGCCGCCGCCCCGCGAGGAGTTCACGACCATGCTGCCCTCCGGAGCGACGCGGGTGAGCGCGACGTCCGCCAGGTGCGTGTCCTCCGGTCCGGTGCCCGTGACGTACACGAACGCCCGCAGGTCGACGTGCCGCGGGTCGAGTCCGGCGGGGCCGATCGTGGGGTGCGAGGAGAGCATGACGACCTCTTGTCCGACCCACCGTGCCGGGTCGCGGGCGATGTCCCGCCGGCGCTCGGCGACCTCGGGGGCGCTGGCGCTCGGGCCGATGAGGACGTCCCGCCCGCCCTCGCCGTCCACGGGCTTCGTCACGAGTTCTCCGACGCGGTCGAGCACGGAGAGCCGCTCCCCCTCGATGCTCGTCCGGTAGGTCGGCACCGACTCGAGCAGGGGCTTCTCGTCGAGGTAGTACCAGATGAGGTCGGGCACGTTGACGTACATCGCCTTGTCGTCGACGAGCGCGTTGCCGGGGGCGTTCGCCAGGGACACCCGCCCCGCCTCGGCCACGTCGAGGACGCGGGCGCCCAGGTCCGGCAGGTCGGCTCCGCCCAGGTCGCGGACGTCGCGGTCGATCCGCAGGTACAGCCCGTCGAGGACCTCGCCGGTCGCGGCGACGACGACACGGCCGTCGCGGACGTCCAGGTCCGATCCGGCCAGGAGGCGCAGCCCGGCCCCGTCGGCCAGCCGGCGGTGCTCGAACCACGCGCCGGCGGCGGGGCCGTCGCTGATCAGCGCGACCACCGGGTCCGGGTTGCCCGTGACCGCGGTCGCGTTGGTGCGGAGCGTCTCACGCAGTCGTGCGGTGACGGTGCGCGGGTCTCGCAGGTGCTCCGGACGCGGAGCATCCGGCACCACCTCGTCCATCAGGTCTCGGAGCGCCATGCCGTAGGCGACGCCCGAGGGCGACCGCACGTTGTCCTCGAGCACGCGCCAGCCGCCGAACTCGTTCCGGACCAGGTCGAAGCCCATCACCGGGGCACGGACCGCGTGCGCCGGCAGCCGTGCGGCGTCCGGGTCCCACCCGTTCGCACCGACGAACTCGTGCTCGTCCATGGCGCCGTCGCTGACGATCCGCCGCTCGCCGTACGCGTCGCGGAGGAACAGCTCGATGGCCCGGGCGCGCTGCCCCAGGCCCGCCGCGAGCTGGCTCCACTCGTAGGCGCTGACGGTGCGGGGCACGAGGTCGCAGCCGAACTCCTGCACGCCCCCGTCCACCACGAACCCCACCTCGTGCTCACGGGTCCAGACGTCACGGGCGGCGCAGCGCTCGATCGTCGTGTCGGCGTCCCAGCCGCGGAAGAACGCCGCCAGGTCACGGAAGGCCGGACGCGGACGGGCACCGGGGCCGACGGCTTCGTCCCCGGCGCGGACGCGGTACGAGGGGATCGCGACGACCGGGTCCGGGTCGCGGCCGGAGGGTGTCCCCGCGGTGTCCTCGACCACGAGCGCCACGACGTCGTCGAGCTCACCGCGCTCGGCGTACGCGGTGCGCTGCCGGTCGGCCGAGTTGCCGCGCGCCAGGGTGTCCTCGACGAGGTCCGCGACGGTGCTCCAGTCGCCGAGCTCCTCGAGCTCCGGACGCAGACGGTCGAGGAGCTGGCGCACCGCGATCTCCGCCGGCAGCCGCTCCGGGTGGCGGCCGAGCCCGAGCAGGTCTCCGTTCAGTCCGCTGCGCGCCGCCTGCCACATCGCGGCGCGGTGCAGCGGTTCGCTGCGGGGCTGCCACTCGGCGCCCGACTCGACCGACTTCTCGGCCTTCCGCACCGCGGCGCGGAACAGGCCCGCGATGAGCACGGCATCGTCCACCACGGGCGTGGCGTCGCAGACCCGGAGCTCGAGCGTGGGGGCGTGCGAGGACGGCCGGACGTCGAAGTACGCCATCTTCTTGTCGGCGATGACCCCGGAGGCGATGAGGTCCTCGAGCATCGCGTCGTACTCGGCAGCGCTCTGCACGCGGCCGAAGCTGCCGGCGGACGGCCAGCGCTGCCAGATGATGCTCCGGAACGACGAGTAGCCGGTGTCCTGCCCGTTCCAGAACGGGCTCGACGCGCTGAGTGCCAGCAGCACCGGCAGCGCGGTCGCGACCCGCTGGGCGATCTGCACCGCCAGGTCGCGGTCGCTCACACCGACGTGCACCTGCAGGCCGCAGATGAGCTGTTCGTCGACGAGCATCCGGTACTGCTCCTGCATGCGGCCGTAGCGGCCGCCGGAGGTCAGTTCGAAGTCGGCGTACTCCGACCGCGGTGCGGTGCCGGCCGCGGCGATGCCGACGCCGACGGGGGCGATCGCCGTGCTCAGCTCGCTGCGCAGGTCGACGATCACCCGCCGGAGGTCGTCGAGGGTCCGGACGACGGGGGTGTTCGTCTCGATGGTCGTGCGCTGGAGTTCAGCGCCGAACCGGTGGGCGGGCAGTTTGGGCAGAAGGCGCGGGGCCTTCGCGGAAAGTCGGCCGGACTCGAGGTCGATGAGGTGCAGCTCTTCCTCGGCGCCGAGCGTCAGCTCTGCACTCATGGGTGGAACCTACCCGTGTGGTCTGTCCAGCGCCCGACGGGGTACACCCCGCTGTGAGCCAGATCGCGCGGGCACGTAGGAACGAGGGGTGTCGACCACCGTGTTCTGCCTCCACGCCCTCGGGTCGAGCTCCGAGGAGTTCGCCGGGCTGCGCGCACGGCTCGCCGGCACCCTCGACCTGATCGGCATCGACCTACCCGGCCACGGCCGCTCGTCGTCGGTCACCGGCACCACGGTCGAGGAGATGACCCAGCTCGTCGAACGGGCCATCGGCCGGAGCGGCGCCACCGAGTGGGCCCTCGTCGGGCACTCGATGGGTGGGAAGGTCGCCTCGGTCGTGGCCGCCCGGACCGTCGACGGCTCGAACGGACTGTTCGGCCTCCGCGCCGTCGTCCTGCTCGCCGCGTCCCCGCTGTCACCCGAGCCGATGGACGACGAGCGACGCCGGTCCATGCTGGCCTGGGCGGCCGACGGCGAGATCGGTCCGGACGAGGCCGACGAGTTCGTGGACGCGAACACCGACGCCCGGCTCCCACCCGAACAGCACCTGCAGGCCGTCCACGACGTCGAGCGGACCGCACCGCAGGCGTGGACGGACTGGCTCGTCCGCGGCAGCCGCGAGGACTGGTCGTCCGAGTTCCCGCCGAACCCCGTGCCCGCGCTCGTCCTCGCCGGGGCCGCCGACGGCGACCTCGGCCCCGATGCGCAGCGTGCGCTGAACCTGCCGCACTGGTCGGCCGGCGAGTTCGCCGTCGTCACCGGTGCCGCACACCTGCTGCCGTGGGAGCGTCCGGACGACGTCGCCGACCGCATCCGCGACTTCTGGCGCCGCCGGGTCGACCACGGCCCCGCCGTCCCCGCGGCCACCGCCCGGGTCATCGCCTCGCCGCGGGTCAGCGCCCGGATGCGGGGGCTCCTCGCCGTGCGGGCGCTCCCGGACGACCCCGACCGGGAACCCCGCGTGCTGCGCCCCGAGCAGCTCGACACGCTCCGCGCCGTCGCCCGGGTCGTCGTGCCGCAGTCCGGCGACCGACCGATCGACCTCGCGCTCCGCGTCGACGCGCAGCTCGCCGACGGCCTCGGCGACGGCTGGCGACCCGACGGCCTCCCCACCGACGTCGACGCCTACCGCGCCGGTCTCGACGCACTCCGTGCCGAGTCCGCGCACGGCGACGAGCACCTCGCCACCGTGCTCGACGCCGTGACCGCCGGCTCGTACACCCCCGCCGTGGGGACGCTCGACGCGGCGCAGCTGCAGGCGTGGGTCGAGGACGCCGCGGTCGACCTCGCCAAGCAGTGGGTCGCACACCCGGCGACGATGGCGGAGCTCGACTACGACGGGTTCGCCAACGGCGGCGACGGCGTCCGGAAACAGGGCTTCCTGCTCCTCGGGGCCGGACAGCGAGAAGCGTGGGAACCGGCGGGAGACGGACGATGAACCTCAGCGAGCAGCGCCGGTACGACGAGGACGAGGTCGTCGACGTGGTCGTCGTCGGCACCGGAGCGGGAGGGGCGCCATTGCTCGCGACCCTGGCCCGCCGGGGCCTGCGGGTCGTCGCGCTCGAGGCCGGCCCCAACACCGAGCCCGGCGACCACGTCCCCGACGAGGTCGAGGCGCCCGGCGACATCAACTGGATGGACGAGCGGATCAGCGGCGGCAGCGCTCCGACGGCGTTCGGTCCGAACAACAGCGGCACCGGCGTCGGCGGGTCGACCCTGCACTGGGGTGCGTTCACGCCGCGGCCGAACGCGCACGACATCCACCTCCGCACCGACAGCGGGCAGGGCGAGGACTGGCCGATCGAGCACGCCGAGCTCACGCGGTGGATCGAACAGGTCGAGTACGACGTCGGCGTCGCCGGTCCCGAGCACTACCCGTGGGACCCCGCCCGCCGCTACCGGATGGGACCGCCGCCGCGGAACGCCTCGTCGGACATGATGATCCGGGGTGCGGCCGAGGTCGGGATCACCGCGACGGACGCCCCCGTCGGCCTCACCACCGAGGACCGGCACCAGGAGCACCACGGCCTGCGGCACGCCTGCGTCTCCTGCGGTTCGTGCCACCAGGGCTGCCGGAACGGCGCGAAGGTGTCGATGGACACCACGTACCTGCCCGCCGCCGTCGCGTCCGGGGCCGAGATCCGCGCCGAGGCGTTCGTGCACGGCATCGAGCTGGACGCGCGGGGCGAGGTCGAAGCCGTCGTGTACCGGCAGGGCGGCCGCGACCACCGGCAGCGGTGCCGAGCCCTCGTGCTGGCAGCCGGCGGGATCGAGACACCCCGACTCCTGCTCCACACCGGGTTGGCGAACAGCAGCGACCAGGTCGGCCGGAACTTCACCGCACACGGGGCGACCCAGGTGTGGGCGACGTTCGACGAGTCGATGCGCTCGTACCGCGGCTACCCGTCGTCGATCATCACCGAGGACTTCGTCCGGCCGGCCGGCGCCGACTTCGCCGGTGGGTACCTCGTCCAGAGCCTCGGCGTGCAGCCCCTCACCCTCGCGACCTCGCTCGTCCGCGGCGGCGGGCTGCGCGGCGCCGCCCTGGTCCGGGCGCTCCGCGACTACCCGCGGATGGCCGGCGTCGGGATCAACGCCGAGTGCCTGCCGTACGACGACAACCGGCTCGTGCTGAGCGACGAGGTGGACGCGAACGGGGTCCCGAAGGCCCGCGTCACGTTCTCCCCCGGGTCGAACGAGGCCGCCATCACCGAGCACGCCGTCCGCACGATGACCGCGATCGTCGAGGCCGCGGGCGGGACGGACGTCCGGGTGCTCGACCGCACGGCGCACACCGTCGGCACCGCGCGGATGGGCACCGACCCGTCCCGCTCCGTCGTCGACGCTGCCGGCCGCTCGTGGGACGTCCCGAACCTCTGGATCGTCGACAACTCGGTGTTCCCGAGCTCCCTCATCGCGAACCCGGCGCTGACGATCATGGCGCTCTCGCTCCGGACCGCCGACCGCTTCCTGCGTGACGACGCCCGCGCCGACCGAGCGGCCGCGGCCGCCGTCGCCTGACGAACCGACCTACTGGAATACGACGTAGGCTGGTGTGGTGGGGTGCCGCACCGCCGGGTCGCACCCCTGGGGCATGTGTGAAGCCCACCACCGGTAGGACGGTGATGGGCTTCAGGTGCTCTCCGAGTGGAAAGCCGAGGACGGACGTACCCGTCCCCGAGTCACAACGCTCGGGTCCAGTGTAATCGGACCCCGGTCCGATTACACGTCCGTCCCGGCCGTTCGCTCCTCGTGTCCGCCGGCGCCGACACCCGGAGGTGGTCTCGATGTCGGAAGACAACGGGTCCAAGCCCAGGCGTCAGGTTCCCTGGCTGGGGATCGCGAGTTTGCTCGTGACCGTGGTCAGACTCCTGCACGACCTGGGGCGGAAGGACTGAGACACGGGCGCCCCGCAACGGTTCCGACCGGAGCGGGGCGCCTCGACCTCAGCCGCGCGTGCGCGCCAACCGCCGGTTGAGCGCCCCGTTCAGCAGCGCGACGAGCAGTCCGACGGCGAACACCAGCGTGCCGAAGCAGAGCACCTGCGGCGGCATCCCGGCCTTCGCGGCGCCGTAGACGAACAGCGGGAACGTGACCGACGGCCCGGCGACGAACGACGTGATGACGTAGTCGTCGATCGACATCGCGAGCGCCAGCAGCCCCGCTGCGAGCATGCCCGGCGCGAGGAGCGGCAGTGTCACGAGCCGGAACGCCTGGAACGGCGTCGCCCCGAGGTCGCTCGCGGCCTCCTCGAGCACCCTCGACGTGCCGGAGATCCGCGCCCGCAGCACCACCACGACGTACGCCACGTCGAACGCCACGTGCGTGATGAGCACGGTCAGGAACCCGGTGCCGAGCCCGATCGACAGGAAGAACGACAGTGACGCGGACCCGACCACGATGGACGGCGCCGCGATGTCCGCGAACACGACGGCGTTCACGGCGCCGCGCCCTGGGAACCGGTACCGCTCGAGCGCCAGGGCCAGCGGCAGCCCGATCGCCACCGAGATGATCGCGGCGAGGAACGCGACCACGACCGAGGTGACGAACGCGGCCCCGAGCCCGGAGACGTTCACGAGGTTCGCGTACCAGTAGGTCGTGAACCCGTTCCACGCGAACGACAGCCGGTTCGTCGGTGCGTCGTTGAACGAGTACACGATCATGTAGACGATCGGCACGAGGGTGATCGCGATGACGACCCAGTACACGATGGCGAGCCACGGCCCGCGGCGGTTCACCCCGTGGCGGCCGGGGCGGCGGGCGGTGGAGCCGGTGACCGGGGAGGTCGGGGCGGTGGCGCTGCGGGGCGGTGCGACGGCGGTCATACGAGGTCCTCGAGGTCGTCGGTGCCGGACACACGGGCGTAGATGAACAGGATGATGCCGAGCACGACCATGAGCACGGTCGAGAGCGCGGCGGCGACGTTGTACTGCTGGTTGCCGGAGTAGGCGTCCTGGATCGCCTGGCCGATCGTGTACGTGTTCGTGCCGCCGAGGAGCGAGGAGTTCACCGGGTCCCCCACGCAGTCGATGAACACCAGGAGCACCCCGGCGAAGATGCCGGAGCGGGACAGCGGCAGGGTGGTGTGCCAGAACGCGCGGAACTTCCCGGCGTACAGGTCGTTCGCCGCCTCGCCGAGCCGCGGGTCGATGCGTTCGAGCGCGGCGTAGATCGGCAGCACCATGAAGGCCAGGTCGTTGTACGCGTCCCCGAAGATCACCGCCCCGGACGTGCCGAGGATGTGGAAGTCCTTCCCGGCGAGCCCGATGCCCTGCAGCACGGTGACGACGGGTCCCTGCGACGCGAGCACGAAGGCCCACATGTCGGTCCGGATGATGAACGACACGAGGAAGCTCACGAACACGAGCATGAGGAGCGGGTTCTTCCACCGCGGCGAGACCCGGAAGGCGATGAAGTACGCGACCGGGTACCCGACGATGATCGTGACGATCGTGGCCGCGGCGCCGTACCAGAGCGACCGGAGCAGGAACGTCAGGTACGGCACCTGCGGGTCGACGAACAGCGACGAGTAGATGCCGAAGTTCCACGTGAAGGTGTAGCCGTCGTCCGGGTTGCCGGACATCAGCGAGACGATGAGCCCGGACAGCAGCGGGATGACGAAGAACACGCAGAGGTACGCGGTGCCGACCAGCGCGAGCAGGAACGGCGTGCTGCGTCGACGACCCCGACGGACGGGCGCGGGACCGGCATCCGGCCCGGCGCCCGAACCGGTGACCCCGGCGATCCCCACGGCGGTCACGACTGCACCACCGCGTTGAAGATGCTGTTCCACTCGGAGTACTCGTCGTAGTTCTTGAAGACCCGGAACTCGTGCGACTTCTCGAGGACCTCGTCCGACGGGAACACCAGCGGACTGTCCGCCACCGTCGGGTCGTCGAGCTCGTCCCGCACGTAGTCCTCGGCGCCCGGCACCGGGCAGACGTAGTTGACGTAGTCCTCGACGATGCCGGCGGCCTTGGGCGTGTAGTAGAAGTTCATCCACTCGAGCGCGGACACCGGGTTCGCCGCCTGCCGTGGGATGAGCATGTTGTCGTGCCAGGTCATCTGCCCCTCCTCCGGCGTGACGAACTCGAGGTGTGGGAACCCGGACTGCTGCGCCTGGAACACGTCGCCGGACCACGCCTGGGTGATCCAGGTGTCGCCGTTCTCGAGCCGGTTGATGTAGCTCTGGTCGTAGAAGCCGGTGACGTTCGGGCGGAGCTTCCGGAGCCATTCCTGGGCCTTCCGCCAGTCGGCGGTGGTCGAGGTCTCCGGGTCGATGCCGAGCGCGAGCAGGGCCAGGGAGCCGAGTTCGGTGTTGTCGCTCATCAGGCCGATGCGCCCGGCGAACGCGGGGTCGAGCAGGTCCTGGAACGACGTGATCTTCCGGCCGGTGTACTTCGGGTTGTACGCGAGCCCGGTGAACCCGGTCTGCCAGACGACGGAGTGCTTGTTCCCCGGGTCGTAGATCGGGTCCTTGACCGACTTCGACGCGTTCGCCGCGAAGTTCGGCAGTCGCGAGTGGTCGAGTTCGCAGACGAACCCGTTCTTGATCATCTCGGTGAGCTCGTACCCGTTCGTCATCACGACGAGGTCGTAGCCGGTCGATCCGTGCGCGCGCAGGATCGGTGAGACGGTGGCGTAGAAGGTCGCGTTGTCCTGGATGACGGCCTGGTAGTCCACGGCGATCCCGGTCTCCCGCTTGAACAGCGCGAGCGACTCGGACTTGCCGTGGTCGGAGTCGATGTAGAGCGGCCAGTTCGCGAACTTCAGCTGCTTGGTCGCCTTCTGGTCCTTCCAGAACCGGGTCCAGTCCACGCTGTCGTCGGCGGAGGCCGCGGATCCCTTGATGCTGCAACCGGCGAGCAGCGCGGCGACCGCGGCGGCCCCGCCGCCGGCGAGGAGGCCGCGTCGGCTGACGCGCGCCGACGTGAGGCCGCGGAGCAGGTCCGGACCCGGCTCCGGCACCGGGCTCACGCGACCGCTCCTGCGGGGGCCGGCGCGGACTGGAGGCGCGGGTCGGCTCCGGCGGTGACGGGCGCGTCGGACGCGGGGTGCGCCTCAAGGCCGAAACCGTGGTCGACGCCCCACGTGAGCCAGACCTCGGTGGCGGTCGCGATCCGCGGCCCGCCCTTCGAGTTCTGCGCGAAGACCGAGACGCGTCCGGCGCCGGGCACGTCCACCAGGTACTGGGTGCTGACGCCGGAGAAGGAGACGTCGACGACGCGTCCCGGTCCGAGGATGTTGCGGCCCGCTTCCGGGGTGGGCTCGGCGGTCCGGATCTTGAGCTTCTCCGGTCGGACGCCGACGACGACCCGGCCGGTCGTGGCGACCGCACGCGCTGCCGGGACGGCGAGCGTGCCGGCGCCGGTCACGACGACGAGCAGCTCGCCCTCGGTTCCGCGCACCTCGCCCTCGAGCAGGTTCGACTGTCCGAGGAAGTTCGCGACGAACGCGGTGCGGGGCAGCTCGTACAGGTCCTGCGGGCTGCCCATCTGCTCGATCCGACCGCCGTTCATGACGGCGACCGTGTCGGCCATCGTCATCGCTTCCTCCTGGTCGTGCGTGACGTGCAGGAAGGTGAGCCCGACCTCGGCCTGGATGGTCTTCAGCTCGAGCTGCATCTGGTGGCGGAGCTTGAGGTCGAGGGCACCGAGCGGTTCGTCGAGGAGCAGCAGCGCCGGCCGGTTCACGATCGCCCGGGCGAGGGCGACCCGCTGCTGCATGCCGCCGGAGAGCTGTGCGGGACGCTTCGAGGCGGACCCCTCGAGTTCGACGAGCCGGAGCGCCTCCTTCGCCTTCGCCATCGGGTCCGGGATGCGTCGGCGCTTCAGCCCGAACGCGACGTTGTCGAGCACGCTCATGTGCGGGAAGAGCGCGTAGTTCTGGAAGACCGTGTTGACCGGCCGCTGGTACGGCTTCGTCTCGGTGACGTCCTGGCCGCCGATGGTGATCGTGCCGCTCGTCGGTTCCTCGAGCCCGGCGACGAGCCGGAGCGTGGTCGTCTTGCCACAGCCGGAGGGGCCGAGCAGGGCGAAGAACGAGCCGGCCGGCACCGTCAGGTCGAGGGAGTCCACCGCGGTGTGGCCGGGGAACGACTTGGTGATCTGCTCGAGCCGGAGATCGGCTCCCGATTCGGCGAACGTGCCGGTCATTGCCATGGTGCCTCCAGGGGGTGGTCGGCCTCAGCCGATGTAGGACATGACGTGCTTGATGCGGGTGTAGTCGTCGAACCCGTACTGGGACAGGTCCTTGCCGTAGCCGGAGTGCTTGAAGCCACCGTGCGGCATCTCGGCGACGATCGGGATGTGCGTGTTGATCCACACGCAGCCGAAGTCGAGGTCGCGGGCGAAGCGCATCGCCCGCGCGTGGTCGGTCGTCCACACCGAGCCGGCGAGGCCGTACTCGACGCCGTTCGCCCACCGGAGGGCCTCGTCCTCGGTGGTGAACCGCTGGACGGTCTGCACCGGACCGAAGACCTCCTGCTGGACGATGCGGTCCTCCTGCCGGAGCCCGGCGACGATCGTGGCCTGGTGGTGGTAGCCGCGGTCGCCGATGCGGTGCCCGCCGAGGGCGATCGTGGCGTGGTCGGGGAGCGTGCCGAGGAAGTCCTGCACCTGCGCCAGCTGGTTCGCGTTGTTGACCGGGCCGAAGTACGGATGGGGTGCGGCCGGGCCGGTCTGCGCGTTCGCCTGGGCTTCCGCGGCGAGCGCCGCGACGAACTCGTCGTGGATGCCGTCCTGCACGAGCAGCCGGGTGGCCGCGGTGCAGTCCTGCCCGGCGTTGAAGAACCCGGCGGCGACGATCCCGGCGACCGCGGCGGGGATGTCGGCGTCGTCGAACACGATCACGGGTGCCTTGCCGCCGAGTTCGAGGTGGGTGCGCTTGAGGTCGCCGGCGGCCGCGCGGGCGACCTCCGTGCCGGCGCGGACCGACCCGGTGATGGAGACGAGCTGCGGTGTCGGGTGGTCGATCATCGCGGCACCGGTGGTGCGGTCGCCGACGACGACGTTGAGGACGCCCGGCGGCAGGAACTCGGCGGCGACCTCGGCGAGCAGCAGGGTCGACAGGGGCGTGGTGTCGCTCGGCTTGAGGACCGTGGTGTTGCCCGCGGCGAGCGCCGGGGCGAACTTCCACACCGCCATGTTGAGCGGGTAGTTCCACGGGGTGACCTGGGCGACCACGCCGATCGGCTCGCGGCGGACGAACGAGGTGTGGTCGGTCATGTACTCGCCGGCGCTGCGGCCCTCGAGGTTGCGGGCGGCCCCGGCGAAGAAGCGGATCTGGTCGACGGAGAGCAGGATCTCGTCCTCGACGAGGGTGGCCCGGGGCTTCCCGGTGTCGCGGGACTCGAGGTCGGCGAACTCCTCGGCCCGCTGCTCCACCGCGTCGGCGATCCGGAAGAGTGCGAGCTGGCGCTCCCCCGGCGTCGTGCGGCGCCAGGTCTCGAACGCGGTGCTCGCGGCGGCGAAGGCGGCGTCGACGTCGGCCGCGGTGGAGACGGGGGATGTGCCGTAGACGTGCTCGTCGGTCGGGTCGACCAGGTCGAACTCGGTGTCGGTCCGCGCGTCGACGGCGGCACCACCGATGAAGTTGCGGATCTCACCCGTCGTCGTGCGCTCCAGCATGGCGGCGATACTTGCACGGAAACCGGCGGTTCGGAAGACTTGTAACAACGGAAATCGTCGTGAAACACGTTGTTCACAACGGAATCCCTTGCTTTTGTCGGGACGGCGCTGCCATGCTGTCCGCCATGGCGGCAGCACCACGACGTCCGGGACCGATCGACGACACCTCGAAGCGGATCATCGAACAGCTCCAGGCGGACGGGCGCCGTCCGTACGGCGAGATCGGCAAGGCGGTCGGTCTCAGCGAGGCGGCGGTCCGGCAACGAGTGCAGAAGCTCACCGAGACCGGCGTCATGCAGATCGTCGCGGTCACCGACCCCATGCAGCTCGGGTTCCACCGGCAGGCGATGATCGGCATCCGCGTGGGCGGCGACACCCGGAGCGTCGCCGACGAACTCGAGAAGCTCGCCGCGGTCGACTACCTCGTGATGACCGCCGGCAGCTTCGACCTCATGGTGGAGGTCGTCTGCGAGGACGACGACGACCTCATCGAACTGCTCAACGGCACGATCCGCGCCATCCCGGGCGTGACCGCGACCGAGACCTTCGTCTACCTGCAACTCCGCAAACAGCTCTACGACTGGGGAACGCGATGACCATCTCAGACCAGACGACCGGCCTGCCCACCCGACTGCACTCGTACGACCCGTTCGCCCCGGTCGACGACGCGGCACTGCAGCAGAAGTCCCGCGACCACCTGTGGATGCACTTCGCCCGGCACGGTGCGAACCAGGCCGGCGCGGACGTCCCGATCATGGTGCGCGGCGAAGGGCACCACGTCTACGACAGCCACGGCAAGGGCTACATCGACGGGCTGTCCGGCCTCTTCGTCGTCGCCGCCGGCCACGGGCGGAAGCGCCTGGCCGAGATGGCCGCGAAGCAGGCGGAGACGCTGAGCTTCTTCCCGATCTGGTCGTACGCGCACCCCGCCGCGATCGAGCTCGCCGACCGCCTGGCTGACCACGCCCCCGGCGACCTCAACAAGGTGTTCTTCTCGACCGGCGGTGGCGAGGCCGTCGAGACCGCGTTCAAGCTCGCGAAGTACTACTGGAAGCTCCGCGGCAAGCCGATGAAGCACAAGGTGATCTCCCGCGCGGTCGCCTACCACGGGACCCCGCAGGGAGCGCTCGCGATCACCGGCATCCCGGCGATGAAGGAGATGTTCGAGCCCCTCACCCCCGGTGGCTTCCGGGTGCCGAACACGAACTACTACCGCGCGGACGAGATGGGCTTCTCCGGGCAGACGGAGGAGGAGTTCGGCTTCTGGGCCGCGGAGCGCATCCGCGAGATGATCGAGTACGAGGGCCCCGACACCGTCGCCGCGGTCTTCCTCGAACCCGTCCAGAACTCCGGCGGCTGCTTCACCCCGCCTCCCGGGTACTTCCAGCGTGTGCGTGAGATCTGCGACGAGTACGACGTGCTGCTCGTCTCGGACGAGGTCATCTGCGCGTTCGGTCGCATCGGCACGATGTTCGCCTGCGACACGTACGACTTCGTGCCGGACATGATCACCTGCGCGAAGGCCATGACCTCCGGCTACTCCCCGATCGGCGCGACGATCATCAGCGACAAGCTGTTCGAGCCGTTCTCGAAGGGCGACACGACCTTCTACCACGGGTACACGTTCGGCGGGCACCCGGTCTCCGCCGCCGTCGCGATGGAGAACCTCGACATCTTCGAGGAGGAGGGCCTGCTGCAGAACGTGCAGCAGAACGCTCCGCTCTTCAAGGCCGAGCTCGACACCCTGCTCGACCTGCCCATCGTCGGCGACGTCCGCGGTGCCGGGTACTTCTACGGCATCGAGCTCGTGAAGGACAAGGCGACGAAGACGACGTTCGACGACGACGAGTCCGAGCGGCTCCTGCGCGGGTTCCTGTCCAAGGCCCTGTTCGACGCGGGGCTGTACTGCCGCGCCGACGACCGTGGCGACCCCGTCGTGCAGCTCGCACCGCCGCTCACCATCGGGCAGCCCGAGTTCCGCGAGATCACCTCGATCCTGCGGAGCGTCCTGTCCGAGGCCGCGTCGAAGATCTGACCGTGAGCGGCTACCGGGGCGTCTCGTTCTGGCTCGACGCCCTCGTGTCCACCGGACGCGACGACCTGACGCCCCGGCCGCCGCTCGACGGTGACACCACGGCGGACGTCTGCATCGTCGGGGGTGGACTGACGGGTCTCTGGACCGCGTGGTACCTGCACCAGGCCGACCCGCGCCTCCAGATCGTCGTCGTGGAACGCGAGATCGCCGGTTTCGGTGCCTCCGGACGGAACGGCGGATGGTGCTCCGCACTGTTCCCGCGGTCCGCCGCGTCCATCGCCGAGGAGCACGGGAAGGAGGCCGCCCTCGCCCTGCGTGCCGCGATGCGCGACACCGTCGACGAGGTCGGCCGTGCCGCAGCCGAGGCGGAGGTCGACTGCGACTACGTCAAGGGCGGGACCGTCCTGTACGCACGCTCCGCCGTGCAGGAGCGCGCCGCCCACGACGAGGTCGCCGCGTCCGCCGCCTGGGGCGACGCGATGACCTGGCGGTCGGCCCGTCCCGGGGACGCCGCCGGATCGGCGGGGGTCGCGTGGACACCCGACTGCGCGCGGGTCCAGCCCGCAGCGCTGGTCCGCGGCCTGGCGGCGGCCCTGGAGGCGCGTGGCGTCCGGATCGCGGAGCACACGCCCGCCGTGTCGTGGGCTCCAGGGCAGGTGGTCACCGCGCACGGGACCGTCTCGGCAGGCGCCGTGGTGATCGCGGTCGAGGGGTACGGCGCGCAGCTCGAGCAGACGAAGCGACGGATCCTGCCGCTCTACTCGCTGATGATCGCGACCGCACCGCTCCCCGCCAGCACGTGGGACCGCATCGGACTCGAGCACGGGCAGACGTTCTCCGACTACCGGCACCTGCTCGTCTACGGCCAGCGCACGGCCGACGACCGCCTGGCGTTCGGCGGCCGCGGAGCCCGGTACCACTGGGGGTCCTCGATCACGCCCGGGTACGACCGGGTGCCGCGGGTGTTCGCCCACCTGCGGTCGGCGCTCGTCGACCTGTTCCCCGCCGTGGCCGACGCACCGATCACGCACACCTGGGGCGGTCCGCTCGGTGTGCCCCGCGACTGGTGCGCCTCGGTGACCTGGGACGGACACGTCGGGTCCGCCGGCGGCTACGTCGGGGACGGGCTCTCGACGACCAACCTGGCGGGACGGACTCTCGCCGACCTCGTCCGCGGAGAGTCGTCGCCACTGACCGCGCTGCCGTGGGTGAACCACCGGTCGCCGGACTGGGAGCCGGAGCCGCTCCGCTTCCTCGGGGCGAACGCCGGGCTCGTCGCGACCGACCTGGCCGATCGCGAGGAAGCACTCACCGGACGACCGAGCCTCGCCGCGCGGCTGATGGCCCCGCTGACGGGAGGGCACTGATGGCCGAACTCGATGCCGACGTCATCGTCGTGGGCGCCGGTGTCTCGGGGCTCGCCGCGGCCCGGGCGCTCGCGCTCGGCGGTGCGTCCGTCGTCGTGCTCGAGGCCCGCGACCGCATCGGCGGGCGCACCTGGACGGACAGCGCGATCGGCGTCCCGGTCGACCTCGGCGCCTCGTGGATCCACGGCATCGACGGCAACCCGCTCTGGTCGCTGGCGGCGGCGTTCGGCATCGACACCGTCGAGTTCACCGTCGGCAGCTTCCAGTTCGACGGGCGCCCGATCGCCTGGCACGGTCCCTCCGGGGCCCGGCTGTCCCCGGACGCCGCCGCGTCGTTCGTCGCCGACCTGCACACCGTCGACGCGGCCCTGGCGCACGTGGTCGCCTCCGCCCCACCGCCGTCGACGTACGCCGCCGCGATCGACACCGTCCTCCGCTCCCTCGGGTGGGCTGGCGACCGCGCCGCGCGGATCCGCGAGTACGCCGCGCACCGATCCGAGGACCTCTGCGGGGCGCCCGTGACCGTCCTCGACGCCCACGGCCTCGACGAGGAGCACGTCCCCGGTGACGAGGTCGTCTTCCCCGGTGGCTACGGGCAGTACGCCGCGGCGTTGGCCGACGGACTCGACATCCGGCTCTCGTCGGTCGTGCGCTCCGTGACGCAGTCGGAGGCCGGTGTCGAGGTCGGACTGGCGGACGGGTCGACCCACACCGCAGGGAACGTCGTCGTGACCGTCCCGCTCGGGGTGCTGCAGGCCGGGGACGTCACCTTCACGCCACCGCTCGACGCTCCGGTCGCGGGAGCGATGGGACGGCTCGGGATGGGTGTCTACGACAAGGTGTTCCTGCGGTTCCCCGACCGGTTCTGGGGCGACGACTGGGTGATCCGGCAGCAGGGGTCCGCCGGGGTCGACTGGCACTCCTGGTACGACATGTCCCGCGTGACCGGCGAACCCGTGCTCGCCGCGCTCGTCGGCGGCGCCGGGGCCCGGCGACTCGAGACGCTGCCCGACGCGATGGTCGTCGACGAGGGCCTCGCCGCGCTCCGACGGATGTTCGGCCCGACGGTGCCGGCGCCCGAGGGGTGCCGGATCACCCGGTGGGCCGCCGACCCCTTCGCCCGCGGGTCGTACTCGTACCTGCACGTCCGGGCGTCCACCCACGACCACGACCTGCTCGGGACGCCGTCCGGCCGCGTGCAGCTCGCCGGCGAGGCCACCTGGGGTGACGACCCCGCCACGGTGCACGGGGCGCTGCTGTCCGGGCTCCGTGCAGCGTCGCGCTTGCTCGGGCACGAGGTCCAGCCGGACGTCCTCAGCGCGCCCTCTACACTCGGCGCGTGAGCACCCGGCGAGACCGTCCCCGACACGAACACCGCGCGCCGGTCGCCGTCGCCGTCCTGGTGAACCTGGCGCTCAGCCTGTTCCTCCCCGACGAGGTCCTGTTCTTCCCGTCGTGGGTCGTCCCCCTGCTCGGGGTCCTGCTCCTCACCCCGCTCATCGTCTTCAACCCGAGGCGCCTGACCCGCGAGACGACGTGGTCCCGGTGGGTGTCGACCGCGCTCGCGCTCCTGCTCATCCTGGCGAACCAGGTCACCGTCGTCCGGACCGTCATGGAGCTCCTCGGCGGCCACGCGAACGGCGGGGCCGTGCTGCTCACGGCGCTCCAGGTGTGGGTGAGCAGCATCATCGCGTTCGGGCTCGTCTACTGGGAGCTCGATCGTGGCGGCCCGGTCGCACGGCGTCGTCCCGGGTTGTGGGACACCGCCGAGGCCGACTTCCAGTTCCCACAGGAGACCGACCCGAAGTACAGCGCGTGGCGTCCCGGGTACCTGGACTACCTCTACGTGGCGCTGACGAACATGATGGCCTTCAGCCCGACCGACACGATGCCGATGACCACCCGCGTGAAGATGATCATGGCGTACCAGTCGGTCGGCGGGTTCATCCTGCTCGCCCTGGTGATCTCCCGCGCGGTGAACATCATCGCCTGACGGTCGCGCCCCCGGTCTCCCCCCTTGGCGGCGAGATCGCGCTTCGTCGGTGCGCCCCGGTCTCTCCCTGTGGGCGAGATCGCACTTCGTCGGTCGGGGATGGCGTCGTCGCGCGCGAAAGTGCGATCTCGGCCGGGGGTAGGGGGGGGTTGCGGCTGTTGATCGGGTGGTCAACAATGGCGGGATGGACGTCATCACCGCCATCCCCCAGGCATCGCCGCTGCGCCAGGACACCGGCGGTCCCCGCCGCTCGGTCCGGGTGGCACTCGTGCAGACCCGCTGGCTCGAGGACCCCGAGTCGCACCGCCGCCAGCTCGCCGACGGCATCGCGACCGCGGCGGCGAACGGTGCCACGGCGGTGTTCCTCCAGGAGCTCACGCTGCTCCGCTACCCGGGAGACACCCCGGCGAGCGGTGTCCCGAAGGACCTCGCCGAGTCGCTCGACGACGGACCCACCGTCACGTTCGCCCGCTCGCAGGCGATCGAGCACGGCGTGTTCGTGCACGCGTCGCTGTACGAGCGGCCCGCCGAGGACGACCGGCCCGAGGACCCGCGCGGCTACAACACCGCCGTGCTCGTCGCCCCGGACGGCACGCTGGTCGGCCGGACGCGCAAGACGCACATCCCGATCAGCGCCGGCTACTACGAGGACACCTACTTCCGCCCGGGTGCCGACGCCGATGCCTTCCCGGTGTACGAGCCGGCCGGACTCGGCGCCCGCGTGGGGCTACCGACGTGCTGGGACGAGTGGTTCCCCGAGGTCGCCCGCGCGTACGGCATCGCCGGGTCCGAGGTCCTCGTGTACCCGACCGCGATCGGTTCGGAGCCGACCTTCCCGGACTTCGACACCGCCCCGATCTGGCGGCAGGTGATCGTGGCGAACGGCATCACCGCCGGGCAGTTCATGGTCGTGCCGAACCGGTGGGGCGACGAGGGCGACATCACCTTCTACGGGTCGTCCTTCATCTCCGACCCGTTCGGGCGCGTGCTCGTCGAGGCTCCACGGGACGCCGACGCCGTGCTGGTCGCGGACCTCGACCTCGACGCCCGCGCCGAGTGGCTGCGGCTCTTCCCCTTCTACCTGACGAGGCGACCCGACCTGTACGACGGCCTGGTGCAGGATGTCGACCCCGTCCGCGACGGCCACGGCGCGCTCGAGGCGATCCGGGCCTCCATGGCGGATCTCCCGACCGACCGCCAGCCGACCGACCGCGCACCAGCCGACCAGGCGGCGCGCTCGTGACCTGGCGGATGCCGGCGGAGACGGCGCCGCAGGAGCGGACGTGGATGGCGTTCCCCCGACCCGGCGGCACCCTGGGGGACGACCCGGCGAGCGCCGAGGCAGCCCGCACCGCCTGGGCGACGACCGCGAACACGATCAGCGAGTACCAGCCGGTCGCCGTCGTCGTGGACCCCGTCGCACGCGCCGACGCCGACCGCCTGCTCTCCGGCGGCATCGACGTGCTCGAGGCGCCGCTCGACGACTTCTGGACGCGGGACATCGGCCCCACCTTCGTGGTGGACGACGAGACCGGCGAGCGCGGCGCCGTGGACTGGGTGTTCAACGGCTGGGGCGCGAACTCGTGGTCGACGTGGACGCGCGACGCCGAGATGGCACGCACGATCGCGGAGACCGCGGGCGTCCAGCGGATCCCGTCACTGCTGGTCAACGAGGGCGGGGCGATCCACGTCGACGGCCGCGGCAGCGTCCTCGTCACCGAGACCGTGCAGCTCGACCCACGCCGGAACCCGTACGCCGACCGCCGTCGCGTCGAGGAGGAGTTGGCGCGCACGATCGGCGCGACGGACGTGATCTGGCTCCCCCGCGGACTGACGCGCGACTACGACGGCCTCGGGACCCGCGGACACGTCGACATGGTGGCGACCTTCACCGAGCCGGGCGTCGTCCTGCTGCACGCGCAGCCGGACGCCGGACACCCGGACCACCTGGTGATGCCGCAGATCCGGCGGGCGATCGAGGACGCGGTCGACGCCACGATCATTGAGATCCCGGCACCGGCGACCCTGACGGACGAGGGCGGTCCGGTGGACTGGAACTACGTCAACCACGTCGTGGTGAACGGCGCCGTGATCGCGTGCGGGTTCGGCGAGGAGTCCGCGGACGACCGGGCCCGGGGCATCCTCGCGGACGCCTACCCGGGGCGCGAGGTGCGCACGGTCGACGCCCGCGAGGTGTTCGCACGGGGCGGCGGGCTCCACTGCATCACGCAGCAGGAGCCTGCGGAGCGGTAAAGATCACTACGGGGCCTCGGGCGCCCCGAGCCCGATCCGCGGCTGCAGCCAGTCGAGCCCCGCGGCGAGCGCTGCCCGCGCGGTGATCCAGCTGTGCCGCGCGCCGGGGACCACCCACGTGGCGACGTGCATCCCCGCGGTCCGGGCGCGCTCCGCCATCACGGGCATCACGGCGCCGTAGGTGTGGTCGAGCGCACCGACCGCGAAGAAGGCGTTCGTCGCCCGGAACGGTGCACCGGCACGGAGCAGTGCGGCTGGCTGCGCCGCGGCCCAGGCAGCTCGGTCACCCGCGAAGCCCTGCGTGATGGTCTGCGTCGTACTGCCGATCGACGGGCCCTCCTCGCCGGAGACGTCGATGAGGTTGCCGAACCGCGACGGGTCCCCGGCACCGAGCTGGATGGCGCAGGTGCCGCCCTGTGAGAACCCGCCGATGGTCCACGCCGACGCCGCGGTCTGCACCTTCAGGTGCCTCGTGATCCACGACGGGACGTCCTCGGTGAGGTAGGTCCGGCTGTTGCCGAGTCGACCGTCGACGCACATCGGGTTCGCGGACTGCGGGCCGAGCTGGTCCGGCACGACGACGATCGGCGCGAGCCCTCGGTCGACGGTGGCGAGCGCGTCGAGGGTCTGTTCCACGTGTCCCGCGTTCTGCACGTCGTCGGGTCCCGCGCCGCGCGATTGTCCGGAGAGGAGCACGTCGACGGGCAGCGCCGGCGGGTCGGCGGTCAGCGCGGCGGGCGGCAGGTAGAGCAGCGCCTGTCGGGCGGTGAAGTGCGAGCGGGTGGCGGGGATCGTCACGCGCAGCAGTCGCCCCTGTGCGGGCATGGTGTCGGGTGCCGTCCAGGTGGCCGCCAGGTCGAGGCTCGACGGAGCGGAGTCGGCACCGGCGCTGGGCGCCTCCGCCATCGGGATCCCGCCCGGTACGGTCGGGGCCGGGGTCCGCGGTGCCGGGGTCGCCGACGCGCGCGGTGTCGACGAAGCCGACGCCGAGACGACGGCGCCGGCACGCACACCCCCAGCCCGTCCCGCGCCCACGCCACCGGCCAAGGCCCATCCCCCGGCCGACCCGAGTGCGAGCCCCAGCACCAGCCCGGCGGCGAGGAGCCCAGCGGAAGCGGCCCGGGGACGTGTGGTGCGTGTCATCGGGCGAGCGTAGGGAGCGGCGCCGGGAACGAACCCGTGACGTCCCCGCTCCGGCTGAGGGTCCTCCCCGCCCGGTCCCAGCGATCGTCGAGCACGGGACCGGTCGCTGACCGTCCCCCGCAAACGGACGGCAAGCGCCACCGAGTACAGCCACCCACCGCAGGGTGTACTCCGTGGCGGGCCTGCAGCACGCGGCGTCGTCGGTATCGTTCCCGGATCGGTCCACCCCGAGACGGTCCGCGCACCGACGCACGGACCCCGGCCCCGCGGCACCCACCGCGAGCAGGAGGGAACTCCCATGGCATCACCCATCGCGGTCACCGCGCCGGCCGCACCGGCGCGCGGCGGCTCGCTCAAGCGGAGCCTCGGACTCTGGGCGATCGTCGGTCTCGGGCTCGGCTACATGACGCCGACCGTGGTGTTCGACACCTTCGGCATCGTCTCCGGGCAGACGAACGGCGCCGTCCCGAGCGCGTACCTCATCGCCCTCGTGATCATGCTCCTGACCGCGGTGAGCTACGGGAAGATGGTCCGCGTCTACCCGGCGGCCGGTTCGGCGTACACGTACGTGCGGGAGTCGATCCACCCGAACGCCGGGTTCATGGTCGGGTGGGCGTCGCTCCTCGACTACCTGCTGCTCCCGATGGTGAACGCGCTCATCATCCGGCTCTACCTCGAGCAGGTCTTCCCGGCTCTGCCCGCCTGGGTGACCGTCGTCGTCTACACGCTGTTCGTCACGACCGTGATCTGCCTGTCGATGCGCGGCACGTCGAACCTCAACATGGTGCTCCTCATCGGCGCGATCCTGGCGATGATCGCGTTCGTGGTCTTCGCCGTGATCGAGCTGGTCCGCGGTGCCGGCGCGGGGACGGTCATCAGCACGGAGCCCTTCGTGCACGACGGCGTGACGATGTCGGCACTCCTCACCGGGGCCACCGTCGTGTGCTTCTCGTTCATCGGGTTCGACGCCGTGACGATGTACACGGAGGAGGCGAAGTCGATCCGGATCATGCCGAAGGCGATCCTGATGACCGTGCTCATCGGCGGCCTGATCTTCCTCGTGTCCGCGTACTTCGCGCAGCTCCGCTTCCCGACGAACGCCCCGTTCGGCGAGTTCACCGACGACCCGCTCCCCCAGATCGGTCTGCTGGTCGGCGGGAAGGTCTTCCAGGCGATCCTCGTCGCCGCGGGGTTCATCGCCGCGCTGGCGTCCGGCCTGGCCTCGCACGCCAGCGTCGCCCGCATGCTCCTCGTGATGGGCCGGAACAACGTCCTGCCGAAGAAGGTGTTCGGCTACGTCAGCCCCCGCACCCGCACGCCCATCCCGAACGTCGTCATCGTCGGTGCCGTGACGCTCCTCGCGATGACGTTCTCGCTCGACACGATCTCGTCCTACATCAACTTCGGCGCGCTCATCGCGTTCACGTTCGTCAACCTGACGGTGATCGTGCACTTCGCCTGGCGCGAGGGCCGGCGCCACACCACGCGCGACCGGTTCACCTTCGTGGTGATGCCCGGCGTCGCGATGCTGCTCACCGGTGTTCTCTGGTCGCAGCTGCACGCCGACGCGCTCATCGCCGGCGGGGTGTGGGCGGCCATCGGGTTCGTGTACCTGCTGGTCATCACCAAGGGGTTCCGGATCCAGCCGAAGGGCTTCGATGAGAACCAGCCCGTCACGGGCGTGAACAAGCAGCTGACCGACGAGCAGGCCTAGGAGCACCATGACCGACACCGCCACCACCTCGACCGTGTACGCCGTCACCGACCCGGCATCGGGCGAGGTCCTCCGCACCTTCCCGACCATCACCGACGACGAGCTCCGTGCCGCGATCGACACCGCGGACCGGGTGCACGCGTCGGACACGAACACGGTCGCCGACCGGGCAGCGCTGCTGCGGCGCGTCGCCGAGCTGTACCGCGAACGGCGCGACGACCTCGCCGCGACGATCGTCCGCGAGATGGCGAAGCCGATCGACCAGGCCGTCGGCGAGGTGGACTTCTGCGCCGACATCTACGACTACTACGCCGACCACGCCGAGGAGTTCCTCGCCGACCAGCCGATCACCCTCGCCGAGGGCAGCGCGGGCAGCGCGTTCATCCGAAAGGACTCCATCGGTGTGGTGCTCGGCATCATGCCGTGGAACTTCCCCGCCTACCAGATCGCCCGGTTCGCCGGTCCGAACCTGCTCATCGGCAACACGGTGCTGCTCAAGCACGCCCCGCAGTGCCCCGAGTCGGCGCTCGCGATCGAGGCGGTGTTCGCCGACGCCGGCTTCCCTGCGGGCGCGTACACGAACGTCTTCGCGACGAACGACCAGGTCGCGGACGTCATCGCGGACCCGCGCGTCCAGGGCGTCTCCCTGACCGGGTCGGCCCGCGCCGGTGCCGCCGTCGCGGAGATCGCCGGCCGGAACCTGACGAAGGTCGTCCTCGAGCTCGGCGGCTCGGACCCGTTCATCCTGCTGTCCACCGACGACCTCGACGCCGTCGTGGAGTCCGCCGTGGCCACCCGCCTCGAGGGCAACGGCCAGGTGTGCAACGCGGCGAAGCGCTTCCTCGTCGCCGACCACCTGTACGACGACTTCCTGACCCGGTTCACGGCGGCGATGTCCGTCGTCGCGCCGACCGACCCGACGACGCCGGGCAGCGAGCTCGGGCCGCTGTCGTCGCCGGCTGCCGCCGACCGGCTCGAGGAGCAGCTGTCGTCCGCCGTGGCGCAGGGCGCGACGGTGGTCACCGGCGGCGAGCGACAGGGGAACGCCTTCACACCGACCGTGCTGACGGACGTCACGCCCGACAACGACGCGTACCGCGAGGAGTTCTTCGGCCCGGTCGCAGCCGTCTACCGGGTGCGTGACGAGGACGACGCCGTCCGGCTCGCGAACGACACCCCGTACGGCCTCGGCTCGTACCTGTTCACGACGGACGCCGACCAGGCGCTCCGGGTCGCGGACCGGATCGCGGCCGGCATGGTCTACGTGAACATCGTCGGTGCGGACAGCCCCGAGCTGCCGTTCGGCGGGGTCAAGGCGAGCGGGTTCGGCCGGGAGCTCGGCCCGCTCGGCGCGGAGGAGTTCGTCAACAAGAAGCTCATCCGCATCGGCGCGTGAGCCGGCCGGGGCGGCCCTAGGATCGGCTCGTGACCACCGGTGCCGCTCCACGCTCCCGACCCGTCCTCGTGACCACCGCCGTCGTGCTCTGGCTGGTCGCCCTCGTGGTCCAGCTCGTGGCGACGCTCGCCCAGACGATCCGGAACGTGCAGACCGACGGAGCCTGGGCGATCGGCCCGATGGTGATCGGACTGGCCATCTGGGGATGGTTCCTGTTCGGGGCACTCCGGATGGGCCGCGGATCGGGTCGGGCCCGGTTCTGGATGGCGGTGCTCGGCGCGCTCGGGTTCCTGGGCGCCTGCGTCCCGCCGTACGGCACCACCACCGTCACGGGCGTGGCTGGTGGCGTCGCAGCTGTCCTGCCGTACCTGCCGGCAGCTCGCGGGTACTTCCCACCCCGACCACCGCGCACGCCGAAGGCGCCCGCTCCACGTGTCGTGGGCTGGGATCCCGAGACCGGGGAACCGATCCGCGCGACCGACTGACGGCCGCGCGGACCGGACGTCCCGCTACTCGGGGTCGGCCGGCTCACCGCCGGCGTCGACGTCGCTGTCCTGGTCGGGGTCCTCGGTCGCGTTGCCACTGACCGACCCGTCCGGGAGGTCCTCGGTGTACTCGCGCTCGTCGTCGGTGGGGCCGGTGGAACCGTTCGCTGCCGTGTCGCTCATGGCCGGGACGCTACGCGTCCACGTCGGGACGGCGGCCCAGGCGCCGGACGCACGCGAGGCTCTGGACGCACCACGGACCGACTGGAGGCGCGGCGCCAGCGGGCACCGCGCCTCCAGTCCGTTGATCGTGCCGTCTACCGCGCCACCGGCTGCGGCAGTGCGCTGAGGATCTCGACGGCCGCTTCGCGGCCCATCCGGACCGCCCCGTCCACGTGCTGGTACCCGTGTCCGGCGAGGTCGCTCGACGCGAACCGGATCGGACCGACGGCCGCACGCTGATCCGCGCCGTAGCGGACGAGGCCGCCCAGGTCGAAGCTCGCGGCGTAGGCGCCCCGGGTCCACTCCTCGGTGCCCCAGTCGCTCTCGTAGTAGACGACCGGACGGCGTGCCTCGTCGCCGTAGTAGTGCGCGAGCGAGGCGAGGACGCGGGCCTTGCGCTCCTCGGCGGACAGCGCGAAGACGTCGTCGGCGTGCACGTCGGAGACGAACCCGACGAGCGTGCCCTGCTCCTCGCCGTACGCGGTGTTGTCGTACGCCTCGTGCACGAGTTCGTAGGGGCTGAACGCCGTGCCGGACAGACCGGCCCCGCGCCAGAACGGCCGGTCGTAGACCGCGTGCACCTTGATGACGAAGCCCATCGACAGGTGCTGGTGCAGCTGGTGCTGGCGACGCGGCAGCGGCGGCTCGTACGAGATCCGCGAGTACAGGGGCGGCGGCACGGCCACGAGCGCCTGCCGGGCGCGGACCTCGATGCCGCCGTCGGCCAGCGCGGTGACGCCTTCGTCGTCCCAGCGCAGGGTGCGCACCGGAGCGTTCAGGTGCACGTCTCCACCGAGTCGCGCGGCAAGACGCTCGGAGACCTGCTGCATCCCACCGACCACGCGCTTGTCGAGGATGAAGTCGGCGTCCACGAGGTTCGTGAAGCTGCCAGCCGATGCCGCCATGAGCAGGGCCTGCAGCGCCGAGAAGGCGTGCGCCGGCTTCGTGAGCATCGCGCCGGCGATGAAGAGCTCGACGTTGTCGGTCGCGACCCGGTCCGCGCTGAGGTCGTGCAGCCAGGCGCGGAAGGACGTCTCGTCGAGTGTGGCGGCGCCGGGGGTCTCCCACGGACGAGCCGGGTCGACCTTCGCGACGTACTCGTCGACGACGGACACGAGCCGCTCGATCTCGGCGGCGGTCGCCTCGGGCAGCGGGAAGATGTCACCCGTGTACTCGGTGCGGGTGCCGTGCTCGTCGACGTAGACGCTCGAGCCCTCGCGGTAGCGGTCGTACGTCTCGAGGCCGAGCTCGTCGAGCGTCTCGAGCAGCGCGGTCTGGTCCGGGGAGACCCACTGGCCACCGATCTCGAGCGTGACGCCCTCGATGTCGTTCGTCCACGTACGGCCACCGACGCGGTCGCGAGCCTCGAGCACGGCGACGGTCCTGCCCTCGGCGACCAGGCGGTTCGCGGCCGTCAGACCCGTCACGCCGGCGCCGATGATGACGACGTCTCTCTCGATCATCGTGCTGCTCCTGTCGTCGTGGTGCTGGTACCGCTGGTGGTGGTGCTCGGCCGCTCCCGGAACGGGTCCGGGGTGAGCGTGTACATGGTCTCGAGGTACTCGGCGATGCCCTCGCCGCCGCCCTCGCGGCCGAGGCCGGACTGCTTGACGCCGCCGAACGGTGCCGAGGCGTTCGAGACGACGCCGGTGTTGAGCCCCAGCATGCCCGTCTCGAGGCGTTCCATCAGGCGCTGGCCGCGCGCCGGGTCATCGGTGAACGCGTACCCGACCAGACCGTACTCGGTGTCGTTCGCCGCGGCGACGGCCTCGTCCTCGGTCCGGAAGGTCCCGATGGCGAGCACCGGCCCGAAGATCTCGTCGCGGAGCAGGGCGCTGCCCGGCTGCACGTCCGTCAGGACCGTGGGCGCGTAGAAGGTGCCCGGTCCGTCGACGGGGTGGCCGCCGGTCCGCAGCACCGCGCCGCGCTCGACCGCGTCGGTCACGAGGCGGTGCGCCTTGTCGACCGCACGATCGTCGATGAGCGGCCCGATCGCGACGCCGTCCTCGGTGCCGCGGCCGACGCGCATGGCCTCGACCCGCTCGGTGACGCGTCGGGTGAACTCCTCGGCGACGTCCTCGTGCACCAGGAACCGGTTCGCGGCGGTGCAGGCCTGGCCGGTGTTCCGGAACTTGGCGAGCAGGGCACCCTCGACGGCGAGGTCGAGGTCGGCGTCCTCGAACACGAGGAACGGGGCGTTGCCGCCGAGCTCCATGCTCGTCCGGAGGACCGTGCCCGCGGCCTGCTGCAGGAGCGTCCGACCGACCGGGGTCGACCCGGTGAACGAGAGCTTCCGGAGCCGGGGATCGGCGATCACCGGACCGGAGACCGCAGCCGCGTGCGTCGTCGGGACCACGTTGACGACACCGGCGGGGACCCCGGCCTCGAGCAGCAGGTCCGCGAACAGCAGGGTCGTCAGCGGGGTGAGCTCTGCGGGCTTCACGACGACGGTGCAGCCGGCGGCGAGCGCCGGGGCGATCTTGCGGGTCGCCATCGCCAGCGGGAAGTTCCACGGGGTGATCAGGAACGCCGGGCCGACGGGCTTGTGGGTGACGATCGCGCGGCCGGTGCCCTCGGGGTTCGTGCTGTACGAGCCGCCGATGCGGACGGCCTCCTCGGAGAACCAGCGGAGGAACTCGCCGCCGTAGGTGACCTCGCCGCGGGCCTCGGCGAGCGGCTTGCCCATCTCGAGCGTCATCAGGAGCGCGAACTCCTCGCGGCGCTCCTGCAGCAGGTCGAAGGCGCGGCGGAGGACCTCGGCACGCTGCCGCGGCGGCGTGGCCGCCCAGGCGGCGCGGGCCGCGTGTGCGGCGTCGAGCGCCCGTCGTCCGTCGTCGGCGGTCGCGTCGGCGATCCGCAGGAGCGTCTCGCCGGTGGACGGGTCGACGACCGGGAACGTCGCGCCGTCGGCCGCCTGCTGCCAGGAGCCGTCGACCAGGAGGCCCGTGGGGACCCGGTCGAGGACGGCCTGTTCCGCAGCGGGTCCGGTGGCGTCGGGGACGGCCGGCCACCCGCTGGCGGCATGGGTCGCGCGGGCGGCGGTCGGGTCCGCACCGGTGGCGCGGGTCGGGGTCGCGCCGGTGGCGCGGGTCGGGGTCGCGCCGGTGGCGCTGCTCGCGTGCGTCGCGGTCATGCTGCTGCCAGCCCGTCGAGGACGACTGCGAGGCCGTCGCGGAGCAGCGCGTCGTCGATCGCGAGCGGCGGCAGGAACCGCAGCACGTTGCCGTACGTGCCGGCGGTGAGCGCGATGACGCCGTGCTCGTACGCGTACCGGACGACCCGACCGGTGAGCCCGGGGTCCGGGTCGCCGGTCTCGGGGTCGACCAGCTCGATCGCGATCATCGCGCCGCGCCCCCGCACGTCGCCGATGCGCGGGTCCGAGGTCTGGGCGGCGCGGAGCGTCCCGAGCAGGATCGTGCCGATCTCCTCCGCACGCTCGACGAGCCCGTCGTGCTCGAAGGCGTCGATCGCGGCGAGGGCGGCGGCGCACGCGACGGGGTTGCCGCCGTAGGTGCCGCCGAGGCCGCCGACGTGGGCGGTGTCCATGATCTCGGCACGACCGGTCACCGCCGACAGCGGGAGTCCTCCGGCCATGCCCTTCGCGGTGGTGACGACGTCGGGGACGATGCCCTCGTGCTCACTGGCGAACATCGCCCCCGTGCGCGCGAAGCCGGTCTGCACCTCGTCGGCGATGAACACGACGTCGTTGGCGGTGGTCCACTCGGACAGTGCGGCGAGGAACCCGGGGGCCGGCACGACGAAGCCGCCCTCGCCCTGGATCGGTTCGACGAGGACCGCGGCGGTGTTCTCCGCGCCGACCTGCTTCTCGATCTGGCTGATCGCACGCTTCGCCGCCTCAGGCCCGGACAGGCCGTCGCGGTACGGGTAGGACATCGGGACGCGGTACACCTCGGGCGCGAAGGGACCGAAGCCGTTCTTGTACGGCTGGTTCTTCGCGGTGAGCGCCATCGTGAGGTTGGTCCGGCCGTGGTAGGCGTGGTCGAACACCACGATCGCCTGGCGCCCGGTGTGCTTCCGCGCGATCTTCACGGCGTTCTCGACGGCCTCCGCGCCGGAGTTGAACAGGGCGGTCCGCTTCTCGTGGTCGCCGGGGGTCAGGCGGTTGAGGGCTTCCGCGACGTCGACGTAGCCGTCGTACGCGGCGATCGTGAAGCAGGTGTGGGTGAACGCGGCCACCTGCTCGGTCACGGCCGCGACGACCCCGGGGTGGGCGTTGCCGACGGACGTCACCGCGATGCCGGAGCCGAGGTCCACGAACGAGTTGCCGTCCGCGTCGACGACCACGCCGCCCCCGGCCGCCACGACGGCGATCGGGACGGCGACACCGACACCGGCTGCGACCGCGGCGGACTTCCGCTCGAACAGCGCTCGGGAGCGTGGACCCGGCACCTCGGTGACGAGCCGCCGTTCCTGGGGCAGCGAGGGGCCGCCCGCGGCGGCGCTGATCGGAGGTGCAGCGGTGGAGGACATGCGGCGATGGTAGGAGCGTCAGACCGTGCACCCCACTGTCCGCCGTGTACACCGGGAAGGACTGCGATCGACTCTGCGGATAGGCTCCGTCCATGCCCGCGACGCTGCGCACCCTGCTGCACCGAGCCGACCTGCACCTCCGGCTGCTGACCGGGTCCGAGTCGGACGCCCTCGACGCCCCGCTGTCCTGGCTGCACAGCTCCGACCTCGCCGACCCGACGCCGTTCCTGGCCGACGGGCAGGGGCTCCTGACGACGGGCACCCAGTTCGGCGCCGACGACGACGGCGACGCGTCCGCCCGGTCCTTCGCCTCCGCGTACGTCGCGCGCCTCCGGGACCGGGGCGTCGTCGCGCTCGGGTTCGGCACCGAGGTCGTCCGTGCCACCCCCGAAGCACTCGTCACCGCGTGCGCCGACCAGGGGCTCCCGCTGTTCGAGGTGCCGTACGAGACGTCCTTCATCGCCGTCGCCCAGGCGAACGCCGACGCCGTCGCCCGTGACGCCAACGCCCGCAACGCATGGGCCCTCGCCGCCCAGCGCGCCATCTCCCTCGCCGCGATGCGGCCGGACGGACTCGGGGCGACCATCGCCGAGCTGTCCCGACAGCTCGACGGCTGGGTCGGGCTGTTCGACGTGTCCGGCCGTCTCGACCGCGGCCACCCCGCAGAGGGCGTCCCCGACGACGACCTCGAGCTGCTCCGCACCGAGTCGCTCCGCCTGCTCCGGGCCGGGCAGCGCGCCAGCCTGCCCGTCACGACGCAGCACCGCACCGGCTTCACGCTGCAGACGCTCGGGAGCGGCGGTCACCTGAGCGGCGTGCTCGCCATCGCGAACGGCGGCGCCCTCGACCGCGCCGGCCGTGAGGTCGTGACGTCCGTGATCGCCCTCGCCGGACTCGCCCTGCAGCAGAACCGTGAGCTCGCCCGCGCCCGGGGGCTGCTGCGCACCGGGCTCCTCACGATGCTGTCCGTCGGCGATCCCGGCGTCGTCGACACCACCTCGCGCGAGGTCTGGGGGCCCCTCCCCGCGGAGCCGGTGCGGATCGCGGCGCTCGACGTCCCCGACCACGACGTCGACACGGTGGTGGACCTGCTCGAGCTGTGGGTGCAGGACCGCCCCGGACACCTCTTCTTCGCCGTCGACGACGCCCTCTTCCTCTGCGTCAGCGCCGATGACACCACCGTGGTCGAGGAGCTCGTCGGGCGCTTCGACCTCCGCGCCGGGCTCTCCGACGGCGCCTCCTACCGGTACTTCGGGCGTGCCAGGACGGAAGCCGTGCAGGCGCTCGACCGCCGACGCGAGGGACGGCCGGGGATCACCGAGTTCGGTGACCTCGCCCGCGAGGGGGTGCTCGCCCACCTCGCCCACGTCGACGTCGACGCCGGCGCGGTCGCACGGGCGTTCCTCGCTCCCCTGCTGGACCACGACCGCACCGCGGGCACCGAGCTCACCCGCACGGTCCGGGCCTGGCTCGAGCAGAACTGCGAGTACGACCGCACCGCCCAGGCCCTCGGCATCCACCGGCACACCGCCCGGGCACGGGTCGAGCACGCGGGTCGACTGCTCGACCGGGACCTGTCCGTGTTCGCCACCCGCGCCGACCTCTGGGCGGCGTTCGTCGTCGAGGGCGGGCCCGCAGCCGCCGAGGGCGGGCCATCCGGGCCGGGCCGCCCGGCAGCCGCCGAATAGGGTTGCCGCGTGCCCACCACTCCCCCTCGTCGACGGCTCAGCCCGGCGGAGCGCGAGGCCCAGATCGTGGCAGCCGCCGAGACGGTGGCCCGTGCCGAGGGCCTCGCCGCGGTGACGATGCGCGGCGTCGCCGCCGCCGTCGGTGTGGCACCCTCGCTCGTCGCGCACTACCGGCCGGCGATGGAGGACCTCGTCGGCGAGACCTTCCGGACGGTTGCGGGGGACGAGGTCGCCGAGGTCCGCGCACTCGTCGACGCCGAACCCGATCCGGTCGCCCGCCTCCGGACCCTCCTCGCCTGCATCGCCGACCCGCACCGGGACGACGTCGCGTCGCTGTGGGCGGACGCCTGGAGCATCGGGCGGACGAACCCCGCGCTGGCGCAGGCTGCCCGCGAGGTCATGGACGACTGGCAGGCACTCGCGACCGGCGTGGTCCGGGACGGCGTCCGCACCGGCTCGATGCACACCGACGACTCCGACGAGGTGGGTCGGCTCCTGTTCGCCCTGGTCGACGCGACGAACGGCTACGCCCTCGTCGACTACCTCGACCGGCCGACGCGCGAGGGACTCGTCCGGACGACGATCGCCCACGCCGTCGGCCTGGAACCGTCAGCGCTCGCCTGAGATCGTCCCGCTCGTCGCCCGGCGGAGCGCCACCCACTGCAGCAGCATGATCGTCTTGCCGTCGGCGATCCGACCGTCGTCGACCATCGCCAGCGCCTCGTCGAGCCCGACCTCGAGCACCTCGATGTCCTCCCCCTCGTCCTCGATCCCGCCGCCGGCGTCGACCCGGTCGGCCGGCGACCAGGACCCGACGTAGCAGTGCACGCGCTCGGTGACGGAGCCCGGGCTCATGAAGGGGTCGTACACGTGGACGAGGTCGCCCAGCCGGATGCCGAGCTCCTCGGCCGCCTCGCGCCGCACGGCCGTCTCCGGGTCGTCCTCGTCGAGCAGTCCCGCGGCCACCTCGACGAGCATCCCGTCCGGGTGCCCGTTGACGTAGGCGGGCCAGCGGAACTGCCGGGTGAGGAGGACGATGCCGCGCTCCTCGTCGTACGGGAGGACCGCCGCTCCGTTGCCGCGGTCGTACGTCTCGCGCTGCTGACGGTCCCAGCGGCCATCGCGGCGTCGGACGTCGAGCGTGGTCCGACGGAGGACGTGCCAGCCGTCCGAGACGACCTCGACGTCCCGGACGACCACGTCCGGGTTCCGGTCGAGCCCCCGGCCGACGGCGTCGAGGCCGGTCCGACCACGACCGTCCGGGACGGTGGTGCCTGGTCGTCGGTCCGGAGTTCCGTCATCGCTCATGTACCGATTGTCTCGGTTGATCCCATGACCACGACGGACGACCTCCGACGATCTCGACCGACGCGCCCCCGGGCGGTGACGGTCTCGGTGGCGCTCTGGGCGCTGTGGCTCGTCGTCGGCGTCGCATCCACCGTGGTGGTCTTCGCGCTGGGCTGGGGACTCCCGGGGTTCGGCGGGGTCGTGGCCCTGGTGGTGTCCCTCGTCGTCTGGTCCGCGGTCGTCTGGGCGGTGCTGCGGGTCCTCCGCGGATCGTCGACCGCCCGGTGGGTGCTGGTCGCCGTCGCAGCGTTCCGAGCGGCCCTGAGCATCTCGAGCGGTGGGATCTCCCTCGTGCTGTTGGCGGTGTCGGTCGCCGCCGCGGTCCTGCTGTTCCTGCCGGGCGTCCGCCCGTGGTTCCGCCGACGTGAGCCGGTGGTGCCGGACGCACACGCGCGCTGACGGCCGCGCGACGGCCCCCGGACCGGGGACGGGCACCGGGGTCCCCCTTTGTGGGGACCGAGCCGATCCGTCGGAGCCGAACCGTGCCTCCAGGCCTGTGAAACGGCGAAAGCCCCCGGATCTCTCCGGGGGCTTCCACTGTTTCTGCCTGGTGCGCGAGGGGGGACTTGAACCCCCACGCCGTTTCCAGCACACGGACCTGAACCGTGCGCGTCTACCAATTCCGCCACTCGCGCCAGCCCAAGAACACTACCATGCACAGAAGGTGCCAGACGCCAACCACTACCATGCAGAGGTCGACGACCGAGAACACTGGAGACCCATGGGCCTGTTGGACAGCTTCGAGCGAGGGCTGGAGCGCGCCGTGAACGGCGCGTTCGCGAAGACCTTCCGCTCCGGCGTGCAGCCCGTCGAGATCTCGAGCGCGCTCCGCCGAGAACTCGACACGAAGGCCGCGGTCGTCTCGCGCGAGCGGATCCTCGTGCCGAACGAGTTCACCGTGCGCCTCGCCCCGCCGGACTTCACCCGCATGAACGACGTCGGTCGACCGCTCATCGACGAGCTGTCGCAGATGGTCCAGCAGCACGCGGTCGCGCAGAACTACTCGTTCTCCGGTCCGGTGACGATCCGGCTGCAGCAGGACGGCACGCTCTCGACGGGCATCCTGCAGATCGACTCCACGACGGTGCAGCGCGACGTCGCGTGGGTGGCGGTCCTCGACATCGGCTCGCAGCGGCACAAGCTCACGCGTGGTCGCACGGTGATCGGCCGGGGGACGGACGCGGACATCACCGTCGCGGACACCGGCACGAGCCGCAAGCACGTCGAGGTGATCTGGGACGGCAAGCACGCCCAGGCCAACGACCTCGGGTCCACGAACGGCTCGAAACTGAACGGTGAGCGCTTCCAGCAGGCCATCGTGGAGCCGGATTCCACGATCGAGATCGGTCGTACCCGTATGGTGTTCCGGGTGATCCCCGAGAACGACGGAGGTACCAGGTGACCACAGGGCTGACCCTGCTCGTCCTGCGCTTCGCGTTCCTCGCGGTGCTCTGGCTGTTCGTGTTCGTGATCGTCTTCGCCCTGCGGAGCGATCTGTTCGGCCAGCGCGTGCGCACCATCCCGACCGATCCGAAGGCTGGCACGTCCGGTCCGACGACACCGGCGGTGCCGACCGCAGCGGCGCCGGCTCCGGCGTCCGGCGGCGGCTTCACGGACCTCATCAGCCAGCCCGGAGGCTCGCAGCAGTCCGCCACGCCGGTCGCGACCCGCCTCGTGATCACCGAGGGATCGCGCGAGGGCATGGAGATGCCGCTCGGCGGCGGGCCGATCACGATCGGCCGGTCCAGCGAGTCCAACGTCGTCATCCGCGACGACTACACCTCGACCAACCACGCCCGCCTCGACCTCCGCGCCGACGGCTGGCTCCTCACCGACCTCGAGTCCACGAACGGCACCTTCGTCAACGGTCAGAAGGTGACCGCCCCCGTGGTCATCGCCGAGGCGACGCCGATCACGATCGGGACGACGACGTTCGAGCTGCGGCGGTAACCCGGGATGACCGCTCGCACGCTGAGCGCCGCTGTGTCCCACGTGGGGCGCATCCGCGCGAACAACCAGGACTCCGGCTACGCCGGGGCGCACCTGTTCGCGGTGGCGGACGGCATGGGCGGGCACGCCGGCGGTGACGTCGCGTCCGCGATCGCGATCCGACGTATCAGGGAGGTCGACCGCGAGTTCCCCTCGGCCCACGACGCCGAGTTCGCCCTGCAGTCGGCACTCATCGCCGCGAACCAGCTCATCACCGAGACGGTCTTCGAGCACCAGGAACTGACGGGCATGGGCACCACGGTGTCCGCGATGATCCGCGTCGGCGACCAGATCGCCATCGCCCACATCGGTGACTCGCGCATCTACCGGCACCGTGACGGCGAGCTGCAGCAGATCACGTCGGACCACACCTTCGTGCAGCGCCTGGTCGACAGCGGCCGGATCACCCCCGAAGAAGCCGCGGTCCATCCGCGTCGGTCCGTCCTCATGCGTGTGCTCGGCGACGTCGACGCCGCGCCCGAGGTCGACACGGCGATCATGGACATCCAGCCGGGCGACCGCTGGCTGCTCTGCTCCGACGGCCTGTCGTCGTACCTGGCCGAGGAGCGCATCCGGCACGCCCTCGCGTCGAACATGGACGCGAACCAGGTCACGCAGCGCCTCGTCAAGGAGACGCTCGACCACGGCGCGCCGGACAACGTGACCGTCGTGGTGATGGACGTCACCGACGCCGAGCACGATGACGACGACGACGCGGCGACCACCGTCGGCTCTGCCGCTGCACCGCTGACCTTCGAGGCATCGACCGGTCGGAAGCCGATCCGCCTCCCCACGATCCTGCTGCACCCGCTCAAGGTCACGACGGCGCCCGAGGACTCGCACTTCGAGCCCGAGTCCGACCAGTTCTTCGCCGAGCTCATCGCCGAGGACCGACGTCGCCGGATCCGCCGCCGCATCTCGTGGACCATCGCCCTCGTCGTCGCGGTCGCCGTGCTCGTCGGTGCCGTGTTCCTCGGCTGGCGGATCATCCAGGACCACTACTACGTCGGCACCGACCGCGGCACCGTCGCCATCTACAAGGGCGTGCAGCAGTCCATCGGACCGATCGCGCTGTCGGACGTGTACGAGGACACCGACATCACGACGTCCTCGCTGCCCGACTACACGCGGGAGAACGTCCGCTCCACGATCAACGCCCAGTCGCTCGACGACGCGCGTGACATCGTCGACCGACTGCGGAAGGCCGCCGAGACGGGGCAGGACCAGGCCGGCACGGGCGGTGACGGCGGATCCTCGTCGTCGCCCACACCGACGCCGAGCGGGTCGTCGACGCCGTCCTCGTCCCCCGGGGCGAAGCGATGACGAACGCGAACGCCCAGTCCTTCACGCAGGCGATCACGATCAAGCTGCGTGAACCCGCCCGTGCCCGGAACCTCGAGCTCGTGCTGCTCGTCATCGCGTGCGGCATCTGCGCCGGAGCGATGATCCTCGTGCAGCTCGGCACCAAGGGCCGGGTGTTCGACACCTCGGTGCTCTGGACGGGTGCCGGGATCCTCGGACTGGCGCTGATCATGCACGTGGTGCTGCGGATCGTCGCGAAGAACGCCGACCCGTTCATCCTGCCGGTGGCCCTGGTCCTCAACGGGATCGGCATCGCCGAGATCTACCGGATCGACATCCACAACGACCTCACCGGCTGGTCGGCCATCGGCGTGAAGCAGATCGTCTGGACGATGCTCGCGATGGTCCTGGCGATCATCACCGTCTCCGTCGTGCGGAACCACCGGTTCCTGCAGCGGTACCGCTACATCTTCATGTTCCTGACGATCGCCCTGCTCCTCCTGCCGATGCTCCCCGGCATCGGTGAGAACGTCGGTGGCGCGCGGGTCTGGATCAAGATCGGCCCGTTCTCGTTCCAGCCGGGCGAGCTCGCGAAGATCACGATGGCGCTGTTCTTCGCCGGCTACCTGGTCACCGCCCGCGACTCACTGTCGATCGTCGGCCGGAAGTTCCTCGGCATGACGTTCCCGCGGGCACGCGACCTCGGCCCGATCCTCGTGATGTGGGGCGCGGCGATGGCCGTCCTCGTCTTCCAGCGTGACCTCGGTACCGCGCTGCTCTACTTCGGGCTCTTCCTCGTGATGCTCTACGTGGCAACCGGCCGGATCAGCTGGGTCGTCATCGGCCTCGGGCTGTTCGTCGGCGGCGCGCTCATCGCGCAGTCGGCCCTCGTCTACGTGCACGGGCGGTTCGAGCAGTGGCTCGACCCGTTCAACCAGGAGATCTTCCAGCGGCAGACCCAGGGCAGCTACCAGCTCGTGCAGGGCCTCTTCGGCTTCGCGAACGGTGGCATCACGGGCACCGGCCTCGGCCAGGGGCGCCCGTACATCACCCCGGTCGCCAACGCGGACTACATCATCGCGTCGCTCGGCGAGGAGCTCGGCCTCATCGGCGTCTTCGCGATCCTGGCGCTCTTCATCGTCCTGGCGTCCCGTGGCATGCGCGTGGCGTTCATGGCGCAGGACGACTTCGGCAAGCTGCTCGGCGTGGGCTTCGGCTTCATCATCGCGCTGCAGGTGTTCGTCGTCGTCGGCGGCATCACCCGGGTCATCCCGGTGACCGGTCTCACGACACCGTTCATGGCCGCAGGTGGTTCGTCGCTCATCGCCAACTGGATCATCGCGGCGATGCTGCTGCGGCTGACCGACTCGATCCCCGCCGAACAGCGCGTCCAGCAGGGCGCGATCCCCGCTGCCCGCGGCAAGGCCGGACGGAACACCACCGGACGCGGGCTGTCCGCGCGCGGCACGGCTGCGTCCGGCACTGCCTCGTCCGGTGCGACCAGGAAGGAGCACAGCCGGTGAACCGACAGCTCCGCGGTGTCTCGACCGTCATCGTGCTCATGTTCGTCGCACTCTTCGTGTCGACGACCTCGATCCAGTTCTTCTCGGCGGACTCGCTCCGCGCCGACTCCCGCAACTCGCGGACGATCCTCGCCAGCTACTCGACGAAGCGCGGTGCCATCCTCGTGAACGGCAGCCCGATCGCCGAGTCGACCCCGGTGGACGACCAGTACCAGTACCAGCGCAAGTACACCCAGGGCGACCTGTACTCGGCCGTCACCGGGTACTTCACGATCGGGCAGGGCAACTCGGGCATCGAGGGCGCCGAGAACACCGTGCTCTCCGGCAACTCGGACGCCTCGTTCTTCCAGAACCTCAACGCGATCCTCACCGGACAGGACGTCCAGGGCGACAACGTCAACCTGACGATCGACCCCGACGTGCAGAAGGCCGCGTACGACGCGCTCGGGGACAACACCGGCGCCGTCGTGGCCATCCAGCCGAAGACCGGCAAGATCCTCGCGATGGTGTCGAAGCAGAGCTACGACCCGAACTCGCTCACCTCGCACGACACCCAGAACGTCATCGACCAGTACAAGGCGCTCGAGAACAGCGCCGCGAAGCCCCTGCAGAACCGTGCCATCGGCGGCGACCTGTACACGCCGGGATCGGTGTTCAAGCTCGTCGTCGCCTCAGCCGCACTCGAGGGCGGCAAGTACACCCTCGACTCCGAGTTCCCGAACCCGTCGCGGCTGCAGCTGCCGGGGACGAGCACCTACATCAACAACGCCGAGGGTGGCTCCTGCGGTGGCGGCGACACGGTGAAGCTCCGGACCGCGATCCAGCACTCGTGCAACATCCCCTTCGCCGAGCTCGGGCAGAAGCTCGGGTACGACGCGATCAAGAGCATGGCCGACAAGTACGGCTTCGGTGACGCGATCGAGGTCCCGATGCGGGCGACGGCCAGCCAGTACCCCGCGGTCGACTCGACGGCGCAGCTCATGCTCAGCTCCTTCGGGCAGGCGAGCGTCCGTGTCTCCCCACTGCAGATCGCCATGGTCTCGGCCGGCATCGCGAACGGCGGCAAGGTCATGCAGCCCTCGCTCGTCGACTCGATCACCACGAGCGACCTGAAGACCGTCGAGTCCTTCGCGCCGAAGCAGTACAGCAACCCGCTGTCCGCGTCCGAATCCGCCGACCTGACCGAGGCCATGCAGAGCGTCGTCAGCTCCGGGACCGGCACCAATGCCAAGATCGACGGTGTCGACGTCGCCGGCAAGACGGGCACGGCCGAGGGCGGCACGGGCGACCCCTACACACTCTGGTTCACGGGATTCGCCCCGGCGAAGGACCCCGAGGTGGCCGTCGCGGTCGTCGTCGGGAACGGCGGCGGGCTCGGGCAGTCCGGAGTCGGCAACACGGTCGCGGCCCCGGTCGCGAAGAAAGTCATGGAGGCGGTGCTGAACAAATGAGACCCACCAGCGGACTCACCTTCGGTGGGCGGTACCAACTCTCGTCCCGGGTCGCCATCGGCGGCATGGGAGAGGTGTGGCAGGCCACCGACCTCGTCATCGGGCGGACCGTCGCACTCAAGATCCTCAAGGACGAGTACCTCGGTGATCCCGGCTTCCTCGAGCGCTTCCGCGCCGAGGCCCGGCACGCGGCACTCGTGAACCACGAGGGCATCGCCAACGTCTTCGACTACGGCGAGGAGGACGGCAGCGCCTACCTCGTCATGGAACTCGTTCCGGGCGAGGCGCTCTCGACCATGATCGAGCGGGAGCACACGCTGCCGGTCGACAAGGTCCTCGACATCGTCGCGCAGACCGCCAACGCCCTGCAGGCCGCGCACGCCGTGGGCCTCGTGCACCGCGACATCAAGCCCGGCAACCTGCTCATCACGCCGGACGGCCGCGTCAAGATCACCGACTTCGGCATCGCCCGGATCGCCGACCAGGTCCCGCTCACCGCGACCGGCCAGGTCATGGGCACCGTGCAGTACCTCTCGCCGGAGCAGGCGAGCGGGCACCCGGCGTCCCCGTCGACGGACATCTACTCGCTCGGCATCGTCGCGTACGAGTGCCTGGCGGGGCGTCGTCCCTTCACGGGCGAGTCGCAGGTCGCGATCGCGATGGCGCACATCAACGAGCAGCCCCCGGCGCTCCCGGGCGACATCCCGGAGCCCGTCGCCGCCCTGGTGATGTCCTGCATCGCGAAGAAGCCCGCCGACCGTCCCGCCACCGCGGCGAACCTGGCCCGTGCGGCACAGGCACTCCGTCGTGGTGACGTCGCAGCCGCGACCGTCGCCGTGCCCGCGATCGGCGGCGCCGGCACCGTGGCGTTCAACCCGCCGCAGGGCCAGGGGAACGACGCGGCGACCGCACTCCTCGGTACCCAGGCCGGTGCCGTCGCCGGGGGCCCCGGCACCCCGGGCTCGCCGGTGACCGGCGAGGACGACGAGCCCAAGAAGAAGCGCGCCTGGATCTGGTGGCTCGTCGGGATCATCGCCCTGCTCGTCATCGGCGGCGTGATCGCGGCGTTCGCCATCAACGGCAACAACGCGCCCGAGCCGTCGTCCTCGCGGTCCTCCACCCCGAAGCAGACCCAGACGCAGTCGCAGACGCCGAGCGCGGCCCCCACGCAGACCAGGGTCCTCGTGAACGCGTCCGACTACGTCGGTCTGTCGGTCACCGACGCCCAGGCGAAGCTGCAGCAGGCGCACCTGACCTCGCGTGTCGAGGACGGCGACCCCGCACCGAGCGCCGACAAGGCGAACACCGTGCAGTCGATCAGCCCGACGGGCAGCCTCGCCGAGGGATCCCTCGTCGTCATCCAGCAGTACACGGCGCAGCCCACGGTGAACCAGCCGAACTCGGCTTCGCCCGGGGCGGTCTCCGCCGACGGCCGGGTCACCTTCAGCTGGGCCGCGGCCACCTGCCCGACCGGGTACACCGTGGCGTCGTACGCGTACACGATCACCGGCGGCAAGGACGGCTCGAGCCAGACATCGGGAACGCTCGACGCCGATCACCGCTCGGTCGACGTCCAGATCGACGCGATCGGCAAGTCTGCCTCGCTGAGCTACACCGTCACGTGCGGCAACCTGCCCGCGTCGGCCGCGTCCGAGGCGGCGGCGAGCGACACGTGGCAGGCGACGGACGAGCCGACGGTCGACCCGACGGACGGCACCAACCCCAGTCAGGGTCCGCAGGACGGCAACTGACTGACCCTCGGACGGGGGCTCGCGACACCGTTGCGTAACGGTTCGGTCGGGGCCCCCGTCGCCAGCGTCTCACCAGGAACGGCTGCCGTACACTGGCCCGGACGGACATTCGGAGGAGTACGTGCCAGAAGGTGTGACCGCGGGGATCACCCTCCTCGCCAACCGCTACGAGATCGGTGAAGTCATCGGTCGGGGCGGCATGGCCACTGTGCATCTGGGCAACGACACGCGCCTCGGACGCAAGGTGGCGGTGAAGCTGCTGAAGCCGAGCCTCGCCAACGACCCCGCCTTCCGCACCCGTTTCCGGCAGGAAGCGCAGGCCGCGGCGCGCATGGCGCACCCGACGATCGTCCGCGTCTACGACGCCGGCGAAGAGACGGTCACCGAGACCTCGGGCGCCGAGGTGCAGGTGCCCTTCATCGTCATGGAGTACGTCGAGGGACGGCCGGTCTCCGACATCATCAGCGACGGGCCGGTGGCGCCGGACGAAGCCGTCCGCATCACCGAGGGCATCCTCACGGCGCTCGAGTACTCCCACCGTGCCGGCGTCGTCCACCGCGACATCAAGCCCGCCAACGTCATGGTCACGCACTCCGGCCAGGTCAAGGTCATGGACTTCGGCATCGCCCGGGCCATCACCGACACCTCGGCGACGGTCGCGCAGACCACCTCGATCCTCGGCACCGCGTCCTACTTCTCCCCGGAGCAGGCGCGTGGTGAGACCGTGGACGCCCGCACCGACGTCTACTCCACCGGCGTCGTGCTGTTCGAGCTCCTCACCGGTCGGGCGCCGTTCATCGGGGACTCCCCGGTCGCGGTGGCCTACCAGCACGTCAGTGAGCAGCCGGTCGCCCCGTCGACCCTCTCACCCGGGGTCTCGCCCGCGCTCGACGCCGTCACCCTGCACGCCCTGGTGAAGGACCGCACGCGTCGCTACCAGAACGCCGCCGAGTTCCGCACAGAGCTCCAGCAGGCCGCCGCGGGACACGTGCCCGCGTCGACCCGCAAGCTGCAGCAGCACGCCGCGCACGACGCCTCGACCGTCCTGTTCGGGGTCAACCCGCGCACGACGTCGAACCCGGCGGTCGCCTTCCGCGAGCTCGACGACGACACCGCCGAGCACCGTCCGCAGCGCACCCAGAACCGTCCGCCGGTCGCGTGGATCTGGGTCGGCATCCTCCTCACCGCCGCGGTCATCGTCGCGGTCGTGTTCTTCGTCGCCAACCTGCAGCCCGGCAAGCCGCCGGTGTCGTCGTCGGTCAGCGTCCCGAACGTCGCGGGTGCGACCTACGACTCGGCCGAGTCGGCGTTGCAGAAGCGCGACCTCGTTCCGGTCAAGGTGGAGGAGAACTCCGACGACGTCGACAAGGGCACGGTCATCAGGACGGAGCCGGGTGCCGGCACGAACGTGGGGCGCAGCCAGAACATCCGTGTGATCGTCTCGCTCGGTCCGCAGCAGATCGCCATCCCCGACCTCGCCAGCCAGTCGCAGGACGCAGCCGAGAAGGCGCTCAAGGCCGCCGGCTTCGCGATCGGGGCCATCAACTCCGACTACTCACCGGACGTGCCCGAGGGCACCGTGATGAGCAGCGACCCGGCCGCGGCCACCCAGCACACCAAGGGCACCGTGGTGAACCTGACCGTGTCGAACGGCAAGGTCCAGCTGCCGAACGTCACCCAGCAGCCGTTCTCGACGGCCAACACGACGCTCGCCGGTCTCGGCCTCAAGGTCACGCCCGCGCCGTCCTACTCGTGCACCGGCGGGATCGTCACGCAGCAGAGTGCACCCGAGGGCGACGTGCCCCAGGGCAGCACCATCACGCTGACGTACTGCGCGGGCTCGGACCAGCCGTCGCAGCCGCCGGCCTCCAGCGGCGGAGACGGCAACCCGGGCGGCGGCGGCGACGGCGGCGACGGCGGGAACGACGGCCAGTAGCGGTCGCTGAACCGGCCGCGTCCGGAACTGGGCGGATCGCCGAGGGCGAGTGGCACCTCCAGTCCGTCCTGCGGCGGTCTGTCGGCCTGTCGGGCGCCGTGCGTGCCTGGAGGCGCGGATCACCACCGTCGCGCCGCTCCCGGCGCGCGGATGGTGCGTCAGGCGCGGTGCGCCGCGATGAGCGGGTTCAGACCGGTCGCTCGCTCGGCCGCACCCTGGAGCCCGGTGGTCTCGAGCCAGTTGCCGACCATGCGGTAGCCACCCTCGGTGAGGACGGACTCCGGGTGGAACTGCACGCCGTAGACGGGGTGCTCGCGGTGCTGGACGCCCATGATCACGCCACCGCCCGTCCGCGCCGTGACGGTGAGCTCGTCGGGGACGGTGCCGTCCACGATCGCGAGGGAGTGGTAGCGCGTCGCCGTGAAGGGGTGCGGAACCCCGGTGAAGAGCGCGCTGTCGTCGTGGTCCACCTGCGAGGTCTTGCCGTGCATGAGCTCGTCCGCGTGGGTCACGGTCGCGCCCAGCGCCTCGGCGATCGCCTGGTGCCCGAGGCAGACACCGAGCAGCGGCTTGTCGGCGGCGATGGCCGCGTGGACCGTCGCGATCGACACACCCGCGTCCGCCGGCGTGCCGGGTCCGGGTGACAGCAGCACGCCGTCGTACTCGGCGATGCGGTCTGCGATCTCGGACTCCGGGAAGGCGTCGTTCCGCACGACGTCGGTCTCGGCGCCGAGCTGCTGGACGTAGCCGTTCAGCGTGTAGACGAAGCTGTCGTAGTTGTCGACGACGAGGATCTTGGTCATGTCGGTCCACCGTACTCGTGCGGGATGTGTGGGGGTGTCTGAGAGTCTTCCCACACACGTGGTCACGGTAGGATACCGGCCATGGCCAAGGACAAGGACCGCACCAAGCCCGCCCGGAGGACCCGAGCCGACTCGGTCGACACCGCGGGGGACCAGCCGAACCCCGTCTGGTTCAAGCCGGTCATGTTCGGCTTCATGCTCATCGGGCTCGCCTGGGTGATCGTCTTCTACATCTCGAACACGACCCTGCCGGTTCCGTCGCTCGGGTCGTGGAACATCCTGATCGGCTTCGGCATCATGTTCGTCGGCTTCCTCATGACCACCCGCTGGCGCTAGTCCACCGGTCAGCTGCTCCTCGACGCCCGTCGCACCTCCTGGTGCGGCGGGCGTCGTCGTTTTCCTCAGTTGTCCACAAGGGAAGTGGCGGGCACGAGTCGTCTGCGGCTGTTTCCTGCCTGTTGTCCACAGTTGTCCACACTCTCCACACACTCATCCACACCCGTGTCCGGGACTTATCCACAGCTTCGTCCACAGTGGGGATAATCACACGCGTGTAACTCACCGTTTTGTCCACACCTGTGGATAACTCGCTCGTGCACGCGTGGAAAAGCACAACGCGGTTCCCGACGCGGTGAACGACGAACGCCCCATCACGTGTGCGACGGGGCGTTCGAGGAACTGGTGCTGTGACTCAGAGGCCGTAGACGGTGAGTCCCCCGATGTGGACGAAGGCGGCGAAGATCCCCGCGACGAGGACTACGGCCTCAGCGACGAGCAGCCCGATCTGGAGCCCCCGCTGCCGGACGTTGCGCGTCTTCGAGAACACGAACCCGGTGATGAACCCGAGGACGATGCCACCGACGTGCGCCTGCCAGGAGATGTTCGTTCCCGGCAGGAACCCGACGACGAGGTTGAGGCCCATGATCACGAGGAGCTGCACGGCGTTGTAGCCGAGGCTCCGCTGGATCACGAAGAACGCCGCGAACAGACCGAAGATCGCACCCGAGGCGCCGACCACCTGCGTGCCCGGGCTCAACCACGACACCGCGAGGTCACCGCCCAGACCGGCCAGGAAGTAGAGCGCGACGAACCGCCACGTCCCGAGGATGTTCTCGAGCATCCGTCCGAAGATCCACACCGCCCACATGTTGAACAGGATGTGGAGGAACGACGAGTGCACGAACAACCCGGTGACGAGTCGCCACGGTTGGGTGCCGACGAGTGGGGTGTAGTAGCTCAGCCAGAGGTTGACGTAGCCGCCGGTGACCTGGTTGAGCAACCACAGCACGACCGAGATGCCGACGATGACGACCGTCGCCTTCTGGTCGAGCATGGCGAACCTCCGCCGGGCGACCGTGAAGCCACTCGGCCCGGTCGCCCGACGGTTCGCCTGGAACTGTGCACGCTGCTCACGCACGCACTCCGGGCAGTGCACCCCGACGGCCGCCGGCGTCTGGCACTCCGGGCAGATGGTCCGCCCGCACCGCTGGCAGAGCACGAAGCTCTGCCGATCGGGATGCCGGTAGCAGGTGTTGGTCGAGGTGTACGCCGGATCGCTCACGTGGTGGCTCAGACGTCCTCGACGTCGATGCTCTGGATGACGACGTCCTCGAGCGGCTTGTCACGGCCGTCGGTCGCCACGCCCTCGATCGCGTCGACCACGGCACGGGACTCGTCGTCCGCGACCTCGCCGAAGATGGTGTGCTTGCCCTGCAGCCACGGCGTCGCCACCGTGGTGATGAAGAACTGCGAGCCGTTGGTGCCGCGACCGCCCTGGATGCCGGCGTTCGCCATCGCGAAGATGTACGGGTTCTGGAAGGTGAGCTCCGGGTGGATCTCGTCGTCGAAGCGGTAGCCCGGACCACCGATGCCCTGGCCGAGCGGGTCGCCGCCCTGGATCATGAAGTCCTTGATGATGCGGTGGAAGACGACACCGTCGTAGAGCTTGTCCGTCGAGACCTTGCCGGTGCCGGGGTGGGTCCACTCCTGCTTGCCGGTCGCGAGGTCGACGAAGTTCTTGACGGTCTTGGGAGCGTGGTTGCCGAACAGGTTGACGCGGATGTCGCCCTTGTTCGTGTGGATCGTTGCGACAGCGGTGTGCAGAGACATGTTCCGATTCTCGCATGTACTGCTGACGGTCAGACCGTTCCCACAGCTGCGGTTCCGTGACCTGTCAGGTAGTCCGGTGGCAGGATGGGTGGCACGCCGTTCCGATGGAGGTACCAGATGACGACGATCGAGATCCCGCGAAAGCGCCGGAAGCAGATCAAGAAGCTCAAGGGCCAGACCGCCTCGCTCCTCGGAGAGCAGCGCAAGGTCCTCGAGCACGCGAACTCGATCCTTGCGGAGGCGCGGTCCCACGCCGCAGACGCCGCACGCAAGGACATCGCACCGCGCGTGCAGAACGCGATCGACAACGGCATCCGGCCGGCTGTCGCCACGGGCGTGCACGCCGCGACGAGTGCAGCCCAGAACGCCTCGCACCGTTTCCAGTCCGAGGTCGTCCCCGGACTGGTCGCCACGGCGGGTTCGGTCCTGAGCGTGGGCGACCTCGCGAAGGACCCGCGCGTCAAGAAGATCGTGAAGAACGCCCAGAAGAAGGGCAAGAAGGCGAAGAAGGCTGCGGAGAAGTACGTTCCGCACCAGAAGAAGGGCATCGGTTTCGGCGGTGTCGCGCTCATCGTGGTCGGCGTCGTCGCCGTCGCGGGTGCCGCGTACGCCGCGTACCAGACGCTCCGCGCCGACGACGACCTCTGGGTCGCCGACGACGCCGACACGGCGGAGAAGCCCTCCGCCTGACCTCCCGGTTCGTACGAAGGGCCCCGGCATCCCGCCGGGGCCCTTCGTCGTCCCGCTCACGTCCGCCGAGATCGCAGGAAGGAGCTCACACAACGCCAGGTTCCGCCACCTTCCGCGATCTCGCGGCCGACGGCGGTGGCGGTGGCGGTGGCGACCAGCCACGTTGCGGCCGGGAGGCGCGGGGCGGGCCCGATACGCGCCTCCCGGCCGGAATAGAATGTACGGCCGGTACGGAAGGTACGGCCGGAGCGGAATGTACTTCGGCACATCGCATCGCGGAGCGGCGCGCCGAAGGCGCAGACAAGCACGACGGAACGATCCGGTGAGGCGAGGAACGAGCCGAACAAGGGCGACCCGAGTGGCGCGTCGACCCGCGACGAACGCGCCGCAGGGGCGGCGGCGCGGGTGGAACAGAACGAGCCCCTGGGAAAGCGACGAAGTCGCTGACCAGCAGGAGCTGTGAGTGGAGCCTAGGAGAATCGAACTCCTGACATCCTGCTTGCAAAGCAGGCGCTCTACCAACTGAGCTAAGGCCCCGAGACACCCATCGTACGGGTGCCAGCGGAGGATGGTGGGGCTACAAGGACTTGAACCTTGGACCTCTTCGTTATCAGCGAAGCGCTCTAACCGCCTGAGCTATAGCCCCTCAGACCGGATGAAAGCCTACCGTACCGATGCCGCAGAGCGAAATCGAGCGGTCGGCCGCATCCGGCCGGGTGTGTCAGTTGTTCGTGAACCCGACGAGCAGGCCGCCGGTGATCCGCACACTGAGGTTGTAGAGGACGCTCACGATCGCGCCGAGCACGGTGCCGACGACCACGTTGAGGATGCCCACGACGATGGAGAACCCGAGCACCTGGCCCAGCGAGAACTGGTCCATGATCGAGTAGTTGTTCTGCCCGGTGACGTCCTTCAGCAGGGAGTCGATCTCACCGAACACCCCCGTCTGGTTGAGGATGACCCACACCAGCGCGGTGGCGACGACGATCACGATGGACCCGGCCAGGGCGATGAGGAAGCTGAGCTTCACCATCGACCAGAAGTCGACGTACACGAGACGCAGTCGCACCTGGCGGGTGCCGACGGGTCGCTTCGCCTTCTTCTGGAGCTTCTCGGCGACACTACTCATTGCTTGGCTGGTCCTCTCCGGCCTCGTCTTCGACAGGCTCGGTGTCGGCGGGGTCGGCGGGTTCCGGGGCCGCTTCGTCAGGGCTGACCGTCTCCACCGGGCCCGCGGGCTCGATCTCGGCGTCGTCCTGGTCGTCCAGGTTCCGCTCTGTGTTCCGGGCCACCGCGATGATCCGGTCGTTCTCCGCGAACCTCGCGAAGACCACACCCATCGTGTCACGGCCCTTGGCGGGCACCTCGGACACGGCAGACCTTACCACCTTGCCCGATTGCAGCACGACGAGCACCTCGTCGTCCTCACCCACGATGAGAGCACCCACAAGATCGCCTCGGTCGGCAGCCAGCTTGGCCACCTTGATGCCGAGACCACCACGGCCCTGCACGCGGTACTGGTCGACGGAGGTCCGCTTCGCGTAGCCGCCCTCGGTCATGACCCACACGTAGCCGTCGTCCGACACGACCCGGGCTGCGAGCAGCGAGTCGTCGTCGCGGAAGGACATGCCCTTCACGCCGGAGGTCGAGCGGCCCATGGGACGGAGGGTGTCGTTCGTCGCGGTGAAGCGCAGCGACATGCCGTGCTTCGACACGAGGAGCAGGTCGTCGTGCTCGTCGACGAGGAGCGCCTGCACGAGGGTGTCGCCATCGCGCAGGTTGATCGCGATGATGCCACCGGTGCGGTTCGTGTCGTACTCGGTCAGCGCCGTCTTCTTGACGAGTCCGTGCGCGGTGGCGAGCACGAGGTACTGCGCCGCCTCGTAGTCACGGATGTCGAGTACCTGCTGGATCTGCTCGTCCGGCTGCATCGCGAGGAGGTTGGCGACGTGCTGGCCCTTGGCGTCACGGCCGCCCTCCTGCAGTTCGTACGCCTTGGCGCGGTAGACCCGGCCCTGGTCGGTGAGGAACAGCAGCCAGTGGTGCGTCGTCGTGACGAAGAAGTGCTCGACGATGTCGTCGGCGCGCAGCTGCGCACCCTTCACGCCTCGGCCACCGCGGTGCTGCGACCGGTAGTTGTCGCTGCGGGTCCGCTTGACGTAGCCACCGCGGGTGATGGTGACGACCATCTCCTCTTCGGGGATGAGGTCCTCGATCGACATGTCGCCGTCGAAGCCGAGCAGGATCTCGCTGCGGCGATCGTCGCCGAAGCGGTCGACGATCTCCTCGAGCTCGTCGCCGATGATCGTGCGCTGGCGGGTCTCCGACCCCAGGATGTCCTGGAAGTCGGCGATCTTCCGCTCGAGCTCGTCTGCTTCGTCGTGGATCTTCTGCCGCTCGAGGGCGGCGAGGCGGCGGAGCTGGAGCTCGAGGATCGCGCGGGCCTGGATCTCGTCGACGGACAGCAGGTCCATCAGGCCGGTACGGGCCTCTTCCACGTCGGGCGACCGGCGGATGAGGGCGATGACCTCGTCGAGGGCGTCGAGGGCGGCGAGGTAGCCGCGCAGGATGTGCGCACGCTTCTCGGCCTCGCGCAGCCGGTACTGGGTGCGGCGGACGATGACGTCGATCTGGTGGTCCACCCACGCCGAGATGAAGCCGTCGAGCGCGAGGGTGCGCGGGACGCCGTCGACGATCGCGAGCATGTTCGCACCGAAGTTCTCCTGCAGCTGCGTGTGCTTGTACAGGTTGTTCAGCACGACCTTGGCGACCGCGTCGCGCTTCAGCACGATGACGAGGCGCTGACCGGTACGACCGGAGGTCTCGTCACGGATGTCCGCGATGCCGGAGAGCTTGCCGTCCTTGACACCCTCGGCGATGCGGATCGCCAGGTTGTCCGGGTTGACCTGGTACGGCAGCTCCGTGACGACCAGGCACGTGCGGCCCTGGATCTCCTCGACGTTGACGACCGCGCGCATGGTGATCGAGCCACGGCCGGTGCGGTACGCGTCCTGGATGCCCTTGGTACCGAGGATCTGCGCGCCGGTCGGGAAGTCCGGGCCCTTGATCCGCTGCATGAGCGCCCCGAGGAGCTCCTCACGCGTGGCATCGGGGTGCTCGAGCGCCCACTTCGCGCCGGCGGCGACCTCGCGCAGGTTGTGCGGCGGGATGTTCGTGGCCATGCCGACCGCGATGCCCACCGAACCGTTGACGAGCAGGTTCGGGAAGCGCGCCGGCAGGATCGCCGGTTCCTGGGTGCGACCGTCGTAGTTGTCCTGGAAGTCGACGGTGTCCTCGTCGATGTCCCGGACCATCTCCATGGCGAGCGGCGCCATCTTGGTCTCGGTGTACCGCGGAGCAGCGGCACCGTCGTTGCCCGGCGAGCCGAAGTTGCCCTGGCCGAGCGCGAGCGGGTAGCGCAGGGACCACGGCTGCACGAGACGGACGAGCGCGTCGTAGATCGCGCTGTCACCGTGCGGGTGGAACTGTCCCATCACGTCGCCGACGACGCGCGAGCACTTCGAGAACGCGCGGTCCGGGCGGTAGCCGCCGTCGAACATGGCGTAGATCACGCGGCGGTGCACCGGCTTCAGTCCGTCGCGGACCTCCGGCAGTGCACGACCGACGATGACCGACATCGCGTAGTCGAGGTACGACCGCTGCATCTCGAGCTGCAGGTCGACCTGGGAGATGCGGTCACCGGAGACGACGATGTCCCCGCTGTCGCCGTGGACGATCTCCGGCTGCTCGTCGGCGCCGTTCTCGTTGTCGTCAGCCATGTGGCTTGGTCACCTTTCTGGTGGCCCTCCGGGCGTCGGCCTGGAGGCACTGGTTCCGTTCGTCGCGCCGGGCGCGACGACAGGTGGTCGGGCCTGGTCGACGCGGCTCGCACCGCGCCTCCAGGCCGAGATCAGATGTCCAAGAACCGGACGTCCTTGGCGTTCTGCTGGATGAACTGGCGACGGGACTCGACGTCCTCGCCCATCAGCGTCGCGAAGACACTGTCGACCGCAGCCGCGTCCTCGAGCGTGACCTGCAGGAGCGTCCGGGTGTCCGGGTTCATCGTGGTGTCCCACAGCTCCTTGTAGTCCATCTCGCCGAGGCCCTTGTAGCGCTGGATCCCGTTGTCCTTCGGGATGCGCTTGCCGGCGGCGAGACCCGCGGCCATCAGGGCATCGCGCTCGCGGTCGCTGAACACGTACTCGTGTGCCGAGTTCGACCACTTGAGGCGGTACAGCGGCGGCTGCGCGAGGTACACGTAGCCGCGCTCGATGAGCGGCCGCATGTAGCGGAACAGCAGCGTGAGCAGCAGCGTCGTGATGTGCTGGCCGTCGACGTCGGCATCGGCCATCAGCACGATCTTGTGGTACCGGGCCTTGTCCGGGTCGAAGTCCTCACCGATGCCGGCACCGAAGGCCGTGATCATCGACTGGATCTCCTGGTTGGCCAGGGCACGGTCGAGGCGGGCCTTCTCGACGTTCAGGATCTTGCCGCGCAGCGGCAGGATCGCCTGCGTCATCGGGTTCCGACCCTGCACGGCGGAACCGCCGGCGGAGTCACCCTCGACCATGAAGATCTCGGAGACGGTCGGGTCCTTCGACTGGCAGTCCTTCAGCTTGCCCGGCATCCCGCCGGACTCGAGGAGACCCTTGCGACGGGTGGTCTCGCGCGCCTTGCGGGCGGCGAGCCGGGCCTGCGACGCCTGGATCGCCTTGCGGACGACGTCGCGCGCCTGGGTCGGGTTGCTCTCGAACCAGTGCGTGAGCTCGGTGCCGACGACGCGCTGCACGAACCCCTTCGCCTCGGTGTTGCCGAGCTTCGTCTTCGTCTGGCCCTCGAACTGCGGTTCGCCGAGCTTCACGGAGATGACGGCCGTCAGCCCTTCGCGGATGTCGTCGCCCGTGAGGTTGTCGTCCTTCTCCTTGATGATCTTCGCCTCGCGCGCGTACTTGTTCACCAGGTACGTCAGCGCGGCGCGGAAGCCCTCTTCGTGGGTGCCGCCCTCGTGCGTGTTGATCGTGTTCGCGAAGGTGTGGACGCTCTCCTGGTAGGAGGTGTTCCACTGCATCGCGACCTCGAGCGCGATCTTGCGCTCCGGGTCCTCGGCCTCGAAGCCGATGACGTCCGGGTGCACCAGGTCGGCCTTCTTCTGCGCGTTGAGGTACTCGACGTAGTCGGCGAGCCCGCGCTCGTAGAGGAAGGAGTCCTGACGGGCTTCTTCGCCCTCGTCCGGGGTGCGCTCGTCCTGCAGCGTGATCCGGAGGCCCTTGTTGAGGAAGGCCATCTGCTGGAACCGCGTGCGGAGGGTCTCGTAGTCGAAGACGACGGTCTCGAAGATCTCGGCGTTCGGCCAGAACGTGATCGTGGTGCCGTGCTCGTCGGACTCCTCGTCCTTGGAGAGCGGTGCGACCGGGACGCCGTCGGTGTAGCTCTGGCGCCAGACGTGGCCCTGCTGCCGGACCTCGACGTCGAGCTCGGAGCTCAGCGCGTTCACGACGGAGGAACCCACGCCGTGCAGCCCGCCGGACACCGCGTAGGCGCCGCCGCCGAACTTGCCGCCGGCGTGCAGCACGGTCAGGACGACCTGCACGGTCGAGACGCCTTCGGCGGCGTGGATCCCGACGGGGATGCCACGGCCGTTGTCGACCACGCGGACGCCGCCGTCTTCGCGGATGGTGACGTTGATGGTGTCGCAGTAGCCCGCGAGCGCCTCGTCGACGGAGTTGTCGACGATCTCCTGCACGAGGTGGTGCAGACCGCGCGGCCCCGTCGACCCGATGTACATGCCCGGGCGCTTCCGGACGGCTTCGAGTCCTTCGAGTACCTGGATCTGGTCTGCGCCGTACGCTGGTTCGGTCTGCGGGGTCTGCTCGCCGGACGAGTCCTGTCGGTCGTCGTCAGATCCGGATGTCATTCGAGGGTGCTCCTGCCTGCGCGCGGAACACCCGCGCACTGCACCCCCCAGTCTACCTCAGGACCCCCTGGTCCGAGGGCTGGAATCGGCCCTCCAGCGGGCGAATTTGGCACCAGAGGATGATTTCGTCTGGTCAACCGTAGGTGTCGCGAGGACCGCGCCCCTGGACCGTCCTGGGACCGCGTTTCCAGGTGGGGGCGTCGGGGCCCGAAACCCGGATCGACTCGACGCCCGCCTGGGGGTGCCGCTCGGCGATGGTCGTGGTGATGGTGCTCCGCATGAGTCGCAGCTGCGTCGCCCACGCCGTCGAGTCGCACCGGATGACGAGCGTGCCGTCGTCGATCGTCATCGGCGTCGAGTGCTTCGCGAGCTCCTCACCGACGACCGCGGGCCAGTCGACGAACAGTTCGGACCGGGCCAGCGGCTCCGCCCACCCGAGCTCCTGCGTCAGGGAACCGACGATGTCGCCGAGGCCCCGGGGCTCACGACCGCGGCCGTACGGCACGGTGTCGACGTCGAGTCCGCTCAGTCGTCGGCGGCGTGCGTCGACCCCGCGTTTCGACGGATCGCCGAACACGGCGCGGAGGTGCCGGTAGACCCGTGAGGGCTCGGTGGGCTTCCAGGGCTTCGGCATCAGGCGCCGGCTTCCGTCACCGGGGTGCTCGGGTCCGGTTCCGGACTGGAGGCACGGGTCGCCTCCGGCACGATCGTCCCGGCTTCGATCCGCACGGTGTGCGCGGCCAGCTGCGGGGGCACGTCACCGAACACCGCGGCGGTGATGAGCACCTGCTCGTAGTCGGCGACCGCTCCGGCGAGGCGCTCCCGACGCGATTCGTCGAGTTCGGCGAACACGTCGTCGAGGATGATGATCGGGTCCCCGAGGTTCGACTCCGCACGGAGGATCGACGCACTCGCCAGCTGGACGGCCAGCGCGAACGACCACGATTCCCCGTGACTGGCGTACCCGCGGGCAGGTAACCCGTTCAGCTGGAACAGGACGTCGTCGCGGTGGGGACCGACGAGGGTCAACCCGCGGTCGAGTTCGTCACGGCGGCGGCGCTCGAGTGCGGCTCGGAATGCGTCCGCTGCTGCTGCAACCGTAACCGGCTCATCCGGTGTCCCGAGGACGGGATCCGTCGCCGCCGCGTCCTCCGGATCGCCGCCCCGGACGCTCAGCACACCGGCGATGGACGCCTCGTGCCGCTCGCCGGCGACGGTCGCGTAGGCCTCGGCCACGAACGGTGCGAGCCGTCGGGTGAGGTGGTCGCGAGCGGCGATGATCTCGGCGCCGAACGAGACGAGGCGGTCGTCCCAGACGTCGAGCGTCGCGAGCGAGCCGGCCTTCGCGCCGGTCGCCCGGGCGGACTTCAGCAGGGTGTTCCGCTGCCGGAGCGTCCGGTCGTAGTCGGCGAGGACCCCCTGCATCCGTGGGGCGATCTGTCCGAGCAGTTCGTCGAGCATGCGACGACGCCCGGCCGGTTCGCCGCGGACGAGCGCGAGGTCCTCGGGAGCGAACAGCACGCTCGTGCAGTAGCGCGGGAGCTCGCGGGGCTTGATGGCCGACCGGTTCACCTGCGCCCGGTTCGACCCCGTGCGGTTGATCTGCACCTCGGCGAGGATGCTGCGGTCCTCGTGCGCGAGCCTCGCCCGGACGATCGCCGCGTCGCAGCCCTGGCGCACGAGGGCGGCATCGGTCGGCACCCGGTGGGAGCCGAGGGTCGACAGGTAGCCGATGGCCTCGACGAGGTTGGTCTTGCCCTGCCCGTTCCGCCCGACGAACAGGTTCGGCCCGCGTGCGAGGTCGACGTCCGCCTCCCGGTAGTTCCGGAAGTCGGTGAGCTGGAGATGGTCGACGTGCACGCGGGCCGATACGGGTCGAGGTGGTTACCTCGGCAGGACTACGCCTTCTTGACGGCGTGACCGCCGAACTGGTTGCGGAGGGCTGCGACGGCCTTCATCGTCGGGGACGCACTGCCCTGACGCGAGACGAAGCGGGCGAAGATCGACGCCGACAGCGCGGGCATCGGCACCGCGAGCTCGATGCCTTCCTCGAGCGTCCAGCGGCCCTCGCCGGAGTCCTCGACGTAGCCCTCGAGCGCGTCGAGCTTCGGGTCCTCGTTGAGGGCGAGCACCATCAGGTCGAGCAGCCACGAGCGCACGACCGTGCCGCGCTGCCACCCGGCGAAGACGGCGGGGACGTCGTGGATGATGTCCTTCGCCTCGAGGAGCTCGTAGCCCTCGCCGTACGCCTGCATGATCGCGTACTCGATGCCGTTGTGGACCATCTTCGCGTAGTGGCCGGCACCGATCGGGCCGGCGTGCGAGAAGCCCTCTTCACGCGGGCCCTCGGGGCGGAGCGCGTCGAAGACCGGCATCGCGAACTCGACGTCCTTGACGTCACCGCCCACCATGAGGCCGTAGCCGTTGTCCTTGCCCCAGACGCCGCCGGAGACGCCGGCGTCCATGTAGCGGATGCCCTTCGCGCCGAGCTGCTCGGCGTGCACGGTGTCGTCGAGCCACTTCGAGTTGCCGCCGTCGATGACGAGGTCGCCCTCGGCGAGGACGGTGGCGAGCTCGGTGATCACGTCGTCGGTGATCTTGCCGTGCGGGACCATGACCCACACGAGCTTCTGGCCCTCGGGCAGCGCGGCCGCGAGGTCGGCGAGGCTGGCGACGTCGGACACGGCGGGGTTGGCGTCGTACCCGGTGACCTCGATGCCTGCGTTGCGGAGACGGGCACGCATGTTGTTGCCCATGCGACCGAGGCCGACAAGACCGATGTGCATGATTTCCTCTTCTGTTCGTCGTCGCGCTGATGCAGGGATGGCGCGTCAGCGCAGTGTTCGGCTGTTGCGCTTACCGCAGCAGGAGATTGGGCTGCAGCAGGTACCGGTATCCGTCCGTGGCCGGGGCCTCTTGCGAGGTCTGACCGGTGATGAGCACCGGTCCCGGCTTGTTGGGGTTCTCCGTCTTGGTGAAGGAGATGCGGACGAATTCGGAGTGCACCGCATTCAACCCGTCCAGGAGGAAGGCGGGCTTCAGCGAGACCACCGTTTCCTCACCGGTCAGCAACGCACTGATCGACTCTGACGCCTGCGCTTGTTCGGAACCGATCGCCTCGAGCGTGAGCCCGTCGACCGTGAAGGAGAACCGGAGCGCTGCTTCGCGCTCCAGGACGAGGGAGACCCGTCGGACCGCTTCGACGAGTTCCGCGGTGTTGATCACCGCGTGGTCCTCGACGGTCTCGGGGAAGAGCCGGCGGACCGGCGGGTAGTTGCCCTTGATGAGCAGCGACGTGACGGTCTTGTCGTCGGCGTGGAACGCGATGAGCTCACGCTCGGACGACCCGCTGATCGACACCGAGACGGTGGACGCCGAGCCGAACGTGCGACCGACTTCCTGCAGGGTGCGTGCCGGGACGAGGGCGTGCAGCGGAGCGGACTCGGTGTCGCCGGTGCGGCCGGAGTCCCACTGGATCGTCCGGACCGCCACGCGGTAGCGGTCGGTCGCGATGAGCGACACGTCGTGGTCGCCGACCTCGAGCTGCACACCGGTGATGACCGGGGTGACGTCGTCGCGACTGGCGGCGACGGCGACCTGCGAGACGGCTTCGGAGAAGGCGTCGCCGGGGATGACACCGGTCTGCGCACCGATCTCCGGGAGGGTGGGGTACTCCTCGACCGGCATCGACAGCAGGGTGAAGTGCGCCGAACCGCAGCTGACCGAGATCTTCGACTCTTCGGTCGTGAAGGTGACCGGGGCGTTCGGCAGGCGGCTCGCGATGTCGTTCAGCAGCCGGCCCGAGACCAGGACGGTGCCCGGGTCGTCGATCTGCGCGGTGATCGACGTCTGCGCCGACACCTCGTAGTCGAACGACGAGAGCGTCAGACGATCGCCCTCGGCGTGGATGAGGACGCCCGAGAGGATCGGGAGGGTCGTGCGCTGTGGGAGGAGCTTCACCGCGAAGGAGACGGCTTCGGAGAAGACGTCCCGGTTGACCTCGAACTTCACAGCTGGAACCCCTGTCGATCGGTTGGCTTGTCCGGCCGCCCCATTGTGGCACAGCGCAGCGGAGGCCGGATTTCTTGTCATCCCGCCGTCCACAAGGTTGGCCCCCTGAGATCCATCGTTAACCAGGAGTAATGGTGTTAACGCCTGTGCACACTGTGGATAACCCTGTTAACACCGCTCGGCGACTGGGAACTACAACCGTGTGACTTGTTGGCGGTGTGTGAGCGGCCTCTGGATGAATGAATCTCATCTATCCACTTCCATCCCCAGTCTCCACAGGGACCCCTCCAGCTGTGAACAACCGGGCGGCGTGTCCTCCACAGTTATCCACAGGCTTTCCACACTGTGAGAAGTCCGGCGCATGGAACCGTCTCAGATGGTGGATGCGCGCGGAAGTGGGCCGATCCGACCGTCGTCAGTCGTGCCTCCAGGCCGGATCGGCCGACCACGTCGTGACGCGACGCGTCGCGGTCCATCGGCGCGGTGCGTCCGCAATCAGCGGTAGCGGCGGTCCTGCTTGATGCGGCTCGTGAGCTCGGTGACCTGGTTGTAGATCGACCGACGCTCCTTCATGAGCTCGGTGATCTTCTTGTTCGCGTACATCACGGTGGTGTGGTCGCGGTTGCCGAAGAGCTGGCCGATCTTCGGCAGCGACAGGCTCGTCAGTTCGCGGCACAGGTACATGGCGATCTGCCGTGCGGTCGCGATCGCCTGCGACCGGGAGGACCCGTAGAGGTCGTCGACCGAGAGCTTGAAGTACTCCGCGGTGTGGTTGATGATGTCCGTCGGCGCGACCACGTTGTCGTCGTCGAGGGTGATCAGGTCCTTGAGGACGGTCTGCACCAGGGCCATGTCCACGGCCGTCCGGTTGAGGCTCGCGAACGCGGTGACACGGATGAGCGTCCCCTCGAGCTCGCGGATGTTGCTCGACACCTTCGAGGCCATGAACTCGAGGATGTCGTCGGGCACCTGCAGGTGGTCGGACTGCGCCTTCTTGCGGAGGATCGCGATGCGCGTCTCGAGCTCGGGCGCCTGCACGTCGGTGATGAGGCCCCACTCGAAGCGCGACCGCATCCGGTCCTCGAACCCGGTCAGGTGCTTCGGCGCGACGTCGGACGTGATCACGACCTGCTTGTTGTGGTCGTGCAGCGTGTTGAACGTGTGGAAGAAGGCCTCTTGCGTGGAGTCCTTGCCCTGCAGGAACTGGATGTCGTCGATCAGCAGGATGTCGATGTCGCGGTAGCGCTGCTGGAACTGGTTCGAGCGGTTGTTCGCGATCGAGTTGATGAAGTCGTTGGTGAACTCCTCGCTCGAGACGTACCGGACCCGGATGCCCGGGTAGAGACTCTCGGCGTAGTGGCCGATCGCGTGCAGGAGGTGCGTCTTGCCGAGCCCGGAGTCGCCGTAGATGAAGAGCGGGTTGTAGGCCTTGGCCGGCGCCTCGGCGACCGCGACCGCTGCGGCGTGCGCGAAGCGGTTCGACGAGCCGATGACGAAGTTGTCGAAGTTGTACTTCGGGTTCAGCCGGGACTCGGGCCGACCGCTGGTGCCCGGGGAGTCGATCTGGCTCGGGACGAACGGGGCCTCGATGTACTGGCGGGGCGCCGCGCTCTGCTCGACCGGCTGCTGCACCGGCTCCGCGTACTCGGGCACGTGCGGCTGCACCGTCGGGTCGACCCGGGGCTCCGAGGCCATGTCCGGGTTCACCGTGATGGCGAAGTTCGCGACCGTGTCGTCACCGATGCGGGAGACGGCCTCGGTGATGGGGATGCGGATGCGCTGTTCGAGCATGCCGCGGGTGAGGTCGTTGGGGACCTCGAGATAGAGGGTGCCGGCGAGCACGCCCTTCGGTTCGACGAGGTGCAGGAAGCCCTGGAGCTGCGGCGTGACGCGGTCGTCGTCGGAGAGGAGCCCGAGGACGGATGACCAGAGGTCCTCGACGGGGTCGGCCGGCATCGTCATGTCGCGCTCGTCTCCTGGTCTCGTTCGTGTTCGTCGCCGCGGGGTCGTCCGCGTCCGTCGCTGCTGTCCCGTCCGGCTCGCCGTGTTCGGCGACCGCCCCTGGACAGCGTTCGACCCCCGGATCGTGCCGGCGGATCGTCAGTGCTCGGGTGGCTCCTTCGACGGCCCGAACCCGTGTCGTCCCGCGTGGTGGTCCACAGGGTTGTCCACAGTCTTGTCCACGACCGCCGCGTGGTCCAGTTCGGGGTGACTCCCCCGTGTTGCCGGGCCGCAGGCGGATCGATCACCCCACTGTAAAGGACCGCGGCGCGTCACACCGAACGCACGTTTTCCCCAGTGTGGATAATGATCGTGCGCGGGCACCCCGGAGCGGTGTCCGGGCGCCGCGTTTGACCTGCCCGCTGCTGTCACGTACCGTTAACCAGTTGACTGCGGCCATTCGGTCGCGCCCATCTGGTCGCTCGGCACCGAGCGACGACACATACGTGACGGCCCGCGCTGAGCTCCTCGCCCAGTGCAGCCGTGTGGAGATCATCATGAGCAAGCGCACCTTCCAGCCGAACAACCGTCGCCGCGCCAAGAAGCACGGCTTCCGTGCCCGCATGCGTACCCGCGCCGGCCGCGCCATCCTCGCCGCGCGTCGTTCCAAGGGCCGCACCGAGCTCAGCGCCTGATCGGGCTCCTCGCCTGATCTCGTCTCCCGGTCCCGATCGTGTTGGCCCGCGCCAACCGGATCGTCCGTGGTGACGACTACCGGTCTGTCGTGCGTCGTGGTCGCAGGAGCGCCACGGCGCACGCCGTCGTATCGGTGGTCCGTCGCACCACGGGCGATCCGTCGATTGACGCCGGGCCGACGCGTTTCGGTTTCATCGTCGCGAAGACGGTGGGCAACGCCGTGACGCGCAACCTGGTCAGGCGTCGCCTCAAGGCGATCGCGCACGGTGTGCTCGCGGACATCCCCCTCGGCTACGACGTGGTGGTCCGCGCACTGCCAGCCGCTGCGCAGGCCGGATGGCCTACCCTGCTCGAAGACGTCTCGCGCTCCTGCGCGCGTGGTGTGGAGAAGGCAGCATGAACCGCAGCATGTGGACCCGGTCGGGCGTGAACCGCTTGGCGTGGGTCGTCGCGTTGCTCCCGCGCAACGCGTGTGTCGTCGTGCTCCGCGCGTACCGCGCGGTGATCTCACCGCTCTACGGCAACGTGTGCCGCTACCACCCCTCGTGCTCCCGGTACGCGCTCGAAGCGATCCAGCAGTACGGCGTCGTCCGCGGGTCCGCGATGGGCGCCTGGCGGATCGCACGGTGCAACCCCTGGGCAGCCGGGGGCATCGACGACGTCCCTGATCGGCGCCGCCCCTACGTCGTCAACCGGTTCGGGTTCGTGCTCGCGCCGACTCCGCAGCAGCAGCCGCAGACCGCGGTCGGGACGCCCTTCCCGGCCCTGCTCCCCCAGCGCACTCGAAAGGCGTGACCGTCCCAATGGACATCATCGGTACGATCCTCTGGCCGCTCAAATGGGTGGTCTCGGCCATCCTCGTCGGCTTCCACTGGATCTTCGAGAACCTCGGCATGGACCCCAGCGCGGGCATCACCTGGGTCCTCTCCATCATCTTCCTGACGTTCGTGGTCCGCGCCGCGCTCATCCCGATCTTCGTGCGCCAGATCAAGTCGCAGCGCCGCATGCTCGAGGTGGCGCCGCAGCTGAAGAAGATCCAGGACAAGTACAAGGGCAAGAAGGACCAGTTCTCGCGTGAGGCCATGAGCCGCGAGACGATGGCGCTCTACAAGGAGACCGGGACGAACCCGCTGAGCTCCTGCCTGCCGCTGCTCATCCAGATGCCGATCTTCTTCTCGCTGTACTCGGTGCTGCACGAGGCACAGATCAACAAGTCGGGCATCGGCCTGCTCACGAACGACCTCGCGGCCTCCTTCGGCAACGCGTCGCTCTTCGGTGCTCCCCTGCACGAGACGTTCACAAACGCCTCTGGCTGGGAAGTCCGTGCCATCGCCGGCTTCATGATCGTCGTGATGACGGCGTCGCAGTTCATCACCCAGCTGCAGCTCGTCGCGAAGAACATGTCCCCGGAGACCAAGGCGTCGCCGATGTACCGCCAGCAGAAGATGATGCTGTACATCCTCCCGCTGGTCTTCGTCATCTCGGGTCTGTCGTTCCCGCTCGGCGTCATGTTCTACTGGCTCGCCTCGAACATCTGGACGATGGCGCAGCAGTACTTCGTCATCCGCAGCATGCCGACGCCCGGCTCCGAGGCCGCGCTCGCTCGTGAAGCCCGTCTCGCCAAGAAGGCCCAGCGTCGCGGTGCAGCGACCCCGGTCCTCGCCGAGGCAGGTGCCGGTGCCGGTGCCGCCGAGATCGAGGCCGTGCGGGTCACCACGCAGCGCCAGCAGCCGGTGGGCAAGAACCGCTCCAAGAAGAACGGGAAGAAGTAAGTGACCGAGCAGGACACCGCGGACGTCGTGGAGACGCCCGTCGAGACGCCGTCCGAGGCCGTCGCCGACGAGGTTGTTGACGACGAGACCCGTGACGAAGCGGACATCGCCGCCGACTACATCGAGGAACTGCTCGACATCTGCGACCTCGACGGTGACATCGAGATCGAAGAGCGCGCCGGTCGCGTCTACCTGTCGGTGACCGACGAAGGCGATGCACTGCGCGTGCTCTCCAAGCCGGACACGGTGTCGGCGCTGCAGGAGCTCACCCGCATCGCCGTCCAGGCGGAGACCGGGGAGTTCAGCCGGCTGATCCTCGACGTCGGTGGCTCGCGTGACGCCCGCGCGACGGAGCTGCAGCGGCTCGTCGACACGGCGGTCGAGCGCATCGAGGCCGGCTCGACGTCGGCAGCGCTCCCCCCGATGTCCTCGTACGAGCGCAAGCTCGTGCACGATCTGGTCGCCGAGAAGGGCTTCCACTCGGAGTCCGAGGGTGAGGGGCGAGACCGTCACACGGTCGTCACCCGATGACGGAGACCGTTCCGCCCGTCCTCGAGACGGAACCAGCGGCTGCGGCGACGCTGTTCGGGGATCGGATCGACCTCGCGCGGTCGTTCACGAACGAGCTCGCTCGACGCGGTGAGGAACTGGGCCTGATCGGCCCCCTGGAGCTTCCTCGCCTCTGGACGCGACACATCCTCAATTCTGCGGTGCTCGCTCCACTCCTGGAGGAACGGGGCCGGGTTGCCGACGTCGGGTCCGGTGCCGGCCTCCCCGGCCTCGTGCTCGCCATCGCTCGGCCCGACGTGCACCTCACGTTGATCGAGCCGATGGAACGCCGCGTGGACTGGCTCACGTCCGAGGCGAGCCGGCTCGGCCTCGACAACGTCGCCGTCGTCCGCGCTCGCGCCGAGGACGTCGCTGACGAGATCGTGGTGGACCAGGTGACGGCGCGAGCCGTCAGTGCCCTGTCGAAGCTCATCCCCCTGACCGTGCCGTTGGTCCGCTCGGGCGGCCAGCTCATCCTCATGAAGGGTGCGCGGGTCGAGGACGAGATGGAGAAGGCCCGAAAGGTCATCCTCCGGAAGCGCCTGACCGATGTCGAGGTGCTCGAGCTCGGAGTCGGTGTGGTCGACGAGACCACGCGGGTCTTCCGGGCTACAGTTGACTGACGCTGCGGCTCGGGCCGGTTCCTCCGGCCGCCAGTGGCTCCGCGTTCCACGTGAAACACCGAACCGGGGAAGAGGCACTCGTTGAGTTCATCGACCGATTACGACGCGTCGACACCGCTCGCTCGTGAGATCGCTGATCTGAACCGGCGCCGCCGTGCGATCGCGACGCAGCAGTTCCCGTTGCCGGCGAAGACACGCGTCTTCACGGTGTCGAACCAGAAGGGCGGCGTGGGCAAGACCACCACGACCGTCAACCTCGCCGCTGCCCTGGCGCACGGCGGGGCACGCGTCCTCGTGATCGACCTCGACCCGCAGGGGAACGCTTCCACCGCGCTCGGCGTGAACCACCAGGCCGAGGTGGCGAGCATCTACGACGTCATCGTCGACGAGGCGCCGATCGCCGACACCGTGCAGCGCTCTCCCGAGTCCGACACGCTCTGGTGCGTGCCCGCGACCATCCACCTGGCTGGTGCCGAGATCGAGCTCGTGTCGCTCGTCGCACGCGAGCAGCGGCTCCGCACGGCACTCGATGAGTACCTCGCGTCGCTCGACGAGCCGTACCACTACGTGTTCATCGACTGCCCGCCGTCCCTGGGGCTCCTGACGATCAACGCGTTCGTCGCGGCGCAGGAGGTCCTGATCCCGATCCAGTGCGAGTACTACGCGCTCGAGGGGCTCAGCCAGCTGCTCCGGAACATCGAGCTCATCGAACGGCACCTCAACCCGAAGCTCCGCGTGTCGACCATCCTGCTCACGATGTACGACAGCCGGACCAACCTCTCGAACCAGGTCGCCGCGGACGTGCGCGAACACTTCGGAGGACAGGTACTCGAGGCCGTGATCCCCCGCTCGGTGCGCGTCAGTGAAGCGCCGAGCTACGGCCAGAGCGTGGTCGCGTACGACGTCAACTCCACCGGGTCGCTCTCCTACCTCGAAGCGGCCGCAGAGATCGCAGCACGAGGAGCACAGCACTGATGGCACCGAAGCGAACTGGACTCGGCCGAGGCATCGGCGCGCTCATCCCGACTGCCACGGACCAGCAGGAACGTCCCGTCGACGTCTTCTTCCCCGTTGGCTCGCCGTCCTCGGCTCCGACCGCGGAGGACCTCGTGGCAGTCCCGGGTGCACGCCTGGCGAACCTCAACCCGCTCGACGTCGTCCCGAACGCGCAGCAGCCGCGCAAGGAGTTCCGTGAGGAGGAGCTCCAGGAGCTCGTGCACTCCATCCGGGAGATCGGTGTCCTGCAGCCCATCGTCGTGCGGCCGATCGCCGGTGCCGAGGGAACAGCGCCGCAGTACGAGCTCATCATGGGCGAGCGTCGTCTCCGGGCCACGAAGGAACTCGGGCTCAGCACGATCCCCGCGATCGTCAAGGACACCCCCGACGACGCGATGCTCCGAGACGCACTGCTCGAGAACCTGCACCGCGCGCAGCTCAACCCGCTCGAAGAAGCGTCGGCCTACCAGCAGCTGCTCGCCGACTTCGGGATCACGCAGGAGCAGCTCGCGCAGCGCATCGGCCGTTCGAGGCCCCAGATCACGAACACGATCCGACTCCTGCGCCTCCCCTCCCCCGTGCAACGCCGCGTCGCAGCGGGCGTCTTGTCCGCCGGTCACGCGCGAGCGATCCTGGCGGCTCCGGACGCCGAAGCGATGGAGTACCTCGCCGAGAAGATCGTGAACGAGGACCTCTCGGTGCGTGCGGCTGAGGCGATCGCTCAGCAGCTCGCGGCCAAGACTCCCGTGAAGCCGAAGGCCGAGCCGTCCAAGCGTCAGGCGCACTTCAACGACCTCGCCGAGCGGCTCGGCGACCGGCTCAACACCAGGGTGAAGATCGCGGTGGGAGCCCGGAAGAGTTCGGTGACGATCGACTTCGCGAACGGGGACGACCTCAACCGGATCCTTCGCGAACTCGGCGTGCAGGACGTGGCCGGCTGATCGAAGCCTCGGTGTTGGATTCCCGCGCCACAAAGCGGCCCTGGGCGGGCGACTGAGGCGTCCCTGAGTCCTCCGCCCAGCTCCGGGTCTCCTCGGAGATCTCCGGCCCGGAGAACGGCTCGTGCGGCCTGACACCCACACCGCGTGCGGCGATCCGTCGTCCGCGGTGGGCGAACGCGGATGCCCGGACGTTCCACGTGGAACATGCAACCCTGGGGCGATGACCAACTCCTCCCCTCCCCCGGAGCCACTCTGGCGAGATGTCGTCGGCGAGCAGCTCCGGAAACGGCGTCGACACCGTGGTGACACGCTCCAGCAGGTTGCCCGGCGGGCAGGCGTCTCGCCGCAGTATTTGTCGGAGATGGAGCGCGGTCGGAAAGAGCCGTCGTCCGAGATGCTCGCCGCCGTGGCCGGTGCGCTCGACCTATCGCTGCTGGACCTGACCCTCGGTGCTGCACGACGCCTCGGCGAGATGTGCTCTGGAGCCGATGCGCCGAAGAACGTGCAGAGCGCGTTCATGCTCGCGGCCTGAGGTCGCTCGCCCCCATGTCACCGTCGCCGACGCAGGACGTCGTCGACGAGCCCGTACTCCTTGGCCTGGGGCGCCGTGAACACACGGTCGTGGTCGGTGTCCGATCGGAGTCGGTGCACGCTCTGCCCGGTGTGCTCCGCGAGGATCTCCTCCATGTCCGAGCGGATCCGCACCATCTCGTCCGCCTGCAGGATCAGTTCGGGGATGGCGCCCTGGCCCTGCGCGGCTGGCTGGTGCAGGACGACCCGTGCGTGCGGGAGTGCCCTGCGCTTACCCGGTGCACCTGCCGCCAGCAACATGGCGCCGACGCCGACTGCCTGACCGACGCAGGTCGTGGTGATCTCCGGTCGGATGTACTGCATCGTGTCGTAGATCGCGAGCATGGCACTCGGGTCGCCCCCATCACAGTTGATCGTGACGTGGATGTCCCCATCGGGGTTGTCCGACTCGAGGAACAGCAACTGGGCAATGAGGACGTTCGCGACGCCGGCGTCGACGGGGGTACCGAGCGAGATGATCCGCTCGGTGAGGAGATGTGAGTAGACGTCCATCACCCGCTCCCCGCGGGAGTCGCGGGCGATGACGTTCGGGATCGTGTAGGTGCTCATCGCGTGGTCGCCAGCCCGGGAGCGCTGACCGCAGCGAATCCGACTGAGCCGATCCGCGGTGGTTCCGGTCGGATGACCGCGAAGTCCGCCACGATCGCGTCGATGAACCCGTAGTCGACTGCGGCTTCGGCCGAGTACCAGTGGTCGTGCAGGGAGTCCTCGAAGATCCGCGTGACCGGTTGGCCGGTGTCATCGGCGATCAGCTGCAGGACGGTGTCGCGGGTATCGCGCAGGTGGTCCGCCTGGAGGGCGATGTCGACCGTGCTGCCGCCGATTCCGGCGGACCCCTGGTGCATGAGGATCCGCGCGTGAGGCAGAGCGCGGCGCTTCCCCGGGGTCCCCGCGGAGAGGAGGAACTGTCCGGCGCTGCATGCGATGCCCAGCGCCAAGGTGCTCACGTCGTTGGGGATCGTCCGCATCAGGTCTCGGATGGCGAGCATGGCGGGAACGGAGCCGCCCGGCGAGTGGATCCAGAGTGCGATGTCAGTCTCAGAGTCGGTGGCTGCGAGCTGGACGAACTGGGACATCAGGACTGCTCCGTTGTCGTCGTCCAGTGCGCCCTCGAGGACGAGCACGCGTCGCTCGAGGAGACCCTGGCGGTGCGACGCATCGAATGCGGGGGATGAGTTCGTTTCGGTCATTGCACCAGGATCGGCGCAGCGCGGGGTCGCGTTCGGGTTCTCTGCTGAGAGCGGTGCTGCTCAGGGCAGCGAATCGATGTTCCACGTAGGACATCGGCTGACGTTCAGCCCGCTGTGCCGTGCGTCTGCGAACCGCTCCGCACGACGTGGAGCTTTCGCAGCCCGACGGCGGCGAACAGCGGCTTCATCAGGGAGTGTTCGCCCAGGCGGTAGTCGTCGGTAGCGATCACCCGCGGCGCGAGATCGGGACGTTGCCGTCCGAGGTACATCCGCGCCTTCTCCGCATGCAGACCGTTCGAAGCGAAGGCGATGGAGTCGGCGCCGTCGACCAGGGGGAGGACGTTCCGAACGTTCTCCCACGTGGACGTGCTCGCTTCGTCGAGGAGCACGGGACCATTCCACTGCAACGGTCCCACGATGACGTCCCGAAGGTGCTGCGCTTCCGACACCGGCCCATGGACCGCTCCCCCACTGCAGACGATGGAGACGCTGCATCCCGTCGATACGAGGCGTCGTGCGGTTCGAACGGCGATCGTTGCACGCCATCGGTTCACCCGGTTCGCAGTCCTGCCACCGTTGCGGAACCCGAGCACGACGACCGCAGCGCGTCCGCCGGCCACCGGCGAGGGGAGTTCTCGGGCGCGGATCGCAGCCCGAGCATGCACAACCTCACCCCAGGCGACGATGACCGCCACACTTGCCGCGGCGACCGCCAGCAGCGATGTTCCACGTGGAACACCCCGGCGCATCGGGTCAGGCCCGGTGATCGCGGATCGCCTGCTCGGCGAGTTCGGCGTACGTCCAACCGAGGTCGAACCCAGATGCCGACAGTGCCTGGGGAACCAGGGAGGTCTCGGTGAGCCCCGGGAGGACGTTCGCTTCGAGGAACCAGGGTGTCCCGGCGGCGTCGATGATGAGGTCGACGCGGGAGATGTGGCGCAGGCCGAGCGCAGCGTGCGCGGCCACAGCGGCGTCAGAGGCTGCTGCAGCGAACTCCTCCGACAGGCGAGCTGGCGTGTAGAAGGTCGTCTCCCCCGCGTTGTACCGTGCCTCGAACCCGTAGATGCCGTTGCGCGGCACGATCTCGACTGCGGACAGCGCGACGGGGCCATCGCCGGTGTCGATGATCCCAACGGCCACCTCGGTGCCGCGGATGAGCTGCTCGACGACGACGTCGTCACAGTACGTGTACGCCGTCACCATGGCGCGCGGGAGGTCGTTGACGTCGTCCACCAACGTGACTCCCTGTGCACTCCCACCCCGGGCGGGCTTCACAGCGAGCGGAACCGGGTGTTCTCCTGCGATACTCTCGAGCACGCCGACGGCGCCGAGCTCTCGGAACACGTCGTGGGACAGGGTGACGGAACGGGGAGTGCGCACACCGCTCCGTGCAACCAGCGACGATGCCGTGGGCTTGTCCCATGCCAGCCGGGCTGACGTGGAACGTGAGCCGACGAACGGGATGTCCAGCGCCTCCAGGATGCCCCGCAGGGCCCCGTCCTCTCCTGATGCGCCGTGCAGTGCCGGCCACACGACGTCTGGGCGGGTCTCCCGCAGGGTGGGGAGGAGCGACGCGTCAGCGTCGCGGAGGTCGACCTGCCAGCCGTAGCCGGTCAGGGAGTCAGCGACACGACGACCGGAACGGAGGGACACGTCGCGTTCGTGCGAGATACCCCCGGCGACGACGACGACGTGACGGCGAGTGAGCTCGGCCATCTGGAGACCTCCGGTACTGCGGTGAAACGAGGGAAATCGGTGAGGAAAGTCCTGGTCAGGAGATGTTCGGCGGCGGCGCGCTGACCGAGGACGTCGGTCGGACGACGGTGCTCGGACGTGTCGTCGGACCGAAGGTCTCGATGAGTTCGAGCTCGTCGTTCACGACGTTGGCGAGCCGCTTCACGCCGACGCGGATCTGCTCCGGCGTCGGGTAGCAGAACGACAGGCGGATGTGGCCGCCACCGCGACCGTCAGCGTAGAAGGCCGTACCCGGCGTGTACGCGACGAGCTCCTTCACGGCGCGCGGGAGCATCCCCTTGGAGTCGAGGGACTCGGGCAGGGTCAGCCACACGAAGAAGCCACCGTTGGGCTTCGTCCACGAGAGGTCCGGCAGGAACTCCCCCAGGGCGGACAGCATCGCGTCGCGACGCTCGGCGTAGATCCCGCGGAAGGTGTCGACCTGGCCCTTCCAATCGGCCGCGTCGAGGTAGGCGTTGACGACGTACTGCCCGAACGAGTTCGGTGCGAGGACCGCGGACTCGTTCGCCAGCACGAGCTTCTCGCGGATGGCGTGCGGGGCGAGCGCCCAACCGACACGGAAGCCCGGCGCGAGGGTCTTCGAGAAGGAGCCGAGGTAGACCACGCCCTCTTCGTCGATGGAACGGATCGCCTGCGGTGCCGGCTCGTCGAACCAGAGGAGTCCGTACGGGTTGTCCTCGAGCACGAGGATGTTGTTCGAGCGGCAGATGTCGAGGATCTCGATGCGCCGCTCGCGGCTCATGGTGACGCCTGCAGGGTTGTGGAAGTTCGGGATCGTGTACAGGAACTTGATGCGCTTCCCCTGCGTCCGCAGGTTCGCGATCGCCTCACGCAGCGCCTCGGGGACGAGACCGTTCTCGTCCGTCGTCACGTGCACCGTCTCGGCCTGGTACGACCGGAACACACCGATCGCGCCCACGTAGGACGGGGACTCGGCGAGGACGACGTCGCCCGGGTCGATGAACAGCCGCGTGACGAGGTCGAGCGCGTGCTGGGAGCCCGTGGTGACGACGACGTCCTCAGCGCTGGCACGGATGCCCTCGAGGCTCATGACGTCGACGATGTGCTCGCGCAGGGAGCGCAGACCCTGCCCACCGCCGTACTGCAGGGCCATCGCGGCGTCCTCGGCCATCACACGGTCGAGGGAGCCGGTCACGAGCTCGCGGGGCAGGGCGGAGACGAACGGCATGCCGCCGGCGAGCGAGACCACCTCGGGGCGCGACGCGACGGCGAACAGGGCTCGGACCTCGGAGGCGCTCAGCCCGGCGGTGCGCTGGGCGTAGGAGTCGTACCAGGGGTCGAGGCTGTTGCCGTTCGTCATCAGTGCTCCGTTTCAGTGGGACATTCCCGCCACACTACGACATCGACACCGGGAACCCGGGGTCCGCGACGGGGCCGATCGGGCGCCGGTGGCCTGCACCGTCGCCCGGGGATGCAGAACGGCCCCGCTCCCTGACGGGAGCGGAGCCGTTCGGAGGGGTGACTACGCCAGGAACTCGGCGAGGTCGGCCTCGAGTGCGGGCTTCGGCTTGGCGCCGATGACGGTCTTGACGACCTCGCCGCCCTTGAAGACCTTCATAGCCGGGATCGACGTGATCTGGTAGTTCATGGCCGACTGCGGGTTGTCGTCGACGTTGAGCTTCACGATCTCGATCTTGCCGGCGTGCTCCTCGGCGATCTGGTCGAGGATCGGCGAGACGGCGCGACACGGGCCGCACCACTCGGCCCAGAAGTCGACGAGGATCGTCTTGTCGGACTTCAGGACCTCGTCCGAGAAGGTGGCGTCGGTGACTGCCTTGGCGTTGGACATGTTTGCTCCTTCGAGAAGTCGTTCAGTGGGTAGAACGGCCGGGCCGTCGTGGTATTCCCGCCGGGTCAGGCCCGTGCTTCGATGACGTCGACCATCGCCGGCTCCGTCGGGGAGACGCCGTCGGCGTCCTCCGTCAGGGCGTCGTCGAGCTCGGCGAGGTACTTCTCGGCGTCGAGCGCGGCGATCGTGCCCGAGCCGGCAGCGGTGATCGCCTGACGGTAGGTCGGGTCGATGACGTCACCCGCGGCGAAGACGCCCGGCAGGTTGGTCTTCGACGAGCGACCCTGCACGGCGATGGTGCCCTCGGGTGCGATGTCGATCTGGCCGTGGATGAGGTGCGTGCGCGGGTCGTTGCCGATCGCGATGAACAGTCCGTCCAGTGCGAGCTCGCTCTCGGTGCCGTCGACCGTGTCGCGCAGGGTCACACCCGTGACCGCGGAGTCACCCGTGATGCCGGTGACCTCCTTGTTCCACGCGAACTCGATCTTCGGGTCGTTCATCGCACGGTCCTGCATGATCTTCGACGCACGCAAGCTGTCCTTGCGGTGGATGACCGTCACCTTGTCGGCGAAACGGGTGAGGAACGTGGCCTCTTCCATGGCGGAGTCGCCGCCGCCGACGACGGCGATGTTCTTCTGGCGGAAGAAGAAGCCGTCGCAGGTCGCGCACCAGCTGACGCCGTGGCCGGACAGGCGCTCCTCGTCTGCGAGACCGAGGTGCCGGTAGGCCGAGCCGGTGGCGTAGATGACCGCGAGGGCCTCGTACGTCTCGCCGGAGCCCACGGTGACCTTCTTCACGTCGCCGGTGAGGTCGACGGAGACGGCGTCGTCGTACAGGACCTCGGCGCCGAACTTCTCGGCCTGCTCCTGCATCTTGATCATGAGGTCCGGGCCCTGGATCCCCTCGGGGAAGCCCGGGAAGTTCTCGACCTCGGTCGTCTTCGTGAGCTCGCCGCCCGTCTCGACGCTGGACGCGACGATGAGCGGCTTGAGCTCCGCCCGCGCGGCGTAGATGCCGGCGGTGAACCCGGCCGGGCCGGAACCGATGATGATGAGCTGGCGCATGCCTTCTGCCCTTCCGTAGATCGCTGACCGGGTCAACACATGGTAGCGGCGTGGCATTCCACGCCGACGGGGAAGCGCTCAGCGGCCGGCGCGCAGCCGACCGCCCGACCGCCCGACCGCTCAGCGACCGAGGCGCGACCGCAGGATCGCGACGGCGTTCTGGATCTCGCCGTTCTTCGCGACCACGAGCGCCCCGAAGTACACCACCACCATGACCGCCCCCGTGAGGGCGAGGGTGATGAGAGCTCCGGTGACGTCGGCCATCGCGAACCCGTCGGCCGAGAACGCCCCGAAGAAGTTCGCGACGAGCAGGCCGGCGACGCCGGCGATGAGCGCGGCGATGATGAACTGCACATGCGAGCGCGTGACGATCGGTCCCTCGATGCCGCCGAGACGCTTCCGCACCAGCACGAGCGCCACAATCGTCTGCGCGGACCCGGCGATCGTCGTGCAGATCGCGATGCCGACACCGATGACCGAGCCGGGCAGCATCGCCACGGAGAGCGCGCCGATGACGAACAGCCCGGACTGGACGAGCTGCATGAGGAACGGCGTGCGGTGGTCGTGCATCGCCCAGAACACCCGCTGGATGATGAAGAGCATGCTGAACAGCACGAGGCCCGGCATGTAGGCGACGAGCACGAGCGCCATCGCCTGGGTGTGGCCGAACTCGTTCTCCCAGATCCGGGCGAACGGCATCGCGGTGACGATGAGCGCCACGGTCGCGAACACCGTGAACAGCCCGACGATCCGCAGCGAGAGCGACAGGTTCCGCCGGACGGCGCCGAGGTCGCCCCGTTCCGCGTCGTGGCTCATCCGGGTGAAGTACGCGGTCGCGATGGACACCGTGATGATCGAGTGCGGCAGCATGAACAGCAGCCAGGTGGTGCTCAGCGTCGCGTTCCCGGCGCCGGTCGCGAGGGAGGCCACGCGGGCCTGCACGACACCGGCGAGCTGGGTGACGAGGATCATCGCGAAGAGCCAGCCGGCGGCCGTCCCGGTGGACTTCAGGCCGACGCCGCGCCACCGGAAGTCCGGGCGGAAGCGCAGCCCCGCGCGTCGCCAGAAGAGCGGCAGGAAGGCGGCCTGCGCGAACACACCGACCGAGGCGCTCCCCGCCAGGACGGCGATCTTCAGCGGCGTCCAGTCATCGGTGGAGGCGTTCACGGCGCGACCGCCGAACATCGCGATGAAGACGATGAGGCCGGCGATCGCGATGACGTTGTTGAGGAGCGGGGCCCAGGTGAACGGACCGAAGACCTGCTTGGCGTTGAGCACCTCGCCGAGCAGCGAGTACATCGCGTAGAAGAGGATCTGCGGCAGGCACCAGAACGCGAACGCGACGGCGAGGTCGGTCGTGGCGGCGCTGAAGCCCTTGCCGCCGTCGCCGGCGCTCTGGCTGTAGACGCGGACCAGCACGGGTGCGAGCAGCGTCGCGACGACCGTGATGACGAGGAACGCGGACCCGCCGAGCGTCACGATCTTGTTGACGTACGCGGTGCCGCCGTCGGTGTGTTGCTGCATCGAGCGGACGATCTGCGGGATCAGCACCGCCGAGAGCAGGCCGCCCGCGATGAGGGCGTAGATGTTGTTCGGCAGCTGGTTCGAGATCGCGAAGGCGTTCGCCGCGTCGGAACCGGTGTTGCCGATCGCGAAGGCGAGCACGAAGGTCTTCGCGAACCCGAGGATGCGGGAGACCATCGTCCCCGCCGCGAGCATCGCGCTCGCCCGGCCGAGACTGCGCTCGGCGACGGGCTCCGCGTCGACGGCCGGCTGGGGCTGGGTGGCGCTGATGGTCGGCTCCTCGGGGTTCGCGGACGGTTCGTCGCGCGGTGCGGTGTCGGCCTGGAGGAGCGGTGCTCGTCCGTCGGGCGCGCTCGCGGCAGTGAGGGGGGCACCGCCGACCACCGGCTGGACCTCCAGGAGTCGGTTCGGGTCGTCGTCGTCCTCGTCGTCGAGCTCGCCGTTCCGGCGACGGATCCGCTTGCGGATGCTGCGGAAGATGCCGAAGCCGAAGATCCCGAAGAGCGCGACGGCGGCGGCCGCGGTGATCACGGTCTCCCACTGGGCCTGGACGTTGAGCTCGACGGTCGCCGGACTCGCGATCTTGATGCCCGTCGGGCTCGTGAGCGACATGGTCAGGTTGACCTTGCCGTTCGCCACGGACTGCACGGGGACGGTCGTCCGGGTGGAGGACTCCGGCTGGATCTTCACCTCGATGTCGTTCCGCACGACGCGCAGTGCGGAGTTCGACGGCTGCACCGCCAGGCGGACGGTGACCGGGTACTTGGAGCTGTTCCGGATGGAGATCGGCAGCGACGACCGGTCGCCGAGGAGCGTCAGGCTGCTCGAGTCGACGATGCCGACCTCGGAGACGGCCTTCGCCCACGAGGCGACACGGGCGTTCACCGCGGTGGCGAATCCGTCCGGGTCGGCGCGCCACGAGTTCGACGACAGCGCGAGCAGGTTGAGCCGTGCCGGGGCGGTGAGGTCGGTGGGGGTGTCGAGCGCCGAGGCGAACGCCGAGAGGTCCTGTTCGCCGCGCACGAGGCGCTCGAGCTGGTCGGTGCGGGTGTCCCCGTTCGTCCCGGCGGTCAGGGTCAGGGAGCCCGGGGTCGCAGCGGACGCGGTGGACAGGTCCGCCGGGGCGACCCACGCGGTGCTCTCGATGGCGTCGAGGGTCTGGCTGAGGCGGTCGGAGTTCGTCGGCCACTCGCGGTCGAGGGTCAGCAGGACCGGTCCCTCGGCGGTGTTCGCCCGGGCCGAGGTGGCGAGCGTCGCCGTGAGCTCGGAGATCGCCGTGTTCCACGCCTGCTGGGTGGTGGCCGTCGCCGCCGTCCGGAGGAGCGCGGACATCGACTGGTCGGACACCAGCACGTGCTGCGACCCGATCTGCTCCGACGCGGCGATCGTGGTGTCGGCGCCGGCCGAGGTGTTGCCGCTCGACAGGATCGTCGTCTTCGTGCCGGCCTTCGCCAGCGCCGGCAGGTCCGCCGCGGTGACCGTGCCGTCGGCCGGCCACGCGATGCCGTCCATCGAGTACGGGAAGTCGAGCAGCGTCTGCGTCGTCGGCAGCACGGACGGTGTCTGGTCGTCCGGGTTGCCCGGGTCCGACCCGTCGGTCTGGTCGCCCGAGCCGTCGCCGGTGGCGCCGCGGTCCGCTGCGGCCTCGTCGGACGGGGTCGCCGTGGCGGTCGCGTCCGCCGCCGGGGTCGAGGCGTCCGAGGTCGGGGTGGGCGTCGGCGTCGACGCGCCGGGGAAGTGGTCGGGGTCGACGGCCTGGTCGAGGGAGATCGGCGACAGGATGCCGTTCGCGCCGGACTGCCGGAGCCCGGTGACGTCCGCGTCCGCGTAGGGCAGGGCGAAGGTCTCGTTGCGGAGCGACTCGAGCCGGCTCAGCCAGGCGGTCGCCGATGACGGGGCGTCGGCACCGAGGATCCGGATCGACGCGATGATGCGCGGGTCGACCGCGACGGCGACGTTGTGGTCCTCGGCTGCCAGCAGCTGCTGGGTCAGGGTTCCGTCCACCGCGGTCGAGGCTGCGAGCACCCCGGCACCGAGGATGCCGTCGCCGGTGCGCGGTACGGTGATCGGCATCGCGACCGAGACGCTCACCGGCGTCTGGTCGGAGGAGTCCGGGTACCAGGTGATCGCGGACCGGGCGACGGCGTACGTGTCGCCGGCGGTGTACTCGGCTGCGATGCGTCGGGCACCGAAGGACGAGTACCCGCCGAGCGCCACGTTGCCGGAGACGATCTTCACCGAGTCGAGCGTGACCGAGCGGTGCGCGGGGACCGCCGGGACGTCCACAGAGTCCATCGGAGCGCCGAGGTAACCGGTCGTGCTGGTGTCGGCGAGCCAGTCGGACAGGACGTCGCGCGTGCTCACCGACCGGAAGATCTCGAGGTCTGCCGTGCCCGCGGGAACGTCCGAGTCGGTGTCGTTCGTGATCGTCAGCGCGAGCTCGAGGTCCTCGTCGCGACGGACGACACCGCGGTTCGCCGGGGCGATCGAGATCGTCGTCTTGCCCTGCTCGGCGGCCGCGGGGTGCGCGGTGCGTGAGGTGGTCGTGGACACCGTCGTCGCGTGCGCACCGTCGGCCTGGGCGGGCGCGACGACGAGGCCGAGGGCGACGAGAGCCGTCGCGGCGGCGGCGAGCGTGGTGCGGAAGATCTGCATACAGGAGGGCCACGGGGTCGGTTCGGGCCGTCACGAGTGTATGAGGCATGACCATGGACGCACCCGTGCGCGCGCACGTTGTGGAGAACTCGGGGGCGCGATCTGGGAGGATGAGGACCGTCATGCAGTCCGTTGCCCAGGCCGTCGAACGACTCGACGCACTCGCCGCCACCGAGCCCGTCGCCCTCCTCGCTCGGGCCTTCGCCGACGCCGGACACGAACTGGCGCTCGTCGGCGGTCCGGTCCGCGACGCCTTCCTCGGTCGCGCGGTGACCGATCTGGACTTCACCACGGACGCCCGCCCGGACGACATCCTGCGGATCGTGGAGCCGATCGCGAGCGCCACCTGGGACGTCGGCCGCCAGTTCGGCACCATCGCAGCCCGGGTCGGCGGTGAGCAGGTCGAGATCACCACCTACCGCAGCGACGTCTACGACGGCGAGACCCGCAAGCCCGAGGTCGCGTTCGGCGACACGATCGAGGACGACCTCCTCCGGCGCGACTTCACCGTCAACGCGATGGCGCTCCGGCTGCCCGCGCGGGAACTGGTGGACGTGCACGGCGGGGTCGAGGACCTCCTCGCCCAGCGGCTGCACACGCCGCAGGCCGCGCAGGTCTCCTTCCGCGACGACCCCCTCCGGATGATGCGCGCCGCTCGGTTCACGGCGCAGCTCGGCTTCACGGTGTCCGACGAGGTGCGCCAGGCGATGGCCGAGCTCGTCGACTCGATCGAGATCGTCTCCGCCGAACGCGTCCGCGACGAGCTCGTGAAGCTGCTGAACACGAGCGACCCGGTGCCGGGGCTCCGGCTCCTGGTCGACACCGGCCTCGCCGAGCGGTTCCTCCCCGAGCTGCCGGCGATGTGCCTCGAGATCGACGAGCACCACCACCACAAGGACGTGTACGAGCACTCCCTGACGGTCCTGACGCAGGCGATCGGCTACGAGGCCGAACGGCACCCCGGTGACGCCCCGGACACCGTGCTCCGACTGGCGGCGCTCCTGCACGACATCGGCAAGCCGGCGACCCGCAAGCTCGAGCCGGGCGGTGCGGTGAGCTTCCACCACCACGACCTGGTCGGTTCGAAGCTCGCGAAGAAGCGGCTCCGCGCGCTGCGGTTCGACAACGACACGATCGCGGCGGTGAGCCGTCTCATCGAGCTGCACCTCCGCTTCTTCGGGTACACCGACGGCGCCTGGACCGACTCGGCAGTGCGCCGCTACGTGCGGGACGCCGGCGACCAGCTCGAACGCCTGCACGAACTCACCCGCTCCGACGTCACCACGCGGAACCGGCGGAAGGCCGACCGGCTGGCCTTCGCGTACGACGACCTCGAGGACCGCATCCGCGTCCTGTCCGAGCAGGAGAAGCTCGACTCGATCCGTCCCGACCTGTCCGGCGACGACATCATGCGGATCCTCGACATCCCACCGGGCCGGGCCGTGGGTGAGGCGTACCGCTTCCTGCTCGAGGTGCGGATGGACGAAGGTCCCCTCGGCGAGGACGATGCCGAGGCGCTCCTGCGCGACTGGTGGGCCGCCCGCGACGCGACCGCCTGACGGGCGTGACCGGTTCTCCACAGCCGGTGGCGCGCCTCCAAGCCGTCCGCTAGGCTTGCAGGGTTGTCCGCACGCGTCTGCGTGGCGGGACACATGCATCAACCCTCCTGCCCCGGGAACTGCCCGGGGCCGCTGAGACCAGAGGAGGTGGGTTCCGCATGCACCAGTACGAACTGATGGCGATCCTCGACCCCGAGATCGATGAGCGCACCGTCGCTCCCAGCCTGGACAAGTTCCTGGCGGTCATCCGCAACGACGGTGGCACCGTCGACAACGTGGACGTCTGGGGCCGTCGCCGGCTTGCCTACGAGATCGCGAAGAAGTCCGAGGGCATCTACGCCGTCGTCGACTTCACGTCCTCCCCCGAGGCCGCCAAGGAGCTGGACCGTCAGCTCGGCCTCTCCGAGGCCGTGCTCCGCACGAAGGTCCTCCGCGCTGAGGAGGCGATCGCTCAGGTCGCCGCCCAGAAGCAGCGCGACGAGGCCCGCGCGGCCCGCAAGGCCGCCAACGCGACCGCGACCGCAACCGCGACCGCGAGCGCCGAGTAACCCGTGGCCGGCGAAACCGTCATCACGGTGGTGGGCAACCTCACCGCGGACCCGGAGCTGCGCTACACGCAGAACGGGCTCGCCGTGGCGAACTTCACCATCGCGTCCACTCCTCGCACGTTCGACCGTCAGGCGAACGAGTGGAAGGACGGCGACGCGCTGTTCCTCCGTGCGAGCGTGTGGCGCGAGTTCGCCGAGCACGTGGCGGGCTCACTGACGAAGGGCTCGCGCGTCATCGCGCAGGGTCGCCTCCGTCAGCGCTCCTACCAGGACCGTGAGGGCCAGCAGCGCACGAGCATCGAGCTCGAGGTCGACGAGATCGGCCCCTCGCTCCGCTACGCGACCGCGCAGGTCACCCGTGCTGCGGGTGGTGCCGGTGGTGGTCGTGGCCAGGTCGGTGGTGGCGCTGGCAACAGCGGCGCCGGCGGCAACGGCGGCGGCAACTGGGCCGGCAACAACAACGGCGGCGGTCAGTCGGACGCGCCCTGGTCCCCGCAGGGTGGCCAGCAGGGCGGCAACGCACAGTCGAACGACGTGTGGAGCACCCCGGGTGGCACGTACGACGACGAGACCCCGTTCTGATCCTCCGCGGTTCAACGGACACAACTTCTTCTTCTTAAGGACAAACAATGGCTGGAAAGAGCACCGGCGACCGCCGGAAGCCTCGCGGTAAGGGCGGCAAGAACGCCGCTCCCGCGAAGTCGATCAAGGTCGGCGTCATCGACTACAAGGACGTTGCGACCCTTCGCAAGTTCATCTCGGAGCGTGGAAAGATCCGCGCCCGTCGCATCACCGGCGTCTCCGTCCAGGAGCAGCGCCTCATTGCCCGTGCCGTGAAGAACGCCCGTGAGATGGCGCTCCTCCCCTACGCCGGCTCCGGCCGCTGATCGGAGGTCGACACATGTCGAAGCTCATCCTCACCCACGAGGTCTCCGGCCTCGGTTCCGCCGGTGACGTCGTCGACGTCAAGAACGGCTACGCCCGCAACTACCTCATCCCCCAGGGCTTCGCTGTCGCGTGGTCCAAGGGCGGCGAGAAGCAGGTCGAGTCGATCCGTGCGGCCCGTGCCGCTCGCGAGCTCGCCACCATCGAAGAGGCCCAGGACCTCAAGATGAAGCTCGAGAACGCGACCATCAAGCTGACCGTCAAGGCCGGCAAGGACGGTCGTCTGTTCGGCTCCGTCCGCCCGGGCGACGTCGCTGACGCCGTCCAGGCGCAGGGCGTCGGCTCGCTCGACAAGCGCAAGGTCGAGGTCCCCGCGACCATCAAGACCGTCGGTGACCACGAGGCCACCGTGCGTCTGCGCGAGGACATCACCGCAGTGATCTCGCTCCAGGTCGTCGCCGCCAAGTAAGGCAGCTGCGTTCCGCTCACGACGGGCGGGTCTCCTCCGGGAGGCCCGCCCGTCGTCGCGTTCTGCAGGTGTCCGGCACATCTCCCGGCCTGGAGGCGCGTGGTGCGCTGGGCTGAGTGGTTACGTTCCAGAAGGGGTCGCCGCTTGCTGGGAGCCGCTTGGGAAAGTTGTCCTCAGGTTCGCGTTTGTCAACTCTTTTTACACAGGGGAAACGTGTCAAATCGGAACCTTCAAGGCGTACTTGAACCCCACTTCTCCACACATGGTGTGAAACAGGAAACCCCAGGTCAAGCGGTCGAAAGTGTGTTCCCCATGCGACTTGTCCACACCCCCATCCACAGTTGTCCACACAGCATCCCGGCGTGTTCCGCAGACTCTCCACAGAGTTATCCACAGGGCCGTTTGCTGGGGATAACTCTGTCCCCGTACCTTGGCCCAGCGACTCGGCGATGTCGGTCGCCAGGGGTAGAACTACCGGAGCGGGCTCGTCCCGCGCCCGTTCCAACGCAAGGAGTCCGTGTGTCGATCGCGCACCTCGATCCGTCCCCCCGCGACATGGGCGAGCGCGGTGGGATGGAACGCACCCCGCCGCACGACCTCCTCGCCGAGCAGTCCACGATCGGCGGCATGCTGCTGTCGAAGGACGCCGTCGCGGACGTGATCGAGACCGCTCGCGGCGTGGACTTCTACATCCCCAAGCACGAGGTCATCTTCGACGCGATCCTCTCGCTGTACTCGCACGGTGAGCCGACCGACGTCATCGCCGTCACCGACGAGCTCACCAAGACCGGCCTCCTCTCCCGTGCCGGTGGCGCCGAGTACCTGCACAGCGTGACGAGCATGGTGCCGACCGCAGCGAACGCCGGCTACTACGCCGCGATCGTCGCCGAGAAGGCCGTGCTCCGCCGCCTCGTCGACGCCGGTACCCGCATCGTGCAGATGGGCTACGCGTCCGAGGGTGAGGTCACCGACCTCGTCAACAGTGCCCAGGCCGAGGTCTACAACGTCGCCGGGGGTGTGCAGACCGAGGACTACGTCCCCCTGACCGACGCCATCTCCGCCGCGCTTGACGAGATCGAGGCCGCGAAGGGCCGCGACGGGCAGATGACCGGTGTGCCGACCGGGTTCGCGCAGCTCGACGGACTCACCAACGGCTTCCACCCCGGGCAGCTCATCATCATCGCCGCCCGGCCCGCACTCGGGAAGTCGACGCTCGCGCTCGACCTCTGCCGCGCCGCCGCCGTCAAGCACAACCAGACCGCCGCGTTCTTCTCACTCGAGATGGGTCGCGCCGAGATCGCCATGCGACTGCTCTCCGCCGAGTCCAGCGTGCCGCTGCAGAACATGCGCAAGGGCACCGTCGACTCCCGCGACTGGACGACGATCGCGCAGACCCGCGGGCGCATCAACGACGCCCCGTTCTTCATCGACGACTCCCCCAACATGACCCTCGTCGAGATCCGGGCGAAGTGCCGCCGCCTCAAGCAGCAGCACAACCTCCGCATGGTCGTCATCGACTACCTGCAGCTGATGACCTCGGGCAAGAAGGTCGAGAGTCGCCAGCAAGAGGTCTCCGAGTTCTCGCGTGCGCTCAAGCTCATGGCGAAGGAACTGCAGGTCCCCGTCGTGGCGCTGTCGCAGCTGAACCGTGGCCCCGAGCAGCGGGCCGACAAGAAGCCGATGATCTCCGACCTGCGTGAGTCCGGCTCGATCGAGCAGGACGCCGACATGGTCATCCTGCTGCACCGAGAGTCGGCGTACGAGAAGGACAACCCGCGGCAGGGTGAGGCGGACCTCATCGTGGCGAAGCACCGAAACGGACCGACGGACACCATCACGGTGGCGTTCCACGGGATGTTCTCGAGGTTCGTGGACATGCCGCAGTAGCGGTCTTTTGTCGTCCGCCAGCTAACTTGTCCGACTGCCACTTAACGTGTCTGAAATACGGACGTGGACACGATGTTTGGCAGTACGGACGGGCTACCTCGACGGCGGGTCAGCAAGACCTTCGTTCGCCGCTCGGAGTTCGTGTGCCTGCGTGCAGTGCCAAAGGTCTCGGACGACCAAGGTGCGACAGAGGTACGCCTCAGACCAGGGCGACTCGAGTCGGGCGCCTGCGATCGGGGTGACGTCGACGTCGGGGGTCGCGGCTAGTTTGTCCGCACTGCTAGTCAGCCCTGAGGGAGAACCAGATGACGCTCTACTACTTTGACTCGCACGGTCGCTGGATCGCCTTCCGGACGAGCGAGTCCGACATTCATTTGTGGAGCCCTGAAGCAGAGTGGCTCGGCTGGCTGGCGTGGGACAACGACGACGTCTGCGGAGTCGCGGCGATGAACTACCTCGGCACGCTCGTTGGAGACCGACTTCTGAAGAGGACGACTCCACCGTCGTACTACACCCCTTACACCCCCTACACGCCGTACACGCCGTACACGCCCTACTCGCCTTACTCAAAGGCGGAAATGAGCATCCCGTCTGGGTATACGGACGTTGATCTCGGCTGACTCGCCCCCGAGGTCCCCTACCGGCCGCGCTTCGCGTTCGGGAGTGCGAGGGGCCAACAACCAGGTGCCGGCGCAGAGCGGAAAGGTGCCGAGTGCGGTGTTCAAGATCACCTCGAGCACGTCAGATTCGGTCGGTGCGGCAAGCGGCACCGACGGCCGGGCCTTCGCTCACGTTAGGAGAGGTTCAAGCCGTCACGAGGCCAGTGCTCCCGGGGGTAATGATGCGGCGCTCACCGTGCTGACGATATCTCCCGGTGTGGGTAGCTTCGCTTGTCCCGTAGCTGACCTGCCACCGCCGGATCGCCCGGCGACGTGTCCTGATCAGTGCGGACGCACGCGCCTATCGGAAGACGTGACCCGTGTGAAGGATGTAGCGAAACTCGACCAAATAGGGGTCGGAGCGGACGCAGATTTCGGAACTGAGTTTCGCTACGAGACAGGCGGTTCTGAACGGCAGCTCACTGTGGGCAGCTTCGCTCCGTGTCGTCGGAATCGCTTCCTTCGGTGTCGGGACGTCGCGGGTGCGCGAGACGGCCCGCGTGACTTGGGGTTCGGGTGCATACTGGTGGTGTCTTCGGACCCGGTAGTGGGGCTTGCCGGACCCAACCTCGACAGTTGTCGACAACAGTCCCTATCTCAGCTGGGCGCGCTTCTGCGCGCCTGAGGTAGGGAGTGTCATGACAGCACCAATCGGTTCCGGACCGGTCGTCGTCGGCGTCCTGCCCGGCCTCGCTCCGGGGGTCATCGAGGTTGCGTCGTCTATAGCGCGGCGCTTCGGTACGACGCTGGTGTGCGTCAGCGTGGATGCATCGCTCTTCGATGCCGGTACGCGCTCGGACGGGTCGGTGATGGTGGAACCGATCGACCCTGACACCGCTGACACGACACCGCAGGGCTTGTCGGACAGTGACAAGGCGGCAGTACGTGCTGCCGCAACGACCTACGGCGTCGACGTCACGTTCGTCCCGGGTGTCGGGGATCCGAGCCGGGCACTGTCGCAGGTGGCCGAAGACCGCGACGCGGCGATGCTGGTCGTCGGGGCCAGGACGGGAGCGGGTCGAATCGCGGAGTTCTTCACGGGGTCGGTCGCGGTACGGCTGACCCATCAACAGCACCGTCCGGTGCTCGTGGTGCCGGTTGATCCGGTCGGGTTCGACGCCCCATTGCCCTGGGCCACCCCGTGACCGGCCAGCTTGTTCTGCTCCGCCACGGGCAGAGCACCGCAAACGCTGCCGGCACCTTCACCGGGTTGCGGGACGTCGCGCTGACCGAACGAGGTGTCGCCGAAGCGACCCGGGCAGGGTCGCTGCTGCTCCGCGCCGGCTTCAGTCCGGACCTCGTGCTCACGTCGACGCTCGAGCGGGCGTTCCACACGGCGGAGCTCGTCACCGACGTCGTCGGACGTGATGCGCCGATCGAGTCGACGTGGCGGTTGAACGAGCGGAACTACGGCGCCCTCACCGGCATGTCCAAGCAGAATGCGCAAGCGGCGTTGGGGGCGGAGCAGTTCTTCGCTGTTCGCCGGACCCGCACGGGTCGGCCGCCACGCATGTCGATCCGCGCGTGGCTGGCGCTCCGGCGGACGCCGGCGCTTCGTGGACTGCCGTGGGCGGCAGTTCGTCGAACCGAAACACTCTCCGACGTCATCCGCCGGGTCCAACCCGTCCTGTCGGACCGCATCACCCCGGCACTCCGCGACGGGCAGACAGTGCTCGTCGTCGCGCACGGCAACTCGCTGCGGGCACTGTGTGCCTGCATGGACGGCCTGACTGACGGTGAGCTCGCGGACCTGAACCTCCCCACGGGCGAACCCCTGATCTACCGGTTCGACGGCGACGGTGGGTTCTGTCCGCGGGGTGGGGAGTACCTGCATCCGGCAGCACGAGCAGCAGCGGCAGCGGTCGCTGCGGAAGGTGGAACATGACCTCCCGAACGGACACGGACCTGCCCGATGGGCAGCTCCCGCCAGACCCGGACATTGACGCCAATGACCCGGAACGTATCGCCCGGCCAGTGCATCTGCGGTGGCGGTACCTCGGTGTCGTCGCACTCGGCGGCGCCATCGGTACCGCCGCACGCGACGGACTCAGCACCGCGTTCCCCGCTCAGCACGGAGTGTCCTGGGCGATCTTCTGGATCAACATCGCCGGCGCGCTCCTCCTCGGTGTGCTGCTGGAACACCTCGCGCATCGCGGACCTGACGAGGGTCGCCGCCGGACACTGCGCCTGCTTCTGGGAACCGGTGTCCTCGGCGGGTTCACCACCTACAGCACCCTCGCGACCAGCACCGCGGTGTTGTTCCTCACCGGCCGCGGGTTGGCCGGCACCGGGTACGGGCTCCTGACGGTCCTCGCCGGCGCGATCGCCACCGGTAGCGGCCTCGCGATCGCGGGCTTGGTCCGACCGAACGGAGCCACATCATGAGCGCCCTGGCCTTCCTCAGCGTCGCTGTCGCTGGCGGTGTCGGCGCGGCCGCACGGTTCTTCGTGGATGGTGCGATCAACCGGGGTCGGCAGTTCCGGCTCCCGGTCGGGACGCTGACGATCAACATCACCGGCTCGTTCCTGCTGGGCTTGATCACCGGCGCCGCCGGTCACCTCGGCGCTACCCCCGTCGCGGTGCTCGGAACAGGGCTCATGGGTGGCTACACCACGTTCAGCACCGCCAGCTTCGAGACCGTCCGCCTCGCACGCACCGGCCGCACCACCGCGGCTGCCGTGAACGGGCTCGGGATGCTCGTCGTCTCCGTCGCCGCAGCCGCCGGGGGCGTCACCCTCGGCACCCTCACTTGACCATCCGACTGGGAGAAGAACAGCTCATGCACTTCGACATCACGATCGAGATCCCCCGCGGCAGCGGCAACAAGTACGAGGTCGACCACACCACCGAACGGATCCGCCTGGACCGGGCGGTGTTCACCAGCATGGTGTTCCCGCAGGACTACGGCTCGATCGACGACACTCTCGGCGATGACGGCGACCCCCTCGACGCGCTCGTGCTGCTGCCCCGGCCCACGTTCCCCGGCGTCGTCATCGACGTCCGCCCGGTCGGGATGCTCCGCATGGTCGACGAGAACGGCGGCGATGACAAGATCCTCACCGTCCCCGCCGGAGACGTCCGCTTCGACCACGTCCAGGACATCACCGACGTCGCCGAGCCGGTCCTGGCGGAGATCGAGCACTTCTTCGCCCACTACAAGGAGATCGAGCACGGCAAGCACGTCACCACCAACGGGTGGGCGAACCGTGTCGACGCCGAAGCCATCATCCGCTCCGCACAGGAACGGTTCACCCCGCACCCCTGACCGGCACCCGCGCACCCGCGCACCATCCAGTGCGCGCCCTGAACCGCCGTGGGGAGGCAACTGGCGCCCAGTGATCGCCAGGAGGTCGTCCCTCCGCCTCCCCGCGGCCCACACCCGCACGACCAACCCGAAAGGCGACAACCGCCATGAACGACTACATCAGCAACGTCCACCACACCATTCACCATCAGGGCGAGTACGTGACCCACACCAGCCGCCCCGTCACCATCAGCAGTCTGCACGGCTCCCGGATCCTCGACTCCCGCGGCTACCCAACGATCCAGGTGCGTCTCGAGCTCGAGGACGGCACCGTCGTCACCGGTGACGCCCCCGCAGGCGCATCCACTGGCGCGCATGAGGCCGTCGAGCTCCGCGACGGCGGCAGCAGCTACGGCGGCCGCGACGTGAGCCAGGCACTGCACCTCATCACGACGGACGTCGCACCGATGATCACCGGCCAGTCGTGGACCTCGATCGGGCAAGTCGACGCCGCCCTCGCCGCCCTCGACGGCACCCCGAATTACCGCCGGCTCGGCGCGAACAGTGTCGTCGCGACCTCGATCGCGATGGCACGCGCTCTCGCCGCCGCAGCGGAGCTGCCGCTCTGGCGGTGGATCGCAGACGTCACCGGCAGCACGCCCCGCCTGCCCGTCCCGCACTTCAACGTGCTCAACGGCGGAGCACACGCAGCGAACGCGCTCGACTTCCAGGAGTTCATGATCGCCCCGGTGAACGCCGAGACCATGACCGACGCGGTTCGGATCGGGTCGGACGTCTACCACGCACTGGCGGCACTGGTCCGGGAACGGTTCGGCAGTCTCGGTCTCGGTGACGAAGGCGGCTTCGCCCCATCGATCGCCGCGCCCGAGGAGGCCCTCGACCTCCTCGTCGCCGCGATCAGTGCCGCTGGCTACGAGCCCGGAGTCGACACCGTCGCGATCGCACTCGACCCGGCGGCGAACGAGTTCGCGCTCGGTGACGGTAGCTACCGGGTCGTGGACCGCCGGCTCGACCGCGCAGGCATGGTTGACTACTACCGCGGCCTCATCAGCCGGTATCCGATCCGGAGCATCGAAGACGGCTTCTCCGAAGATGACCACGGCGGCTGGAAGGCGATGTCGTTCGCGCTCGGCGACAAGCTTCAGATCGTCGGCGATGATCTCTACGTCACCGATCCGCAGCGCATCCGCGACGGCGGCAAGGACGGGCTCTCGAACGCGGCGCTCATCAAGCCGAACCAGATCGGCACCGTCTCCCAGACCCTCGACGCGATCGGCGTCGCACGCTCGCTCGGGATGCGGAGCATGGTGTCGCACCGGTCCGGGGAGACCAGCGACACGTTCATCGCGGACCTCGTCGTCGGCACCGGAACCGGACAGATCAAGTCCGGCGCATCCGCCCGCGGAGAACGCGTCGCGAAGTACAACCGGCTCACCGAGATCGCGGAGAACAATCCGGAGCTGTCCTACGGGCTGCGCTGACCCCGACCGGCCACCTCGTGGGCGACGCGCAGGAAAGCAGAACCAGCTGGCTGGGGCTCTCCCGACCAGATCGCCCGCAACGGCCGGGCAAGTGGCGGCCCAGAGAGCGGGACCCGCACCAGCGTCCCATCGTTGATGTCGGCGGCGACCGTGCGAAGGCTCATCACCGCCGGTGCAATTCCAGCCTGCGCGTTCGCCCGGATGATGCTCGTGGTCTCCAGCACCGCGGCCGGAACCGACATGTCCAAACCAGCTGCCCTGAGCCATGCGGCGAGGGTCGCGCGAGTCCCGGAACCTTCTTCTCGCAGGAGCAGAGCCGTCGCCGCCAGGACCTCCGCAGTGATCCCGGTCGACCGAGCCCAGGGATGGTCCGGCGCAACGACGACCGCGAGCTCATCGTCCGCGATCACCTGCGCGGACACACCGGCCGCCGTCACCGGGGTTTCCGTGAACCCGAGGTTCGCGCCACCCGACTGCACGAGGTCCGTCACCGATGCGGAGTTGCCCGCGATAAGACGCACCTCTACGTCTGGTTCACGGCGTCGGAATTCGAGCAGCCAGCCCGGCAGCAGCAGCTCCGCGATCGTCTGTGACGCTGCGACGACGAGCGAACCCGTGGGAGCCCGCAGCGCAGCCACTCCTGCCTCGAGGTGGCGAGACGCGTCGAGGACCGGTCCGGCCAGCCCGACGACCAGACGACCGGTCTCGGTCAGCACCGACCCCGTGGTCAAGCGGTGCACTAACAAGTGACCGACCATGCGCTCGGCGACCCGGATCCGAGCAGACACCGCCTGTTGCGTGACGCCGAGCGCTCCAGCGGCAGCGGAGAGGGAGCCGGTCTCGGCGACGCGCGCGAGCACGTCGAGTGTGTCGAGGTCGAGCGTTCGGTCCGTGAGTCGCCGTAGTGCCACAACCAACGATTGTGCCCCGCCAAGAGGTTCCCGGTACTGCCAGAGGCAGGATTCGCGCAGGCTTGGCCCATGACAACGCTCCGCACCGATCCTGCACCCGCGAACGGTAGCCAGCTGCCCCAACGGCCGCAGACGGCGTTGTTCCGCGATCTGGAGCGGCCAGGCCTGATCGTGTCGAACCTCACACCGAACTGGTTCGCGTCGATCATGGGCACGGGGATCGTCGCCGTCGCAGCTGCGTCACTGCCGCTGCAGTTCCCCGGTCTGCGCATCGCGGCGACGCTCGTGTGGGCGATCGCCGCGGTGCTCCTCGTCGCCCTCACGGTCGCGACGGTGCTGCACTGGATCCGCTACCGGAGCACCGCAGCCGGGCACCACCTCAACCCGGTGATCTCGCACTTCTACGGCGCACCACCGATGGCGTTCCTCACCGTCGGCGCCGGGACGCTCCTGCTCGGCAAGGACTGGGTCGGCCTGCCCGCCGCCGTAACCATCGACTGGGTCCTGTGGACCATCGGCACCATCGGCGGACTGCTCACGGCAGTCCTGGTGCCGTACCTGGCGTTCACCCGCCACGAGAACAAGCCCGACTCCGCGTTCGGCGGTTGGCTGATGCCCATCGTCCCGCCGATGGTGTCCGCCTCCACCGGCGCCCTGCTGCTGCCGTACGCTCCCGCCGGACAGGCGCGGGAGACGCTGCTGTGGTCGTGCTACGGCTTCTTCGGGCTCAGTCTCGTGACGTCGCTGGTCGTGATCACGCTGATCTGGAACCGTCTCGCGCAACACAAGGTCGGGGCCGCCGGCATGGTGCCGACCCTGTGGATCGTGCTCGGACCCGTCGGACAGTCGATCACGGCGGTGAACCTCCTCGCCTCGAACGCACCCACCGTCGTCGATGCCTCCACCGCTCAAGCGCTCCTGGTAGTGGCGTTGGTGTACGGGTTCGCGATGCTCGGCTTCGCGCTGCTGTGGACCGTCATCGCCCTCGCCGTCACCGTCCGGACCGCCCGCGAACACCTGCCGTTCAGCCTGACCTGGTGGTCGTTCACGTTCCCCGTCGGCACCTGCGTCACCGGACTCAACGGGCTCGCCCTGCACTCAGGCCTGACCGTCGTTGCCGTCCTCGCCGTCATCTACTACGCCGGCCTCGTCGCCGCATGGATCACCGTCGCGATCCGCACCTTCCAGGGCTCCGTCATTCGTGGCACCCTGTTGGCACCGCCACACCCGGCATGAGCACCCCCGAGAAACTCGCTGACGTTCGATCGCTGAACGGTCTCGCGGAGACGTGGCGGACCGCGCCCAACGGCAGCCGACGGTTCGTCCCGAGCTTCGACCCACGATCCGGCGGCAGATCCAGCCGTGTCCTGGTCCTGATGCAGTCGCCCGGCCCCCAGACCATCGCCGCAGCGCACGCAGCTATCTGCAGCGAGGACAACCCGGGCCCGACCGCGGCCGCGTTCCGAGCAGCCCGAATCGAGTCCGGACTCGCACGCGGCGAGTACGTCCGCTGGAACCTCATCCCATGGGAACTGCCCGACCGCGTGCGACTCGCGGACATCGACGAGGGGCGGCATGCCCTCGCCACACTGCTCGCGGCCCTCCCCGCTCTCACCGCGATCGTCACGTACGGGGCCGTCGCCCTCGACGGCGTCATGCGACACCTCACCCTGGACGAGCAGCCCCGACTCCTTCCGGTCATCGCAGCACCACATCCGTCTCCCGCCAACGGCCGCCACCGCTCGGAACAACACTTCCGTTCCGTGCAAGCACTCCGGCTCGCCGCGCGAGCGCAACAGACGTAACGAATACGAAGGTATATGTGACAAGTTCAGAGCAGGGACCCGAGGTCGGAGCCGAGGGAGGGGTAGGTGGCGGTGGCGGATCTGAGTTGCCGTGTCGTGAGCCCGAGTTTGATGGCGAGGCCGAAAGTGTTGATCAGTTCCGAGTAGCCGGGGCCGAGGAGGTGTGCGCCGAGGATTTGGTCGGTGCGGGTGTCGATAATGACCTTGGCCGCGGCAGTGGTTTCGGCCGCCCGGTAGGTGGAGTACCAGCCGCTGGTGTCGGTGAAGCGGATGGCGATGTCGTGGCTCGGGGCCGCTTCTTCTTCGAGGAGGCCGACGCGGTTGAGTTCCGGGATGGTGAATATGGTCGTGGGGACCCCGATGTAGTCAGGTGCCGTGGTGGTGCCCTTGAGCATGTTCGACGCGGCGACTTTCCCTTCGAACACGGCCACCGGGGTCAGGGGGCGCCCGGCCGTGTCGGCGGCGTCTCCGGCGGCGTACACGGCGGTGTTGGTGGTGCTTTGCAGGTGGCCAGCTACCGTGACCCCACGCGGACCGCTGGCGATGCCGGCAGCGTCCAGGCGCAGGCTCTCGACATTCGGGACGCGGCCGGCGCCGTGGACGACGAGGTCCGCATGGATGCGCTTTGCTATGCCGTCACTGTCGACGCCGATCTGCAGTCCGGTGGAAGTGGCGTCCACCGTGGAGACGCGGGTATCGCGCAGGATGCGGATGCCCGCCTGCTCGCTCCGTGACACCAGCAGCCCCACCAAGTCGGGATCGAATTCGCGCAGCGGCCGAGGACCGTGGTCGACGATCGTGCACTGCGCACCAGCTCGGGCGGCGATGTGGGCGAACTCAAACGAGATGAACCCGCCGCCAATGAACACGATCCGCTTGGGCAGTTCCTCCAGATCGAGGAACTGGGTGCTGTCGATCAGGTGCTCCGCCCCGGGGAACGTCAACGGCTTTGGTGTGGCGCCGGAGGCGATGAGGAACCTTTCCGCCTGATGGGTCGTGCCGTCGATGCTCAGGGTGTTCGGACCGGTGAACTCAGCGTGGCCGTGGAAGGTGGTGGCGCCGTTGCCGGTGAGCTCGTCTTCCATGCCCTTCGGTACCCCATCCGTGAAGCCGCGTTTTCTCTGCATCAAGGCTGCCCAGTCGACACTGAGGCCGTTTTCCTGAATACCGGTGCCGTTCATCAGTCGGGCGGCATCGATGACTTCCGCTCCGCGGCGGAGGATCTTCTTCGGGTCGCATCCGCGAAGAGCGCACGTGCCCCCGTAGGGCAGAGCATCGACGATGCCGACCCGCCACCCTTGTGCCGCGCACTTGTTAGCTGCGGACGTGCCGGCCATTCCGGCGCCGATGACCAGCAGGTCGAACACGTCGCTCATCGGGTGCCTGCTTCGATGTCCGCGATCGCATCCCGGAGTTGCTCTGTCGTCGGGGACCCGGCAAGGCCTTCGGGCGTCAGATACACCCGGCACGACAGGCCAGGAGGAGCGTCTGGTGCAGGGAACAGTGCTGCCCCGTCAGCCAGAAGAGTAGGAGACCCGCGGAAGTCGACCGATTCCGCTTCCTCCTGCGTTTCGATGCGGTGCCGCTTTACCGTGACCTCGGGTCGTTCCGCGGTGATCGCGGCGAGGCGCTCCGCGACCGTTCCCCAATTCGGGCATCCATCGAAATACTGCAACGTGATCTCCATACGCCGACCGTAAACGTTGCAGCGAGGTACAAGGTCAAGTGGTGTGATGGAAGCATGCGCATCGGAGACCTCGCTGCCGCCACCGGCGTCAGCACGCAAACCATCCGCTTCTACGAACGCGAGGGGCTGCTTCCGGTGCCGAGTCGAGGGAGCAACGGATACCGGGTCTACACGGATGAGGTCACTACACGGGTCGGGTTCATCCGTGCCGCTCAAGCAGCTGGGCTAACACTGTCTGACATCGCCGGCGTTCTCGCCCTCCGACAGGAAGGGCAGGCACCGTGCTCGCACGTGCTTTCGCTTCTCACCAGCAAGCTTGGAGCGGTCAGAGCCCGCCAACAGGAACTCGCTCGTCTCGAAACGGAACTCGTCGCCATGATCACAACGAGTTCGACCTTAGATCCGACCACATGCACGGAGCGCAGCGTCTGCGACATCATCCCGCAGTAACGTCATCTGCAACCGTGGAGAGACTCAGCGTCGAAGGCCTCAATGCCAATGGGAACCGGCCAAGTCACAACTGCAAGAGGGCTGGACTGCTGGCGACGGCGACGATGATCAGTGCACCGATCGTTACGGCGGTGACCGCTTGCAGCGGAACTGCGGCGGGGCGAGATCGGGGTTCCTCCGGTGCCTGGAAGGCCGTTGACACCCAGCGGAGTGCGTAGAACAGCGATGCGACTGAGACGGCTGCGGCGATGACCACCAGCCACGGCATCCCGCCCTGCCAGGTGGCCGTGAACACGGCGAGCTTGCCGACGAAGACGGCGGTTGGTGGTGTCCCGACAAGGCTCAGCAGGCCGACCAGGATGACACTGGTGATGACGGGATGTTCCCGTGCCGCTCCGCGCCAGGAGGGAATTGTCCTGCGGTCTGGGAGCGCGGCGATCGCGGCGAAGAGGGCCAGGTTGGTCACGGCGTAGAACACCAGGTACATGAGCAGGGCGGCGCGCGCCGACGGTTCGACACTGATCACAGCGACGGGCATCAGTAGGAACCCAACCTGGCCAACCGTGGACCAGCCGAGCAGCCGCGGGGCGCTGCGTTGCCAGAATGCCGCGAGGGTGCCGAGGATCATGCTTGCGGCGGCGAGCACACCGACCAGCAGCGACGCGTTCACGGTGCTCGGTATGACGTCGACGAGGCGCGCCAAGGCGATCAGAGCCCCGATCTTGGGGACGGTGGTGATGAACGCGGCGATGCCGAGCCCGGCGCCCTCTGCTGCATCCGGAACCCAGAAATGTCCGGGGACCGCTCCGGCTTTGAACAGCAGGCCGGCGAGGACACCGATGAATCCGAGCGCGATCGCCGTCACCGGCACGTGTGGCAGCGCCTGTTGAAGCTCGGGGTAGGTGCTGCCGCCGGCGACACCGACGAGGACGGCGATGCCGAAGAGCATCACGACGCCGAAGATCGCGCCCAGCAGGTACGTCTTCATTGTCGCCTCAGCCGCCCTCGGGGATCGGGACAGTCCGATCAACGCGTAGAGCGGCACGGTCGCTAGGAGGAACCCGGTGGCGACGATGAGCAGGTCGTTGGCGCCGGCGAGGACGACCGTGCCGAGTGCCGCCAGGAGCAGCAGCGACGCGGTCTCGCTCTCCCGAGCGGAACCTCGGGACTCCTGACGTCCGATGAGCATCACGACCGCGGTCGCCAACGGTACGAGGATCCTGATCGTCGTTGTCGCGTTGTCGAGTGCGTAGCTGTCACTGAAGACGGTCGATGGCCCCGTGCTCAGAGCAGCGGTGACGGCGCTGCCGCACGCCACGATGATCGCGAACCAGGTTACGAGCGCCTGCCGGCGTCGGGGCAGGAAGCTGCCACTGAGGAGCGCGACGATGGCGCCGCCCATCAGGATGATCTCCGGCAGGAGCGCGCCGTAGTCCATGTTCAAGCGGGACCTCCGACCAGCGCGGCGAGCTGTCGGGCGGCGGGAGCGATGAGCTGCAGCAACGGTCCGGGTATCACGCCGACCGCCAGGGAGAGCAGCAGGAGCGCCCCGACCGTCACGGTCTCCCGAGCGGTGACGTCGGTGAAACCATCGGCGAGGCGTTCCGTGGGTCCGGTGAGCAGCTTCTGCACGGTGCGGAGGAACAGCGCTGCGGTGATGAGGATCCCCGGCAGCGCGATCGCGGCGATCGCTGTCGCACCGATGCTGCCGGCGAAGATCTGGAACTCAGCGATGAATCCGCTGAAGCCGGGGATCCCGAGCGACGCGAACGCGGCGGCGGCGAACAGTCCGGAGAACCGTGGGGCCGGCTTCGCGAGGCCGCTGTAGTCGCTGATCTCGTAGCTGCCCCGCCGGTCGTGGAGGACACCCGCGAGGAGGAACAGTGCACCGGTGATGAGCCCGTGCGACACCATCTGCACGGTCGCGCCGGTGATCGCCAACTGCTGCGCCTGCGCAGAGGATGACCCGGTCAGACCCGCGGCCCCGACGGCGAGCACGACATAGCCCATGTGGTTCACCGAGGTGTACGCGATCAACCGCTTCACGTTCGTCTGTGCGAGCGCGACGAGCGCTCCGTACAGCACGGACACGAGGCCGACAATGACAATCACCCAAGACCAGGACCGCCACGCGTCCGGGAGCATCGGCATCGCGATGCGGAGGAACCCGTACGTGCCCATCTTCAGCAGGACGCTCGCGAGGACGACAGAGCCAATCGCGGGCGCGTCGGTATGTGCTGGTGGCAGCCAGGAGTGGAACGGGACTGTGGGGGTCTTGACGGCGAAACCCACGACGAGCGCGGCGAGAACGGCGCCGGCGGCCAGGGGTGTGCCGGTGAAGCCGTTCCGGGTGAGCTCGACCATGTCGAACGTGTGCGGTGAGGAGCCGAGGTAGAGGCCGATGAAGCCGAGCAGCAGCGCCAGGGATCCGAGGAACGTGTAGAGGAAGAACCGCAGCGCGGACCGCTGATGGTCGCCATGTCCCCACCCGGCGATCACGAAGTACATACCGACAATCGACAGGTCGAAGAACACGAAGAACACCAGCAGGTCCTGCGCGGCGAACACCCCAAGACACGTGGTCTGAAGGAACAGGAAGAGTGCAGCCTGCGGGCGTGGCCGGTCGGTGTCCCGCATGGCCCAGACCGCGCAGACGAGGAACACGACGTCGGTCAGGAGCAGCAACGGCGCGGAGAAACCGTCAACGCCGAGGTGGTAGCTGGTGCCGACGCTCGGCATCCACTCCATTCGCTCGTCCCAGCGCAGCCCCGACGCGTTGGGTCCGGGGATGGACACGAGGATCCCGAGGGCGAGCTCCACGATGCTCGTCATCAGCCACACCCACGCGGCTGCCCGTCCGGACATTGCTCGCGTCAGGGCGAGGACCGCCGCGACGACAACGGGAAGGAACACGATCAGACTGAGCACGATCACCTCACGACCAAGAGCAGGACAGCTGCGGCAGCGACGGTCACGGTCGCGCCGATGTAGTAGTGGTGCACCTGGCCGGTCTGCGGTCGCCGAGCCAGTCGGCCGAGGACCGCGATGGCGGAACCGATCCACCCCGTCACGGCGGCGGGGCCACGCTCATCAAGAGCGCGCACGGCTCGGGCGGTCTGCTCGAGCGCAGGTCCCGACCGATCAACGGCCGCGCCGTAGCGGTCGTCGAGACGCGCGAGGACGGCGGCGAGTCGCAGTGTCGGCGTGGCGATGACTGCAACGGCTGTCCGCTCCAGCCCGAACCAGTGCATCCCAATTCGGACTGTGGGGGTGCGCCACAGGGTCAACAGGACCACGACCACCGCGATTGCCGCAGACGCCGCGAGCTCCGGCCACGACACCGCCGTCCCGGAAAGCGGAGCGATCATCGGATGCAGCAGCGGTGTGCCGAGAAGCGCAAGTCCGGCTGCCGCGACAGCGAGTACCACCATCGGGACGACCGCGAGGCGTGGCACCCGCCGGGTGCCGTGTTCCTCGTCGTCCCAGGACGCTTCCGGGGTTCCGGCACGCCGCCACAGCAGCGCGATGATCCGGGCGGAGTAGGCCGCTGCCAGTGCCGCTCCGGCCAGGCCCGCCGCGTACAACCAGGGTTGTTCCTCCAGCGCTGCGGCGAGGACGACGTCCTTGGCGTACCAGAGCGACAGCGGCGGCAGGCCGGCCAGCGACAGCGCACCGACCGTGGCGAGGACGCCGACCGCGGGCCAGCGGGCGGCGATGCCGCGGAGACCGGTGAACTGTTTCGTCCCGGTAGCCGTCAGCCATGCGCCCGCGGTGAGGAACAGCAGTGCTTTGGTGGCAGCGTGTGCGACGAGCTGCGCGGTGCCGCCGCTGAACGAGCCGACGCCAGCGGCGAGGACGACGAATCCCAGCTGGGATGCCGTCGACGCGGCGAGCACCTGCTTCAGGTCCCGCTGCGACAGTGCGATGACGCCGAGGACGATCGCGGTCGTGACGCCCACCCACGCCGCCGTCGGACCTGCCCAGCCGGTCACGTTCAGGAGCGGTTCGACGCGGAGGAGCAGGTACCCGCCCATGGCGACCATCGCTGCGGAGTGCAGCAGCGCACTCACCGCGCTCGGGCCCTCCATGGCGCGGGAGATCCAGAAGGAGAACGGCAGCTGCGCCGCCTTCCCGAAGCCGGCAGCGAGCAATCCTGCGGCAGCAACGTGCACCCAGGGGCCCGGCAGCGACTGCAGTGCGGTGAGTGACCAGGCGCCGCCGCCGGCGACGACTGCGCCCGCGGCAAGGTAGATGCCGAGGTCCCCGGCGCGGGTGACGGTGAACGCGGTGAATCCACCGGCGACGCGGTTCCGGTCCTGCCAGTGGAATCCGATGAGCGCGTAGGAGGTGGCGCCCATCACCTCCCATGCGGCGAGGAGCAATGGCAGGCCGGTTGCGGTCACGGTAACGACGACGGCGGCGAGGAAGAGCAGCATTAGCCCGTGGAACCGCGCCGCCGGTCGGGTCCGGTCCGCAGTCGCGAACACGAGGACGAGGAATCCGATCCATGCCACGGTCGGCAGGACGACCGCGGCCAGCGCGTCGACGCGGAGATCCGAGCCGAAGGCCCCAAGCATCGTCGGCACTCCGCCGGTCACTTCCGCACCCGTGATGGCCGCGATGGTCGCTGCAATCGCCATGACCGCTGCCGTGGCGAGGCTGACGGGAACGGCGATCCGTTCGGCGAAGCGTCCAGCAGTCGCCAGTGCTGCCCCGACGAGGGCGGGCAGGATGATGGCGGTGATCAGCGCGGCGCTCACTGGCTGAGGTCCGTCGCGGAGTCGGTCATGTCGGAGTTCCGGGAACGGTGCAGGATCGTGGCGACGGCGAAACCCATCGCCATCTCGATCGTCATCGCCGCGATGATCACCAGCAGTAGCACCTGCCCGTCGACGGTCGGTGCGAGGTACCACCAGAACGCGGCGGCGGCGAGGATGACGGCGTTGATCATCACCTCGATGCCCATCATCACCATCACCACCACCTGCTGCGAGATCGCGCCGTACAGTCCGATGGCGAACAGCGCAGCAACGACGAGCAGAACGAGTTGCAGCGTCATCGTCCGACACCTCCCGGCTCCGGGTCAGCGGGGGCATTCTGGAGGTCGTCCCCGAGCCGGTCGTACCGGCCACGCGGGTTCGCCAGGACGAGGGCGGCGATGATCGTGGCGAACAGGATCGGGCTGATCGTCAGCATCACCAGCATCTTCGAGCCCATGATCGCCTCGCCAAGGGCACGGGTGGTGTCCGCCGCCGCGGTCCCGGCACGGGCTGGCCACGGGATGAGGAGCGCCGCTGCGGCGAGGCCGACGAACACGGCGGCCGCGATCACTGCCGCGGGGCGTTTGCTGTGGGTCATGTCCATCGGCATCAACGCCGGATTCATGCCCATATAGGAGACCATGAACACCGCCATCACGGCCATCTCCATCACCATCATCAGGATCGTGATGACCCCGATGAAGTCCAGGTGCAGCATCAGCACGGCGACACCGACGGCGATGAACGACACCGCCAGCGCGTACGTCGCTCGAGCCATCGAGTTCACCCGGAACACTGCGGCCGCGGCGAGCACCGCGACGACCGCAGCGACCCAGAACATGATCGTCGCCATCACGGTCATCCCTTTCCCATCACGGTCAGCACCGACGTGACCAGCAGCTGCAGCAGGACCAACGGCAACACAAGGACCCAGCCCAGCTCCGCGAGCCGCTGCGGCCGGATCGCGGGCATCGCACGTCCGAGCAGCAGGAACACGGCGAGCAGCGCACACGTCTTCACCAGCACCCACAGCGCCGACGGAAGCAACGGACCGGCCCCGCCGCCGAGGAACATCGGCACGGCGAACGCGGCGCCCGCGACGAGCAGACACCATCTGCCGGCGAGAACGAGCAGCCGGTCGACGCCGGAGAGTTCCCCGACGACACCACCGGCGATGTCTGTACCGGCGGGAAGAGCGAACGGACCCCACGCGGAGAACGCAGTCACCGAGGCGCAGTAGACGATGAACGCCACCGGCATCGTCAGGGCGAACCAGATCGGTTGCTGCGCCGTGACTACGTCCGTCAGCCGGAGACTTTGCGCACCGATGGCGGGGGCGGTCAGGGCGAACATCAGCGGGATCTCGTACGCCAGAGCCTGCGCCAGGAACCGATACCCGCCGATCAGCGGGTGCACGCTGTTGCCGCCCCACCCGAGCAGCCACCACAAGGCCCACAGGGACACGTCGACGGCGTTGAACCACACCACACCAACTGGGATGTCCAGCGGTACGAGTGCGCCGACGGGGACGGCGAGGGCGGCGAGGAACGCAGCGACAATCAGCCCCGACCCACCGATCCGCCACAGGAGGGAGTCCGCACCAAGCACGGATCGACGTTGCTGACGGAGGAGCCGGCCGGTTTCCCGGAACGGCGAGAGGACCGCAGCCTGCAACGGTGTCCCGCGGTCCCGTGCGGCCAGGACGGCGTTGCTGCTGGCTGTCGCTATGGCGAGGACGAGGACGACGCCGGGCAGGATGAGCGCCCAGACGGCGTTTCCGACATCAACCATGCTGGTGCCGTTTCGTCGTGCCGGCCTGATCGGTGGTGTCCGTGCGACGGCTGGGGTGCACGCTGAGCGCGGCGACGACCAGGCGGGCGCTGCCAATGTCGCGTCCTTTGACCAGGGCCGGGATCTCATCTACCGACGTGACCGGCTCCGGCTCGAAGTAACGTCCGTTGAGCGCGGCGTCTGCGCGCTCGAGGCGAGCGAGGAGGACCGTGCGGACGTCAACGTCAGGTCTAACCTGGAGACCGCGCAGAGACCAGCGGAGCAGCACGGATCGCTCGATCCGGCGGATCAGCGGCCGAATGCGCTCCCGCGCCTGCTTGAGACGGCCGGTCACGGCAAGATCCCGCACGCGGAGCGTCCTGGCTGCAGCGGTACCCCATCCGGCGAGAGTGAGCACCTGGGCGGCCTGGTCGAGCGCGAAGACCGCCCCGTTCTGTGATTCCGCCCGCCCGTGATCGTCGACGTCGACGTCGACGATCGAAGCAGAGGCGTCGGTGATGGTGTCGCCGGCGAGCGTCACGTCCAGGACGACGCCAGCTGCCCACACCGGCAGGATCGGACCGAGTCGCCGGTGCAGCACGTCCATCTCCAGCCCGTCCCGGTCATCCGCACCGTCGGCGAGTGGGTAGCCGCCCGGACCGCTCATCGACATGTGATCCATCGACATGTGGTCGTGACCGCCCATGGTCATGTTGTGGTCCTGCATCAACTCATCGGCGTCGCCGGCGTCGTCGGTGTTCCCCGAGTGCTCATGGTTCGGGTGTTCGTCTTCCTCGGAGTCCCGGCCATCGGTGTGGCCGATCGCGTCCTCGCGGGCCGAGGAGCGCTGTACACGTCGGTCCGCGAGTGCTTCCTGCGAAGTCGTGAAAACCGTGCCGATCTCCTCGAGGCTGGTGAGCATTGCCCGGTGCTTCGGGTAGGGCATCTGGTCCCACACACGGTCGATGACGGCATGCAGCTCTGGTCCGGGTGTTCCGCACACGAGCAAGACGTCGCTCTCGGCCGGGTGGACGGCAAGGACGTGCCCGGCAGCCGCAATCGCTGCTTCCACTCCCATTCGAACCGCGCTGTTCCCGGGGACCTCGACGAGGAGCACATGCATGAGAATTCGGTTCTGACCGGTGGTCACACCCATCGGAACGCGCCCTCCCGCCAGGCCCAGACGACACCTGCCAGGAGCACCCCGAGGAAGACGAACATTTCGATGACCGCTTCTGCACCCATCTGCGCGACGACCACAGCCCACGGGTACATGAACAGCATCTCCACGTCGAACGCGAGGAACACCAACGTCATCGGGTACCAGCGGGTGTGGAAGCGCGAGAGCGCATGTTCCTGAAGATCCCACCCGGACCCGAACGGCAGCACGTCCTTACGGACCGGAGCGACCGCCGTCGCTCGAGACAGCAGCACCAGACCGGCGATGCCGAGGAGCGCGATGCCGAGCACGATGCCGATGGTGATGTACCCAGACATTCGATCCCCTTTCCAGCTTTGCATACCCCGGAGGGGTACTTCGGGCGAGTGTAGGCGGGCGGCGGCCCGGTGTCCGCCGGTCAGCTGGGCTAGAACCTGCGCAGCCGCAGGCTGTTGCTGACAACGAACACGGAGGACAGTGCCATCGCGGCGCCGGCGATCATCGGGTTCAGCAGGCCGACCATCGCGAGCGGGATGGCGGCGACGTTGTAGGCGAAGGCCCAAAACAGGTTCACCTTGATCGTGCCGAGGGTGCGGCGGGCGAGCGCGATCGCGTCCGCGGCGGCGCTCAGGTCGGCGCGGATGAGGGTGATGTCGGCGGCTTCCATGGCCGCGTCGGTGCCGCTGCCCATCGCGATCCCGAGGTCCGCGGCGGCGAGAGCGGCGGCGTCGTTGACGCCGTCGCCGATCATCGCCACGGACCGGCCCTGCTCCTGCAGCCGGATGACGGTCCGGTACTTGTCTTCGGGTCGCACCTCAGCTTCGACGTCGTCGATGCCAACCTGGGCTGCGACCGTCCGAGCGACGTCTTCGGCGTCACCGGTGAGCATGATCGTGCGCAGCCCCATGTCGTGCAGGCGTCGGATCGCGTCCGGGCTGGTCGGCGCGATGGTATCCGCGACGCTGATGACGCCGCGGGCTGCGCCGTCCCACGCAACAACGACCGCGGTCGCGCCGCCACGTTCCGCAGTCCGGACCGCGTCCGTGACCGCCTCCGGGATGGTGACGGCCCACTGGTTGGTCAACCAGGCGGGACGGCCAACCAGCACGAGGGTGCCGTCGACGACGGCTTGGACGCCAAGCCCGGCGGTGGACTGGAACGTGTCCACGGTCGGATGGTCGGTGGCAGCGGCGGTGATGGCGCGGGCGATCGGGTGTTCTGATCCTGCTTCCGCGGCGGCGGCGAGGGCGAGCACCCGGGTGTCGGTTTCCCCGCCGACGGCGGTGACCCGGTGGACGCTCATCCTGCCGGTGGTGACGGTCCCGGTCTTGTCGAGTACGACGGTGTCGATCCGGCGGGTGGCCTCGAGGACCTGGGGTCCGCGGATGAGGATCCCGAGCTGGGAGCCCCGTCCGGTGCCCACGAGCAGCGCGGTCGGAGTTGCCAGCCCCAGGGCGCAGGGGCAGGCGATCACCAGGGTCGCAACAGCGGCGGTGAACGCGGCTTGCACGTCGCCGGTGAGTAGCAGCCACCCGATGAGAGTCAGCACCGCCAGGCCCATGACGATCGGGACGAACACGGCGGAGACCTGGTCGGCGAGGCGCTGCACCTCGGCCTTGCCGGTCTGCGCGGACACGACAAGCCGGCCGATGCGGGCAAGCTCCGTGTCCTGGCCGACGCGGGTGGCTTCGACGATGAGTCGGCCGCCAACGTTCACGGTCGCGCCGGTGACGGTGTCGCCGGGTCCAACCTCGACGGGGACCGCTTCACCGGTCATCACGCTGGTGTCGATCGCGCTCGTGCCATCGACGATGGTCCCGTCGGTGGCGATGCGTCCACCGGGACGGACCACGAACCGGTCCCCAACCTGCAGTGCCGCGGTCGGCACCTCGGTCTCGACACCGTCCCGGAGCACCCGGGCCGTCGGTGCGCCCAACGCCAGGAGTGCTTGCAGAGCGGCGCCGGAGCGGTCCTTTGCGCGGGCCTCGAAGTACCGGCCTGCGAGAAGGAACACCGTCACCGCGGCAGCGACTTCGAAGTACGGCTCCGGAGCCGCGCCCGGGTGCGGGAACCAGGAGAACGCCATCCGCATCCCGAGGTGCCCGGCGCCGCCGAACACGAGCGCCCACACGGACCACACGGTCGCGGCGGCGACGCCGACGCTGACGAGGGTGTCCATCGTCGCGGCCCCGTGCCGGGCGTTGATCGCGGCGGCACGGTGGAACGGCCACGCACCCCACCCGGCGACCGGCAGCGCCAACACCAGGACGGCCCACTGCCACCCCGGGAACTGCAACACCGGGATCATCGACAGCGCCACCACCGGCACGGCGAGCACCGTGGACACGATCAGGCGCCGCCGCAGCGGCGCGAGCTCGTCGGTGTCCCCACCAGCCGGTTCGGGCAGGTGCGCGCCGTACCCGGCAGTTTCAACGGTGCGGATCGCGTCATCGACGGCGAGGTCCGCAGGCAACGTGACGGAGGCGCTTTCCGTGGCGTAGTTCACGCTCGCGGTCACGCCGGGCAGCTTGTTCAGCTTCCGCTCGATGCGGTTCGCGCACGACGCGCACGTCATGCCCTCGATCGTCAGCTCAACCGGCGGTGTGCTGGTCGTTGTCATGATGCGACCAACGTGTAGCCGGCCTCCTCCACAGCGGCGGAGACTTCCTCCTGCGGCAGGTCGCGGGTGCTGGTCACCCGGGCGGTGGAGACACCGCCGACATTGAGGTCGATCGTCACGTCCATGACGCCCGGCACGGCGGCGAGCTCCTCGTTGACGCTCATCACGCAGTGCCCGCACGTCATGCCCGTGATGCCGTACGTGTTCGTCAGCTGCTCGCTCATCGTGGTGATCCCTTCGTCGTTCACGTTCATCAGGTACCCTAGGGGGGTACTGTAGCGAGTGTAACGCCGGTCGGGCGGATGTGTTCCCAATCCGCCGAACCGGCACCCGGAAAGAGGACGTGATGGCGAGTAGAACTGATCGGCGCGAAGAGGCGCGGCGGAAAGCCGCTGACCGCAGAGCGGAACAGCAGCGCAGTCGCACCCGCCGGTGGTGGCTGCTGGGCGCCGCCGTGGTCGTCGTCCTCGCCGCGGTCACCACGATCACGGTCACCGCCCTGACCCGTGGCGACGACACGGCACCGACAGCGTCCGGGGTGACGGCGGCCCCGCCGTGGCTGGCCCCCGCGGATGCGGCGGCGCGGGCAAAGGCTGCCGGGCTCGAGGTGGCCGGGATGGAAGGCGCGGCGCTGCACACCCATCAGCACCTGTCCGTGTCGGTGGACGGGAAGCCGGTGGCGGTGCCGGCGAACATCGGCGTCGACGTGCAGCAGGGCGGCATGTCCGCACTGCACACCCACGACACCTCCGGCATCGTGCACGTCGAATCCGCGAAGGTGCAGCCATTCACCCTCGGACAGCTCTTCACCGAGTGGAACGTCGCCCTCCGCGACGGGCAGGTCGGCGGGTACGTCGACGGGAAGAACGACCGGCAAGTCGCAGTGTTCGTCGACGGTGAGCGGACGTCGACACCGTTGCCAAAACTGCGACTCGAGGATCAGCAGGACATCGCGATCGTCATCACCCGCGGGTCCGGCACCCCGATCGCGCCGGCCCCGTTCGATTGGTCCACGGCGTCATGAGCGCCGCTACCGTAAACGGTGAACCCCGAGGAGCGTCCATGACCGACACCACCGCGCCCGCAGCAGAGCACCACCACGGGTACATCACCGCGAAGGACGACTACCTCAAACGGTTGCGTCGCATCGAGGGGCAGGCCCGCGGCCTGCAGCGGATGGTCGATGAGGAGCAGTACTGCATCGACATCCTCACCCAGGTGTCCGCGATGACGAAGGCGCTGCAATCCGTCGCGCTCGGCCTGCTGGATGACCACCTCGCGCACTGCGTCACCGACGCCGTCGCCGAAGGCGGCAACGCGGCCGCGGTGAAGCTTAAGGAAGCCTCCGACGCGATCGCCCGCCTCGTGCGCGCCTAACCAGCTCCCCGCCCACCAGACGGGGCGGTTGTCCTCTCAGCGCTCGTCCTGCACCATAGAACCCGCACCCCGACCAGCCATCAGTACGGATCCGCATGCTCACCACCGCGAACACCACGCGCCGCCGCCTGCTGCTGCAGGCCACGGCGGTGCTGGCGTTGCTGCTGCTGGTCGGGTTCACGGTCCTGATGCACAGCATGCTCGGCCACGCGACCACCGGCGAGCACGCCATGACCGCCACGTCGAGCATGACGGCCGAACACGCCCACAGCGACGCAGCCGGACACGATGGCCACGCTGCCGCGCCGGCTGGCGCGGTGATGAGCGTACTCAGTGACGCCGGCTGCGATGGCGGCCTGTGCGCGCTCATGTGCTCCCTGATGGGAATGGCCTGCGCGCTGACGATCGCCCTGTTCGCGTGGGCGCTGCTGCGCGCCCGGAACGACGGAGTCCTCTACATCCTCGCACGCCTCCTCGCCCTCGGGGAGCGTGTCGCACGACGCGTCGCGGCACCCAAGCCGCCATCACTGACGGCGCTGCAGATCATCCGTATCTGATCCATCCCCGGCGGGAGCGCTCCCTTCGGAAGCTCCCGCCTGCCCAGAACACGGGCAGGTATTCGCCTGCCCGGAACACCTGACGCATTCACGGGAACGGATCCATGAACACCACCATCACGCGCACCCTCGCGGCCGCCGCCGCCCTCACCATCGGCCTCACCCTCGCCGGCTGCTCCACCAACAACGCCGGCTCCTCGGACAACTCCTCCTCGTCGTCCTCGTCGGCGGCGTCGGCGCACAACGACCAAGACGTCATGTTCGCGCAGCAGATGCTGCCGCACCACAAGCAGGCCGTCGAGATGAGCGACATGCTCCTCGCCAAGGGCTCCGACGTGGACGCTGACGTCGTCACTCTCGCCAAGCAGATCAAGGCGGAACAGGGCCCGGAGATCACGTCGTTGACCAGCTGGCTAAAGCAGTGGGATGAGCCCACCGAGGCCTCCGGCATGTCGGGGATGGACCACTCCTCGATGTCGGGGATGATGTCCGACTCCGACATGGACGCCCTCGACAGCGCCTCCCCGGCGGACGCCGGGAAACTGTTCCTGCAGCAGATGGTCGAGCACCACACCAGCGCCGTCGACATGGCGGGGACCGAAGTCGACAAGGGCAAGAACACCGACGCGGTCGCGATGGCGAAGTCGATCGTGTCGAGCCAGACCGAGCAGATCAACCAGATGAAGGACATGCTCGCGTCGATGTGACCCCGGCCGCGGGTCACGGCGGTGTCCCCCCTCCCTGCCGCGACCCGCGACCGGCCTTCTCCCTCTCCCGCTCGAGCACCCCGCCGAGCGGCCCCGACTCTTCTTACGGGATCACCCCGTCCGCCGTCTTTCTTGGAGCCTGCCTGTGCCCCAGCAGTACCCCCACACCCCCACTGCAACGCCGCTGACGCGCCGCGAAGCCCTCGCCGCCGAGCGCGCCATGCCCGCCCCGCGGCCGCCCCGCGGCCGCCACAACCCCACTATTGTGAGTCAGCCGCCGCTGCCCGCCGTGACGGTGGCCGCACCCGCACCCGCTCCGACGCGGACGCTCCGATCCCGGGCGTTGGCGGCGATCCCGCTGACCGGTGCTGCTGCGGCGATGGCGCTGTTCACCGCCGCGGCGCTTCCCGCGCAAGCATCCACCGGCCCCGCCGTCGCCGTGCCCGGCGGCACCCCCGCCGCCGCTGGGCAGAGCTTCACTGCGACCGGGCTGACGGTGATCGTCGACCGGGACGGCTACACCGTCACCAAGCCCGCCGTGAAGCCGGTGATCACCAAGACGACCACCAGCACCACGAACAGCTCCACGGCAGCGGCGAGCAGCACGGCTGCGGTCGCGCCCACCGGGACGATCGTGAACACCGGCGCCGGCGATATCCGCTGGCCTATCGCCGGCAGCATCCGGGTCAGCTCCCCGTTCGGCCCCCGCCTCGCCCCGTGCGGGGCGTGCTCGTCGATCCACCAGGGCGCCGACATCCCCCCCGGCGCCGGCACCCCAATCGGCGCCGTCGCCGCTGGCACCGTCCGGATCTCGGGCACCCACTCGGAGTACGGCCAGTACGTCATCATCGACCACCAAATCGACGGGCAGACCATCTCCACCCTCTACGCGCACATGATCTTCGGCTCCTCACCGCTGCACGCCGGGCAGAGCGTCGCCGTGGGGCAGCTCGTCGGCCTCGTCGGCAACACCGGCGCCAGCACCGGCGCGCACCTGCACCTGCAGGTCATGCTCGGCGGCACCACCCCGATCGACCCCATCGGCTGGCTCACCACCAACGCCGGACGCACCCTGTGAGCGGTGCCCACCGAGCCCGCTCCGCGGCGACAATGTAATCGCGCGCCGGCGATCGCCTCCGGGCCGGCGGTTGGCGAAGAGCGATCACCACAAACGCCGCAGCGAAACCGGCGATATAAACGGAGGGCTCGGTGTCGTCGTTTTCGCGGCGGGCTATCGCTTGCGTCCTGCAGTGAGGTGGAGGCACGGCAGGTTGCACGTCGCCCTTCATCGGTCCAAGCCGATATGATCGGCGTATGGCGATTACTTGTCGGATGGTGGCTCCCGGGTCTCGGCCGCCGCTTGCTGAGTCGAACCGATGATCGGCACGATTGCGGCGGCGGTGGGGCTCTTTGCTGCCACCAACATCGATGACGTCGTGGTCCTGACGGTCCTGTTCCTCGCATCGACGCGTGGAACGTTGCCGGGGTGGAAGGTCGTCGTCGGTCAGTACGCCGGCTTCATTGCCCTCGTCGCGATCAGTGTCCTCGCTGCCGCGGGACTCACCATCGTTCCGGACAAGTGGGTGGGACTGCTGGGGCTCATCCCCCTGGGTATTGGTCTGGTGGGGTTGATCCGTGCTCTGCGACGACGCGGTGATGACGACGACGACGACTCGGCGGTGCGCGCGGGTGGGGTCCTCGGGGTCGCGGGGATCACCATCGCCAACGGCGCCGACAACATCTCCCTCTACACGCCGGTGTTCCGGACGACCCCGATCCCGGACACCGTGGTCACGATTGCGGTGTTCCTCGTGCTCGTCGCGGTGTGGTGCCTCGTGGCTCGCTTCGTGGGGACGAACAAGACCGTCACGGAAGCCCTCGAGAAGATCGAGCACTGGCTCGTGCCCGCCGTGTTCACGGGCCTGGGCCTCTACATCCTGATCGAGTCCGGTGTGATCATGCGCCTCATCGACGTGCTCTCGTGAGAGCGGGTATCCGAGTGGTCGTGGTGCTGCTGATCGCCGGGGCCGCGCTCACCATCGACCAGCTCACGAAAGCGTGGGCACTGTCCGACCTCGGCCCGTCGCGCACAATTGAGCTGGCTCCGGGTGCGACCCTCCAGCTCGTGTTCAACCCCGGCGTCGCTTTCAGCCTCGGCAACGAGATGGGGCCGCCGCTCGCACTCGGCATCATCGCCCTGACGTTGTGCCTGGCAACGTGGGCAGTCGTGCGCGCCGTGCGCGGCGCCGACATGCTCGCCACTGGGCTGATGAGCGTCGCCGTCGGCGGGGCCGCAGGCAACCTCTGGGACCGCATCACCCGCGCCGAGTCCGGACCGCTCACTGGCGAAGTCGTCGACTTCATCAACATCGACTGGTTCGCCATCTTCAACGTCGCCGACATCTTCGCCACCCTGGGGATCGCCGGATTCGCGATCCGCTTCCTGATGCCGGGCAGGCACAAGGACGAGCCCGCGCCCACGGAGCGATCAGCGTGACCGGGAACCCCTTCGCGGAAGCGATCCTCAGCGGACAGCTCCTGATCGCCGTGCCGGTCGCACTCCTGGCCGGGCTGGTGTCCTTCCTCTCACCATGCGTCCTCCCACTCGTCCCCGGGTACCTCGGCTTCATCGGCGGTGTCGCAGAACAACGCCGCCGCAGCACGCTCACCCTGGGCGTGCTCCTGTTCATCCTCGGCTTCACCGTCATCTTCGTCGCCTACGCCGCCGCATTCGGCGCCGCCGGCTTCTGGCTGATCCGCTGGCGCGACCTGCTCACGCAGATCCTCGGCGGCTTCGTCATCATCATGGGACTCGTGTTCATCGGCCGCTTCGGGATCCTGCAGCGCACCCTCAAACCACGATGGAAACCGGCCACCGGCATCGCCGGCGCACCCCTGCTCGGGATCGTGTTCGGGCTCGGATGGACCCCCTGCCTTGGCCCGACCCTCACCGCGATCAATTTGCTGAGCCTGCAAGCCGCGAGCACCTGGAACGGCGTCCTGCTCGGCGTCGCCTACTGCCTCGGACTCGGCATCCCCTTCCTCCTCCTCGCCCTCGGTACCACCTGGGCCACCACCGCGATCAGCCGCGTCAAACGGCACCTACGGACCGTTAACCTGATCGGTGGTGGCACGCTGATCCTCATCGGTGTCCTCATGGTCACCGGACTGTGGTCATCGCTGATGTACACGGTCGGCGCACACATCGGCCAGTACGTCACGCTCCTCTAACGCCCACGTGCAGCCCGCTACAACGCATGGTCGTCGGTGGCATCCCCATGAGCACGATCGAGCAAGCACCGACCAGAACCGGTAGCCCACCTTGAACGCACGAACCGCGCTACGCCGATATCATCGGCATATGCCGATCGTAGAAGCGCGGGGCGATCTTGCCGCGGTATCGCTGTTCCACTCTCTCGCAGACCCGACCCGTCTGCGCATCCTGCGCCGACTCCGCCAAGGGGAAGCTCGCGTAAGCGACCTCGTCGCGGAGCTCCGTCTTGCTCAATCGACCCTCTCCGAGCACGTCGCATGCCTGCGCGACTGCGCGCTCGTGGAGGGGCGGGCGCAGGGCCGGCAAGTGTTCTACAGCCTCTCCCGTCCCGAGTTGATGGACCTCCTCGAGTCCGCGGAGGCACTGCTGCAGGCCACCGGCTACCAAGTCGATCTCTGCGGCACCTACGGCTCGGACGCGAGGGCTAGCGAATGAGCACGCTCACCGAAACCGAAGCGGAGCAGCTCACCCGACGAGGGCTCCGCCTCGCGCAGTTCACCGTCGCATACAACGTCCTCGAAGGAATCGTTGCCATCACCGCGGGGATCGCCGCGGGGCTCGTGTCCGTCATCGGGTTCGGTATCGACTCCGGAATCGAATCAATCGTCGCCGTGCTGGTGGGCATCCGCCTCGCCGCCAGGCTCCGTCACGGCGAAGCGGATGAGACCAAGGAGCGACGCACGTTGAAGTTCGTCGCCGTGACGTTCTTCCTCCTCGCCGCCTACGTCGTGATCGATGGCATCCGCAGCCTGATCACCCACGAAGCCCCCGAGACCTCCCCGGTCAGCGTCGTGCTTCTCATCCTCTCGATCATCGTCATGCCAGTCCTCGCCGCACTCAAGACCCGAGTCGGAAAGAAGCTCGGCGACCCGCTCATCCTCGCCGACGCGGCAGAAACCCGCATCTGCGTCCTCCTCAGCGTCTCGACCCTCATCGGACTCATCCTCTACACCCTCACCGGCGCAGCCTGGCTCGACCCCGTCGCAGGATTCGTCATCGCCCTCTTCGCCATCCACGAAGGACGCGAAGCATGGGAAGGCGAACTCGTGGAACACGAGGATGACGATGACGACTAGAACGAACATCGCCGAGCGACGCGGAGCGCAGTGCCCGACGTTTCAGATACAGATCCGCTAACGAGACAGTCAGACCCATTACTCTGCGCCGGTCCAATCGACCGGAGCCGGCGCGGTCGGAGCGGCACTGATGGTGGTCACAACGATCGCGATGTCATCGTGGCACTGCAGTCGGAGCTTCAAGAGCGGACAACGTGCGCCGACCGTTTACAAACCCTCCAACTCGGCTTGCTCTGGCCCGTTGACGTACCCGCCTGCTGGCGGTCTTTGAGCGTGGCGCCCCATTTCGGTGAAGAGTTGCCCGAGTTCAAAGGGCTCCACCTCTGATCGATGCTCGACCGGAACGGCTTGATTGCCTACTTCGTCGGTGCGGTGATGAGGCCGGCGAGGGTGTCGAGGGCCCCAGAGACGAGGGAGAAGTACGCCCACGTGCCGCGCTTCTCACGGTGCAGGATCCCGGCGTCGACGAGGACCTTGAGGTGGTGCGACACGGTCGGCTGGGACAGGCCGAGCGGTTCCTGCAGGTCACAGACGCACGCCTCGGCGCCGTCGTGCGCGGCGACCATCGAGATGAGCCGGAGCCGTGCCGGGTCGGCGATCGCTTTGAGTGACTTCGCGAGGACCTCCGCGGATGCCTGGTCCATCGCCTCGGTCGTGACGGGTGAGCAGCACGCGGTGACGTCCTGAATGGGGAGCAGCTCGATCGTCATGGGCTCATCCTCCCACGGACTTCGACACGCGTCTATATTTGCGTTCGTCGATATCGACGTGCTTCGATGTACGCGCCGGCTCTCGGCGCCCGCTCGATCCGTGAAGGACCAGCCTGATGACTCACCTCCTTGCCGTCGGTGGCAGTGACGCCGGCATCGCTGCGGCGCTCCGCGCCCGTGAACTCGACCCGTCGACGGATGTGACGGTGGTGCTCGCGGACGAGTTCCCGAACTTCTCCATCTGCGGCATCCCGTACTGGGTCTCCGGCGACGTCGCCACGGAAGCGTCCCTCGCGCACCGCACCCGCGCCGACCTCGAAGCCGCCGGCATGACCGTCCGCTCCTCCACCTGGGCTTCCGCGGTCGACGTCGACCGCCGCCGCCTCGCCGTCACCGGCCCCGCCGGGGACGAGGAGATTGCCTACGACGAGCTGCTGATCGGCACCGGCGCCGAGCCGGTCCGCCCGGCAGGGGTCCCGTTCGGGGAACCGGGCATCCACCTGCTGCACTCGATGACCGATGCCGAGCAGGTCGTCGCTGCCCTCGAGCTGCTGCCGGCGGGGAGCCGGGTCGCGGTGGTCGGCGCCGGCTACATCGGCCTGGAGATGACCGAAGGGCTCGTCGCCCGTGGCTTCGACACGACCCTGATCCAGCGCGGCCCGGAAGTCCTCTCCACCCTTGACCCGGAACTCGGTTCCCTCGTCACCGCGGAAGTCCGCCGCCACGGCGCAACCGTCCTGACCGGGTCGACCGTCACCGGCATTACCCCGGCAGGCGGCAGCCAGTGGCGCGTCGCCACCACCTCGACGTCCGGTGACGCGGAGGGCACGTTCGCGCTCGTCGTGGTCTGTGTCGGCGTCCGCCCGGTGACGGACCTCGCCGTCGCCGCCGGGGCACGCCTCGGTCAGACTGGCGCGATCGTCGTCGACGCCAGCATGCGGACCGGGGTGCCGCACGTGTGGGCTGCCGGTGATTGCGTCGTGACGCACCATCGCCTCCTCGGCACAACCTGGTTGCCGCTCGGGACGACGGCGCACAAGCAGGGTCGTGTCGCCGGGGAGAACATGCTCGGCGGCAGCAAGGTCTTCGCAGGTTCGGTGGGGACGCAGGTGGTGAAGGTGTTCGACCTCGTCGCTGCCCGCACCGGCCTCCGCCAGCACGAGACCGGCCCACTGGAGGTGTCGCCGTTGACGCGGCTGACGGTGGCGGATGACCACAAGCGGTACTACCCAGGCGCAGTCCCGCTGACGATCAGCGTCACCGGCGACCAGGCCACCGGCCGGCTCCTCGGTGCGCAGATCGTCGGGCAGCGCACGGCGGAGATCAGCAAGCGCATCGACACGTTCGCCACCGCCCTCCACGCGGAGCTCACCGTGGATGACGTGATCGACCTCGACCTCAGCTACACGCCGCCGCTCGGCTCCCCGTGGGACGCCGTGCAGGTCGCCGCGCAGGGCTGGGAGCGCGCCGCCGCCGCGAACCAGGCTGCAGTGAATCAGGCCGGAGTGACCGGCTGATGGTGATGGCTGTGGTGGCTGCGGCGATCTTCGTCGCGACGCTCGTGGTGGTGATCTGGCAGCCCAAGGGCTTCCCGATCGGGTACACCGCCCTCATCGGCGCCGTCATCGCCCTCGCCACCACCGTCGTCGGCCTCGGAGATGTCCCGACAGTGGTCGGGATCGTCTGGAACGCGACGCTGACGTTCGTCGCGGTGGTGCTGATCTCGTTGATCCTCGACGAGGCCGGGTTCTTCGAGTGGGCGGCCCTTCACGTTGCCCGCTGGGGCCGCGGTAACGGACGGCTGCTGTTCGTGCTGATCGTGGGCCTCGGCGCCGTCATCGCGGCGGTGTTCGCCAACGACGGTGCCGCGCTGATCCTCACCCCGATCGTCGTCGGGATGCTCCGGGCCCTGAAGATGCCGCAGAAGGCGGCGCTCGGGTTCATCCTCGCCACCGGGTTCATCGCGGACACCGGCAGCTTGCCGCTGGTGGTGTCGAACCTGGTCAACATCGTCTCCGCCGACTACTTCCACCTCGGCTTCGCCGAGCACGCCGCCGTCATGATCCCCGTCGGCATCGTCTCCGTCTTGGCCTCCCTCGGCATGCTGCTGCTCTACTTCGGTAGGAGCATCCCGAAGCGGTACGACGTCCTCGCCCTCACCAGCCCCGCCGCGGCTGTGAAGGATCGGGCGACGTTCCGTGCAGGCTGGGTCGTCCTCGCGCTGCTGCTCGTCGGCTACTTCGCCGCCGACCCGCTCGGTGTGCCCCTCGCGGCCGTCGCTGGCGTCGGGGCGGTCGTGATCGTCGCCGTGGCGGCCCGGCAGCCCGCGTTCCTCTTCGCCCGCGCCCAGGCCGCACCGGTCCTGGTCACCACCGGCGGCACCGCCACCGTCCGTGACGCCGGTGGCGGTGCAGGGGCGCCGTTGGGGCGGGTGATTCCGGTGTGGAAGACGATCCGGGAGGCGCCGTGGCAGATCGTGCTGTTCTCCATCGGCATGTACCTCGTCGTCTACGGCCTGCAGAACCAGGGCCTCACCGATCAACTCGCGACGCTGTTCGACGTGTTCGGTGACCACGGGGTCCTCGTCACGGCGCTCGGCGTCGGGTTCACCATCGCGATCCTCGCGTCCCTGATGAACAACATGCCCACCGTCCTCATCGCCGCCCTCGCCATCGGCGGTGCCGGCGCGACCGGGCTGACGCACGAGGTGATGGTCTATGCCAACGTCATCGGCTCCGACCTCGGTCCGAAGATCACCCCCATCGGTTCCCTCGCGACGCTGCTGTGGTTGCACGTGCTGGAGAAGAAGGGCATCCACATCGGGTGGGGGCAGTACTTCCGCACCGGCATCGTCCTCACCATCCCCGTCCTCGCCATCACCCTCGCCGCCCTCGCCGGCTGGCTCACCCTCATCCACTGAACCCGGAAAGACACACACCCATGAGTGACAAGCCCACGATCTTGTTCGTCTGCGTCCACAACGCCGGACGCTCCCAGATGGCCGCCGGCTACGCCCAGGCCCTCGGCGGCGACCGCGTCGAGGTCCTCTCCGCCGGCTCCGAGCCGAAGGACCAGATCAACCCGATTGCGATTCAGGCGATGGCCGAAGACGGCATCGACATCGCCGGCAACCAGCCGAAGATCCTCACCACCGACGCCGTCCGCGACTCCGACGCCGTCATCACGATGGGCTGCGGCGACGCATGCCCGATCTTCCCCGGCAAGCGGTACGAGGACTGGGAACTCACCGACCCCGCCGGCCGCGGCATCGAGGACGTCCGCCCCATCCGCGACGACATCAAGCACCGCGTCCAGACGCTCCTGGCCGAGCTGCTCCCAGCCGAAGCAACCGCGTAACGACCAGGAAGCCGCAGACCATGACGCTCACCCTCACCGTCCCACCACGCACCACCGCGGACCGCCTCACCGGACTCCCCGTCGCCGTCATCGGCGCCGGCCCCGTTGGACTCGCCGCAGCCGCGCACCTCCTCGAGCAGGGTCTCGAGGTCGTCGTCTACGAAGCCGGGCCCACCGCCGGGACCAGCGTTCGCGCGTGGGGGCACACGCGCCTGTTCTCTCCGTGGCAGTACGTCATCGACCCTGCCGCACAGCGCCTCCTGGGAGCCACCGGCTGGGAAGCACCGCGGGCATCATCGCTGCCCACCGGCCAGGACCTTGTCGACACGTACCTGGCACCCCTGGCAGCGACCCCGCAGCTCGCACCGGTGATCCAGTACGGCAGCCGCGTGGAGGCGGTGTCACGGCAGGGCATGGACCGCACCCGCTCCACCGGCCGCGCAGACACCCCGTTCCTGCTCCGCACGCGCACCGGCGACACCACCAACACCGTCACCGCACGAGCCGTCATCGACACCTCCGGCACCCACACCTCCCCGAACCCGCTCACCTCCGCAGGGCTCGAGCCCACCGGCATGCTGGGGACCCGGATCACCTCCGCGCTGCCGGACGTGCTGGGCGCCGACCGCGCACGGTTCGCCGGAAAGCGGGTCCTCGTCGTCGGCGCCGGGCACTCCGCCGCGAACACCCTCATCAAGCTCGCCGCCCTCGCGAAGGACGCACCCGGCACCGACGTGCTTTGGGCGATCCGCAACCCGGGTACAGCACGCCTCGGCACGGATGCCGCCGACGGGCTCGCCGCCCGCGGTCAGCTCGGCTCCACCGTCCACGGCCTCGTGGAATCCGGTCAGGTGCAGCAGATCGCCTCGTACGAGATCGACGACGTCCGACCCGACGGCGACCAGGTCACCGTCACCGGCCGTCGCGCCGGAGAGCCCTTCGCGGTGACCGTCGACGTCATCGTGAACGCGACCGGGTTCCGGCCCGACCTCGACATGCTCCGCGAGATCCGCCTCGGCCTCGACGACATCGTCGAAGCACCCCGAGCCCTCGCACCGCTCATCGACCCGAACCTGCACTCCTGCGGCTCCGTCCCGCCGCACGGCGTCGCCGAGCTCGCCCATCCGGAACCGAACTTCTTCATCGCCGGGATGAAGTCCTACGGCCGAGCACCCACCTTCCTGCTCCTCACCGGCTACGAGCAGGTCCGCTCCATCGCCGCTGAGCTGGCCGGCGACCACCAGGCCGCCCGCGACGTGCAGCTCATCCTCCCCGAGACCGGCGTCTGCTCCACCGACATCGGCGGGACCTCCTGCTGCACCACCCCAGCCGCTACCGCCACGCCTGCCGCTGAGGATGCGGCCTGCTGCGCTACGCCCGAGCCGACCGCAGACAGCACCTCGTGCTGCACCAACTGACTGGACTCGCACCCGTGATCACGAAGCCGACCGTCCTGTTCATCTGCAAGCACAACGCCGGACGCTCCCAGCTCGGTGCCGCCCTCCTCGAAATCGCAGCCCCCGACCGGTACACGGCCATCTCCGCCGGCATCACCCCGGCCGACGAGGTGAACCCCTCGATCGCCGCGACCGTGGGCGAGCTCGTCCTCGACATCACGGGACGCGTGCCCCGGCGAGTGACGGCCGACCTGCTCGAACAGGCGGACATCGTCGTCCTCATGAAGCCCGACCTCGAACTCCCCGCAGAACCGCGCGGCACGGTCCTCGAGTGGTCGTTCCCCGACCCCACCTCCTGGTCACCAGAAGACGTGCGGCCGATGCGGGACGCCGTCGCGGTACGCATCGAGCGAGAGCTCCTGCAGCCGTAGCGACCAGCCCTCCCCAATAGGGAGCGAAAGTCAGAAGCATGACTCAGGGCGAAGCTGCCTACTGTTGTACATCGCGAAGCCCATGCATCGTGCTGTGGCTGGAGGGGGATGTCATGCCAAAGGATCCAGAACGGCAGCCGTTCGAGGATGCGAGGGCGCAGGTGCGCTGGATGATAGAGCAGCAGAACCGGCAGCCCAGGGTCTTCATGGCAGTCAAAGATCGGGATCTGATCACGCTGATGGATCGGTTCGCGGGACCGCTCGAGTTCCACTCGATGTTGGTCGCCGGGCAGCTGATGGCCGAGGTGAGCCGTCGCCAGCTGTGGGACGCGGTCCTGGAGCGACGGACCGCGATGCTGTTTCGTATGCACCCCGCTGAGGATGTTTCTGCACTGCGGGACAAGGCTCGGGAGTCGCTCGATCACTTCCGGAACGAGCACTTCCCGATCGATCCCGACATTTTCGGGGAGGACGGGTCAGACGCGGAGCGGGGCTGGAACGGGTACATCCAGTTCTGATCTCGACATTCGTGAGGTCCTGCCGCCCCCTCCAGCGCACGGCCTCAGGGCCCAGTGAGGTGCACGTGCCGCGTGCACGGGTGAGGGGTAAGTCGGAAGAGTTGAGGAGCACTTCGGCGCGGAAGCTAAATCAGGCGCCGCGTCTCGAGTAGTTCCAGCAAAGGCTGCACGTGTCGGCCCGCAGTAAGCCACTCGACGGGTGTAGCCGGCTCTCCTTCGATCTGCGTGTACGAGTGCGGCGTCGTCATGAACCCGAGGATCGACGTCGGGTGCATGTCGTCATCGAAGGCTCCGACCAGCGACGACATGTAGTGCAGCGATGGCTGGTCCGGGTCGTCGGTGAACTGCCATGCGGGAAACAGAAGCTCGTCATCGCACACGAACGCGAACAGGTCGCCGAACGCGAGGTCGGTGAGGACCCGTCCCGTTCCGACGTCCAGCCAGTCGGCCGCTTCCTCCAGGGTGAGGGAGGCGCTCATTGAGCGCTGCCAAGAGCGGCGTGCGGCTGCGTCGAGCTCTCCTCGCGCGACGGCAGCCTTCGCGGCTTCGTACCGCTCCCGTGTACCGAACGCGGACTCGATGAGGGCGTCTTCCTCGTCGGGTGTGAGATCTCGGCCGGTTCGAGGACGCGGCGGATTGTGGCGCGGCCCAAAATCTCGACCGCCAGCGTGAACACCGATCAGTCGCGTAAAGGCGCCGTCTTGCCGCGGCCGGTCAAGAACGCGGTCCCGGGTGACCAGGACAGCGTCGTCCGCATCCGCGAAGTCCATGGTGGCGGTGCTGCGGACGCTGTCGGGCAGGTCTTCACCCGTCAGGGCGGCGAGAGCAACACGTGCGCGTGCGCGTGCGATCTGTACCCGTGACGTCATCGGGCACTCCCCTCTTGTTCGACTTCTTGGTCCCCCGCAGGACGCCGCCTGTAGGGGTGGGTAGGTGGAGGGCGATTGCGAGACGCGAGATGGCGGACCCGTGTGCATCCGAGTGGTTCCTACGGCCAACTCGCGGCTTCGAGATGGTCGAGGACGACCTGGACATCGCCGCCGATGCTCAACCGCTCGACGGGCGTGAAGGACTCATCGGTCCCCTCTATCTCGAGGTCCGCGTTGTACATGAAGCCGAGGATCGTGGACGGGTGCTTTTGCTCGCCCCACGCCGGCGTGAGTCGAGCGAGGCCGGGAAGGACAGGCATCGCTGGGTCATCGGTGAACTGCCACGCCGGGTACCGCAACTGACCGTGGCAGACGAAGGCGGTCACTTCTCCCGCGGCGAGGAGCGCATGCAGTTCCGCGTCGCTGATGCTCAACCACTCTGCGGCTTCCTCCCCGGTCAGCGAAGCGACGAGCCCCTCGAGTTCCGTGCGGCGTTCGATCTCGTCGAGCTCGCCACGGGCGACTTCCGCGTTCGACTCCGCGTACTCCTCGCGCGTGCAACTCCCGGAACGGATGAGGAACTCCTCCTCCTCGGGTGTCGCTTGGCGTCCGCGCGGACCGCGCTGCGGCTCGTCGACCCGACCGTAGTCGCGGCCATGAGCGATGACGCCGACAAGCCTGCCGAAGGCCAAATCAAGATCGTTCATAGTCCCCGTACCCTCGGATCTGTCGATTCGCCTCGTAGACGAGGGAGAATAGAGGAGTCCGGCGGGCTAAGAGCCGGCCCGGCGAGACGACGGGACGCGGGAGCTACGATGGCTTGGAGGCACGACTGGCAAGGGTCGTCATTGACCCTTCGACACACGACCTGGAAACCGTGTGCAGTGCCCACCGAGGTCGAGAGTTCCACTTCCGATCCGAGCGAGTTTCGCGTCGGATCATTCCACGCGCCCGTGGGCCGTGCAAGCGCCGTTCCGACGTTCGTTGATCTCATCGGAACAGACACATGACCGAACCACTCTCCCCCCGCCGCTCGCGCCGTCCCCAGAAGGTTGCAACTGACCCGGTCCGTGCTGAGGAGGTGCTGGCTGAGCTTCGGGAGTCCGAGCTGGAAATCCGACGAATCGAGCAGCAACGTCGACGGCTCGTGGTCGAGGCAAGCAACCTGGGATTGACGACGACGAAGATCGGCGAAGCAGCAGGAGCCAGCCAGACGGCGGTGTCGCGTTGGGTACGTGAAGCTCGGGAACAAGTGGAGTCCGATCGATAGCTTCTGAGCACCGTAGCCTAGTCTCAATAACTAGGCTACGGTGCTCGGCATGAGTCTCAGTGATCTGTCTCTGGCGACGACGAGCGACGGGGGCCTCGACCGTCCCAATCAGCCGTTGCAGGTGCGACTCCCCAGCGTTCCTCCTGCATGGGCTGGAGCCCTCGGTATCGCGCTCCTTCGCGACAGTGAACGGTTGGCTCATCGCGGCCGGACACGCGTCGGTGAGTGGGATGTCGATCCCATGGCGGTTCTGAACGCCTGGGCGGCGAATCTCCGGCACACGCCGAATCGCGTCGGGGCCCTGATCGAGGGGCTGCGAGTGAGGGTTCATCGGCCGTGGTCGACGTACCGCTTGAAGCCGGCGCGGCCGGCGTCCGGCGTTGTTGCCGGGTACTCGACGGACGGGCGCACGGTCCGCAGTGTGCAAGTGGCTGACCTGACGGCGAAGCTGCTCTCGACCGCTCATCCGATGCGGGAGTTCTCTCGTCGGTTGACGCAGGAACATAAGCCGGTCGCCGTTTGGACGCACACGACCGGTTCGCTCGTTGGGGCGGAGTCGCATCTGGAGCGCGACTTCATCACTCTCGCCGACTTCCACCCGGCGGTGCGCTACATCGGTGGTCAGCCGTTCACGTTGGCGTTCGAGCGAGGAGCGCCGTGCAAGCTCCACACACCGGACCTAGTCCTTCTCGGGGACGGGCTGCCGCCGCTGGTCGTCGACGTGAAGAACCCGGAACAGGCGGCAAAACGGAAGTGGCAGGCTCGCGCGGCGCTCATCCGGGACGTCCTCGCCGAAGCAGGTATGGGGTACGAGGTCTGGACGGGGATGCCGCGACTGATGCAGGCGAATCTCGAGAACTTTACCGAAGCGCGGGTCCCGGGACCGTCCTACTGCCGCTGGGCGCCAATCGCGGCTGAGTTGTGCTCGCGCCCCATGCCCGTAGTCGAACTTGTGGCACGCATTGCCGCGCGAGGTTACGAGCCCGGGTTCGCGATGATGCTGATCCGCAGGATGCTGTGGCGTCGCGACCTTCGCACCGACATGCGGTTGCCGTTCCGGCCGACCTCGATCGTGTGGACGGTGAACCCGTGACGAAGGACTCGGAGTGGGTCGCGAAGCTGCGGGTGGGTATGCCGGTGGTGCTCGACGGCGAACAGGTTTACGTGCAGTCATGGGCTGACGGGTGGGTGCAATTCGTCGACGCTGCGAACCGGCCCGTGACTCCCCGGCCGCTACGCGCGGTCGTCAAAGCGATTGCAAGTCCGGAGAACCCGCCGCCGGCGTCGATGCTGCTGCATGACCTCGATGACCGGCTGAGCGACCACGCGATCGGCAAGCTCAACGATCACCGCGCGCTGATTCGCTACATCGACACCGGCATTGCGCCCTGGCAAGGGGACGACGACCAGCCCTCCCGAGACGTTGACCCGGAGGTCATCCATAACGAGCGCAAACGCATCGCCGCGATCGCGAGACGCATCGCGGAGCACGACGAGATTCCCTACGAGACGGCGCGCAAGCGCGTCAGCCGCGCCATCAAGCGAGAAGGGGCCGGCCCCACAGCGACTGTCGACGGTCGCTACACCCGGGAACGTCGTACGAACCGCTACGCCGACATCCCCGTCCTCGTGGAGGAGTTCCTACTCAACCGCGTGTTCGACCCGGCTCTGCACACGCAGACGCAGTACCTCGAGTTCCGCCTTTGGCTTCTCGGCACGGCTCCCGACATCACGAAGCCGCCGTCGGAGCGGACGTTCTACCGTCTCGTCGATCGCGTGCACAAGCGGATGCCGCATCTGAGGACCAAGTCAAAGACGAAGCACGGCACCGAACAAGCACCCAAGCAGTCCTTCGCCCCGCGCCATCTGGAGCGACCCGGTTCGCTCTGGCAGATCGACGCCACCACCTCGAACGTCATGCTCTGGGATCCGAAGGACCGAAGCGGAAAGACCCGTACCTACCGGGTCACGCTGGTGAAGATCATCGACTCGGCCACCCGGATGATCGTCGGACGCTCCATCAGCGAGCACTCCTCTGGCGTCGGTGTCGTCCTTGCCCTCGCCGACGCGTTCGCGTCGATGGTCGACGACCGTGAGACGGTGACTGTCGATGGACGCGTCTATCCGCGACCCTTCGTCGGGATGCCGCGCGCCCTGACACGTTGGCCCATCCCGCCTCGCCGTCTGATCACTGACAACGGCAAGGATTTCCTCTCCAACTTCCACGTCAACCAGCTGGCGCGCCTGGGCTGCGAGGTTGAGTTCGCTCGTGTCCGCGACCCGCGCGCCAAGGCCTTCATCGAGCGCAGCTTTCTGAGCTACAAGACCGAGTTCGAGGAACTCTGCGCCGGCTACGTCGGCGGCTCGATCGACGAACGCGGCCTCAACACCGAGGCGCTACTCACCTGGGACCAGCTCTGGGAACGCGACCAGCAGTGGACGGACTTCTACAACTTCCGCGAGCACCGAGGCCTCCGCGCTGAGCTCGGACGACGCCTCAGTCCCTACCAGCGATGGGCGGAACTCGTCGGCGAGACCGGGTACGTCGAGATGCCCAAGTGGGAAAACGAGTGGATCCGTTTCCTTCCGACCTTCCGCGCGAAGCTCCGCAAATACGGCATCACCCGCCGCTACGAGCTCTTCAACGCGCCCATCATCGAGACATTACTGCGCACCCCGGGTGCTTCCCGAGACGGCTACTGGACGTTCCACTACAACCCGTCCGACCTGCGCCAGGTGTACTGCTTCGACCCGGACGGAACTGCGTGGGAAGTGCCCTGGGTACTCCGCACCGAAGACACGCCCCAGTTCTCGGACCACTCCCTCACCGTCCTCGGCGGACAGGTCGGCGACCTGACACTCCGGCGGACGGAGTACCAGGACCGGATGCTGCAGCTGCTCGTTCAGTGGCGCACTGATGACGAGTTGATTCGCAGAAGCCGGTCGGAGCTATCCCGGACCGACGAGATGAACGCGGTCGCCTACGAGCGGCTGCGAGCGCTTGATTCCGGCACCGTGATCCCGAGCGACATGGACTACGACCTCGAGACGATCATCGACGAGGCCGACGGCGACATCGACGAAGATCTCGATGAACTCGACGACCTGTTTGGACGATTCGCATGACGCTCATTCATCAGGACGTCCTCCCGACGTCGGTCAGGCGGCTATTTGGCGAGGACCCCGATCCGGAGCAGAGCTGGGGGATGATGGCCGAGCAAGACCGTTCCTTCGTTCTCGGTGTTGCCGGCGCAGATGTTCCCGATCCTGGACAGTTGCAGGTCGGTGCGGGGCTTGACGAGCGACGGCGTTACCGGGCCGCGCTCGAAGATTGGCATCACTCCTGGCCGTACCTTCGTACCCGCCATACTGCGGGAGCCGAGATGCAGTACCGCACCGTCCGAAGCCCGCAGCCTCGCCGCACTGCCGATCTGATCCCGATCACCCTCGTCACCGGTCCTCCAGGGACCGGGAAGACGAAGCTCCTTCGTCGTATCGCGGCAGAGACGATGTGCCAAGCGGCCTGGGATGCCCGCATCGGCATCAGCGCGCCGCTTCTCGACGGCGGCCTGTTCACCGCACCCCGTAGAGACGTCGTCGTAGTGGATCTGCCGAAGAAACAAGCAGAGCAGCAACTCTTCGCGCTCCTCTGCCAACAGGTCGGAGCACCGTTCGACAAAGACGCCCGCGCCGCGTTCGGCCGAGCCGTGGAGCGGCACCGCATTCGGTGGGTCTTCGTCGACGAGATTCAGTTCATCAACTTCGACGGTCAGACCGGCAAGTACGTCCACGACGGTTTTAAGTCCCTGCAGAACATGGGCGTCAGAGTCGTGCTGGCTGGTCATGACATGCGGCAGCAGCTCGCGGCGCAGCGCAGCGGCGCCCGGGAGGCAGCACGGGTGCAGTCCGAAGCGCGCTGGATGCTCATCGAGTTGGAGCCGTACCGGCGCAGCACCAAAACCGACATAGCCGAGTGGAGGAAGTTGCTGCAACGCATCGAGCAGCGAATCCGGCTTAGGGGTCACAAGCCGGGAGAAGCGGTGCTCAGCGAGGAGTTCGAGGAGTACCTGTGGGTCGCGACGCTCGGGTACATGAGTCACGTGTCGACGCTGGTGTCAGGCGCCGCGAACGTTGCGGCGGCGACTGCTGATCAGCGCATCACCCGGAAGATTCTCGACATGGTCGCTGTGGAAAAGCGGGCCCAGGACGGCCGTGCACAGCGCCTACAGCTGTGGGACGCCGGCCGGTTCTCCTTCCGCCAGAGTTGGCGTTGAGGTGAGGGCGTCGTACCCGGGGCCGGACGCGTTGAACCGTGTCCACACGGTCCCGTTCGGGTTCCGGACGACCGTCGTGCCCGGCGAGTACCTGCCGAGCTTGCTACTGCGGATTGCTGCATACGTCGGCGAGCCCCCGGTCGCGATCAGCCGTTGGTGCGGTCTTGGCACGCTTCGGTGGGAAGACCGGCGGCGGCTCGACATGATTCTCCCGGGCGACGTCGCACGCTCCATCGGAATCGCCATCGGCTGCAGCACCAACGAGCTCATCGACGGGATGATGCGGTCGTTCATAAATGACGCGCTCGCACCGGGCGTCGACGGTCTCCCAGCGCATGCGAAGAACTGGACCAGAGGATCCGGGACCCGATACTGCCCACAGTGCCTCGCCGCCCGGCCAGCTGTCTTCCTCGCGCATTGGCGCTTGTGGTGGTCATTCCTTTGCGAGACGCACCTTGTGCCGCTGCACGACACCTGCCCTGCCTGCGGGCAGGGGATTCCAGACCCCGCGCTCATGGAGGCACATCCTGTCGACCCTTCAAGCTGCCGCGCACGCCTCAACGACGGCAGTCGGTGCGGTCATGACTTGCGGGCCACCTGGCACGAAGCACCGTTCGACAACTCTGCTCCCGTCGTCCGGGCACAAGTCGCGATTTCAGCCGCTTGGAAACGCGACCGAGAGACGCTGGACGTCTTCATCCCAGACGTGCAGCACCTCTTCCTCACGTTGCGCGGCGTCGGCATCGCACTCCTCGCCGCGGACGACATCGCCCTCATCGCCGAGCTCGCCGAGCTCGACCCGTCACAGCTGCACGGTCTCTTCGACGAGACCGCACGAGTCGGAACGGCGCCTCCGAAGAACGCGTTGGCGATGGGGGCGCTGATGGCAGCTGCGTTCACGCTCATGTTCGCCCCGGAGGAAAAGGTCCGGCACCTCATCCGCCGGCTCACGTTCGCGCGGCCATCCGAGCAGGGGCAGACCGAACGCGGCCCCGGCAGCGCCGCGACCCTCCTCGGCTACTGGCCGGGCGTCGGACCGCGCTTTCGAGGCCGTGTCCTCCGAGCCATCGATCAGGACCTCCCCGCGATGCAACGCCTCGTGACCGGTAGCGCGGTGCGAGCAGAGTTCGACGAACCAGCCGTCGCCGCCTACGTCGACTTCCTCATGCCACGCGACTCCCTACGCAATCCAGAGTGGACCGCGGACCACATCCCACCATTGCTCTGGACGAACTGGGCGGTACCGCTGAGCGTGGCAGGCGGCACCGACCCCGAAACCCTCCAACGATCACTCGCCTTAGGACTTACCGCTGCTCTCACCGGCACCCACCGAGACGCACCCGAACCGGAGGTGATCGCCGGCATCGGAAGAAGACTCCGACCAACCATGCTCGGCGCACCCGCGCAGACCACCGCGATCCTGCGCCAACTCGGCGAGCTCGCCCGCTACCTCGCAGCGTCCACACCGCACATCAACTACGCAACCCGGCGCCAACACCTGCCGTGGTGGCAACTCCTCGACCAGACGCACTGGGACATGATCTGCGCCAGCGTCAGCACCTTCACCGGCGGACCCCGACGGCTCCTCAACGTACGCCGATACCTCTACCTCCGAGCCACAGCACAACCCATCAGCGCCCTCCCCGCTCCTTGGGCGGTCGTCGCGAACGGACGAGATGCCGCGGAATACACCGAATTCCAGATCCGCATGACCGCACAACTCCAACTCGCCCTCGACGCATACCTAGAGGCCTGGCTCGCGGTCACGATCGACGCCGTGAACGCATACGACCGAGGCAAAGGCACATGCCCCGCCGCTGTCTGGGAACCCCCGCGCTGAGCCGGTCGAGAGGCGATGCACCTCGGCCCCGAGATCGACGACCTCGACGTGCCGGCACTCCACGAACTCGTCGGCTCCGGCGTCACGACTGTCAGAGCCCTCGCCGCAGCAGTGCACCGCACTCCGCAGCACGTCCGCTGGGCCCTCCGAAGGCACCCGGTCCCGTCCGATCAGCCGGTCTCCCCTATCGACTGGAGCTCGCATCTACGCGAGGTCTCGTGGCGGCCGTACCTCCCGGTCAAGTGGCTGACACAGCGGGTTGAGAACGACGTCGAGCAAGAGGTGACCGTGCTCGTGCCATTCGGATGGCACGGCGCTCGTGTACGCAGCGGAGTGCGCGGCAACCAGTACGTCGACTGGCAGTAACCACGCGGCACCCGTGGCGGACGTCAATCGATCACCAAGGAGAACAACGATGGCAAGACGTACCGTTCAGCAGCGGGCCGCACGCATCCTGCAACGCTCGGACCCAGACCGTTGGAAGTACAGCGCCGCGCTCCGCGAGATTCAACGTGAGGAAGAAGAAGACCCCGGGTACGCGTGGCGCATGGTCCGCGCGGAGATGCGGGAGCGAGTTCAGCAGCGAGACGAACAAGGCTGATCACGGGCGAGCAGGGACGTTTGCGCAAGGCACGTTCATCAGGCATGTGCAGTCGACGGCGCGCTCTCGCTTTGTGCCCCGCTCGGGGTTCTCCTCTTCGCGTTCTCCCGTAGATATGGTTCACAAGTGACCCCTGCCCTCTGGATCCAACTCGGATCAGTGCTGCTCGCAGTTTGTTCCGTCGCAGCCGCCTGGTACACGATCCGCAATTCGGCTCAGAGGGAGGCGGCCCGAGATGCCAGGGCATGGGAAGAGCGTCGGCGGGTCCTCGTGGGGCAGGTCATTGGGCGGCTCGAGCGGATCACCCGGACTCAAGTTCGTCCAGTCTTCGCGCGACTGTGGGTCAACTATCAGCTGGAGTTCTCGCTCGCCGTGCCCCAGATGGCGCTGCTCGTCAATGCCGATGAGGAGATACTACTTCGTTGGTTCTCCGCGAGAGTTGGGCGCATGAAGGGTGCGCCGTCAGATGCAGCGGCCGCAACAATCGCCATCGAAACCACCGGGGCTCTCGCGGATTGGTCACGCGGCAAAAAGACACTGCAGTGGTTTGCGGAGGATCTTTCGCAGCCGGTCCAGCGACAGCGGTGGTCGCACCTGCGTCCAGTCCGACCGACCCTCGAAGCTGGAGCGACCATCCTCCTCACTGCAGCTGTGGCTGGGGGTACGTTAGGGGTCCTCGTCCGGGCTGAGCGCGCCGTCGGAGGACTGCGAGCGCGCGGCTCTCTTCGTGCGCCAAGCGACAGGTGATCGCATGACGGCGATATCGCTTGGCCATGGCTAGGCGACGATCAGCGACAGCCCGCCAGGCACGCTCTACGCATGGGTTCGAGATTGAGCACACAACGGCTCGATTAGCGGGCTGACTCATGAGGCGCTGTCGGTCGAGTCTGCAAGTATCGATCATCATCTCAACCGAAGGAGCAGGCGCCTGTGAGCGAGCAACCCGAACTGATCCGTGACGCGGAGATCCAAGATCCGACGCAGGACCGCCTCGGGCACGTTGAGCTCACCGCCGGCCTGCTCACACTCATTGCCCAAACTGGGACGCCAGCGAACATTGCACTCTTCGGCTCCTGGGGATCGGGCAAGAGTGGCATCGGCCGCCTTCTGCGTGCCGAAATCGAAAACGGCTACTCAAAGAAGATGCGATTCGCGCGTTTCGACGCATTCAAATATGCGCAAAATCCGCTTCGTCGCAACTTCATCTCCGTCATCGCGAGCGAGATCGGGAGCAACGATCGCGCGTACGGGCCGGATCTCTACCGAAGTACAACATCCTCGAACGTGACATTCCCCGCGCTTCAGTTGCTCCGCCTGGTCGGCGTACTAATTGCCGTTGTGCTTGCGATTCTCCTCGCGGTCTCGCTTATCGTCGCCTTCTGGGCATGGTTGTCTAACGAGCCCGTGTGGCCACAGCTGGTACGTGCGGCATCGCTAGCCGTTCCGAGCTCACTCGTTCCCGCCGGTGTCATCACCGCGATCGTTGGCTTAGCGAGCAAGGCTTTCACTTCGACCCACACTAGCGAACGCGCTGAGAGTGATGAGGAGTTCGAGGCATTATTCAGTGCTCTTGTTGGTGAGGTCTGGCCGAAGCGCAAGCTCGTCATATTTGTTGACGAACTTGATCGATGCACTCCCTCGGACGTCGTCGAGACGCTCGATACAATCCGCACCTTCTTTGGCGTACCTGGGTGCGTCTTCATCGTCGCAGCCGATCAGCAGGTCCTGGAGCAGGCGATGACCGGAAAGCTACGACAAGCAACGCCGCTAGATGACATCAATCCTTACTACAGTGCGGGAAGCTCCTACCTCGACAAGGTTTTCCAATATCAGATCGCTGTACCGCCGCTCCAGACGAAGAGCATCACACGTTACGCCGCGGAACTCATCGAGGAGCGGGAGGGTCTATGGCAGCGCGTCAACGCCCGCGCTGTCGCCTCGATCCTTGTGCCGGCGCACGTTCGGAGCCCTCGTCGAGTGAAGCACCTGCTCAATTCATTCGTCCTGGCATTCCGGCTTGCGGAAGCACGTGCCGCCGCGGGGCAGCTCGACTTAGACGTTGCAGCGAACGCCGAGGCTCTCGCCCGCGTGGTGTGTCTTCAGGTTGAATTTCCACTGTTTGCGCGTGACATGGTCGCGGATCCCGATCTCCCATCGCACGTACTAGGGGTTCGTTCAAAAAAAGAGGAGTACTGGACCGATCGCCCTGGCGTGTCCGAGCTGGTCAGGAAGATCGCGACGTCCTACGCGATGAACGAGCGCGCCGCCGCGGCCGTTGTAGCAGCCGAGGACGATCAGTCGGACGAGGTTGAACAGGTCGAGAAGTCCCATACGGATCAACTCCTCGGTTACCTGGAGCGAACCAACAACGTTCAGGGGCCCTACCGCGATTTGCTCTTCCTCGAGAGCTCTGGGGCAAGAACGACGCTGCCGACGGCTTCAGCCATGGAACTTGAAACTGCGGCACAGAATGGCTCCCTGATGGCGGTTCGACGTGTGCTCGCTACCTTCAACGAGGATCAGAAGGTCCAGGGTCTCGACTTCCTCGCCGCAGGGATCCGAGACGCGGTCGGGGTTGAGGTGCCGAACTTCGCGCGCGCGATCCTCGCATCGGCCGAGTTCACCGAACTCACGCCGGACCGGGCAGAAGCAGTCCTGCTGGAGGTTGAGCCCATTCTCGTCAGAGACGACGCAGTCATCGATGCAGAGACAACGACCGGCGCTTGGCGTCTTGCGGCAACTGCTGCGTCAGAACGCGGACGAATGGTTGCAAAACGAATCGTGGAACAAGACTTCGTCCACGCGTCGGACGAGCAGGCAGTAAGCGCCCTTAAGCACTATGCGCTTCTCGACGAGGAGTCCCAATTGGTCGCTTCTCTGATTTCTGACCGTATTCTTGACGGCAACGTCCGGATGTTCCTCGATCAGTTCCTTGAAATCGAAGAGGCGCAGCGTGTCATGATGCTGCGAACGACCGAGGAAGACCTTGCCCAAGCAATCGTCGCGGCGATCCAGGCGCATTCATCGTGGAGGAAGGCATCCGAGCCGCCTGCGCCGCCGGCTGGTGCGAGAAGGTCGCCGACGGTTGAAGAGACAGAGATCGGTCCGGAGCCGTTTGATCCAGCTGCAAGTCTTGAAGCCCTGTCAGCCTTCGGCCAGAAGCTCGACGACTCTGAAACGGCGATGCGGGAGCAACTCGTTTCAGTACTTGTTCGTATCGACGAGCAGGAGGCCCGAAATACGGTTGAGATCCTCCTCGATGGGCTGAAAGCCATCCAAAACCCGCTCGCTGCGCGCGTTCTCGAAGCGATGCAGCGACGGCAGACGTCCGAATGGAGCCGCTGGACGCGGCCCGTGGTGGTCGAAGGGCTAACTGCAGATCCCGCGGCGAAGAGGGCGGTGACCGACGCCGCGCGTCTGCTCTGGACGCGTTTGTTCCGAGTCGACTCTGCGGATACGTTTGAAGAATATGAGCGGGGGGTGTCCGTGGTTGCGCACCTACTCGACGATCTGTCCGACGCCGACCGTCGAGCGTTCGGCGCTGCGGCGCTTCCGAGTGCCAGGACCGCGAATGATGCAGCATCCGCGAGTGACTTGCGAAAGCTGCTGGCAGCGCTCCGCCTGTATTCGAGCGCGGGCCTCGCGGCGGCGGGTCACCTGCGGAAGCTTCACCTTTCTGCGATCCTCGGCTCACTCGAGGAGGACGTTGCGGCTGTAGACATTCAGGAGGTTGACGACGCGGTTCGCGAGGCGCTTGACGACTTCGCTCGTTACTCGGAAGGAGTTGCCGGCGAGGGGCTGACAGAGGATCTTGGACGGATCAGTGAGGCTGTGAAGGACAGCACGTGGCTTGATTCGGATTCCGGTATAGATCTGATCGCGCAGATCCTTGCGCTGTCCCCGGAGTTTGCTATTGCTCATCCCGTGCTGCACCTCGGCGCTGAAGAGGTCTCAAGCATCATCGCAGAGCGCACACCAGTACCAAGTCAGCTCCTGCAGCGGTGGCTTGGATATACACTTCTCGACGCGAGTGCAGTGCTCGGAGTGCTCAAGCCGGTTCTCAGCCAAAATCCCCCTGCCCTCATTATTGCTGCGTTCTCCGCCTGGGTGCAAAAGCAGCCTTCAACCGGACGACTCGCGATCTCTGAGCAATTCCTTGGGGCCACCGAGGAACGCAGGTGGGAGGATTCAGTGCTTCACGCACTGAGGCTTTCCGATCTAGAGTCGCAGGATCTCATTGGTCTCCTCGAGCAACGGTACGAAGCTGAGACGACTAATGAGGGCCGAACGTACCTTCTTCGCGTCTGGGCTAGCGCCAGTCCGCTAGGAGATGCCACGCGCCGGACCCTTATCGAAGGACTCCTCGTGCCCATGCTCCGGCTGAACCAGGGCGCCGCCGACAACGCACTCTCGTGGGCAGGCCGCGTCGCGAAGCCGGTTCCGAGTGGTTCGAAGCAGGCGCTTCGGGGTGCAGTCATTCAGGCGTCTGAGCGCTCCGGTCTGACTGGGAAGGCTGACCGCCTGTTGAGTGAGCTAGGGCTCGCTCCGCGACCAAAGCCAAGACTCTTCAGCCACCGCAAGTAGATGTGAGACGGGACAGGTTGTTTGGCAGCGAAGGCGGACAGATGGCTTGCAGGAGGGGCGTTTGTGCCCGAACTATGGACAAGTTGCTTGGCGGCCGACATCTTTGTCTGTGACTGTTCACGGAAACGGTCGCCTGCCCGCCGAAAGTGTCGCTGGACCGTCTGAGCGACAACTTTATTGAGCAAACTTCGACGCTCACGGGATCCAACTCCCCGGTCCCCCGCCTACAACTCGCCGCTATCGCTGTACAAACGCGAGCTCCGACGACACGCTGTCCTGCAAATCGCCTCTAATGATGGACCTGCGCGGTTCATGGGAGCAGCGCGGCCGCACAGATGATTCGGCAGGTGGCTGTCATTGCCGGTGGTCTCGGCGTACGGGCGGCAGAACATTCGTGATCAGCGCGATCGCCCCGACCCCACCTACTACGGGCAGTCCCGCCGAGACCCCTTCCAGCAGTCCCCAGGTCGTGGCGACCACGCCGAGGCTGAGAGCGACTGCCACCTGGATGACGCAGCCGACCAGATATGCCGTCGAGAGGCTTGTCGCCCGGAACGACTCCGGGATCGACGATGCGAGTGCCGCGATACCCGACGCGAACAACAGGCTGTAGGCGATGCCGCCGAGGAGCGCGAAGCCGACGAACAGCAGAAGCGAGGAAGCCTGTGCGGCTCCGATGAGCGTCGCAGTAGCGGCTACAGAGGCGAAGCCGCCGAACACACCGGAGATTCGGGCGGACAACCGCCTCGCTGCGAGTGCCACGACGCCGATGACCAGGCTCGTGAGGGAGATGACAGAGCCGATCACGAACGCGTTGGACGTCCCTACGAGGGTCTTGCCGATGTCCGCGCCCAGGGACAGCTCCAGCGCCCCGAGCGAGTACGCGGCTGCGATCGAGATCGAGGCCCGGACGAGGACGCCGCGGGACTCGGCCGGGAGTCGGCCGTCCTTCTTCTGCTCGCTGAGGATCCGGGCCGGCCGGTCGGGAGGGAGTCGGAGCAGCATGAGCAGGACTACGACCGCGACCGCGAAAAGGACCCAGTACGAAAAGTGAAGTGGCGCCGGCGCGTACTCGACGAGCGCTCCGCCGATGAAGGTGGCGAACGCCAAACCGATCGCAGTCGATGCGGTTGCGATCGAACTCGACCGGCCAGGAGGAGCATGCGACGCAGAAGCGACCATGACCGCCGTCGCCGGACTCAAGCCCAACCCGACGCCAACACCCATCAGGGCTCTGCCAACGATGACCAACCCGAGGTCAGGCGCGACGCCGAAGACCAGTGCTCCGGCAGCGATGGAAACGACTCCGGCGAGCATCGCCGCCCGCCGCCCGACGCGGTCCGACACGCCCCCGAAACACGCGAGTACCAGCGCCAGGGCGAACGGGTAGACGGCGAAGACCGTCGTTGCCTCGACCTGGCTCAGGCCCCAATCGGTCCGGTAGATCGGGTAGACCGGCGTTGACGCTCCACTCCCCCACAAGGCGAGAGCCGGCACACTGGCCGCTGTCCAAAAGGACCTGCTCTGAAGCCCTGACGCGGTCCGGTCACGGTCCGCGGCAACCAGATCGTTGATGTCAGGACTCCTCTGACGCGACCAGCACCGCCGAGGCGCCGTACCAAACCGGACTGGGGTTCAACCGCTCGGGCCAGCGTCGGAGGATCTCGTCGAAGAAGCCGATACGGTCGACGCCGGAGGCAGACACCTCCATAACGTCAAACAAATATCGCCGCGTCTCCCCGATGGCTTCAGGCCAGTCGGCTCGTCGCGGGTCTTTGTGCCCGGCGACCACGGACGTCGCGTGCAACTCGTCGACCTGGTCGAGGGCCTCCTGCCAGCGTTCAAAGCCACCGTGGGCGCCCTCGGCGAGGAACTGGTGGACGCCGTTGTAGACGACGTCTCCGGCCACCACCAGTCCGATCGAGGGAACCCAGAGCACGGTGGTCGCGTCCGTGTCGGAGTGCCCGACCTCAACGGGAACGAGCTCGGCGCCCTCGAGCCAGAGCCCGTCCTCGGGGACGGGCTGAGCCACGACCGGCGTCGCAGGGAGCAGGCCCGGAAAGATCCGATCCCAGAGCACTTCTCGTGCGGTGGTCGCCTGGAGGCGCATGAGCTCGATGGTCCCGGGAGTTGCCCACGCTCGCGCGCCGGGGAAGCGCTCCTGGATTCGTGCCGTGCCGAACCAGTGATCGCCGTGGCCATGCGTAGCGTAGATCCCTACGAGGCGTTTCCCGCTCCGCGCCACCCAGTCGATCACCTCGTCGATCTGATCGACGAGGAACGGTGGATCGACGAGGAACGCGTCGCGATCCCCTTCGATCAGGACAGTCGCGAGTGGGCTCCACATCAGCGGCGAACCGTCCGGCATTCTGTCGTCGCCAGCGCGTTCGCGTCCGTGCGAGACGTGGACCGAGTATTCGATGACCATCAGGTCCCCTGTCAGCCGAGCCACTCGATGACCATCGCATTTGCCAACCCGCCCGCTTCGCAAATGACCTGGAGGCCGTAGCGGCCCCCTGTCGCGTCGAGCACTCCGAGCAGTGTGGCGGTAAGACGTGCGCCGCTGGCACCGAGCGGATGTCCGATCGCGAGGGCACCGCCGTGCACGTTGACCTTGGCAGGGTCAGCGTCGGTCGCCTTGAGCCACGCGAGTACGACGGACGCGAACGCTTCGTTCACCTCGAACGCATCGATGTCGTCGAGCGACAACCCGGCGCGGCGCAGAGCTTGCTCCGTGGCCGGGACGATGCCCGTGAGCATCATGATGGGATCGTCGCCGACGACCGCGGTCGCGACGACGCGGGCCCGGGGCCGCAGTCCGAACCGCTCCACCGCTTCCGATCCGGCGACCAGCACCGCGGCGGCACCGTCGTTGACCGGACTCGCGTTCCCGGCTGTGACGCTCCAGGAGATCTCGGGGAACCGTTCGGACCAGCGAGGGTCTTCGAAGGCCGGACGCAGCGCTGCCAGTGCCTCCGGCGTCGTGTTCGGGCGGATCGACTGGTCGACGTCGCCCGCGGACAGGGGGACCGTCTCGCGCTCGAACAGCCCTGTTCGCTGCGCCCGGGTCGCTCGACGATGGCTCTCGAGCGCGAAGGCGTCTGATTCCTCCCGCGAGATGGCCCAGCGCGCCGAGATGAGCTCGGCGCTGATGCCCTGGGGAACGAGTCCGGGGGCGAAACGCCGCTGCACGGCCTCACCGAACGGGTCCCTGCCGGCCATCTGGCTGCCGATCGGGATCCGGCTCATGGACTCGGCGCCCGATGCAACGACGACCTCGTACGCGCCTGCCTGGATGCCCTGCGCCGCGAAGTGCAGCGCCTGCTGGCTGCTGCCGCACTGCCGATCGATGGTGACGGCAGGCACACTCACGGGCAACCCGGCGGCCAGCGCCGCCCAGCGAGCGGTGTTCGCACTCTGCTCGCCGACCTGTCCGACGGCGCCAGCGATCACGTCGCTCACGGCTGCACCGGGCATGCCCGCCCGTCGGACAACTTCTCGGATCGCGTGGGCGTGGAGATCGACGGGATGCGTGCCCGCGTACTGTCCGTCGGGCTTGCCCTTGCCGAACGGGGTCCTGATTGCGTCGATGATGAAGGCTTCTGCCACGACTGCCCCTCCCTCACGGGTGGTGACGGTCACGCGACCATCACTGCTGACTGGTTTATCACAAGTCAGTAGTCTGACCTAGACCCGGCTGAACTCCACGGCCTCAGGCGGGAGGCTGTCGTCGTCGTGGCGGACGAATCCCACGCGGACAGGCGCGTCGCTGCTCTGCTCGTGTCGCGTCATCGTCGGGCCGTCAGCTCGCGGCACGTTGTCGTCACCCCATTGCTGGAGCGCACCGAGCACAACGAGGAGCTGTCGCCCCTCAGCGGTCGGGCGGTATGCAGAACGTGCTCGGCGACCGGGCTCCTGGTAGTCGACTCGCTCGAGCACTCCGCCGTCGACGAGCCGCTTCAGTCGATCCGTCAACACGTTGGTCGCGATCCCCAGTCGCTCCTGGAAGTCAGCGAAGCGCTCGACTTGGTACAGCAGGGACTCGCGGAGGACGAGGAACGCCCACCGGTCACCAAGGATGGTCAGCGTCCGTTCGATCGAACAGAACGGCTGAACGGGTCCGAGTTCGGGAGTTCGGGCGCGCGACATCCCTGCATCGTACTGCGCAAGTCAGCTGCGCGGCTGTGCGTCATCTACGGATCGATGCCGCTGTTCGTGCGGCCCGGATGAATGTGCGATGAGCAGCTGATCGGTCGTCGAGGTAGCTCCCGACCAGTACAGCATCGCGGAGCATGACGAGTTCGTCGGCTCGGTCCCCGGCGTTGACCCGGCCTGCGGCGTCGAGGTACCGCTCCAGCTGTCCCCGGAACCAGCGCCGATGGGACGAGACGACGGCCCGTACCGGACTCTGGGCGTCGGCGTACTCGGCGGTGGCGTTGATGAAGGGGCAGCCCCGCGTGTGGTGCCGGTTCGCGTCCTCGGCGATCCCCTCGATCGCGAGCTCGAGGAGGTGTTCTGGGTCCGTCGCCACGGACTCCGCGGCATCGAAGGCGGCTTTGAGCATCGCGTCCTCACGCTCCAGGTAGGCCACCACCAGTGCCTCCTTGCCGGCGAAGTGCCGGTAGAGGGTCGCGCGGGTGGTGTGCGCCTCGGCGACGATCCGCTCGATGCCGACACCCGTGATGCCTTCTTGGTAGAACAGCTCGCCCGCGACCGAGAGCAGGTGCTCACGAGGGGAGGTCATCGGGAGTGTGTCGGTGGCGGTCATCGGCGGATCATAACATAGAAAGAACGTTCGTTCTTTTTGGCTAAGTTGCTTGACGCAAGCTAGAAGCCATGCCATGCTCTCCAGCAGAAAGAACGATCGTTCTTTCTCCCGCTGATCGGAGCCCCCATGACCACCTCGTCCCATCGCCTCACCACTCGCCTCGCCATCGGCGCCGCCGCGGCTGCGCTCATCGCAGTGCCGACCGCAGCGCACGCCGCCGGCACCCCGTCCACGTCTTCGACCGCGTCCGCAACCTCCACGACCAAGGCCGCGAAGCCGACAATTGTGCTCGTGCACGGCGCATGGGCCGACGCTTCCAGCTTCGCGCCAGTCACCAAGCGTCTGCAGTCGGACGGGTACACCGTCGTCAGCGCACCGAACCCGTTGCGCGGCCTCTCGACCGACGCCGCGTCCCTCAAGGCGTTCGTCGAACAGGCAACGACCGGGCCGGTCGTCCTCGTCGGGCACTCCTACGGCGGCGCCGTGATCACCAACGCCGCGAAGGGCCTTTCCCGCGTGACCGACCTGGTCTACGTCGACGCATTCGCACCCGACAAGGGCGAGACCGTCGTGCAGCTCTCCGGCTCGGTCCCCGGCTCGGCGCTGGCGGCAGACCCGAAGACCGTCTTCGACGCCGTGCAGGACCCGAACCTGCCGGCGGGCGACCCGGACCTCTACATCAAGGAGACCCTGTTCAAGTCCGCGTTCGCGGCACACCTGAGCGGCAGCAAGGCCGCCGTGCTGGCAGCGTCACAGTCTCCGGTGGCGGGTGGCGCGCTCCAGGAGCCTTCGGGTGACCCGGCGTGGAAGACGATCCCGAGCTGGTTCGTGATCGGCTCCTCGGACAAGGTCATCCCGGCAGCCGGTCAGGAGGCCATGGCGAAGCGGGCGCACGGCGACGTGACGAAGGTCAAGGCCGACCACCTGTCCATGCTCGAGCAGCCGTCGGCGATCACTCGCGTGATCGAGACCGCGGCCAAGACGAAGTAGGCGCGGCCATGACTCCGGTGCTCTTCATCCACGGCCTGTGGATCCACTCGTCGGCTTGGCGTCCGTGGCAGGACCTCTTCGAGGAGGCCGGCTACGACGCGCAGGCGCCCGGATGGCCCGGCGACGGCGCCACGGTCGAGGAGACCCGCGCACACCCCGAACGTCTCGCCGGCATCGGCGTGCGTGCGATCACCGACCACTACGCGGGCATCGCAGCACGCCTGCCGGAGAAGCCGATCGTGATCGGTCACTCCTTCGGCGGTCTCGTCGCGCAGAAGCTGCTCGCGGCTGGGGTGGCGAGGGCAGCGGTGGCGATCGACCCGGCCCCCATCAAGGGCGTCCGCGCCCTTCCGTTCGCGCAGATCCGTTCGGCACTCCCCGTCGTCAGCAAGAAGGCGAACGCCGACCGCTCGGTGTCGCTGACGCCGCGACAGTTCCGGTACGGATTCGGCAACGCGATCAGCCGGACCGAGTCCGACCGTCTGCACCGGCAGTACGCGATCCCCGGTCCCGGTCGACCCGTGTTCGAGCTCACCGCGGCGAAGAAGGACGCGTCCTCACCGACCGAGGTCGACCTCGACGACCTGCGACGCGGCCCCCTGCTCGTCATGGGCGGCAGCCGGGACCACACCATCCCGGAGATCGTGGCCCGCCAGGCAGCCCTGCTGTACGAACCGGGGCTGAACACTTCCTACCGACGCATCGACGGGCGAGGCCACTCCCTGGTCTTCGACAGCGGCTGGGAGACGGTGGCGAAGACGGCACTCGACTGGGTCCGTCAGAACGAGCCGAGCGTCGCCCGCTGAGCCCATGCGGCGCGCCGGACCACGACCGACAAGGAGAGACCATGCCCTGGATCAACCTGACGATGCGCAAAGGCGCACTCGACCAGCAGCAGCAGGCTGCGGCGATGGCGCGCCTTACCGACGCGCTCATGCACTGGGAACACGTACCGGATACTCCGGTCGCGCGCAGAGTGATGAAGGGGTGGGTGTACGAGGTGGAGTCCGGCGCCGACTACGTCGGTGGCTCCCCGGAGCACACCCGGCCCTCGTACTTCGTGGAGGTGCGGATCCCCGCCGGCCGGCTGACACGTCTGGACAAGTCCGGCATCATGCGCGACTTCGCGCAGATCCTCATCGAGGCCGAGGAACGTGTGCCCCTGCCCGAGGAGCTCCGCCGCGTCTGGGTGACGATCGTCGAGCTCGAGGCGGAGGACTGGGGCATCGGCGGTCACACCGATTGGTTGCGCGCGTACGAGAGCGCCCTCCCCAACCCCGTCGGGCAGGTCTGAGGTGTCGGGCACACGTGCCATCAGACGGAGCGTGCTCCGCCGGATCTCGACCCGGTACGGTCGCGTCGCCGCACACGACCACGACGGGCACGGTGCCCCCGTCGTGCTGCTGCACGGCTTCCCCGACGACAGCCGGATCCACGACCGCATCGTCCCGCTCCTGTACCGGCACCGGGTAGTGACCATCGACTTCGTTGGCTACGGCGCATCCGAGCGCACGCAGAGCTCGCTCGTCCGCCCAGGGCAACGGGTCGACGAGGTCGTGGCCGTCCTGGAGGCGCTCGACCTCAGCGACGCCGTCGTCGTCGGCCACGACAGCGGCGGGCCGGTGGCCGTCGAGACGGCACTGGCGTCCGAACGGGTCACGAGCCTCTTCCTCCTGAACAGCTACTACGGCCGTGAGCCAGCGCTCCGTCTGCCGGAGATGATCCAGATGTTCGGCGACCCCCGTCTGGCGCCGCTCTCCGATGCCGTCATCGCCGATCCGGCGCAGCGTGCCTGGTTGTTAGGGCACACCGCGAGGCGCTTCGGGTACGCCCCGGACGCCCCGGACAGTGTCCGTTCGCGGGCCGTCATCCCCCAGTTCTTCGGGGATGCGTCGCAGCCGGACGCGCTGCGCGCCGTCCGGGCGTGGACGCGCGCGCTGCCGCGGGACCTCGGTGAGCAGACCCGTCGTGCGGCCGCTGGCGAACTCCGCGAGCTGAGCAAGCCGGTGACGTTGGCGTTCGGTGCGGAGGACCGGTACCTCAGTCCAGCGCTGGCGCGGCAGATGGCGGACCGGTTCACCGGTGCCGTGGTGCACGAGGTACCCGGCGCATCGCACTGGCCACAGTGGGACCAGCCCGAGGTCGTCGCCGGTCTGATCGCCGACCGCCGCTGACCCGGTGTCGCCCGACCCGACCCGACCCGAACGGGCCGGGCCGGGTCGACGCCGTCAGCGGACTTTGTCGACTCCGGGGAAGACCGCCCTCGTCATCACGCCGGCGCTGCGCACGAGCTCGTCGGTGTCGATGTCGGCCGCTCCGGAGACGGCGTCCGTCGCTGCTCCGCAGTACCCGTGGTAGAGCGCCCGGGCCAGGAGTTCCGGACCGTCCGCGGTGATCACTCCCGCGCGTACGCCTGCTGTGGCGGCGGCGGCGATCATCGAGATGAGCCGTTCGTTCACGTCGTTCTTCACCGCGTCTGCACCAGACGTCCCGTACAGGGCCCGGTGGACGTCGCCGTGATCGATTGCGAACCTGGTCAACTCCTCGAGCACGGTCACGAGCCGTCCCGCGACGGTCCTGGTCTCGTCGGACAGGATCTGGGCTCCCACGTCGAGGAACGACTCCATGTGACGCGCCCACGCTGCCGAAGCCAGGTCTTCCTTCGTGGCGAAGTGCAGGTAAAACGACCCCTTCGACATGCCCGCGGTCCGAGCGATTTCTTCGACGGTGGTGTCGGCGACGCCGCGCTCCGTGAACACCAGGACTGCTGCGTCGAGCAGGTCGCGACGGCGCTCCTCGGCGGGCTTGACCCGGCGTGGTGGCCGCGTCGATCGGGTTGCCGTTGTCATGCGTCCTCCTGGTCCGCCATCTTATGCACCTACTTTCCGCACCGATCGGTCTCGATCTGCGCTACGCTCTGTCCGTGGCACGAAGCAAGGAGTTCGACCCGGTGACCGCCCTCGATCGCGCGATGGGGCGGTTCTGGGCCGCCGGGTACGAGGGCACCTCGACCCAGGAGCTCATGGCGGTGATGCGCGTCGGGAAGCGGAGCATGTACGACACGTTCGGCAACAAGCGCGCGCTGTACCTCAGCGCGCTCGACGAGTACGTCCGGCGTGCGGAACTCGTGCACCAGACCGTGCTCGACGCAGACGGGCCAGTGGCAGACCGGATCGAAGCGCTGTTGAGCTCCGGCCTCCGACTGCCGGACGCGACACCGCCGGGGTGTTTCGCCGTCAACGCGGGGACGGACCGTGGTGGCGACCCGGATGTCCGCGCGATCGTCGATGGACACTTCGAGCGCAGCACCGACCGAATCGCGGCGGTGCTGCGTCAGGCGGGCGGTGCGCGGGTGGCAGCGCTCGCGCCGCTCGTCCACACCGCCTGGATCGGGCTGCGCGCGCGATCCGCCGCGGGCCTCTCCGAGGACGGACAGCAAGCGGTCATCCGGCAGATCGCCGCACTGGTGTCCTGAGCCGCCTGCGAGTCCATCGCTCGACTCCGCTTCCGCCACTATCCACACAACTGACTGGGTCCACGGGGTCGTTCCCAACCCCGTCTCGATCCGACTCTTCATTCCGCACCGATCAGTCTCAACAGGAGAAGCATGTCTCAGAACCACCTCGCCCCGCGCGGTCGCCGGCCCCTGGCGGCCGTCTTCGCCATCGCCCTTGGGTCCTTCTCGGTCGTCGTCGCCGAGTTCGTCCCGGTTGGCGCCCTCTCCGCCATCGCCCGCGGGCTCCGCGTGTCCGAGGGGGAGGCCGGCTTGCTGGTCACGCTGCCGGCGGTCGTCGGCGCGGTGGCTGCGCCGGTCGCCACCGTCCTCATGCGGCGTCTCGACCGTCGTGTCGCAGTCCAGGTGCTCACTGCGCTCATCGCAGTGTCCTGTGTCCTCAGCGCGATCGCGCCGACCTTCGGAGTGATGCTGCTGGGACGTCTGTTGCTCGGTGTCAGCGTCGGTGGTGTCTGGGCGACCGCCGTGTCCGCAGCGGCACGGCTCGTCCCTGAGCGGATCGTGCACACCGCCAGCTCGATGGTGTTCGGCGCCATCGCCGTGGGATCGGTGATCACCGTTCCGTCCGCGACCCTCGCTGTGGCCCACGTCGACTGGCGCTGGACCTTCGCCGGTGCTGCGGTCGTCGCCGTGTTCGCCGTCGTCATGCAGCTCGTCCTCGTACCGCGCATCCCCGCGGCAGACCGTGTGACGGGGGCGGACTTCCGGACGATCCTCACGTCTGCCCCAGCGGTTGCGCTGCTCGCGATCGTCCTGTTCGTCGTGTTCGGCCAGTTCAGCGCGTTCACGTTCGTCGTCCCCTACCTCGTCTCGGTCGCCGGCCTGTCGGCTGCCACGGCATCGCTGCTCTTGTTCGTCTACGGGGTCCTCACGATCGTCGGGAACTTCGGTGGAGGTGCACTCCTCGGACGGAGCATCCGAGGAACCGTGATCGCCACGCTGGTCGCGGGAGGGGCCGGGCTCCTGCTGCTCGCGCTCGGTGCCTCTGCGGTCGTGGCGGTCGTCGTCGCGCTCGTGCTGTGGGGCCTGTCGTGGGGCAACGCACCGGTCGCGCTCCAGCACTGGCTCTTCACGTTCGACGGCAAGCGGTTCTCGGCAGAGGCCGTGAACGCCTCCTTCACTGCTGTCGTGCAGGTCGGTGTGGCTGCTGGTTCGTTCCTCGCGGGCCTCGCGGTGGATGCGGTCGGGACCAGCAGCAGTGTGCAGCTCGGTGCGGCGTCGGCCCTCGTCGCTCTCGTGATCGGGCTCGTGCTCATGGCTGCCACGGCCCGGCGGTACCGCGTCTTGGTCGAGACGCGCTGACTGCTCCTGTCAGTCGAGGGCGGGGCGCGCACCACGGTGTGCGCCCCGCCCTCCGTCCGTCACGCGGTGAGGAACCGCAGTGCGGTGGCGCCGAACTCCTCCGGGTGCTGGAAGAGGAAGCCGTGGCCGGCATCGCTGTAGATCACCGTCGTGGCATCAGCCAGCCGCTGCGCCATCTTGAACGAGTGCTCGGCGTGCACCATCACGTCGTGCGCTCCGTTCGCGACGAGCACCGGGATGTCGAGCTCCTCGAGACGCTCCCACGCCGAGCCCTCGTCCTCTCCCCAGGCGCCGATGGCGTGCAGCTGCGCCTGGATGGTCTCGGGGCCGACCTGCGGGGCATCCGGCGTCAGACGCGACTCGAGTCGACGGAGCGACTCGCTGCCGCGGCGTCGCCCGTCCTCGTGCTGACCGAAGAACAGGTAGAGGAAGTCCTCGTCGTCGTTCTCCGGCTTGACCATGACCTCGATGGACTTCGGCTCGGGACCGGGAGCGCCGTTCTGGCCGCCGGGGCCGGAGCCGAGGACGAGGAGGCGGCGGACGAAGCCCGGCTCGTCGAGTGCCACGAGCTGCGCGACGAAGCCGCCGATGGACCAGCCGACCGCGTCGATCTGCTCGATCCCGAGCGCGCGGAGGAAGTCGACCGCCGTGCTGGCCATGCCACCGAAGGTGTCGGGCGAGACGCCCCCGCTCCGGCCGACGCCGATGTTGTCGAAGAGGATCACGTCGTGCTCGGCGGCGATGACGTCGACGAAGGCCGGGTCCCAGTGGTCCATCGTTCCGCGGAAGCGCTGGAAGAACACGACCGGGGTGCCCCCGGTCGGGCCGAACCGGCGGTAGGCGACAGGTCCGGAGGATGTGACGACGGTGTGCGTCGGCGCGGTCTCGGTGCGGTTGGTCATGGCGGGATCCGTTCTCGTTGTCGGTGCGCAGGGTGCGCACCGGGCGCGCCCATCATCTCACTTGTTTCGCAAAAGTCAGTTGTGACCGACGGTCAGTCAGTGTTACGTTCCCCCCGTGCCGGTCGACCGATCGGCACTGCACTCGCACTGGAGGAACGATGACCCGCAACACCACGCCCCCGCCGTTCGACGCTGAACTCGAGCCCGTCCTCGCCCAGGCCGGGATCTCCCCGACGCTCCTGCCCGAGCACCTAGAGGTCCTGCGCGGCCCGGGCTTCACCCCGTCCCTGGAGCAGCTCCTCGAGGGGCGTCCGATCGTCCACGAGGAGCACCTCGTCCCCGGGCCCGCTGGCGACCTCGTCGTCTCGGTCTTCCGCCGCACGGACCACACCGAGCCCGGTGCCGCGTTCTTCTTCACGCACGTCGGCGGGATGATCTTCGGCGACCGGTTCGTCGGGGTCGCCCCGGTCGTCGACTACGTCGTCGAGTTCGACGCCGTCGTCGTCACCGTCGAGTACCGCCTCGCGCCGGAGAACCCGGCACCGGCCGCGCTCGAGGACTCGTACGCTGCGCTGGTCTGGACGGCGGAGCACGCCGACGAGCTCGGCTTCGACCCTTCGAAACTCATCACGATCGGTGGCAGTGCCGGAGGGGGCCTCGCCGCGGGGATCACCCTGATGGCCCGAGACCGCGGAGTGCCCGCCCTTGCCGGCCAGGTCGTCATGTACGGCATGCTCGACGAGCACAACGACAGCAACTCGGCGCAGCAGATCGACGGCATCGGCATCTGGGACCGAACCAGCAACGAGACCGGCTGGAACTTCTACCTGGGCGACCGCCGGGGCACCGAGGACATCACGTCGTACGAGTCCGCGAGCCGTGAGCAGGACCTGAGTGGTCTCCCGCCGACGTACGTCGAGGTCGGCTCGGCCGAGGTGTTCCGAGACGAGGACGTCGCCTTCGCGAGCCGGATCTGGGCCGCTGGCGGCGAGGCCGAGCTGCACGTGTGGCCTGGCGGGTACCACCTCTTCGAACTGCTGGCACCCGACGCCGAGCTCTCGAAGGCAGCACGCCGCACCCGTGGCGAGTGGGTCCGGCGTCTGCTCGCGCGCTGACCGCGCGCCGGCGTGCGTGCAGACGGACGGGAGGCGCGGTGCCAGCCCGCTCCGCGCCTCCCGTCCGTCACGACCGCGGGTCCCGACCCGCCGCTCCGGTCATTCCGGCCACGTGTTGCCGCGGATGACCTCGACGAAGTCGGTCCGCCGGAAGCCAGGCAGGAAGTGCGCCAGCACGTCCGCGTTGACGTTCCCGAACACCGTCTCAGGCCGGTGCCGGTTGCCCTCCGCGAAGCGCTCGAGGATGCGTCGCTTGAAGTCTGGCCGCGGGTGCGCCGCGATGACCGCTCCGAGGGTGTCCTCCGGGAGGTCGTCCCGGCCGATACCGAGGACGTCCGTCTCGACACCTGCGGTCACCAGCGCGATCTCCGGCTCGAGGAACTCCGGCACGCCGGGTGTGGTGTGCAGCGCGATGCCGAGCCACACATCTCGGGCCGCCTGGGTGTCCACGCCGTGCTCGAGGAGGAAGGTGCGGGCGTCGTCCGCACCGTCGACCTCGAACCGCTGCCCTGAGTCGCGGTGTCGATCGGTCAGGCCGAGGTCGTGGAACATCGCGCCGACGTAGAGCAACTCCAGGTCGGGGCGGAGCCCGCGCCGGTGACCTTGCAGGGCTCCGAAGAAGAACACCCGGCGCGAGTGGTGGAACAGCAGGTCGTCCTCAGCGGCACGGACGTGGTCGGTCGCCGCGCGGACGAGGGCAGTGTCCGGCACAGTGATGCCGGCGATGGTGTCGATCATGGATCGCGTCCTCTCTCGTGGATCGTGTACTCCAGGGTGGGTGGACGGCGCGACCGACGACGAGCGACATCAGGACGGAGATGAGGCACCGATGGACATGCAGGGGACGACCGTCGCGATCGTCTTGTTCGATGGGGTCAAGTTCCTGGACGTGACCGGGCCGGCCGAGGTGTTCGCCGAAGCCAACCGGTCCGGAGCCCACTACGTCCTCCGGTTCGTCTCCCCCGATGGACGGCCCGTCCGCACGTCGGTGGGACTGACCGTCCCCGTGGACGCCTCCCTGGGGGACCTCGACGCGCCTGACGTGCTGCTGGTCGCTGGTGGCGACGACCTCGTCGATCGATCGGCACCCGACGGACTCGTCGATGGTGTCCGAGCGGTTGCCCGCTCCGCCCGCACCGTCGCATCAGTGTGCACAGGCGCGTTCGTCCTGGCCCAGGCCGGACTGCTCGCGGGTAGGCGCGCGACCACGCACTGGCGACATGCGGAACTGCTGGCTCGGGTCGCGCCGGACACCGAGGTCACGCCAGACTCGATCTGGGTCCAGGACGGGGACGTCGTCACCTCCGCAGGGGTGACAGCCGGGATCGACCTCGCCCTGGCGCTCGTCGAACGCGACCATGGAGGTGACCTGGCCCGCGACGTCGCTCGAGCTCTCGTGGTGCACATGCAGCGTCCTGGCGGTCAAGCCCAGTTCTCGGCGGGGTTGCGTGGGCCTGCCCCGCGCTCCTCGCCGGTGCGGTCCGTCGTGGACGTGGTCCTCGCGGATCCAGCGTCGCCGTTCAGCACCCGGGACTCGGCCCGAGCCGTGGGCCTCAGCGCCCGACACCTCGCGCGGCTCTTCGTCGAGGAGCTCGGCACCACTCCGGTCCGCTTCGTCGAGCGCGCGCGGGTGGACCTCGGTCGGCAGCTGCTCGAGCAGGGGTCGACCGTGACGGAGGCCGCCCACGGAGCGGGTTTCACCGACCCGGCCGCGTTCCGCCGAGCGTTCCGGCGCTCCTCCGGCACGACGCCGAGCGCGTACCGCCACCGGTTCGGAACCACCGGGATACGCCCACCTGACTCTTGTTGAGAAAGTAAGCTAGGTGGATGCTGCCCACAGCCACAGAGCTCATCCGCATCGCGGAACACGCCGAAGCCGATGCCCTCGCTGACCTCGTCGGTCGGACGCCTGCGCAAGCCCAAGCAGCGCTCGGACTGACTGCGGAAGCCTTCGCCGACGGCATACTCGTCTCGATGCCCCACGATCCGACCGACCAGTGGAGTCGCGTCGTCGGCGTCACGCGGTGGACGGGGACCGCTGATGACCTCGTCGCGCTGGCACGGGAGCGGTTCACGCGGAGCGGAGTGCGTCGAGCGTCGCTGCATATCGCTCCGGCGTTCGAGCCTGACGGGTGGCGGGAGACGTGCGAGCGACTGGGACTGTCGGCGGGGCCGACGCTCGTGAAGTTGGGCGCGGAACTCGAGGAGCTCGCCGTGTCCGCCGCGCCCACCGGGCCGATGATGGTCCGCGCGGTCCGGCCCAAGGAAGCACTGTCGTGGTCCGCGACGATGTTCGAGGCCTTCGGAGATCCGGCTGACCCGCACCTCGCGGCTATGGGAGCCGGCTCCGTGGATGCCGACGGCTGGGTCGCGCTCGGGGCGTGGGACGGCATGGAGCTCGTCGGTGTCGGCGCGGTCTCGGTCCGCGGACCCGCTGCGGAGCTGTTCGGAGGCGCGACGCTGCCCCGCGCCCGACGCCGCGGTGTCCAGGGTGTCCTCATCCGCGCTCGCATCGAGGCGGCGAGGCGCGCCGGCTGTAGGTGGGTGTTCGCCGAGGCTGCCCTCGGCTCCGTGGACCGGCCGGGGCAGTCGTTGCGGAACCTGCGCCGGGCGGGCCTCCGGGACCTGGGCCTCCGGACGGGCTGGACGCTGACGGTCTGAGCGGTGCGTCCGGCCGAGGAGGACCCGAGCCGGACGCACCAGACCATTCCAGCTCGGCGTCAGCGCAGGAAGAGGTCCACGGTCGCAGCGAAGTGCTCCGCGTGCTGGAACAGGAACGCGTGCCCGGCGTCGCCGTAGAGCAGAGCGGTCCCGCGGGGCGCGTGCGTCGCACCGAAGACCGAGGCCGAGGCCGGGATGCCCACGTCCTGCACTCCGTTCGCGAACAGGACCGGCTGCGTGGTCCTCGCGAGTCGGGCGACCAGGTCGGGCACCGGCACTTGGTACGCGACGGACGCCGCGACCAGCTGAGCACCGGCGGCACGGTCGGACACCACGACGGCGTCCGCCGGACGCGCCGCCGCGATCCGGGCCTCGGACGCGGCGGCGGCTGCTCGGCCGTCGTCGGTGTCCGGGTAGAAGAGGTACGCCATGTCCGCAGCAGTGGCGTCGGGCTTCATCTGGATCTCAGTGACACGGGCGTCGGGCGCCGGGGTGTCGGGTACCAGCCCCGGCGTGCTCGCCGCCACGACGACGCGTCGGATCAGGTCCGGACGGGCGTCGACGACGTACTGAGCGACGACCCCGCCGAGCGACCAACCGAGTAGGTCGACCTGTGTGAGCTCGAGGGCTTCGACGAAGTCGATGATGCCCGCGGCTGCGCCCTCCATCGAGTCGCGAGGCTCTCCGGTGGAGCGCCCGGTGCCGACGTTGTCGACCAGGATGACGTCGCGGTTCCGGCTGAGGGGCTCGATGAGGGCCGGGTCCCAGTCATCGATGGTCCCGCGGAAGCGCATCAGGAGGACGAGTGGTACCGCGCCGACCGGACCGGTCCGTCGGTAGGTGTGGGTTGCGGACGCCGTCTGGACGGTCGTCGTCGAGGGTGTCGTGGACATGGTGTTCCTCTTTCTGTTCGAGCTCGAACGGACCGCCGCGGTGCGGAAGTCCCGGAGTGTTTCGGGCGGTCAGAGTGCGGCGGAGAAGCCGGTCAGTGCCGATGCGCGCTCCCACAGGGCGAGCGCAGTGGGGTGGTCGTCCTCGTGGCGCGCACGGCGCTGCTCGCGGACGACCGACGGACGGCTCGGTGGTGCGAGGTACGAGCCACCGGCGACGTCCGCGGTGAGGGCCTGCAGCACCGATCGGGCACCGATCTCGGGAGGCACACCGCGCCAGCGAGCGGCAACACGGAGGACGACGCCGAACGCACCCGTGGCGTTCCCGTTCCCGTAGAGGCCGGTCCGCGCGACTCCGGGGTGAGCCGTCACCGCGCGGACGCGGCTGCCCTCGAGGTCGAGGCGGCGCTGCAGCTCATCGGTGATCAGGAGGTCAGCGAGCTTCGACTGCCCGTACGCCCGCCACGGGCCGTACCGGCGTCGCTGCCAGTTGAGGTCGTCGAGATCGATCCTGGCGAAGGACGCGAGCACGGACGAGACGTTCACGATGCGGTCGGTGACGAACGGCAGAAGGAGGCGGGTCAACACGAAGTGGCCGAGGAAGTTCGTCGCGAGCTGGGACTCGAAGCCGTCCGGCGTCCGGGCGAACGGTGTCGCCATCACGCCGGCGTTGTTGAGCAGCCCGTCGAGTCGACCGGACCAATCTCGACCGAACGCGCGGACGGAGTCGAGGCGGGAGACGTCGAGCGCGAGCACCTCGGTCGGGCCCGGGAAGGTCGCGGCGACCGCCGCACCGCGGTCGAGGTCGCGGACCGCCAGCACGACCTCAGCGCCGGCCGCGCTCAGCGCACGACCGGCAGCGGCGCCGATGCCGCCGGTCGCCCCCGTCACGACATAGCGGCGACCACGTTGGTCGGGGATGTCATCGCTCATGGTGTCCTCTCGTTAGATGTCTGTCGACATCTTTCGACCAGACGATAGATTGCGATCAGCATCTACGGAAGGGGCAAACATGGGACGCGTCTCACGGGACCAGGCAGACCGGCACCGTCAGCAGATCGTGGAAGCCGCTTCACACGTGTTCCGGGAGCGGGGTGCGGCGTCCGTGAGCATCGGCGACGTGATGCGCGAGGTCGGGCTGACCAACGGCGGGTTCTACCGACACTTTCCGTCGAAGGACGCGCTCGTCGCCGAGGCCGCAGCGAACGCGTACGAGCAGATGAACGCGGGCCTCACAGGCCTTGAGGAGACCTCGGTGGACCACCGAGCCGCGCTCGCCGAGCTCGTCCGGGGGTACCTGTCGGAGCACAACCGGGACGACTGGGCCGGGGGGTGCGTGACGACCGGCTTCGGCTCGGACGTGGCGCGGTCGGACGACCGAGCGGTGCGGACGGCATTCGCCCAGGGGGTGCAGGACTTCGCAGCGTGGCTGTCCGACGAGGGTGATGCCGTCACACCGGCTGCCCTGGTCCGGATGTCGACGATGGTCGGCGCGCTGTTCCTCGCGCGCGCCACCTCGACCACCGACTTCAGCGCCGACGTCCTCGGCGCGGCACGGTCACATCTCCTCCGTGAGCTCGGCGAGGCCGGTCCGGAGGGCGCCGGGCCGGGGGGTACCGGGCTGGAGGGTGCCGGGTCGCCCGCGGCCTGAGACCCGGCTCCTCCGCTCGCGTCACACCACCGCGACGTCGGCGAGCCGGATGGACACCAGGTGCTGGTCGGCGAAGATCCCACCCGCGGGGTCCCGGGGGAACACGTCGCGCTCCGTGGCGATGACGATCCCGTCCACCTCGACGTGGCCGGCGACGAGCTGCGCGCTCGGGACCCCGCCCATGACGTCGGCCTCGTAGTCGCGCCGTCGCACGAGGTCGTCCCCGTCGACGTAGAGGGTCTGCACCCGACTGTGGGTCGTGATGCTCGACGGGTAGGTGACTCGCATGCGACGCAGGCTCCTGCCCGCTTCCGTCCACGTGCCGTCCTCCTCGGTCTCGACCCCCGGGAGCTGGAGCGACCACGCTTCGGTGCTGTACGTCCACATCGTGTACCCGACGAAGTACGCGACGTGTGCTGGTGTCCAGGGGGTTTCGACGCCGTGCCCGACGAACGACTCCCTCGGGTGGTCGAACAACTCGGACTCCCCGGTCGCCCCGTCGGTGATCGTCACTCGGTCGGGCGTGTACTCCGCGGAGCCGCCCGTGGGACCGAAGGAGTCCATGCGGGTCCGCTGACGCTGGACGTCGACGTGGGTCAGCCCGTGCTCGACGGTGCCGGATGCGTGCTTCAGCCCCCACACGGCCCCGCCGAGCGTCCGACTGAAGTCGATGCGTTCGACCTCTGACCAGCGGGACCCGCCGGCGGCTGCTGTCACGGCGGTGGCGAGCGAGATGGGCATGGGGACCTCCGGGTCGGTGTCGGCGCTAAGGCCGGTCCGACCTCGCTAACTTGTACTCTACAAGTCAGGTGAACGAAGTGAGGAGCACGATGGACGACGGATCGATACAGCCCCTCTCCCGGCGGCTGGTCACACTCGGCTCGTTCGGCGTTCCGCTCGGCCTCGCAGGCCTGGCCGGGTGCTGGACGACCGCGACGGCAGAACTGCACGCCGTCCGATGGCCGTCCGAAATGCTCTTCGCGGTCGCAGGCGTCCTGTGGGTCCTGCTCGCCGTCCTGTACGTCGTGCCCGGCCTGCGACGTTCCGGGGCGTTCCGCGCCGACCTCGAGCACCCGGGCTCCGGGCCCTTCGCGGCGTACATCCCGCTGGTCGGCCTACTGCTGGCCTCGCACTACCGCACCGTCCTCCCCGGAGCGCTCCTGGACTGGGTCTGCTTCGCGTTCGTCGTCCTGCTCGGCTCCGTTGCAGCGCAACTGGTGGCGCACTGGATCGCAGGGGGTGTCGAGCTTGCCGCGGTCCACCCGGGGTACTTCGTCCCGGTCGTCGCGGGGGCGAACGTCGCCAGCATCTCCCTGTCGAGCGCCGGACTCCACCAGGCGGCTCTCGGCGCGTTCGGCGCCGGCCTGTTCTTCTGGCTGATGATCGGGACGGTCGTCCTCATCCGCTTGATGACCGGATCCGCGCTGCCCGACACCCTGAAGCCGGCGATGACCGCGTTCCTCGCCGCCGCAGCCACCTCCAACCTCGCGTGGATCGTCGCGCACCCGGGACCCATCGGCGAAGTGCAGTCGATCCTCATCGGCATGCTCGTCTTCATGCTCGCCGTCCAGGCTGTGCTCGTCGGGACCTACCGGTCGCTGCCGTTCGGCGTCTCATGGTGGACGTTCACCTTCCCGCTCGCGTCCACCACGAACTTCGCCATCCGCTGGGCGGTCACCGTGCAGGTACCCGGATGGGAGGCGGCCGCATGGTCGGTCCTGGGCGTCGCCTCAGCATTCGTGCTGCTGGTCGCCGCAGGTTCGGTGGTGCGACGACCCCGGCGACGAGGGGCACACCGGGGCCGGCAGCACTCGGCCGGCGGGCGCGGAGCGGTCGCGCAGGGTGGGTGACTCCATCGACGGTGCACCCCACCTCGTCGCGCTGGTGACGGAACCGGACAGTGACCCGTTGGAGACAGCGGTGGTGTCGCAGGTGTTCGCGACGGCAGGACCCGTGCCCGGGCTCACGCCCCCCGGACCGGGCTACCGGCTCCGGTCCGTCGACGCCACCGACGAGGGGGCACTGCGGACCCTCGGGAGCGCGGGCACGGTCGTGGTCCCCGGATCAGCGGAGCCGTTCCGGCCTCGGCCGTCGGCGCTGTTGGAGGCGCTCCGGAGCGCGGCAGCCTCCGGGGCACGGGTGGTCGGACTGTGCGCCGGTGCCGTCATCCTCGCGCAGGCGGGCCTCCTCGATGGGCGGACCGCGACAACGCACTGGGTGCACGCCGAGGAGTTCTCCGTGCGTTTCCCAGCGGTGCGGTTGCGGGCGGGCCGCCTCTTCGTGGCCGACGGTGCGTTCTTCACTTCGGGCGGAGGCCTCGCTGCGGTCGACCTCGCGCTCCACCTGACTGCTCGCGACCTCGGCCGGGCCTATGCGAACGACGTCGCCAGGTACCTCGTGGCCGCCCCGCACCGAGCTGGAGGGCAGGCACAGTTCGTGAAGGACGCCCTCCGTGCTCCGACGGCAACCCCGCGCCTCCTCGAGTGGATGCGCGAGCACCTCGACGAACCACTGCCTCTGGAGCGGCTGGCTCGTGTCGAGCACGTCAGCGAGCGCACGCTCGTCCGCTGGTTCCGACGCGAAGTGGGCACCAGTGTCGCGGCCTGGGTTACGCACGAGCGGATCGAGCGGGCGAAGGTGCTGCTCGAGACGACGCGGCTGCCCCTGGCGCAGATCGCAGCCGCAACGGGGTTCGGGACGGCGGAGACCCTCAGACGGAACTTCCGGGCCCACGTCGGCGTCCCGGCATCCGCGTACCGGACGACGTTCGCCCACCGGGACGGGACGGTCTCAGGAGGACTTGGCGGAGACCGCGGTGCTGGTGGCCGGATGCGTGGGGTCTCCGGCCCGTTGTCGATCTAGCGTCGGAGCGAGGCCGGATCGGCCGGACAGGAGGAACGACAGATGGTGCAGAACGGATTCGTCGTGGAGTTCACGGCAGCAGCAGGACGCGAGGACGAGGTGGCAGCATTCCTTGTCTCGGCACGCGAGATGGTCGAACGGGAGCCGGAGACGATCACCTGGTTCGCGTTCCGGAAGGACAAACGGACGTTCGGTATCTTCGACGCCTTCGAAACCGAAGAGGGGCGAGCGTTCCACCTGCAGGGCGAGGTGCGGCGCGCGATCGATGCAAACGGCGAGCTCTTCGCTGTGCAACCGACGATCACACCGGTCGACCTGATCGCTGCCAAGCTTCCGCACTGACGAAAACACTGCCCGCGGGTCCGTCGGACACGGACCCGCGGGTCCCCGCAGGGCGTGCAATGTCGGACGGTTTAGGGGCGGTCGCTTCGTGCTGGGTCGAGGCGACGTCGGAGGCGGTCCGCGTCGACGAACCACGTGCTGTGGACTCGGCCGTCCACCATCACGACCGGGACGTCCTCGGCAAACTCCTCTCGGTGGTCGCGGTCTTCTTCGATCGACCGCTCGGTCAGGAAGACCCCCGGGAAGGTGGCGAGGACTTGTTCAACGACCATCCGCGCGTCGTCGCACAGGTGGCAGTCGACCGTCGTGACGAGCGTCACCTGTGTCACCGGACCATCTCCAGGGCCGCCTCGTGGACACGGAGCCGCACAGCTGCGCTTGCCAACAACGGTGTGTCGACGCCATGGATGCGCGCCTCGTTGAGCAATGCCCCGAGGATCGGCTCGACCTCGGTTGACCGGCCGGTTGCGAAGTCTCGGTACATCGATGTCGTGAACGGAGACCCAGGCTGCGTGATTGTCATCCGAATGCGATCGACCGCCGCCGCCCGCAGCGGGTGGCCAGCGCCCTCTGCCACCGCGCAGGCCTCCGCAATGATGGCTTCGATCGTCCCGAGACCGTCAGTGGCGGCGACGACCTCGCCGACGGGGCCGCCCAACAGGACCGTGACAGCGCCGGCCGCCGCCATGAAAACCCACTTCTCCCACATGTCCTGCGTGATCGTTGGCGAGAGCACTGTGCGGAATGCAGCTGGTTTGAACAGAGCCGCAATGTCGTTGGTTCGGACCGATGATCGGCCGTCGAGCTCACCGAACGTAATGCTCGCCTCGTTGCCGAGCCGACGGATGATGTGATCCGCGTCCAGCACCGTTCCGGTGACCGCGAGCCCGCCGAGCACGCGGTTGCCGAACCGTTCGGTGAGCGACGCGAGGTGCCGCATTCCATTGAGGAGCGGGAGCACGGTCGTCGTTGGACCGACTGAGGCCTGGGAATCCTCGATGGCTGCGCCGAGCTCCGGTGATCGCACCGCGAAGACCACTACGTCCGAGGAGGAGACCTCGTCCCGTGTGACCGACCGGACGGCGAGCCTGCGGACCGGTCCGTCCGGGACGGACGCGATGGCGAGCCCGGCCTGTTGTAGCTGTGTCCGGCGGTTCGGACGCACAAGGAATGAGACGTCGACGCCAGCGTCAAGGAGGAGAGATCCGAACAGGCCCCCTACGGAGCCGGCACCGATGAAGAGCACACGCATCACGCCATGATGCCCATCTGCATTGCGAATAACAAGTCAGAGGGTGGATGCGTCGGTGCCGAGCGCCTGGATCGCGACAGCGCGGATTCCCGCTTGCGTTCGCATCACCGTGAAGTGCACTGCGAGTCGCTCAATCTCGGTGCCGTCGTGTCGAACCCTGGACCAGAGGACCTCAACCGTCCCGCCGTTGGTGGTGTGGGCAACAACCCGGCGGTCGAGGACTTCGGTCCGCGCGTAGCCCGAGTCACGGAGGCGCGCAAAGGTGCCAGCGGCCCACTGCCGGACGGCGTTGTCGTCGGGCATAAGTGTCGCAGCACCATGGTCGTCGCCGACCCAGAGCGGTGACGCCCAGTATGCGCCGATGAACGCGGGGTCGTCCCGAAGAGCAGCTCCGGTCCACGCTGGGAGGTAGTCGTCGAAGAACCACTCGGTCAGTTCGGCGGTGGGCCGTGTGGTGTGGCTGATGTCGTGCATTCGGATCCTTTGTGCTCGTCGGTAGGCGGTCGTAGGTGCGTTGTTGATCCGCTCAGCTCGACCGGCGGTGCACAACGTGCACGCGGGCAGCCGCATCGCGGTCGGGTTCGGCGCCAGCCATGTCCACGCCCGCCGCAGTAGCCACGCGCAGCGCGATGTAGTGACCGATGCGGGCGTTGTCGAGCGAAACAGTGGTGAGTGGGGGTGCGGCGAAAGCCCCGACCGGTAGGTCATCCGCCCCGATCACCGCCACCTCATCGGGTACCGAGCGTCCGGCGGCCCGGAGTCGCGCCATGATGACGAGTGCGACGTCGTCGTTGAAGCAGCACACCCCATCGAAGCCGCCGTCGAGGATCTGGCGTACGGAAGATTCCACGAGCCCGGTTGTGAAGTCGAAGTCGAGCCGCGCGAGGTTTACACCGAGCCCCGCCGCGGCCGCGGCCTCGGCACCGGCGGCGCGCGCCGTCGACTGCTCGCGGGCTCGTTCGTCCACCAAATCGAGGTACGCGAGCTTGCTCCGCCCCACGTCGACGAGGTGCTCAACCTGCGCTCGGCCGATGTGTTCGTCCAGTTCGAGGTGATCGCCACCCCGGCCACCGTTTCCGACGTCGAGGCGGAGCAGCGGGACAGATTGGGCTGCAAGGAGTTCTGCATCGTCATCCGAGATCGGCACGAACGAGAGGACCAGCCGCGGTACGAACGTGGTCAGCACTTGCCGGAGCGAGGTCGCCGCGCCCGCCGTGCGCGAGAAGACGCAGACGAGGCCGGCCTGAGCGAGCGATGTGCTCATCGAAGACCACAAGAGCGCCGACGTCGACGACGGCATCCAGTCCGGCTCGAGCACGAGGATCGTCTCTCCCAGGCCCTGACGGAGCGCTCTGCCGTGTGCTGAGGGGATGTACCCGAGTCGGTCGGCAGCCTCCTGCACGCGATTGCGGGTAGCGGCCGGGATCGACTGATTGGGTGTCGCGTTCAGCACGTAGCTCACCGTCGCGCGGGACACACCAGCGGCGCGCGCAACGTCCGTACTCGTCACGCGGCGTTGGGAGGTCCTCCTTGACGTGGTCACGCGGTCAGTCTACTGTGCTGACACGTGTCAGCACTGACACGCGTCAGCGATTCGAGGAGGAACCGTGACTGAACAAATCCGGACGAGCCGAGTGGCTCCGCGGACAATCGGGACTCCACGAGTCCTGTCGACGCTCTTCCCCGGCGTCATCGGCCTCTACGGGGTCTACCAGGGCATCCAGCAAGCGTTGCTCCCCGCGCAGGTCGCTTCGATCGACCCGGCCAACAAGGTGGCCGTGGTCGCGCTCACCGCGCTGGTGTCGTCTGTGGCAGGGACGATCGCTCTGCCGCTCGGCGGTGCGCTTTCTGATCGCACCAGGGGTCGGTTCGGTCGACGGACGCCGTGGTTGCTCGTCAGTGCGGTGCTGACCGCTCTGGCGTGCGTATTGATGGCGCGGGCGACGACCGTTCCGCTGCTCGCGATCAGCATCGGCTTCGTCTGGTTCTTCGCGAACATCTACCAGAGCACCATCTACGCGGTCATCCCTGACCGTGTGCCGGTGCGACTCCGAGGCACGGCTTCGTCCGTTGTCGGACTCGGGCTTCCGCTCGGGATTCTTGCGTCCGTCAACGTCGTGACGCGTACGGGCCAGTTCTGGGGCTACGCCGTTCTCGGTCTCTTTCTCGTCCTGGCGACCGTGGTCTTCGTCTTGGTCGCGCCTGAGTCACCGGTGTCGACGTCCGAGGCCCGGGTACGCGCCCCGCGACTAAGTGCGGCGGCGCGAGCCGCCGCGTTCTTCGCAGGCTTCCGCCACCGGGACTTCACGCTGGTCTTCCTGTCACGGCTGTTTTTCTTCCTCGGCTTCTTCGCCGTGATCGACTACGTGTTCTACATCGTGAGCGATTACGTGGGACCGGAGAACACACCGTTCGGCGACGTGAATGGAGCCGTTGCCGCCGTTGCGTCGATCAACACCATCAGCCAGGTGGTCGCCATCGTGGCCTTCGGGTGGCTAGCGGACCGTCTCGACCGCAGGAAGATCGTCGTCGCGCTGAGCGCGGTGGCCATGGCCGCTGCGTTCCTGGCCCCGATCGTCGCACGAGACTGGACGGGCCTTCTCGTCTACGCCGTCGTCGGAGGCGCCGCGACCGGTGTGTACTTTGCAGTCGACATCGCGATCATGTCGCTGGTCCTCCCGAGCCGCGCGGACGAAGGCCGCGATCTCGCCCTCCTGGCATTAGCGACATCGGTGCCGGCGGCGACAGCACCGCTCGTCGCGGCGGGCGTCTTCGGCCTCACTGGTTCTTACACTTGGGTGCTCGTTTTGGGTGCTGCAGCAGCTGCGGTCGGAGCGACCTTCATGTTCGGCGTCAGGGGAGTGAAGTGACGAAGCAGCGAGCGGAAGTCCCGACTCTGTCGCCGGACTTCTCATCCATCCGAATCACCGCTCGCGTCACCCGAATCTACGACCGACTCGATGCCCAGATGTACCTCGTCGAGGGAGAACAGCGCGCGCTGCTCGTGGACACTGGGTTCGGGGTGGGTGACCTCGCGTCGTTCGTCAAGGGGCTGACCGTCAAGCCGATCACGGTCGTCATCACGCATGGCCATCTCGACCACGCATTCGGTGCCGGTTGGTTCGACGACGTGCATATGGCCTCCGCGGACTTCCCCGTGCACGCCATCCACAAGGAATGGGTCGAGGAAGTTCACGACGAAGCGCGTCGGGAAGGTCGGGCCGTCGCGCCAGCTGCATCACCGGAGCGCTTCCACGATCTCGGCGGCGGCAAGGTCTTCGACCTCGGCGGCATCACGATCCGCACGATCCCCATGCCGGGCCACACCCCCGGCTCACACGGCGTCCTGCTCTGCGAGGAGCGAACCCTCATCACCGGCGATGCAGCAAACCAGCGCACATTCCTCTTCGCCGACGACTCGTCAACGGTGATGGCGTACTCCGCGATGCTGCAACGTGTGTTGGAGGAGACGAGCGGGCTGTACGACCGAGTGTTCATCTCGCACGCGACTGGTGATGCCCCGGTGACGGTCCTACAGGACCTCATCGAGTTGAGTGGCCGTGTCGTCGCCGGCACAGATGACAAGATCCCCTTCTCGTTCCGCGAATTCTCAGCGTTGCTGGCCAGGCAGGTGCTGGAAGGTATCGAGGATCCGCGGGCGAATCTCGTGTACCGCCCGGATCGAGTGTGAGCCGGGCACCGAGCAGGAGGCCACGAGCGGCGTCGCCACCGCGTGCCGGCACCTCCGAGCCGTCGCAACCGACGGTTCAGAGGTGGCGGTGACGGCCTCAGCGAGCCAGGTCGGGGAACTGTTCCTCAAGGGGCGCGGACAGGAGGCGACGAACTTCGTCCGTCATCTCGTCGGCGATGACCTCGTACTGGTTGTCGCGAAGGCCGTCGAGCGCGGCATGCACTACGTGTGCGGGCGAGTTCTTCTGTACGTCGAAGTCCGCGATCATCGGTGTGTCCGTGTATCCGAGGTGGAGCCCGGTGACGAGCACACCACGAGGTGCGAGTTCGAGGCGTAGAGCATTTGTCAGTGCCCAGAAAGCAGCCTTGGTAGCCGCGTACGCTCCCCCGCCGGGGAACACCGTCCAGCTCAGAACCGAATGGACGTTCAAGAGCGCGCCTCCGCCATTCCGCTCGAGCGCCGGTGCGAATGCGCGGGCGAGGTCGAGGGCCCCTATCACGTTCGTTGCGAACATGTCGCGGACCTCGCTGATCGGCTGTGTCAGCAATGGTCCGCCTGCGAAGGTTCCCGCGTTGTTCACGACTACGGTCGTGTCTGCGGCGGAAGCTGCGGCAAGGGCGATCGCCTCACCGTCCTGCACGTCGAGATTCACCGGGACGACTCGGTCGTCGCTCCAGTCGAACGGGCGGCGGGTCGCCGCGTAGACGCGGCGCGCCCCGCGATCGAGTGACTGCTGTACGAACTCCTTGCCGAGCCCCCCGCTCGCCCCGGTGACGAACACTACTGCACTGTCGAGATTCATATCTCCTCCAGGAATACCTCTGACTTGCGATACGCAAGCGAGATTAGCGTGTCTTGCTGACCTCCCGCGCCTACCGGTCGCCGCTCCTTGCGGCGTGGCTGGTGTTCGTCACCGCCGCGTGGTTGGGGTTCGTCGAGGGCATCAGCTACATCGTCGGGGTGGTGACCCCGTTCCTCGACGGGGCAACGGTCCCCTCTGATCCGCCCTTCGACATGATGGTGGACGTCATCGTCCGGACGATCGCGGAGGTGTCACATCCCTTGATCACGGTCGGCGCGGCCGTCATCATCTGGATTGCCGCCAGGTCACTCCCGAAGGGCCGCGCCGTCGGCGTCGGGAGCCTGGCCTACCTCGGTGCCGCAGCGATCCACGGCCTCAACGACGCCGTGCTCGACGGCCCCGTGCGCGACTGGAACGTGGCGATCAGCATCGTGCTCACCGCCGTCTACGTCGTGGCGATCTTCCTGTTCTGGTTCCGTCCACAGGTCCGTCGCTTGCGACTGCTCGAAACCGACCACGCAGCCAACCGCGTCGAGGACGGGTCCTCGGTGGACGGTGCGTCCGGCAACGTCCACGACTGACTTGAGGACCTCCCGTCCGCTGGTCGGCGTGATCAGCGCGCATCCGGCCGTACCCGCCAGAGCCTCAGGGCGACCACCGCACCGAGCGACCACGAGCAGCCGGAGTCCCCAAAGCTGGCGGCAGCAAGAACCGCCTCCCAGCCGTCCGGCAGGGGATCCCGCATCGGACGGGTCGCGTCCGATGTTTCGCGATGCAAGCGTGGCGGTCAAACGATGAGCCGGAGGATCATCACGGTGCCGGAGGTGTGTTCCCGCACGGTCTCGAAACCGAACCGTTCGTACATCCCCCGGGCTCGGTGGTTCCGGCGCGCAACGTGAAGGCTGACCGCTTCGACGCCCTGCAGACGGCACGCCTCGATCATCGCCTCGAGGAGGCGACACCCCAGACCAAGTCCACGTCGCTCCTCGACCACGCCAATCACCAGCTCCGGGAACGCGTCATCAACATGACCCGATCTGGCCGCCTCCGCCGTAAGGAGAAGACACCAAGCCGCCCCAACGGCCTCGCCGTCTACTTCCGCCACAGCTCCGACATCACCGGCGTCGGTACCGAAGCCATCGATGTAGGTGTCCGGTTCATTGCGGAAACGGTGTTGCGCGTAGGCGGCCTCGTCCCAGGCGCGATCCCATCGCCATGCGATGAACACCATCCTGCGGAGGAACGCCTCGTCCGACGACACCGCCGGCCGAACGATTGTGTTGGTCAAATCTTCACCGCCGTCCCGCACGTTATCGGACGGGTCCCACCCCGAGGCCGTACCGGAGTCCGGGCGACCGGTAGCCGATCCACTACCGGTCGCCGCAGCCGGACTATGCCAACAGTGCGACGCTCAGCCCTCGGACGCGAGGTCGGTGATCATGGCGACCTCATAAGAAGTGAGGGTGATTTCGGCCGCAGCAAGGTTTGTTCGGAGGTGCTCGAGGCTGGTGGTTCCGGGGATGGGCAGCGTGTTCGGCGCACGGTGCAGGTGCCAGGCGAGGGCGACCTGCTGGACGGTGGCGTCGTGGTTCTGCGCAATCGGCTCCAGGGCCGCGGTGATCCGTTCCGGCTCGCCGCCATCGGCGATGCTCATGGGGTGCCACGGCGAGAAGACCGCACCGGTCTTCTCGGTCGCACGGAGCAGGTCCACACCCCGGCGGATACCCGGGTTGTAGAGCGCCGTCGCGGCAGCGATCGGGGTGATCGTCTGCGCGAGCTCGAACTGCTCGAGAGTGACGTTCGACAGGCCGATGTGCCGGATCAGGCCCTCTTCCTTGAGGGCGGCGAGAGTGGCGACCTGTTCCTCGAACGGGACGTCCGTGGCTTGCCCGCTGTGCAGGTAGTACAGGTCGATGCTGTCGACTCCAAGTCGCCGCGCGCTCATGTTGGCCGACTGGCGGAGGTAGTTCGGGTTGCCGACCGCGTCGAGGGTGGAGTAGTCGTAGCCGCCGCGGACGAAGCCGCCCTTGGTCGCGATGACCAGGTTCTCGGGGTAAGGGTGCAGGGCCTCTCGGACGAGGAGTTCGTTCGAGTGCGGTCCGTAGACGTCTGCGGTGTCGATGAACGTGACGCCGGCGTCGACGACTGCTCGGAGCAGGGCGATGCCGCCGTTGTGGTCGGGGTATTCGCCCCAGACCTGCTTGCCGGTGAGCTGCATGGCGCCGAAGCCGATGCGGCCGACAGTGAGGTCTCCGCCGATGGTGAGGGTCGAGGTGGTGAGTGTGGTCATGGCTGTGCCTCCCAGCCGTTAGCCGGCCAAGTTCAGAACCGAGAGGCTGTCTCTCGGTTAAATGGTAGCAGGTCTATCACATGTAGGGCATGATGAGGACTGTGACTTTGGCGGCGATGTTGGAAGCTCGGCGTCCTCGACGCCTTGATGCGCGGCGCAACTTCGACGCGGTCATCGCCGCGGCCACGGAAGCCTTCGGTGAAGCTGGTGCGGACGTGGGGACGGAAGAGATCGCGCTTCGAGCAGGCGTGGGCGTCGCGACGCTGTACCGGAACTTCCCAACTCGGATCGCCCTGATGGAAGCGGTCTATCTGGCTTCCGTGGACGAGCTCGTGAGCTCCAGCTCGGGCAGCGGCGACGTCGATTCCTGGACGGCGTTGCGTCGGTGGCTTGAGAAGTTCGTTGACTTCATGCGGACCAAGCACCCGGTGGTCTCGGTCCTGACCGAGCAGTCCGAGGTGTACGAGCCCACCCGTGACGCGATCTACGGCATTGCCGAGCCGCTGTTCGAGCGCGCTCGGGAGGATGGGCAGATCCGCGGGGGAATCGATGCTGATGACGTGATGCGGGTCATCTTCGCGGTCACTGGTGGACTCTACCGCGACGCTGCACAGCGGGGCCGTGCACTCCAGATCGTCCTCGACGGAATTCGGGCGCCTGCGTCCGACTGCGATTTCACGGGGTGATGCAGTCCAGGTATCACCGGTCACGGAAGAGGTCTTGGACGCGAGCGGCGGCCAAGCGACACGGTGAGTGGGACACGAAGGGACTTCCATGCGCTCCCCGCACACTCCGTACCCGCTGCTTGATCCGACCGCCGTGCTTTGGTCGTCCCGCCTCTTGGCCGGATCTGATCTGCTGATCATGATGCACGGGTGGAGCTACGACGAACGGCACCTGTTCACGCTTCGCGACGAGCTCCCCGAGGACCTGGTCATCGCGTCCGTGCGGGCACCGATCCCCGAGGCGGGCGGATACGCCTGGTTCCCCAGCGCCGGGAACCCGATCGGTGACCCGCAGCCGGCAGTGGCCAACGCTGCTGCGGACGCCGTCCTGGACTGGTACGACTCGTTGCCCACACCCCGATCGGTGGGGCTGTTGGGCTTCTCGCAGGGAGGCGCGATGGTGCTACAGATGATGCGCCGGCGTCCCGGCGTATTCGCGTACGGGGTGCAGCTCGGCGGGTTCGTCGTCAACGACACCCAGCCAGGCGACGGTGCCCTCCGATCGGGACGCCCACCGGTGTTCTGGGGTCGAGGCGTCCACGACGGGGTGATCCCCGCTGCCGCGGTGCGACGTACCGCCATGTTCAGCACGCAGCATTTGTCCATCACGGAGCGGGTGTACCCGGATCTCGGGCACGATGTTGCTGGCCGGGAAGTCCCCGACCTGGCAGCGTTCGTCACCGATCAGATCGCTCGTCGCTGACCGCAAGCGAGTGCCTCGCGTCGCGGGGGTTCGCGACGCGAGGCAGCCGGGGCGCCTGATCGTTCAGACGAGGAGCGCTCCGCCGTCGACGGGGATCGAGGTCGCCGTGATGAAGGGCTGCGTCATCGCGTACAGGAACGCCTGCGCGACGTCGCTCACCTCGCCGACGCGGCCGACCGGGAGCATCTGGGCCTGCTGGTCGAACATGGCCTGCTGGTCTTCGGCAGTCATTCCCGCCCAGAGGGGGCTGCGGATGATGCCGGGCTCGACGACGTTGACACGGGTCGGCGCCAGCTCGACGGCGAGAGCGCCGGCGAGACTCGTCGTCGCGCCGCACAGGCTCGATGCGACCGCCCAGCCGGCACCCGGTCGGGTGCGCGCTGACCCGGAGGTCAGGGTGATCGAGCCTCCCGGCCGGATGTGCTGCGCGGCCTTGCTGACCGCGTTGAGCGCGCCGAAGTAGCGCACTTGGAAGAACCCGCGGGCCTGGTCGAGGTCCAGGCCGTCGACGGGCAGCAGCGTGAGGGGGTCGCCGGCGGTGTAGACGAGGTGGTCGAACCCGCCGATCTCTTCGAAGAACGACGCGACGTGGTCGGCGTCGAGCACGTCGAGTGCCCGGCCCGTGGCGGAAGCGGTGAGTTCGCCCAGTGCGGCATCGACGCTGGACTGGCGGCGCGAGGCGATGACGACCTCCGCGCCGGCATCCACGGCTGCATGTGCCGTTGCGAGACCGATTCCGGAGGTGCCGCCGATGATCACGACGCGCTGATTGGTGAGGGACAAAGTGTTCCTTTCGATCGAACAGGATCGAGTGTGTGCGCTCGATCGCCAGCCCGTCCAAGACCTCTTCATCACGTGGTGAGACCCAACGGGTATGAGCCATGATGAGGGTGTGAACGCCGATCTCGACCTCCGGAAGCTGCGGTACTTCGCTGCTGTCGCGGACACGTTGAGCTTCGGTCGCGCCGCGGATCAGCTCCACATCGCTCAGCCGGTGCTGTCTCGCCAGATCCGTGCGCTCGAGCAGGAACTCGGCATGCAGCTCTTCGTCCGCGATACCCGCGGGACCGAACTCACCGACAGCGGACGCCTCCTTCTCACCGAGGCGCGCTCGCTGCTCGCTTCTGCCGCCGCGGTGCGTCGACGCGTCGCGATCGCCGCGCGCGGCGAAGACGTCTTCAAGGTGGGCTTCATGCCCGGGCTAACCGTCACCGACGCAGTGCGGACGTTCCGACGCGGTGCGCCGTCCGTCGACGTCCGGGTGATGCGTACCGGGTGGGAGGAACAGGTCGCGGTTCTGCATGACGGTCGTGCAGACGTCAGCTACCTCCGGGAACCCTTCGACAGTGCGGGCATCCAGACCGTGTTCCTCCACGAGGAACCCAGGGTCCTGATGCTCCCGACGGGGCATCCCCTCATCAGTGCCGACCAGGTGACGATGGAGGACCTGAGCGCTGAGGTGCTCCTGCAGGACCCGGCAGCCGTGCCCGAATGGTCCACCGCTGCGCCCGTTCGGCGTGCGCTCGAAGGCGCTACCCAGCGTAAATCACGAACCGTTGAGGAGAAGCTTGAACTCGTCGCCGGCGGTACCGGTATCGCGATCCTGCCGCTATCGACTGCCCGGTTCTACCGCCGCCCGGATGTGGCTTTCTGTGTCATCGCCGACCTGGCACCCACCGCGGTGCACATCGCCTGGGAGGCTAGCCGCTTCTCGGAGCGCATCACGGCATTCGTCGACGCCGCACAGGCCATCGCGGCTCAACGCTGACGGTTGAGGATCGGTCACCTGACACCTCACTCGTAGGCCGCTTCGACCCGTAGTCTCGGCACGTGACAGACCGGTTCTGGCAGCAACGCGATCCGATGGAGGTGCGCAGCCATGATGGGTCGGGGCGAGCGTCTGCCGGGTGGGTGGCCCTCGTGCTCGTAGCGCTCTACTCGGCGCTGCTGGCGCTCGTGCTCTCGGTCGCGAATAGTGTCACGGCGGCGGATCTCGCCAGCGCAGGCGCAACACGGCACCCGTTCGATGACCCTCCGGTCCTGGTTGCTCGGGCGGAGTTCGTGGTCGGGCTCGTCGGTGTCGCCGCGCTCCCCATCGCCCTCGCCGTGATCGCGCTCGGGTACCGCGGCGTGGTCCGAGGCTGGGTCGCCGGTCGACGAGTTGGCTGGGTGGCGCTCATCGTCGGCGGGGTTGGTCTGCTCCCCGCCCTCTTCGCCTGCTTATTCGGGATGCTGATCTGCGTACTCGACGGAGGAGTGGTCGCCGGTAGCTGACCATCGAAGCGCGAGAGTCTGTCTCGACAGCCGATCGCTTACCGGACAGCGTTCGCCACGCGTCGACGACCGGACCAAACATCAGTCCTGAAGGCGATCCCATCCAGCAAGCATGGGTACCGGATTGGTCGGCGAGCACGGAAGCCAGTCGTCCACCTCGCCCGCCCTGATGCGTTCATCGACACCCTCGAGCACTTCATCGAACGGTCTTCGGCCCAGACCGGCAGGAACACCCTCGACCCGACGAACTCGGAGCGCTGAGCGGACGATCCTCCACGACGAGGCTCGATCCCTGCAGGGTTCGAGCCTCGTCATGTCTGGTCAACCGGCTCATACGGATGCACCCGGGAACGCCAACCCGAGTGCCGACATCAGAACTGCGCGCTTGCAGCGCCTCGACGGAGGATCCGGTCTGCTCACATGGGTGCAGACGTTGTTGATAGCTCGGCGACGACGAGCAGCCCGTTGATGAGCGTCTTCGTAGCGTCCGCCCCCGGTGCCCGTCCCGAGGACGTGAAAGCCTCCGATCATGCAATACGAGATGGAACTGGACGCGGCCGAACTGATCGAAGAGCGTCGTCAGCAGTGGCATGTGCTTGGCATCACGGACGCCATCATGGATTCCGTCGGTGCACGAGTCACCGACATGTGGAACAGCGGGTCGGGGTGCTGGGCAACGGAATGGAGCCGTGAAGCGCAGCGAGCTGCGGACGAGGGCAATCATGCTCTTGCGGTCGCGCTCTACGGTGCAGCGAAGTTCCCCGTACTCGGCAGCCCGGCCCATGCAGAGGCGTACCGAGCTCAAGTCGCAGAGTTCTTGGAACACGCGCCGCAGACGCAGGACACGGTGGTCTTCGAACGCATCACGTTGCTCGCCGACATCGGCGGCATGGCTGTCGAAGTCGCAGCACACGCCTACGGTGAACCAGGCCTGAACGCGGACGCACCGATCGTCCTGGTCTTCAGCGGCGTCGACACCTGGAAGATCGAGATCGACGACGTCGCACGCTCGGCCGCACGGATCATCGGCGCGCGAGTTCTGACCATCGACATGCCTGGTACGGGCGAGGCCCTCGTGGCGAACTCCATGCACGGCGAACGGTACGTCGAAGCCGTCCTCGCCGCTTACCGCGAGTACTGGCCCGCGGCTCGGAAGGTCGCCGCCTTCGGGTTCAGCTTTGCCGGGCATTGGACGATCAAGCTCGCCCTCATGCAGCGTGTTGACGCTGCAGTCTCGATTGGAGGGATGATCGACGACGCGCTGCAGGAGCCGAACGTACGGGCGCTGCGATTCGGCATGAAGGGAATCTGGGGAAACTCACTTCGACCCGAGGCCCCACTCGACGACGAGACCCTGGTCAAGGAGATGGCGAAGTTCTCGCTGCGCTCGCAAGGGCTGCTCGAGGACGGTGCCAGAAGCGCGCCGCTACTGTTCATCAACGGGGATAGAGATCAACACTCAACGCCGACGGACGTGGATCCACTCCGGTCCATCCCAGGCGCAACCGTGCGACTGATCCCTGAAGCCACGCACTGCGCAGCTGAACACCTCGGCACGGTGATACCGGAGGCGCTGCTCTGGCTGCGCAGGACACTGGCCGGAGAGTGAGCTTCGCCGCAGAACTTCGTCGGCATCTGCACGACGGCCGGCGTCAGCAGCCGTTCGTGGTTGACCGGTCCATCCCTGATGGAGTTGACCGATGAGGGGCGGTGGGTGCTGGCAACGGATGCGCACTCTGCTAATTACTGCTCGCTGACGCCTTTGGGCCACGGATCAGGTGGATCCCGCCCGTGATCGCCATCCTGCCGAGGCCTATCACGGCGACGATGAGCAGGGCCGCTGTCGGCACGAGCGAGCGCTAGCTGCAGTTCCCCTGAGGTTGTGAACGCGGCGCCGAGGGTCGAACAGTTCGGCCACGGCGCCGCGGCTGGACACTGCAAAGCGCCACACCCCGCTGCAGCACCCCCTCAGCCGCTTACTCAGCGGCATCAACGAACCGAATCCGGATCACGCGGCTCCGAGATACCGGTGACCGGCACTCCTACTCCTTCCCAGACCCAGCAGGAGGCGAGTCCTACTTCCGCGTGCCGAGCGCGGCCTGTTCCGGCAGTACTTCCCCAAGTCAACCGACCTCACCGTCCACAGCCCGGACCGTCTCCTCGACGTCGCTGCTGAACTCAACGGCCGACCCCGCAAAACGCTCCGCTACCGCACCCCGGCAGAAGCATTCGAGCAGCTCCTGTCAGACCCGAAACAACCACCCGTTGCACCGACCCCTTGAAACCGCCATCGGCTATCGAGACGGGTGAGCGTGGTGTCATACTCAGTCCGTGGTCCTCGGCGGCGGTGCTCAGTTCCCGGATGTCGATGCGCGATTCGACGTGCAACCTCGACACCTCTTTGGCCCGTTCTGGCAGTTGACAGTCACCGATACCGTGCTGGGGTGCAACGTGGGCGTCGATGGGGGCGGGCTCCTCACCGGCTACGGATCGGTTCGGAGGGCAGCGCGGTATTCGACGCGCTTCTATCTCGCGAAGCTTGCGCGCAGAGAACGGCACGGGAGCTGGTAGCGGATCGGTTATCGGGACGGGTCGACCTCACGGAGGAGTAGCGGCGACCAGTTCGATTTCGACGCGAGCGCCGAGGGGAAAGCCTGCGACGGTATGAGCTCTGCGCAGCTTCGGTTGCGCGCTACCCTCTGCGGGGGTCTCGATCTGCACGAAGGTCGCGTGGGACTGCTCGATCTCACGGTCGAGTACGACACCAACCACTACCGGCACAACCCAGCTCCGACTACCGTCGAAGCGGCACCACTGAGCCTCCAGTAAATCCGGGGCGGAACACAAGCGGTCTGCCGGTCATCGCCAATTCGTCCTGACCTGTCCCGGGTTTTCCGGACACGTTCTTTGTGTTGATCATGCCGCGGTTTCGGCGGCGTTGTAGAGATTCTCGAACTCGATGGGTGAGTAGTAGGCCAGGGCGGAGTGGCGGCGAGTGGGGTTGTAGAACGCTTCGATCCACTCGAACATCGCCGACGCCAGGTCCGCACGGGTTGGCCAGTCGCATCGGTCGAGGAGCTCGATCTGCATCGATCCGAAGAACGACTCCATCAGCGCGTTGTCATACGCGGACGCGACCTGCCCCATCGATCCCAGGAGCCCGGCTTCGCGGAGCCGGCTGCCGAACAGCCAGGACGTGAACTGCGCTCCACGATCCGAGTGGACGATGGTTCCCGTGGGCTGATGACGCCAGGTGGCCATCTGGACCGCGTCGACGACGAGCTCGGTGCGGAGGTGATCCGCAATCGACCAGCCCACGCAGCGGCGGGAGAACACGTCGATCACGGCCGCGCAATACACCCACCCCTCGCCGGTGCGGTGCTGGGTGATGTCAGTGACCCAGAGCTTGTCGGGAGCGTCCGCGACGAACACCCGCTTCACCCGGTCCTGGAACACCGCCGGCAACCGACCCGCCCCGCCAGTGCGCCACTTCCGGTGGTGCACGCCCTGCAAGCCGGCGATCCGCATCAGCCTCTCGACACGACCGTGACCGATCCGGCACCGCTGTCCGAGGACCAGTTCCGCATGCACACGCCGGACGCCGTAGGTGCCGCGGGAGCGGGCATGGACGACCCGGATACGGTCGACCAAAAGCGCGTCGTCGACATCACGCTCACACGGGCGACGGGAGCGCCACTCGTAATAGCCCGATGGTGAGGCCTGCAGGACCCGGCACGTCACCGCGACGGGCACCCCGTCATCGGCGAGCTCGCGAACGAGCCGGAACCCTATTTTGGGAGCACGTTCTCCCGCGCGAAGTACGCGCTCGCGCGTTTGAGGATCTCGATCTCCATCGCCTGGACCCGGTTCTCCCGACGCAATCGGACCAGCTCGGCCCGCTCATCACGGGTCATGCCCTCGGCGCGGCCCTCCTCGATGTCGGCCTCGCTCATCCAGCGGCGCAGACCGGACTCGCTGATCCCGAGATCCTTCGCGATCTCCCGGACCGGTTTCTCACCCTGCCGGGCAAGAGCCACAGCGCGGCGGCGGAACTCCTCAGGCTCGCAGCAGGCATCACGGACTCCTTCTCCGGGACGATCATCGCCCCAACTCAGGTGTCCGGGAAACCCGGGACAGGTCATCCACCGTCTGCGTATCCATTGGTAGGTGCGTTGTTGCTGCGTCGTGAGCCGATACGCTCCCGAGCCCCACCGTCCCGTCCTTCCGATGTTGATGCGCCGGTTCGGCCCCTAGTGACATGACGATCGGCCTCGGCGGGTTCGGCCTGCCCCCTGGTCGCCACTGACCACGGGCGGCTTCACTCAGATCGGGGTTCAGCGTTCGATCGGCGGCGCGGGTACGGAGCGCACGGAGCTGCGGTCGAGCGCAATCGGGTTCGCCGTGACCATCACGCGGCGAAGCGCCTGCCGGAGGTCCGCCGCGGCATCGGGCGTGAAGTCTGCGAGCAGCTGTTTGTTGGCAATGTCGAGCAACTCGGTCGCTTGATCCGCGACGTCGGTGCCGTCAGGGGTGAGGAAAACGCCGATGACCTTTCTGTTCACTGGATGGGGGCGGCGCTCCAGTAGCCCGCGTTCTACCAGGGGCTTCACAGCGGTGTGCACCGACTGCGGTGTGATGAACAGCCGCCGGGCGAGTTCCGCCGAGGAGATACCGGGTTCCTGGGCGGTGTACGACAGTACGCCGAGTTGCGCGACCGTCAACTCGACAGGCTGCAGTGCCTCGACCATCACGCGCCCCACAAGGTGCGCCGCCTGCCACAGCAGGTAGCCGAAACGGCCGGTCGGGTCGGGAAGCTCATGGTACATTTTTATCAGTCACCTGACATGATCACAGATTGAGGATGATTTGAGCAGCGTACCCGACTCGTCCGCCACAACGGGCGAGCAGACACCACCCGAGCGCCACCATGGCCGCCACGTCCCGCAGCGACCACCCCGTCGGGGGCACCGGCGTCATCTCCCCGGGGCCGTCATTCCGCTGGTGGTCGGTCTGGTCATCGGTCCGGTCTTTGTCGCGCTGTACCTCGCTGCGTTCCATGCACCGGTTCCGCACCATTTGCCGATCGGCGTGGTCGCGCCTGAGCAGGTGGTCACTTCAATCGAGCAGCACTCCGCTGAACACGGCGACGCATTCGCGGTCACGACGTTCCCCACCGAGCGCGATGCACGCGACGGGGTCACCGATCACACCGTCGACGGTGCACTCATCGTCGACGACGGACGGGCGCACCTGTTCGTCGCCGGTGCGAACGGACCCGCGGTAACGCAGACCTTGGTCGGCGCGCTCACCCCCGTGGCGACCGCGCTGCACATCGAACTCTCAACGACAGACCTGAAACCGCTACCCGCCGGCGACACCCGGGGCCTGTCGGTCTTCTACGCTGCTTTCGGTATCGTGCTCGGTGCGTTCCTCTTCGGGTTGACGATCATGGGCGTCGGCCGCTCGCTGCCCCACGTCTGGCGCGCAGCGAGCGCGGTGGTGTTCGCGGTCCTCGCCGGGCTCGTCGTGGCGTGGCTGGTGGACACCGTTTTCGGCGCGCTTCCCGCCCCGTTCCTGCTGGCGGCCAGCATCATCGCCATGCTCGGACTCGCGATCGCGGTGTCGACCGCCACACTGTTGCGGGTGTTCGGCGGCGCCGGAACATTCGTGGCGTCGATCGTCCTGCTGGCTTTGGGTAACGCGACGAGCACAGGTGTCCTGCCCGCACAGTTCTTGCCCGATTGGCTCGAGCCGTTCACCCATGTGCTGCCCGTTGGCATCGCGGTGCGAGCACTGCGCGGTGGTGCCTATTTCCAGAACGATGGCGTCGCAAGTGCGTTCGTCGGCTTGGCGTTGTGGATCATCATCCCGGCCGCTGTCTTCGTGCTGGTGCATGAGTTTCAGATCAGGTCTGACCGCGCGCCTGGAGCGAGCTCGGATGCTGGCGGAATTCCTGCATCATGACTCCGCAATGACGGACCGGACGTGGACACGGGCGAGGCGGCCGGAAGGCCACCTGTCATAGCCGTCACGACGGCGCGGAAGGCGCTGCCCAGTTGCTGACGCGCGGACAAGCCTTCGAGCCGGAACGCCGACTTTGTGCGGCAACTTCGTTCGACACGGCGATCGAGCTACCGAGAGAAGGTCTGCGATTCGCGAGAGGCACAAGGGTCGACTCTGAGCCCGCCCGCCAGCGGCCTGCACGAGCGAGAAGGAGAGCGTGCGATCGGGCCCCTGTTCTTGGAGCAGCACACCAGGCAGCCAGGCGGCCTGATGACGGTTGCTGCCGCTGCAGGACGAGCTGGCGACGCCTCGTGCGACATCGACGAGCTGTCGACGTGGCTCATTCTCGCTCCGTTCCGATTGGGAGTTCCGGTTCCACCGTGGTTCCGCTCCGCTCGCGTTCCTCGCGGACCCCGTCTGAGCGAGCCGAGCGCCCGGTCGAGCATCGCCTACCGGGCGTGGAGTTCGAGGTAGTCAAGGGCCTGGCGGATCGCTTCTTCGAGGGGGCGGGTACTGTCGATGACGAGCCGATCGTCCGTGCGGGGCTCGTACTCTTCGGCCGTGCGCTGGACTTCGTCCCACGTCGGCAAGGTGAACCCGGGCAGGTCGTTCGCACGCTGTTCCACGCGGCGACGGAGTTCGTCGACGTCCGCACACACGACCTCGATCACGCGCAGCGGTACCCCAGCGGCACCCGCGGTTGACACCCACCCCGCCCGAGCGGGTTCAACGCCACTCACCGCGTCCGCGATGACCACCTGACCTCGCTGCAGATTCGGCACTGCGATGGCGTGCATGATCGAGTACGCGGCGATCCCGGACTGCTCGCGCGGGATCTGGTACTCCCACATTGCGCCTTCGATCGCATCAACGCGAAGGGTCAGCGCGGGCGTCAACCCCGCGATCGCAGCAGAGAGCGTTGACTTCCCTGCGCCGGGAAGACCACAAACCTGAACCAGCATCGACAACTCCTTCGTTGGCCAGGGCTCTTTGTCTATCGGTCATCGACGCGCGGCACCAGCGAAGTGGATACGTTCACCGAAGCGCCGATGACGTGTCCGAAAGCCGATCTTCCACCGGGCAGACCACCGGGACCGAGCCGCGGTGATCGAGTCGGCGACGACCCGACGATGCGCTCACCGGCCGGACTGGTGACGAACAGATGAAGAAGGATCGCGGATGTGCCAGCGCCCCCGTGACGGCACTGCACGGATCCTGTCCGGTCCGCGCTGAGGCGGTCGCCGCGGTGGTGACCGCCGGTCCACGGAACCGCGTATGGGCGCCTCGTGTCCCGGACAGACCTGATCCCGCGCCGACGCCGCCCGTCGCAGCCTGAACTCGCGGGTCCGGACCGTGCGCGTGCCGTGGCCCTCGACTCGTTGATCAGCATCGATGCGACTCAGGGAGGCCGCGATGAAGACGTCAGTTCCCAGGCGACCGGATCGGTTCCGGCTCGCCGTCCGGGTCCCGCGTGGGGGAGGTCCGCGATGAGGGCCAAGGTGTTCGGAGCCGCGGTGGCGGCCTCCGCGATCGCCGCAGTGGTGGTCGCACGACGACGGTCCGGGGCGTCTTCCGGTGCCGGCACACCATCGGCACCGCGATCCGGATGGCTCAGTGTGACGGTGTACCGCGACGCAGGCGACGTGATGCCCGGTGGACGCGTCCCGCCGCCGCTCACCGGCTTCGGCGACGGCCTCGAGGTCGAGGTCCGTCCCGCCCCCGGCGACAAGGGGACCGAGCTGCGCGCCCGGTTCCGGCCGGACGGGCAGAGCGGCTCACACGGGGGCGCACACGACGGACGGGGTCGGCTGCGCGCCGCACTCCGCGAAGCGAAACAACGCATCGAGGTCGGCGAGGTGCTCCGGGTGGACCCGGTGCCCCACGGCCGGAGGACCGCGACACCGACGGGTCTGCTCGTCGACCTCGCATCCGCACGCAGCAACGAGGGAGGCACACTGTGAAGGCGCTCTGTTGGACCGGGGTCAACGAGACCGCGGTCGAGACGGTGGACGACCCGAAGCTCCTCAACGACCACGACGTGATCCTGAAGGTCCGGCTCACGACGACGTGTGGGTCCGATCTGCACCTGCTCGGCGGGTACATCCCGACGATGCGTGCCGGGGACGTCCTCGGACACGAGTTCATGGGCGAGGTGGTCGAGACCGGGTCGGCGGTCACGAAGCACCGCGTCGGCGACCGGGTCGTCGTCTGTTCCTTCATCGCCTGCGGGAAGTGCTGGTACTGCGCGCACGGCCAGTTCTCGCTCTGCGACAACGGGAACCCCAACCCCGGCCTGACCGAGGCGATGTGGGGATCACCCATCGGCGGCTGCTTCGCGTACAGCCACGCACTCGGCGGGTTCGCCGGTAGCCACGCCGAGTACGTCCGGGTGCCGTATGCCGACCAGGGCGCCTTCCCGGTCCCCGACGGCGTCTCCGACACCGCGGCCTTGTTCGCCTCCGACGCGGCCCCGACCGGTTGGACCGGCGCCGACCTCGCCGGGATCACGCCCGGCGACACCGTGGCGGTCTGGGGTGCCGGCGGTGTCGGTCAGATGGCCGCGCGAGCCGCGATGCTGCTCGGTGCCGAACAGGTGGTCGTCATCGACCGGCTGCCCGAGCGCCTCCGCCAGGTCCGCGAACACATCGGTGCGGAGACGATCGACTACACGCGGGACAGCGTGCCCGCGGAACTCAAGGAGCGGACGGGCGGCCGCGGACCCGACGTGTGCATCGAAGCCGTCGGCATGGAGGCGCACAGCACCGGCCCGCAGTACCTGTACGACCAGGTCAAGCAACAGCTCCGGCTGCAGTCCGACCGTCCAACCGCACTCCGTGAGGCGATCTACGCGTGCCGGAAGGGCGGGAGTCTCTTCTCCCTCGGGGTGTTCGGCGGCCTCGTCGACAAGTTCCCCTTCGGCGCGATCATGAACAAGGGGATGACCGTCCGCGGTGCGCAGCAGCACGGACACCGGTACATCCCGATGATCCTCGACCGCATCGCCGCCGGTGAGATCAGCACCGAGCACCTCGCGACGCACGTCCTCCCGCTCGAAGAGGGTCCGCGTGGCTACGACATGTTCAAGAAGAAGGAGGACGGGTGCGTCCGCGCCGTCTTCCGCCCCGGCGCGTGACGGCGTTGGCCGACGGAGAGAGCAGGAACGACGATGAAAGCAGTCGTGTACGACGGCCCGCGCAGGGTCAGCGTCAAGGACGTCCCCGACGCCCGCATCGAGCGCCCGACGGACGCTCTGGTCCGGATCACCACCACGAACATCTGCGGCTCGGACCTGCACATGTACGAGGGCCGCACCGACTTCGAGACCGGACGGTGGTTCGGCCACGAGAACCTCGGGCAGGTGATCGAGGTCGGCGACGGTGTGGACAAGGTGCAGGTCGGCGACTGGGTCGTCCTGCCGTTCAACGTCGCGTGTGGACACTGCAAGAACTGCGAACGCGGGCTGACGAACTACTGCCTCACGGCGCAACCCGAACCGGCACTCGCCGGCGCAGCGTACGGCTTCGCCGACATGGGTCCCTGGGCCGGCGGACAGGCCGAACTCCTCCGCGTGCCGTGGGCGGACTTCAACTGCCTCCGGTTGGGTGAGGACGCCGAGGAGAAGCAGACGGACTACGTGATGCTGGCCGACATCTTCCCGACCGGGTACCACGCGACCGAACTCGCCCACGTCGGCCCGGGCGACCAGACCGTGGTCTACGGCGCTGGTCCGGTCGGCTGCATGGCCGCGTACTCCGCGATCCTCAAGGGTGCGAGCAAGGTCATGGTCGTCGACCGGCAGCCCGACCGACTCCGGAAGGTCGAGGAGATCGGAGCGATCCCGATCGACGATTCCGCGGTCGATCCCGTCCAGGCCGTGAACGACCTGACGATGGGGCTCGGGGCGGACAACGGGTGCGAGTGCGTCGGTTACCAGGCTCACGATCCCGACGGACGGGAACGCCCGAACTCGACCCTGAACCAACTGGTGCGGTCCGTTCGGTTCACCGGGTCGATCGGCGTCGTCGGTGTCTACGTCCCACAGGACCCCGGCTCCCCCGACGAGCTGGCGAAGCAGGGTGCCGTCGCCTTCGACTTCGGCGAGTTCTGGTTCCGCGGCCAGACGATGGGGACCGGGCAGTGTCCCGTCAAGCGGTACAACCGGGCACTCCGCGACCTCATCGCGAGCGGACGCGCGACCCCGTCCTGGATCGTCAGCCACGAGCTCCCGCTCGAGCAGGCACCGGAGGCTTACGCCCACTTCGACGCCCGCGACGACGGCTGGACGAAGGTGGTCCTCCACCCCGAGTCCGTTCCGGCGCCGGCCTGACCGACGCCCCGGGTGAACGATGAACGATGAACGACCGGACACTGTCCCCGCGCCGAGTCACGGTGTCCGTGGCGATCGGGACTCATCTCGTTGACGCAGGTGTGGCGCAAGTGCGCGCGGCAGGACCCCGCCTCCATCGCGGCGGTGGCTCGTTCGCGGCACCGGAGGTCGAGCCGGACGACAGCGAGACCCGGCGGAAGGCGTTGCCGCACGCGCTGCTGTCGTACTTCTTCGGCACGGTGCCGATCGCGGTGGCCATCAACCTCGTGACCAACCTCAGGCAGAGCTGACGTCGCAGGTGGTCCCGTCCGGACGGCCACCTGCTCTGGACGGCTGACGAGACGGACTGGAGGCGCGGTGCGGGCTGGCACCGCGCCTCCAGTCCGTCAGTCGATCCGCCCGCGCCGTCCGGCGCCGGGCACTCCACCAGACCCGAAACTGGTGAAGTCCTCAGGGGCTGTAGAGGGTGTCGCGTGCCAGGACGGCGAAGTCGCGCAGGAGGTCGAGCTCCACGGTGCCCGCATCGCGTGGAGCGGGGTCGAACACGCAGACCGCGCCGACGCGGGTGCCGTCCAGGTCCTCCAACGGATGCCCCGCGTAGAAGCGGATCCGTCCCCGCCGTACGACCTGCGGACGGCTCCTGTCCCATGCGTCCTCGATGACCATCGGTCCCGAGCGCAGCACGGTCGAACGGCAGAAGGAGTCCTGCAGCGCTCCCGTCCCGCGTGGGAACCACGCACTCGCAGCGGACCACTGCCGTCCCAGCGGCAGGAACGTGATCGCAGCACCCCTCGTGTGGAAGAGTTCCGTCATCTGCTGCACCATCCGGTCGAGCGCGGCGTCGGCCGGCGCGTCGACGACGCCCAGGCGACGGATGGCGTCGTACCGGTCCTCCACCCGCTGCGGCCTCGAGCGGAGCCACTGCGGGCTGCCGGCTCGGGCACGTTGCTGCTCGAGCAACAGGTGAACGACCTCGACGAACAGCGGCGGGGCGCACTCGGTCACGTCGGTGTCGACGCCGAGCACGACCAGGTCTCGCCGCGCCTGCTGCAGTGCGGTCACCAACGCGGACTGGTCTTCCTTGTGCGCCAACGCGAGCACGATCTCGGTGGTCGGCGCCAGCCGTGGTCGGAGCTGATCGACCAGGACGAGGGCTTCCTCGGCGGCGCCGACGACCGCGGTGTTCGTCGTGCGGCTCGCGGTGCAGACACTCGTGATGGCTGCCCTCGGCTGCGTCATGGTCGCGTACGACGGATGGGTGGAGAGCGGCGGATCCGAACGCCTCAGCGCCCTGGCTGAGGACGCTTTCGCAGCGCTCGCCCCGGGAACGGTTCACTGACGAACCTCGACCACGGACGGCAGCGTGCGGTGGACCGTCAATCCCAGGGTCAGGGCACAGCCACTTCACCCGTCGCCGACCCGAGTGGTGCTCGCTCCGGCATCGAACGGCCGCTGCTCAGTGGCCGTCGAGAGCGTGGCACCCACCGTCGAGGACCCACCCCGCGGTGGTGACCTCTGCGGTGCCGTCCTGCTGGACCGCACCGATGAGGCACCCGGTCATCCCCACCTGGGCCTCGAACAGCACCTCCTCGTCGGACGTCGTCGTCACGATCCACGGGTCTGGTGCGCCGACGCCGTCGAGGATCTCCTCGACGGCCGGCTGGAGCACTGGACGCTGCAGAGCAGCGAGCTCCCGTTCGACGTCCGCGCGCGCGACGTCCAACGCTGCGGCGGCGTCCGCAGACAGCACGGTGCGGTCGTGGTGTCGTTTGTTCAGCCGGTACTGCGGCGGACTGTCCGCGCCCGGTCCGGCGCCGTCACCCGACGCCGCGTACGTCCCGGCGGCACCGGTGGGCGCATCCGGGATGGTGCTGCCCTGTGCGATCCCGGTCCCGGTCGACGGGTCAGTGGATGCTGCACCACCGGCGGACGCGCAGCCCGTCAGCAGCGTCAGCGTGACCATCAGTGCCCCGGTCGCCGAGGCCATCGTCCTGCGTTCCCCCATGGTCGCATCCTGTCATCGCCCCGGCCGCTCCGGGTGCCCTGTCACCGGATCGTGACGCGAGCGGGCGCGCGGGGAGTCGGTCCCGCTGACCAGCGAGCGGGTCTGACCTCGGACGAGGTGAGGACCACCCGCGCGTGGACGAGGATGTCGTGGAGGTCCCGATCGCCGGGCCCGAGTCGTTCATCCGCTGTTGGTGACGGTCGCGACCGAACCGTCCGCGGCGTCCGTGTCGCGGGACCCGGCAAGCGGCACGAGCGGAACGAGCGGAACGCGCGCCCACGCTCGGCATCGGTGACCACGAGCGCCCCTCGGGGTAGCGTGTCGTGCAGTCGTAGGGCACGAAGCGTCGTGGCGTCGGTGGCAGCCGGGTCGGTGTGGATCCCGGTCCTGATCGGCGTCGCGCTGATCGCGATGCTCACGTCGGCTCGACGCCAGCGATCACCCCGCCGCCAGGACGCGTCGAAGCGCTGACGGGTCAGGCTCCGGGCACGCCGACCCGGACGGCGCTGATCCGCCCGGCCCGGGTCGTGGCCGTCGTGGCGGGGTCGTAGCTGTCCGCGGTCGCCAGGTAGAGCGTCCGCCCGTCCGGCCCACCGAGTGCGCAGTCGATCGCGCACCGACCGGGGACGTCGATCCGGTCGGTGACCTCGCCGCCCTCGACCACGCGGAGGAACTCCCCCGTGTCGACGGAGCAGACCCAGATCGCGCCCTCTGCGTCGACCGTGCTGCCGTCCGGCGTCACGCCCTCGGGGAGTGCCGCCCATTCGCGCCGTCCGGTGAGCGACCCGTCCGCCTCGATGTCGAACGCGGTCAACCTGCCGCCCCAGGTCTCGCTGACCACCAGGGTCCGGGTGCCGGGGAGCACGTTCGCACTGTTCGGGAAGACCAGTCCATCGGCCGCGAGCCGGAAGGACCCGTCGGACTCGATGACGTACAGCGGCCCGGGTCGGAGTTCCTCACCGCCGTACAGGTCGTAGCCGAAGGCGCCGATGTAGGTCCGGCCGGTCTCCGGGTCGACGACGAGGTCGTTGACGAGCGACGGTTCGGAGGCGGAGAGGTCGGCGAAGACCTCGGTGGAGCCGTCCTCCTGCACGGCGACGACCGTGCGGGACTCCATCGCGCTGATGATCAGCCGGCCGTCGGGGAGCCAGCCGAGCCCCGAGGACTGCCCGTCGACCGTGGCCTCGAGGCGGGGTTCGGCGGCGCCGTCCGGGTCGATCGAGAAGACCTGGCCGGTGTGCATGTCCGAGTACCAGAGCCGCCCGCCGTGCCAGCGGTTGCCCTCGGGGAAGCGGATGCCGGTGACGACGTCGGTCGCGGAGTCGAAGCTGATCTGCACCCGTCCACCCTGCCACGCAGCCGAAGCGCACCTGCAGGGAGACAGACCGAACGTCACTTCCGACGACGGGACGCGGACCGAGGCGGCGCCGCCCGCAGGTGCTCGCTCACCCGGCCGAGGATCCGCGCGAGGTCGCTCGCGTCCTCGTCCGTGATCGCCGAGAAGAGGAGCCCGTACACCGTCGCGATGTGCCCCGGGAACACCGCGGCCAACACGTCGCGCCCCGCATCGGTGAGGGTCACGACGGTGCTGCGCTCGTCGTCCGGTGATGGCCCTCGGCTGATGAGTCCCCGCTGTTCGAGCAGCTGCGCCTGGTAGGTCAGCCCGCTCCGGCTGTAGACGACACCGTCCGCGAGGTCCGTCATCCGCTGCTGCCCCTCCGCACTGTCGCCGAGGCGTGCCAGCAGCTGGAACTGCACGGAGCTCAGTCCGCCGGCGTCCCGGAGCTGCTGCTCGACCGCGGGCCGGAGCAGGCTGCCGACCTCGGTGAAGGCGAAGTACGCGCCGAGCTGGGTCGGGGTGAGGGCGGAGGGCGTCGCGGACATGAGCCCATCCTAGGGTTGCTTCACATTCGAAGCAGTGCTAGGTTCCTCGGTATCGCTTCGAATTCGAAGCAACCGCCGCGATCGCGACGGCCGGAACACCCAGCACGAGGACACGATCATGAAGGCAGTGCAGTTCCACGAAGTCGGCGGACCCGAGGTCCTCCGGTACGAAGACGTCGAGCAGCCCGTCCCGGCAGCCGGGCAGGTCCGGCTGCGGGTCGCGGCGTCGGCGTTCAACGCGGCCGACAACGGCATGCGTGCGGGCTTCCTCCCGATCCCCGTCGAGCTCCCGCACGTCCCGGGCTACGACGTGTCCGGCACCGTCGACGCGCTCGGTGACGGCGTCACGGGCGTCGAGGTCGGGGACGCGGTGATCGCGTTCCTCCCGATGGAGCGGAACGGTGGCGCCGCGGAGTACGTCGTCGCCCCCGCGGAGTCGGTCGTCGCAGCGCCCACGACCATCCCGCTGGCGGACGCGGCAGCGCTGCCCTCGGTGGCTCTGACCGCCTGGCAGGCCCTCTTCGACGACGGCCAGCTCCGGGCGGGGCAGCGGGTGCTCATCGTGGGTGCGGGCGGCGTGGTGGGCGGGTACGCGATCCAGCTCGCGAAGCGTGCCGGCGTGCACGTCATCGCGACGGCGAGCCCGCGCAGCATCGACGCGGTGCGGGCGGCCGGTGCGGACCAGGTCATCGACCACACGGACACGGACCTGCTCGGAGCGCTCGACGGCCAGGTCGACGTGCTGCTCAACCTCGCGCCGATCGAGCCCGAGCAGTTCGCGGCCGACGTGGCTGCGGTGCGTGACGGGGGCGCGGTCGTCAGCACGACCGCGTTCATGGCGACACCGGGCGACGACGCGCGCGGTGTGCGTGCCGCGACGGTCTTCGTCCTGCCGAACCGCGAACGGCTCACGGAACTGGTGTCCCTCGTCGACGCCGGTGCGCTCACCGTCGAGGTGACCCGACGGGTCCCGCTGACCGAACTGCCCGCGATTCACGCCGAGGCGGCAGCCGGACGTATCGCCGGCAAGGTCGTCGTCCTCGCCTAGGTGCGGGCAGGACGCCGAGGTCGGGACCGGGTAGCAGTCGTCAGCGCGACTCCGGCCGGTACGCCGCCGCGACGCGCCCTGCGCGCGTCGGACAGGACTGACTGCCTGGAGGCGCGTGGCGGACTCGCCCCGCGCCTCCCGGCCGTCAACTGGTCGCGTCGTCGCGCAGGGTGCGGCTGGGTGACCGGCCGTAGGCCTCGCGGTACGCCGCGGAGAACCGGGTCGCGTTGCTGAAGCCCCAGCGCAGCGCGACCGAGGCGACGGTCGCGCCACGCGACGGGTCTGCCCGGACCAGGTCGTGGTGGGCCTCCGTGAGACGGGCGCGCCTGACGTACGCCATCGGACTCGTCCCGAGCTCCCGCTGGAACGCGAACTGCAGGCCGCGCGGCGAGACCCGCGCGGCCACGGCGATGTCCGCGAGGGTGATCGGTTCGGCGAGGTGGTCCTCGACGTACTGCGCGGCACGCCGGACGACGCCGCCGGCCGCTGCGGCCGTGGGGACGGTGGCCTGCTCGTCGATGTGCAGGGGGAAGACCGCGAACGCGGCGGACGCCAGGTAGCGGAAGGCCTCGGCGCGGACGATGTCGTTCCGGAAGGCGGTTTCGTCGTTCGTCACCGCGTGCACGTGGTCGATCACATCCGCCCAGTACCCGGCGAGCTCGGGTCGCGGTGCCCGGTCGGTGACGACGAGGCGCCCGCGCTCGGCGCCCTCGAGCTGCAGTCCGGCCCGGAGGAGGACCTGGGACGGCAGGCTCACCACGGTGAACTCGGCCTCGACGGTCTCGTTGAACACCATCCCGAACCCGTGCAGGGAGCCGTTCGGCACCCGGCCCCGGTCGCGTGTGGTGAACGACCCGCTGTGCACCTGCACGGACACGAGGGCGTCCGGGATCTCGGCGGTCGTCTCGACCGCACCGCCGAAGTGGTAGCGCTCGATCGTCATCTCACCGTCGCCGCGCACGTGCTGCTCGTACCGGAAGCCCGGGCCGACGTCGTGGAGGTCCGGCCGGTCGTACAGCGAGGAGAGCGAGGCCGACGCCCGTTCGGCGTCGCGCGTCGTGAAGTCGATCGACAGCAACCAGACCACCTCTCCCCGAGTCCCATGGTCCACCCTGCACCCTGTCGGGCTGAACATCGGCTCAGCGCCGCAGGCCACGCGTGCAGCACCCGACCCTATGGTGACGCCATGAACCAGGACCCCTTCGAGTCGTCGAACCCGATCGAGCCCGAGCAGGCCGCCGACACGGCGGGTGGACGGAAGCGTCCCGCGGTCCGCCACGGCCGTCAGCGCCGGACCGGCCGCGTCGTCCTGCCGGCGATCGGCGGGGTGCTGGCGATGGCGCTCGTGCTGACGGGCGGGTACGCGGCCTGGTCGTACGCGCAGCTCGACGACAGCCTGACGAAGGTGCACGTGGCGCTGCCGCACTCCTCGAAGTCGCCGGACGCCGACGGCGCCGCGGAGAACATCCTGCTGGTCGGCGACGACCACCGCCCGGCGGACGCCACCCCGCAGGAGCTCGCCGAGCTCGGCACGCAGCTCGACGGCGGCGCGACGAACACCGACTCGATGATCGTGCTGCACATCCCGGCGGGCGGTGGGAGCGCGACGATGATCTCGTTCCCGCGCGACTCGTGGGTGCCGATCCCGGGCCACGGCACGTTCAAGCTCAACAGCGCGTTCTCGGACGGCGCGGCGAACGGCGGTGGCGACGCGGGAGGCATGCGCCTGCTGATCCAGACGATCGAGAACATGAGCGGCCTCTCGATCGACCACTTCGTCCGGGTGTCCCTGCTCGGCTTCTACCAGCTGGTGAAGGCGCTCGGGCCGATCGACGTCTGCCTGAACGAAGCGGTGCACGACACGAACTCGAACGTCGACCTGCCGAAGGGCGAGTCCACGCTGAACGCCTCGCAGGCGCTCTCCTTCGTCCGGCAGCGGGACGGTCTGCCCCGCGGCGACCTCGACCGTGAGGTCCGGCAGCAGTACTTCCTGTCGCAGGAGGCACGCAAGGCGCTGTCGGCCGACACGCTCCTCAACCCGGTGAAGGTCTCGTCCCTGCTGCAGGGCGTCGGGCAGTCGATCCAGATCGACGACGGGCTGAGCATCCCGAGCCTGGTGAACACGTTCCGGAGCATCGACCTGTCGAACATCCGGTCGACCGCGATCCCGACCTCCGGGACGCCGATGGTCGACGGCTACTCGACGGTGGCGGTCGACTTCCAGGCGATGCCGGGGTTCATCCAGAGCATCGTCGGGCCCCCGGCGGCGTACACGGCAGCGCGGGCGGCGGCGCCGTCGAGCGTGCACGTCGCCGTGCAGAACGGCGGGTCGACCCCGGGCGGGGCGACCGCTGCCTCGACGGCGCTGACCGCGAAGGGCTTCGTCGTCGCTCCCCCGTCGGACACCACGACGACCACGACGACCACGGTCGAGTACCCGAAGGGCGCCGAGGCGCAGGCGAAGGCCGTGGCCGACGTCGTCCCCGGGGCCACGGCTGTCCTCTCCGCCTCGGTGAGCACCGTGACGCTGGTGCTCGGCACCGACGGCCACACGGTCGCGACGACCGCGAGCGGCGGGACCACCGGGACGGGCGGTGCCGGAAGCGGTGCCAGCGCCGCTGCCCCGTCGAAGGCCCCCGCGAAGGCGCCGGCAGCCAAGCCGTCCGCCACCCCGGTCGGGAACGCCTACGGCAAGCAGGGCACCTGCATCAACTGACGGGTCCCACGGCCGGAGCGCCCGGAGCGCCCGGAGCGTGCTCCGCAGCACCCGGAGTGCGACCGCCGGCTCGTCGTCGGTCATCCCGCTCGTCATCCGCACCTCGACGGCGCCTACGGCGGCCGACGCCTCCGCGAGCTGCCGCCGCCCGCGGTCGGTCAGCCGCGTCAGGAGTGCTTTCCCGCACCGCGCCTCCCGGTCCGGCACGGTCCACGGCCCGTCACCGGACCGCGCACCGGTACCGTGTCCGAGGGCGGCAGCGGAGCCGCCCGGAGGGCAGGTCATCGATGACGGAACGTGCCGTCACCGCGCAGCACGCGTTCGTCCTGGCGAACGACGGACGGTTGCGCACGCTCGTCGACCGGGTGGTCCCGGCCGACGACCACCCGTCCGCCGCCGAGGCCGGTGCCCTCGACTTCCTGACGACGGCCCTCCACGAGCGGCCGGACTGGCTCGATCGCCTGCAGACGCTGGTGGACGCGGACGACGCCGACCTCGACGACGACCACCCGGACTGGACCTGGTTCGCCGAACTCGCGTCGGCGGGGTACTACGCCGACGCCGCGAACGGCGGGAACGCGGGTGAGCGGTCCTGGGAGATGGTCGGTTGGCAGCCCGGTCCCCCGGACGGCTGGAGCGTTGCGGTCCCCGTCCCGACCGCGCCGCCGACCGTGGTGCACCCGGCGGACCTGGCGCCCCGGTACGACGCGGTCGTCATCGGCTCCGGGGCCGGCGGGGGCGTCGCCGCGTGCGGGCTCGCCGAGTCCGGTCGACGCGTCCTAGTGGTCGAGGCCGGACAGTGGCCCGGCACCGCCGAGCTCAGCCGCGACCACATCCGGAACCCGCGCTCGAGCTGGGGCCTCGCGGCGCGCTCCGGGCCGGCGGACGACGGCCACCCCCGCACGGTCTCGGAGGGGCGCGAGCGACTGCTCCTCCGCCCCTCGTCGCCGGGCTGGCACAGCAACGCGGCGACGGCGGGCGGCGGCACCCGGGTCTACGGCGCGCAGGCGTGGCGGTTCGGTCCGCGCGACTTCACGATGGCGTCGACGTACGGGGTGCCGGCGGGCAGCAGCCTGGCGGACTGGCCGTTCGGGTACGACGAGCTCGAGCGCTGGTACGAGCGCGCCGAGTGGGAGGTCGGCGTCAGCGGCGGCGACACCGACGGGCCGTGGTCCGGACCGCGGAACCGCCCGTTCCCGATGCCACCCGTCCGTTCCGGAGCCGCACGCCAGCGACTGGCGGACGCCGCCGGGGTGCTCGGGATCTCGACCGTGCACGTGCCGCTGCTGGTGAACTCGACCCCGTACCTCGGACGCCGGGCGTGCGAGCAGTGCGGCATGTGCGTCGGCTTCGCCTGCCCGGTGGACGCGAAGAACGGCAGTCAGAACACGATGCTCACCCGGGCCTTCGCGACCGGGAACGCGTCGATCCTGCTCGGCAGCCGGGTGGCACGCCTCCGGACCGACTCCTCCGGGAAGGTCGTCGGGGTGACGATCGTCGGCACCGTCGACGGTGCGGACTGGCGGACGGAGATCGACGCCGCCGAGGTCGTCCTGGCGGCGGGCGCGGTCGAGTCGGCACGGCTGCTCCTCAACAGCCGGAGCGACCAGGAGCCGGACGGCATCGGGAACGGCACCGACCAGGTCGGACGCCACCTGCAGGGCCACGTGTACGGCGGTGCGATGGGCGTCTTCGACGACGTGGTCGACGACGGCCTCGGCCCCGGCCCGTCGATCGCCACGACCGACTTCCGGCACGGCGTGGACGGTCAGGTCGGCGGCGGGATCCTGGCGAACGAGTTCATCGCCACCCCGTCGAACACCTACCAGTACCTGGTCGGCGCCGGACTGATCCCCCGGTCCGGCCTCACGAGCAAGCACGGCATGCGCGACCTCGCCCGCCGCAGCATGCGGATCATGGGGCCGATCCAGGAGGTCACGACCGCGGACGCACGGGTCCGCGTCGACCCGTCCGTCACCGACCGGTACGGCACACCGGTGGCGTGGTTCAGCGGCGGCGTGCACCCCGAGGACGTCCGCGCCCGCGACCACACCAGCGCCCGGAGTGCCGACTGGCTCCGCGCCGCAGGGGCCACCCGCGTCGCCGAGCTGCGCGGGCCGGTGCACGGCACGAGCGGTGGGCAGCACCAGGCGGGGACGCTCCGGATGGGCACCGACCCGGCGACGTCGGTCGTCGACCCGTCCGGCAGGGTCTGGGGCCACGACGAGCTCCGCGTCGCCGACGGGTCCGTGCACGTCACGAACGCCGGGGTGAACCCGGTCCTGACGATCTTCGCCACCGCGATGCGGACCATCGACGCGATGGTCCGTGCGGGCTAGCCTGGTGCCATGAGCAACGACGCCGAGACCACGAGCATCGGGCGAGCCCTCGTCGGCCGCCCGCGGATCTGGCAGGGCGCCGGGTTCCTCGTGCTCGGCATCATCTGGCTCGCTCTGGCGGGTCCGGAACCGTGGCGCTGGGTCGTCGGCGGCGCCTGGATCGCGGTGGGTGGGCTGCAGCTGGTGGTCGCCCTCGTCGACCACCGGAACGGCCGCGGGCGGTACGCCCCGGTCAGTCGGGCGACCCCGCCCGACGCCGGGTGAGCAGCAGCGTCACGACGAGTGCCGCGGCGGCGAGGGCCGCGATCCCACCGAGGACCCAGGGCGCCGCACCGGTGCCGCTCGGTGCGGCCGCGGCAGCCGGACTCGGGGACGCGTCCGTGGTCGTGCTCGGAGCCGGCGAGGCCGGGGACTCCGTGCTCTGAGACGGTGTGGAACGGGCCGGTGTGGTCGGAGCCGTCGTCGCCACGACCAGACCGGCCGACGTGAACCGGTGGCCGCCGGAGATCGGGTGGCCGTCGACCGAGACACTCCGCCACGCGAGCGTGTAGTCGCCGCGCTCGGTCAGGTCGACGGACTTGCGGAGCGTGCTGCCGTCGACGCGCACGCGCCCGCTGCTGACCTCGGAGCCGTCGGGCCCGAGGACGCTCACCACGATGCCGGACTCCAACCCGGCGAGCGGCGGTTCCGTGAAGGTCAGGGCGACCTCGTCGAGGTCCCCGGAGACGGAGCTGTCGGCGGCCGGGACCGCTGAGGAGAGCACGTCGTGGGCGGCCGCCGGGGTGGCGGCGCCGAGCACGACGACGAGGAGGGCTGCCGGCAGGGCGGCAGCGAGGAGGGCGCGGAGCGACACGACGGCCTTTCGTCACGGACGGGACGGGTCCGCATCAATTGTGCGGGATGCTGTCAAGCCGTTCAGTCGCAGCCTGGAGGCACGGTGCCAGGCCGCCACGCGCCTCCAGGCCCGTGAGCACCGCGTCCGGAACCGCGCCTGCAGCGTACGGAGTCCGTCAGGACCACACGCGGTCGCGCCCGTGGGGCGCACCGTGAGGAGGTGACCCTCACGACCATCCTGCCGACGCTCCGCGCCACCCTGCCGGACCCCGTGGACCCGTTCCTCTGGCCCGCCCACACCGAGACGACCACGGAGGACGTGGTCGTCGCGGCCGTGTCGATGCTGCGACTCGCCGCACTGACCGGCACGCCCTGCGTGCACACCGCCGACCAGGCCCCGCCGCGGTACCGACCCCGCGGCTGGACCCCGCGTGCGGTCAGCGTCGCCGTCGCCTCGGTCGTCCGCGTGAGTCGGCCCCGGCCCGGCGTGGTCCTCCTCGAACTCGACGCCGCACTCCCGTCGTGCGCCGTGCTCGACCAGGTGCGGCTCATCGGTCGTGTCAGCACCGCACCGGCGACGCGCACCCACGTCGTCAACCCGCTCGCGACCGGCGTCGACGGACCCTTCCACCGCCTGCCGGCACCCCTGCCGTCGGACGTCCGTGAGGGTGATCTGCTGTGCTTCCCGTGCGTCGCGGCGATCCGTCACCGCGACGTCGTCGAGGCCGTGCGCGCCGCCCTGGACTGAACGCCGCGCTCCGCCCAGCCGGAAGTCTGCTCGGTCCTCTCCCGGTCGTGCGACTTCGTGCGCTACGGTCCGAGCATGATCGTGTGGCTCAACGGCACCCACGGCGTCGGGAAGACGACCACGAGCCGGCTCCTGCAGCCGCTCCTCCCGGGCGCCCGGGTCCTCGATCCCGAGAAGGTCGGCGAGACCCTGATGGACGTCCGGCCCACGCTGCGGACGACCGACGACTTCCAGCACTGGGACCCGTGGCGGCCCCTGGTGGTCGAGACCGCCAGGCAGGTCCTGGCGTACGTCGGCGGCATCCTCGTGATGCCGCAGACCGTCCTGGTCGAGCGGTACTGGCGGGAGATCTCCGGCGGACTCGCCGGACACGGCATCCCCGTCCGGCACTTCGTGCTGCACACCGACCAGGCCACCCTGCGGCACCGCATCGAGCACGACGAGGACCTCGGCCCGTCCACGTTCCGGTTCAGCCGGATGGAGCCCTACGCCGAGGCCGCGCGCACCTGGCTGCACGCCGACGCCGAGGTGGTCGACACGACCCACATCTCCCCCGAGCAGACCGCTCGCACGATCGCGGACGCCGTGCTGGGTGCTGCGCCGGTCTCCGGTTCCGGCGCTGGTCCGGTCTCCGCCGTCCGCACCGTCGGGGAGGGCTGAGCCGTGGAGGGCACGCTGCAACGCGCACAGTGGTCCGGTACCGCTTCGGACCCGAAGACCGCGGCCGAACTGGTCACCAGGCTCCCGGACGTCCGGAGCGCCCACGTCGAGGGCGGCCGGTCGGAGCTCGTCCTCGAGGAGCGCCGCCGCGGCACCGACCTGCTCTCCCTGGTGTCGCTCGCGTGCAGCGGCGTGGTGTCCGCAGATCTCCAGGCCGAGTCGGCGATGGTCGTCTTCTGGATGAAGTCCGGGGTCGGCCGCGTCGACGGCGAGCAGGTGACGACCGGCCGACCCGTCCTGTTCCGCCACGACCGGCAGCACGTCCAGTGGGACCGGTTCCAGCTCGACCTCATCCGCATCGACCGCACCGTGGTCGAGCAGGTCGCAGCCGAACGCGGCGCCTGGCACCCCGGGCCGCTGGAGTTCCGCCCGCACCACATCCCCGAGGGGCCGGCGCTCGCCGCCTGGTGGCTGATGGTCCGCGCCGTCGCGTCCGAGGTGCTGGGCGGCCCGACCGAGGTCACCGTCGAACGGGAGCGCGAGCTCACCCGGTTCGCCGCGGCCGGACTCCTCACGGCGATCCCGCACTGGCCGGTGGGGCAGCACGAGCCCCGGACGGCAGCGGCGGCGCGGTTCGCGCGTGCCGAGGGCTTCCTGCTCGACCACGCCACCGAACCGATCACCGTCGACGACGTCGCGGCGGCGGCCGGGCTGAGCGTCCGGGGGCTGCAGGAGGCGTTCCGCCGGCACCACGGCATCTCGCCGACGACGTACCTTCGGCGCATCCGGCTCCTGCTCGCCCGTGAGCAGCTCGAGTCCGGGGACGACCGGAGCGTGGGCGACGTGGCCCGGGCCTCGGGGTTCGCGCACCTCGGCCGGTTCGCGGGCAGCTACCGCGACGAGTTCGGCGTGCTGCCGCGGGAGACCTGGCAGGCCGCACGGCGGAGGTGACCTGCGGGCGCCGAGCGATGGTGCGAGGCTCCGTACTCGGTGTGGGGACGGGCGTGCGGTAGGTTCCTGCGGACAGCAGTCGTACCGTCCGGAGGTGAGTGCCGCATGGCCCAGGGCCACCGCTCGCCGCCGACGATGAGCGACGTCGCCGCCCTCGCCGGGGTCTCCAAGAAGACGGTGTCGAACGTCCTCGCCGGGTACGAGCACGTCTCCGCGCGGACCCACGACCGGGTGATGGCCGCGGTGGACGAGCTCGGGTACGAGATCAACGTCTCGGCCCGGAACTTCCGTGCCGGGCGCTCCCGGGTCCTCGGGCTGGCGGTCCCCGAGCTGCGGCAGGCGTACTTCGCCGAGCTCGCCGACGCCGTGATCCGCGCTGCCGGTGCGGTCGGCTACACGGTCCTCATCGAGCAGACGGCGAGCGGCGTGCGCGAGGCGGACGCGATCACCCGGATGCGGGAGCACTCGATCGACGGGATCATCTACAGCCCGCTCGCCGTGCGGCCGAGCGATGCCGCCGCGCTCGAGGCGAAGTTCCCGCTCGTGGTCCTCGGTGAGCCGATCCCCGGCAGTGCCGCCACCTTCATCACCATGTCGAACGCCGACGCGCTCCGGGACGCCACCGGGCACCTCCTCGACGAGGGCCGTCGTGCCATCGCGTTCATCGGGTCCGAGCCGGCCGGCCCGGTGCGGACGGCCGAGGAGCGCCTGCGTGGCTATCGCGAGGCGCTGGCCGAGCACGGGATCCCGTACCGGGCGGAACGGATCGTCCCGACGGCCCTCTGGCACCGTGCCGAAGGGGCGGCGGCCGCACGGCAGCTGCTCGAAGCGGGGACCGAGGTCGACGCGATCGTGTGCTGCAACGACGCCCTGGCGCTCGGGGCGATGAGCGCGCTGCAGCTCGCGGGCCGCACGGTCCCGGACGACGTCGCCGTGGTCGGGTTCGACGACATCGAGGAGTCCGCGTACGCGACGCCGGCCCTGACCACGGTGTCCGCCGACCTCGACCGTGTCGCGTCGACCGCCGTCGGGATGCTCGTGGCGCAACTCGAGGACGACGAGCAGCCGGCACCCGGGGTCGTCCGGTCACCGCACCGGCTCGTGGTGCGTGCCTCGTCGGCACCCGCGGCACCGATGCGCGCCGTGTCGGCGTAGCGACCCTTGACGCCGTCTCCGAGTGGGGCTACTGTCCAGATTTACACCGGTGTAAATCTGGTGCAGACGAGGTCCCCACACCGACGTGCGGGACGGATGGCAGGTGTTCAATGAAGAAGCACATCGCGGTCGTCGCGCTCGCAGCAGCAGCGGCGATCTCCCTCGCCGGATGCGCCGGCTCGCCCGGTTCGTCCTCGAACGCGCACGTCGACCTGACGTTCTGGCACGGGTACACCGAGGCGGACGGCAAGGTCCTCGACAAGATCGTCAAGGACTTCAACGCGTCGCAGAGCAAGGTCACGATCACCACCCAGACCAAGACGTGGGCGGTCATCGACGACACGATGCTCCCCGCGCTGTCGGCGAAGAAGGGGCCGGACATCGTCGCGATGACCTCCGACCGGCTGCCCGTCTACGCCGAGAAGAAGGCGCTCGTCGACCTCAGCGACTTCTACGCGAAGGACTCCAGCAACACGGGGAAGCTCAAGGAGCAGGCCGTCGCGATGGAGACCGTCGACGGCAAGGAGTACGGCGTCCCCAGCGGCTTCGTCCCCCTCTCCGTGATCTACAACAAGAAGCTGTTCGCCGACGCCGGCATCAGCTCGTTCCCGACCACGTGGGACGAGTGGGTCGCGGACGCGAAGAAGCTGACGAAGGACACCAACGGCGACGGCACCCCGGAGCAGTACGGCCTCGTCCTGCCCGACCACCAGACCGTCGGCAACGGCATCTGGCCGAGCCTGTTCGCGGGCAACGGCGGCTCGATCACGAACGCCGCCGGCACGAAGTCGACGATCGACTCCGCGGCCAACAAGGAGACGCTCGAGTACTGGTCGAAGGCGGTGCGGGACGACAAGATCTCGCCCACCGGGGTCGACGGCATCGCCGCGGACAAGCTCTTCACCGCCGGCAAGACCGCGATGGAGATCGGCGGCCCGTGGATGGCCGGCGTCGCCCAGGCATCGAAGATCGACTACGGCATCGCGGCGATCCCCGCCGGCCCGAAGGCGCAGGTCGCCTCCGCGATCGGGATCTCCCTCGGCGTCACCGCCCAGACGGACGACCCGAAGCGCGCCGCCGCCGAGCAGTTCCTCAGCTACTTCAACGAGAAGACCGTCGCCGCGAAGTGGGCGCTCGGTTCCGGGTGGCCGCCGCTGCGGACCGACGTCACGGCCGCCGACGTGGACGCGAACCCGACCGTGGCGACCCTGACCGGACTGCCCGGCAAGACCGTCCCGCTCCTGCCCGGCGTCGTGGACAGCGGGGACGTGCTCACCGCGATCGACACCGCCACGCAGAAGTCCATGGCCGGTGGTGACCCGGCAGCGCTGCTCGCCACCGCCGACTCGACCATCCAGTCGGCACTGAAGTGACCACGCAGCAACTCGGCCGACGACGTCGGTACCGGCCACCGGGACAGCTCGGCGGCCGGACCCCGATCGGCGGCAGTTTCAAGCGCCGAGCCACCATCGTCGGCTTCCTCGCCCCCGCGATCGTCATCCTCGGCGCGTTCGTGCTCTGGCCGATGATCTCGGCGCTCCGGCTGTCATTCACCGATGCGAGCGGTTTCGGCGACCCGTCGTTCGTCGGCCTGGCGAACTACGTCCGGGTCTTCACCGACCCGGACGTGCTCCGCTCGATCGGGAACACGGCGCTCTACGCGGTCCTGTTCACCCCGGTCGCGATCGCCGTCGCACTGGCGCTCGCCCTCGCGCTGAACCATCCGGCGCTGCCCTTCCGCGGCTTCTTCCGGTCGGCGCTCTTCCTGCCGTTCATCGTGTCCCTGGCCGTCGCGGCGTTCGCGTGGTCGTACCTGCTCGACCCGCAGATCGGCCTGCTCAACCACTGGCTGCAGGTCGTGGGCATCCGCCTCGGCAACGTGCTGCAGGACCCGACGCTGGCGATGCCGACCGTGGTGCTCGTCGCGGTGTGGAAGAGCTTCGGCTTCTACATGGTGATCTTCCTGGCCGGCCTGCAGGAGATCCCGACCAGCCTGTACGAGGCCGCGCAGCTCGACGGCGCGAACGGTCGCCAACGGTTCACGAACGTGACGTTCCCGATGCTCAGCAACACGATGGCGTTCGTCGTCATCGTCGCCCTCATCGCGGCCCTGCAGGCGTTCGACCAGATCTACGTGCTCACCGGCGGTGGGCCCTACCGCTCGACGGAGACCATCGTCATGCAGGTGTACCAGTCCGGGTTCAAGGACCTCGACCTCGGGTTCGCGTCGGCGCTCGCGTACGTGCTGCTCATCGCGACCCTGCTGCTCAGCCTCGTGCAGTTCCTGTTCTTCGGGAAGCGCGGAGAGGACACCGCGTCATGACCGCTCTCGCCCGCCCCGTCACCGCAGCACGGCGGCGCACCGTGACGCGGAAGCAGCCGTCCCTCCGGTGGATCGGCTTCGCTGCCGTCCTCGTCGTCACCGTCGCCGTGCTGCTGCCCGTGGCGATCATCGTCCTCACCGCCTTCAAGCCGGCGAGCGAGGTGAACGCCTACCCGCCGACGCTCTTCCCGCACGCGTGGACGCTCGACAACTTCCGCGCGATCTTCACCCAGCTGCCCTTCGGGCGGCTCATCCTCAACAGCTTCGCCTTCGCCGGCGGGGTCACCGTGTTCGCGCTGGCGTTCGACGCGCTCGCCGCGTACGCCCTGGCCCGGCTCGACTTCCGGGGCAGCAAGGTGCTGCTCATCGTGATCATCGCGAGCCTGATGATCCCGTTCCAGGCGACCCTGATCCCGATCTACCAGCTGGTCTCCGACCTCGGGTGGGTGAACACCTTCGCGGGCCTCATCGCACCGCGCGCCGCCGACGCCTTCGGGATCTTCTTCCTCCGACAGTTCTTCACGGGCCTCCCCCGAGACCTCGACAACGCGGCGCGCATCGACGGTGCCTCGGAGTGGCGGATCTTCCGGAGCGTCATCCTGCCGAACGCCGTCCCCGCGCTCCTCACCCTCGGGATCTTCACGTTCGTCAACAACTGGAACGACCTGCTCTGGCCGCTGGTCTTCACCACCGACCAGGACATGGGGACGATCACCTCGGGGCTGACCCTGCTGACCGGGCCCGGCGGGATCATCCCGCAGGGCGTGATGATGGCCGGCGCCCTGATCGCCGTGCTGCCCCTGGCCGTGATGTTCCTGCTCGTGCAGCGGCGCTTCATCGAGAGCGTCGCCAGCACCGGACTCAAGTGACGACCGCAGCGGACCCCGCCGGTACCGGCACCACGACGAAACGAGACACCATGCACTGGTCCGCCGACGGCCGCCTGCACTTCGCCCTGGGCATCGAGGACACCTTCGTCCCGCAGGCCCGGCCGGGAGAACGGCCCATCGACGAGTACGAGCTGACCGACCACTACCGGCAGTACGCCGCCGACCTCGGTCTCGCCGTCGACGTCGGTGCCGAGCTGCTGCGCTGGGGCGTCCCGTGGCACCGCGTCGCCCCGGAGCCGGGAGTCTGGGACTGGTCCTGGGTCGACGGCGTCATGCGGCGGTTCCGCGAGACGGGCCTCCGACCGGTGGTGGACCTGCTGCACTACGGCACACCGCTCTGGCTCGACGGGCAGTTCGCGAACCCCGACTACCCCGCGCACGTCACCGAGTACGCCGCCCGGTTCGCCGCCCGGTACGGAGACGTCGCCACGGACTACACGCCCGTCAACGAGCCCGTGATCCACGCGCTGTTCTCCGGCGAGTACGGCTACTGGCCCCCGTACATGACGGGCGCCGAGGGATCCGCCCGGATCGCCGCGGCCCTGGCGAAGGGCTTCGTGACGACCCAGCACGCGATCACCCGGGAGCTCGGCGACGCGGCGACGTTCGTGCACGTCGACGCCGGCATCCGGTACGTCGGGGCCGTCGACGCGCCCGAGCACCGGGAGACGGTGGCGAGGCTCCGCGCGCAGACGTTCCTCGTCGAGGACCTCGTCACCGGGGGCGTCGACGACGACCACCCGCTCGTCGGACGGCTCCGGTCCGGTGGGGTCACCGACGCCGACCTGGCCTGGTTCCGGGAGCACGCGGTCCGGCCGGACGTGATGGGCGTCAACTACTACCCGCTGCACTCCACCGAGGTCTTCGAACGCGGCGTCCACCACGGCGGCGGGTTCGCCGACCCGCGGCCCTACGAGGACACCGGGACCGAGGGACTCCGCGACGTCCTCACCACCTACGCCGAACGGTACGGCGCCCCGGTGATGCTGACCGAGACGTGCGTGACCGGCTCCGTGGCGGAGCGGATCGCCTGGCTCGACGACTCCGTCGCCGCAGTGCACGAGCTCCGCTCCGAGGGGGTACCCGTCGTCGGGTACACCTGGTGGCCGCTGTTCGACATGTACGAGTGGACCTGGCGGCACAGCGACGCCCCCCGGCAGGACCACCTGCTCACGATGGGCCTCTTCGACCTCGTCGAGGACGGCGACGGCGGCCTGGACCGTCGCCGCAACCCGGTCGCCGACGCCTTCGCCGCGCACGCGCGGCAGGCACGAGCCGAGGTAGCGGCCCTGACGGCGACCAGCTGAGGGTCTGGAGGCGCGGGTCGGGTCGGTCCCACGCCTCCAGTCCGTCTCCGCGCACCACCACCGCACCACCACCGCACCACCACCGCACCACCTGACCGAACGGAGCACCATGTCCCTCCGCCTCGGCGCCGCTCCGGCGCCTCGTCGACGCCGAACGCTCGCGCTCGTCGTCACCGCTGCCGCCGCCGCGGCAGCCCTCGTCGCCGGCGTCGCCAGCCCCCTCCCCGCCCAGGCGGTCACGACCGGCAACGGAGCCCTCGTGTACTCGCCGGCAGCGGGCTCCTCGTTCAACCCCGAGGGCGGCCGCGCTGCGGGCACGACCTACGCGAAGATGATCGTCCTGAAGAACAGCGGGTCGGCGAACGGCCAGCAGTTCGTCACGTTCGATCAACTCGTGCTCGAGAACGGCGTGCAGGTCTACCCGATCTACCGGAGCACCGACAACGGCACCTCGTGGAGCCGCGTCGCCACGGTCAAGCCGAGCACCCAGTTCCCGACGCTCACTCGCACCGCGCAGCCGTCGCTCTACGAGACCCCGATCCAGCTCGGCAGCATGCCCGCCGGCACACTGCTGCTCAGCGGCATGATCATGCCGAGCGACCGTTCCAGCAGCCGGCTCGTCACGTACAAGAGCCTCGACCACGGACTGACCTGGTCGTACCTCAGCACGGTCGACACCGGCGGCCCCGCGACCTACGACCCGAGCCCGACGTCGACGACCTCCACGGTGTGGGAGCCGTCGGTCGCCGTGGACGCGAACGGCGGACTGGTGACCTACTTCTCGGACGAGCGGCAGAAGGCGAACGGTGTGCTGCAGGCCGTCAGCTACCGACGGTCGACGGACGGCGGCCTGACCTGGGGTCCCCTGGTCAACGTGTCGGCGCCGACGAACAAGAGTGACCGACCCGGCATGATCACGGTTACCCGGATCCCGAACGGCAACTACGTCGCCACCTTCGAGGTCGTCAACCGCCCGAGCCAGACGAACAACACCGCTCCCGTGTACTTCAAGGTCTCGCCTGACGGCCTGAACTGGAGCCCGGAGACGAGCATCGGTACGAAGATCGCGCTGCCCGACGGCCGCGGTGTGGGCTCGTCGCCCGAGGTCCGGTGGATCCCCACCGCCGGCAACGCGAACGGCATGATCGTCGTCTCGTCGAAGTGGTCCCTCGACAGCGCCGGCAACATCGACGGTGGGCAGAACTTCGTCGTCAACCGGAACCAGGGCTCGGGGTCGTGGGAGCAGCTGCCCTACGCCGTGACGTACGACGCCCGGGACGCTGAGGGCGGCACGTTCAGCGGGTTCGCACAGAGCTTCGACTCCAGTGCCGACGGGAAGACGCTCTACCAGGCAACCAACGTCGAGAACCTCACCACCACGTACAACGACGTGCGGGTCGGGTCGATCCCGATCAACGCCGCACGGTACGAGGCCGAGTCCGCCACCCGCACCGACACCAGCACCGTCACGCAAGCCGACGCCGTCGGTGGCGCCAAGGTCGGCAACATCAACAACCCGACGAGTTCCGTGCAGTTCACGGTTCAGGCGGCGACCGCGGGGACCTACACGGTGAACGTGCGGTACGACAACGGCACCGGCGCGACGAGCACGCACGCGCTCGCGGTCAACGGCACCTCGGCCGGTTCGGTCAGCTACCCGCCGACCGTCAACTGGGGTCGCTTCGGCTGGGCGCAGAAGACCGTCACCCTGAAGGCCGGCGCGAACACGCTGACGTTCACGAAGGGGACCGGGTTCGCCGAGCTCGACCAGATCCAGGTGTTCCAGCCCTGACGCGGTGGCGTGGTGCGAGGTCGTGGACCCGGTGAGGCCTTCGCACCTCGCACCACGTCCGGATCCTCGCACCGTGCCCCTCCCCCCGACGATCGCCTGCAGTAGGGTCGCCGCGTGACCATCGCAGCCCTCGTCCTCGCAGCGCTCGCCGCCCTGCTGCACGTCTACATCTTCGTGTTGGAGTCCGTGCTCTGGACGACCCCGCGGGCGCAGGGGGTCTTCGGCACCACCGACGACGAGGCCCGGGCCACCCGCCAGCTCGCGTTCAACCAGGGCTTCTACAACCTGTTCCTGGCGCTGCTGGCGTTCATCGGGATCATCGTCGTCGCGGCCGGTGCGGCTGCGGCGGGCATCGCCCTCGTCGTCGCCGGCACCGGCAGCATGCTGGGCGCCGCGGTCGTGCTGTTCGCCAGTGACGCCACGAAGCGCCGTGCTGCGATCACGCAGGGCACGCTGCCCGCGCTGGCGCTCCTCGCGCTGCTCATCGCCGCGCTCGTCTGACCTCGCACCGCGCGGAGCACCTCGCACCGCGCGAGGCACCTCGCACCACGAAGCAGCGGGACGCAGTCAGGCCGCAGCGGCCTCCGGCTCGCGGAGCGCCGGGCAGTGCTCGGCCGTCGGGTGCTCGGTGATCGCGATGACCTCGTCGAGGCGGTCCCGGGCGGCCTCGAGCTCCGCGAGCTGCGCCGTGATGCGGTCGCGCTCCGACACGAGCAGCGCGAACGACTCCGGGGTCGACACCCCGGCGTCGACGCAGGGCAGCAGCTGGACGATGGTGCGGCTGGGCAGACCGGCGCCGAACAGCTGCTGGACGAGCCGCACCCGGTCGAGTGCCGACGCGCCGTACACGCGCTGTCCACTCGGCGTGCGGTCGGCCGCGAGCAGTCCCTGTTCCTCGTAGTACCGGAGCGAGCGGACGCTCACCCCGGTCTCGGCGGCGAGGTCTCCGATGCGCATGGTTCCTCCGGGTCCGAGATCAGGGCTTGCCCCTGACATCCATGTGAGGTCTTAGCGTAACCGAGCCGGAGCGGGAAGCGCCCGCGCGGCAGGAGGAACACCATGGACATCGCTGGATCCGTCGCACTCGTCACCGGCTCGAACCGGGGCATCGGACGACGCTTCGCCGTGCAGCTGCTCGAGCGCGGCGCGGCCAAGGTCTACGCCACCGCACGGCGCCCCGAGCTCGTCGACATCCCGGGCGTCGAGGTGCTGCCGCTCGACATCACGGACGATGCGTCCATCACCGCCGCGGCAGCAGCGGCGTCCGACGTCACGCTGCTGGTCAACAACGCCGGGATCGCGACGACGGGGTCCCTGGTGAGCGACCCCCTCGACGACGTCCGTCGCGAGATGGACACGCACTTCTGGGGGAACCTCGCGATGGTCAGGGCGTTCGCACCGGTCATCGAGCACAACGGCGGCGGCGCGATCGTCAACGTGCTGTCGGCGCTGTCGTGGTTCGTCTACCCGGGCTCCGGCGGCTACGCAGCCGCCAAGGCAGCGGAGTGGAACATGACGAACGCGGTGCGGCTCGAACTGGCGAGCAAGGGCATCGCCGTGCAGGGGCTGCACCTCGGCGCGGCCGACACCGACATCATGGCCGGCTACGAGGGCCCGATGGTCGACCCGGCCGAGGTCGCGAAGGCGTCGCTGGACGGAGTCGAGCAGGGTGCGGCCGAGGTCATCGTCGACGAGTGGAGCGCACTGGTGAAGGCCTCCCTCGCGCGCGAGCCCGAGGCCTTCTACGCGCAGTTCGCCTGATCGGCCGAGCACGCCGGAGTCGGATGCAGCCACCTCGTCGAGCGCTCGCCGGAGCGCCGCCGCGTCGTCCCGGAGGTCGCCCCGGTCGGCGTCGGCGTCGCCATGGCGTCAGCCGCGCAGGAAGTCGGCGATCGGCGTGGAACCGGTGTTGAAGCGGATGGTCTTCCCGACCGTGCCGTTGTCCTCCAGCGCGTCGGCGACCACGTGCGCGACGTCGCCGCGCGGCACCTGCGTCGACGAGCCGTCCCAGTCGATCGATCCGGTCGGCTCGTCGTCGGTGAGGGTGCTCGGGGCGACGACGGTCCAGCGGAGTCCGGAGTCGCGGACGACCGCGTCGGCGATCATCTTCGACTGCGCGTACGCGAAGAAGTCGTTGTCCTGCGGCACCCCGTGGTCGAGGACCGATCCGGACCAGGAGACCATCACGTAGCGGTCGACACCGGCCTTCGCGGCACCCTGCACGGAGAGCACGGCAGCGTCGCGGTCGATGGCCCAGGTGCGGTCGGCGGACCCGCCACCGGCGCCGGCGGACCAGACCACGGCGTCGTGTCCGTGGATCAGCTCGGCGAAGTCCGTGAGGGACTGCTGCTGGATGTCGGCGACGTGCGGCTGTCCGCCGTGGGCGCGGACCTCGTCGGCCTGGTCGGGGTTGCGGATGACGGAGGTGACCGTGTGGCCGCGGTCGCTGAGGATGCGCGTCGCGAGGAGCGCGACCTTGCCGTGGCCACCGAACAGGATGATGTCGCTCATGTGGCGGACGCTACTCGTGGCGGCTCCGTGGACCGGGTGACGCCCTGCGGGTGACCGGCGGACGGACTGGAGGCGCGGTGCCCGCTGGCACCGCGCCTCCAGTCCGTTGATGGCCGCGTCACCGGATGCGGCGTCGCTGGATGAGGGTGGCGGCGCCGAAGGCGACGAGCAGGATCCCGACGCACCAGGCGAGCGCGACCCACAGGTCGGCGTCGAGCGGTTGCCCGACGAAGAGCGCCCGGATCGAGTTCACGATCGACGTCACCGGCTGGTGCTCCGCGAACCAGCGGACCGGAGCCGGCATCGTGTCGGTCGGGACGAACGCCGAGCTGATGAACGGCAGGAACACGAGCGGGTACGAGAATGCGCTCGCACCGTCCACCGACTTCGCCGACAGGCCCGCGACCACCGCGATCCAGGTCAGCGCGAGCGTGAACAGCACCAGGATGCCGAGGACGGACAGCCACGCGCCGATGCCGGCACTGCTCCGGAACCCCATGAGCAGCGCGACGCCGACCACCACCGTCACCGACACGGTGTTGGCGACGAGGGACGTCAGCACGTGCGCCCAGAGCGACGCTGCGCGGACGATCGGCATCGAACGGAAGCGTTCGTCGATGCCGGCCTGCAGGTCGAGGAACAGGCGGTACGAGGTGTACGCGACGCCGGACGCGACCGTGATGAGGAGGATGCCGGGCAGCAGGTAGTCGACGTACGACGTGGTGCCGGTGTCGATCGCGCCGCCGAAGACGTACACGAAGAGCAGCAGGAAGGCGATGGGCATCACGGCGGTCGTGATGATCGTGTCGGGGCTCCGCAGGACGTGCTTCAGGGAGCGACCGGTCAGGACGACGGTGTCGTGGACGGGGTGAGCGGACATCACGCGACCTCCTTCTGGTGCGCAGCGGTGTCGGTGTCACCGGAGCCGTGTCCGATGACGGCGAGGAAGACGTCCTCGAGTGTGGGTTGCTTCTCGACGTACTCGACCTCCGCGGGCGGGAGCAGTCGCTGCAGTTCGGCGAGGGTGCCGTCGGCGATGATGCGGCCCTCGTGCAGGATCGCGATCCGGTCGGCGAGCTGTTCGGCCTCGTCGAGGTACTGCGTGGTGAGCAGGACGGTGGTGCCGCTCGCGGCGAGGGAGCGGACGGCGTCCCAGACCTCCAGGCGGGCCTCGGGGTCGAGGCCGGTCGTCGGTTCGTCGAGGAACACCACGGACGGGTCACCGATCAGGCTCATCGCGATGTCGAGCCGTCGTCGCATGCCGCCCGAGTAGGTGCCGGCGCGACGTCCACCGGCGTCGGTGAGCGAGAACCGGGCGAGCAGGTCGTCGGCGATGCGGCCGGCGTTCGGGAGGTGCCGGAGCCGGGCGACGAGGACGAGGTTCTCGCGGCCGGTGAGGACCTCGTCGACCGCGGCGAACTGGCCGGTGAGACTGATCGCCTCGCGGACCGCACCGGGGTCGGTCGCGACGTCGTGGCCGGCGACGGTCGCGGAGCCCGCAGTGGCCTTCGCGAGGGTGGCGAGGATCCGGATCGTCGTGGTCTTGCCCGCGCCGTTGGAGCCGAGCAGGGCGTACACGGTGCCGCCCTCGACGTCGAGGTCGACGCCACGGAGGACGTGCAGGTCGCCGAAGGACTTCTCGAGCCCTCGGACCCGGATCGCTATGGTCATGCGGGGTCGCCTCCCGTCGGGGTCTCGTGGCCGTCGGCCTTGTCGGCCTCGTCGGCCTCGTCCGCCTCGTCGATCGCGGCGACGAGCCGCTGCTGCTCCTTGCTGAGCCACGAGCCGAGGCCGTAGTTGGCCTTGAACTCCTCGGCGAAGGCGATCGGGTCGTCGCCCACCACCGTGCGGACGCTCGTGCCGTCCGTCGCGCTCTGCTCGAACAGGTCCGCGAGGTCGTCGAGCATGCGCATCAACTGCTCGCCGTCGCTCGGGCCGGTGTACATGAGGTACCGCTCGATGCCGTCGACGGCGGTGCGGTGACTCGTCGGCAGCGATGCCGTGCGGGCCTTGTACTGCTTCCAGCGCCTCTTGTCGCCGATGAGCTTGGTCGTGATGTCCGAGAGCGAGATGCCCATGATCAGTCCTGTCCGTTGGTGTGGTCGGTGTGGTTCCGGAGCTGCTCGAGTCGGGTGGAGAGGAACGTCCACGCCGCCCAGAAGCCGTCGAGCTGTTCCTGGCCGCGGGCGTTCAGGCTGAACACCTTGCGCGGCGGGCCCTTCTCCGACGGGACCTTCTCGACGTCGACGAAGCCGCGCTGCTCGATGCGGACGAGCAGCGCGTAGACGGTGCCTTCGGCGATGTCGCTGAAGCCCTGCTCCCGGAGCGAGGCGGTGATCTCGTACCCGTGGGCCGGTCGGCCGACGAGCACGGCGAGGACGATCCCCTCGAGGATGCCCTTGAGCATCTCGGTCTCCTGCTTGGGCATCCGTGCCTCCTGAGTGGTGGTGGGTGTGAGCAGTAGTCAGTGACACTGGTATTCAGTGACGTTGACTACCAGTACATAGTAACGCTGAGTACCAGGAGCGCAAGAGTACTTTCCGAACGGACACGACAAGGAGTGACGATGAGCAAGAAGAACGAGCAGCACACCCTGGTCCGCACCCTGGTGCTGGGCATCATGAGCGGTGGCCGGAGTGCCACCCCGTTGGCCGTGATGGCGCTGAACCACGACCGGTCCTCGCTGAAGGGCTCGTGGCAGGAGTGGAACGTGTTCAGCACCCCGCTCGGCCGCGGACTGCTCGTGGCCTCGGCCGTCGGCGAGCTCATCGGTGACAAGCTCCCGAAGACCCCGAGCCGCATCGCCCCCGGAGCACTGCTGGGCCGCGTTGCCTCGGGTGCGCTCGCCGGCGCAGCGCTCGGCACCACCGGCAAGCGTGACCTCCGCATCGAGGGCGCGATCCTCGGCGGCGTCGGAGCCGTCGTCGGCTCGTTCGTCGGCTGGGGGCTCCGCAAGGCCATCGGTGGCGCGACGAAGCTGCCCGACCCGATGGTGGCGCTCGCCGAGGACGCCGCGACCATCGCCGGCTCCGTGAAGGTGATCACCGCCGACTGACCGGTGTCGGGTCAGCTCTGGGGGCCACTCCCCAGAGCGACCACGAGCCCGATCCACGCCGCGACCCCGAGCAGCCACAGTCCGTTCAGGACGATCCCCCAGACCGCTGCGGTGCGTGGGCGGTGTCGGACGGCGACGATGCCCAGGACGAAGCCGACGAGTGCACCGACGCCGAAGCCACCGAACGCGACCATCGAGATGATGCCGAGGACGAGCGCGGCGGTCCCCAGGCTGTTCGAACGACGTGGAGACGTGCCGTAGGTGCCGCAGTGGGCGGGCGCAGCGGGTGTGCCCGCGAGACCGGCGGGCCGCATCGGGAACAGCGGTGCGGGACTGGGTGGAGCCACCGGAGTCGGTGGGGTCGCCGCGGCCGCAGTCGGCGTCGGTCGGGGTGCGGGCGGCACGGTCCGGACACGCTCGTGGTACTGGGCAGCGAGGAGTCGCCGCAGCTCGGCGCCCGCCAGACTCGGCGTGGGCAGGCTCGCGTCGGCGACTTCGTCGGAGCGGGTCGAGTCCGACGTATGTCCCAGGGCGGTCACGACGGGGAGGATCGACATGCGGATGGCGTCGACCACGGCCGGGTCGTCGAAGATGCTGAGGTCGCCGCCACCGCGAGTGATCACGACGATCGCGTGGTCACGTGCGGGGAGCCCTGATACCAGAGCGGCGAGCAGCGGTGCCGAGGCCGGCGACTCCAGCGCCACACGATGATGCTCGACAAGCGCGCGGTGCGGGCGCAGGAGTGGCGCGGTGAAGTCGAGTCGTGCTTGCGACTGCGGGCCGGTCACGAGGTGGATCCGACGGATGTCCGACGGCAGGACTTCCCTGAGGTGGTGCTGCGTCGCGTACACGTGTCATCCCCCCGGAGTGCCGAACACGACGACCCTAGCGGACGGGTAGTCCTCGGTCAGGCGCGGCGGCCGAGTTCGTCGCGCAGCCGCTGCAGCACCGGCAGTGCTCTGTCGATCCGGGCGCGTTCGTCGGCGGAGAGTCGGTCGAACACCTCGTCGAGCAGCGTCGCGCTCGCGCGGTCGTACCGGTCCAGCAGGGCGAGGGCGGCCGGGGACGGCGACAGGACCGTGCTCCGGCCGTCACTGTCGCTGAGGCTGCGGTCGACGAGACCGCTCGCCGCCATGGTCTTGACGAGGTTGCTCACCGTCGACCGCGCCAGGCCAAGTTCGGTAGCCAGGGCGCCGGGGGTCGCACCGCCGGACTGCGCCAGGGTCCGCAGCAGCTCGATCTGTGCGTCCGGGATGTCCGGCAGGTCACCGGCTCCCTGGGCGGCGCGGAGGAGACTCCGGCGCAGCGGGCCGAGGAGGTGGCTCAGACTCGCGGCACGCTCACTCATGCGGCCAGTATCGCATGTGTTTGCACTAAAATCAGTTTGGTGACAAAATCAAAGGATGACTGAGGACATCGACCCACCACAGGACCTCTCCGGCATCGTCGGACACCGGTTCATCTACACGTACGCCAACGGTTGGCAGTACGAGATGTACGTCAAGAACGCGACAACGATCGACTACCGGATCCACACCGGCATGGTCGGCGGCCGCTGGGTCAAGGACCAGACCGTCGACCTCGTCCAGCTCGACGACGACGTCTACAAGGTGTCGTGGAACGAACCGACCGGCACGAGCGTCGTGGTGAACGTCCTGCCGGGCAAGCGTCGCCTGCACGGGACGATCTTCTTCCCGCAGTGGATCGAGCAGGACGGCTCGAAGACCGTGCTGTTCCAGAACGAGCACCTCGACGAGATGCGGGCGTACCGTGACGCCGGCCCGACCTACCCGATCTACGTCGTCCCCGAGTTCGCGCGCATCACCCTCTTCGAGTACGTCGGCGCCGACGACGAGGCGGTCGTCTCGGTCGCGCCGAGCGAGCTGCCGGACGGGTTCGCCGACCGCACGAACTGAGCGCTCTGCGAGGGAGGCATCGCCGCGGCCTCCCTCGCACAGCACCCCGGGCCTAACGTGACGGCATGCGCATCGTCGTCATCGGAGCCACCGGCCACATCGGCACCTTCCTCGTCCCCCGCCTCGTCCGCGCCGGCCACGAGGTCGTGACCATCACCCGCGGCACCCGCTCGGCGTACGCCGACGCACCGGAGTGGCAGCAGGTGGAGCGGGTCACCGCCGACCGCGAGCAGGAGGACCGCGACGGCACGTTCGGGGACCGCATCGTCGGGCTCCACGCCGACGCTGTCATCGACCTGGTCTGCTTCACCCTGTCGTCGGCCGAAGCGCTCGTCACCGCACTGCGCGGAACGGACTCGCACCTGGTGCACTGCGGCTCGATCTGGCGCGCGGGCGTCTCCCACGTGCTGCCGATCACCGAGGACACCGCCACGCCTCCGTTCGGCGAGTACGGCACGCAGAAGGACGCCATCGCCCGGATGCTCCGGCAGGAAACCGCCTCAGGTGGTCTCGCCACGACCTCGATCCACCCGGGACACATCAGCGGGCCTGGCTGGATGCCGATCGGCCCGCTCGGCAACCTCGACCCGACGGTGCTGACGAAGCTGTCCGCCGGCGAGAAGCTCGAGGTCCCCGGCCTCGGCGCCGAGACCATGGCGCACGTCCATGCCGACGACGTCGCGCAGGCGTTCCAGCTCGCGGTCGAGCACCGCGGTGCAGCCACCGGCGAGGACTTCTTCATCACGGCTCCGACGGCGCTCACCGCGCGCGGGTACGCCCACCTGGCAGCGTCGTGGTTCGGCCAGGAGGCGCGGCTCGAGTCCGTCTCGTGGGACCGGTTCCGAGCGACCACGGCTCCGGAGCACGCCGGTGCGAGCTGGGAGCACCTGTCCCGCAGCCAGGTGTTCAGCATCGAGAAGCCCGAGCGGCTGCTCGGGTACGCCCCGGCGTTCACGGCCGAGGAGACCGTCCTCGACGCCGTCCGCTGGCTGGTCGGCCACGGCGAGCTCGACGTGGCCGGCCCTCTCGTCGTCTGACGCCCGGTCGTCGAGTCAGACAGCCGGCGCGCCCTCGTTCACCGCGGCCAGGCCGTTGAGCGTCCGCGGGTAGCCGATCCAGGGCACGAGCACGGTGAGGACGCCCAGCAGGTCAGCGCGGGTGTTCCCGACCCGCAGGTTGGCGGCGACGTGGCTGCGCGCCTGGCTGTCCGCGCCGCCGAGTGCGACGAGCATCGCGAAGGTCAGGAGCTCCCGCGTCCGCAGGTCGAGTCCGCTCCGCCCGACGGTGTCGCCGAAGCAGTTGCCGGACAGGAACCGTTGGAAGTGCAGTGTGTCCTCGGACGCGTTCTCGTACAGCGAGTCGACGACGTCCGACCCGACGACGGCGCCCTGGACCGACCGGCCCCGGTCGAGCCGGTTCTCCGGCGTGGTCGTCGACTGCCCCGGGAGCGGCAGGGCCACCCCGCGCGCCGTCAGGACCTCGTTGGCGATGCCGACGAACTCCGACGCGCGGGCGAACCCGACGTAGGCGACCGCCTGGTAGACGACCTCCTTCGCCGCCACCGGTGCCACCGACTCGTCGAGCGCGGCACCCAGCAGGTCACGGAACGCTCCGTGCGCCCGGACCGCGACGACGGCGCCGAGCTGTACGACAAACCGGTCGTGCACGCTGAGCGCGGCGTGCTGCAGCGTCTCCTCGACGAAGGCGGCGGAGTACCGGGCGAACTCGGGATCGGTCTCGGTGATGCTCATGCCGTCGACGCTACGACCGGCACCGCGCAGGAGGGAGGTGTTGTCCGCACCCCTGAGCGGGGCGACCGGACGACGAGGGCCCGACGACGGTGCACGGCCCACACGGTGACCGCGAAGCCGATCAGGACCGCGCCGCCGACGGTGACCGCGGTCCACCCGCCGACGTTCCAGAGCACCGACGCCACGGCCGAGCCGATCGCGCCGCCGATGAAGTTGCCGGTGACGAACGCCGTGTTGAGGCGGCTCCGGGCGGCCGGGTCGACGGCGAAGAGCCGGGTCTGGTTGAGGACGTTGGCGGCCTGCACCCCGACGTCGAGCAGGACGACGGCCACCAGGACCACCACGATCGACCGCGCACCGATGCCGGCGATCACGAGGGAGACGAGCACGAGCACGAGTGCCGCCCCGGTGACCGGCACCGACAGCCCCCGGTCGTGCAGGCGTCCCACCCGTTGCGCGGCGACCGCCCCGGCGAGCCCGGCCAACCCGACCAGGCCGATGCCGGTGGTGGAGTACTCGTAGGGTGCGGCGCTGAGCAGGAAGGTCAGCGCGGTCCAGAACATCGTGAACACCGCGAACACGGTCGCGCTGATCACCAGGGTGACCTGCACGGACCGGTGTGCGGCGACGGCACGGAACACCGAGGCGATGAGCGTCGGGTACGGCACCCGGTCACGCCGCTCGAGTTCGGGGATCGCCCGCCGGAGCAGCACCGCGAACACCAGGGCGGCGACCGCCGCGACGACGTAGATCGCCCGCCACCCGAACGCGTCCGCGACGAGTCCGCTGACGGTCCGCGAGACCAGGATCCCGGTCAGGACGCCGGACGCGATCGTGCCGACCACCCGGCCGCGCGCAGCCGGGTCGGCGAGGTCGCCGGCGAGCGGGATGAGGAGCTGCCCGGCGACGGTGGTCAGCCCGACGAGGGCCAGGGCGACGAGCATCGTTGCGAACGTCGGGGCGAGCGAGGCACCGAGGAGCGCCACGGCCGAAGCGACGAGGACCGCGGGCACGAGCTTCCGGCGGTCGAGCACGTCGCCGAGGGGCACGACGAGCAGGATGCCGAGCGCGTACCCGACCTGGGTCAGGGTGACCAGCAGCCCGGCGACGGCGGCCGACGTGTCGAGCGAGGACGAGATGTCGTCGAGGAGCGGCTGCGACCAGTACAGGTTGCCGACGGCCGCTCCCCCGGCGATCGCGAAGAGCAGTGTCCGGCCGCGGGTCATCCCGGCGCCCGCGGTCACCGGCGCCGCCGGAACAGCTGGGCGATCTGCCACGGCCCGGGCGCGAGGTGCACCGCGGCCGCGTCGTACACCCGGTCCTCGCGCTCGCGGTCGCGGGTGAGTTCGTGGATCTCCCGCTCGGCCCGCAGCCAGAACCGGAGCCGTCCGACCAACGAGCGATTGGCAGCGCGGGCGGTGGTCTCGATCGACTCGGTCTCGCTCATGCTTCCTCCGGTTCCGGGACGACTGGGCGCCCCGGGACGGTCACGGCCGTGGTGGCCACCAGGTTCGCGAGCAGCTGCAGGCGCTCCTCGGACGGTGAGCCGGGTTCGGTGCTGTAGACGACGAGGGTCAGACCGGTGTCGGTGACCAGCTCCATCGCCTCGTAGGTGAGGTCGAGGTCGCCGACCTCCGGGTGGTGCACCCGCTTCTGCCCGGTGCGGTGCCGCGTCACGTCGTGCGCGGCCCACCGCTGCCGGAACTCCTCGCTGCGGGTCGAGAGCTCCCCGATGAGGTCGGTGAGTCCCTTGTCGTACGGGGTGCGGGCGGCCTCGGCGCGGAGCACGGCGACCATGTCGCTCGCGACGACGTCCCAGTCGCGCCAGAACTCCCGTCCGCGGGGGTCGAGGAAGGCGAAGCGGGCGGAGTTCGGGGTGCCGGACGGCTCGAGGAACAGCGGCGAGTAGAGCGCGCGGGCGAGGGCGTTGCCGGCGAGGAAGTCCGACCGGCCGTTCCGGACCCAGGCCGGAGCGGTCATCGAGTCGAGCACCCGCTGGACGTTCGGCCGCACCTTCGACGTCGGGGTGCGGCGACGGGTGGTGGCCGAGGCGTTCTGCGTGCGGGCGAGGTCGAACAGGTGTGCGTGCTCGGCGTCGTCCAGGCGGAGCGCGCGCGAGAGCGACTCGAGGACGCTCTCCGAGACGCCGGTGAGGTTCCCGCGCTCGAGCCGGATGTAGTAGTCGACGCTCATGCCCGCGATGAGGGCGAGTTCCTCGCGGCGCAGCCCCTTGACGCGTCGGGCGCCGCCGAAGTCGGGCAGGCCGACCTGCTGCGGCGTCAGGCGCTCGCGGCGGGTGCGGAGGAAGTCCCGCACTTCGGTGGTCGTGTCCATGCCTCCACGGTAGGTCCGTTCGGCTGCGCGGAGCAGGGGTTGCTGGTACCCGTCACCCGCGCACGGCAACGAGCGCGAGGTCGGCGACGGCATCCGCGCCTCCGGCGTCGACCGCGACGACATCGTCGTCGAGACCAAGATCTGGGTCTCCGACTTCGGCTACGACGAGACGCTGCACGCCTTCGACAAGGCCACCGGCAAGCTCGGTTTCGACACGATCGACGTGCTGATCCTCCACCAGCCCGCTCCGGACCGGTTCGACCGCACCGTGCAGGCGTACGAGGCCCTCGAGACCCTGTACGCCGACGGGCGCGTCCGCTCGATCGGCGTGAGCAACTTCATGCCGCACCACCTCCGCTCGCTGCTCGAGCAGACCGAGGTCGTCCCGGCGCTCAACCAGATCGAGCTGCACCCGTACTTCACCCAGCCGGACGTGCAACGCGCGGACGCCGAGCACGGCATCCTCGACCAGGCCTGGTCGCCCATCGGCGGGATCACCTTCTACCCGGGCTGGGGCGACGAGCGGGTCAGCGTCATGGACGACCCCACGATCCGGGCCGTCGCCGAGGCGCACGGCAAGACGCCGGCGCAGGTCATGCTGCGGTGGCACGTCCAGCAGGGCCGGAACGCGATCCCGAAGTCGACGAACCCGGGCCGCATCGCCGAGAACTTCGACCTCTTCGACTTCGTCCTGTCGGACGAGGAGCTCGCGTCGCTGGACGGTCTCGACACGGGCCGTCGGAACGGTCCCGATCCCGACGGGGCGGACGCGAGCCGCTTCGAGCGGGTGATCCCGGAGGCCTGACGCGACCAGGTGACGGCCGGGAGGCGCGGGTCGGGCCCGCCCCGCGCCTCCAGGCCGCCGTGGTCGCGACCACCCCGTCAGGCGAGTTCGCGCGCGCGTTCCGCGATCCGTTCCGTCGCTGCCCACGAGGCGAGCACCCGCAGCGCGTCCGCTGTCGGCGACGACGGCGTCGCCGGGTAGATCGTCAGCGAGAGACCCGGGTCCTCGGCGAGCTCGAGCGTCTGGAAGTGCAGCTCGAGGTCGCCGACGACGGGGTGCCGGAAGGACTTCACGCCCGCGTAGTGCCGGCGGACGTCGTGCGATGCCCACAGCTCCCGGAAGTCGTCGCTCCGCATCGACAGCTCGCCGATCAGCGCCGCGAGCTCGGGGTCGTTCGGCGTCCGACCCGCCTCGCGGCGCAGGATCGCGACGTTCGTGTGCGCCGCTCGCTGCCAGTCGAGGTAGAAGTTCCGGGCCTGCGGGTCGAGGAAGATGAACCGTCCGAAGTTGATCGGCCGAGCCGACGCCGTCACGAGGTCGGAGTGCATCGCCCAGCCGAGCGCGTTCGCGGCGACGATGTCCTGCCGGTTGTTGATGATCATCGCCGGGGCGTCGGTCACCGCGTCGAGCAGGTACTGCAGCTCCGGACGGACCGCGGCGACCGGTGTCACCCGTCCGGCACGGCGGGGTGTCGCGTTCTGGTGCCGCGCGAGGTCCCGCAGGTGCTCGTGCTCGGCGGAGTCGAGCTGCAGTGCGCCGGCGATGGCGTCGAGGACGCTGTCCGAGACGCCCTGCAGGTTCCCCCGCTCGAGCCGCGTGTAGTAGTCGATGCTGACGCCGGCGAGCCGAGCCACTTCCTCACGGCGGAGTCCGGTGACACGGCGACGGGTGCCGAAGGTCTCGACGCCGGCCTGCTCCGGGGTGATGCGGGCGCGACGGCTGGAGAGGAAGTCGCGGGCTTCGTCGCGGTGGTCCATGCCGTCACGGTAGCCGTCCCGTCGGGGCGGGAGCGAGGTGCTGCCGGAACCCCCGTCCGGTGCCGCCGGCCCGGGTCGCCCGGCTCGCCCGGTCAGCTCGTGGCGAGGGGGACGGACACGATCCGGTCGTCGCCCGCCGTGGGGTCGCCGCGGCCGTCGGTGTTGTTCGTGACGAACCAGAGTGCCCCCTCCGGCCCGGCCAGGACCGTCCGGATCCGACCGAAGTCACCCGCGAAGAACTCCGTCGACGTCGTCGGCGCCGAAGCCGGGACCGCGCGCACCACCTCGCCGCGGAGGTTCGCGATGAACACGGTGTCGTCGATCACCGTGATGCCGCTCGGCGAGGCATCGTCGGTCGACCACTGCTGCACCGGGTCCACGAAGCCCTGGTCCTCGCCGCCCTTCCCCTCGACCTCCGGCCAGCCGTAGTCCTGTCCCTTCTCGATGACGTTGAGCTCGTCCCAGGTGTCCTGCCCGAACTCCGAGGCGAACATCGTGCCGTCGGCCGTCCACGCCATGCCCTGCACGTTCCGGTGCCCGAGGCTCCACACCGGCGAGCCCCGGAACGGGTTGCCGCCGGGGACCTGGCCGTCCGGCGTGAACCGGAGGATCTTGCCCGCCAGGGAGTCGCGGTCCTGCGCGTCCTCGCCGTCGCCGGCGTCCCCGACGCTCGCGTAGAGCATCCCGTCCGGGCCGAACGCGATGCGCCCGCCGTTGTGGAAGCTGTTCGACGGGAGGCCGTCCACCACCGTCGTCGCCGCACCGAGCCCGTACGAGCCGGTGGTCCCGGTGAGCTCGTACCGCTGGATCCGGTTGCCGCCCTCGGCGGTCGAGTAGACGAACAGGTCACCCTCGTGCAGCGCGAGTCCGAGCAGACCGCCCTCCCCGCCGTGGCTGACACCCTCGACGGTGCCGACCGTGCGCGTCTTCCCCGCGGCGGTCAACTCGAGCACCTTCGCCGAGTCGCGCTCGCTGATCAGGGCGTCGTCGCCGTCCCCGGTGCGGACCACCGACCACGGCGCGTCCAGGCCGGTGACGATGTCGCTCGTCTCGCCGCCCGGCTGGGGCCCTCCCGCGGTCGGGTTCGTCGGGGCGGCGCTCGCCGATGCCGTGCCCTCGAGCGTCCGCGCCGAGTCGTCGGTGCAGCCGGCCAGAGCGAGCGCTGCGACCGCGGCGAGCCCCGCGACGGGCCAGATGCGTCGGATCCGCCTACGGTGCGGCGTGGTGTCCACGGTGAGCCTCCCTGGTCGTCCGTCGATCACACACGCTGCGCTCGGGAATCGCCTGAGGGGTTCCGTCCGCCCCTCCCTCGGGTGCGCCAGGCGGCCTACCGTCGGCGACATGGAGATCCAACCGAAGCAGCCGACGGTCAAGAACCCGCCCGAGCAGTTCACCGGGGACGTGTACCTCGACGCCATCGCCTCGCCGCGTGAGGACGGTCAGACGATGACCGTCGCCAGGGTCCGCTTTCTGCCCGGTGCCCGGACCGCGTGGCACTCGCACGCCAAGGGCCAGACACTGCACGTGACCGAGGGTGTCGCGCGCATGGGGACCCGGGACGGCGACGTCATCGAGGTCCAGGCTGGACAGACCGTCTACACCCCCGCCGGCGAGGAGCACTGGCACGGTGCCACCCCCACCGATCCCATGGAGCACCTGGCCATGCTCGACTCGGCGGACGACCCCACGACCACCACCACCTGGCTCGAGCACGTCACGGACGAGCAGTACACCGGAGGTACCACCGCATGACCACCATCGCAATCGTCGGCGCCGGCAAGGGCCTCGGGCTCGCCGTCGCGGGGCGCTTCGCCCGCGAAGGGTTCGCCGTCGCCCTGATCTCCCGCAACCAGGCGCGACTCGACGAGCTCGCCGCCTCGCTCCGCGCGCAGGGCCACCAGGCGGCCGGCTTCGCGGCGAACGTCCGCGACGGTGACTCCCTCCGCCACGCGCTCGAGCAGGCCACGGAGCAGCTCGGCCCGATCGAGGTGCTGCAGTACAGCCCGCTCCCCGCGAAGGAGTACATGCGGCCCGTGCTCGAGACCACCGCCGAGGACCTGGTCGGTCCGATCGAGTTCTCGGTCTACGGATCGGTGAACGCGGTCCGCCAGGTCCTGCCCGGGATGCGTGCGATCGGCCACGGCACGATCCTGTTCGTGAACGGCGGGAGCGCCGTGCGTCCCGGCGCTCGGGTCACCGGCACGTCGGTCGCCTTCGCGGGTGAGAGCGCGTACGCCCAGCTCCTCCACGACGCCGTCCGCGAGGAGCAGGTCCACGTCGGCCAGCTCATCATCCCGTTCGGCATCGACGACGGGAAGCCGGAGCACTCCGGGGAGTCGATCGCCGAGCGCCTGTGGGCGATCCACACCGAGCGCGGCGACTTCCGCACGTACGCGGAGCCGCTGCCGGCCTGACCGGGACGGGTCCCAGACGGACTGGAGGCGCGTGGTGACCCGGCCACGCGCCTCCAGTCTGTCCTGGACCGTCTCGCTACCGAAGTCGCTCACGAGCGCTCCATATCAATATCACTTGCGATTTGCACAGCGCGCGAACGCGGATACGGTCTGTGCCCATCGGGTACCGCCACGCCGTTGTGGTGGACCCGCGAGCGATGGAGCTGCACGATGGTGTTCACACGGCATGTACCGACTTGGGCTGTGATCGCGGCGCTGGTCCCCGCAGGGTTGATCGCTGCCACTGCGGTACCGGGCGCGGCGGCGGCCGCCGTACCCGGGTGCGGGACACCCGCTGCTCTCACCGTCAACGGAGCGGGGAACCAGCTCGACACCTACAGCGTCAGTGGCACGCTCCTCTCGACGGCCACGACCGTGGACGTGCTCGGGGACATCGCCTACGGTGCAGACGGCACGCTGTACGGAGCACCGCTCTACGGCACGCCACGGATCGAGGAGCTCGACCCCGCGACCGGGGCGGCCTCGGACGTGGTCGCGATCTCCGGACCGGTACCCGGCGGCCCCAACGGTCTGTCCTCGCTCCCGAGCGGTCTGCTTCTCGCAGGCATCCAGGGCTCGTCCGTGTTGTACGAGATCGACCCCGTCACCGGCGCGAGCACGACCTACGAACGCGCACTGCCAGCTGGCTACACCTCAGCAGGTGACTTCTTCGTCCTCGGCGACGGCGACCTCCTCGCAGTCGCTGCGAACGTCTCGAGCTCGGACGACTTCCTCGTCCGGCTCCTTCCGGACGGTACGTCGACGGTCATCGGCTCAGTGCCCGTGTCCTACGGCGCTGCCTTCTCCGGGGGCACCGTGTACCTCGCCGGGGCGGACGGCACCCTCCGACGTGTGGAGACGCTCCCCACCTCGCCGTCGACCGACCCCCTCGGCACGACGGACGTGGTCACCGCCGGGTTCTCCATGTACGGCGCAGCGTCCACGCAGGATGCCGCGGCCTGCCCGACTCCCACACTCGCCGTCGGCGCTCCGGAAGCGTCGGTCGGTACGTCCGTCGCGGTCACGATCGGTGGGTTCCCGCCCGACACGGACGTCTCGGTGACGATCACCGACCAGAGCGGCAGCCCGGTGGGCTCCGTGACGCTGCACACCGACGCGGACGGATCGATCGGAGGATCGCTCCCGATCGCAGCGAACGCGGTGGCCGGGGACGCCGCGGTCACCGCGGCGACGGTCGACGGGATCACCGCCGTCAGCCAGGTCCACCTCGTGGCCGCGCCCGGCGTCCCGAGCATCACCTCGCCCGGCGAGGGCACCGTCACGAACGACCCTCGTCCCGTCGTCGCTGGCCAGGGGAGTCCGGGGGACGCGGTCACGGTGCAGGACGACGAGGGCAGGACGGTCTGCACCTCGACGGTCGCGCCAGACGGACGATGGTCCTGCGAACCCGACGGAGCGCTCCCGGACGGCGACAACACGCTTCGGGCGATCGCGTCGAACGCACTCGGAGCGACGGCATCGAGCGCCCCGGTGGCGCTGCGCGTCGACACCGCCCCACCAGCCGCACCGTCGGTGACGACGACGGCACTACCGTCCGCCACCGGACCCCTCTCGGGGACCGCTGAAGCAGGATCGACCGTCATGGTCACGGCTGCCGACGGGAGTGAGCTGTGCCGTGTGGCAGCCGACGACACCGGTACCTGGACCTGTTCGACGACCGATCCTCTCCCGGAAGGGCCGAACAGCATCGCAGTGGCGGCGACCGATGACGCCGGGAACGTCTCTCCCTCCGTGGTTGCGGAGGTGGTCTCTCCGGATCGCACTGCGCCGGCCGTGCCCAGCATCACCGGACCCTCGAACGGTTCTCAGGTCAACGATCGATCACCGACGGTGACCGGAACGGCCGAACCCGGCTCGAGCATCACGGTGACGCTGGCCGGCGCCGGTGTCGTGTGCATCGCGAAGGCCGATTCACGTGGCGAGTGGACCTGCACGCTGTCGGCGCTCGAGGACGGTCGGTACACGATCGAGGCAACCGCGAGCGACGGCGCAGGCAACGAGAGCGAGCCCGCACGGACGACGTTCGTGCTCGACACCGTCGCGCCTGCGCGGCCGATCATCACCTCTCCTTCCCTGCTCCCGTCCGGTGCAGGACCGATCTCCGGCACGGGCGAGCCTGGGAGCACCACGACGGTCTCCGGCGACGACGGTTCGCACTGCACCGCCACCGTGCGAGGCGACGGCCGCTGGGAGTGTTCGCTCAGGCCCGCGCTCGAGTCGGGATCGGCAGGTCTCACCGCATGGTCGGTCGACGCCGCCGGGAACCGTTCGCCCCTGACGGTCTTCCGGGTCCGGGTCGCCTCCACCGCTGTGGGCGGCGTTCTCCCGGCCGCACCGATGACCGACGCGAGCACACTCCGCGAGCTCGCCTTCACCGGTGTCCCGGGTGCTCGACTCGCGGGGCTCCTCCTGCTCGCGAGCGCGTGCATCGGCACCGGCGCACTCCTGGTCCTCCGTCGATCCCGGAAGGATCCGGAAGCAAGAACGGAGGGGGAGGTAGGTCGATGAACGCTCCACGCACGGAATGGATCCTGTTGCCGACCTCGCACGACGACCCGCTGTACGAGCAGATCCTGAGCTTGATCGTCGCAGGCCGTCTCCCGTCCGGTCAGCAGCTCGACAGCCGCGACATCTGCCAGTCGTTCGACGTGACGGAACCGATGGTGGCGAAGGCGCTGCACCGGTTGTCGGACGAACACCTCGTCACCATCGCGCCCGACGGGCGGGCAACAGTCGCCCAGCCGAGCGCCGAGGAGTTCGACCAAGCCCTCCAACTGCTCTTCGCGTACGCGGAACTCGCTGCCCGGTGGAGTGTCCCCGACATGCGGGACGACGAGGTCGCCGCGCTCTGCGACGTGCTCGAGGACCTCCGGGAAGCCGCGGAACGTGGCGATCCGGTCGGTCTCAACTTCGCGGTCGACGACTTCATCGGCCAGTTGCTCACGGCGACCCCGAACGCGCTGTTCGAAGAGGCGGCGGTCCAACTGCTCACGCGGTGCCGCTTCCTCTTCCTGACCGCTGCGGGATTCCACTACTGGGACGTCCGAGATCAGCTCGAGGCATTCCGTGCGGCGTTGCTCGCCCGGGACGGTGCGGCCCTCGCGGGAGGGCTCCGCCTGCTGGGGCGTGCGACCCAGGCACACGTCAGGACCATGCGAGCAGCGCATGCTCGTCGTGCGGGCGATGACGGTTGAGGAGCGGGCGCAGCTCCCGTCGCATGGGAGTGTGTCGTCGCTCGGAGGCACCTCGGCGCTTCGCACGGCTGTCACCGGAATCGGTCTGGATCCGGCCTCCACCGAGGTGATCGAACTTGTCGCCAGCACGATCGCGGCGCTGCCGGTGCATCGACGGGGCCTCCGGAGGAAGCCTGGCAAGGGCGCGGGATCCGACCAGCACGTCACTGCCGCCATCGTCGTCTTCCACGCGATCCTCGAGGGGGTCGACGGTCCGGAGGGGGCGGTGAGTCTCGATGACCTGCTGCAGGGGGCGTCCCTGTCGACCCGACCGCTCCTGCTTCGCGAAGTGCACCGCGTGGTGCTGGAGACGGACGCAGTCGCTCGGCTCGTCGCCCAGTGGTGGTCGGCTCGGGGATGAACGTGTCGTTCCGGTCCGACACGCTCAGCGACGACCCCGATCTCCGTGCAGCGGAGGCCTGGCACGCAGTCGGACTCCGGAGCCCTGCCGAGATCCGGGACCTCGTCGAGACGCGCGCACAGATGCACAGCCTCCTCCCGAGCGATCCGACCTACTCGGACTTCTTCCGCCCCCGGTGCCCGCCGGCACCGTGAGAGGTCGTCGTCGCGACCATCCGTGAGGTCGCCGGATCAGCGAAGACGGGGCGCGGCGGAGGCGAGCTCGTCCCAGTGCCGGTGGCGTGCCTCCAGTGCGGTGCGCTGCTCGAAGGCGAGCCGAGCCGTCGTCCGGTCGCGCACTGCGGCGGGGCTCGTGGGGGTGCTGGTGCGGGCGGCGCGCGACTCGCTCCAGTGGAGCAGCGCGAGGCCGATGCGGTGCGCGGTCCGTTCGACCGGGCCGACGTGTTCGAGGTGGAGTGCTGCGCTCATGATCCCTGCGGTTCGTGGTCGAAGATCGGTACCGCCGCGAGGCGGACGAAGACGCGTTTCGTGTCCGCGTCGGAGTCGTCGTCGAGCACATGCCGCTGGCGGAATGTCTCGACGACGGCGTGGAGACCGTCCATCAGTTCGACCAGTTCCTCGGGTCGGAGCCGCATGATCGCGACCGAGAGGTCGCTCGCGTCACGCCACCGGGCATCCATCGTCTCCTGGTCGCGGGCGATGAACTCACGCACGATCTGCTCGGCGAAGTCGTTCGATCCGGTGGCGACGAGCCGTGCTGCGGCGACGCCCGCGGGCGTGTCCGAGTAGTTGGTCTGGACGGCGACGGGCACCCGGCGCCACCACCGTTCACGGCCGTTCCCGCGGCCCTCGACCTCTTCGATGAAGCCGTGCTTCTCGAGCTGGCGAAGGTGGTAACTGGTCGAGCCGGTTGACTCTCCCACGCGATCGGCCAGGGTCGTGGCCGTCGCGGGGCCGTGTGCGGCGAGCTCGTTGAAGAGCTGGGTGCGCAGGGGGTGGTTCAGGGCCTTCATCGACGGGAGGTCGAGGAGGCGTGCTTCGGGGGCCATGCTCCGAGACTACGACTGCAAAGAAACCTTTGCAAGCATTTCTTTGCAGTGACTTCTTTGTGGATGTCCGACCGTCACTCCGCGGCCGTCACTCCACGGCGGTCACTCCGCAGCGGTCGTGATCGCCGCTGCCATCACCCGGGCCACGACGACGTTGGTCGCGGCCGTGCCGTGGATGCCGTCCGGCGATGACCCTCGCACCCACGCTCCGTCGGTCGCACGGAACTCCACGAACGGGTCGACGGAGGACCAGCCGTGCTCCGTGGCGTCGTGTTCCAGTGCACGGCTCAGCACGATCTGCCCGGTCCGGCGGTCGGCGCCCCAGCGGCTGGAGGTCCAGTCCGACGGCGGTCCGGCGACGACGAGGACGCGCTTCGCCCCGACCTTCCGGACGAGGGCGTTGATGTTCGCGATCGTGGTGGCGTTCGGGACCGCCTGGTTCACGTCGTTCGTGCCGAGCTCCACGACCAGCACGTCTGCGCTCGGCACCGGACCGATCTCGTGGAGCACCTGGTCGGCGCGGTACCCGCTGTGGGCGTACCCGCCGACGGCATGGAGACGAACGTCGGACTCGAGGACGTGCAACCACGAGTCCGGTCGTGCGGTGATCGAGTCGCCGGCGTAGGCGAAGGTGACCGCGTCGGGCCGCGCTCCGGAGCCGAGGGGGCCGCGGATGACCTGGTCACGGACCGGGATACGGCCGCCCGCTCGGGTGTCCGCGGGTTCCACGGAGGTGCGGCCGGCGGCCGCCCCTGGACCGGCGGCCGCTGGACCGTGCACGGCGGCCGCCGCTGCGCCGGTGCTCTCGGCCGAGGCGGTCCTGGCGGAGACGACGACGAACGTGCCGGCGGCGACGAGGCAGGCGGAGGTGACGATGCTCGCGGCGAGCGCGAGCCGACGGGTGCGGGACACGACTCCATGTATCCCGCGGATCGGGGTCCGGTACCAGTCCCCAGACCTGGGGAACCGGGCGGCTGGCTGTGGGTCCTCGCGGCCGTTCCCAGGTGTCCCGGGTGCTCCGGTCACAGCGTGCGGCGGACGGCGACCCGCCGGCTCCGGCCCGCGGTCAGCCACGTGCCCACCGTCACCAGGAGCGGGAGTCCGAGTGCGAGGAGCGCGAGCACCGGCCAGTCCGCCACGAACGGCAGGTGCGAGGTGCCGACCGGGCCGGCCGTGAACCGCAGCGTCAGCGCCCGGATGGGCAACAGCCCGAGGAGCGTGCCGATCACCGCGCCGACCGTGGTGAGGATCGCGGCCTGCCACGCCGACACCCGTCGCCGGAGCACCGGGGCGGCTCCGACGGCGTCGAGGACCTCGTCGTCCCGCCGGCCGTCCGATCGTGCCAGGCCGATCGCGACCGCGGTGGCCCCGATCGTCACCGCGGCCGCCAGTGCGAGCACGAGCGCCTTCACGATGCCCTGCGCGTCCACGGGACCGGTCTCGTACGTGAAGTTCGGCCCGCCCCAGCGGTCACGGTCGGCCCCGCCGGAGCCCTGCCACGCCGATGACAGCTCGTCCCACTGCGTCGGCGTCAGCGCGGCGGGCAGTTCGGTGACGAGCATGCCGTCCACCGCGGGGACCCGGTACTGCACCGCCGTCTCGCGGGTCATGAACACGCCGACCTGGATCCGGGGTGTCTGCACGTCGAGGACGGCGGGGATCGTCGTCGAGGCGTCCGGCTTCGTCGAGCGGGTGATCACCGGGCTGTCCCAGGTCTGCCCGCGGAAGGTGTCGAGCCGCACTGCGCCGTCGTGCGCGTACTCGGGCCAGAGCGACACCGCCTTCCCCTGTGCGAGCGCGTCCCGCACGGCGGCGGACGGCCGGTGTCCGGTGAGCAGCCCGTAGTCGTCGATCGTGCCCGTCCAGATGTGCGGTGACGTGGTGCCGGTCGACTGCAGGTACCGCGCGCACGTCGTGGTGTTGTTCACCGGGCACGACGTGGTGGCCCAGTCGTGCGGGAGCACCACCGTCGACGGACGGTCCCCGGCCTGCTCCGGCACGGCACCGAGCACGCGGACGGCGTCGTGGGTCAGGACCCCGGAGACGACCTTGGCTGCGTGCTCGGTCACGGCCGGGTCGAAGCCGAGGGAGTTCCCGTCGTCGTCCGACAGTGACACGTCCGCCGTCGCCACGCCGACCGCGGTGTTGTACTCGTAGTCGCGGAGGAACTGCGCGTGGGAGGACGCGCTCCAGGTGATCGCGACCGACGCCACGAACACCACGCTCATCACGCTCGCCAGGACCGGCACCGTGCGCACCGGGTTGCGGCGGGCGTCCCGCGCTGCGAGCCGGGCGGACAGCCCGAGTCGCGTCGAGAGCCGCGCGACGAGTGCGAGGAGCCACGGGGAGCACATGGCGACACCGCCCTGCACGAGGCACGGTCCGATGGCGACCCCGGCGCCGACCAGGAGCGCCCACTGGTCGTGCTGGACGGGTCGGTCGTTGAGCACGAGCACCCCGACGCCGCAGGCGAGCGTCATCACGGTCCCGACGCCGATGAGGAGCGGCGCCCAGACGCGGCGGCGGCGTTCGGCCCGGGGGTTCGCCGATGCCGGACGGAGCGAGCCGCGGAGGGCTGCGAGGACGTTGATCCGCGTCGCGGCCCGGGCGGCGACCAGGGCGGACACGAGCCCCGCGAGCACCCCGGCGGCACCGATCGAGAGGAGCAGGAGCCCCGGCACGTGCAGCCCGGGCCACGTCGCGACGTTGCCGTTGTCCATCAGCCGGAACGCGACGATCCCGATCACGGTCCCGAGCCCGACCCCGAGTACCGCCCCGGTGACGCCGAGCACCAGTCCGGACCCGGCGACGATCGTCCGGACGAACCGCCGGTCCCCGCCGACGCTCGTCACGATCGCGTACGAACGGGTGTCTGCGCGCGTGCCGACCAGGAACGCGGCACCGGCGAGCAGGGCGACCTCGAACATCGCGAAGACGCCGAGGAGCCCGAGCGCGCCCAGGTACCACCCGAGTGACGAGCCGACCTGCCCGCTCGACAGCCGTGCGTCCGGCGGGTCGAGCACGACCGGTCGCGACTCCACGGCGATCCCGCGGGCGTTCAGCCGCTGGATCTCCGACCAGGTCGGCGCGTCGGAAGCCAGGTAGACGGTGACGTCGGTGGCGCCGGTGCGGTCCTCACCCGTGGCCGGTGCGAGCGTCGTCCCCCACGGCAGGAACACGCCCTGGGCGTCGGCGTCACTGGCGAGGTCGCGCATCGTCCCGGTGATGGTGAACCGCTTCGTCACCGGGTCCGTGAGGTCGACGGTGTCGCCGATCGACGCTCCGAGGCGTCGGAGCGTGGCCGGGGTGACCATCAGCTCGTCCCGCCGGCTCGGTGCGGCGCCGTCGAGCACGTGCCAGTGCCCGTCGAGCACCGTCGACCACACCGCGCCCTCGACGGCCTGGATCCCGACCGGGCCCTTCGGCCCGGCCAGCACGACCGCGGTGGAGGCCACCGGGATCGACACCGCGCCACCGGGCACGTGGTCGAGGACGTTCACCGACCGGGCGCTGCCGTCGTCCTTCGACGCCGGACTGCCCTTCACGGTGTCGGTGCTCTGCCAGCTCACCGGGTCCTGCCGCATACCGGGCAGATCCGGACCCATCACGGTCATCTGCGCCGCAGCGTGCCCGAGGTCGTAGCGGAGGTGCTCGGCGGTCGTGGGCTGCGTCGACTGGACCACGACGGAGACCGCGGCGAACCCGGCCACCGGGATCCCGATCAGCGCGACGATGAGCGCCGCCCGTCCGGCCTTGGCGAACGCCAGCCGCCGCCCGAGCCGCAGGGCGGGCCGGAATGCGAACGGCGTCCGGTCCCGACCACGGTCCGTCCGGGCGGGACGGTCCCGGCCGGTCGGCTCGGCGTCGGCAGCGCGCCGACGCCCGCTCACGAGGCGGTCCGGTCCGTGAGCGCCATCTCGACGCCCGAGTACACGGTCTCGTCCACCACGCGACCGTCGCGGAGGAAGACGATCCGGTCCGCCCACGCCGCGTGCCGGGCGTCGTGCGTCACCAGCAGGGCGCCGGCCCCGGCGTCCACGTGCCGCCGCAGCATCCGCAGGACGACCTCGCCGGTCTGCGAGTCGAGCGCACCGGTCGGCTCGTCGGCGAGCACCAGGCGGCGCTCGCCGACGACACCGCGGGCGATCGCCACCCGCTGCTGCTGCCCGCCGGACAGGTCGTCCGGGAAGGCGTCGGCGCGGTGGCCGAGTTCGACGTTCTCGAGTGCCAGTTCCGCGGCTCGGCGTGCGCGTGAGGCCTTCCAACCGTCGAGTTCGAGCGGCAGTGCCACGTTCTCGACCGCGGTGAGCGAGGGGATGAGGTTGAGGTCCTGGAAGACGAACCCGACGAGCCGTCGCCGCAGTGCAGCGAGGTCCTTCGCCGGTCGGTCGGAGACCCAGGCGCCGTCGATGACGACCTCGCCGCTGGTGGGTGGGAGCAGCGTGCCGGCGCAGGCGAGCAGGGTCGACTTGCCCGACCCGGACGTCCCCATCACCGCGACCATCTCACCGCGACGGATCTGCAGGTCGATGCCGGCCAGCGCGGTGACCGCCTTCGCTCCGGGTGCCGTACTGCACGCTGACGGCGTCGAGCTCGAGGAGCGGAGCCGCCGCGTTCACCGTGCGCTCCGCGCGGTCGCATCGGACGACGTCGGGCGCGCGGAGGACGTCCGCTGCGCGGGTGCCGGGTGCTCGTCCGGACGGTACCGGGCGACGCTCGACTCGACGTGGTCGAGCCAGCGGACGTCGGCTTCGGCCTGGAGGAGCATCGACTCGAGGACGAGTGACCACGCGAGGTCCTCGGACGGGTCCGCCGTCCGCTTCAGCCGCGTGAGGTCCTGCAGGTTCCGCACCGCCGCCGTCCGCTGCACCTGCACGAGGTGCGTCACGTCGACACCCGGGACGGTGACGGCCAGCGCGAACTTGATCGCGAGCTCGTCGCGACCGCGCTTCGGCGGGACCGGCTCGCTGAACCAGCGGGCGACTTCGTCGCGCCCGGCGTCGGTCGCGGTGTAGACCACGTGGCCGTCGTCGTCCGTGTCGCCGCGGGCGACGAGACCGTCCCGCTCGAGGCGGTCGAGGGTCGTGTACACCTGCCCGATGTTCAGCGGCCAGCTGCCGCCGGTCCGGTGCTCGAACTCCCCCCGGAGCTGGTACCCGTAGCCGGGTCCCCGCACCAGCAGTGCCAGGACGCCCATCCGTACGCTCACGTCTTCCCCCAGTCGTGTCCACTATGGACATACGCAGTATGCCCATACTGAGTATGCAAGCGCAAGCGCCAGACGGACTGGAGGCCCGTGGCGGTGTCGCCACGGGCCTCCAGTCCGTCACCTGGTCACGTCGACGACGTGCGGTCAGCTCCCCAGCTTCGACAGCTCCTCGAACTCCTCGTCCGTCAGCTCGACCGTCGCTCCCTGGAGGTTGTCCTCCAGGTGGGCGACACTCGACGTTCCCGGGATCGGCAGCATCACCGGCGAGCGCTTGAGCAGCCACGCGAGCGCGAGCTGTGCGGGCGTCGCACCCTTCCGCTCGGCGAGCTCGGTGAGCGGCGAGTGCTCGCCGGTCAGGCCGCCGGTCGCGAGCGGGAACCACGGGATGAAGCCGATGCCCTGCTCCTCGGACCAGTCCAGGAGCTCCTCGGCGTCACGCTTCTGCAGGTTGTAGAGGTTCTGCACGGTCACGATCGTCGCGATCTCCTGCGCCGCCTTGACCTCGTCGACGGAGACCTCGGACAGCCCGATGTGCCGGATCTTGCCCTCGTCCTGCAGCTTCTTCAGCTCACCGACCTGGTCCTCGAGCGGAACCTTCGGGTCGATGCGGTGCAGCTGGAACAGGTCGATGCGCTCGAGGCCGAGGCGGCGGAGGCTCATCTCGGCCTCCTGCCGGAGGTACTCCGGGCGGCCGACCGGCGGCCACTTGTTCGGGCCGGTGCGGGTCAGCCCGGCCTTGGTGGCGATGACGATGTCGTCGCCGTACGGGTGCAGGGCCTCCTTGAGGAGTTCCTCGGCGACGTACGGGCCGTAGCTGTCGGCGGTGTCGAAGAAGTCGACGCCGAGGTCGACGGCGCGCTGCAGCACGCGGACGGCCTCGTCGTGGTCCTTCGGCGGACCCCAGACGCCGGGACCCGTGAGTTGCATGGTGCCGTAGCCGAGACGGTGGACTTCGAGGTCCCCGCCGATGCGGAATGTGCCGGACGCTGCGGCCGGACGGTTCGTGGTGTCGGTCCCTGTGGTCATGTCACCGGTGTACGCCGCGCCGTCGAACGGTCCCTGGAACGGTGTCCCCCGCGCGCTGTCAGGACCGGTTCGTATGCTCCTCGGGTGCCCTTCCGTTCCCCACGACGGAGTCCCGGCCGCTCGCTCGTCATCGGTGTCGTCGGGATCGTGCTGCTCGCCGGGATCGTCGTCCTCGTCCTCCCCGCCGTGCTCGGTGTCCTCGGCACCGCCGGCTCCGTCATCGGGTCGCTGCTCCCCTGGCTCGCACTCCTGCTCGTCCCCGTCGCGGTCCTCGCCCTCGGCACCCGGTCGAAGCGGATCGCCGTGCTGTCGCTGGCGTTCGCAGCGGCATGGGCGCTCGCGATCCTGCCCGGCGTGCTCCGGCCGGACGCCGCGGGGTCCCCTCGTCTGACGGTCGTCACCCAGAACGTCGAGGCCGCGAACGCGGACCCAGCCGCCACCGCACGGTCGATCGCGTCGAACCGGCCGGACGTCATCGCGCTCGAGGAGCTGACAGCCGACTCGGGCGACGCGGTCGCCGGCGTGCTCGACGAGCGCTACCCGCACCACTACCGGGTCGGGTCGATCGGCGTGTGGAGTCGGACGGCCCTGAGCCACGGCGAACCCCTGACGCTCGGCCTCGGCTGGGCCCGGGCGCTCCGCGTCACGGTCGACACCGGCCTCGGTGACGTGCGGCTCTACGTCGTGCACATGGACTCGCTGCGACTCGGCGGCGAGGACGGCCGACCGACGATGCTGTCGTCCCTGGCGACCGCGGTCCGGGGCGACGACGCCCGGCGGCTCGTCGTCGCCGGGGACTTCAACGGCGGGGCGACGGACCCGAAGATGCTGCCCCTGACCAGGATGCTCGACGAGGGAGGCGGGTTCCGGTTCACCTGGCCGGCACAGCTGCCCGTTGTCCGGATCGACCACGTGTTCGTCCGCGGGCTCGAGACGACGTCGACCGAGGTCCTCCCCGCGAACGGCAGCGACCACCGGGGGTTGCGGGTCGGGTTGCGGTAGCGGTTGGGCCCGGGCTCAGGCGTTCCGCGGGTACGGAGTCTCGCCGCGCTCGAGGCCGCCGACGAGCTTCGTCAGCCGGTTCGTCCGGGCGGTGGCGCTCGGTGCCGTCGTGATCCGGTGCAGCACGGCGTACCGGTTCGTCCGGTCGAGCTCGGCGAACAGCGCCGCAGCAGCCGGGGACGCGTCGAGCGCTGCCTGCAGGTCCGCCGGCACCTCGGCCGTGGCGGCACCGGCGTAGGCACGGTCCCACCGGCCGTCGTCCTTCGCCCGGTCGATCTCCGCCTGACCCCGGTCGCGCATGCGTCCCTCGGCGATCAGGGTGGCGACGAGGCCGATGTTCCGCTGCGACCAGAGTGACGCCTTCCGCCGCGGCGTGAACCGCTGCCGGAACGTGGTCTCGTCGCGGCCGCGCTTCTGCCCGTCGATCCACCCGGAGCACAGGGCCTCGTCGAGCGCCTGGTCGTAGGTGATCGACGTCGGGTCCGTGGTGCCCTTCTTCGCGAGGACGAGCCACACACCGTCGGGGTCCTCCTCGTGGGTGTCGAGCCAGGCGCGCCACGCTGCGGCGTCCGGCAGCACCAGGTCGACGATGTCCATGCGGTCATCGTAGGGGTGCGCCGCGCGCTCGGCGGGGCCGTGCGCCGCCCGCCGCGAGCCGGCCCGAGTCTCGGCCCCAGCGACACATCACGTGCCCGGGAGCCCGAGAACTGTCGGCCTGCCCGAGACTCGGCCTCGGCCGTCCGCGCCCACGGCAACCGCAACGGCCGTCCGCGCGGGGAGGCGGAGCGTCACACCCAGTGCGGCTGCGCCAGCACCCCCGTGGGATCCGCCTGCTCGGCGATCCGGTGCAGGCGCGAGGTGTTCACGTCGAAGTAGTCCGCCGGGTCGGTGATCGCCGCATCGCAGTAGTTCGCGTACGCCGCGTCGCCCCACGCGGGGCGCATCGCCTTCCGGAACCCCCGCACGTAGGCGTCGAACGGCGCCGGGTCGGCCCCGTCCGCGAACACCGCGGTGTACTGCACGGTCATCAGCGCGGAGCGCCACGGGAACGCGGAGTCGGTCCGCCCGACGTCGGCGACGACGCCGCCCAGGGCGTCGAGTGCGACGCCGCCCTCGCGGTTGCCCGACACGTCGCCGGCCGCGGCCGCGTGCTGCACCAGCGTCGCGATCTGCGCGTCGGTCAGCTTCGCGTTCCCGATCGACGACGTCGCCGCCTCCGACACGCGCTGCGCCTTGCCGGCGAGGGTCGACATCGCAGCGCCGTAGGTGAGCTGCTGCGCGGTGTGCGCGAGCGGCGTCGCACCGGTGGCGCGGATGAAGCCGTCGACGGTCGCGTCCGCGCCGGTCTTCGCACCGGTCCACACGCCGGTCACGGTGACGGTCGGGGACGTGTGCCGCGAGCCGTTCAGCAGCTTGAGCGTCGACCAGAGCTGCGGGTCGGCGGCGGGCGCCCAGTCCTGCCAGGCGCGGACGACCGCAGCAGCGGCCGACCAGGGGAAGGAGATGGTGAAGAGCAGGACGGGAGGCGCGGCCTGCGTCCGGTAGGTCAGTGCGGTGACGACGCCGACGGTCCCACCCCCGCCGCCCCGGCACGCCCAGAACAGGTCCGGCTCGGCGGTCGCGGACACCTGGTGCACGGCGCCGTCCGGTGTGACGAGGGTCACACCGGTGAGCTGGTCGCACGTCAGGCCGAAGGACCGGACGAGCACGCCGACGCCGCCGCCGAGGGTCAGGCCGCCGATGCCGACGGTCGGGCAGGAGCCGGCGCCGATCGCCCGGCCGGCCTTCGCCAGCGTGGCGTACACGTCGCCGAGCTGCGCTCCGGGACCGATCGTCACGGCGTCGTCGTCGTGGAGCTCGATGCCGTCGAGGTCCTGCGTGCTGATCACGAGCGACCGTGGGACGTCGGTGCCGCTCGCACCCCCGGCGGACCACCCTGTGTACGAGTGCCCGCCGGCACGCAGCGCGACCGGGGTCCGGGTGTTCCGGGCGAAGGCGAGGCCGGCCTGCACGTCGGCGGTGCCGGAGGCGCGGAGGATGCCCTGCGGGTCGGCGTCGTCGTACCGGGGGTTCTCGACGAGCCGCGCCGTGTCCCACCCGTCCGCCCCGGAGCGGAGCAGCCGGCCGGAGACCGCGGCGGCGAGCGCGTCCCACGAGTCCGGGCCGCCGGGTGTCGGGCTGGCGGTGGGTGTCCGGGTCGGACCGCTCGTCGCACTCGCACTTCCCGACGGTGAGGTCGAGGGGGACGGCGACGGTCGGCTGCAGGCAGCCAGCACCCCCGCGATCCCGAGTCCGACGCCGCCCGCGAGGAGCACCCGCCGGGTCGTCGCAGGGGTCCGGCGGTCGTGGTCTGGTTCGGTCACGCGGACCTGTCTACCCTGCTGTGCTGCTGATCCGGGTGGCCCCCGCCCAGTCGTGCACCCACTCGGGGAGCTCGAGGTCGTGCGGAGCACCCCCGGCGGCCTCCAGCAGTTCGCTCGGCGGCACGGTCCCACCGGACTTCCGGAGGAACCGGCCCTGCACGACGGCCCGGGCGATGACGGTCCCACGGCGGACGAACGTCTGCTCGAGGTACACGGCCCGGTCGTCGACGCCGAGCACCCGCGTCACGAGCTCGAACCGCTGCCCGAGCGTCAGGGAGCGCTTGTACGTGATGGTCTGCGCGGACACCACCGGGTACCAGCCCTGCGCGGCGATCGCCGCCCAGAACCCCGAGCGGATCATGAGGTCGAGCCGACCGAGGTCGAGCATCGACAGGTACTTGCCGTTGTTCACGTGGCGCAGCGGGTCGAGGTCCGTCAGGGTCACGCGGAACGGTGTGCGCGCCTCGTCCCACAGCGACGGGCGACGACCGCGGACGGTCGGACGGAGTCGGATGCGCAGCTGGAGCAGGAACAACCGGAAGTACAGGTTCACCGGTCGATCACACCAGCACTGGACGGCAGCCGTGGAACACCTTGGAGGATCTGCACCAAACGGTGCCGCTGCCTGACCGGCCCGGTCAGTGCCTCCCTCCAACCGAGGCACCCGGAGTAGACCTGCAGCATGCAGACACGCAAGCTCGCAGACCTCGAGGTCGGACCCGTCGGCCTCGGAACCATGGGCATGAGCGCCTTCTACACGGGCGCCGGCACCGACGACGACGAGTCGATCCGCACCATCCACCGCGCGATCGACCTCGGCGTCACCCTGTTCGACACCGCCGAGGCGTACGGCCCGTACACGAACGAGGACCTCCTCCGTCGTGCCCTCGGGGACCGCCGAGACGACGTCGTGATCGCGACGAAGTTCGGCCTCATCACCCACCAGCCCGGCGAGGCCGAGCCGAGCACCCAGCGCGGCATCTCGAGCGCCCCCGAGTCCGTCCGCGAGGCGCTCGAGGGCTCCCTCCGCCGCCTCGGCACTGACCACATCGACCTCTACTACCAGCACCGCGTGGACCCGGCCGTCCCGATCGAGGACGTCATCGGCCAGCTGGCCGGCTTCGTGCAGGAGGGCAAGATCCGGCACATCGGGCTCTCCGAGGCGAGCGCGGCGACGATCCGGAAGGCGAACGCCGTCCACCCGATCACGGCGCTCCAGAGCGAGTACTCGCTGTGGACCCGCGACCCCGAGGGCGACGTGCTCGACACCCTCCGCGAGCTCGGCATCGGTCTCGTGCCGTACTCCCCGCTCGGCCGCGGCTTCCTGACGGGTGCCATCACGAAGCCGTCCGACCTCGACTCCGACGACTTCCGCCGGGCGAACCCGCGCTTCCAGGAGGAGGCGTTCGCCGAGAACATGCGGATCGTCGACGCCGTCAAGGACGTCGCGACCGAGGCCGGCGGGACCCCGGCGCAGGTGGCCCTGGCGTGGCTGCTCGCCCAGGGCGACGACGTCGTCCCGATCCCCGGCACGAAGCGGGTCTCGCGGCTCGAGGAGAACGTCGGCGCAGCCGACCTGACCCTCACCGACGACCAGATCACGCGCCTGTCGTCGCTGCCGGTCCCGACCGGCGACCGCTACCCCGACATGTCGACCATCGGCCGCTGACGCGACCAGCGGAACGCCGGGAGGCGCGGTGCCAGCTGGCACCGCGCCTCCCGGCCGTTGGCGCCACCGTTTCGGGCGTGGGCCGCGTGATCGACGCGACCCACGCCCGTCATCCCGGGGAAACAGGGGCTGCATAGCGTCCGGAGCACAGGGAAACCACCGCTCGAAGGGGACGCCATGACGACCACGAAGCCAGCGCGCACCACACCGACCGAGGACGGCGTCGACACCGTCCCACCGCTCGCCAAGCTCCTGCCGCTCGGACTGCAGCACGTCCTCGCGATGTACGCCGGAGCGATCGCCGTGCCGCTCATCGTCGGCGGGGCGCTCGGCTTCAGCAGTGCCGACCTGGCGTTCCTCATCAGCGCCGACCTCTTCGTCGCCGGACTCGCCACCATCGTGCAGTCCGTCGGCTTCTGGCGCTTCGGCGTCCGGCTGCCGCTCGTGCAGGGCGTCACGTTCGCCGCCGTCGGCCCGATGATCGCGATCGGCACCGAGCACGGGATCACCGCCGTCTACGGGGCGACCATCGCGTGCGGCGTGTTCATGGTCGTGATCGCGCCGTGGTTCGCGCAGCTCGTCCGGTTGTTCCCGCCGATCGTCACCGGCACCGTGATCCTCATCATCGGGCTCTCCCTGATGAGCGTCGCGGCGGGGTGGGTCACCGACGGCGGGAAGGACGGTGCCGCGAAGCCGCTCGACGTGGCCTTCGCTGCCGGGGTGCTCCTCGCGATCGTCCTCGTGGAGCGGTTCGCGCCCCGGGGGCTCGCTCGCGTCTCCGTCCTGTCCGGGCTGCTGCTCGGCACCGTGGCGGCACTGTTCGTCCCCGGCATGGTCGACGGCTCGGGCATCGCCGACGCCTCCTGGTTCGCCTTCGTCACGCCGTTCCACTTCGGCCTGCCGACGTTCGACGTCGCGTCGATCGTGTCGATGCTCGTCGTCGGCCTCGTGATCATGACCGAGACCACCGGCGACATGATCGCCGTCGGCGAGGTCACCGGCCGTCCCGTCTCGAAGCGGACGCTCGCGGACGGGCTCCGCGCGGACGGTCTCGGCACCGTGGTCGGTGGTGTCTTCAACACGTTCCCGTACACGGCGTTCGCGCAGAACGTCGGGCTCGTCGCACTGACCGGCGTGCGCTCCCGGTACGTGGCCACGGCGGCCGGCGGGATCCTCGTGGTGCTCGGCCTGGTACCGAAGGTCGCCGCGGTCGTCGAGGCGATCCCGCACGCGGTCCTCGGCGGCGCCGGTGTCGCGCTGTTCGGCATGGTCGCGGCGAGCGGCATCCGGACGCTCTCGAAGGTGCGGTTCGACAACCGGAACGTGCTCGTCGTGGCGCTGCCGCTGGGGATCGCGCTGCTGCCGACCGTCGCGCCCTCGATCTACGCCGCGTTCCCGACCTGGTTCACGCTGGTCTTCGACTCGGGCATCTCGGCCGGGGCGGTCGCGGCGATCCTGCTGAACCTGCTGCTCGGGTCGCGCTCGGTCGCTGCGCGGTACGGCGAGGACCCGGCCGTCGGCTCGTACGACGGGGTGCGCTCCACCGCGCCGATCGCCCTGCCCCGGTCGGCGGAGGAGGCGCGGGCGGCCGACCCGGCCTGAGCGCGCCGCGGCCGGCGCGGCGTGCGGGGCCGCGCGGCGGCGCTCGCACGGTGCGAGGTTGCGGACGTCCTGCGGCCCTGGAGGCCCGCACGGAGTGCACAACATCGCGCGGGGCGACGAGACGCGCACCGTGCGGGGTGCCCCGACTGCGGCCTGGAGGCACGGTGCCAGGCCGTCACGGGCCTCCAGGCCACGGTCCGGTCGCTTCTGCACGGTGCGAGGTTGCGTCCCTGGTGCGGTGCTGTATCCCCGCACGGGGTGCGCGATCTCGCACCACGTGGCGGACCTCGCACCGTGCGACTGGGCGGCGGGGTGCGCGACCTCGCACCACGTGGCAGACCTCGCACCGTGCGACTGGGCGGCGGGTGCGTCGGACGCCGGCCCTGCGCTCAGACGAAGGCGGGCAGGTGCTCCCACGCCTCGGGCGCCTCGACGATCCCGTCCCGCACGACGGTCCCCTCGATGAGCCCGTACGGACGATCGGCCGCGATGAACACCTCGTTCTCGTTCGTCATGCCGAACGGCGACAGGTCCACGACGAAGTGGTGCTTGTTCGGCATCGCGAACCGCACCTCGGCGAGCTCCGGACGCAGCGAGATCGCCACCCGGCCCATCTCCCACAGCGTCTGCTGGAGCGCGAGTGAGTGCACCGTCGCGAACTGCTCGAGCATCACCCGCACGACGTCCTCGTACAGGGCGTCGTAGTCGATCCCGGCGGCCACCGCGTCGGGCAGGTACCGCCACCGCGCCGTGACCTCGGTCGCCATGATCCGGTCGGTGGTCTCGGGCAGTGTGGTGAACCGGGAGCGCGGGAACCCGTGGAACTCGGACCCGGTCGACTTCAGGACGACGAGGTCCTTGACGCCGCCGGTGACGTGCCGAGCCCCACCCTCGACGTGGACGGTCGCCAGGCGTGTGCCCGACCCGGTCCGCCGGAAGGAGTGGTCGTGCGGCTGCCCGTCGACCTCGATGCGCTCCCACGGGTGCACCTCCGCCTGCCACAGCCCGCCCTCGACCCAGTCGAACTCGTCCGTGAAGTGGTCGGCGAGCAGCGCGAGGAAGTCCTCGGGAGCGCCGATGCCGTGCTCCTTCGCGAGCGCGAACACCGTGTTCTTCTGGGTGTCGGTCGCGACGATGCGGGAGTTGTCGCCGGCGGTGAAGGACCCGGCGAACGCTTCGCCGATGAGCTGCGAGGTCACGGTGAGGTCGGCGATCTCGTGCCGGGCGCCGTGGCGGGTGACCCGCACGAGACGGTTCTCGGCCTTGCCGTACTTGTTCGGTCCCAGGTGGACGGAGACGTCTGGCATCGGTCAACTCCCTCGGTAGGTGCTGTGTGCGAACGGGCTGAGCAGCAGTGGCACGTGCAGGTGCTCGGTGCCGCTGACGGTGAAGGCCACGACCACGAAGGGGTGGAACGTCGGCACGCCCCGGCTCCGGTGGTATGCGCCGGTCTCGAAGCGGAGCACGAGGTCGCCCCGCGGCAGGACGTCCGGCCCGAGCGCGGCCCGGCCGTCGGCGTCGGTGGTGGCGGTCGCGAGGACCTCGCCGTCGACGGTGCCGAGGACGAGGTCGACCCCGGCTGCGGGAGCGCCGACGGTGGCGTCGAGCACGTGCGTCGTGAGGTGCGGGACCCCGAACGTCGCGCGGATCCGGTGCACGGCGATGTCGAGCAGCGCGGCGACCGCCTCGGTCACCTCGGTGTCGGGGTCGTTCCCGAGTCGGCGGTCGAGTTCGGCGAGGAGCTCGTCGGGGGTGCGTCCGGCCGCCCGCACCAGGAACACCCGGCCGAACCGGCGTTCGTACGCCGCGTTGCCCTCGGCGATGGCGACCGTGACGTCCTCCGCAGCGGTCCGCATCGCCGACTGCTCCCTCGACGAGGACGCGTCCGAGGCGCGGTCACCGATCCGCGGGTGCTGCGCCAGCGCGGCGTCGAGTTCCCGCGCGCCCCAGTCGACGGCGAGCGCGCGGGCTCGCTCGATGAGGGCCGGGACGGAGCCGTGGGGGCGTGCGGCGACGAGCTCGTCGACCCACGGGTCGACGTCGGCCCAGCGCCGCACGACGGCTGCGGCGTCCGTGGCGGTCGCGTGGTCGAGCGCACCGAGGTCCATGTCGCCACGCTATGGAACGCTCGTTTCACCCGCGTTTCGCGGTGGTTTCCCCCGCGACGCGGCCGGTCGGCCTGAAACGGCCGGGCCGGTGGCCCGGGAACGGCCGGGCCGGTGGCCCGGGAACGGCCGGGTCCGTGGGCCTGGAGGCGCGTGGCGGGCCCGCACCGCGCCTTCAGGCCGTCAGCTGGTCACGCTGGGACGGCGACCTGCCGGGACTAGACCTCAGCGGCGAATGACGCCGCACGCAGCTGCAGGTCCTCGATCCGTCGCAGGCGGGCGGCCTCGACGTCGTAGCCCTCGTACGCGGGCGGCGGCAGCTTCCGCACGTTCCGCGAGCACTGGAAGTCCTGGCAGACGAGCGTGCCGACGGTGTTGCCGTTCCGCCCCGCCTTGCCGGACCGCTTGGCGCTGTAGAACACGACGTCGTTCGGCAGCTTCACGTCCTGGCACCACGAGCACTGCGCCCGGGACCGCGACGATGCCTCGGCCTGCCGGAACAGGATGCCGACGAGCTCCCCGTCGAGCGTCGGCACGACCGCGTACGCGCGCCGTCCGATCTTCGGGTCGCGCCAGCCGAGGTAGTCGAGCGCGTCCCAGTCGATCGTGTCGAAGCCGGCGGGGAGGGTGAGGTCACCCACCTCTTTCCGGGAGGCGTTGACGAAGGTGGTGCGGATGGTCTTCTCGCTGATGGGCAGCATGGTGGATCACTTTCGGGAGGACCCGGGGCACGCGGACGCGCGCCGCACCGGGCAGGGGTTCAGGGTTCGATGACGGCGGCCGCGCCGAACGGCACGACCGGGGGCATCACGCCCTGATGTCGGCGAGGGGAGCGCCGACCACCTCCTGGAAGATCACCGGACCACCCTACGTCGGAGCGACGACGAGCACCAGTGAGCCCGGGTACGACGGCTGCACGCGGAGCGCACCGTGCCGGCTGTCCCACTCCCCCGACTCGATCGCGTTCCGGAGCGCCGCGACCGAGCGCCTGGCGGTCATCTCGTCGACGAGGTCCCACACCGGATCGGCGCGGCGGGCTCCGGCGTCGAGGAGCCGTTCCGGTCGGGCGTAGTACGCCTCGGTGAAGCCGTCGACGCAGGTGAACGGGATCGGCAGCGCGGAGGTCACCGTGTCGGGGCCGAGCGCGTCGCGGATCCGGGCGAGCGCGGGGTGGCGTCGGGCCTCGGCAGCGAGGAGATCGGGGGCGTACTCGGCGAGCCAGAACTGTTCGACGCGGTCGGGGTCGCGGGCGAGGAGCACGATCGGGCCCCGGGTGACCCGTCGCACCTCGGCCAGCCCGTGCTCGAGGTCACTCCACTCGTGCACGGCGAGGACGGCGAGAGCTGCGTCGAACGAGTCGTCCGCGAACGGCAGGGGCTCGTCGGACGCTGCCACCGTGGTGACCTGCCGATCCGCGGGCGCGTACGAGGGGGGTGCCGCTGCCGTCCGAGCGGGTCGCACCTCGAGCACGGTGCGCGGGTCGCCGAGGGCCTTCGCGATCGCGCGGGCGAAGACCGGTTCCGGGCGGCGGTACTTCCGGTGCTCCGGCCCCTCGTCGGCTGGAACACCGGTCTCCCCCGTCGCCCTGGTCACCGTCCCAGCCTACGGACGGTCGCTGGTCACCGGCAGGGGTTGCTCGCGATCGGCCTCAGTCGACGGACTCGCGGACGGACACGTCGCGCTCGGCCCGCTCGGTCGCCGCCCACGAGCCGAGCAGGGCCAGGGACCGTTCGGACTCGCTGCCCGGTTCGGCCGAGTACGAGAACATCACGAGGCCCGGGTCGGCCACGAGCTCGAGTGCCTCGTAGTCCAGCCGCAGCTCGCCGACGATCGGGTGCATGATCCGCTTCTTGCCGGTGCGGTGCATCCGGACGTCGTGCGCGGCCCACCAGGTGCGGAACTCCTCGCTCCGGGTCGACAGCTCGCCGACGAGCGTCACGAGGCCGGGCTCGCACGGGTTCGACACCGCAGCGGCTCGGAGGATCGCCACCGAGTCCCGGGCGGTCTGCGCCCAGTCCGGGAAGAACTCCTTCGCAGCCGGGTCGAGGAACGTGAAGCGCGCGGTGTTCACCGGGCGTCCGGGGCCGGCGAACATCGGCGAGTAGAGCGCGTGCCCGAGCTCGTTCGTCGCGACGACGTCCCCGCGCTCGTTCCGCACCCACGCCGGCGCACCGGTGATGGAGTCGAGTAGCCGCTGCACACCGGGACGGACGCGCGTCGGGACGTTGCGGTGCATCACCTTCACGCCGGAGTTCGCCAGCCGCGCGAGGTCCCACAGGTGCACGCGCTCGTCCTCGTCGAGCTGCAGCGCGCCGGCGAGCCCTTCGAGCACGCTGTCCGAGACGCCCTTGAGCGAGCCCCGTTCGAGCCGCGTGTAGTAGTCGACGCTGACGCCCGCGAGCATGGCGACCTCGTGGCGACGCAGCCCCGGGACCCGCCGGACCCCACCACCGAACGAGGGCATGCCGACCTGCTCGGGGGTGAGCCGCGCCCGCCGTGAGGACAGGAAGTCGCGGATCTCGTTGCGCACGTCGATACCCATGCCACGAGGGTACGTCGCGTGACCGGTACCAAGCAGGCACTGGCTGTACCCGGCACCAGTACCTGGCACGGGGCGGTGTGCGCGGGTGGGCGGCCTCCAGGCCGCTACGCGGTGACGACCGCCGTGATCCGCACGCGCGCCACGCGGTGACCGTCCATGGCGGTCACCTCCAGTCGGTGCCCCCCGGCGTCCACGACGTCCCCGACCTCGGGGACCCGGTCGAGGAACACCTGCACGAGGCCGCCCACGGTCTCGTAGTCGCCGTCGGGCAGGAGCGGGCCGCCGTCGGCCGCGAGGTCCTCGAGCACCGTCGCACCGTCCACCCCGTCGGACTCCGCCGTGGGCTCGTCGTACTCGTCGCGGATGCGGCCGACGAGGTCCTCGAGGAGCGCCTCGAGCGTCACCATGCCCGCGCTCCCGCCGTACTCGTCGACGACCAACGCGATCTGGTGCCCCTCGGTGCGCATGTCCGCGATCGCGCTGGACAGGGACTTCGTCTCGGGCAGCGCGAGCACCGGGCGGACCAGGGTCGTGATGGGCGCGGTGGGGTCGGCGGGGCGGAGCAGGTCACGCAGGTGCACGAAGCCGTCGACGTGGTCCCGGGAGCCGTCGGTGACGAGGTACCGGGTGTGGCCCTGGTCGATGGCGTGCTCGGTCGCCTCGGCGATGGTCGCGGAGGAGTCGATCGTCGACACGTCGTACCAGGGGCGCATCGATTCGCGGAGGATCCGGTCGCCGGCGTCGAGCGCGCTCCGGGCGATGCGGCGTCCCTGCGGGTCGATCGCCTCGTGCTCGTCGACCAGCCCACGGAGTTCCTCGGTGCTCATCGACTCGCTGCGGGCGTCCGGGTCGCCGCCGAGCAACCGCACCACGGCGTCGGTCGACTTCGAGAGGAGCCAGATCGCCGGACGCATCACCGTGGCGAACCGGTCGAGCGTCGGTGCGACGGCCATCGCGAACCCCTCGGCGCGCTGCAGGGCGAGCCGCTTCGGGACGAGCTCGCCGAACACCAGCGAGAGGTAGGCGATGACGAGGGTCATGCACACGAGCGCCACCGTCTCCGCAGCAGCCTGGTCGAGCCCGAGGCCGGTGAAGAGCGGCGCGACGTCCGGCGCGATCGACGACGCCCCGTACGCGGCGGAGAAGAACCCGGCGACGGTCACGCCGATCTGCACGGCGGAGAGGAAGCGGTTCGGGTCACGTCCCAATTCGGCGACCCGCATGCCCCGCGAGCCGCGGCGTTCCAACTGCTGCAGCTGGGATTCGCGCAGGGAGACGAGGGCGATCTCGGCGGCGGCGAACACGCCACCGACGAGCACGAACAGGACCACGAGCCCGAAGGCGATCCAGGTGTCGGCGCCCATCAGCGGGCAGTCCCCGCGGATCGACGGCGGGCGGGCGGTCTGTGGTGATCGTCCATGCCTGTGATCCTGCACAGGCTGGCTGGGATCAGGCGGTGAGGGACCTGCCGATACGCGCCACGAGCCAGGCTTCGGGGTCGATCGGGGTGACGCCGTCCATCAGGACCTCGAGGTGCAGGTGCGCTCCCGTCGAGACGCCGGAGGAACCGACCTTCCCGATGAACTCACCCGCCTCGACGGTGTCGCCGACCTTCAGCGGGGACGAGCCCGGGATCATGTGGCCGTAGAGGGTGGAGACCTCACGCCCGTCGATCACGTGGTCGATGATGACCGCGGTGCCGTACGAGAAGTACGTGCCCGAGACGCGGACGGTGCCCGCGGCGACGGCACCGATCGGGGCGCCCATGCCGGGGTTGAAGTCGAGGCCCTGGTGGAGGGACGAGCACGCACCGCACGGAGCGGAGCGGTAGCCGAAGCCCGAGCTCATCCGGACGGGACCGGGGAACGGCGACCGGACGTCGCCGCCGTAGGACACCGCGGTGCCGGGTGCACCGGCGGTGCCGCCGCCGACCGTGAACTCGTCGCGGTCGAGCCCGCTGGCCGAGATGGCCTGGGTCACGGCGTAGTCCTGCGTGCGCACGGTGGGCGCGAGGGTCGAGGTGGCCATCGAGGTGCCGGCACTGGCGTGCGCGGGCATCGCCGAGGCGGCGAACATCGCGAGGGCGGCGAGCGCGCTGGTCAGGGTGATGCGCGTGGCGCGCTGCGGCCTGGAGGCGCGGGGTGCGATCGCCGTGCTGCTCACGAGTGCGCTGGTCGCGCGGGGACCGGGGCGGCGGACGACGCGCTGGACACGGGCGTCGGGGGTGTTCCGGACGCCGTGTTCGGTCGTCGCGCGGGCGACGGCTGCCGTCCGGCCCGCGACGGGCTTCGCCGCGCGGCCCACGACGGCCTTCGCCGGGCGGTCGGCCCTCGCGGGGCGGTCGGCCTTCGCCGGGCGGTCGCGTCGGGCGGGCTTCCGGGCCGCGGCGCGCTCCGCTTCGAGCGCGGCGCGACGGGACAGGTGCACCACCGGGGTCGCCGGGTGCTGGTCGGGTTCGGGTGCAGTCGTCATGGCCGCCCACCATTCTGCACGACTCTGTTGCTTTGTACAGCGTTCTCCGTGATCTTCTCGTTACCTCCGCTGCTGGGAGGGTCCTGATCCACCCGGCCCGCCCCGCTCACGCAGACGCCGTCCTCGGTAGTGTCCGCAGTGAGCGAGCGGAAAGGACCCTGGACATGGCCCGAACGCCACGCGAGCGGCACGAACCCATCGACCTGCGGACGGCCGAGGTCGTGCTCGCCGGCACGCAGGACCTCCTGCCGGTGATGCGCGCCTCCGCCGTGCGAGCCGGCGTCGACGTCGCGCGGATGCGGGTCGTGGGGGTCGACGACCTGCCGGACCCCGGGGAGACCGGGCACGCGGAACTGGCCGTCATCGCCATCCGACGACCGGGAGACGACCCCGCGTTCCACCGGGCGCACGAGGCGGCCGAGATGATCGCGCCGCTCCTCGCCCCGAACGCCGTCCGCATCGTCGTGACGGTCTCCGGTGTGACCCGGCTCGCGCCGAAGCTCGAACGGACGCTGACCTCCGAGGTGCTGCACCAGATCGGCGAGGCCTCGGCGCCGTCCGGGAACGCGCGGCCGTTCCGGAGCTTCCGGATGCGCCTCGGGCTCGCCGGGCTGCGAGCGGCCGGGGTCCGGGTGTTCCGCATCACGATCGGGCACTGACCTCCGTCCGCACTCGCGTCGTCAGCGGGTCGGTGCACCGCGGAGTTCGAGCGCGAGCTGTTCGGCGTCGATGTTCTGCAGCATCGACTCGAGCACCTCGGCGTCGAAGGTGCCGTCGTCGCGCGCGTCGAGGATCGCGGAGCGCTGCGCCTCGAGCACCGCGAGCCGCCGGGCCTTCTCACGCCCCATCCAGGCTCTGAGCTCGACCGGGTCCGCTGCCTCGAGGTCCTCGCGCGTCGCCGGGGGCTCCTCATGCGTGCCCGGGACCTGCTCGGCAGCGGTGCGCATGAGTTCGAGCAGTCGACGGCGTTCGGCGACGTCCTTCTCGGCGGTGTCGGGCGCGGGAGCCGCGATCCGTCGGACGATCGGGCCGATCGTGCTCCCCTGCACCACGAGCGAGAGCAGTGCGACCGCGAACGCGATGAACACGAGCAGGGAGCGCTCGGGTGTGCCCGGTGGCAGGGTCTGGGCCGCCGCGACGGTCACGGCGCCCCGCATCCCCGCCCAGACCACGGTGGTGCCCTCACGCCAGCCGAGCGGCGCCTTCGTGTAGTACGCGATGTCCGCCAGGGTCCGGCGCACCCGCACCGCGAACCGGTCGAGCTCCCGGTCGGACGGCGCACGGTTGCCCGGCCGGTGCTCGCGGATGACGTCGCTCATCGCGTCGCGGTCGCCGGCGTGCATCTCCGCGAAGCGTTCCTGCATGCGTTCTCCGCGCTTGGCGCTCGCGGACAGGGCGAACAGCAGCGGGACGACGTACGCGGCCCGGATGACGACGGTCAGCACGAGTGCGCCGACCGCGATGAGGAGCGCCGGGCCGATGCCGGTGTGGTCGTCCTGCACGTCCCCGAGGATCGCGGAGAGTTCGAGCCCCATCGTCAGGAAGACCGCGCCCTCGAGCACGAGCTCGATCGTCCGCCAGTTCTGCGCGTCCGACAGTCGGTGCCCGGGTGGGAGCCTCCGTGGTCCGACGATGCCCGTGAAGAGCCCCGCGACGACGGCCGCGACGAGCCCGGACCCGCCGAAGTGCTCGGTCGGGATCGCGGCGACGAACGGCACGGCGAACGACAGCGCCGTGTTCACCGCGGCGCTGGGCACGCGCGACCGGACGAAGACGTTCAGCCACCCGACGAACCAGCCGACGACCACGGCGATGGCGACGGCCTTCGCGAAGTCGCCGAGCGCGCCCCAGAACGAGAACGACGCGGCGGCCGCGGCGATCGCCGTCCGCAGGAGCACGAGGGCCGTGGCGTCGTTGAGGAGCGACTCGCCGTCGAGGATCGAGATCGCCCGCCGGGACACCGAGGTCTGCTTCACGATCGAGGTCGCGACGGCGTCGGTCGGGCTGACGATCGCGCCGAGGGCGAAGCCCCACCAGAACCCGAGGTCCGGCACCACCCACGCGAAGAAGAGTCCGAGCACCAGGCTCGACGCGATGACGAGCAAGACGGACAGGCCGCTGATGGCGCCGAACTCCCGCCGGAAGTTCATCGAGGGCATCGACACCGCCGACGAGTACAGCAGCGGCGGCAGCACCCCGGCGAGGATCCACTCCGGCTCGACGTGGGCGTCCGGGATCCACGGCAGCAGGCTCGCGACGATGCCCACGGCGACGAGGACGAGGGGCGCCGCGACGCCGATGCGCGGGCCGAGCACGGCGGCACCCGCGATGGCGATGACGGCGATGACGCCGACCACGAGGAGTTCGGTCACGCGTCCAGGGTGGCACCCCGGGTCGGGTCAGGTCCGATCCGGCTCCGGGCTGTGGACCGCGGATGCCTCGACCCCGTGGTGTGGAGGGACGACGTGCGCGACGACGGCGACGCTGCCCGCTGCGAGGACGAGGGCGAGCGCGCCTCCGGTGACGGCGGTCCCGATCCGCCGGAGCCGCGACGCCGGTCCCCGCTCACGCGGCGCGAACCGGGCGAACCCGCGGCGGGGTGACGGGCCGACGAGCCAGGGCCCCGAGCCGTCCGCGTCGTACGAGAACGGCCCGGAGCCGTCGGGTGCGTAGCGGTACGGCCCGCTGCCGTCCACGGCGTAGGCGGAGCGCAGGTCCTCCGGCGACCAGCCGAAGTCCGATGGGGTCTGCCGTGCGGTCATGGCGCGCGCTCCTTCCGGGTCGTCCGCGGCGGTGGGGCCGCGGAAGACCATTGCAGGCGACGTTCCTATGAGTTGACGGTGTGCCTCCAGGGCGGACACCGGAAGTCTGCTCCACGCAGGTCCGACGATGTATCTTGATGTCGAGACATCCTGCGCCACGAGTACCGTGGACGTACCGACGGTCGAACAAGGGAGTACCCGCCAGCATGGCCAAGATCATCTACACCCTCACGGACGAGGCGCCGTTCCTCGCCACCCACTCCTTCCTCCCGGTCATCCAGGCCTTCGCCGGCACCGCGGGTGTCGACGTCGAGACCCGCGACATCTCGCTCTCCGGCCGGATCATCGCCCAGTTCCCCGAGCGGCTCACCGCCGAGCAGCGCCTCGACGACGCCCTCGCCGAGCTCGGCGACCTCGCGAAGACCCCCGAGGCGAACATCATCAAGCTGCCGAACATCTCGGCGTCGATCCCGCAGCTGAAGGCCGCGATCAAGGAACTCCAGTCGCAGGGCTACGACCTGCCGGACTACCCCGACGAGCCGGGGACGGACGAGGAGCGCGACACCCGCGCCCGGTACTCGCGCACGATGGGCAGCGCTGTGAACCCGGTCCTCCGCGAGGGCAACTCCGACCGTCGCGCGCCGCTCTCGGTGAAGAACTACGCCCGGAACCACCCGCACCGCATGGGCTCCTGGAGCCACGACTCGAAGACGAACGTCGCGACCATGGGCGTCGACGACTTCCGCTCGAACGAGCGGTCGTGGATCGCCCCGGCCGACGACGTCCTGACGATCGAGTTCGTCGGCACCGACGGCGAGACGACCGTCCTGAAGCAGTCGATCCCCGTCCTGGCCGGCGAGGTCATCGACGGCACCGTGCTGCACGTCGCCGCGCTCGAGGCGTTCCTGAAGGACCAGATCAAGCGCGCCCAGGACGAGGACGTCCTGTTCTCGGTGCACCTCAAGGCGACGATGATGAAGGTCTCCGACCCGATCATCTTCGGCCACGTCATCCGTGCCTTCTTCCCCACCGTCTTCGAGCGCTTCGGTGCGGACCTCGCCGCCGCCGGGCTCACCCCGAACGACGGCCTCGGCTCGATCCTCGACGGGCTCGACTCGGTGCCGAACGGCGCGGCGATCAAGCAGGCGTTCATGGACGGCATCGACGCCGGCCCCGAGCTCGCGATGGTCGACTCCGACAAGGGCATCACCAACCTGCACGTCCCGAGCGACGTCATCGTCGACGCGTCGATGCCGGCGATGATCCGCACCTCCGGCCACATGTGGGGCCCGGACGGCGACGAGCACGACACCCTCGCGGTCATCCCGGACTCCAGCTACGCCGGCATCTACCAGACCGTCATCGACGACTGCCGCGCGAACGGCGCGTTCGACCCGGCGACGATGGGCTCCGTGCCGAACGTCGGCCTGATGGCGCAGAAGGCCGAGGAGTACGGATCGCACGACAAGACCTTCGAGGTCCCCGGCGCCGGGACGGTGCGCGTGGTCACGAGCGGCGGTGAGACCGTCATCGAGCACGACGTCGAGGCCGGTGACATCTGGCGCGCCTGCCAGACGAAGGACGTCGCCATCCGTGACTGGGTGAAGCTCGCGGTGACCCGTGCCCGCGCATCGTCGACCCCGGCGGTGTTCTGGCTCGACGAGACGCGCGCCCACGACGCCAACCTCATCGGCCTCGTCCGCACGTACCTCGGGGAGCACGACACCGAGGGCCTGCAGATCGAGATCATGTCCCCGGAAGACGCGATGGCGTTCTCGCTCGAGCGCATCCGCCGCGGCGAGGACACCATCTCGGTCACGGGCAACGTCCTCCGTGACTACCTCACCGACCTGTTCCCGATCATGGAGCTCGGCACCTCGGCGAAGATGCTCTCCGTCGTCCCGCTGCTCGGCGGTGGCGGCCTGTTCGAGACCGGGGCCGGTGGTTCGGCGCCGAAGCACGTGCAGCAGCTCGTGCAGCAGAACTACCTGCGCTGGGACAGCCTCGGCGAGTTCCTCGCGCTGGCGGTCAGTCTCGAGCACCTCGCCGGCGTCACCGGGAACGCCCGGGCCCGGATCCTCGGCGAGACGCTCGACCGCGCGACCGGCACCTTCCTCGAGCAGGACAAGTCCCCGGGCCGCAAGCTCGGCACGATCGACAACCGCGGCAGCCACTTCTTCCTGGCGAAGTACTGGGCCGAGGAGCTCGCGTCGCAGACCGAGGACGCCGAGCTCGCAGCGGCGTTCGCGGAGATCGCGGGTTCGCTCAGTGCGCAGGAGCAGAAGATCGTCGACGAGCTCGTCGCGGTGCAGGGGCACCCGGCGGACATCGGCGGCTACTACCGTCCCGACGACGCCAAGACGAGCGCCGTGATGCGCCCGTCCGCGACGCTGAACGGGATCCTCGCGGCCCTGTAGGCGACTGACGAACGACCGGAGGCGCGGTGCCGGCTGGCACCGCGCCTCCAGTCCGTCGGTGGTCCCGTCCCCGAGCCGTCAGCCGCGGGACGGGACCGGCGGCCCGACCACGAGCAGCGCGGAGAACACGAGGACGACGGCCACGACGCCGATCCCCGCGGACACCGCCGGCCGGCGCACCACGAAGAAGAGCAGGCGATCCCAGAACCCGGGCTGCACGCCGATGTCCGGCGAGCGACGCCACGGCCCCTCGAGCATCCCCCGTCGGGCCACCGCGACCTCGAAGGGCACCGTCGCGTACGGCACGATCGCGCTCGCCCAGCCGAGCAGCAGTGCACCCACGGACCACCGCTGGTTCACCGCGACGACCGTCGTGACGACGAGGTACGCCAGGAACACGAAGCCGTGCACCCCGCCGCCGATCCGCACGCCCCAATCGCCGGCGTGGAGGCCGTACTTCAGCACCATCCCGGCGATCAGCAGGGTCCAGGTCACGAGTTCGGCGACCGCGGCGGCACGGAAGAGCGAGCGGGGAGTCATCCGGACATGGTGACGGATCCGTCCCGGGAGAAGGCCGACAGGCCGGCTCACGACGCGGCCGGGTCCGTGGTTCGACACACACCGCGGGTCGTATCGATTCGACGCCGGTGGCGAGTAGCGTCGTGGACATGTCGACGTCGACCGATCCCCGTCCCCTGAACATCGTCGTCTGGAACGAGAACGTGCACGAGACCCGCGGCGACGCGGTGGTCGTCGGGCACTACCCGGACGGCATGCACACCGTGATCGCCGCAGCGCTCCGCGAGCTCCAGCCCGGCGCCGAGGTCTCCACCGCGACCTTGCAGGAGCCCGAGCACGGCCTCACCGCGGGGCGCCTGGCCACCACCGACGTCCTCTTCTGGTGGGGGCACGCCGCCCACGACGAGGTGTCCGACGAGGTCGTCACCCGCGTCGTGGACGCCGTGCACGCCGGGATGGGCCTGGTGGTGCTGCACTCCGGGCACTACTCGAAGCCGTTCAAGCGCCTGATGGGCACCACGTGCTCGCTGAAGTGGCGGAACGACGGCGAGCGCGAACTCGTCTGGACGGTCGCGCCCGAGCACCCGATCGCCGCCGGGGTGCCGCACCCCATCGTCATCGAACGTCAGGAGATGTACGGCGAGTACTTCGACATCCCGCGCCCCGACGAAGAAGTGTTCCTCTCGACGTTCGCCGGCGGCGAGGTGTTCCGTTCGGGCGTCGCCTACCGCCGTGGACTCGGCCGGGTGTTCTACTTCTCGCCCGGCGACCAGGAGTACCCGGTGTACCACCACCCGGACATCCAGCGGGTGCTCTCGAACGCCGCACAGTGGGCCGCGCCCGTGTCCGCACGACGCGAGCTGACCGCTGACCCCCACCCGCGGGACTGGTTCCTGGCGGACGGGACGGGTAGACAGGTCGGGTGACCCAGCTCCACGACGCACTCCACCGGACGGCCGTGGTCGAGGCGCTCGACGTCCTCGGCAACGGCCCGGAGGAGCGGTTCGACCGCATCACCCGCATGACCCAGGAGGCGTTCGGCGTCCCGCTGACCTTCCTCAACCTGCTGCACGACGGCCTCGCGACGGCGCAGTCCGCGCAGGGGTGGCATCAGGGAGCGAGTGCGCCGGCCGAGCAGGTCATGTGCTCGACGACGGTGCTGTCCGACGAGCCGCTCGTCGTCCCGGACGTGCGGCTCGACCCGCGGTTCGCGAACATGCCCGCCGTGATCGAGCAGGGCATCCGCTTCTACGCGGGCGCACCGTTGTCGATGCACGACGGCACCCGGGTGGGCACGCTCTGCATCCTCGACGCCGCGCCGCGGGAGATGTCCGCCGCGGACGTCGGCCTGCTGCAGGACCTGGCGCACTGGGCGGAGCGCGAACTCGGGTACTCGCTCGAGCGTGACCGGGTCCGTCGGGTGGTCGACGGGCTCGTCCCGGCGCCCGTCGACGTACCGGGCTACGACCTCGACACCCTGTCGGTGCCGCGCGACGACACCGGTGACCTGGCCGACTGGCGCGTCGCCGCCGACGGTCGGCTGCACGTCACGGTGGGATCCGTCGCGGCCTCCGGCGGCGCCGCGGCGCTCCTCGCCGCAGCGGTCCGGTCCGCGGTCATCGCGCGGACCGACGTCCCGATGGACACCGCGATCGTCGGCCTGGAGGCGCAGGTCGCCGCCGACCTGTCGGCTGCGGACACCGTCGGCTCGCTCTTCCACCTGCGGCTCGATCCCGCGTCGGGTCACGTCGTGTGGGGAGACGCCGGCCACGGACTCGCCGTCGTCGTCCGTGCCGACGGCGGTGCCGCGGTCCTGCGGTCGGCCGACCTGCCGATCGGGCTCCAGCCCGCGACCACGCCGCGGACCCCGGGCTCCCTCGAGCTCGCGCCGGGTGACGTTGTCGTGCTCTGCACCGACGGGGTGCTGGCCGGTGTCGGCGGCCTCGACGCCCTGGTCGAACTCGCCCGCACGACCCGCGGCGGTCGCGCGCTCGTCGACCACGTCCGGCCCTCGACCACGGGCGGCACGCTCGTGGTCCTGACCCGGCGCTGACGGCACCGGCCCGTCTGCCCGTCTGCCCGTCTGCCCGTCTGCCCGTCTCGCCAGCTTCAGCCGCGGGCGGGGCGCGAGGTGAGGGAGACGACGAGCAGGGTGGCGAGCATCCCGACCCCGGCCAGTTCGACGCCGAGTCCGGCGAGCTGCCAGTAGGCGCTGCCGACGACCTGCGGCTGCGTGATGGAGTCCGGCCACCAGGGGTCGATGAGCGGGAACGAGCCCGGGAACGGGTCGAGCCCGAACACGACGAGGCCACCGAGCAGCAGCACGATGCCGAGTCCTGCCATGGCTCCGCGGGAGCGCCGGAGCATGTGCGCGACGAGGGCAGCTGCGATGCCGGCGAGCCCGAGCACGGCGATGAGGAACGCCAGCACGACGATCGTCTGCGGTGCCAGCGCCACCCAGTCGAGCACGGCGATCGGCAGCAGCAGCCGCCGCCCCGTCCGGGCCCAGCGTGCGGGGTTCCGCCATACGTCCATGCCCGGAACGGTACGACAGCCCAGCAGGGAGGACGCCGCATCGCTACGATCGTCAGATCATGGCGCAGGACGGTGGCACGCGACAGCAGCGGGCGGTCGCCACGCGAGCCGCGATCATCGACGCGGCAGCGGGCGAGTTCGACCTGCGCGGCTACCTCGGGACGTCGATGGACGCCGTGGCCGAGCGGGCCGGCCTGACCAAGGGCGCGCTGTACTTCCACTTCACGTCGAAGGCGGACCTCGCCGCCGCGGTGATCGCCCGGCAGCACGAGGTCTCCCGGCAGTACGGCGAGGCCGCGGCTGCCCGTGCATCGTCGCCGCTCGAGGCGATGATGTGGATGTCACAGGGCCTCGCGTCCCAGATGATCCACGAGGTCGTGGTGAGTGCGGGCATCCGGCTGTCGACCGAGGCGGCCACCGCGGACGTCGCCCGGCAGGACCCCTACACCGACTGGATGCACGTCACGGCGGACATCATGCGTCGAGCCGTGGACGCCGGCGAGGTCGACCCGGAGTGGGACCCGGAGCTGATCGGGCGGGTCGTGATCCCGGCCTACACGGGCGTGCAGACGGTGTCCGACGTCCTTACCGGCCGGGTCGACCTCTACGAGCGGCTGCGCGAGCTCTGGACGGTGCTGCTCGCGGCGATCGTCACGGAGCGGATGCGTCCGGAGATCCCACGGCTGGTGGGGGTCATCGCGCCGCTCCCGAGCGACGCGGGTCCCCCCATCGGCACCCACGTCACTGCTCATCCACAGGATACCGGGCAGTCGGTTTCACCATCGGCCCCAGTTCACGGTACGTCCTCGGCGGCCTGACCTGATGGCCACCCCCGCCGCCGAGGTCCACGTCGACGTGCCGCTCGTCCGCGCCCTGCTCGAGGACCAGCACCCCGACCTGGCGGGCCTCCCGCTCGAGGTCGTCGCGAACGGATGGGACAACGTCATCCTCCGGCTCGGAGACCTGCTGGCCGTCCGGCTCCCCCGACGTGCAGCGGCGGCGACGCTCATCGAGCACGAGCAGCGGTGGTTGCCGGAGATCGCTCGCCGCGTCGCACCGATCGTGCCCGTCCCCGATCCGATCCGCATCGGGCGACCTGCCGGGGACTACCCGTGGTCCTGGAGCGTCGTGCGCTGGCTGCCCGGCACGCCCGCAGGGGAACGGGTCGGCGGCGTGCACGTGGGCGAGGCGCTCGCCGCGTTCGTCGGCCTGCTGCACGTCCCGGCCCCGGCGGACGCCCCGGTGAACCCCGTGCGGGCCGTGCCGCTCGCGACCCGCAGCGACGCGGTGCTCGCACGGCTGGACTCGCCGGACGTGCCCCGGGCCCGAGAACTGGCGGCAGTCTGGCGGGCCGCAGCCGCCGTGCCCGCGTACACCGGGCCTCCCGTCTGGGTGCACGGCGACCTGCACCCCTTCAACGTCCTCTTCGACACCGGACCCGACGGTGGTCCGCGACTGGCGGCGGTCGTCGACTTCGGCGACGTGACGGCGGGCGACCCGGCCGTCGACCTCGCGACCGCCTGGCTGACGCTCGACCACGACGGACGGCGCGTCTTCCGGACGCGGGTCGCGCCCGACGACGACACGTGGGAGCGTGCGCGCGGCTGGGCGGTCTCGATCGCGTCGGCCCTGTCCCTGTCCGACGACCGCACGTTCCGTGCGGCGGCGAGCAGGGCGGTACAACAAGTGCTGGACGGCTGACTCCGGCCGGGGCTATCGTGACCGCACCAATCCGTGCACGTGAAGATCGGAGGGGCCGTCATGACCCTCGAGTTCCGCGTCCAGCACGACGTCGCCACCGACGCCTCTCCCGTCCCGTCCGCCCCGACCCGCACCGGCATCCGCGGGCTCCTCGACCGGATCGGCGCGCGCCGCGAAGCCGCACGCGTCCGCCGGGTCGATGCCCGCCTCCAGGAGCTGAGCGACCTGGAACGCCTGCTCTCCGGCGCCCGCAGCGTCATCGAACGGGGGTGGATCCAGCACGCCTGGTTCGCGTACATCGACGAGCACGGCCGGATGCGGAAGGCGTCCAGCGCCGCGGCGATGGACGTACAGGGCCGACCGCTCGTCGCAGCCTGCCTGGTCGGCTCGGTCGTCTCCGCCGCCGGTGGCCCGCACGCCGTGCACTCCCAGCAGGTGCAGCGGGCCCTCGACCTGGTGTGGCACGCGCTCGCGGTCGACGAGGGCCAGCCGGTCCTCTGGTGCCCGGCACCGGACATCCGGATGGGCCGGGTCCGTGACCTGACGAGCTGGAACGACGCGCCGACCCGGAACTCGGGCGAGGTCGCCGGGCTCCTCCTCACGGCGGAACGCGTCGCCGTGCACGAGGCGGAGCGCGTCCGTGAGCGAGCGGTGGCACGATCGAGGGCATGAGCACCGCAGACCCGGTCCCCGAGGTCCACCCCGCACCGGCCTCCCCGTCCCTCGCTGCCGTCGGCGGATCCCTGCTGTCCGACGAGGGAGCGGTGCCGACTACGGACAGCGCCCTCGTCAAGCAGACGCTGCACCGGTACCTGCAGAAGACCCGGGCGGCGCTGCTCGGCAAGCTCGACGGGTTGGCGGAGCGACAGGCCCGGTGGCCGGTGACGCCCACCGGGACGAACGTGCTCGGGCTCGTGAAGCACGTCGCCGGCGTGCAGGTGACGTACTTCGGCGACGTCTTCGGGCGTCCGCTGCCGGACCCGCCCGGGTGGCTCGAGGCCGACGACGGCGAGGACATGTACGCGACCGCCGACGAGACCCTGGACGACGTCGTCGCGTTCCACCACCGCAGCGCCGCGCACAGCGACGCCACGATCGAGGCGCTCGACCTCGACGCCCGCGGCGTCGTGCCGTGGTGGCCGGAGGGGCACCGTGACGTGACGCTCCACCGGATCCTCGTGCACATGGCGTACGAGACCGCGCGGCACGCGGGCCACGCCGACATCGTGCGCGAGATGCTCGACGGGCTCGCCGGTGACGGCGACGGCAACCTCGCCGAGAAGACCCCCGAGGAGTGGATCGAGTGGCGTGAGCAGCTCGTGGACATCGCCGAGCGGTCGGGACTCCGCGACCTGCAGTCATAGCCGAAGGTCGCTCGGGATCGTTACCGATCTCCCAGGCAGCGGGGTTCACCACCCTCCTGACCAGGGGTTCCGCGTTCCGCGGACACAGCTGAGCGGGGTGTGCACGGGGCTCGGCCGACGAGCGGGAACGCTCGACCTGCGTAGGTTCGAAGGCACTTGTGCCCCGATCCGTGGGTACTTCGGCCGACCGGAGGGAAGCGCTCACCCGTGTTCCAGTACGTCGTGGAGCGATGGGACCAGATCTGGTTCTCGTCGTGGCAGCACTTCTCACTGGTCGTCCAGTGCGTCGTCCTCGCCACCGTCATCGCCGTGGTGCTCGCCACACTCGTCTACCGCAGTCCGCGGCTGACCTCGGTCGCGAACGGGGTGTCGGCCATCGGCCTGACGCTGCCGTCCTTCGCGGTCATCGGTCTGCTCATCGTCCCGCTCGGGTTCGGCGTCGTGCCGTCCGTCGTGACCGTCGTGTTCTTCGCGACGCTGCCGATCCTCCGGAACGCGGTCGTCGGCCTCGCCGAGATCTCACCGACGGTGGTCGAGTCGGCGCGGGGCATCGGCATGAGCCGCCTCCGCACGCTCGTGCAGATCGAGCTGCCGATGGCGTGGCCGATCATCCTCAGCGGGGTCCGGGTGTCCGCGCAGATGGTGATGGGCATCGCCGCGATCGCCGCCTACGCGCTCGGCCCCGGGCTCGGCGGCTTCATCTTCTCCGGGCTCTCCCGCCTCGGCGGCGCGAACGCCCTCTCCTCCGTCCTGGTCGGGGTGATCGGAGTCGTCCTCCTCGCCCTCGTCCTCGACCTGCTCCTCATCGGCCTCGGCCGCCTGACCATCTCGAGAGGTATCCGTGTCCAGCACTGACTCCGCCACCACCACCGCCCCCGACGGGGACGTCACCGGCCGCAGCATCCTGCTCGACGAGGTCACCAAGCGGTACCCCGGGCAGACGAAGCCCGCGGTGGACGGCATCACGCTCGAGATCCCGGCCGGCAAGATCGTCATGCTCGTCGGCCCCTCGGGCTGCGGCAAGACGACCACGCTGAAGATGATCAACCGCCTGATCGAGCCCACCCAGGGGCGCATCGTGGTCGGTGACGACGACGTGACCGGCATCGACGGCGACGAGCTGCGCCGCCGGATGGGCTACGTCATCCAGGCCGGCGGGCTCTTCCCGCACATGACCGTCGCGGCGAACATCGCGATCGTCCCGAAGATGCTCGGCTGGTCGAAGGACAAGATCGCCGCGCGCGTCGACGAACTGCTCGACCTGGTCTCGCTCGACCCGGACACCTACCGCGACCGCTTCCCCCGCGAGCTCTCCGGCGGCCAGCAGCAGCGCGTCGGCGTCGCCCGGGCGCTCGCCGCGGACCCGCCCGTCCTGCTCATGGACGAGCCCTTCGGCGCGGTCGACCCGATCACCCGGCAGCGGCTGCAGGACGAGCTCCTCCGGATCCAGGAGGAGCTGCACAAGACGATCGTCATCGTCACGCACGACTTCGACGAGGCCGTCAAGCTCGGCGACTGGATCGTGATCTTCACCGAGGGTGCGCACATCGTGCAGTACGACACCCCGGAGCGGATCCTGGCCGAGCCGGCGAACGAGTTCGTCGAGAACTTCATCGGGTCCGGCGCGGGCCTCAAGCAGCTCACGCTGAACCGGGTGCGCGACGTCGAGGTCGTCTCCGCGGTGACCTGCTCTCCCGGCGAGGAGGTCACGGCCGTCCTGCAGCGGATGAACGAGGCCGGTGGGCACCAGCACGCCGTCGTCGTCGACCAGCGGCAGCGCCCCACCGGCTGGCCGTCGCGCCGGCAGCTCGAGCGTCTCACCCGCATCCCGGACGGTGTCGACCCCGACCTGCCCGTCGTCGGTGAGGCCGCGACCCTGAACGACGCGCTCGACACGATGCTCGTGTCGAGTGCCGGTGCCGCGCTGGTCACGGGTCGCCGTGACGCGTTCCGCGGGGTCATCACGGTCGAGACGGTGATGGAGGCGATCACGCGGTCGCGTGCCGAGGCCGCGTCCGACCAGGCGTACACGCCGGTCGGCACGAACACGAACCCGATCGAGACGCTGCCGTCGTCGCCGGTGTCGATGCCCACCGGGGAGGAACTGTGAGCGCAGTCGCCGCCGGTCCCGCCACCGGTGCCAGCACCTCCTGGAAGGGACTGCTGATCCAACCGATCGCCATCCTCGTGGTGCTCGCCGGGTTCGCGATCTGGCTGGCGACCGCGGACCTCACCCCGACCGAACGGACGACGCTCAACCCGAGCGACATCCTCGCGCTCACCGGGCAGCACCTGGTCCTGACGCTCGAGGCGACGGTCCTGGTGCTCGTGATCGGCATCCCGCTCGGCATCCTGCTCACCCGCGGGCCGCTCCGGCGGGCGAGCGTCTACGTCCTCGCCGTGGCGAACTTCGGGCAGGCCGCCCCGGCGGTCGGCCTCATCGTGCTGCTGGCGGCGTGGCTCGGCCTCAACTCGTGGTCGGCCGTCGTCGCCCTGGTGCTGTACGCGATCCTGCCGGTGCTCCGGAACACGATGATCGGCGTGCAGAGCGTCGACTCGCGGCTCGTGGAGGCCGGTCGGGGCATGGGCATGAGCGCGTTCAGCGTCCTGATGCGGGTGGAGCTGCCACTGGCCGTGCCGGTGATGCTCTCGGGCATCCGGACCGCGCTCGTGCTGCTCGTCGGCACCGCCAGCCTGGCGACGTTCGTCGGGGCGGGTGGCCTCGGCCTCCTCATCACCACCGGCGTGAACCTGTTCCTGCCGAAGGTGCTCGTCGCCGGGGCGCTGCTCGTGGCGCTCCTCGCCCTGTCCATCGACTGGATCGGCCGCGTGGTCGAGACCGTCGCACGACCGAAGGGACTCCGATGACCCGCCGCAGCACCCGCAGCGCCAGCCGCACCCGTACCACCGGCAGCGCCCGCCGCGCTCGTGCCGTCCGTCGCGGTGCCGCCGTCGTCGTCGCCGGGGCCACCGCCCTCGTGCTCGCCGGCTGCGGTCTGCAGCCCGCGACGTCGTTCGTCCCCGCCGCCGGCCCCGGATCGATCCGCACGATCGACGACCTGCCCGACGGCGCGCACATCACCGTCACCTCGAAGAACTTCACCGAGCAGCTCGTCCTCGGCAAGATCGCGGTGCTCGCAGCGAAGGCCGCCGGGTTCGACGTCACGGACGAGACGAACGTGCCGGGCAGTGTCGCCGTCCGCGAGCTCATGACGAGCCACGACGCGGACATGACGTACGAGTACACCGGCACCGCGTGGCTCACCTACATGGGCCACACCGAGGGCATCCCGGACAAGACCGAGCAGTGGCAGGCGGTGCGCAAGGAGGACGCCGGCAACGGGCTCACCTGGCTCCGGCCCGCGCCGATGAACAACACCTACGCGTTCGCCGTCCGCAACGAGGCCGTCAAGGAACTCGGGGACGTCAAGACACTCTCCGACATCACCAAGCTGCCGGTCGACCAGCGCACGTTCTGCGTGGAGTCGGAGTTCAACTCGCGTGCCGACGGCTTCAAGCCGATGCTCAAGAAGTACGGCCTCGAGCTCGGCAGTTCGGGTCCGAACGGCGTCCCGAGCGGCAACGTCAGCATCCTCGACACCGGAACGGTCTACACGGCCACCGACCGCGGCAAGTGCAACTTCGGTGAGGTGTTCACCACGGACGGCCGCATCAAGTCGCTCGGCCTGACCGTGCTGGACGACGACAAGGGCTTCTTCCCGGCCTACAACGTCGCGCCCGTGCTCGACTCGGCGACCCTGCGGGAGTACCCGCAGCTCAAGGGGATCTACGACCAGATCTCGCCGAAGCTCACCGATCCGGTGCTGCAGGAGCTGAACAAGCAGGTGGACGTCGAGGGCCGGGAGCCGGCGGACGTCGCCTTCGACTGGATGGTCAAGGAGGGCTTCATCACGAAGCCCTGACGGTCATCACGAGCCGCGACGGTCCGCAGGATCCGTGTCGGCTCTCGACGTGGGGACACGTCGGACTGGAGGCGCGGTGTCGGCTGGCACCGCGCCTCCAGTCCGTCACCGGGCCGTGATCCGGGCCGCGGTGTCGCGGATCGTCGCGACCACCTGCGCGCGGAGGGCCTCCGGGTCGGTCCCGTCCTGCCGGGCCGAACTGCGGAGTCCGGTCATGCACATGCCGAGCAGCATCTCCGCCGCCTGCGGCGTCGCCGCCTCCGGCCCCCAGGCCGGGTCCCGCTCGAGGATCGTGCGCACCGCGCCGGTCATCGCCTCGGCGACCGTCGTCATCCGGGACACCTGCCGCCGCATCAGCTGCGGGAAGCGCACGATGACCTCCTTCCGGGCGAGCCGCTCGTGCTCGTCGCCGAACGAGGCACCGAACACCAGGAACGACAGGTCGACCACGGCCTGCGCTGCCGGCTCCCCCGCGACGGCCGCCAGGTGCGCGTCGAGCGCCTCCGGGGTGAGGTCGAGCTCCGTGTGCCCGAGGACCGCGTCCTCCTTGCTCTCGAAGTAGTTGAAGAACGTCCGCGGGGACACCTCGGCACGCGCGGCGATCTGCTCGATCGTGGTGTGGTCGATGTCCTGTTCGAGCGCGAGTGACCGTGCAGCCTCGGCGATGCGGTGCCGGGTCTCGATGCGCTTGCGGTCGCGGAGGCCCATCTCGGAGGCGGGCGCGGTGTCGTGCATGGGCTGACTGTAACCCGAACGTCACAGCTCTTACAGCAAACGCAAACTTGCAGTCGTGCAGCGGACAGTACGGTTGGCGCATGACCACTCCCGTGCTCGAGGCTCGTGGCCTCGCGAGGACCTACGGCCGCGGCGCAACGCGGTTCGACGCGCTCAAGGGGGTGTCCCTGCAGGTGAACCAGGGCGAGAGCCTCGCGATCGTCGGCAAGTCCGGCTCCGGCAAGTCCACCCTGATGCACCTGCTCGCCCTGCTCGACAAGCCGTCGTCGGGGCAGATCCTCCTCGACGGCACCGACGCGGCGACGCTCAGCGCGAAGCAGGTGAACCGCACGCGGAACAGCACCTTCGGCTTCGTGTTCCAGCAGTTCTTCCTCACGCCGAAGACGTCCGTGCTCGACAACGTCGTGCTGCCGCTGAAGATCGCCGGCGTCACCGGTGCCGAGCGGAAGCGCCGGGGCATGGCTGCCCTCGACGCCCTCGGCTTGGCCGACAAGGCGAAGAACGACGCGAACGACCTGTCCGGCGGGCAGAAGCAGCGCGTGGTCATCGCCCGCGCGCTCGTCGGGGAGCCCAGCGTCATCTTCGCCGACGAGCCCACCGGCAACCTCGACACGAACACCGGTGAGGTGGTCGAGGACCTGCTGTTCGGGCTGCAGCGCGAGCGCGGGATCACGCTCGTCGTGGTCACCCACGACGAGGAACTCGCCGAGCGGTGCGACCGGCGCGTGAACGTCCGCGACGGGCTCATCGTCGACACGTCCGCGGAAGCCCCCGGCGACGCTGCCGCACACGGAAGGCACTCCGCATGAACTTCGTCGACCTGCTCCGGACCGCGGTGGCGAACACCTTCCGGTCGAAGCTCCGCACCACCCTCACCGTCATCGCGATCTTCATCGGCGCGTTCACGATCACGCTGACCTCGGCCATCGGCACGGGCGTCTCGAACTACATCGACACCCAGGTCGCCTCCATCGGCGACACCGGATCCCTGACGATCACGAAGACCGTCGAGTCCTCGACCGACAGCGGTCCGGCGAAGTACGACCCCGACGAGTCCAGCCAGAGCGTCAACCGCGGCCCGGCGTCCTTCGCCTACCTGTCCCAGTCCGACGTCGACAAGATCAAGGACGTCTCCGGGATCAAGGACGTCCGACCGGCCGTGGCCCTCAGCACGAAGTGGGTCGAGTACGGCAGCGAGGGCAAGTACGTCGTCGACGTCGCCGCGAACGCCGGTGAACTCGACGCCGACCTGGCCGCGGGCAAGCAGCTGGACGACTCGTCCTCCGCCGGCAACCAGGTGCTGCTGCCGACGAACTACCTGAAGAACCTCGGGCTCGGCAGTGCGAAGTCGGCCGTCGGCAAGGAGCTCACGCTCGCCGTCGACGACTACCAGGGCAAGGAGCACACCCTGACCGCCACGGTGGCCGGCGTGCAGAACGAGTCCCTGTTCGGCGGGGGTGCGGGCGCGAACGCGGCGCTCACCGACGCCATGCAGACGGCGCAGGAGACCGGCAAGCCCGCCTCGATCGCCACCTCGTACGCCAGCGCCACGGGCACGCTCAGCGACGGCGCCTCGGCCTCGACCGTCAAGAGCGCCCTGTCGAAGGACGGCTACACGGGCCAGACGATCCAGGACCAGCTCGGCCAGTTCCAGACCGTCATCAGCGGCATCGTCGGCGTCCTCAACGCCTTCGCGGTGATCGCGCTCATCGCCGCCGGGTTCGGCATCATCAACACCCTGCTCATGAGCGTGCAGGAGCGCACCCGCGAGATCGGTCTGATGAAGGCGATGGGCATGGGCGGCGGCAAGGTCTACACGCTGTTCTCGCTCGAGGCCGTGTTCATCGGCTTCCTCGGCAGTGCGATCGGCGCCGGGGTGGCGATCCTGCTCGGCACCGGGATCTCGAACGTCCTGGCCGGCACCGTGCTGAAGGACCTGCCGGGCCTGCAGATCATGCAGTTCGCGCCGTCCTCGGTCATCACGATCATCCTCGTGGTGATGTTCATCGCGTTCCTCGCCGGGACGCTGCCCGCACGTCGGGCGGCCCGGCAGAACCCGATCGAGGCGCTGCGGTACGAGTAGCCGGACCGGTCGCGCTGCCGGCCGTGATCCCGTTCGCGCGAACGCCCCCGTCCACAGCGGACGGGGGCGTTCGGCGTGCATAGGGTCGGGTCCGTGGCGGCGTTCGGGCGGGACCTCGGGGACGGGTACACGCTGACGCTGCGGGACCTGTCCACCGTCCGGCCCCTGCACGAGCTGGTGCTGGCGAACCTCGACCGGCTGCGGGCCGCCGAACCCTGGGCCTGGCGACCACAGACCCTGGAGGACGCGGTCCTGCACACCGAGCACCTGCTCGGCCAGTACGCGATGGACCGTGCGCTCCCCTGCGTCATCCGCTTGGACGACCGCATCGTCGGCGCCGCCTCACTCGCCTTCGACCCCTACCTCGGGCAGGCATCACTCGGCTACTGGGTGGACGCGGGCCTGGAGGGACGTGGAGCCGTCCGCCGCGCAGCCACCGTCCTCATCGGGGCCGCCCGGGCGCGGGGCGCGGCACGGGTCGAGCTCCGGACGGCGGTGGACAACGCGCGGAGTCGTGGACTCGCCGAACGGCTCGGCTTCACGGACGAGGGGACCCTGCGGAGCGCGATGCCGCTCGGGCCGGTGCGGGTCGACGTCGCCGTCTACGGTCTGGTCTTCTGAAGCGGGCGGTCAGGACCCCTGCGTGGCCCCCTGCCAGACCGCGAAGGCACCGCCCACGACCAGCAGCACGAGCAGCAGGACCCACACCGCCAGCGCGACGAGGTTGAGGAAGATCCCCCATCCGGCGCGGCCCCGGGCGAGCGGCTCCCGGCTCCGCGAGGCGATGCCGAGGCAGAGGCCGACCACGGGCGCGACGAACGTCCACCCGGCGAGCAGGGAGCAGATCCCGAGGACGAGGCTCGCCGTCCCGAGTCCGGTGCGGGGGGATTCCGAGTACGTGACCATGTACACGACGGTACGGACCCGTCGGGGGTGCGTCGTCCCTCCAGGGCGTGATCCGCGTCCTCCTGTCGACGGACGCGCGGTGCCGACGGACCCGGGCTCGGCCGCTCCGGTGGGCGCGTGGTCACCGGACGCCGGTACCCTCGTGGCATGGCCTTGTTCGGACGACGCAGCAAGCAGGACGTGCGCGACCGACCCGTCAGCCAGGTCGAACTGAAGCGCGCTGTCGACGAGGGGTTCCTCATCGCGAAGGCCGCCGTCACCATCGCCGTGGCGAACCGCATCATCACCAACGCCCTGCGTGACCAGGGGTACTTCGACCACGCCCTCGTCGCTGAGGCCGCTCGCGAGGAACTCCACCGCATGGCCGAAGAGCAGCGTGGCGACGCCGAACGGATGCGCGACATCCGGTCGAAGTCGAGCAAGCAGAAGGGGCGTTCGCGGCACCAGCACGACTACCGGCGTGGCGACGACCTCAAGCTCCGCACGCGTGAGGCCACGTACGAGCAGCTCGCCACCATGCTCGACAAGCGGCGGGAGGACCAGGGGTTCGTGGACGGGATCGTCCTCCAGGCCCGCGCACGCGCCTGGGACGACATCGGCACCACCGTCGTCGGACGGCTCGGCTGGGCGCAGCGTCCGGCCGAGGACTACGAGGTCGGACGTGACGACCGGGTGCAGCAGATGCTCGACGAGGACTTCGCGGCGCTGCTGGCCGAGCACCCAGTCGGGTCCCCCATGCCGGCCGACGCGGACGAGCCGGACGCTGCGGACGCCGGGGACGACGGGTCGGACCCGGCGGATCCGGACGCGTCGCGGGCTTGACGCTGGTACTTGAGATACCAGTGCCAGCTCGGTAGGCTGATCATGTAACGCCCCAGGACCATTCGGCTCAGCCGGACTCCTGGGGCAACTGTTTTTCCGGCGTGCGTGCTCTGGGGGTGTTCATGATCGACCCAGCCACGCTGCCGTCGCTTCCCCGCCTCGTCAGCGCCCCTCGGTTCGAGCGCTACCAGCAGCGGTACGCGGGCCGGAGTGACCTCGCCGTGCGCCTGTACGCATGGAACATCGAACTCACGACGGCGTTCTGGGGGCCCGTCGGGTGCCTCGAGGTCTTCCTGCGGAACGCCGTGCACGATGCGCTCAGGCACGGGCGCCGTGACGACTGGTGGAACGAACCCGCAGTCCGCCTGCTCGTCCGTGAACGCCGGGCCATCGACGCCGCCATCCGAACCCTCCGAGACCGGGGTGACCCATATCCTGCTCCCGACCGGGTCGTCGCGGCGACGAGCCTCGGACTGTGGGTCGGGCTGACCGACGCTGGCGTCCCGCGCGATCCGCTGTGGAGCTACGAAACGTCGATCTGGCAGCCGCGCGTCGTCCATGCCTTCCCCGGACTCGGGCATGTCCGGCGGAAGCAGCTCCACCGGAGGCTCGACGACGTTCGGCGCGTCCGGAATCGACTTGCGCACCACGAGCCGATCCACACGGCGCCGCTCGAACTGATCCGCGATGACATCATCGCGATCGCAGGGTTCATCGATCCCCAGGCGGCGGCGCTCATCGACGGTGCACATCGCATCGACCAGGTGCTCCTCCGGAAGCGCGCTGCTGTCGAGACCGGGGCTTCGGTCATCTGACCGAGACCACGCGCAGTCGTGGATCCCTAGGCTCGGGGGCATGGTGGATGCGGTGGTCGTCGGGGCCGGACCGAACGGACTCGCCGCAGCGGTGACGCTCGCACGCGCCGGGCTGTCGGTCGAGGTCGTCGAACGCGGCGAGACGATCGGCGGCGGTGCACGCACGTCGCCCCTCACCCTGCCCGGCTTCCTGCACGACGTCTGCTCCGCCGTGCACCCGATGGCGCTGCAGTCCGAGTTCTTCCGACGCTTCCGGATGGAGGACCGCATCGAGCTCCGGCTGCCCGAGGTGCAGTACGGCCACCCGCTCGACGGCGGGCGCGCGGGCATCGCCTACCGCGACCTCGCCCGCACCGCCGACGAGCTCGGGATCGACGGCCCCGCCTTCCGGCAGCTGATGCGCCCACTGTCCGCGAACGCCGACCAGGTCGCCGACTTCGCCACCGATGCCCTGTTGCACCTTCCGCGACACCCGTTGACCGTCCTGCGGTTCGGCCTCCGCGCGCTCGAGCAGGGCACGAGCGCCTGGAACCTGCGCTTCCGCGGTGACGTCGCCCCGGCGATGCTGACCGGCGTCGCCGCGCACTCGATCCAGCACGTGCCGTCGCTCGCCACGGCGGCAGCGGCGCTCTCCCTCGGCGCCTACGCGCACGGCCGTGGGTGGCCGGTGCCGATCGGCGGGAGCCAGGCGATCGTCGATGCGCTCGCTGCCGATCTCGTGGCACACGGCGGCCGGATCGAGACCGGACGGGAGATCCGCTCGCTCGCCGACCTCACCCCGGCGAAGGCGGTCCTGTTCGACACGAGCGTGCCCGGGATGCTCCAGATCGCCGGGAAGCAGATCCCCACACCCCGACGCGGAGCCCTCCGGCGCTTCCGGTTCGGCAACGCGGCCTCGAAGGTCGACTTCGCGCTGTCCGATCCGGTGCCGTGGACGAACGAGGCGCTCCGGAAGGCCGGCACCGTGCACATCGGCGGGACGCGGGAGGAGATCGCCGCGGCCGAGGGGGCGGTCGCTCGCGGGCAGCATGCCGAGCGCCCGTACGTCCTCGGGTCCGAGCCGACGGTCGTCGACCCGAGCCGTGCCCCGAAGGGCAAGCACGTCTTCTGGGCGTACGCGCACGTGCCCGCCGGCTCGGACATCGACCAGACCGAGGCCGTCACCCGCCAGATCGAACGGTTCGCACCCGGTTTCCGGGACACGATCCTGCAGTCGAGCAGCCGGACCGCGGTCGAGATGGGCCAGTACAACCCGAACTACGTCGGCGGGGACATCGCCGCGGGGGCCGCGAGCTTCTGGCAGCTCGTGAAGCGTCCCGTGCTGTCCTCGGACCCGTGGCGGATGGGCGGCGGCATGTACCTGTGCTCCGAGGCATCCGCTCCCGGCCCCGGTGTGCACGGCATGGCCGGGTGGCACGCTGCCCGGAGTGCGCTCCGCCACACGTTCGGGCTCCCCGAAGACGTCGAACTCGCACCGGAGGACTGATCATGGCGAAGAACGTCCGCATCCTGCACACCACACCCGAGGCCGTCTTCGACGTGCTCGCCGACGGCTGGCTCTACACGACCTGGGTCGTCGGGGCCTCCCGCATGCGGAAGGAGGAGGCCGGCTGGCCGCAGGTCGGCACGCGCCTGCACCACTCGTTCGGGTCGTGGCCGTTCGTGATCAACGACGTGACCACCTCGCTCGAGTGGGATCCGCCCCGCCGCATGGTGATCCAGCCGAAGGGGTGGCCGATCGGTGAAGCACGCGTCACGCTGACGGTCGAGCCGCATGCGAAGGGCTGCAAGGTCACGATCGTGGAGAACCCCGTCGAGGGCCCGGGCGCGTACGTCCCGAACGTGATCATCCAGCCGATGATCTGGGTCCGGAACCGCGAGACGCTCCGGCGGCTGGGCTGGGTCGCCGCGGGGCGCGCCGCCAACGGCTGACGCCGGATCGGACTGGAGGCGCGTGGCGGGCCCGCCACGCGCCTCCAGTCCGGCGACGGGTCCTGCTCGTCCCGCAGCGCGTCACGCTGCTCGTCTCTCAGCTCGTCACGCCGCTCGTCACTCTGCTCGTCTCTCAGCGCGTCACGCTGCTCGTCACTCTGCTCGGCTGAACTCGCTCGCGCGTCGCACCTGGTCGTCCGTCAGCGCGACGCCCGTGTAACGCTCGAACTGGCGCGCTGCCTGCAGCGCGATCACCTCTGCTCCGGTGACGACCTGCTTGCCCATCGTCCGGCCCGCGCGGACGAGCGGCGTCTCGGAGGGGAAGGCGACCACGTCGAAGACCGTGTCGGCGGCCTCGACCCGCTGCTCGGAGAAGGCGAGGGTGTCCTGCTGGTCACCGCGCATGCCGAGGGGCGTGACGTTGACGACCACGTCGGCCGACGGTGCCTCGTGCTCGTCCGCGACCCACCGGTAGCCGTACTGCCCAGCGAGCGCGGAACCGGTCCGTTCGTTCCGCGCCACGACCGTCAGGTCGTCGAAACCCGCACCCCGGAAGGCCGCGGTGACGGCCTTCGCCATCCCGCCGGAACCGCGCAGCAGGACGCTCGCGCCCGGATCGATCCGGTGCGAGGCGATCAGGGACGCCACGGCCTCGTAGTCGGTGTTCGACGCCGTGAGGACGCCGTCGTCGTTCACGACCGTGTTGATCGACTCGATCGCCGCCGCCGACTCCTCGATGACGTCGACGAGCGGGATGATCGCCTCCTTGAAGGGCATCGAGACCGAGCAGCCCCGGATGCCGAGGGCCCGGATCCCGGTGACCGCACCCGGGAGGTCGTTCGTGGTGAATGCCTTGTACGCGAAGTTCAGCCCGAGTTCGTCGTAGAGGAAGTTGTGGAAACGGGTGCCGATGTTGCTCGGACGGGCAGCGAGGGAGATGCAGACCTGCATGTCCTTGTTGAGGATGGGCATGACCCCAGTCTCCCACCCCTGCGCCGATGGAGCGGTCCACGACAGGGCCTGTGGAGAAGGTGGGGTTGTCCCCACCCCGGATCCGGGTGTCCTCCACCTGTCAGCGCGGCCGGACGGCCCGTACCGTCGAGACCATGAACGCACTCACCCGTCCTCGCAACGGACGCATCCTCGCCGGCGTCTGCGCCGGCATCGCCGACCGCTTCGGCTGGTCCCGCACCTTCGTCCGGATCGCGTGGGTCATCCTGAGCCTCTTCCCCGGGCCGCTCTGGATCGCCTACGTCGTGCTCTGGATCCTCATGCCGAACCAAGGGGGTCGCCGGCGCTGAACCGGTGCGCCCCCGGTCCGGTCCCGTCTCCTCGTCGACACCCCGTTTCCTTCCCGTCCGGACGGGTTAGTGTGGCGGGGTGCCGGTCTCCGTCTTCGATCTGTTCAGCATCGGGATCGGTCCGTCGAGTTCCCACACCGTCGGACCGATGCGTGCCGGATCGCTCTTCGCCTCCCACACGGTCGAAGCGTCGCGGAGTGCCAGCGCTGCGGTCGCCGCGATCGACGTGCACCTCTACGGCTCCCTGGCGTCGACCGGACAGGGCCACGGCACGCTCGGGGCCGTCGTCGCCGGACTCATGGGGGCGGACCCGGAGACGGTCGACCCGGACGAGCTGGCCGAGGCGCTCGACGACCTCGAGGCCAGCGGGATGCTCACGCTCGCCGGCGGCACCACCGTCCCGTTCCGTCTCGCCGACATCGTCCTGCACCCCCTGACGATGCTCCCCCGGCACCCGAACGCCATGCGTCTCCGCGCAGCCGCCGCCTCCGGAGCGACGATCGCCGAGGAGACCTACTACTCGATCGGCGGTGGCTTCATCACGAGTGACACCGAGGGTGACGTCGCCGAGGCCGCCATCCCCGTCGACGACACCGTGCCGCACCCGTTCTCGAGCGGGGCCGAACTGCTCACGGCCTGTGCAGCGACCGGACTGCCCGTCAGCGGCATCGCGCTCGCCAACGAGACGGTCACGCGCACGGCGGACGAGGTCCGTGCCGGCCTCCTCCGCATCCACGACGTCATGGAGTCCTCGGTCGGCCGCAGTGTCGAACGGACGGGGACCCTGCCGGGTGGCCTCGCCGTCCGGCGCCGCGCTGCGAACTGGTACGAGCAGCTCACCCGGGACGACCCCGACCACGACCCGCTGTTCGCGATGGAGTGGGTGAACCTCATGGCGATGGCCGTCAACGAGGAGAACGCCACCGGCGGCCGCGTCGTCACCGCACCGACGAACGGCGCCGCGGGCATCATCCCCGCCGTGCTCTACTACGCCCTCACCTACGTGCCGGCGGTCACCCCCGAGAACCGTGACGACGCCGTCGTCCGGTTCCTCCTCACCGCAGGCGCGATCGGGTCGATCTACAAGGAACGCGCCTCGATCTCCGGGGCCGAGGTGGGGTGCCAGGGCGAGGTCGGATCCGCTGCCTCGATGGCCGCCGCCGGACTCGCCGAGATCCTCGGAGGGACGCCCGAACAGGTCGAGAACGCCGCCGAGATCGCGATGGAGCACAACCTCGGGCTGACCTGCGACCCCATCGGCGGACTCGTGCAGATCCCGTGCATCGAACGGAACGCGATCGCCGCGAACAAGGCGATCAACGCCGCCCGGATGGCGCTGCGCGGAGACGGCGAGCACCACGTGTCGCTCGACCAGGTCGTCGAGACGATGCGGCAGACCGGAGCCGACATGTCGACGAAGTACAAGGAGACCGCGATGGGCGGTCTGGCGGTGAACGTCCCGCTCTGCTGACGCGACCGGCGTCGCTGTGGGCGTCGGTGGCGCTGGCGCTGTTGCTGTTGCTGTTGCTGTCGCCGTCCGCCGGTCAGGCGTGCAGCAGCGTCAAGAGCCTCGCCGTCTCGGATGCGATCGCGTCCCGCCCGGCGGACACGTACTTCCGCGGGTCGACGACGTCGGGCCGCTCGTCGAGCACCTCCCGCAGCGCCCGGGTGAACAGGCCGTTCAGGTGCGTCGAGATGTTGATCTTCGTCATGCCGGCGTGCACGGCGCCCCGGAGCTCCTCGTCGGAGAGCCCGGAGGACCCGTGCAGCACGAGTGGCACCGGGACCGTCTCGCGGAGACGTCCGACGAGCGCTCGGTCCACCGAGGCCTCGCGGGTCTGCATCGCGTGCGAGGTGCCCACAGCGACCGCGAGTGCGTCGACGCCGGTGTCGCCGACGAAGGCAGCGGCGTCGTCCGGGTCGGTGCGCACCCCCGGCGCGTGCACGCCGTCCTTGCCGCCGACCGCTCCGAGCTCGGCTTCGATCGCGATCCCTGACGCATGGCACCGCTCAGCGAGTCGCCGGGTCGCCGCGACGTTGGCGGTGAAGTCCAGGTGCGACCCGTCGTACATGATCGAGTCCACCCCGAGGTCGACGCCGGCGAGCACGAGGTCCGGATCCTCGATGTGGTCGAGGTGCACGAGGACCTCGACCTGGGCGGACCGGGCGATCGCCTGGGTCGCGGTCGTGATGGGGGCGAGGCCACCGTGGTAGCGGACGCAGTTCTCGCTGATCTGCAGGATGACCGGGAGGCCGGCGAGCTCGGCCCCAGCGACGATCGCTTCGGCGTGCTCGAGGAGCACCACGTTGAAGGCACCGACACCCCGTCGGGCCGTGCGTGCAGTGTCGAGCAGGCCGCTCAGGGCGAGGTCGGTGATCATGCTGGGCTCCCGGATCGGTGGTCGTGCGTCAGGTCGAGGTGTGGTGCGCCGGCGACCCCGCCAGCAGGGCTGCCGGCGACCCCGCCAGCGGGGCTGCCGGCGACCCCGCCAGCAGTGCTGCCTTCGGTTCGCAGGAAACGCCGGACGGCATCGAGGTCGACCTCGCCCGCGACGGGCCGGAGGACGGCCGCCGCGCCGAAGGCCGCGGCGGAGCGGAGGGCATCGCGCTCGACCGGCACGGCTGCGCCGCGGTCGGGTCGCCCGAGGAGAGCCGTGACGAGACCAGCGGTCGCAGCGTCTCCGGCACCGGTGGGGTTGCCGGTCACGCCCGCGATCGCCGGGACCTCGAGCACACCCGCGGCGGTGTGCGCGGCGATCCCCTCGGCTCCGCGGGAGACGACCACGGTGCAGGCGCCGCGCTCGAGGAGCCGGAGCGCGCCGGAGCGTTCGTCGTCGCCCGTGATCCCCGTCGCCTCGAGCAGTTCGGCCCGGTTCGGCTTGCAGATCGTCGCACCGGCGCTCGCCGCCGCGAGGAGCGCCGGACCGGAGCAGTCGGCGACACTCAGCAGGCCCTGCCGCCGCGCTGCACGTACCCAGTCGGCCACCAGGGCGGGATCGGTGCCGCTCGGCAACGACCCGGAGACCACGAGTGCGTCCACGTCGCCGGAGTCGAGCAACCGGTCGACGGTCGCGGTGACCGCGGCCCATTCGTCCGGTGACACGAGCGGCCCTGGCTCGCCGAACATCGTCGGGTGTGCGACGTCGTCGACCACCGTGACCGTGGTGCGCGTCTCCCCCGTCACCGCGACGTCGCTGTGCGCCAGTCCGAGCTGGTCGAGCGCGTCGGCCAGCCACCGCCCGGCACCGCCGCCGAGCGGCAGGACCGAGTACGTCGAGCGCCCGGCGTCCTCGAGCACCCGTGCGACGTTGAGTCCCTTGCCACCGGGGCGCCGGGCGACGCCCTGGACCCGCTGCGTCTCGCCGATGCGCTGCTCGGCGACGCGGTACGTCACGTCGACGGCGGGGTTCGGCGTCACGACGAGGATCACGAGGACCGCACCGCTGGTGTCGTGCCGACGCTGACGGCGGCGTCCGCGTCGTCGAGCGGCTTCCAGCGTCCGTCCGCCGTATCGATCACGAGCATCTCCGCCGGCGAACCGACCGCGAGCGGGGCGGGCAGCCCGAGCAGGTGAGCAGGACGCGTCGCAGCAGCGGCGACGACCTCCGTGAGGGGCGTTCCCGTGTCCAGCAGCCTGCGCGCACCGTCCGCGACGGTGATGGTGCTGCCGGCCAGGGACGATCCGTCCGCGAGCATCGCGACGCCTCCGCGGACGGACACCGCAGAACCGGCGATGGTGTGGTCGCCGTCCGGGCAACCGGTGGCCGACATGGCGTCCGAGACGAGCACGATGCGCCCGGGTGCCGCGCGTCGGACGAGGTCGATCGTGACGGGATCGAGGTGGTGCCCGTCGACGATGCACTCGAGCAGGACGCGGGCGTCGGTGAGCGCGACCCCGACCGGGCCCGGCGTTCGGTGGTGCATCGGCGGCATCCCGTTGAAGAGGTGGGTGACGAGGGTCGCACCGGCGTCGATCGCCTGGCGCGTCTGGTCTGCGGTGGCGTCGGTGTGCCCGATCGCGACGACCACGCCGGCGGCCACGAGTCGGCGGACGGCGTCGAGTGCCCCGGGGAGCTCGGGGGCGAGCGTGACGACGCGGAGCCCGCCGTCCGCCGCGGACAGCAGCGACTCGACCTCGGCGGGATCGGGTGCGTGCAACAGGTCGGCCCGGTGGGCGCCTCGACGCGCGGGGGCGAGCCAGGGGCCTTCGAGGTGCAGCCCGGCGAGCGTGCCGTCGCCGACGAGGGGACGCAGGCGTGTCAGTGCCGCAGCGGTCTCCTCGACCGGACCGGTGGCGACGGACGCGATGAGCGCGGAGGTCCCCCGGCCTCGGTGGAACGCCGCGGCGGCACGCGAGTCGTCTGCTGTGCTCAGCGCGAAGTCGTGGCCGAGCGCGCCGTGTGCGTGCAGGTCGACGAGTCCGGGGACGACGGTCCCGGCGATGGTCGTCGCGGTGTCCGTGTGGGGTGGTGTACCGGTCCCGGTGGACTGCACCGCTCCGGAGCGGTCCACGACGAGCCAGCCGTCGCGTAGGTCGTCGGTGGCGGTGACGATGCGCGGCGCACGCACGAGCACGCTCATGCCGACACCGCTGATGACGAGGCCCGTGGGACGAGCAGCCGGCGTGCGAGCAGCTGGCGTGCGAGCAGGCCGGCGCCGATGGCTCCGGCCGCGTCACCGTGTCGGGCCGGCACGAGGGTCGGAACCCGGAGACCCGCGAGCCGGTCGGCGACCGCAGCGCGCAGCGGGTCGAACAGGACGGGGCCAGACTCGGCCAGTCCCCCGCCGACGATGATGGTGTGACACCCGGCGACCGCGGTGGTCCACACCAGTGCGTCCGCGAGCACGGCGACACACTCGTCGAGCGCATCGACGGCCAGCCGGTCGCCGGCCCGGACCCGGAGCACGGCTTCCCGCGCGGAGGCCGCCCCGGAACGACGAGCGACTCCCCCGGCCGAGGCGATCTCCTCGACACGGAGTCCGGCATGCGGCCCGGACGTGATCCGGACCTGGCCGATCTCGCCCGCCCACCCGTCGCCCGGCACCACGGCGCCGTCGACGACGAGCGCGCTCGCCAGACCGGTGCCGACCGGGACGAACGCCACCGATCCACGAGCCAGTGCGGGATCGCCGGACGTCGTCTCGGCGAGCGCGCCGGCCCGGACGTCGTGTCCGAACGCCACCGGCAGGGCGATGCCGCGCCGGTCCAGCTCGGCGCACACGGTGTCGAGCACCGGCACGTCTCGCCAACCGAGGTTCACGGCCAGGAGGACCCGGCCCGACGCCTCGTCGACGACCCCGGGGGTGACCACGCCGAGGGTGTCGAGCGGTGCATGCCGCGACGCGTTCGTCACGAGCTCCGCCACGAGGACGGCGAGCCGTCGGGCATCGTGGTCGTCGCGCGGCGTCGGGACCCGGGTCTCGTCGAGGACGAGTCCGTCGGGGTCGGTCAGCCGGGCCTTGATGCCCGTGCCGCCGACGTCGACCCCGAGCACCGCGCCTGCGCCGGGCATCAGGTGAGGATGACCGAACGGGTGAGCGAGCGGGGGTTGTCCGGGTCGAGCCCGCGGCCCTCGGCCAGGGCGACCGCGAACCGGTGCACGACGACGAGGCCGGCGATCGGATCGAGCGGGTGCTGGACGAACCGGGCACCCGTGGCTGCGACCTCGTCGGCGAGCCCCTCGGGCGCGGCGCCGAGCGACCACACGAGTCGACCCGGCTGCGCGATCGCGATGGGCCCGTGCCGGTAGTCCATCGCCGGGTAGGACTCGGCCCAGAACTGCGCGGCTTCGCGCGTCTTGAGCGCCGCCTCGAAGGTCAGGCCGACGGCAGGACCACGGCCGACGAAGGTGACCTGTTCGGCGTCGAGCAGGTCGTCGATCGGCAGGGCGAGCGCGGCCTCGGCCTGGGCGGCGAGCGAGTCGACGTCGTCGCCGATGGACGCGCGGAGCAGGGCGAGGGTCGTCGTCGCGAACCGGGTCTGCACGACGGAGCGCTCGTCGGCGAACGGCAGTGCGACCACGTCGTCGGCGACGGCGGCCGCGGGGCTGTCCGGGACGGCGGTGACGAGGACGGTCCGGCTGTGCGGGAGTGCCTGCAGCAGGTCGACGATCTCGGTCGTGGTGCCCGAGCGGCTGATGGTCACGACGCGGTCGTACTCGCGACCGAGCGGGTACTCGGATCCGGCGAACGCGTCGGTGACCCCGAGCCCGGCCTGCTCGCGGGCGACGGCGTAGCTCATCGCGATGAACCAGCTCGTCCCGCAGCCGACGACGGCGACCCGTTCGCCGGGCTGGGGGAGTGCGTCGGCGAAGGAGGGCAGGAGCCCCGCGGCGGCGCGCCACGTCTCCGGCTGGGAGGCCAGTTCGGCGCTCACGAAGGTGTCGGTCATGGGTGCCTTCCGGTCCGGTCGATCCGGGTGATCGATGATCAGGAAGCGTAGCGAGCGATCGTGCGCAATGGAAGGGCAAAACGTCATTTCCGATCAGGACCGGCGCGCAGGGACGCCATAGGATGGCCGTCATGACTCCGCAACAGCGGCTCAACGCCCTCCTCGAACTCGTGAGCGAACGCGGCAACCTGTCGATCGCCGAGATCGGGGAGATGCTCGGGATCTCGCCGGCGACTGCCCGACGTGACCTCGCGACGCTCGCGGACCAGCGGCTCGTCACGCGCACGCACGGCGGAGCGGCCGCGCTCGGCACCGGGTACGAGCTCCCGCTCCAGTACAAGATCGCCCGTCAGGCCGAGGCGAAGACGGCGATCGCCCGTGCGGCAGCCCGGATGGTGCACCCCGGCGAGACCGTCGGCCTCAACGGCGGCACCACGACGACCGAGGTCGCCCGCGAACTCGGCAAGAGCGAACGCTTCACCCGTGCCGACGGCGAGTACGGCGTCACCATCGTGACGAACGCCCTGAACATCGGGTACGAGCTCTCCGTGCGTGCCAACGTCAAGATCGTCGTGACGGGCGGTGTGGCGCGGCGACAGTCCTACGAGCTGGTCGGGCCCCTGGTCCGGGACACCCTCGACGAGTTCGCGCTCGACGTCGTGGTGCTCGGTGTGGACGGCCTCAGCGGCCAGTACGGCGCGACCACCGTGCACGAGGGTGAAGCCGAGGTCAGTCGGCACTTCGCCTCCGTCGGACGCCGTGTCATCGTCGTCGCCGACTCGACCAAGATCGAGCGCGCCACCTTCGCGCGGATCTGCCCGCTCGACCGGATCGATGCCCTCGTCACCGATCAGCCCGTCCCCCCGTCGTTCGCTGCGGAACTCGCGAGCGCCGGCGTGGAACTCGTCGTCGCCGACTGAGCGGTCCGCCGACCGAGCGGTCTGCCAACCGGGGGACTCCTCGCCCGGCGCCTGTGGACGAGGTTTCGATCGTGTAAAACCATCCACAGCCTCCCCATGAGCGTTCTCTGAGCGCCTATTGTGCATTCATGATCGATTGGGCATCATGGGCGTCACAATCACGCAAGGAAGCGAGATGAGCATGGGCGACGCGGGAACCAGACGACCACTCCGAGTGGGCATCGTCGGCATGGGACAGCGGGCGGCGATCGCCCGCCACGTGGCAGAGGCGGCGGGTGCCGCATCCGACCTGGAGGCACGGGTCGTCGCCGTCGCGGAGGTCACCGCGCAGGGGCGCGAGCGTGCTCAGGCCGAGTACCCGGACGCCCTCGTGGTCGAGCAGCACGGAGACCTCGCCGGAGCGGTCGACGCGGCGATCGTGACGACGCCCGACTGGACCCACGCCGCGATCGCCATCGACCTGCTCCGGGCGGGCATCGCCGTCTACCTCGAGAAGCCCCTTGCGGTCACCGTCGAGGACGCCGATGCCGTGCTGGCCGCCGCCGCGGAGACCGGCACACCGCTCTACGTCGGCCACAACTTCCGGCACGCGGCGGTCGTGCGGCTCATGCGTGAGGTCATCGCCCGCGGTGAGATCGGCGAGGTGAAGGCCGTGTGGTGCCGGCACTTCGTCGGGAACGGCGGGGACTACTACTTCAAGGACTGGCACGCCGACCGCGCGAAGGTGAACTCCCTGCTCCTGCAGAAGGCCAGCCACGACCTCGACGTGATCCACGCACTCGGCGGCGGCGACACCGCCCGGGTCGTGGGGATGGGGTCCCTGTCGGTGTACGGCGACGTCACGGACCGTCGCGACCGCAGCGGCGAGCTCATGGGGGACTGGTTCTCGCTCGAGAACTGGCCGCCGCTCGCCCAGACCGGCCTCAACCCCGTGGTCGACGTCGAGGACCTCTCGATGGTCATGATGACGCTCGACAACGGTGTGCAGGCGAGCTACGAGCAGTGCCACTTCACGCCGGACTACTGGCGCAACTACACGGTCATCGGGACCGAGGGCCGCCTCGAGAACATCGGGGACACCGGTGGTGGCGTCGTCAAGGTCTGGACGCACCGCCGCGGCTGGGACGTCGCGGGAGACCGCGAGTACCCGATCGACGGGGTCGACTCCGGCCACGCCGACGCCGACCTCGTGACGATGACCGAGTTCCTCCGTCACGTCGCCCTGGGTGAGCCGACGACGCTCTCGCCGATCGCCGCCCGCGCCGCCGTCGCGGCCGGAGCCCTGGCGACCCGGTCGCTCCGCAGCGGCTCGGTCCCCATCGACGTCCCGCCGCTCCCGGCGGCGACGATCGCACACTTCAGTACTCCCACCCCGGCCGTCACCCGCTGACGGACTCGCGAAAGGACACCCGATGCCCGCACCCACCCCCGCGAAGGGCCGTGGCCGTCGCCGCGCGCTCCTCGGCGCCGTCGCCGCGATCGGCGCGGTCGCGCTCCTCGCCGGCTGCAGTACCTCGTCCGGCGCCGCCAGCTCCGGCAGCGACTACGAGAAGGCCTCCAAGGACACCAAGGCGACCCTGACCTACGCCGTCTGGGACGAGAACCAGGTCAAGGCGATCAAGGCGAACCTCACGGGCTTCAACGAGGAGTACCCGGACATCAAGGTGAACGTGGACGTCACGCCGTTCGCCAGCTACTGGACCAAGCTCCAGACGCAGGGCTCCAGCAACACCCTCCCGGACCTGTTCTGGATGAACGGCCCGAACTTCCAGCTGTACGCGGCCAACGGCAAGATCGCGCCGATCACGGGCGAGGTGAAGGCCGGCGCGATCAAGCCGGACGAGTACTCCTCCGCGCTCAACGACCTGTACACGTACGACGGCACCCAGTACGGCGTCCCGAAGGACTTCGACACGATCGGGGTCTGGATGAACAAGGCGCTGTTCGCGAAGGCCGGGGTCGCCATGCCCTCGAAGGACTGGACCTGGGACGACTTCCAGAAGACCGGTGCCGAGCTCTCCGAGAAGCTGCACGCCGACGGCGCCTACGGAGCGGCCGGTGGCATGGACGGCCAGACGACCTACTACGACACGATCTTCCAGGCCGGCGGCAACGTGATCGACAAGTCCGGCAAGACCTCCGAGTACGACTCGGCTGCGGCCGAGAAGGGCTTGCAGTTCTGGACCGACCTGATCAAGTCGGGGGCATCGCCCTCGATCAAGCAGCTCACCGACACCACCGCGGACCAGTGGTTCACGTCGGGCAAGCTCGCGATGTACCAGGGCGGCAGCTGGTTCCGGTCGGCACTGACCGGCACGGACCTCGAGAAGGACGTCGTCGTCTACCCGCTGCCGAAGGGCAAGGAGCAGGCGACGGTCATCCACGGCGTCTCGAACGTCGTCTCCGCGAACTCGAAGAACAAGGTGGCCGCACAGGCGCTGCAGGTCTACCTCGCGAGCAAGCAGGCCCAGCAGCAGCAGGGCGACATGGGTGCGGTGATCCCCGCGTACGAGGGCACGCAGGACGCCTTCACGAAGACGATGCCGGACGCTGACCTCCAGGTCTTCCTCGACGCCGTCGACTACGCCAAGCCGCTGCCGGTCTCGAAGAACACCGCGGCGTGGAACACCCTCGAGACGAACCTCCTGCCGAGTGCCTTCGACGGGTCCACCCCGGTCGACCAGGTGGCGAAGGACCTCGCCACGAAGATGGACACCGCTCTCGGCAAGGAGAAGTGACGCCGGCCGGCGTCCGGGAGCCCTGATGACCATCCACACCGAGCGGAACCCCGCCACGGGCACCCCGGCCCGGACGCAGCGTGCGTCCGGGCCGGGGGCCCCGGGGACCGAGCTGCCCGACGCACCACGGGCCGGACGACCCCCGCGACGAACCGACGGCTTCTGGCCGTGGCTCTTCGTCCTCCCGCTGCTCGTCGGCGTCGCCACGTTCTACATCTGGCCGATCATCCAGACGTTCTGGTACTCGTTCACCTCGTGGGGCGTCTTCGGCGGGGCGACCTTCAGCGGGGTGGCGAACTACGTCCGGTTGCTCTCCGACCCGCAGCTCTACCAGTCGCTGCTCAACACGGTGATCTACACGGTGATCGTCCTGCTCGGCATCCCGATCGCGGTGTGGCTGGCCAGCCTGCTCAACACCACGGGCCTGCGGTTCGCCCAGTTCTACCGGGTGCTGTTCTTCCTGCCGTACGTGGCGATGCCCGCCGCGATCGCCCTGGTCTGGCGGATCATGTTCAACGGCGACTACGGGATCGTGAACTGGTTCCTCGGACGCTTCGGCATCGACGGTCCCTACTGGATCTCGACGCCGGGGTTCGCGCTCCTCGCCGTCTCCCTGGTGGGGCTGTGGTCGTCCCTCGGCTTCTCGATGATCATCCTCGGCGCGGGGCTCAAGGACATCCCGCCGGAGCTGTACGAGGCCGCTGAGCTCGACGGAGCATCGCGGTGGCGCCAGTTCCGCTCGGTCACCGTCCCGTTGCTCAGCCCGAGCATCTTCTTCGTGGTGATCGTCACGACGATCTCGAGCTTCCAGCTGTTCGACCTGCTCTACGCGATCCTCGGCAGCACCAACCCGGTGATCCCGAAGACGATGTCGCTCGTCTTCTACTTCTACAGCGCCGGGTTCATCGACAACGACAAGGGCTTCGCGGCTGCGATCGCGATGGTGATCTTCGTGCTCATCGGCATCGTCACCCTCGTGCAGTTCCGCGTGCAGAAGAGATGGGTGCAGGCATGACCGCGATGACCAGCTCGACGAGGGCAGCCCGGCGTCCGGGCCGGCGGGGCGGCAGCCACTGGTGGATCCACGTGGTCCTCGGGGTCGGCGGCTTCGTGATGGCCTTCCCGTTCCTGTGGCAGATCATCATGTCGCTGTCCACGAACGCGCAGGTGCAGTCGGTCACACCGACGTTCTGGCCGGGGGAGCTGCAGTGGCAGAACTTCGCACAGGTCTTCGAGCGGCTGCCGTTCCTCAGCCAGCTCGGGACCTCGGTGATGGTCACGGTGATCCGGACCATCGCGCAGATCGTCCTGTGCACCCTCGCCGGGTACGCGTTCGCCCGGATGCGGTTCCGGGGTCGGGCGATCCTGCTCGGCATCGTGCTGTCGATCCTGCTGGTGCCGTCGCAGGTGTACCTCATCTCGCAGTACCAGATCGTGCAGAACCTCGGCTGGCTCGACACCCTGATGGGGATCGTGGCCCCCGGCCTGTTCAGCGCCTTCGGCACGTTCCTGATGCGGACCGCGTTCCTCAACCTGCCACCGGAACTCGAGGAGGCAGCGCGGATGGACGGTGCCAACCCGTTCCAGACGTTCTGGCGGATCATGCTGCCGCTCGCCCGGCCGTCGATCAGCGTGCTCGCGATCACCACGGTGCTCTGGTCGTGGAACGAGCTGCTGTGGCCGCTCGTCGTGTCGACCCGGGCCGAGGACATGCCCCTCGCGGCGGGCCTCGCCACCCTGTCGAGCGACCGGACGATCGACTACCCGGTGCTCATGGCCGCCAGCCTCATGGCGATGGCACCCGTCCTGATCATGTTCATCGTGCTCCAGCGGCGCGTGATGGACGGCCTCGCTTCGTCGGGCCTGAAGTAGTGGGAGGACCTCCGACCGCAGTCCCGGACGGTGCTGCAGCGACCACCACCCCCGAGGCGATCCTCCTCGCCGCGGTCGGCACGCTCCCCGACGTCGGCGCGCTGGCGGCGTCCCTCGAGTCCAGCGTCGCGCACCTGTCGGTCCCGCAGCGGGACACCGCCCTGGTCACGGCGATCCGGGCGGTCCGGCCCGTGACCCAGTCCTGGCTGCGCGCGCACGGAGCAACGTCCGAGCAGGCCGCTGACAGCGTGGCCGACGTCGACCGGAAGCTCGGTCGGTACGGACTCCGGGGGACCGGCCTCGACTGGTTCTGCTCGGTCCTCACCGCGCGGGTCGTGGCGGTGGGGCGGCTGCAGTTCGAGATGGGGGTGGTCACGAGCGACGGCCATCCGGCCTGGGGCGTGCACGTCCCCGAGGGCGGCCCGCTCGTCCCCGACGACTGCGACCGATCGTTCGCCGCTGCGCCGGAACTCCTCGCGGAACTCACCCAGAACGCAGACGCAGACCCAGACCCAGACGCGGACACCGACACCGACAAGGACACGGGAACGGTCGCAGAGCGGTGGCAGTGCCGCTCGTGGTTCCTCGACCCGGGGCTCCCGGCGGTCCTCGGACCCCGGTCGAACACGGCCCGGTTCGCCAGCCGGTTCCGCCTCGATCCAGGCGGTCCGGACGACGCCGCCGAGGGAGACGACAGCGTCGCGAAGTTCGTCTTCGGGACGACGCTCGCCGCGGCACGCCGGGCAGTCCCTCGGAACCGCCTCGAGACCGCGGTCCTCGATCGGTGGCGCGCGGGGGAGCACTGGACCGTCCGCACCGGCACCGCACCCGTGGACCCGGCGTAGCGTCGGCGCCATGAACGAGCCCGACCGTGACCACCTCGACGACGGCGTCGACATGTCCTTCGAGGAACGACGCCAGGACACCTTCCGCCGCATGTCCGGCTCCGACGAGCACGACGCCGACCCCCGGGTGGAGGTCTCCCGGGCCGCCGACGGCGACGTCCGCATCGACGTCGCCGACAGCGCCGCGGTCCGGCCCGGTGGCACCCTCCGGAAGGCCACCGACGACGGCCAGGGACGCGGGCAGGGCGCCAGCGAGGCCACCGGCGGGGGCGCCGGCCGGGGTGCCGGGCAGGCCACCGGCGGGGCCACCGACGAGGACTGACTCTTCCGCGCAGCCGGTCGAGGCAGTAGCGTCCGAGATGAGCCGCGTTCTGCGGACAGCGAGCACCATCGGATCGGCGCGAGGAGTCGACATGGCCGGGAAGTTCGAGATCTGGACCGACGCCAAGGGGGAGTACCGCTTCCACCTGAAGGCGGGCAACGGCGAAGTCATCGCCACCTCCGAGGGGTACGCGAGCAAGGCCGGAGCGAAGAACGGCATCGCCTCCGTCCAGAGCAACGCGCCGACCGCGGAGACCGTCGAACTCGACTGACGGTGGGGCACGGCATGATCGTTCCGTGCACCTCGTCCTCCGCCGCGTCGACGGCGGCGTCCTCGCGACGCCCCTGACCGACGCGGGGACCCCGGACGGCGAGCCGATCCGGGTGGACGAGCCGCGCCTCCAGGCCTTCATCGCGTCGCGGGACGCACCGGACGTGCGCTGGGTCTGGGACGACACCGCGCGCTGGTACCCGCCCGTGCTGGCGGCCGGCGGCCGGGTCGGGCGCTGCATCGACCTCCGGCTCTGCCGCCGCATCCTGCGGTCCGCCCTGTCCGCGCGTGGTTCCGCACTCGCTGCGGCTCCCGCTGACGCATGGGACGTCCCTGCCCAGGAGGCCCGGGTCACCCGTCCGACGCAGGCGCAGCTCTTCGACGACGCGCTGTTCCAGGTCGCCCCTCCGGACGACACGCTGGACCCGGTCACGGAACTCCGCGCGCAGCTCGACGCAGTGGCCGGATCGAGCGCACCGAGCGCACTCCGCCTGCTGCTCACCGCCGAGTCCGCCGGTGCACTCGTCGCTGCGGAGATGTTCCACGCTGGTCTGCCGTGGCGCGCGGACGTGCACGAGCGGTTGCTCGAGGACGCGCTCGGCCCGCGCGTGCCGTACGGTGTGCGGCCCCGGCGGCTTGAGGAGATCGCCGTCGTCGTCCGGGAGCGCCTCGGGGACCCGGCGCTGAACCCGGATTCGCCCGCCGACGTCCTGAAGTCGCTGCGCCGGGCCGGGCTCATGGTGACCAGCACGCGGAAGTGGGAGCTGCAGGAGATCGAGCACCCCGTGATCGAGCCGCTCCTCGAGTACAAGCGACTCGCCCGGCTGCTGACGGCGAACGGCTGGACCTGGCTCGACGAGTGGGTGCAGGACGGACGGTTCCACCCGAAGTACCTGGTCGGCGGGGTCGTGACCGGGCGCTGGGCGGCGGACGGCGGGGGAGCGATGCAGCTGCCGAAGCTCGTGCGGCCCGCGGTGGTGGCAGACGACGGGTGGCGGTTCGTCGTGGCGGACGCGGCGCAGCTGGAGCCCCGGGTCCTCGCGGCGATGGCCGGCGACCGGGCGATGGCGACCGCGGGCGACGGGCGGGACCTGTACGACGGGGTCGTGGCCTCCGGGGCGGTCGAGACGCGGCAGCAGGCGAAGGGCGCCATGCTCGGGGCGATGTACGGGGCGACCCAGGGCGAGGGCGGCAGGCTCGTGCCGCGGCTGGCGCGGGCGTTCCCGGACGCGCTCGGGCTGGTCGAGCGCGCGGCACGGGCGGGGGAGCGCGGCGAACCGGTGACGACGCTGCTCGGCCGGACGTCGCCGGTTCCGGACGCCTCCTGGTTCGAGGCGCGCAACCAGGCGTACACCGTCGAGGGGACCCCGGCGATGCAGCGGGCGGTGGAGTCCCGCGCCCGGAGCTGGGGGCGGTTCACCCGGAACTTCATCGTGCAGGGGACCGCGGCCGAGTGGGCGTTGGCGTGGATGGGGTCGCTGCGGTCGCGGCTGGCGGGGCGGTTCCCGGGCCGGGTGACGGACGGCCCGCACCTGGTGTTCTTCGTGCACGACGAGATCGTGGTGCACACCCCGGCCGAGCACGCCGAGTGGGTGGCCGAGCAGGTACGGGCCGCGGCCGCCGATGCCGGGCGTCTGCTCTTCCGGGACTTCCCGGTGGTGTTCCCGCTGTCGGTCTCGATCGTCGACGACTACGGGTCGGCGAAGGACTGACGGCGCGAACCGGACGCGCAGGCGCCCGCGGGGCACCCGCCCGCTCGCGCAGGCGCCCGCGGGGCACTTGCCGCTCACGCATCCGCCACGCACATCAGTCCTCGGGCAGGCTGGTCCGATGCAACCGGAACACTCCGAGGAACCCGACCGCCGTGTCGGTGACGTCGACCTGACCACCTGGCGCACACGCGCCGGTCGAGCCGGCGCCGAGCAGTGGGCGCGCGCCGGGCACCGCTGGGGTGCGCTGCCGCTCCTCGTCGTCACCCTGCTGATCGGCATCGGCGTGGCCGCCACCGCCACCTGGGTCGCGTCCGAGGTGTACGACGCCGTGCGGGAGTCCGACGACGTCGCCGCGCTCGACCGGCCGGTGCTCACCTGGATGCTGACGCTCCGGTCACCCACCCTCGACACCGTCGTCACGTGGTGGACCGACATCGCGGGCACCATCGGGATGCCCATCGTCGCGCTCGGCTTCCTGGTCGGGTTCACCATCCAACGGCGGGCGTGGACACCCCTCGTGCTCCTCGTGTCGGCGAGCGCCGGGTCGCTGCTCATGACGGTCGCGGGCAAGGACCTCATCGGTCGGGCGCGGCCGCCGCTCTCCGATGCCGTGCCGCCGTACGAGCACTCGCCGTCGTTCCCGTCCGGCCACACCCTCAACGCCACCGTGATCGTCGGCACGATCGTGTACCTGCTGATCCTCCGGCAGTCCCGCACCGCGACCCGGGTGTGGACGATCACCGTGGGCACCCTGTTCGTCCTGTCGGTGGGGGCGTCCCGTGTGTTCCTCGGGCACCACTGGCTGACGGACGTGCTGGCGGCGTGGGCGCTCGGGCTGGCGTGGCTGGCGCTGGTGATCACGGCGCACCGGTTGTACCTGACGGCGCTCCGCCGGGGTGCGAGACCCGTCAGGTCGTCCCGGTAGGTTTCCCGGCATGGAAGAACGGGTCTTCGGCGGTCGGTACCGCGTCACCGGCACGCTCGGGCACGGTGGCATGGCCTCGGTGTACCGCGCGGTCGACGAGCAGCTCGGGCGTGAGGTCGCCGTCAAGGTGTTCCGCATCGGGCCGGTCGACCACGGTGAGCGAGCCCGGGCCGAGGCTGAGATCCAGACGCTCGCGGCGCTGCGGAGCCCTGCCCTGGTGACGCTGTACGACGCCGCGCTCGACGACGTCGACGGGGACTCGTACCTGGTGATGGAGCTCGTGCCGGGCAGTGACCTGGCGACGCGGCTGCATGAGGGGCCGCTCGACCCGACGACGACGGCCCGCGTCGGCGCGCAGGTCGCCGAGGGACTCGCAGCGGTCCACGAGCGGGGGATCGTCCACCGCGACGTGAAGCCGGCGAACGTCCTGCTCGAGTCGGATGGTTCGCACGTGAAGCTCGCGGACTTCGGGATCGCCCTGCTCCGTGACTCGGCCCGGGTCACCGGGACCGGCACGGTCATGGGGACCGCCGCGTACCTGGCCCCGGAGCAGGTGCTCGCGCAGGGCATCAGCGGCAAGGCGGACGTGTACGCCCTCGGCCTGGTGCTGCTGGAGTGCCTGACCGGCCGCCGCCCGTTCCCCGGCAGCGCCGTGGAGTCCGCGACCGCGCGTCTCACCCGCGGTCCGGAGATCGACCAGCACCTGCCCACCGCCTGGCGCACGCTGCTCCACGTGATGACGGCCCAGGACCCGGCGGAGCGCCCCACGGCCGAGGAGGCCGCCCAGCGACTCCGTGCGCTGGGACACGACGAGGTCTCGACGGCGACGCAGCTCCTGCCGGCGGGGCCCGGCACGGTGACGCCCGTGGCAGCAGGAGCAGCAGGAGCTGCGGCAGGTCTCGGTGCAGCCGCCGCTGCCGCGCGCGCAGCGTCCGCCGACGAAGCAACGCAGGCCATGCAGGCGCCCGAAGCGACGCAGGCGCTGCCGGCGACCCGGGCGATGCCGCGCCAGAACCCCGCGGACGACGCGACCCGTGTCCTCGGCGCCCAGCAGCCGAACGCCTCCGACGACGTCGCGACCACGGTCCTCGGCGCGCAGCGCGGACCCACCAGCACCGCCGGCAACGCAGGGAACGCCGGCAACGGCGGCCCGCGCGGCCCCGTCGCTGCGCCCACGCCCCTGGCGGACGAGCCGGAGAAGCGTCGCCGCGGCCCGATCATCGCCGCGGTGGTCGTCATCGTCCTGATCCTCATCGGCATCGCGGTGGCCCTGTTCGCCCTGAAGGGGAACGACGGCACGCCGGCCCCCACGGACTCGAGCTCGCCCTCGACCTCGACGGACCAGCAGCAGCCGAGCGAGCCGGAACAGGAGCCGAGCGAACCGGCTCAGCAGCCGAGTCAGCCGCAGCAGCAGCCGAGCGAGCCCGAGCAGCAGCCGAGCGAACCGGAGCAGCAGCCGAGCGAGCCCGAGCAGCAGCCGAGCGAACCGGCCGAGGACCCCTCGGTCGGTCCAGAACCGAGCACCCCGGTCACGAACCCGGTGGAGAACCCGCAGAGTGACACGGGTGCGGCAGCCGACGCCGCGCAGGACAGCGGTCCGGGCAACTCCGAGAACGCGCCGGGGCACAACAAGCCCTGACAGCCGGACACGCCGAAGGGCTTCGTCCAGACGCTGGACCAAATAGGCTTGGTCCGTGCGAGAACTGCAACGGAGCGGTGGCCCGACGACGGCTGTGGCGGCGCGGAACGGTGCCGGGTTCGGGTCGGCTGAGGCGTTCCTCGTCGAGCGACCCGCGGGCGCCGGCATGGAAACCGCGATCGTCCCCGGCTGGAGCGGACGGACCGTCGAGCCGGGGCAGCTGCTCTCCTGGGTGTGGTTCCCCGAACGGACGTTGCCCGAGGGCGCAACCGAGCCGTCCGAGGCCGACCTGCCGCACTTCTGGGACGCCACCGCGTTCGCCCTCGACGTCGTCTTCAGCGACGGCTCCCGCCTGAGCGACCGCGACGGCGTCGGTGATGCACGAGACCAGTACGGCGACCTCCTCACCCCGGCAGCGCAGGACGCAGCCCGCAAGCAGTGGGTCGACCAGTGGAACCGCCGAGCCGTCGACCTCACGCCGTTCGCGGGTCGGGTCGTCGACCGCCTGGAGGCACGGCTCGGCTCCACCCCGCCGGTGCCGGCAGCCGACGGTGCACGCCCGACCACCGACGGCGAGCGTGACGACGGGGAGCGCCCGGCACTCCGCGGCTGGCTCGACGACGTCCGCATCGAGGCCGCACCCCCGACGCCCGCCACACCGCTCGGGCACGTCCGGACGACCCGTGGCACGCAGGCGTCGTCCCGTTTCTCGCGCGGCAACAACGCCCCGCTGGTCGGCCTGCCCCACGGCGGCGTGTTCGGTCTCCCGATGACGGACGCCTCGAGCAACCGCTGGCCGTACGCGTACCAGGAGCACCACCGCGCGACCGACCACCGCCCGGCGATCCAGGCCTTCGCGACGAGCCACATCCCGTCCCCGTGGATGGGGGACCGCGGTGTGTTCCAGGTGATGCCGTCCCCGATCGCCGAGCCGGACGTCGACCGTCAGGCCCGTGCGCTCGGGTTCGACCACGACCACGAGCTCGACGGGCCGCACCGCTACCGGGTCGACCTCGACCAGGGCGTCACAGCGGAGATGACCGCGGGGGAGTTCGCCCTCGGCTTCCGGTTCACCGGAGCCCGCAGCATCGTGCTGGACCACCACGGCCGGGTGCTCGACGCCTCGGTGTCGATCGTCGACGGCACCGCCCTGGTCGACGTGGAGCTCGACGACCGCCCGGGGACGCCGCCGCACTTCGTGCACGTCCGGATCCCCGGCGCGACCGAGGACCACACCACGTTCGACGACGGCCTCCTCCGCGGATGGGTCACGGTCGAGGCGGGCGCAGACGCAGACGCAGACGCAGGCACGGCCGCCACCGACGTCCTCCTCGGCATCTCCACCGTCTCGCCCGCAGACGCCCGCGCGAACCTCGACGCCGCCGGGACGTTCGACACCATGCGCGCCCGCGCCGAGGAGCAGTGGACCGCGAAGCTCGCCACGCTGTCCTTCGAGGGCGCCACCCCCGACCAGCTGACCTCCCTGTACTCCGGCCTGTACCGGCTGTTCCTCTACCCGAACCGCGCTGGCGAGACCGCGCGCACCGGCGTGCCCCGCCACCGCTCCCCGTACGGTTCCGTGCAGGCCGAACCCATCCGTGACGAGCCCGGCCCGGAGATCGTCGAGGGCCCCTTCACCACGACGAACGGGTTCTGGGACACCTACCGGACCGCCTGGCCGCTCCTCGCGCTCCTCACCCCGGAGACGGCGGGCGAACTCGCGCAGGGCTTCGTCGAGCACCACCACGACGGCGGGTGGACGCCCCGGTGGAGTGCTCCCGGCGCCGAGGACTGCATGACCGGCACCACGAGCGACACCGTCTTCGCCGACCTCGCCGCGAAGGGCGTCACCGGCTTCGACCTGCCGGAGGCGTACCGGAGCGCGCTGCGCAACGCGACCGTCCCGCCGCGGGACGAGCGCGTCGGACGGAAGGGGAGCCTCCCGGGCGCCTTCCGCGGCCACGTCGACACCGCGACCCACGAGGGGATGTCCTGGACCCTCGACGCGGCGATCAACGACTGGGGGCTCGCGGTGATGGCGAGCCTGCTCGCGTCACGTGCCCGGACACCCGCCGACCTGGCCCGCTACGAAGCCGAGGCGGAGTGGTTCTCGCGCCGCTCCCTGCAGTACCGGAACGTCTTCGACCCGGAACGCGGCTTCTTCATCGGACGCGACCCCGACGGCTCGTGGCGGATCGGCACCGAGTTCGACCCGCGCGACTGGGGCGACGACTACACCGAGACGAACGCCTGGGGAACCGCGTTCACCGCACCGCACGACGGCGCCGGCGTGGTCGACCTGCACGGCGGGCCGGACCGGTTCGACGCCGCACTCGACGCGTTCTTCGCGACCCCGGAGACGGGCGCGACCACGCGCTCGGGTTCCTACGGCTTCCCGATCCACGAGATGACCGAGGCCCGCGACGTCCGGATGGGCATGCTCGGCCTGTCCAACCAGCCCGCCCACCACATCCCGTTCTTCCCGATGTTCACCGGGCGCCACGACGACGCGCACCGCATCGTCCGCGAGTGCCTCGAGCGGTTGTTCGTCGGCTCCGACCTCGGCCAGGGGTACCCGGGCGACGAGGACAACGGTGAGATGAGCGCCTGGTACGTCTTCGCGACCATCGGCCTGTACCCCTTGGCGCCGTCGACCGGCACCTACGTCCTCGTGCCGCCGTCGGTCCGGCGGACGGTCCTGCAGCAGCCTGGAGGCGCGGCGACCGTCATCGAGGTCGCTGACGGTTCCGCAGGCGCCTACGTCGCGTCGGTGACGGTCGACGGCGAGCCGTGGGAATCGGTCACCATCCCGCACGCGGTGGTCGTCGCGGCGTCACGCATCGAGTTCACGCTGTCGCCGACACCGCTCGGTTGGGCGTCCGAGACCCGGCCGGTGTCCGCGTCCGAGGTGCACGGCTACCGGGACACCCCCGTCGACGTCCTGCCCCCGACGACGTCGCTCACCGACGACGACGGCCGGACCGTGACGACACTCGGAGCCGGCACCTCCGTGTCCTTCGACGTGCCGACCGTCGAGTCCTCGCTGTACACGGTGACCGCGGCCTCGCCCGGCGTCCTCTCGTGGGAGGTCTCGCTGGGGGGCACCCGCGTCGCCGTGCAGGACGCCGTGTTCGACTGGGCCGGTCAGACCCGGGTCTTCCGGCTGCAGGCGACCGGCACGACGTTCACCCTCACCGCGGTGTCCGACCTGGCGCTCACCCAGCTCGAACTCATCGCGGCGGACGGACAGCGTTGACCCGGTGTTCACCCGGGCGGAGCAAGCTCGGCCCATGTCGATGAGCGCACCCTTCGATCCCGAACAGCCCGGCCGATCCGTCCCCGTCGACGGCTCCGACGAGGACGAACTGCAGATCGAGGAGGACCGCGGCGCCGACGTCGGCGAGGACTCCGGCGACCCGAGCGTCTCGCCGGTCAACCACCACGACGAGGACGAAGCCGGCGGTGGCCCGGTGTTCCGCCGTCCGCAGGCCGGCGACCGTCTGCACCCGGACGACCTCTGACCGCATCGCGCGCACACGGGCGGTTCTTGGGGGATCCCCAACCGGACCGGGCATGCTCGACCGCATGTCGATCGCGAACTCGTGGGACCCGTCCGGTGGCCGAGCCATCCCCGAGGACCAGGTGAAGGGGGACGGCCTCGAGCTCGACGAGGACCCGGCGATGCTCGGGATCTCGTTCGACGTGGTCGGTGGCGCGTCCGCCGATCCCGCAGCGGTGTCCCCGGTGGACGTCGGCGTGCCGAGGACCCCGACGTCCGCCGACTGACCTCACCGGCGGCGCGAGCGCTACGACCACGCGTCGGCTCCGTACGACGAAAGTCACCCCGAACCGCGGGATTGCACGGTTCGAGGTGACTTCAGTTGCGCGAAGGGCGACCGCCAGTGCGGCTGCCGCACGGAGTCAGGGAACGGTGTGCCCCGCGGCGGTGAAGATCCGGTACCACTCCTCGCGGGAGAGCTCCACGTCGGAGCCCGCGGCCGAGTCCCGCACACGCTGCGGGTTCGTCGTGCCGAGGACGACCTGGAAGTGCGCGGGGTGCCGGGTGATCCACGCGACGGCGATCCCGGTCGGGGTGACACCGTGTGCTGCGGCGATCTCGTCGAGGAGGTCGTTGAGCTCGGCGTACTGCTCCCGGTCGCCCAGGAACACGCCGTCGAAGAAGCCCTTCTGGAACGGCGACCAGGCCTGCAGCGTCACGTCGTTCAGACGCGAGTAGTTGAGGATGTCGTTGTCGCGGTCGATCGACTGGTCGAGGCCGCCCATGTTCGCCGAGACGCCCTGCGCGATGACGTTCGCGTGGGTGATGCTCAGCTGCACCTGGTTGAAGGCGAGCGGGCGGGTGACGTGCTTCTTGAGGAGCTCGACCTGACCCGGGGTGTGGTTCGAGACGCCGAAGTGGTGCACCTTGCCGGCGGCGTGGAGCTCGTCGAAGGCCTTCGCGACCTCTTCCGGCTCGACCAGGGCGTCGGGGCGGTGCAGGAGCAGCACGTCGATGTAGTCGGTGCGGAGCGCGGTCAGCGACTCCTCGACCGACTCGAGGATGTGCTCGTACGAGAAGTCGAAGTACGCGCCGTACGGCGTGGGCCGGATGCCGACCTTCGTCTGCAGCACGATCTCGGCGCGCTCGGCGGACGAGAGGGCGAGGGCTGACCCGAACCGCTCCTCGCAGCCGTGCCACTCGCCGTAGACCGCGGCGTGGTCGAACATGGTCACGCCCGCGTCCCGCGAGGCGCTGTAGAGCGAGCGGATGTCCTCGTCGCTCATGTCGTTGATCCGCATCAGGCCGACGATGACGTCGGAGGCGGTGAGGTCCGTCTGTGGCAACTCCAGTGTCTTCACGCCCATGATCCTGCCACCGGCGAGCGTGGACAGGCAGGCCCTGCCCGTACCCGTGAGCGCGGACGGCGACGACTCAGGTGCGCAGGACCGCGAGCACGGCGGAGCCGCCGTCCCAGCGACCCGTCAGCGTCTCGCCCGAGGGGTACGGCGTCCCGAGGTCCGACCCCACCACGCGGAGCACCGAGAGCGTCCCGCAGTCGGTGCCGACAAGTGACCGGGTGCCGTCCGAGCGGACCGAGACGGCGCTGATCGTGGGGGAGTCGGCCGCGGATCCGCTGCCCACCGCTGCGCCCTCGCCCTGCCAGGTGCCGGACCCGTCCGCGCGTTCGAGTGCGGCCTCGTGCCCGCCGGTGACGATCGCGCGGCGCAGGACGTCGGCGTAGACCGGGTCGCCGACCGCGTCGTACACCCAGCGGCGGCCGAGCACGGAGTGGTCCATCTCGGTGACGAGGAACGCCTCCGCACCGGGCAGCGGCGCACCGCGGTACGTGAGGGGAGCGTGCAGGATGCGTCCGTCCGGCCGTCGCACGAGGAGCGTCTCGACGCCGACCTCGCCCGCGGGGTCGTCGAAGCGGAACTTCCCGGCGATCTCGAGCGGGTCGCCGGCGGAGACGCCGCTCCACTGCTGGGACGGCAGCCAGGCCGCGAGCGCTTCGTGTTTCGACGGGCGGAGTTCGGCGTGGTGGATGACGGCCATGCGCCGACCGTACCCGGGTCAGTGCACGGAGAACCCGCCGTCCACCGCGATCGCCTGCCCGGTCACGTACGCCGAGCCGGGACCCGCGAGGAAGACGGCTGCGGCGGCGAAGTCGGTCACGAGGCCGTTCCGGCCCACGAGTGTCCGCGCGGAGAGCGCGGACACCGTCGCGGGGTCGGCACTGAGCCGCCGGTTCAGCGGGGTCGGCACGAAACCGGGGACGAGGACGTTGGAGGTGACCCCCTGCGGCGACCAGGCTTCCGCTTGGGACCGGGCCAGCGCCTCTCCCCACCGGCACGGCCGACCCGCCGCTGGCGCGTCGGTCCGGAACCGGCGGCGGGGCCCCGGCCCGCCTTGGAGACCCCGTAGGCGCCGCTGGCCGCGAAGGGGCGGTGGGCCTGCTGCGAGCTGATCGCGATGATGCGGCCGTACCCGCGCTCGGCCATGCCGGGGGCGAGCCGCTGTCCGAGGACGAACGGTGCGTCGAGGTTCACGGCCATCGTGGCGTCCCAGGTGGCCTCGTCGAGGTCCGGCATCGGCGGACGCAGGTTGATCCCGGCGGAGTGCACGAGGACGTCGACCGCTCCGACGGCGTCTGCCAGTCCGTGTGCACCGGCGCGCGTGGAGAGGTCCGCCACGATGCCGTCTGCCGATCCTCCGGCTCCTCGGATGGTGGCGACCGTGTCGTCGATCGGCGCGACGGTGCGGGCGGCGATCACGACGTGCGCGCCGGCATCGGCGAGCGCGACGGCGACCGCCCGGCCGATGCCGGAGCTGCCGCCCGTGACCAGTGCGGTGCGTCCGTCGAGTCCGAAGAGCTGTTGCAGCGACATCCGGTCAGGCTACTGACGGCCCGTACGCTGGTCCCGTGCGCGACGACCTGCTCCCCGTGCTCGCCTGCCCCGTCTGCGCCGAGCCCCTCGGCCGCGTCGACCCCGGTCAGGTCGGCTGCGCGAACGGTCACCGCTTCGACGAGGCGAAGCAGGGACACCTGACGCTGCTGCCGGCGAAGCGTCGGGCACTGACGGCGGACACGCCGGAGATGGTCGACGCCCGCATCCGGTTCCTCGGTCGCGGACACTACGCGCCCGTCGAGCGGGCGCTCGCCGCCGTCGTCGCCGAGGCGACGGCCCCCGGCATCGTCCTCGACGTCGGTTCGGGCCCGGGGACCTACCTCGCGCATGCGCTGCGCGCGGCTGCCGGGAGGCGCGGGGTCGCGTTGGACCTGTCGGCCGTCGCGATCCGGCGGGCGGCTCGCGTCCACGAGCGTGCCGGGGCTGTCGTGGGGGACGTGACCGAGCGCCTCCCGGTCGTCGACGGCGCCGCCGCGGTCCTGCTCGACGTCTTCGCCCCGCGCAACCAGTCGGAGTACGCCCGCGTGCTGCACCCGGACGGCGTCCTCGTCGTGGTGACGCCGCGGACCGGTCACCTGGCGGAGCTGGCCGAGGCGACCATCAGCGTCGACCCCGAGAAGGAACGGCGGCTCCGCGACTCCCTGACGCCGTCGTTCGTGCAGCGGTCGTCGGATGACCTGACCTGGACGATGGACCTCTCCGCCGAGGACGTGCACGACGTGGTGCACATGGGGCCGAGCCACCACCACGTCGCCGCGGACGCCGTGTTCCTGCCCGCCGCCGTGACGGCTGCGGTCACGATCAGTGCGTGGGCTCGCTCCTGAGTCGTCCTCACGGCATGATGGCCCCGTGGCCCGCACACGCTCGCAGCGCATCGCCGCCGTCGTGCTGACGGTCGCCGTGAGCACCGCGCTGACGGGGTGCTCCGCATCGCCGGAGTACGGCCGGGCCGGCTGCGTCCCGCGGTTCACGGTGACGCCGGACACCGCTCGGGCCGGCGAGACCGTGACGTTCTCCACGACGGACGAGTGCGACGTGGATGTGCCCGGTGGCGGGTGGCGGATCGAGGTGAGCGACAGCGAGGGGCACCGCCACGAGGACCGCGCACACTCCGATGAGCGGTTCGACGGCTCGTGGTCGGTGTCCGTTCCCCTCCCGGCTGAGATGCAGCCCGGCGACGGGATGCTCTCGATCGCGAACTGGGATTACTCCTCCTGCCCGGGCGACGCGAGCTGTGCGGGGCCCTTCGGGAACCTGACCGTCACCCGCGCCGCGTCAGTCACCGGTCGCTGACCGCCGCCGGGCGGTGTGGGACCGCGGATTGCGTGGGGAAGTGGCTCGGAAAGCGCCGCACCCCGAGAGTGCGGCCCGGGGAACACCCTCGAGCCGCACCGGAGTCCTACTCGGTCGGTGCGACGTCGAGCGCCCAGATGACCCCGAAGCGGTCCCGCAGCTGGCCGGCGAGCGGGGCCCACGCCGACGGGCCGAGCGGCTGCCGGACCTCGGCTCCCTCGGACAGTGCCGCCCAGTAGCGCTCGATCTCGGCTGCGTCGTCCCCGTGCACGAAGACGTAGAAGGCGTTCGTGCCCTGGTCGTACGGCTGCCCGGGCCAGACGTCGAACGCCATGACCCGGAGCCCGGCGGTCGTGGTCACCTGTCCGAAGACGACCCGGTCAGCCCAGGCCGGGTCGTCCGAGGCGCCCATCTGTCCGTACGTCACGGCGGCGACGTCCCCGCCGAAGACGGCGGCGTAGAAGTCGAGGGCGGCGCGGGCCTGTCCGTCGAAGTTGAGGTGTGTGGTCGTTTCGATGCTCATGGGACGAGCATCGACGGTGATGGGTCAGATCGTGTCCGCTTCTCCGCGGATACTGGTCGACATGGCCGGACCGTCCTCACGCATGCTGACGCTGCTCTCGCTGCTGCAGGTGCACCGGGACTGGCCGGGCGACGAGCTCGCCGGGCGACTCGACGTCAGTCCCCGCACGGTCCGCCGGGACGTCGACCGACTCCGGGAGCTCGGCTACCGGGTCGAGTCGCTGCGCGGACCGGCCGGCGGGTACCGGCTCGAGGCGGGGTCCGACCTGCCGCCGCTGCTCTTCGACGACGACCAGGCGGTCGCGATCGCCCTGGCGCTCGCGGTCGCACCGGCGTCCGGCGCGGACGTCGCCGAGTCGGCGGCACGAGCCCTCGCCACGGTGCGGCAGGTGATGCCCGCGCGGCTCCGCTCGCGGATCGACGCGGTCGAGGCCGTCACCGTGGCAGGGCGCACCCGCACCGACCCGGACGTGCTGGTGGCGGTCACCGAGGCGGTCCACCTGCACGAGGTCCTCCGCTTCGGGTACGGCGAGGACGAGCGGCTGCGCCGGGTCGAGCCGCACGCCGTCGTCGCCCGGAACGGCCGCTGGTACCTGCTCGACTGGGACCTCGACCGCGAGGACTGGCGTACCCACCGGATCGACCGGATCACCCCGCGGATGCGCACCCGGGTCGGCTTCGCCCCGCGGCCGATCCCGGGCGGGGACCCGGCAGCGTTCCTGTCGGCGCGGTTCAAGGGCTCGGCGCGCGACGACGTGTGGCCGTGCGTCGGGACGGCGGTGCTCCGGACGTCGGCGGGCTCGGTGGCGCCGTACCTGCCCGAGGACGCCGAGGTCGACGACCTCGGAGACGGCCGGTGCCGCGTCACGCTCGGCTCCTGGTCGTGGACCGGGCTCGCCGCGACGCTCGCCGGGTTCGCGGTGGACTTCACGGTCACGGAGCCCGACGAGCTCCGGCACGCGACCCTCGCCCTGGCCGATCGGCTGCGGGGAGCGGGCGCGCGTTAGCGGGGCGCATGCGTCGGGCACGGCGGCGTCAGGGAACCGTTAGGACCGGCCTGGAGGCGCGGATGAGGATCCACCATCAGTTCGGCACCACACGTGGTGTCGGTCCGCGTCGCCCGGCGCGGACACCGCAGATCTCCTGGAGTCCCTCGTGTTCGACGTCTTCGTCGTCGCCGGTGTCCTCGCCGTGTTCGGCGTGCTGGCACTCATCGCCAAGGGGGTGGAACGGCTGTGATCGGCATCACCATCGCGGCCGCCGTCCTCGGCATCGCAGCAGTCGTGTACCTCGTCTGGGCGCTCGTGCGTCCTGAGCGCTTCTGATGGGCGCCGCAGACACCTGGGCCGGCATCGTCCAGATCGCCACCGTCGTCCTGCTCCTCGTCGTCGCCTACCGCCCGGTCGGCGACTGGATGGCGCGCGTCTTCACGCCCACGAAGCACAACCGTGTGGAGCGCGGCGTGTACCGGCTCATCGGCGTCGACCCCGACGCTGAGCAGTCGTGGCCCGCGTACCTCCGCGGCGTGCTGCTGTTCAGCATCGTCGGGCTCCTGCTCGTCTACCTGCTCCAGCGGATCCAGGTCGTGCTGCCCGGTGACCTCGGGCTCCCCGCGGTCGGACCGTCGCTCGCGTTCAACACCGCGGCGTCGTTCGTCACGAACACGAACTGGCAGTCCTACTCGCCCGAGGTCACCCTCGGCTACTCCGTGCAGATGGCGGGCCTGGCGGTGCAGAACTTCCTGTCCGCCGCGGTCGGCCTCGCGGTCGCCGTCGCACTCGTCCGCGGGTTCGCCCGCCGTCGTACCGGCACGCTCGGCAACGTCTGGGTGGACGTCGTCCGCGCGACCGGCCGCCTGCTGCTGCCCGGCGCGTTCGTGTTCGCCATCGTCCTCATCGCCGGCGGCGTCATCCAGTCGTGGGGTGGCGGCACCGACGTCGCGACCCTGGCCGGCGGGACGCAGCACATCCCGGACGGGTTCGTCGCCTCGCAGGAGGCGATCAAGGAGCTCGGGACGAACGGCGGCGGGTACTTCAACGTCAACTCGGCGCACCCGTTCGAGAACCCGCAGGCGTGGACGAACCTCCTCGAGGTCTTCCTCATGCTGGTGATCCCGTTCTCGCTCCCGCGCACCTTCGGCCGGCTCGTCGACGACGACCGTCAGGGCTACGCGATCCTCGCCGTGATGGGTGCGATCTTCCTCGTGTCCCTGTCGGTGATGTCCATCGCCGAACTCGGTGCCGGGGGCAGTGCGACCCAGGCCGCCGGAGCCGCGATGGAGGGCAAGGAGGTCCGGTTCGGCATCCTCAGCACGACGCTCTTCGGCACCACCTCGACCGCGACGTCCACGGGCGCCGTGAACGGGATGTTCGACAGCTTCACCCCGATCGGCGGGATGATGGCGCTCGTCAACATGATGCTCGGCGAGATCTCGCCCGGCGGTGTCGGCTCGGGCCTCTACGGGATGCTCGTCCTCGCGGTGATCACCGTCTTCATCGGCGGTCTGCTCGTCGGCCGGACCCCGGAGTACCTCGGCAAGAAGATCCGGGCCCGTGAGATGACCTTCGCGTCGCTCTACGTCCTCGTCACCCCGACCCTGGCGCTCCTCGGCACCGGCCTGTCGCTCCTCATCCCCGGCGTCCGCGAGCAGGTGCTCGGCACCTCGCTCTTCAACCCGGGCAACCACGGCCTGTCCGAGCTCCTGTACGCGTTCACCTCGGGCGCGAACAACAACGGCTCGGCGTTCGGCGGCCTCACCGCGAACACCACGTGGATGAACTCCGCGCTCGGCGTCGTGATGCTGCTGGGCAGGTTCCTGCCGATGGTGTTCGTCCTGGCGCTCGCCGGGTCCCTCGCCACCCAGGACCGGGTGCCCGAGACGGTCGGCACGCTCCCCACGCACCGTCCGCTCTTCATCGTGCTGCTGGGCGGCGTCGCCATCGTCGTCACCGCACTCACCTACTTCCCGGTGCTCGCACTGGGTCCGCTCGCAGAAGGACTGTCATGACCACCGTGACCTCCGAGCACGAGGCGACCACCGCCTCCAGGCCGGCCACCCGCTCGTCCGCATTCGGGCCCCGTCAGCTCGTGGCGGGCCTCCCGGGCGCACTCCGCAAACTCGACCCGCGACTCATGTGGCGGAACCCCGTCATGTTCATCGTCGAGGTCGGCGCCGCCCTGACGACGGCGACCGCCGTCGTCGAACCCTCCGTCTTCACCACCGCGATCGCGGTCTGGCTGTGGCTCACCGTCGTCTTCGCCAACCTCGCGGAGTCCGTCGCCGAGGGCCGCGGCAAGGCGCAGGCCGAGACGCTGCGGAAGACCCGCTCGACGACCAGCGCACGCCGCGTCGTCGGGTACGACGCCGCTGACCCGTCCGCGCTGTCGGCGGCGACCGAGGACATCGCGTCCGTCGACCTGGCCAAGGGCGACGTCGTCGTGGTGGTGGCCGGCGAGGTCGTGCCGGGCGACGGTGACGTCATCGACGGCATCGCCTCGGTGGACGAGTCCGCCGTGACGGGGGAGTCCGCACCCGTCATCCGCGAGTCCGGCGGCGACCGCAGCGCCGTCACCGGTGGCACCCGGGTGCTGTCCGACCGGATCGTCGTCCGCATCACCTCGACCCCGGGCGAGACCTTCATCGACCGGATGATCCGGCTCGTCGAGGGCGCGGCCCGGCAGAAGACGCCGAACGAGATCGCGCTGAACATCCTGCTCGCCTCGCTGTCGATCGTGTTCGTGATCGTCTGCCTGACGATGCAGCCCATCGCGGGACTCGTCGGCGCGACCGTGAGCGTGCCCGTCCTCATCGCCCTCCTCGTCTGCCTCATCCCGACGACCATCGGGGCACTGCTCTCCGCGATCGGCATCGCCGGCATGGACCGCCTCGTGCAGCACAACGTGCTCGCGATGTCCGGCCGTGCGGTCGAGGCCGCCGGGGACATCACGACCCTGCTGCTCGACAAGACCGGGACCATCACGTACGGCAACCGCCGGGCGTCCCACGTGGTGCCGGTGCCCGGGGTCACGGTCGACGCACTGATGGAGGCGGCGGCGCTGTCCTCCGCTGCCGACGGCACCCCGGAGGGCCGCTCGATCGTCGAGCTCGCCGCCGCATCGGACATCGCGCCCGGCCTGCCCTCCGGCGCCGTCGAGGTGCCGTTCACCGCCCAGACCCGGATGTCCGGCGTCGACCTGCTCGACGGCACCGAGGTCCGTAAGGGCGCCGCTGCCGCAGTGCTGGCGTGGGCGGGAACCGCCTCGGCCGGTGTCGCCGGGGCGATCGACGCGACCGTCGCCGAGGTGTCCGACGCCGGTGGGACCCCGCTCGTCGTCGCCCGCCGATCGCCGTCGGGCGAGGCGACCCTGCTCGGTGTCGTGCACCTGAAGGACGTCGTGAAGGACGGCATCGCCGAGCGGTTCGAGTCGCTCCGCGCGATGGGCATCCGCACGGTGATGATCACCGGCGACAACCCCCGCACCGCCGCCGCGATCGCCGCCGAGGCCGGCGTCGACGACTTCCTCGCCGAAGCCACACCGGAGGACAAGCTCGCCCTGATCCGCAAGGAGCAGGAGGGCGGCAACCTCGTCGCGATGACCGGTGACGGCACGAACGACGCCCCGGCGCTCGCCCAGGCGGACGTCGGTGTCGCGATGAACACCGGGACGACCGCGGCGAAGGAAGCCGGCAACATGGTCGACCTCGACTCCGACCCGACGAAGCTCATCGACATCGTCCGGATCGGCAAGCAGCTCCTCATCACCCGCGGTGCCCTGACGACCTTCTCCATCGCGAACGACATCGCCAAGTACTTCGCGATCATCCCCGCGATGTTCCAGGTGGCGTTCCCCGGCCTGGCCGCACTGAACGTCATGGGGCTGCACAGTCCGTCGTCCGCGATCCTCAGCGCCGTCGTCTTCAACGCGCTCGTCATCGTGGCGCTCATCCCGCTCTCGCTGCGCGGCGTCAAGTATCGCGCAGCCTCGGCGTCGTCGATCCTCGGCCGGAACCTGCTCGTCTACGGGCTCGGCGGCGTGATCGTCCCCTTCATCGGCATCAAACTCATCGACCTCGTCGTCGGCCTCATCCCGGGATTCTGATCATGACCGCTCGTTCTTCCCTCCGTTCCGCCGGTGTGGCCGTCCGCCTCACCCTGCTCGCCACCGTGGTGCTCGGCATCGCGTACCCGCTCGCCGTGTGGGGCGTCGGCCAGGCCGCGTTCCACGACCAGGCGAACGGCTCGATGGTGGAGTCGTCCGACGGCACCGTCGTCGGGTCCTCGCTCATCGGGCAGTCCTTCGACGGCGGGCACGCCGACGAGTGGTTCCAGTCACGGCCGAGTGCCGCGGGTGAGAAGGGCTACGACGCCGGTGCGTCGTCCGGCTCGAACCTCGGGCCCACGAACCCCGACCTCCGAAAGGCCGTCGAGGAACGCCGTGCGGCCGTCGCGAAGGCCGACGGGGTGTCGCCCGCCGACGTGCCGGCGGACGCCGTCACCGCCTCGGGTTCCGGGCTCGACCCGGACATCAGCCCGGAGTACGCGCAGCAGCAGATCGCGCGGGTCGCAGCGGCGCGGGGGATGTCGACCGACGCCGTCCGTGCGCTCGTCGACCAGCACACGGAGTCGCGCCAGCTCGGGTTCCTCGGCGAGCCCGTGGTGAACGTGCTCGAGCTGAACCTGGCGCTCGCGAAGGCGTCCTGACCGTGCGGTCACCGGCCGGTGCGTCCGTCGTGACCCCCTCCGCTGAACACCGGTGCTCGTCGGTCGCGCCCTGGGATGTCGCGGTTCGACGCACGAACACCGGTGTTTTGCGGAGACCAGCAGCACCACGCGAGAGGATGAGCACGTGAAGCGCGGGAAGCTGCGGGTCCTGCTCGGTGCGGCGCCCGGTGTCGGCAAGACGTTCACGATGCTCGAAGAGGGGCACCGGCTGCGGCTCGAGGGCCGGGACGTGGTGGTCGCCGTCGTGGAGACCCACGGCCGCGCGGCCACCGCGACGCTCGTCGACGGACTCGAGGTCGTCCCCCGTCGCGTCGTCGAGCACCGCGGGGTCGAGCTCGACGACATGGACCTCGACGCCGTGATCGCCCGGGCGCCCGAGGTGGCCCTGGTGGACGAGCTCGCGCACACGAACGCCCCCGACGGCCCGCACGAGAAGCGCTGGCAGGACGTCGAGGCGCTGCTCGCCGCGGGCATCGACGTGATCTCGACCGTGAACGTCCAGCACATGCAGTCCCTCGGGGACGTCGTCCGCGAGATCACGGGCACCGTGCAGCGCGAGACCGTGCCGGACGCCGTGGTGCGGGCGGCGGACCAGATCGAGGTGGTGGACCTCGCCCCCGCGGCCCTCCGCGAGCGGCTCTCGGACGGGCTGGTGTACCCGGCCACCCGGATCGACGCGGCGCTGTCCAACTACTTCCGGCTCGGGAACCTCACCGCCCTGCGGGAGATCGCGCTGCTCTGGCTCGCCGACGAGGTCGACGACGCACTGAAGGCGTACCGCGCCGAGCACGGCATCGACCACCGCTGGGAGACCCGGGAGCGGGTGCTCGTCGCGCTCACCGGCGGCCCGGAGGGCGAGACGCTCCTCCGCCGTGGTGCCCGGATCGCCGCCCGGAGTGCCGGCGGCGAACTCGCGGCCGTGCACGTCACCACGAACGACGGGCTGCGGGAGCGCCACCCCGGCGCCCTCGGGAAGCAGCGTGCCCTGCTCGAGCAGCTCGGCGGGACCTACCACCAGGTCGTCGGTGACGACGTGCCCACGACCCTGGTGCGGTTCGCGAAGTCGATCGACGCGACGCAGATCGTCATCGGCGTCAGCCGTCGCAGTCGCCTCGCGGCCGCGACGACCGGGCCGGGCATCGGCAACACGGTCATCCGCGAGTCCGGCGACATCGACGTGCACGTGGTCACCCACGAGCGGGCCGGTGGCGGGTTCGCCCTGCCGAAGCTCGGCGGCAGCCTGTCCCGCGGCCGGATCCTCGCGGCGTTCGTGCTCTCGATCGTGGTCGGACCGCTGCTCACCTGGTTGCTCTCGCTCGGCAGCGACCCGGACGCGATCACGGTCGACGTCCTGGCGTACCAGCTGCTCGTGCTCGTCGTGGCGCTCGTCGGTGGGATGTGGCCGGCGGTGTTCGCCGCCGTGCTCTCCGGGCTGAGCCTCGACTTCTTCTTCGTGCAACCCCTCTACATGGTCACCGTCCAGCAGCCCTGGCACCTCGTCGCGCTCGTCATGTACGTCATCAGTGCCGTGCTCGTGAGCTTCGTCGTGGACCGCTCGGCCCGGCGCTCCCGTGCAGCGCGGCGGGCAGCGGCCGAGTCCGGGCTCCTCGTCGGGATCGCCGGCAGCGTGCTGCGGGGCGACGACGCGCTGCAGGCGCTCCTCGACCGGACGCGGGAGGCCTTCGGCTTCGTGGGCGTCCGGATCCGCCAGGGCGACGAGGTGCCGGCGTCGTCGGGGACGTTCGGCGAGACGCCGGACGCGGCCACGCGCCTCCCGTCCGGTGCCGTGCTCGAGTTCGCGGGCGCCCCGGACGACCCGACCCAGCGGCGGCTCCTGCGCGTCGTCGAGCAGCAGCTCGACGCCGCCGTCGAGCACCGCGAACTCACCCGCACCGCGGGGGACGCGGAGCGGATCGCGGCGGCAGACCGTGTCCGCAGCGCGATCCTCGCGGCCGTCGGCCACGACGTCCGACGGCCGATCGCAGCGGCCTCGGCAGCCGTGCAGACGCTGCGTGCGTCCGACATCGAGTTGTCGCAGACGGACCGGGAGGCGCTGCTCGCGACCGCCGACGAGAGCCTCGGTCAGCTGGCGGTGCTGTTGGCGGACCTGCTGGACGTCAGCCGGGTGCAGGCGGGGGTGCTCGCCGTCACGCCGGTCGCGATCGCGCTCGAGACGGTGGTCGCCCCGGCGCTCGACGAACTCGAACTCGGTCCGGACGACGTCGACCTCGACCTGCCCGCAGACCTGCCGCCGGTGCTCGCCGACGCGGTCCTGCTGCAGCGGGTGGTCGTGAACCTGCTCGCCAACGCCTCCCGGTACGCCCCCGAGGGGACCCGCGTGCGCGTCGCCGCGAGTGCGTTCGGCGGCGGGGTCGAACTCCGCGTCGCCGACCACGGCCCCGGTATCCCCGAGGACCGTCGCGGCGAGGTGTTCCAACCCTTCCAACGCCTCGGGGACACCGACAACGACACCGGGCTGGGGCTCGGGCTGGCGCTCGCGCGCGGCTTCACCGAGGGGATGGGCGGGACGATCGAGGTCGACGACACCCCCGGTGGCGGACTGACCGTGGTGGTACGGCTGCCGATCGCGGGGCACCTGGGAGTGGAGATCCGATGAAGGTCCTGATCGCCGACGACGACGCACAGCTCGTCCGGGCGCTCGCGGTGACGCTCGCAGCCCGCGGCTACGACGTCGTCACCGCCCGGGACGGCCGCGCCGCGATCGACTCGGTCATCACCGAACGGCCCGACCTGGTGCTGCTCGACCTCGGTATGCCCCGGCTCGACGGCATCGGGGTGCTCGAGGGCGTCCGGGCGTGGTCGCAGGTGCCGGTGCTCGTGCTGTCCGGCAGGACCGACTCGTCCGACAAGGTCGGCGCCCTCGACGCCGGTGCCGACGACTACGTGACGAAGCCGTTCCAGATGGACGAACTGCTCGCCCGGCTCCGGGCACTCGGGCGTCGCCGGCAGGCCGCGGTGGACGAGGCGCCGACGATCCGCATTGGGCCGCTCGTGGTCGACCTGGTCGCGAAGCAGGTCACACCCGAGGAGGGCCCGGCGATCCGGCTGACCCCGACCGAGTGGCGGCTGCTCGAGGTCCTCGTCACGAACCCGGACCGGCTGATGACCCGCGAGATGCTCCTCACCGAGGTGTGGGGTCCCTCGCACGGCAACGACTCCGGCTACCTCCGCCTGTACATGGCGCAGCTCCGCCGGAAGCTCGAACCCGATGCCGCCCATCCGCGGTACCTCGTGACCGAGTCCGGGATGGGCTACCGGTTCAGCCCGGCGGGGGTCACGCCCGCGAGCTGAACGCCGCGAGCTCGGCGCGGGTGCGGGCGCCGTGCTTCCGGAGCAGGTTCGCCACGTGGTACTTCACCGTGTTCAGGCTGATGCCCAGCCCGTCCGCGATCTCCCGGTTGCCGACACCCGTCGCGACCAACCGGAGCACGTCCTGTTCCCGCGGCGTGAGGTCGGACGCATCGGCAGCGGGCGGGCTGCCCGGCGGCGGGTCGAGGGGGATCGTGATGTCGAGCACGGAACCCCAGCCGGCGGTGGACTCGACGTCCAGCCGTCCGTCGAGCGCCACGACCCGTTCGGCGATCGGCCGCATCACGTCGTCGTGGGCGTCGAGCGTGCCGGCTCCGTCGTCGCGGAGCTGCATGAGGAGGTTCCGGCCGTCGCAGTCCCACTGGATCCGGACCCGGTGCGCGGCCCCTTCGTCGACGAGGGCGAGGACCGCGGTGCGGACGATGGCGCGGGCGCTGTGCGCGACGTCCCCGGGGAGCGCGCGGCCGGTGGCCGGCGGTTCGACGAACTGCACGTCGAGGTCACCGAACCGCACCAGCGGGCGGAGGTCGGCCCGGAGCCGGGAGAACGCGCCGGTGACCGGTTCGAGGAGTGCGCCGCGCTGCCGGTCCGTCACGGTCCGCAGGTCCACCAGGGCGGCCGAAGCGATCTCGACGGCCTCGGCGCGGGCCGCCGCGTCGCCCACCCGCCGTGAGCGGAGGACGGCGAGCACCGACTCGAGGGTGAGTGCGTGCCGGTCCGCCTGCTCGGCGACGGTCCGGGCGTGCTCCGCGACCGCGAGCCGGTCGGCGGGGTCCCCACGGGCCTCCAGGCCGCCGGCGACCCCTGTGTCGTTCGGTTCCTCGCTCACGCCACCACCGTACGACTCCCACCCGAGCGGGTGGGGCCACCCGATCGGGTGGGCACCCTGCCGTGTCGGGTAGCGGCGCCCGCACCAGGCGGCGACCAGGCTCGTCGACATGTCCGCAGTCACCGTCCCCGAAGCCCTCGACCGCATCGTCGGCGAGGCCGCCGACCTCGCCGGGAGCGTCGGCGGCGACACCGACGCGGCGCTCGGGATGCTCGAGCGGGCCTCCCGGGTCTTCGTCCACGGCGCCGGACGGTCGGGCCTCGCACTCCGGATGACGGCCATGCGGCTCATGCACCTCGGACTCGAGGTCCACGTCGTCGGCGAGGTGACCACGCCCGCGATCCGCGAGGGCGACGTGCTCCTCGTCGCGAGCGGTTCCGGCACGACCGCCGGCATCGTCGCCGCCGCACGGACCGCGACCGACGTCGGCGCCGGCGTGCTCGCGGTGTCCACCACCGACGACGCCCCGCTCGCCGAACTCGCCGCGGTGACCCTCGTCGTCCCCGCCGCGACGAAGACCGACCGCTCCGGCACCGCCTCCGTCCAGTACGCCGGCAGCCGCTTCGAGCAGGCCGTCGTCCTGCTCGGCGATGCACTCTTCCACGCCCTGTGGACGCGCAGCGGCCTGTCCGCCGACGACCTGTGGCCGAGCCACGCCAACCTCGAATGAAAGGCACCACCATGCAGCTCCAGTTCGCCATCGACACCCTCTCCACCGACACCGCCCTCGAGCTCGCCGCGCAGGCCGCACCGAGCGTCGACATCCTCGAACTCGGCACCCCGCTCATCAAGAGCGCCGGCGTCTCCGCGATCACCGCGATGAAGGAAGCGCACCCGGACAAGACCGTGTTCGCCGACCTCAAGACCATGGACGCCGGCGAGCTCGAGGCCGACCTGGCCTTCTCCGCCGGTGCCGACCTCGTCACCGTCCTCGGCGTCGCCGGGGACTCCACCATCGTCGGGGCCGTCGCCGCCGCCGAGAAGCACGGCAAGGGCGTCGTCGTCGACCTCATCGGGGTCGCCGACAAGGCCGCCCGTGCCCGCGAGGTCGTCGCGCTCGGCGCCGTCTTCGTCGAGGTGCACGCCGGACTCGACGAGCAGGCGGAGGACGGCTTCACGTTCGGCGACCTGCTCGAGGCCGGGAAGGCCTCCGGCGTCCCGTTCTCGATCGCGGGCGGCGTGAAGGCGTCCTCGATCGGCGACGTGCAGGCGTCCGGCGCGGTCGTCGCCGTGGCCGGCAGCGCGATCTACAGCGCGTCGGACGTCGCCGCTGCGGCTGCCGAGCTGCGTGCGGGGATCAGCGAGGGCGCGGCGGTCTGAGACGCGGCTCGCCCGGGCCGCTCCGGGCGTGCGCGGCAACCGCCGAGTGTCCCCCGCACTCGACGGTTGCTGCGCACTGCGGTGCCCTCGCGACCCGCACTGCGGTGCCCTCGCGACCCGCGCGGCGGTAGCGTCGTCGCGTGACGATCGAGCTGCGCCGCGTGACCGCCGACGACTGGGAGTCCTGGCGACCGGTCCGGCTGGCGGCGCTCGCCGAGGCCCCCGACGCCTTCGGGTCCACTCTCGCCGACTGGCAGGACGCTCCCGAGCACCGGTGGCGGACCCGCCTGTCGATCCCGGGAGCGATCGACCTCGTCGCCGTCGCCGTCGACGGGGCGGTCCCGGTCGGCCTCGCGAGCGGCGTCCCCGATCCCGACGACCCCGAGCGTGCGGAGCTCATCTCGATGTGGGTGGACCCGGCGGCCCGGGGCCAGGGCGTCGCGCGGACGCTCATCACCGCCATCGCCCGGTGGGCTGCTTCCTCGGGCGCGCTGACGCTCACGCTCTCGGTGATGCCGGACAACGACGCCGCGCGTCGCGCCTACGAGCGCACGGGCTTCACGGCGTCGGACACCCCGGGCGATGCCCTGCCCGACGGCCGGCACGAGGTAGTCATGCTCCGCGACCTCACCCCGGAGCGGACCCTCGACGCGTACGAGCGGGCAGCCGATCGCTACACCGAACGCACCGACGACCACCGCGCAGGGTTGGTGGACGACTTCGTCGCCCTCGTCCCGCCGGGCTCGCACGTCCTCGAACTCGGGTCCGGCCCGGGTCGGGACGCACTCGCGCTCGAGGCGGCGGGACTCGTGGTCGACCGGACCGACGGTGCACAGTCCTTCGTCGACGCACTTCGCGAGCAGGGGCACCCCGCCCGGCTCCTCGACGTCCGGTCCGGCGGCTTCGGCGGGCCGTTCGACGCCGTCTTCGCGAACGCCGTCCTGCTCCACGTGCAGCGCACGGCGCTCGGCGGCGTCCTCGCCCGGGCGTTGGCCGCGGTCCGGCCCGGAGGCGTCCTCGCGGCCACGGTGAAGCGGGGCGACGGCGAGGCCTGGACCACCCGGAAGCTCGATCGTGCGCGACACTTCACCTACTGGACCGACGACGCCCTCGCCGAGGTCGTCGCCGGAGCAGGGTGGCACGACGTCGTCGTCCGCGAGACCACAGCAACCGACGCCGACGGGCGTCGAACCGCCGCAGAGCGCTGGCTGACCGTCACGGCCAGACGGCCCGAGGAAGCAGGACGACCATGAACCGAGCACTCCGCTGGACGACCTGGATCGTCGCTGTGATCGTGCTGATCGCCGTGGTGTTCCTCGTCTGGGCGAACATCGTCATGCAGGGCACCCGCAGTGCAGCGCTGCAGGTCTGGCGCGACGACCGGGTGGCCGTCCGCGATGCCGGTGACTCCGTCGTGATGACGCCGACTGGGACCGCGAACGGCAAGGGGATCGTGTTCATCCCCGGCGCGAAGGTGGACCCGTACGCGTACATGGCGACGTTCCGGCAGGTCGTCGCGTCCGGCACGACGGTGGTCATCACGAAGCCGACGCTGCACCTCGCGTTCTTCGACACGCGTCCGCTGTCGACGTTCGAGGCACACGCCCCGTCGATCCGGACCTGGGCCGTCGGCGGCCACTCGCTCGGCGGGGTGCGCGCGTGCCAGCTCGCGCAGGACGCGGACGGTCTGCTCCTGCTCGGCAGCTACTGCGCGAACGACATCAGCCGGTCGTACATCCAGGTGTTGAGCGTGTCGGGTTCGCGTGACGGGCTCTCCACGCCGGCCAAGGTCGACGCGGCCAGGCACCTCCTGCCGTCGACCGCGACGATGACGGAGATCGAGGGGTCGAACCACGCCGAATTCGGCGCGTACGGGGACCAGCCGGGAGACCGGACGGCGACCATCAGCCGCGCTGACGCACGGCAGCAGATCAGCGACGCGATCGAGGAGTGGGTGCGCGGGCTCGGCTGATCGCGTGGTGGGTCCGGACGGGCCTGGAGGCGCGTGGTGTGCTCGTCAGCGGATCACGCCCGCCTCGTGGTCGCGTCCGGAACGACGACCGGTGACGCGTGCGATGAAGTACAGCACCACACCGACGGCGAGGAGCAGCGCCGCGTAGAGCCACACCTGCCCGCTCTGCTGGGTGAGGAGCAGGATGCAGGACGCGACGCCGAGCACCGGCACGAAGGTCCACACCCGGAAGTGGTCGTGCTCGACCTCGTCCCGGCGCAGCACGAGCACGGCGACGTTCGTGCTGATGAACACGAAGAGCAGCAGGAGCACGACCGTCTCGGCGAGGGTGCCGACGTCCCCGACCAGGGTGAGGAGCATCGCCACGACGGTCGTCGCCACGATCGCGGTCCACGGGGTCTTCCGGTTGGGCAGCACCCTGCTGAGGACCGCCGGCAGGAGCCGCTGCTCGGCCATGCCGTAGGTGACGCGGCTCGCCATGATCATCGTGAGGAGGGCCCCGTTCGCCACCGCCACGAGGGCGATCAGGCTGAACACCCAGTCCGGGATCGGGACGCCGCTCGCCGAGACGACGGCGAGCAGCGGCCCGCTCGACTTCGACAGCTCGGACGCGGGGAGTGCGATCGAGCTCGCGAGGGCGACGAGCACGTAGACGACGCCCGCGGTCGCGAGCGCACCGAACAGTGCCTTCGGGTAGACCCGGCGCGGCTCGCGGACCTCCTCCGCGATGTTGGCCGAGGTCTCGAACCCGACGAACGAGTAGTAGGCGACGATGGCGGCGCTGAGGGTGGCGAGCGCCGGGTTCGCCTCGGCCGGGAACGACCCGATGCGGGAGACGTCACCGCCGCCGCCACCGAGCATCACGGCGACGACCACGATGACGATGACGAGACCCGAGACCTCGATGATCGTCATCACGACGTTGCTCTTCAGCGAGTCCGAGATGCCGCGGGCGTTGAGGCACGCGATGAGGGCGAGGAAGACGATCGCGGTCGGCACCGGCGGCAGGTCGACGAACGTGCCGAGGTAGTCGCCGGCGAAGGCGAGCGAGAGCCCGGCGGCGCTGGTGACCCCGGCGGCGAGCATGCTGAACCCGACCAGGAACGAGACGATCGGGGTGCGGTAGGCGCGCTCGGCGAAGACGGCGGCACCGCCCGCCTTCGGGTACTTCGTGACGAGCTCCGCGTACGACCCCGCGGTCAGCAGGGCGAGCAGGAGCGCGAGCACGAGCGGTGCCCAGAGCGCCCCACCGACGTCCTTCGAGAGCGTGCCCATCAGGGCGTAGATGCCGGCGCCGAGGACGTCGCCGAGGATGAACAGGTACAGGAGCGGGCCGGTGATCGCCTGCTTGAGCTTCGAGCCCTCGGCGCGCTGGCTCGTCGCGGCTGCGGTGTCGCTGGTCATGGTGGTGCCTTCCGTCCCGGCCAGCGTGACCGACGGTTCCTCGGCGCCTTCACAGACGCCGGGGACCGTGGGGCGTGCTGCTCGTCGGGACTCCGGCGAGCAGCACGCCCCGTTCCCGTCAGCGGACCGAGATGCGGAACTCGACGCGCTGCCGGTCACCCTGCGTGACGGTGTTGCCACCGTAGGAGCCGGAGCGGTAGACCGACGGGCTCGTCACCGACCACGTGCCGTCGCCACGGACCGAGGTGACGAGTCGTTCGGGCTTCCCGGGCACGGTGACGAGGATCTGCTCGCCGGCCGTCCCCTCACCGCTGAAGACCGGGCGGGTCCCGTTCGCGATGGTGGTCGAGGAGGTCAGGGTGAGCGTGCCCGGAGCGACCGAGTCCTCGTCGTCGGCGTGCGACAGGAGGAGGTTGAACGAGACCCGCTCGCCGTTGCTCTGGTAGACGACGTTCTCGAGGTAGTCGCCCTGCTGGTACGCCTGCGGGCTGGTCACGGACCAGGTGCCGTTGGCTGCGACCCGCGTGTCCAGGAACTCCGGCTTGCCGGGGATGACGATGACGAGGCCCGAGCCGGGCGTCCCGGTCCCGCTGAACACCGGGTGCTCTCCGGAGCGGTACTGGGTGCCCGTCGAGAGCGTCAGTGCCTGCGACTGTGACTGCGATTGCGACTGCGACTGCGACTGTGACTGGTGCACGTCCGCGGTCGGCTCCGCGGACGCGACGGTGGTCGGTAGGACCGCGGCTCCCGCTGCGAGGAGGGTGGCGGTGGCGATGGTGCTGATGAGGGGCATGGGATCTCCGTGGTGTCGTGGAAGGTGGTGTTCGGATCAGCGGAACGAGACCGGACTGGACGTCTGGCCCCACTGCGACTGGGTGATGGTGAAACCGGGCTGCATGCCGACGACGTCGACGAACCAGAACGGGCCGGTGACGGTGGTGGTCCGGACGGCGCCGGCTGCGTCCGTCACGGTCACCGTCGCGCCCGTGGTGCCGCGTCCGCCGAGGCGCCCGTCCGGGGCGTTGTGGACGGTGTCCACCGGAGCGAGGACGGTGTCGTCGGACGCGCCCCAGGTCACCGGCTGCGAGGTCTGGCCGTCGACGGACTGCACGATGCTGAACGCGGGTCGGAGACCCTCGAGCGGCACGAACCAGAGCCCGCTGGCGGCGGCGTGGGTGGTCACGACATCGCCGTCCCGATCGGTGACCGTGACGACGGCCCCAGGGGTCCCGAAGCCGCCGAGCTGCTCGTCCGGGCCCAGGTGGACGGTGATGACGGGGGCGACCGCTGCGTCCGAGACGGTCGTGATCGCCGGGGCCGGGCTCCCGGGCGCCGCTGCGGCGGGAGCGGCGAGGCCGACCGCGAGCGCGGTTGCGCCGGCGAACACGGACGCGGTGATGACGCGTCGGCGAGCAGATGAGGATGACATGGCACTCCATTCACATGTGAAATACGAAACGTCAGTCTGCGTGTCGCTCCCTGTGAGGTGTCCGACCGCGTCCGTCCAGCTCGCGCGGACGTCGCTCGTGTGAACTCTTTCCACACCCCGGGCGGCGCGTCGGAACACGGCCAGTGGGGCGGTCCTAGACTCGTCCGGAAGGAACGCCGAACCCGTCCCCAGGAAGGCTGCACATGACGACGCCTGACCGGCGCACACCCGCGCGACTCGCAGACCAGCGAGCGCTCCTGTTCGACCTCGATGGTGTCCTCACGCCCACCGCTGACGTGCACATGCGCGCGTGGAGCCGGCTCTTCACGCCGTACCTCCAGTCGCACGGCGCGGACCCGTACACGGAGCATGACTACTTCGCGTACATCGACGGCAAGCCCCGCTACGACGGCGTGCGCTCGCTGCTCGAGTCCCGTGGCATCGACCTGCCGCAGGGCACCCCGGACGACGCCCCCGACGCCGACACCGTGTGCGGTCTCGGCAACCGGAAGAACGCCGAGTTCACGGCCGAGCTGACCGAGCACGGCGTCGAGCCGTACCCGGGCTCCCTCCGGTTCCTCGTCACGGCGATCGACGCGGGACTGTCCGTGGCCGTGGTGTCGAGTTCCGCGAACGCCACCCAGGTGCTCCGGACCGCGGGCATCCTCGAGCGCTTCCCGGTCATCGTCGACGGCCTCGTCGCGCGCCAGGACGGTCTCGCCGGCAAGCCTGCTCCGGACACCTACCTCGACGCCGCGTCGCGGTTCGGCCTCACACCGGCCGAGTGCGTCGTGGTCGAGGACGCGACGAGCGGGGTCGAGGCCGGCCGGAACGGCGCCTTCGGCCTCGTCATCGGCGTCGACCGCGGCGCCGGTGCGGACGCGCTCCGCGCGCACGGCGCAGACGTCGTGGTGCGTGACCTCGACGAACTCGTCGACCAGCTGCCGGAGCCCGCCACCACCCGGGCGTAGGCCGGCAGACCGAGGCGATCCGCGCCTCCAGGCCGACACGACGCATCCCCCACACTCTCCCTCCCTTCCCACGGAGCAGCATGAACCCCATCACCTCGGACCCGCTCGACCGCGTCCGCTACCCGATCGACGAGTGGGCGCTCGTCGAGACCGAGTACTCGCCCGACGAACAGGGCGTCGCCGAGACGAACTTCGCCGTCGGCAACGGGTACCTCGGCCTGCGTGGCAACCTCGACGAGGGACGCGGCGGCCTGCACTACGGCACGTACATCAACGGCTTCCACGAGACCTGGCCGATCCGCCACGCCGAGGACGCGTTCGGCTTCGCGAAGACCGGTCAGACGATCATCAACGCCCCCGACGCCAAGGTCATCCGCCTGTACGTCGACGACGAGCCGCTCGTCCTCGCCGAGGCCGACATCCTCCGGCACACCCGGCGGCTCGACTTCCAGGGCGGCTACCTCTTCCGCGAGACCGAGTGGTCGACACCTTCGGGCAAGCGCGTCCTCATCCGTGCGCGGCGGCTGGTGTCGTTCACGGACCGGCACCTCGCCGTCATCGACTACGAGGTCACCGTCCTCGACGCGGATGCCTCGATCCTGCTGTCCAGCCAGATCCTGAACCGTCAGGACGTGCAGGACGAGTACCACGCGGGGATGCGTGCGGCGGCGAACGCGTTCGACCCCCGCAAGGCCGAGGCGTTCACCGAGCGGGTGCTCGAACCGAAACTCAAGCGCAGCACCGGTGGGCGCTCACTGCTCGGCTACCAGGCAGCGAGCTCGGGCATGACGATCTGCGTCGGTGTCGAGCACAACCTCGAGACCGAGAACAGCTGGGACGAGTCGTCCTCCATCGAGGACGACCTCGCCAAGCACGTCTACCGGGTGCAGGCCCGTGCCGGACAGCCCATCCGGCTGACCAAGCACGTGGTCTACCACACGTCCCGCGGCGTGCCCGCGCGTGAACTCGCCGACCGCTGCGACCGCACGCTCGACCGCGCGCACGCCGAGACCGTCGACGAGACCTTCGCGAAGCAGCGCGCGTGGATGGACGACTACTGGGCGCGCTCCGACGTCGAGATCGCGGGACAGCCCGAGCTCCAGCAGGCCGTCCGGTGGAACCTGTTCCAGCTCGCGCAGGCGACGGCACGCACCGACGGCCACGGCATCGCCGCGAAGGGCGTCACCGGCTCCGGGTACGGCGGGCACTACTTCTGGGACATGGAGATCTACGTCCTGCCGTTCCTGTCCTACACGGCGCCGATCGTCGCGCGGAACGCCCTCCGGTTCCGCTACAACATGCTCGACTCCGCGCGGTCCCGTGCCCGGGAGCTCAACCAGCACGGCGCCCTGTTCCCGTGGCGGACGATCAACGGTGAGGAGTCCAGCGCCTACTACGCGGCCGGCACCGCGCAGTACCACATCGACGCGGACATCGCGCATGCGTTGATGCAGTACGTCCGGGCGTCCGACGACCGTGAGTTCCTCAAGCGCGGCGCGATCGACATGCTGGTCGAGACCGCCCGACTGTGGGAGGACCTCGGCTTCTGGCGCTCCAACGGCGACAAGAAGTTCCACATCGACGGCGTCACCGGCCCCGACGAGTACACGACCGTCGTGGACGACAACCTGTACACGAACGTGATGGCACGGGCGAACCTGTGGTTCGCCGTCAACGCCTGCCGCGAGCTCGCCGCCGACGACCCGGAGGAGTACGACCGCATGGTGCGGCGCACCGGGCTGCAGGCGCAGGAGATCACCGACTGGGAGCACGCCGCCGAGTCGATGGAGATCCCCTTCGACCCGCACCGCGGCATCCACCCGCAGGACGCCCAGTTCCTCGACAAGGAACTCTGGGACCTCGAGAACACGCCGGAGAGCAAGCGTCCGCTGCTGCTGCACTACCACCCGCTCGTCATCTACCGGTTCCAGGTGCTCAAGCAGGCCGACGTCGTGCTCGCGCTGTTCCTGCAGGGGCACGAGTTCACCGCCGCCGAGAAGCGCCGGGACTTCGACTACTACGACGCCCTCACCACGGGCGACTCCACCCTGTCGGCGGTCGTGCAGTCGATCATGGCGGCCGAGGTCGGCTACCACGACCTCGCGCTGCAGTACTTCCAGACCGCGCTCTACGTCGACCTCGCCGACCTGCACGGCAACACCTCCGACGGCGTCCACATCGCCTCGACGGGCGGCATCTGGGGCGGGCTCGTGAACGGGTTCGGCGGCATGCGGGACCACGGCGGCCGGATGACGTTCAACCCGCGGCTCCCGAAGGACTGGGAGCGCCTGACCTACCGCCTGACGGTTCGCGGGTCGCGGGTCCGGGTGGACCTGGAGCAGGCGACGATGACCTTCACGGTCGAGACCGGCGAGGGCTTCACGGCGTGGGTGCACAACCAGCAGTGGGACATCACCGCCGGCGAGGCGACCGTCGTGCCGCTGCCGCACCACGGGCCGCGGATGACCGGTCGCGCGCCGACGACGAGCGACATCCAGGGCACGCTCCGCGCCGACGGGTCGGTCGTCACGGCGTCGATCCCGACGATCTCGCTCGACCGCGATCTCGAGCCGGACGAGACGACCGCCTGAGCCGTCTGCTCTCGGGCCCCTGTGCAGCGACGGTTGCGCGGGGGCCCGCTGCTGTGCGTGCGGGGGCAGGTTTTGCGGTGCGCGTGCGTGGGCCGGTTGCTGTGTGCGTGCGTGGGTCGGTTGCTGAGTGCGCGCGAGGGTCGGGTTGCCGTGGGCCGTCGCGGCTCCGGGCCGTGTTGCGCACCGTGCGCTGCTCGTGGGCGGGTGCGGCGTCCGTCGTCCCGTGCGAGGCTGCAGCGTCGCACGGAGTGGGCAACCTCGCACCCCGTGGCGAACCTCGCACCGTGCGCGCTGAGCCGCGGCTGCACGCGTGGCGAACCTCGCACCGTGCGCGCTGAGCCGCGGCTGCACGCGTGGCGAACCTCGCACCGTGCGGACTTGCAAGCACGCCCATGGACTCGTGACCCATCACCGTGCGGTGTCACGCGGCACCGCCTCCGGCAACACGTCCGGCTCCGCCTCCGTCCGTACTCAGCCGGGCCCGGGCATCGTGGCGGGCCGTGTCCCTCGGGCCGATGGCGTCTCCCGCGGGCACGGACCGTGCGACGAGAGGAGACATCATGGGCAACCGGTTCGAGGGCAAGGTGGCGATCGTCACGGGAGCGGGTTCCGGCATCGGCGAGGCGACCGCGCGAGCATTCATCGACGAGGGGGCGTCCGTCGTGCTGACCGACAGCGTCGACGAGAAGGTCCGGGCGGTGGGGGACTCGCTGCCGACCGACCGCACCGTCGTACTGCGGGCCGACGTCGCGAGCCCCGAGGACTGGCAGACGGTCGTCGACGCCGCGGTGGACCGGTTCGACCGGGTCGACGTCCTCGTGAACAACGCGGGCACGTTCAGCTCGGGGGACATCACCGACATCAGCACGGGCGAGTGGCGCCGCGTCATCGAGACCGACCTGTCCGGGGTGTTCTACGGCACCCGGGCGGCGCTGCCCTTCCTCCGCGAGACGAAGGGGTCGATCGTGAACACGTCCTCCGTCTCGGGTGAGGACGCGGACTGGCGGATGAGCCCGTACAACGCGGCGAAGGGCGGCGTGACGAACTTCACGAAGGCCGCGGCGCTCGACAACGGGCAGTTCGGCGTCCGGGTGAACGCCGTGGCTCCGGGGTTGATCTGGACCGACCTGACGCAGGAGCAGGCGGAGGACGAGGAGCTGCAGGCGAAGTTCGCCGAGCGGGTCGCGCTCGGCCGGGGTGGCCGGTCCGAGGAGGTCGCCGCGGCGGTGCTCTTCCTGGCGAGCGATGCGGCGTCGTTCATCACGGGGGCGATCCTGCCCGTCGACGGTGGGACGACCGCGAGCAACGGGCAGCCCGCGCAGTCCTGACGGGCTGCTGTCACGCCGTGAGCCGACCGCCGGTCAGTCCGCGACCAGTTCGACCTTGAACCGCTCCGCGTCCTCGAGGAACGCGGCGTGGTGGTCCGGCCCGCCGGCGTTCGGGTGGCGGTCCTCGTAGAGGCGCCGCCACCCGTGCTCCGTCGCGGCTGCCCAGAGTGCGGCGACCTCCGCGCGGTCCCCCGCGTGGAACGCGAGGTGGCTCAACCCCGGGCGGCGGCGGTCGTTGGCGCCGTCGAGTCGCGCCACTTCGAGGACGACGTACACGTCACCGAGTCGCCAACTCCGGCCGTCGTCCCAGTGCTGGAACGGTTCGTAACCGAGCTCGCCGAGGAGTCAGCCCCACGCCGCGGCTGCGGACTCGAGGTCGGACGTTCGCAGCTCGACGTGGTGCAGCCCGCCGCGGGTCACAGGAGCTTCCGGAGGGTGTTCGCGTTGCGCGTCGTCGTCGTGCGCTTGAACCGCGCGGCACCGGCGCGCTTCGCGAAGGCCGTGTCCGTGCTCGACCCCTTCGGGCAGGACCAGTAGACGACACCGGTACCCGGGGCGACCTGTTCGACGGTGTCGTCCAGCGGGAGGTCCGCGAGCAGGTCGTCGAGCGCGTCCTGGTCGGAGCCGAACAGGACGTAGTCGTGCCGGTCCTCGGCGGAGTCGAACGGGAAGCCGTCGAGGATCGCGGCGAGGGCGTCGTGCGGGACGAGCACGATCCAGGCGTCGTACCCGAAGCGGTCCCGCAGCGCCTGCTCGATCGTCGACTGCAGAGCGGGAAGCGGCCCCTCGGCGGAGAACACCACGTTGCCGGACGCGAGCACCGTCCGCACGTCGTCGTACCCGAGGTCCCGGAACACCCCCGCGAGGTCCGCGCTCCTGATCGTGATCCCGTTGACGTTCACCCCGCGCAGCAGCGCGACCCACCTGGCCATGCCGGAACCGTACCGCGCTGACGCCTATTGCGGTGCACCTCCGAAGCGCCCTCGCGACGCAGCCGTCAGGCGGCCTTCAACCACGAGTCCGGACCGAACACCTCGTAGCGGATCCGCGTGTCGGGCACTCCCGCGCCGAGCGCTTGGCGGCGGACCGCCTGCATGAATCCGAGCGGACCGCACAGCACGACCGTCGCGTCGGCCGGCGGCGGCACTTCGGACAGGTCCATCCGGGGGCGCGTCGGGTCGTCTTCGAACCAGGTGTGCAGCGACGCCCCCGGCAACTTGTCGACGAGCGTTGTGACGGCGTCCGCGAACGCCCAGTCGCCCCGCGATCGATCAGCGTGCAGTACCATCACCCGGCGTGTGCTCGACGTCTGGGCGAGCCCTTCCAGGAAACCGATCGCCGGGGTGCACCCGATGCCGGCCGTCGCCAGGACGAGCGGATTCGTTCGGTCGTCGAGCGTCAGCACGCCGTAGGGGTTCGACAGCTCGACGACGGCGCCCGGTGTCAAGCCGAGGACGACGGGGGACACCTCCCCCAGATCGTCGCGCTTCACACCGACCCGACGGACGCATCCGGGTTCGAGCAACGAGTACTGCCGAGCCTGTCGCACTCCGTCGGGCATGCGCACGCGGAGGCTCACGTACTGGCCGGGCGCTGCACTCGACACCGCCGTGTCGTCCGCCGGCTTGAACTCGAGCTCCCGCACGGACGCCGACCGGGGGGTGGTCGCGATGAGTCGCCAATCGGCCCAGTGCACGGAGTTCGCTTGCGCGCCGGTGAGCGCTCGTTCCCTGGCGATGAGGAGGCCCGCGAACAGCCAGTACACCTCGCTCCACGCGGCGACGACGTCGTCGCTGGCCGCGGCGCCGAGGTCGCCTGCGATCGCCGCGAAGAGGTGCTCGTGTACGACGGCGTACAGCTCCTCGGTGACACCGAGCGCAGCGTGACGGGACGCGATCCGCTCGACGAGGTCGAGAGGATGCTCGCCGTCGAGGATCGCGAGCGCGAAGGCAACCACGCTGCCGGCCAGCGCGGACGACTGGCGGCCGGTGAGCTGGTTCGAGCGACTGAACACGCCGTCGAGCAGCTCGGGGTGCGCGGCGAAGAGTCGTCGGTAGAAGTCGGGGGTGATCTCCGGTAGTCGTGCGGCGATGACGGGCGCGGTCGCTGCAACGACCGACCTAGCGGCGGGGGTCAGGAGGGGAGGCGACGGGGCGATCGAGGGATGCATGGCCTCAGGATAGGCTACAAAAATGCAATATACTTTCGAGGTGTCCCGTGAAAACTCGATGCACGGACCCGGTGAGCGTCGCATCGGCGTCTTTACCGTCCGCCGAGCAGCTCTGCTCATCGACCTCCTGGTGTCCGGCCCGTCAACCGGTCCGGAGATTGCGGGTCGACTCGGAATCCACGTGAACACCATCCGGGAGCACCTCGATCGCTTGCTCGCGGAACGGTTCGTGACCGCGAGCCCGCAGCGCACGGGACGACCCGGTCGCTCCGCCGTCGTCTACGCACTCTGCGACGGTGCGGCTCCGAACGTGCTCGATGCGCACCGGTTGGCGTCTGCCGTCGCGGTCGGGCGGGCGCTGCACGTCGGATTCCGGCAGGACGAGCAGATCGCCCTCGCACGACGTTCGGCGGTCTTCGAACACCTGGAGGGTCACGGGTTCGATCCCGCGGAGCGATCGTCCGCGCCGGGTGAACTGGTCGTCGAGTGCCCGTTGACCGATGCATGGCCTGAGCTCGGGGAGCGCCTGTGCGCGGCCCATGCACGGGTCCTCGAACAGGTCGCAACGCAGGTTGACGGACCTCCTGTCCGAGTGGTGTTGGAGCCGCACGAGCCCCGGGGGACGTGCCGGGTGTTCCTGGTGACGGAGCCAGAGACGGCACGGTAGACGGGTTCAATGACGAACGACGACGCGCAGCGCTCCGACTCCCAGGGACCCGACGACCAGCACCAGGTACCCGAGGGGGTGTCCGAGGCGACGGTCGAAGCCCTCGGCACGCTGTCCGCCGCGGTCGAGGTCATCGAGCACGCGCGCGGCCTGCTCTACGGTTTCCACCGCCTCACCGGGACGGCTGACCTCAACCTCGGCGAAGCGGTCGAGCAGCTGCGGAAGGCGGGCCACACCGAGCTCGCCGACCGGATCGACACCGAGCTGGTGGGGCGGAACGTCATCGCCGGCCGCTGGACCTTCCAGATCGTCGAGGACTACGACGACGGCTACTACGCGCTGGCGAAGGAGCTGGAGCGGACCGCCCGCGACGAACTCGTGCAGGGGCGCCGGCACCTGTTCGAGGCGGGGATGAAGGAAGACCGGCGGACCGCAGGCGAGCGGCACCACGAGGCGACGCCCGCGGACCTCCCGAGCTGACCCGCGGCTCAGCCGACGCCGAGCACGGCCTCCAAGGGTCCGCGAGCGAAGTACAGCAGGAAGCCCGCGGCGACGACGTAGAGCAGCCACGACACCTGGCGCCCGCGGCCGGACAGCAGCTTGATGAGCACCCAGCTGATGAAGCCCGCGCCGATGCCGTTCGCGATCGAGTAGGTCAGCGGCATGATCACGATCGTCAGGAACGCGGGGAGCGCTGCGCCGAAGTCGGTCCAGTCGATGTCCTTCACCTGCGCGACCATGAGCGCACCGACGACGACGAGTCCGGCGGCGGCGACCTCGAGCGGGACGACCTGGGTCAGCGGCGTGAGGAACATCGACGCCAGGAACAGCACGCCGGTGACGACGGACGCCATGCCGGTGCGGGCACCCTCGCCGATGCCCGCGGCGGAGTCGATGAACACCGTGTTCGACGAGACCGACGCGCCGCCACCGGCGATCGCGCCGGCACCCTCGACGACGAGCGCGGACTTCAGGCGGGGGAAGGTGCCGTCGGGGTTCGCGACCCCGGCGGCCTTGGCGAGCCCGGTCATCGTGCCCATGGCGTCGAAGAAGTTCGTGAAGACGAGCGTGAAGACGAGCATCGACGCGGCGATCGGGCCGATCCGGGTGAACGCGCCGAAGACGTCCGCGTGCCCGACGAGCGACAGGTCGGGGACGGCGAAGAGCGCGCTCGGCAGTCCGGGGGCGTTGAGGTTCCAGCCGGTGGGGGAGTCGACCGAGGTCGGCACCTTGAAGATCGCCTGCAGGATGATCGCGATGACGGTGGTCGCGACGATGCCGATGAGCAGGGCGCCCTTGACCTTGCGGGCCATGAGCGTGCCGATGATCACCAGTCCGATGAGGAACACGATGGTCGGCAGCGCGGCGACGGAGCCGTCCTCGCCGAGCTGCAGCGGCGGCGAGGCGTTCTTGGTGGTGCGCACGAAGCCGGAGTCGACGAGACCGATGAACGCGATGAAGAGACCGATGCCGACGGTGATCGCGGCCTTGAGCTGCGCCGGCACCGCGGTGAAGATCATCGTCCGGATGCCGGTCAACGCCAGGATGACGATCACGACGCCGTTGATGACGACGAGGCCCATCGCCTCGGCCCAGGTGACCTGGTGCACGACGCTGACGGCGAGGAACGAGTTGATCCCGAGCCCCGCGGCGATGCCGAACGGCAGGTTCGCGATGAGACCCATCGCGATCGTCATGACACCGGCGACGAGGCCGGTGGCGGCGGCGACCTGGGCGTTCTCGAGCCAGCCGTGCAGGACGTCCTGCGGTGCCTGGTCCTTGCTGAACCCGCCGAGGATGAGCGGGTTGAGGATGACGATGTAGGCCATCGTCACGAAGGAGACGAGTCCGCCGCGGATCTCGCGGGGGATGGTTGACCCGCGGTGCGTGATCGAGAAGAAGCGGTCGAGGCCGGTCGCGAAGCGGTTCCGGGGTGGGGTGTCGGTCTGCGTGGCGCTCACCGAGGAAGTTTAAAGGACGCTGGGTTTCGGGCGTGTCACAGGTCGTCCACAGGCGAGGCACCCGCACAGCCCGCCCCGTCGGGGTACGTCACGCCGAGTGCGCGCTCGCGTTCACGCCCAGGGGCTGGTGTTGGATGGTCGGGTGACGTCACGCATGGACCGTGCCCGCGTCGAGGCCGCTGTGCGCGAGCTCCTGCTGGCCATCGGTGAGGACCCCGACCGCCCGGAGCTCGTTCGCACCCCCTCCCGGGTCGCCGACTCGTACTCCGAGTTCTTCGCCGGGATCGGCACCGATGCGGTGCGGATCGCCCGCGACGGCACGGTGCACGCGGAGGACGGCGAGCGCGGGCAGCTCGTCATCGTGCGGGACGTCCGGTTCCGTTCGATGTGCGAGCACCACCTGCTGCCGTTCACCGGGGTCGCACACCTCGCGTACGCGCCGGGTGACCGCCTCATCGGCCTGGGCACGCTGTCCCGGGTGCTCGACGCGGTGGCGTCCCGTCCGCAGCTGCAGGAGCGGTTGGGGGAACAGGTCGCGGCGACGATCGCCGAGGGGCTCGGCGCGGCGGGGGTCCTGGTGGTCCTCGACGCGCAGCACCAGTGCGTGACGACCCGGGGCGAGCGCCAGTCGGGGTCGACGACCGTGACGGTGGCGGCGACGGGCACGCTGGCGGAGGCCGCCGGTCGCGCCGAGGCGATCGCCCTCATCGGCGCCGGCGTCGGTCTGCTGATCGACGACGTGGACGACGTGGCCGACAGGGACGTGACGGACGAGGACGTGGGCGACGTGGACACCGAAGCCGGCCACGGAGCGGACGCATGACGACCGACGGACGCACGCCGGGCCTCCAGGCCGCCACCGGACCCGGCTGGGTCGTCCCCGACCTGCGCGACCCGGTGCGCACCATCGGTCGCCGCACCTTCGACTTCGACCACCGCATCGCCGTGATGGCGATCGTGAACCGCACACCGGACTCGTTCCACGACAAGGGCGCCACCTTCGCACTCGACCGCGCCGTCGAGGCCGCGGTCCGTGCCGCCGACCTCGGCGCCGACTGGGTGGACATCGGCGGTGTGAAGTTCGCGCCCGGACCGGAGCTGCCGGCGGCCGACGAGATCGACCGCGTCGTCCCGGTCGTCCGGCAGCTCGCCCAGGAGTCCGACGTCACGATCAGCGTGGACACGTTCCGACCCGAGGTCGCCGCAGCGGCGATCGAGGCGGGCGCCAGCGTCGTCAACGACACCACCGGTCTGTCGGACCCGCGGATGGCGGCCGTCGTGGCGGACTCCGACGCGACCATCGTCATCACGCACTCCCTCGCCGAGCCCCGCAGACCGCTGGCCGCTCCGCCGCAGTACGCCGACATCGGCACCGAGGTCGTCGACTTCCTGCGGGAACGGGTGGACCGGGCGCTCGCCGCAGGTATCCCGGACGCGCGGATCATCGTCGACCCGGGGCACGACCTCAACAAGAACACCGTGCACACCCTCGAGTTGACCCGACGGCTGCCCGAGGTCGTCGCGCTCGGCTACCCGGTCCTCACGGCGGTGTCGAACAAGGACTTCGTGGGGGAGTCCCTCGGTCGCCCCCGTGGCGAACGGCTGTCCGGGTCGCTCGCCGTCGCCACCGTGAGCGCGATGCTCGGCGCCCGGATCGTCCGGATGCACGACGTCGCCGAGAGCGTCGACGCCATGCGCATGGTCGAGGCCACCCTCGGCTGGCGCACCCCGGTCGAATCGCGGCACAACACGTGAACGTCCTGCCGCCCTCGGTCGCGGACCTGTCCGACGAGGACCTGCTCGAGCTGTACACCGCGGGCACCGGGGCCCCGTGGCTGCGGGTGAACTTCGTGGCGACGCTCGACGGCTCCGCGTCCGCGGCCGGGGTGTCCGGGTCGCTCGGCGGACCGGACGACCTGCGGGTGTTCGACCTGCTCCGGCGGGTGGCCGACGTCGTCCTGGTCGCCGCGGGCACGGTCCGTGACGAGGGCTACGGGCCGATGGTCCTGCACGACGTCGACGTGGCCTGGCGCCGGTCGCGGGGGATGCCCGACCACCCGGTGTTCGCGATCGTGACGGGGTCGCTCTCCCTCGACCCGGCCTCGCGGGTGTTCACCGAGGCACCGGTCCGGCCGATCGTGCTGACGTCGACCTCTGCGGCGTCGTCGCCCACCGCGGCTGCGCTGCGGGACGTCGCCGAGGTCGTGGCGTGCAGTGCGGACGGTGACGAGGACTCCGTCGACGTCGCGCTCGTCCGGGAGGCCCTGGTCTCCCGCGGCTACGGCACGATCCACTGCGAGGGTGGCCCGACCTTCCTCGGCGCCCTGGTGGCGGCGGACGTCGTCGACGAACTGACCCTGACGATCGATCCGTCCCTCGAGGGCGGCGCCGGACCGCGCATCGCCCGCGGGTCCTCGCCGGAGCTCCGTCGGATGCGCCCGGTGCACGTGCTGCGCGGCGACGGCGACGTGCTGCTCACCCGGTACGTGCGCGCACGCTGACGGTCGGGCTCGTGGGCTAGGGTCGCCAGCGTGATCGACATCGTGGCGTCCGGGGTCCTCTTCGACATGGACGGCACGCTCGTCGACTCGACCGCGGTGGTCGAGGCGACGTGGACGCGCTTCGGGGTGACGCACGGCATCGACCCGGACGAGATCCTCGCGTTCTCGCACGGCCGCCAGGCGATCGACACCGTGCAGCGTTTCCTGCCCGACCTGCCCCACGACGAACAGCTGCGGATCGCCGCGGCACTCGTCGCCGAGGAGAGCGCCAGCACCGAGGGCATCTTCGAGATCCCCGGGGCGGCAGCGTTCGTCGAGCGCCTGGTCGACGTCGAGGTGCCGGTGGCCCTCGTGACGAGTGCGCCGCGCGACCTCGCCTCGGGTCGGATGGCTGCGGCCGGGCTGCGCATGCCGGCGGTGTTCCTGCCCTCCGAGGACGTCGAGCACGGCAAGCCCCACCCGGACGGGTACCTCCGCGCCGCCGCCCTGCTCGGCGTCGAGCCGTCGCACTGCGTCGCGTTCGAGGACGCCCCGGCCGGGCTCGCGTCCGCCATCGCCTCCGGAGCGACCACGGTCGTGGTCGGTGGGCTCGAGGACGACGTCACCGCCGGGCTCTTCCGGATCGACGGGTACGACGGCATCACCGTGGAGCCCGAGGGAACCGCCTTCCGCATCCGCGGCTGAGCCCGGCGGCTGAGCCCGGCGGCTGAGCCCGGCGGCTGCGCCCGGCGGCTGCGCCGTCACGCCCTGACCCCGCACCCAGCCCGCCCCGACGACCCTGGTCGCTGCGACCCGGAACCACCGGGCAGCGGAAGGAGCGATCATGGCAACCCTCGACGGCAAGAACGTCCTCGTCATCTCGACGAACTACGGCGTGGAGCAGGACGAGATCGTCGTCCCGATCGAGCAGCTGCGCCAGCGCGGAGCCGCGGTGACCGTGGCTGCCCAGCAGTCCGACGCGATCCAGACCCTCGTCGGCGACAAGGACCCGGGCAAGACCGTGGACCCCGACACCACGCTGGCGACCGTCTCGGCCGGTGACTTCGACGCACTGGTGGTCCCCGGCGGCACGATCAACGCCGACACCCTCCGCACCGACAAGCGGGCGGTGGAGATCGTCAGCGCGTTCGTCGCCGACGGCAAGCCCGTCGCGGCGATCTGCCACGGCCCGTGGACCCTCGTCGAAGCCGGCGTGCTCTCGGGGAAGACGATCACGTCGTACCCGTCGCTGCAGACCGACATCCGGAACGCCGGCGCCGAGTGGGTCGACCAGGAGGTCCAGGTCGACGGCGGTGTCATCACCTCGCGGAACCCGGGCGACCTGCCGGCCTTCGTCGACGCGATCGAGCACGCGCTGACCGCCTGACCAGCGCCGCGAGCGCGCCCTACCCCGCACCGCCGAGCGCAACGGGCACGGGGCGGGCCGTGCGGAGCACCGCGGGTCCGAGGGTGAGCACCCCGTCGGACTCCGGGTCGCACCGCACCCCGCCTCGCCCGCGCATCGCCCGGAACGCGCCGGGAGCGACCTCGTGGTCCATCCAGGCGCACGGGTTCGCCGGACGGTGGCCGCGGAGCAGGACGGGGGCGTTGCCGCCGCTCTGCAGCGAGAACGGCTCGCCTCGGAGGGCCTCGACGTCGACGCCGCGGAGGAACACGTTCCGCCGGGTCGCCGCGGGGTCGACGTCGACGCCGAGCTCGGCTCCCACCGCCTCGAGTCCCTCGAGCCCGATCACCGTCACCGAGGCGTGCACGTGCGCCCGGGCGGCGAAGTACCGGTCACCGACGATGCCGAGCCCCGCGCGCAGCTCGATGCGGTCCCGCAGGTCGTCCGGCTCGTCCGGCAGTGCGGGCAGCGCACCGTCCGCCGGTCGCCCCTCGTACCGGTGCCGACGCGACGCCAGCAGCAGCGCGATCTCGACGTCCGTCCGGAAGGGGAGGTCGCCGGGACCGGCCACGTCGTCCACGGATGCCATGCGCACCACGCTAGCCGTGCCTCCAGGCCCGGTGCTGCCCTGTCTGATTCCCGCCAGTCGATGTCGGGGACCCGTGTCAGGCTGGACCCGTGTCCACTCCCGGAACCGACCCGCTGCACGCCGAACGGCACCGCGCGGTCGCCTCCCGCGACGCCCGGTTCGACGGCCAGTTCGTCACGGCCGTGCACTCCACCGGGATCTACTGCCGCCCGTCGTGCCCGGCGCGCACCCCGAAGGTGACCGGCGTCACCTTCTACCGGACGAGCGCGGCGGCGCACCTCGCCGGCTTCCGCGCCTGCAAGCGCTGCCTGCCCGAGGCGACGCCCGGCAGCCCGGAGTGGGATCTCCGCGAGGACGTCGCAGGCCGCGCGATGCGCCTCGTCCTCGACGGCGTCGTCGAACGGGACGGTGTCCCCGGCCTCGCGGCACGCGTCGGCTACTCCGAACGACAGCTCAACCGGATCATGACGGCCGAGCTGGGGGCCGGTCCGAAGGCCCTCAGTCGTGCGCACCGTGCGCAGACCGCGCGGACGCTGCTGACCTCGTCGGACCTGCCCGTCGCGGACGTCGCGTTCGCAGCGGGGTTCGCGAGCGTCCGCCAGTTCAACGACACCGTGCGCGAGGTCTTCGCCGTCACCCCGACGGAGCTCCGCGCCCGTCGCGTGCTCCGGCCCGTCGCGGACGGCGCGCTGCACGTGCACCTGCCGGCGCGCGCACCGTTCGACGCGCAGGGACTGCTCGACTGGCACGCGTTGCACGCCCTGCCGGGCGCGGAGCAGGTGGACGTCGACGACGCGGGTCGGGTCACGTCCTACGGACGGGTGCTCGCCCTGCCTGGAGGCGCGGCTCGCTTCACCGCGTCGGCCGGCGTCCCGGACGCGGCCGGGCGGGGCACCGGCATCGACCTGCGGGTGCACGTCACCGACCTCTCCGACCTGCCGACCCTGGTGGCGCGGGTCCGGTCGCTCTTCGACCTCGACGCCGACCCGGTCGCCGTCGACGCCGTCCTCGGAGCGGTGCCCGCGTTGTCCGAGGCCGTCGCACGGGTGCCCGGCATCCGGCTGCCCGGGGCGGTGGACCCGCACGAGATCGTGTTCCGCACCCTCATCGGGCAGCAGGTCTCCGTCGCGGCGGCCCGGACCGCGCAGACCCGACTCGTCGCCGCGCTCGGTGCGCCCGTGCCCGACGCCGTCCTCCCCGGCGGGCGGCTGTTCCCGACCGCGGCGGTGATCGCCGCCCGCGGCCGCGAGGTCCTCCGCGGCCCCGCTGCCCGCGTCGACACGATCATCCGGGTCGCCGAGGCGCTCGCCGACGGGTCACTCGTGGTCGACGGCGCACAGTCCCTCGACGACCTGCGCGCGGGACTCCTCGCGGTGAAGGGCATCGGGCCGTGGACCGCCGACTACGTCGCGCTCCGGGTCCGCCACCACCCGGACGTCTTCCTCCACAGCGACCTCGCCGTGCGGAACGGTGCACAGGAACTCGGACTGCCCGGCGCGGCGCGAGAGCTCTCCCTATGGTCGGAGCAGGTGGCCCCCTGGCGGAGCTACCTGACGATGCACTGCTGGCGACCGGTGATCGACCGCGCGCTCGCGACCGCCGGTGTGTCGCACATGGACCCTCGAAAGGACGAACGATGACCGACGCAACGATCCAGACCCTCGACACCCCGGACGGCCCCTTCACCGTGCTCGAGGACGCCGAACACCGCGTCCTCGCCTCGGGGTGGACGGACGAGGTGGACCGCATCCTCGGCCGCATCGCCGACCGGCACCGGCCGGACCGCATCACGGACGGCAGGGTCGCCTCGGCGGCGGCCGTCGACGCGTTCTACGCGGGCGAGGTCGAGCACGCGATGCAGGTGCCCGTGCACCAGTTCGGCACTGAACTCTTCGCCGAGGGGTGGCGACAGCTCCGGTTGATCCCGGCGGGGGTCGTGCGCACCTACACCGAGTTCGCGGCGGCGATGGGACGGCCCGATGCGGTGCGGGCGGCGGCGAGCGTCTGCGCCCGGAACGCCCCGGCGCTGTTCGTCCCGTGCCACCGAGTGCTCCGCACGGACGGCACCCTCGGCGGCTTCGCGTGGGGGCTCGACGTCAAGCGGGCGCTCCTCGAACGGGAATCGGTGGGCCGGACGGCACTCGTCTGACGAACAAACGGGTCGCAGCCGTGGTGGACGCGGCGCGAGGTGTACCGGGATCCCTGACCCACACGGACCGGCGTTCTCCCCCTGGTTGCGGGTGTCGACGGCAGCGCTGCGTGCTGTCATGCTCGACACAACCGACCCGCCAGGACCGTTCCCGAAGGACCCGACGCAGCCCCGAAGCAGCGCGGTCGCTCCACCACACCGAGGAACCCATGGACCAGCACGTCGACCGCACGGTCGTCTCCGCGGACGGCACGGTGCTCGCCGTGTCCGACGGAGGCACCGGACCGGCCCTCGTCGTCGTGGGCGGAGCGTTCGACCACCACGGCAGTCCGACGGTCGAACGGCTCACCTCGACCCTGCGCGACCGGTACCGCGTCGTCACCTACGACCGACGCGGCCGCGGCGCGAGCAGCGACACCGACCCGTGGGCGATCGAGCGCGAGGTCGAGGACCTCGCGGCCGTCGTCGCCACCGTCGACGGCCCGGTCACCGGACTCGGCATGTGCGTCGGCGCGGGGGTCGTGCTGCACGGCCTCGCCGGAGGCGTCCCCCTCGACGCCGCCGTCCTGTACGAACCGCCGTACCGGGCGACCGTCGACCCGCACGCCGACGACGTGGTGTTCGCCGACGTCCTCGATGAGTACGTCGGTGCGGGCCGCCGGGCCCAGGCGGTCCGCGCGTACCTCGCCCACGTCCTCGGGGTCCCCATGGGCCAGATCACGGCGCTCCGGCTCAAGGGCGCGCTGTGGCGGTCGCTCGTCACCGACGCCGACGTGCTGAGCCGTGACGTCCGCGTGCTCAACGGGCTGGCGATCCCCGAGCGGGTCGCCGCTGCCGTGGGCGTCCCGCTGCTCGTGGCCGCCGGTGGCAACGGGGTCGAGTGGATGCGGCAGGCGGCCCGTGCGGTCGTCGAAGCCGTCCCCGGGTCGGAGTACACCGAGCTGCGCGGGCAGGGGCACGTCCCCGACCCCGAGGCGATCGGCCAGGTGCTCGACCGGTTCACGGCCCGCACGACGACGCAGGGCTGAACGACCCGAGCGCTGCCGCGTGTCGGTGCCGGTCGGCGGCGGCGAACCCCGCCGACTGCGAGAGGATGGTCGCGTGAACGCACCCCGCCTCGGTCTCCTGCTCGACGTCGACGGCCCCATCGCGAGCCCGGTCTCGCGCACCATCGCCATCCCGAGCATCATCGAGGACCTCGTCGCCCTCGCCGCCGAGGGCATCCCCGTCGTCTTCAACACCGGCCGGAGTGACGCCTTCATCCGGCAAGAGGTCGTGGGACCGCTGCTCGCCGGGGGCCTCGCCGCCGGCGGCCGTGTGCACGCCGTCTGCGAGAAGGGTGCCGTGTGGTGCTCGATCGGCCCGCAGTACGAGGGCGGCATGGGTGAGCTCACCGTCGCGGAGGACCTCGCGCTGCCCCGTGACTACGCCGACGAGATGCGTGAACTCGTCCGTGCGGAGTACGCCGACCTGGTCTTCTTCGACGAGACGAAGCGCGCGATGGTCTCGATCGAGCAGCGGGTCGAGGTGCCGAACGCGACGTACCTCGCTCGGCAACCCGAGTTCGACGAGCGGGCGATGGCCGCGCTCGAGCGCCGAGGACTCGGCGTCCGCCGGCTCGACGACGTCCGGCCCGACGCGGACGGTGCGGTCGCGTGGCGCATCGACCCGACGATCATCTCGACCGACGTGGAGTCGGACCGGAGCGGCAAGGACATGGGGGCGGAGCGCTCCCTCGAACTCCTCGCACTCGACGGCGAGCTGCCGCTGGCGTGGCGGACGATGGGCGACTCCCGCAGCGACTACGCGATGGCGGACTGGCTGCACGCGCACGGCCACGACGTCGCACACGTCGACGTCCGGCCGGCCGACGGGGTCCCCGCGACGCCGTACCCGGTCCTCACCGCTCCCGACGGCGTGATCCACGACGAGGCCGGCGCACGGTTCCTGGCGGACTGGCGCCGATCCGCCTGAGCCGACCCGCGCCTCCAGGCCCGCGACGACCACCCGTGCGACCGCGCGCCGTGCATGCCGACTGTTTGCGTGGCGGGGTGGTACACCAGTAACCTCGCGTGGTCCGCCGCCAGTCGATGACGGGAACCACCCCATGGCACCGCAGCTCCGCATCAAGTCCATCGAGGCCTCGTTGGCCGACTCCGAGGAGAAGGGGCGGTCGCTCAAGCGCTCGCTCCGCACCTTCGACATCGCGGCGATGGGCATCGCCGTCGCCGTCGGTGCGGGCATCTTCTCGGTCGGCGCGAACGCCGCCGCGAACTTCGCCGGACCGGGCGTCATCGTCTCGTTCCTCCTCGCCGCCGTCACCTGCGGCCTGGCGATCATGTGCTACGCCGAGTTCGCGTCGACGATCCCCGTCGCCGGTTCCGCGTACACGTTCACCTACGCCACGATGGGTGAGCTCCTCGCGTGGATCGTCGGGTGGGACCTCATCCTCGAGACCCTCACGGCCAGCGCCGTCATCGCGAAGTACTGGGGGATCTACCTCAGCACCGCGTTCGACGTGTTCGGGGTGACCCTGCCGAGCACGATCCAGCTCGGCCCGATCGGGTTCACCTGGGGCCCGGTGCTCATCGTCGGCATCTTCACCGTGCTCCTCGCCTTCGGCACCCGCCTGTCGAGCCGGGTGTCCGCCGTCATCACGATCATCAAGGTCGCGATCGTCGTCTTCGTCATCGTCGCGGGTGCGTTCTTCGTCAAGGCCGCGAACTTCACGCCGTTCATCCCGCCGGCCGAGCCCGCCAAGGGTGCCGAGGGCAGCGTCTGGACCCAGTCGCTCGTGTCCTGGTTCACCGGGTCCGAGCCGGCGCAGTACGGCGTGTTCGGACTGCTCGCCGCGGCGTCCCTCGTGTTCTTCGCCTTCATCGGCTTCGACGTCGTCGCGACCAGCGCGGAAGAGACCGAGAACCCGCAGAAGACCCTGCCCCGCGGCATCTTCATCGGCCTCGGCATCGTGACTCTCCTGTACGTCGGCGTCAGCATCGTCATCACCGGCATGGTGTCCTACCAGCGCTTGGCAGAGGAGAAGGCGCCGTCGCTCGCCTCGGCGTTCGACATCGTCGGGCTGCCCTGGGCCGCCGGGATCATCGCGATCGGCTCGCTGATCGGCCTCACCACGGTCGTCATGGTCCTGCTGCTCGGCCTCTCGCGCATCGTGTTCTCGATGAGCCGCGACGGGCTCCTGCCCCGCTGGTTCTCGCAGACGAACCCGAAGACCCAGACCCCGGTCCGGGTGCAGGTCGTCGCCGGTGTCGTGGTCGCGCTCCTCGCCGGGTTCACGGCGGTCGACAAGCTCGAGGGCATGATCAACATCGGCACGCTGTCCGCGTTCGTCCTGGTGTCGATCGGCATCGTCGTGCTCCGGAAGTCGCGTCCGGATGCCCCGCGGGCGTTCCGGGTGCCGTGGTCGCCGGTGCTGCCGATCGTGTCGGCCGTCCTGTGCTTCTGGCTGATGCTCAACCTCGAGGTCGAGACCTGGCTCCGGTTCGTCATCTGGCTCGTGATCGGTTTCGCGATCTACTTCGGGTACAGCCGCCGGAACAGCCGCGTCGGCCAGTCGATGCGGTAGGGGTCCTGCCGCCGGTTCACCCCCTGCGGAACACCGGTGTTCGTCTGCCGCGCACCCGCGATGCCGCGGTGCGGCCGACGGGCACCGGTGTCCCGCTGTCCGGGCTCGTGGTCGCTCCGCTGTCCGGGCCGTGGTCGCTGCGCCGTCCGGGCCGTGGTCGCTGCGCCGTCCGGGCCGTGGTCGCTGCGCCGTCCGGGCCGTGGTCGCTCCGCTGTCCGGGCCCGTGGTCGCTCCGCTACGCGCCGAGGGCCAGGGCCGCGCCGAACCCGAGCATGACCACGGCGACGAGGCCGTCGAACACTCGCCAGGTCAGCGGCTTCGCGAACAGCGGCCGGAGCAGCCGCCCGCCGAACCCGATCGCGCCGAACCACAGGCAGCTGGCGAGCACGGCACCGGCGGTCCACCACCAGCGGTCGTCGACACCCTGCTGGTTGCCCACCGAGCCGAGGAACACGAGGGTGTCCAGGTAGACGTGCGGGTTCGCCCACGTGAAGACGAGCATGGTCACGACGGCCACGCGCATCGTCACGTCGTGCGCGTCCTGGCGACGGCCTGGAGGCGCGGTGCGCGTCCGCTCGGCGACCCGCGACGGTGCGGTGGTCGCGTCCAGGGCCGTGGGCCTGCCCGGCTCGTGCGCGCCGATCGGTCCGTCCTGGGTGGCTCGTCGGTCGACCGCTGCCTCGTCGACCGCTGCTTCGTCGATCGCTGCTTCGTCGACGCGCAGGGCGTCGCCCGAGGGCCTGAGCGCCCGCCGAGCCGCGAGCACCCCGTACGTCACCAGGAACGCGGCCCCCACGAACCGGATGACCACGAGTGCGACGGGGAACCGCTCGACGACCACCCCGACGCCGAGGACCCCGGCGAGGATGAGCACGGCGTCGGACACCGCGCAGACGACCACCGCCACCGTCACCACCCGGAGCCGGGCGCTCACCGCGAGCCGCAGCAGGTACGTGTTCTGCACGCCGATCGCGACGATCAGCGCGAGCCCGGTGCCGAGGCCGGAGAGCAGGGGGAGGAGTGCGGTCACGGTTCGACCGTAGGGCCGCGCGGTCATGCAGTACAGCTCACGTTCCTGATGCTGCGTAAGCTCAGCTGCATGCCCCGGTTCCAGCGCGAACACCTCGAGACCCTGCTCGCGGCGGTCGACCACGGGACGCTCGACGCCGCAGCCCGTGCACTGTCGATCACCCCGTCAGCGGTCTCCCAACGGATCAAGTCGATGGAGCAGCAGGTCGGTCGGGTGCTGCTCCAACGGACGACGCCGGTCCGTGCGACGTCCGACGGCGAGGTGGTGCTCCGGCACGCGCGGCAGGCACAGCTCCTCGACGAGGAGACCTCCCGGGCGCTCGGCGGCGGCGACTCGGTCGTCCCGTCGATCCCGCTCGCGGTCAACGCCGACTCCCTCGGCACCTGGTTCCTCGACGCCCTCGCCCTGGTCCGCACGGACACCGAGGTGGTGTTCGACCTGCACCGCGAGGACCAGGACCGCACGGCCGAGCTCCTCCGCGCCGGCACGGTGATGGCGGCGGTCACGGCTGAGTCGGAGCCGGTGCAGGGGTGCTCCTCGGTCCCGCTCGGCATCGACCGGTACCGGGCGGTGGCGTCACCGGCCTTCGTCGAGCGGTACCTGGCCGGCATCGACTCCGAGCGCCGGATGCTCGGCCGACTCGACCGGGTCGCGCTCGTCGACTACGACCGCGCCGACGACCTGCAGCAGGGCTACCTCCGTCGGGTGCTCGGGCACGCACCGTCCGGACCGCGGCACTTCGTCCCCACCTCGGCGGACTTCGCGCGGGCGGTGTCGCTCGGCTTCGGGTGGGGGATGCTGCCCGAGGCCCAGTGCCTCGATGCCCTCGACCGTGGCGAACTCGTCGAGCTGACGCCCGGCCGCCGGGCCGACGTCGCCCTGTGGTGGCAGCGATGGAACCTGGCGTCACCGCTCCTCGAGCGGGTGACCGACGCCGTCCGCACCGTCGCGGCCGACCGGCTGCACCCGGCGGGGCGTCCGGGTCAGGCCGTCGCGCGGTAGCGGAGGCCGTCCACGAGCAACCCGACCATGAGCTGACTCTGCTCCGCCGTCGGGGCGCCGTGGCAGAGGTTCGCGACCGCGAGCAGCAGCTGCTCGGCGTCGACGTCGGGCCGGATCGTCCCTGCGGCCGCCGCGGTGTCGAGCAGGCCGTCGAGCGCGCCGCCGAGTTGCTCGGTGAAGTACGCGGGGAGTGCTCCGAACGCGGGGTCGCCCGAGTGGAGTGCTGCCGCGAGTCCCCGCTTCGTCGCGATGAACTCGGTGAACCGCTGCAACCAGCGGGCGAGTGCCTCGTCCGGAGCGTGGGCGCTCACGAGTTCGTCGGCGGCGGCAGCGCAGGCGTCGACCGCGTTCCGGAACACCGCGACGACCAGGTCCGAGCGCTGTGGGAAGTGTCGGTAGAGCGTCCCGACGCCCACTCCGGCGCGGTCCGCGATGACCTTGGCGGGCACGTCGACGCCGTCCGTCGCGAAGACCGCCTTCGCGGCGTCGGTCAGGGCGTCGGCGTTGCGGCGGGCATCGGCGCGCACGGGTTCCTCCTGGGGTCGTTCGGGACATCGGTCTTGCGGAAACGGAAAGCTGTTCCGTATAGTTCCGGAAGGGCGTTCCGCTTCGGTTCACGATACGGCACCGGAGCCGAGGACGCCATCGACAGGAGGAACCGCCATGCAGTACCGCACCCTCGGCCGGACCGGCATCCAGGTCAGCCCCTTCGCGCTCGGCGCCATGATGCTCGGCACCGACGGTCGCATCGGCAACGGTGACGAGCAGGACTCGATCCGCATCGTCCACCGCGCGCTCGACGCGGGCATCAACATCATCGACACGGCCGACCGCTACTCGCAGGGTGGGTCGGAGTCGCTCGTCGGCAAGGCGCTCAAGGGCCGCCGTGACGACGTGGTCATCGCGACGAAGTTCAACGGCCCGATGGGTGACGACCCGAACCGCCGCGGCAACTCCCGCCGCTGGATCACGACCGCGGTCGAGGACTCGCTCCGCCGACTGCAGACCGACCACATCGACCTGTACCAGGCACACCGTCCGGACGACAGCGTCGACCTCGAGGAGACGCTCTCCGCCCTGACCGACCTGATCCGGAGCGGCAAGGTCCGGGCGATCGGGAGCTCGGACTTCCCGGCCTCGATGCAGGTCGAGGCGCAGTGGACGTCCGAGCGCCGCGGGCTCGAGCGCTTCCGCTCCGAGCAGCCGACGTACTCGATCCTCAACCGCGGCATCGAACGCGAGGTCCTGCCGGTCGTGCAGCGCTACGGCATGGGCGCACTCGTGTGGAGCCCACTCGCCGGCGGCATGCTCACCGGACGGTTCCGGAAGGGCCGGGACAGCGACCTCGCCCGCGTCGGCATGTTCGCGCACAACCAGGACGAGCGCCGGATCGACGCCGTCGAGCAGGTCGTCGCCCTGTCGGAGGACACCGGCATCCGGATGACCCACCTCGCGATGGCGTTCGCGATCGCCCACCCCGGCGTCACGAGTGCCCTCATCGGACCGCGCTCGATGGAGCAGCTCGACGACCTGCTCGAGGGCGTCGACGTCGCGCTGTCGGACGAGGTGCTCGACCGCATCGACGCGATCGTCCCGCCCGGCACGGACGTGGGGCGCCTCGACCAGCAGTACAACCCGCCGGCGGTGCTCGACGCCTCGCTCCGCCGTCGCCCGGTTGCCGCCCGCTCCGCGGGCTGACGCGGGCGCGGGGCCCGCGCGCCGCGGATCGTCTGAGACGCCGTCCACCGGGCGCCGCCTACCGTCCCGGCCATGTCCACGCGAGCGAAGACCGCCACGGCGCTGCTCGGCGCCGCCACCATCGCCCTGCTGCTCACCGCCTGCGACCCGGGCGGTGCCCAGAACATCGACCCCGTCGGCAAGGTGCCCGGCTCGGAGGAGAAGTCGCAGTCCGCACAGTGCGACCTCGCCTCGAGCGCCGTGGTCGACGCGATCGACAAGGCCGTGGGCGGTCACGACACGACGGAGTACGCGAACACCCAGAAGGGCGACGGCGGCTGGTACCTCGGCGCGACGATCGTGCCGGAGGACAGCAACGACCCGAACGACGATGACGTGACGATCTGGGCGACCACGGCGGATCCGAAGTCGGACGACTTCGACGGCCCCCTCTACGCCGTGAACCAGCCGGCGAAGGACTCGATCGCGGACGAGTCCACCTCGGCCTCGCCAGCGCCGAGCTCCTTCGACGCGGGATCGAAGGCGGCGGAACAGGTCGAGAGCTGCGTCATCGACGCGTCCGACCGCTGACGCGCTGCCTCAGGTCTGACACCGCGGGCACCAGGAGGTGTCGCGCAGGGTGAGTTCCGATTCGCCGAGTTCGCCGTACCGGATCGGGGTGCCGCACCGCAGGCACGGCTTCCCGGCGCGCCCGTAGACCCAGAAGCGGCGCCCCGGCCGGTCCACCCCGGTGGTCACCCGGGCGCTCCGGTCGCGGTTCGCCAGGACGAGCCGGCTCGCCAGCGCGATCACCCGTGCGGGGTCGTGCACCTCGCCGACCGGCCGCGTCGGCAGGACGCCGCGCAGGAAGCAGAGCTCGTTGCGGTAGACGTTCCCGAGCCCGGCGAGCACCCGCTGGTCGAGGAGCGCCAGCCCGATCGGCCGAGCGGGATCGCGGAGCAGGTTCGCCAGCGCCAGGTCGGCGTCCCAGTCGGGTCCGAGCAGGTCCGGACCCAGGTACCCGACGATCTCGGACTCCTCGTCGCGGGGCACGACCTCGAGCACGCCGAGCGCGAAGCCGACGGTCGACACCCCGTCGGCGTCGAGGATCGCCCGCGCCTGGTGCGCGGGTCGCCGCCAGCGGTCGCCCGGAGCGTAGACGTCCCAGCGCCCCTCCATCTTGAGGTGGGAGTGCACGGTCACGTCGCCGATCCGGTGCAGTAGGTGCTTGCCCCGGGGGAGCACCTCGTCGACGGTGCGGCCGACGAGGTCGACGGTCGCGAACGCGGGTACCCGGAAGTCGCTGCGGGTGAGGACCTTCCCCGCGAGCGCGGTGTGCAGTCGGCGTGCAGCCCGGAAGACGGTGTCGCCCTCAGGCACGGGTCACCTCCGGCGCATCGTCGTGGACGGGCCTGGAGGCGCGGGTCGACTCAGGCACGCAACCGCAGTCCCTGCGGGGTGGCGGTGAAGCCTGCGTCACGCAGCGCCGCCGCGAGCGGCGTCTCGAGGACGAAGTCGCCGTCCACCCGCTCGACGGCCAGCTTGCGGAGGCCGCTCCGGACGGTCGCGGCGATCGACACTGCGGCGGCCCCGAGGTCGGCCGGGTCGTCGGTGAAGGTGAGGACGGACTTCCCGCCGCGTTCGACGTACACCGCGAGCCTGCCGTCGACCGTCGTCACCAGGGCACCGCCCTTCCGTCCGGGGCGGTGGCCACGACCGGTGGTCTTCGGGCTCTCCTCTGACGCTTCGGGGTCGTCGGCGGCGTCTCCGGTCGGCCACGGCAACGAGGCCCCGTACGGGTTGGCCGGGTCGGTCGCTGCGAGCGTCAAGGCCTCGCGCTTCCGGTCCGGGTCCGCGCGCTCGTCCTCGTCGAGGTCACGCGCGTACGTCCGGAGTCGGTCGACCGTGGGGCCGGTGGCGAACTGCGCGGCGCCGAGCCCCTCGACGAAGTACCCGCGTCGTGCACGCCCGGACTCCTCGAAGCGGGAGAGCACGCGGTAGACGCCGGCGAACCCGCCCCGGACCCCTTCGACCTGCACCGCGCCGCGGGTGACGACGCCGTACCGCTCGAGCAGCTGCTCGGCGGTCGCGGCGGCCCGCAGGGTCGCGTCGGACTCGGCGAGGGGCAGGATCGACCACCGCCCGCCGACGGACGGCGGGCCGGACTGCGTCGGCATGGTCGGGCGTCGTCGGCCCCGGTAGGCGCGGGCGCGGGGAGCGCTGGTGCTCTTCGCCTTGCCACCGAGCATCGCCCGGAGCGGCGCGAAGGTGTCGTTGGTGATCTGCCCGGCCCAGACGAGGTCCCACAGCGCCGTCGTGAGCGCCTGGTCGTCCGTGCTGCCCACGGCCTGCCCGAGCTGCCGGAAGAAGTACGCGCCGCCACCGGCCAGGGCGGTGAGCACGTCGCGCTGGAGCTCGGTCGTGTCGTCGCCCGCGGGCTCGGCGAGCGTGGTCGCCGCTGTGTCGGCGAGGTGCAGGCGCACCCATCCGTCGTTGCCGGGCAGGGTCCCGCCGCCGGACCAGAGGACCTCGCCGGTGGCGGTGAGCTCGTCGAGCATGCTCGGTGCGTAGTCGGTGACACGGGCCGGCAGCACGAGGGTCTCCCACGCGCTGGCGGGCAGTGCTACCCCGGCGAGCTGGTCGATGACCTGCAGCACGCCGTCGACACCCCTGAGGCCACCGCGGCTGCCCGTCGTGTGGACGTGCTGCCACGCGGGCAGGAAGCGGGCGAGGGTGTCCGGGGACACCGGCTCGACCTCGTGCCGGAGCGCCGCGAGCGACTTCGTCCGGATCCGGCGGAGCACCTCGGCGTCGCACCACTCCGCACCCTGGCGGTCGGGCCGGAACTCGCCCTCCACCACGCGTCGGTCGGCGACGAGCCGACGCAGGGTGTCCTGGACGACGGCGATCCCGAGGCCCAGGCGTGCGGCGGCGTCCTGGGCGGAGAACGGTCCGTGCGACCGGGCGTACCGGCCGACCAGGTCACCGAGCGGATCGGCGACGGGCTCGACGAACGCGGTCGGCACCCCGATCGGCAGTGGGACCCCGAGGGCATCGCGGAGGCGCGAGGCGTCCTCGATCACGGCCCACCGGGTCGCGCCAGCGTGCGAGAACGACAGCACACGGCGGTCGCGTTCGAGCGTGGTGAGGATGCCCTGGAGGGTCTCGCGGGCCTCGGCACGGTCGTCGGTGTCGGCCGACCAACTGCGATCGACCGCCTCGTCGAGGTCGAGGGCACCGACGAGGCGGAGGACGTCCACCAGCCCCTCGGCGTCACGGGCGCGCCGGTCGGGCGACAGTCGCTGCAGGTCGCGCTCGACGCCTGCGATGACCGCGGGGTCGAGCAGTTCGCGGAGCTCGGCCCGACCGAGCAGCTCGCCGAGCAGGGTCGAGTCCAGTGAGAGCGCCGCTGCCCGCCGTTCGGCGAGCGGGGTGTCGCCCTCGTACATGAAGGCGGCGACGTACCCGAAGAGCAGCGACCTGGCGAAGGGGGAGGGCTGCTCGGTCTCTGTCTCGACGAGCCGGATGCGCCGGCCCGCGATGTCGTCCGCGATGCCGAGCAGGGACGGCACGTCGTACACGTCCTGCAGCACTTCGCGGACGGTCTCGAGCACGATCGGGAACGAGGGGTACTTCTGCGCGACCTCGAGCAGCTGCGACGCACGCTGCCGCTGCTGCCAGAGCGGTGACCGCTGTCCGGGGTTCCGCCGGGGCAGCAGGAGTGCCCGCGCCGCACACTCGCGGAACCGGGCGGCGAACAGTGCCGACGCCCCGACCTCGTCGGTGACCAGTGCCTCGAGGTCGTCCCGCTCGAACACGAACAGGTCGGCACCGGGCGGCTCGGCGTCGGTCTCGGGGATGCGCACCACGATGCCGTCGTCGGCGGCCATGGCGTCGCCGTCGATCCCGTGGCGCTCCCGCAGCCTGGCGGCGACCGCCAGTGCCCACGGCGCGTGCACCTGCATGCCGTACGGCGAGTGCAGGATGAGCCGCCAGTCGCCGAGTTCGTCGCGGAAGCGCTCGACGACGAGGGTCGTGTCGTTCGGCACGTGTCCCGTCGCGGCGCGCTGGTCGCGGAGGAAGGTCAGGAGGTTCGTCACCGCACGCTCGTCGAGCCCGCCGGCGGAGACACGTGCGCGGGCGTCCTCGTCGGAGGCGCCCTCGACCTCGCGCACGAACGCCCCGGTGGCGCGGCCGAGCTCCGCAGGGCGGCCGATGCCGTCGCCCTTCCAGAACGGCACCCGACCGGGCTGCCCGAACGCCGGGCTCACGAGCACCCGGTCGTGCGTGATCTCCTCGATCCGCCAGCTCGTGGCGCCGAGCGCGAAGACGTCGCCGACGCGGGACTCGTAGACCATCTCCTCGTCGAGCTCGCCGACGCGGGAGGCCTTCTCGCCGACCATGAACACGCCGAACATGCCGCGGTCCGGGATGGTCCCGCCGCTGGTCACCGCGAGCCGCTGCGCCCCGGGCCGGCCGGTGAGGGTGCCGTGCACGCGGTCCCAGACCAGGCGCGGCCGGAGCTCGGCGAACTCGTCGCTCGGGTACCGCCCGGTGACGAGGTCGAGCGTCGCCTCGAACGCCGATCGGGGCAGGCCGCTGAACGGGGCGCTGCGCCGGACGAGCTCGAACCAGTGCTCGACGTCGACGGTGTCGATCGCCCCCGCGGCGACGGTGTGCTGCGCGAGGACGTCGAGCGGGTTGGCGGGGACCGAGATCGCCTCGATCTGCCCGGACACCATCCGCTCGACCGTGACGGCGCTGTTCACCAGGTCGGCCCGGTGCTTCGGGAACAGGACGCCACGGGAGATCTCGCCGACCTGGTGTCCGGCACGGCCGACGCGCTGGAGGCCGCTCGCGACCGACGGAGGGGCCTCGACCTGGACGACGAGGTCGACCTCGCCCATGTCGATGCCGAGTTCGAGCGAGCTCGTCGCGACGACGCACCGCAGCCGCCCGGACTTCAGGTCGTCCTCGATGATCGCCCGCTGGTCCTTCGACACCGAGCCGTGGTGGGCGCGCGCGAGCACGGGCACCGCGGCGTCGGAACCGCCACCGCCCGTCTGCCCGGCCCCGCCGATCATCTGGGCCGGAGGGCGATTCGGCTGGGCGACGGGCGCGTGTGCCGAGGCCCGCGCCGGGGACTGCCCCCGTGCGGCGGGCAGACCGTCGTCAGCCGGGGAGACGCCGGCGGGCACGAGCACGCCGTCTCCGGCGGCGGCGAGGACCCGCTCTTCGTGGATCTCGTTGAGCCGTGCCGTCAACCGTTCGGCCAGGCGCCGGGAGTTCGCGAACACGATGGTCGAGCGGTGTTCCTCGACGAGGTCGACCACGCGTTCCTCGACGTGCGGCCAGATCGACCCGTTCGAGGGCGCATCGGACGCGTCGGCCCCGACCGGGGGTGCGCCGAGCTCGGCCATGTCGTCGACGGGAACGACCACGCGCAGGTCGAAGGTCTTCTGGGCCGGCGGCGCGATGATGGTGACGGGCGCCCGGCCGCCGAGGAACCGTGCGACCTCTTCCGCCGGTCGCACCGTCGCGGACAGCCCGATCCGCTGGACCGGCTCGTCGAGCAGGTCGTCGAGGCGTTCGAGCGACACGGCGAGGTGGGCACCGCGCTTGGTGGAGGCGACCGCGTGCACCTCGTCGACGATCACGGTGTCGACGTTCACCAGGGTTTCGCGGGCCTGCGACGTGAGCATCAGGTAGAGCGACTCGGGCGTCGTGATGAGGATGTCCGGCGGCTGGCGGAGCAGGCGCTGCCGGTCGGACGACGGAGTGTCGCCGCTCCGCACCCCGACCGTGACCTCGGGCGGTTCGAGGCCGAGGCGCCGCGCCGTCTGGGTGATGCCGACGAGCGGGCTGCGGAGGTTCCGCTCGACGTCCACGCCGAGCGCCTTGAGCGGCGAGACGTAGAGCACCCGTGTGCGCTGCTTGGCGGGCGGACGATCCCCGGCGCTGATGAGCCGGTCGATCGACCAGAGGAACGAGGCGAGCGTCTTGCCGGACCCGGTCGGGGCGATCACGAGTGCGTGCTGCCCGGTCGAGATCGCGTCCCACGCACCTGCCTGTGCCGCCGTCGGCGAGTCGAACGCGCCACGGAACCACTCGGTGGTGGCGGGGGAGAAGCGCTCGAAGACGTCCGTCATGGTCCGTCCCATCCTGCCCGCGACCACCGACAGCCGCCCGAGTCCGACGGCGGTCCGTGCGACGAAGGACGGCACTCGTCAGTACCGTCCCTCGTCCTCGCCGGGCGGAGGTGGTCTCAGCCTCAGAAGGGGAAGACGAACCCGGCGTACTCGTAGCTGGTGGACGGCGAGCGCTCACCGTCGACGATCTGCGTGGCGCTGATCGTGCGCACGCCACCGCCGAGTTCGCGGCCCGGCAGCTCAGCGGACCAGTACCCGGCGAGGTCGGTGCCGGTGGCCCCCGCGAGGACGCGCGTCGACTCGCCCCGGTAGGTGACCTCGACGGTGGCTCCCGGGCGTGCGGTGCCCACGACGAGCACGGGTTGCCCGATGGTCCCCGGCAGCAGCAGGGTGGCGATGGCGGGGGCGTCCACCGTGGTCGGCGCGGTCGCCGAGACGGTCGCGCTGCCGGCGGCGGTCTGTGGTGCCGCCGACGCGGGTGCCGCACTGAGCGCACCGGTCAGGGCGACGCCGAGGACGAGCGCGCCGGCGGCGGCGGTGGTGATGATCTGCATTCTGACTCCGGTTCGGTGGGTGGTGCTCAGTTGCCGAGGGTGAAGAGCGTCTTGTCGGCACCCTTCGTGTGCGTCTGGTAAGCGGCGAACTCGAACCAGCGGGAGTCGCCGGGGGTGGCCTTCGCGAGCGTGGTCGACCAGTTCCCGTTCGCGTCCGCCGCGGTCACGCTCTGCGCGTAGCCCACACCCCGGACGACGATGACGGCGCCGGGGGTCGCCGTGCCGCGCACCTGGCTCGACGACGCGGAACCGGGAGCGGTCGAGGTCACGGCGACGGGCCGGAACGCCGCCATCGGGTTCGTCGGTTCCGGGTACGTGCCGTACAGCGCGAACGTGGTCTGCGCCGAGCGGCCGTCCGGTGCGACGACCGTGACGGTGTTCCCGCCGAAGTTGCCGCTCAGGGCACGGTCCGGCGTGTACGACCAGCGTCCCTCCGCATCGGAGCGGAGGCGTTCCAGCGGCAGTGCGAGGCCGACCGAGCGGAGGTAGACGTCTGCGTTCGGGGTGGCCGTCCCCGTGATCGTCACCTTCGTGTACGGCAGGTACGTCTCCGGGGTGCTCACCGTGATGTACGGCGCAGCAGCGGTCTGGCTCGCGGCGGGCGAGGAGGGGGCGGCGACGGCGGCGGTCGGGAGCGCGAGTGCTCCACCCGCGATCGCGACGACGAGGGCGACGCTCCCCAGCTTGTGCAGTGGCATGGGATTCCTTTCGTAGGGCTGCGCGGTTGCGCGCACCAGACGGTTCGGGATGCCGGAACCGATCGACTGAAATTCCACCGAGCAGGGATTGACTTGGCGGAGATAGCGATCTATCGTTGACACATCGCGATACGACGAAGACGGATCAGTCAGACCGGTCGCGAGTCAACTTCGAACACCACCAAGGAAGGAGTCATCATGCGCACCCCGTATGACGACACCAGCAACACGCCCCGCCGCGACGACCGAGGCTTCGGCCCGCGTGGCCCCCGCTTCGGCGGCTCGCGGCAGCACCACGGCGCCGGGTTCCCCGGCCGCGACCGCGGTGACCACGACCACGGCGGACGCGGCGGCTTCGGCCCCGGCTTCGGCCCCGGGTTCGGTCGGGGCTTCGGTCCCGGTTTCGGGGGTCCCGGTTTCGGCGGTCCCGGTTTCGGCCGTGAGCGTCGCCGCCGTGGCGACGTCCGCCTCGCGATCCTCGGCCTGCTGGCCGAGGGCCCGCAGAACGGGTACGCCGTGATCAAGACGATCGCCGAGCGCACCGGCGGCGATTGGAAGCCGAGCCCCGGCTCGGTCTACCCGACGCTCCAGCAGCTCGTGGACGAGGACCTCGTGGTCTCCACCGGCGACGGGCGCAAGACCCTCTTCGAGCTCACCGACGCCGGCAGGGCCGAGGCCGAGTCGAAGGCCGACGCGATCGCCGCGACGTGGGAGTCCACGCCGGGCGTCCCGGACTCGCAGCGCGAGTTCTTCGAGGCGCTCCGGAAGACCATGGGCGTCCTGCACATGTACCGGACGAGCGCGACGGAGGAGCAGGCCAAGGCCGCCACGGCCAAGGTCGACCAGCTCCGCAAGGACCTCCTCCAGATCCTCGCCGACTAGGAACACCCGTCACGACGGGACCAGATGACGGACTGGAGGCGCGGTGCCAGCTGGCAGCGCGCCTCCAGTCCGTTCGTCGCTCCGTCGACGGCCGTCAGCCGCCGATGAAGGCGGCCACGTCCGCCAGCTCGGCCGCCGAGACCGCGTGCGGTAGTCCCGCGTACACCCGATCGGTCACGTCGGTGTGCGTCGCCGCCCAGGCCTGCGTCCGGGCGGTCGCCTCGGCCGGGATCACCGGGTCGAGGTCGCCGTGTCCGAGGAACACCCGCGGGCGGACGGCAGCGACGGCCTCGTCCCGCGCATCGGTGACCCCGGGAACGACGAAGCCGGACAGGGACACCGCGAAGGCGAACCCCGTGGGCCGCGCCCGGAGGAGCTGCAGCGCCATCGACCCGCCCTGCGAGAACCCGAGCAGCCCGATGCGCGGGTGGTCGGCAGCCACCGAGTCGATCCAGGCGAGGACGCCGGACGCCGCTGCGTCGACCGGCTCGAGCGCGGGCGAGCCCGGCGTGCCCAGCGGGTACCAGGAGTACCCCTGCCCCCACGGCAGCGGTGCACGGAGCGTCGCCATCGTCCACGCGGGTGGCAGGCCGGGCGCGAGCCCGAGCAGGTCGTGCTCGTCCGACCCCACCCCGTGCAGTGCGACGAGCAGCGGCGTGCCGACCCGTTCGGAGGACGGCCGGGTCCACTGGACGGTGTCCGCATCGATCATGTGGACAACGCTAACCATCCCCGACCCCCGCGCCTTCCGCCGAACTCGCCGGAGTGCCTGGTAGACACGGTGCATGGCCTCGCTGCGCACCCCTGACCCCGACTCCGGCTGGCTGTCCGACGAGGAACTCGCGAACGTGCGTCGTCGGCTGCCGATCTGCTACGTCGAGGCCGTCCCCGTCCGTACTGACGGCCTCGGCGTCGTCACCGAGGTGGGCGTGTTGCTCCGCGTCTCCCCGAGCGGTTCGATCGCCCGCACGCTCGTCTCCGGGCGCGTGATGTTCGGCGAGTCGATCCGGACGGCGCTCTTCCGGCACCTCGAGAAGGACCTCGGCCCGATGGCGTTCCCGCAGCTGCCGTCGAGCCCGACGCCGTTCACCGTCGCCGAGTACTTCCCGCTGCCCGGCGCCTCGGTCTACACCGACGAACGGCAGCACGCGATCTCCCTGGCGTACGTGGTCCCCGTGACGGGCACGTGCGAACCCCGCCAGGACGCCCTCGAGCTCACGTGGATGAGTCCGGCGGAAGCCGCGTCGAACGCCGTCGCCGAGGAGATGGAGGGCGGACGCGGCGCACTGCTGCGGGCCGGTCTCGCCTCGGTCGGCGCCCTGATGTAGCCCGTCGGGGCGAACGAGCACCTGCAACGACGAAGGCCCCGGATCCGATCGGATCCGGGGCCTTCGCAGCGCGGTGCGAGACCGGCTTACTTGTTGTCGTTCTTGAGGCTGTCGGCGACGCCGTGGACGGCGTCCTTCGCATCCGTACCGGCCTGCTTGGTGTCGGCCTTGACCTGATCGGTCTTGCCCTCAGCCTTGAGGCGGTCGTTGTCGGTCACGTTGCCGACGGCTTCCTTGGCCTTGCCTGCTGCCTTGGCAGCGGCGTTCTTGACGTCTTCGATCCCAGCCATAGGCACTCCTCTCAACGACGGACGATTCCCCATCCACCGCTTGCGCGGCGTCCGGTGCAACAGACCGTACGCGTCGCGGTTCGGAGGCTCGCAGGCACCGCCAAGGTTGTCCCCCGGCGGCGTGCGCCCTGCAGCGGGACACCGGTGCCCGTCGGTCGAACCCACTCATGCGGGTGTGCGACCGACGGGCACCGGTGTTCAGCGGGAGTTCCGCGGCGGGGTCAGCCGCGCGGGGTCAGGAGCGCGGGGTCAGCGTGCGGAGCCGGCCGGGCGGGAAGCGCGGCGCGAACCACCGCGACGGTTCCCACCGGACTCGGAGCCGGCACCGCGGCCGGCCGCGTAGCCACCCTCGGACGACCAGACCGGAGCCGAGCCACCGCGGACGGTGTCGCTCGACGCGCGACGGCTGCCGCCCGCACGACGCTGCCCACCGGCACCGCCAGCGGAACGCGCGCCACCGGCGGAGCCGGCCGATGCGCCGGAACCGGCCTCGACGGGGCGACCGCCGCGACGCCCGGCACCGGACGACCCGGAACCCGAGCCGACGCGAGCGGGCTGCGCCGCGCCTCCCGAACGACCGCCGCGACCACGGCGACGACCGCCGCCCGCGCCCTCGGACTCGGCGGTGCGCTGCTTGGGCGCACGCTGCTGCTGGACGGGCTGCTCCACCGCGACGTGGCGGATCGGCGCGACATCGCCGACGAGCTCGGCGACGGCCGGGCTGTTCGACGTGACCTGCTGCGGGGTGACCTTGATCTGCGCGGCACGCATCATCTGCGCGACGTCCCGACGCTCGGCCGGCATCGTCACGGTGACGACGTCGCCCGACGAACCCGCACGGGCCGTGCGACCCGAACGGTGCAGGTACGCCTTGTGCTCGGTCGGCGGGTCGACGTGGACGACGAGCTCGACGTTGTCGACGTGCACGCCACGGGCGGCGACGTCGGTGGCGACGAGGACGAGGGCCTCGCCGGAGGAGAACTTCGCGAGGTTCCGCTCACGGGCGCCCTGCGACAGGTTGCCCTGCAGGTCCACCGCGGGGATGCCCGTGCTGGAGAGCTGCTTCGCGAGGCGCTTCGCGTGGTGCTTCGTGCGCATGAAGAGGATGCGGCGACCGTTGCCGGACGCGAGCGTCCGGACGAGGTCCTTCTTCGCATCGGCGTCGGCGACCTCGAACAGGTGGTGCGTCATCGCCTCGACGGGGCTGCTCTCGTCGTCGACGGAGTGCATGACCGGGTTGTGCAGGAACTTCTTGACGAGCTTGTCCACGCCGTTGTCGAGCGTGGCCGAGAACAGCAGGCGCTGCCCCTGCTCCGGCGTCGCCTGCATGATCTTCGTCACGCCGGGGAGGAAGCCCATGTCGGCCATGTGGTCTGCCTCGTCGAGGACGGTGACCTCGATCGCGTCGAGCTGCACGTGGCCCTGCTGCATGAGGTCGGCGAGGCGACCCGGGCAGGCGACGACCACGTCGACGCCGCCGCGGAGCGCGTCGACCTGACGGCCCTGCGAGACGCCGCCGAAGATCGTCGTGGTGGTGAGGCCCATCGCCTTGGCGAGGGGAGCGAGGGTCGCGTCGATCTGCGTCGCGAGCTCACGGGTCGGGGCGAGCACCAGCGCACGCGGGCGGCCGGCGCGACGCTTGCGGGGGTTCGCGGCGAGGCGGGCGGCGAGCGGGATCGCGAACGCGATCGTCTTGCCGGAGCCGGTACGACCGCGGCCGAGCACGTCCTTGCCCTTGAGGGAGTCCGGGAGCGTGTCCGCCTGGATCGGGAAGGCGTTCTCCTTGCCCTGGCTGACGAGCACGTCGACCATCGGGGTGGGGACGCCGAGGTCGGAGAAGCGGATGTCTTCGTTGGTCATGGGTGACCTTTCCTGCCGGAGCGCTCCGGCAGGGCCGGAGTGGACTGGCACACCGGATGTTCCGGCGGTGGGCGCGCTCTGAGGCAGCGCGCGGGCGGGATGCGCGCCAACGGAGGTGGCTGGCGCAGTCGCCGCAGCAGAGAAGCCTGGGCACCTTCGGGAGGTGCTCGATCATCGACCGCCAGGCGGTCGGGAGTTCGGGGCGTCCGTACGACGCACGAGGCGATCGGCGCCTCGAGTACGTCCATCATAGCGTGCGAGGATTCCGGAGTGCGAGACCGGACACTGCTGCTGACCCTGACGATGGCCGTCGTGGGGGTGTTCGGGCTGGCCGGGTGCGCCACGACGACGGGGAACGCCGGGTCGGGTTCGCCCTCCGCGAACCTGCCGACGTCCGGGATCCCGGACTACCAGCTCGGCGGCGGCTACACCCCGCCGTCCGGCGTGACGATCGTCGAGCGGGACAGCACCGACCACCCCGCCGCCGGGAAGTACGGCATCTGCTACGTCAACGGCTTCCAGACCCAGCCCGAGGACGCCGACGACTGGTTGGACCACCACGGCTCGGCGGTCCTGCGTGACGACGACGGCGACCCGGTGTCCGACCCCGGGTGGCCGGACGAGATGCTCCTCGACACCACCACGGCCGCGAAGCGCACCGAGATCGTCGGCGTCCTGACGAAGTCGATCGCACGCTGCGCCGACCGTGGCTTCGACGCCGTGGAGTTCGACAACCTCGACTCGTGGACACGATCCCACGGGGCGCTCCGGCGTGCGGACAACCTCGCGCTCGCCGCGGCGCTGGTACGGGTCGGACACGAGCACGGCCTGGCCGTGGGGCAGAAGAACACCCCGCAGCTCGGGGCGTCCGGACGGAAGACGACCGGGTTCGACTTCGTCGTCGCCGAGGAGTGCGTGGCGTACCAGGAGTGCTCGGCGTACACGAAGGCGTACGGGAAGCACGTCATCGACGTCGAGTACTCGGACAACACCGACCGGTCGTGGAAGTCGGTGTGCGCGATGGACGACCGGCCGGCGATGACGATCCTCCGCGACCGAGACCTCGTGACGCCGTCGCACCGGGCGTACGTCTTCGAGCACTGCTGACGAAGCGGCCGCGCGCGGGGGTTCGGGCTCAGGCGGGCCAGGCGTCCCGGAGCGCTGCAGCGGCCTGGTCGGCGGACAGCCCCGCGGCCCGCGCCGCAGCCGCCAGGGAACGGGCGGCCTCGCTGACCGGCTCGGGGACGTCCGCCGGACGGATGACCCGCGTGCCGGCACCCCGTGCGGTCTGCACGAGGCCCGCCTCCTCCAGGAGCTGGTACGCCTTCGCGACGGTCCCGGCGGCCAGGCCGAGGTCGTCCGCGAGACCCCGGACACTCGGCAGGCGCTCGCCGTCCACGAGGTAGCCGGCCGCGATCTGCGCGGCGATCTGCGAACGGACCTGCTCGAACGGCGGGACGCGCCCGCCGGCGTCGAGTGCCACGAGGCTCGTCGATGACATGCGGTCCACCCTAGAAGTCGTACTGCTCGCCGACGGGGATCGGCACGGACACGGTGTTGCCCGGAGGCGCGAGGGGGCACGCCCAGGCCGGGTCGTACGCGCACGAGGGGTTGTACGCGAAGTTGAAGTCGAGCACGATCTCGCCGTCGTCCCCGCCGAGGTCGGCGCCCTTGATCGTGTCGAGCAGGTAGCGCCCACCGCCGTAGGTTCCGCGGGCCTTGCCGGCGCTCGCGTCCTTCACCGGGACGAACACACCGCCCGCGTAGCCGCCGTGCGCCCAGACGTCGAGCGACCCGATGCCCGCGAGTGTCACGACGCCCAGGCGGTCGAAGTGCACGATGCCGTCCGTGCCCGTCTCGACGTCCATCGCGATCGGCTCGGCCGGTTCGATGCGGGCCCGGAAACGCCATGCGGGGTCGTAGTCCGGCACCGGCAGGGACTCGAAGTCGCGGGCGTCCTCGTCGAGGAGCGGACTGGCCGGGTGCTCGCCGAACATCGCGTCGCGCGTCTCGCGCCACAACGCGTGCGCGGTCTCCGGATCGGCGGTCGCCCGCACGCGGCGGTACAGGTCGAACGTCATCCGCCGCCAGTCCACGGTCGCGAGCGTGCTGTGCACGCGGTCATCGGTCGCCGGTACTGCCCGCAGTTCGGTCACGCGACGAGGCTACGCCCGCTGCGTCGGCCAGCGCCAGGACATGCCGGGAGGCACGTGGTGCGTCCGCCCGCGCGCACAGTGACGGCGGCGGTCGGGTCCAGTGCGCCGGTGGTTCCGTGAGCAGGTCAGGCGGCGGCCCGGCGGTGGCGGCGCCACTGCGGTGCGAGGACCCGCATCCGCAGGGCACGCCACTGCCAGATGACCCACATGCCGGGCCAGAGCAGGACGCCGAGCGCGGCCGGGCGCATCCGGTAGCTGAGCCGGTCGACGAGGAGCGTGTGGCCGTCGTCGATCCGTTCGACCGCCATCCGGTGCTGCATGGTCATCCGTCCGAACAGGCCGCTGGTGCCGCCGCCGTTGTCGCGCTGCACGGGGACGCCCTCCACCTCGTACAGGTCGAGGTCGACGTGCGTGTCACCGCTCGGGATGACGCCGAAGGCACTCGCCGTGATCGGGTGCGGCTCACCGGGCGCCCAGCGTGCGGGGAACCCCTGCGGGTCGCGGGACCGGTACACCAGGAACGGCTTCGTCACGGCGACCATCACCGCCGGGGAGAGCAGGGCGTCGCGCACGGCCTCGACCGGTGCGTCGAGGGTGATCTTGAGGCCCACGTGCATGGCGCGGACGGTACTCCGTCGTGTTGTGGGCTCGACGGTCCCCGTCAGGCGTGCCGGGCTGCTCGGCGACGGGAGCCCTCGGCCCGGTCGTGCCGACGGAGCCGTTCGGCGAGCCCCAGCCGCACCGTCGGCCACTCCGATGCGATGACGGAGAACACCACGGTGTCCCGCAGCGTGCCGTCGCGCCCGATCGAGTGGTTCCGGAGGACGCCGTCCTGCTTCGCCCCGAGCGCGGCGATCGCGGTGCGGGACTGCAGGTTGTGCCAGTGCGTCCGGAACTCGACCGCTATGCACTGCCACGCCTCGAACGCGTGGGAGAGCATGAGCAGCTTCGCCTCGGTGTTGATGCCCGACCGCTGGGAGGACTTCGCGAGGAAGGTCGACCCGATCTCCGCCCGCCGGTTCGCCGTGTCGAGGTTCATGAAGGTCGTCGCGCCGACGACTCGGCCGGTGGGACGGTCGCGGACGGCGAACGGCACCATCCGGCCGGCGGCGTGCTCGGCCAGTCGCCGCTCGATCTCGTCGTCGACCTGGGCCGGAGCGGGGATCGACGTGTACCAGGTGCGCCAGAGATCACCGTCGGCAACCGCCGCCCGCAGGTCGTCCGCGTGTTCCGGAGCGAGGGGCTCGAGCGTCACACGGTCGCCGGTCAGGGTGGGTACGGGGGCGATCTCCATGACACCCGATCCTATGGTCGGCGACCCGCACGGAGCCCGGGCGGAGGCCCGCCTGTGGAAAAGATCAGGGTCCTCGCGGCGGCTATCGTGGATCGGGTGGCAGCACGCACCCAGCAGCAGTACCAGGTCCGCTTCGCATGGGGGACCGGGGGTGCCGCACGCATCGCCGAGGACGCCCACGTGCTCGTCTGGATCGACGTGCTGCCGGCATCCCCGACCGAGGACGCACGCGAGCGCCAGCGAGCCCTCCGGTCCCTCGCCGCGCAGCTGCCGGAGGGTCCGGAGGTCGTGCTCGGCCACCTCGGCAACGCGAGCGCGATCGCCGGTCGGGTGACGCGCCTCCAGGCCGACCGCGGTGACCGGTGCGTCGTCGCGATCGTCGCCGCCGGACGCCACCACGCACCCGGCGACGACGCTGCCGAGGCGGCGGGCGAAGCCGCCGACGTGCCGGACGCGCCGGACTTCGCGGTCGAGGACTTCCTCGCCGCCGGCGCCGTCGTCGACGCGCTCGCCGAGGTCGGCATCGACCACACCTCACCCGAGGCAGCGGCCGCCTGCGCCGCCCACACCGGACTCCGTCGCGCGGTGAAGCACCTGGTGAGCGCCTCCGAAGCGGCGGCAGCACTGGGCTCCGCTGTCGTGCGCGCCGCGCTCGCCGCGGACACCGATCTGGTCACCCTGCGGGAATCGAACTCGCGCGCGTAGCGTTCCCGACGTCACCCGAAGTCGAGCGAAGGAGCACGCCATGAAAGCAGTCGTCGGAGACACCGTGATCGCTGAGGCCCCGCAGGAGGACCTCATCCAGATCGAGGGCAACTGGTACTTCCCGCCGTCGAGCGTGAAGTCCGAGCTGTTCACCGAGAGCCCCACCCAGTACCACTGCCCCTGGAAGGGCGACACGCAGTACTACACCGTGAACGTCGACGGGCAGGCGCTGCAGGACAACGCCTGGTCGTACCCGACGCCGATCCCGTCGTCGTTCGACCGCGTCGGCAAGGACTACAGCGGCTACGTGGCGTTCTGGAAGGGTGTGCGCGTCGTCGACTGATCCGGTCGGCTTCGGCCAACGGGTCAGCGTCGACTGGCGGGTCCGTGCCGCTGACCTGGGTCAGCCGGCGAGCGTCAGCGCGACGAGCGCCACGTTCAACGCGACGATCACCAACGCGATGACCCCCGCGACGACGCGGGTGGTCATCGCGTTGACGTCTGCGCCCATGATGCTGCGCCGCGACGTGTAGACCACCAGGGGGACGATCGCGAACGCGATCCCGAAGCTCAGCACCACCTGGCTCACCACGAGCAGCATCGTCGCGTCCGCGTTCACCGCGAGGAGCACGATCGCCGGCACCAGCGTGATCATCCGTCGCACGACGAGTGGGATCCGCACGTGCAGCAGCCCGTGCATGATCTCGGCGCCCGCCATGCACCCCACCGAGGTCGAGGCGAGCCCGGACGCGAGCAGCCCCACCGCGAACAGCACCCCCACGACCGGACCGACGTGCTCGGCGATCGCTCGCTGCGCGCCCGGGATCGAATCCGTGTCAGCGACTCCCGGCAGGGTCGCCGCCGCGAGGACGAGCATGCAGATGTTCACCCCACCCGCCACGAGGAGCGCGAGCCCCACGTCCCACCGTGTCGCGACGAGGACGCGGCGCCGCTCCGGGCCCGCGGGCACGTCGCCGTGTCGGTCCCGCGCCAGCGCGGAGTGCAGGTAGACGGCGTGCGGCATCACCGTGGCGCCGAGCATCGAGGCCGCGAGCATCACCGACTCCGACCCCTCGAACCGCGGGACCAGCCCGGCGACGAGGTCACCGGGCGAGACCTGCGCGAACAGCAGCCCGGCGCAGAAGCCGACCGTGAGGATCGCGAGCATCGCGGTGACGACGGTCTCGAACGTGCGGGTCCCACGCCGACTCTGCAGCGTGAGGATCGCCATCGACACCACGCCGGTGATGATCCCGCCCGCGACAAGGGGCAACCCGAACAGCAGGTGCAGGGCGAGCGCGCCGCCGATCACCTCGGCGATGTCCGTCGCCGCCGCCACGATCTCCGCCTGTGCCCAGAACAGCAGCCGCGGGGTGCGCTTCATCCGCAGGCCGAGGTGCTCCGGAAGCGACTTGCCCGTGACCACCCCCAGCTTGGCGGAGAGGTACTGGACCACCACGGCGCTCGCGTTGGCCGCGACGAGGACCCAGAGCAGCAGGTAGCCGTACTTGGCACCCGCAGTCAGGTTCGCGGCGACGTTGCCGGGGTCGACGTACGCGATCGCGGCGACGAACGCGGGGCCGAGCAGGCTGAGGCCGGCAGCGCGCTTCCGCGGCGTGGTCGCCTCGGCAGGGCGGGCGGCGGTGTCGGTCATGCGGACCAGTGTGCCAGAGGATTCGGCGTACCGAATTCAGGTTTTCGGCGACTGGTTGGACTGCACCGCGGCCGTGACGGTCTCGAACCCGCCGGACCTCCTCAGTCCGCTGCGCGCCTGGCCCGGTGCGCCCGCACCTTGGCCCGGTTCCCACACCGCTGCATCGAGCACCAGCGTCGGGTGCCGCCACGGGACGAGTCGTAGAACACCAGGCCGCAGTCCTCGGCCGAGCACCGGCTCAGCCGGGTCGGCTGGCCGTCCGCGGCGATGTCGTCGAAGCCCACCTCGGTGAAGAGGGAGACCGCGTCGCGGGCGACGCTCGACAAAGCCTGTGCGAGCCGGACGCGGTTCGCTCCGGCCCGGCGGCGGCCACCCGGGAGGCTCGGGGGCACGTCCGGCAGGGCGGCGAACAGGTTGACGGTGTCGATGTCGTCGGGCGCGGGGCGCGTGCGGCCCGTCCCGGCACGGAGGCCCGCTGCCACGGCGGTGCGTTCCGCTGCGGTCGACGCGGGGGCGGGAGCCGCGGCCACGGCGAGCCGCGAGATGGCGGCCCGGAGCGCTCGGGCGTCCTGCAATTCGCGTGCGGTGGCACCGACGTCGATCGGTTCGGTGTGGTCGGTCAGCCACTCGTCGAGGTCCGCCGGGGTCGTCAGGAGCTCGCCGAGCTGCGCCCGCGGCCGGCGTCCGTCCGGGTCGTCCGCGAATCCGCCGGTGTGCGCGAAGTCGAGGGCGATCCGCCCGGCGTCGAAGAACCAGGAGGAACCGGCGTCCGTGCGGATGTGCTGCCCCGTGTGCATCCGCCCAGGCTAACGGGTTACCGGCGCGCCTCCGCGTGGTCGCCCGTTCGTGCGGTAGCCCGAGGGTCCTGCTCGTGCCGTCGGTTCCACGTGATGACGTTCCGCGCGTCGAAGCGCCTCGAGCACCGCGCACAGGCGAGCGGACGGGTCGGCGTCCGGTAGCGGAAGTGCTCGTGGCCCGCCGGGCACGAGCCGACCCACGGCGCCAGCTCGCTCGCCACCGGGCCGTCGTAGAGCCGCGAACCGGTGTACCCGAGCGCCGCGGCCGTCCGTCGCCACGTGGGACCGTGGGCAGCGCGGGAGCCGGCGAGTGCGTGCGCGATCTCGTGCAGGAGCACCTGGTCGACGTCGTCCTCGGAGAACCGGACGGCCAGGTGCCGGCTCACCGTGATGCGCTTGCGGGCGAAGTCGCACTGCCCGGCACGGGTCTTCGCGTGGTCGAAGGCGAACGACCAGCCCCTGCCGCCGAGGTGGGCGGTCATGAGCTGCTCGGCGCGGGTCCGGACCGCTTCGAGCGACGTCACTGCAGGTCGTCGTCCGGTTCGTCGCGTGCCGCCTGGCCCTTCTGCGCCGCGCGCGTGGCGATGCGGCCCCAGAGGTCGTCGGCCTCGGTGCGCGCAGCGTCGGGCGCACCGAGCACCCGTCGGCGGATCGGCGGCACCTGCTTCACCGGCTCGGCGACGCGGGTCTTCGGCTCGTCCTCGTCGGCGCGGCGGGCAGCGATCTCCCGGGCCGTGCGCGGACGGTCCTCGTCGGTCTTCGGGTGCGCCACCGAGGCACGGAGGGCGGCCTCGACCGCGGTACGGAGCGCTTCCGTCCGCTCCGACGGGGCCCCCGCCTTCCGGAAGGCCTGGTAGGCGCGGGACAGCGCCGACCGGGCCTCTTCGTAGCGGGCGAGCTCGAACAACGACCACCCCTCGAGTTCGGCGGCGGCGCCCTCGAGCTCCGGCCACTCCTCGGTCCGTGCGGTGTCCCGAGCGAGCGCCGACTCCGTCGCCGCGCGCTCGTACCGGCCGAGGTCGTGCAGCACGTGCGCACGGCGGATGCGGGCGGCGACCTTGTCCGCCCGTTCACCGGTGAACATCGTCAGACGGAAGACCTCCTCCGCGATGACCAGGGACTCGTCGAGCCGACCGAGCAACCGGAGGAGCTCGGCGCGTTCCGCGAGGGCATCGGTGCTGCGGCTCTGGCCGAGGTCGCGCAGACGCTGCTGGATCGCGTCGGCGTCGACCGCGGGGCGCAGGCTGATGGGAGCGAAGGTGCTGCCCGGGCTGACGCCGGCCGTCACCGGGGCCGCATGGCGCGGTTCCCGGGCGCGGTCGATGCGGTCGGGCTGCTGGCGGTCGTCGGGCGGGAGGGACATCGGGTCGAGCGTAACCGCGCTGCGCCGTGAGCGAGCGGTGCCACGCGCACGGGGGGCGCGCGTCGTACCGAGAACGCGGAACGGCCCGCCGTGCGGGGTGCACGACGGGCCGTTCCGGGGAACTCAGGAAGCGCCGCCCATGGCGCTCGCTGCGGCGACGCCGACGTAGGTGCCGAACGTGGCGAGCGTCGCGACGACGGCGAGGATGATCGCGAACACGCCCCAGCCCCGGCCTCGCTTGAGGACGGCGGCGATGATGCCCTGGACGAGCGCCCACAAACCCAGGATGGCTGCGATACCGACCACGGCTGCCCCACCGTAGAACTGAGACTGCACCGCGGGGTCATTGAGGATCTGACCCTGCGCTTGCTCCGGCGTGATCGTGGTGCTTCCGCCCTGCACCAGGTCGTTCAGCGCGCCACTGTTGGCGAGGGCGGAGCCGATGATGTATCCACCGATCACCCCGAGCACGAGGGAGAGGAGGCCGACGACGAACGCCACCACGCCGACGGTCTTCTTCTTGCGCTTCGGTTCCTCGTAGCCCTGCCACGCGGGGGCACCGGCACTCGCCGGAGCGGAGGCAGCAGCGTACGGCTGGTGCGCCTGGTGCTGCTGCTGGTCGCCCCACGAGGGCGTTCCCTGCTGCTGCCCGTACTGGTTCTGCCCGTACTGGTTCTGTTCGCCGTACTGGTTCTGCCCGTACTGGTTCTGCCCGTACTGCTGCTGCTCGCCGGTCTGCGGCGCGTGCTCGCCGTAGCGAGGGGCCTGCTCGCCGTACTGCGGGGCGGAGTCCGGCGTCGGATCGACCCGCTCGCCGTACCGCGGCTCGTCGGCGGCGGGAGCGGGCTGCTGCGGGGCGTCGCCCCAGCTCGGTGCCTGGCCGTCGCCCGTCCGGTCCTCGTTGCTCCGGTCGTCGTTCGTCATCAGGATTCCCATCGCTCGGTCGCGCGGCTGCACGGTCGTTCAGCCCATCCTGGCAGCCGGGCCTCCGCTGTGCCCGACAACGCGCTCGCCGCGTGAGCATGTTCAGACGTCCCACGAGTCGATCGGCGGGTGCGGTGGCGTTCGTTGCGCACGCGGGGTTGCGACACCGTCGCAGTCGTACGACAGCGGTCATGTCGCTGCTGCGCGTCCGCAACCGTTGCGCGCGCGGGGTTGCGACACCGTCGCAGTCGTACGACAGCGGTCATGTCGCTGCTGCGCGTCCGCAACCGTTGCGCGCGCGGGGTTGCGACACCGTCGCAGTCGTACGACAGCGGCATCGTCGTCTCGCGTCGGTGGGCGTGACGGTCTGTCGGCCTGGAGGCGCGGGACAGCGCCGGCACGCGCCTCCAGGCCGTCGGGCGGTTGCGTCTGCAACAGTCGACACGACCGATGTCGTACGACAGCGGTCTTGTCGCTGTTGCGCGTCCGCAACTGTTGCGCGCGCGGGGTTGCGACGGCGTCGATGTCGTACGACTGCGGGGATGTCGTTCGGGGTCGGCACCCGCGATCGCCCGCGCCGCCCGCGCGCCGCCCGCGCCGACCGCCAGCCCGCACCCCGCGCCGGCCCTCAGCCCCCGAACACGCTCCGGTTCGGCTCCGGCGACGCCACCGCCGTCTGGTCGGTCACGATCGGCGCCCCGGCGATGAACGCCCGCAGCTCGGCCCCGTGCACGACCTTCGCCGGCATCGGGTCGGATGAGTACCGCCGCGGCATCTCCGCCACGGGCAGGTCCGTCGGTGACCCGAGCAGCACGATGTTCCCGAACCGTCGGCCCTTCAGCATCCCGGTGTCCGCCACCGCCACCACCGACGGCAGCACCGCCTGCAGGGTGGACGCCTGGCCCCGGGCGAAGGCCAGCCCGGCGCCGTCCGCGACGTTCACCGCGACGACTCCGGCCGGCGACAGGAACTCCGCGACCTCGCGGTAGAACTCGACGCTCGTCACGTGCGCCGGGATCTGCGAGCCGCCGAACACGTCCACCACGGCGAGGTCGACCGTGCCGCGCAGACCGGCGGGCAGCTTCCCGAGGACCTCCCGCGCGTCCCCGTACCGCACCCGGATCGACGCGCCGCGGGGGAAGGGCAGCACCTCGCGCACCTGGTCGACGAGGTCCCGCTCGAGCTCGATCACCTGCTGCCGGGAGCCCGGCCGGGTCACCGCGACGTAGCGGGGGAGCGTGAGGGCGCCGGCGCCGAGGTGCAGCGCCGTGATCGGCCCCTCGGGCAGCAGGTCGATGGCGTGCCCGATCCGCCGGATGTACTCGAAGGCGAGGTGCGTCGGGTCCTCGAGGTCGACGTGCGACTGCGGCGTCCCGTCGACCACGAGCGTGAACGACCCCGGGCGGTGCCGGTCCGGCTCGACGACCGCGTACCCCGCACCGATCCGGAACCCGTCGAACGCATCAGCCATGCCCCCAATGGAACACCACCGGTGGGACCCCGGCGATCACCACCCGCGTCCCCACCCCTGGTTGGTGTGGCCGCCGACGCCCGCGAACGAGGCTGGTGTCACCGGTCGGGAGCAGCCCGCCGGACCTCTCGAAAGGCGTACACCATGTCGGTCCAGCTCGTCGCGAACGTCATCATCGGGCTCGCCCTCGTCGCGTTCCTCGCGTACCGCCAGACGACCTGGCAGTACCTCGACCCGACCCGGATCTGGCGCACCCCGCTCGTCATGGGCGTCGTCGGTGTGGTCGTGCTCGCCCAGACGAAGGCCACCGTCACCACCACCGACGTCGTGTTCCTCGCCGTCGAGGCCCTCATCACCGTCGGTGTCGGCCTGACCATGGGACGGATCACCCGCTTCCGCACCGTCGGCACGCCGGACAGCAAGGGCCGCACCATGCAGTCGCGCACCGGCGGGCTCGGTGCCGCGCTGTGGATCGTCCTCATCGTGGTCCGCGTCGGCCTCGACGTCCTCGGCGGCCACCTCGGCGCGCACCTCCTCACCTCGACCGGCACGATCCTGCTCGTCCTCGCGCTGAACCGGGCGGCCCGGGCGCTCGTCATCGACCAGCGCATCCCCCGCGACGACAGCCGGTCCCGCGGCATGATGGTCCGGTGACCCTGCTGACCGGCCAGGACCCGACCGACCTCCCCGGAGGCCGGTCGCGTTCCGGTGCCGCGTGGGGTCTGAACGCGCTCGGCATCGTCATCGTCGGGTTCTGGTTCGTCCGGAACGGCCTGGCGATCCAGCCGGCGGCCTGGGTCTGGGTGGTCGGGGCGGTGGCGCTCGCCGCGTGGGCCCTCCGGGAGTTCGGCCGTTCGCCCCGCCTGCTCGTCGTCGCCGGCGTCGTCATGATCGCCGCGGGCTCGGTGACGGTGGTGCCGACCGACTCGCTGATGATCGTCCCCGTCATCGTCGGACTCGTCCTGCTCGGTGCGAACCTGCGGCTCCCGGTGTGGACGGCTGCCGTCACGGCGCTGGCAACGATCGTCGTCATCGCCGTCTCGGCCTCGATCGACGGCACGTCCGTCCAGTTCGTCCTCGGCACGAGCGGCGGGCTGCTCCTCGGGGTCCTCATCGGCTTCAGCCGCCGGCAGTTCCGCGTCGCGGCGGACCGCTCGCGCGAGGCCGAGCGGGAGCAGCAGCGGGCCGAGCTCCTCGCCGACCGGTCCCGGGCGGCGCGGGACATCCACGACGTCCTGGCGCACTCCCTCGGCGGGCTGGTGCTGCAGCTGGACGCGGTGGAGGCCCTCCTCGAGGCCGGTCGTGTCGAGGACGCCACGACACGTGCGGGCGAGGCCAGGGCCCTCGCCGCGGACGGGCTGGCCGAGGCGCGGCGTGCGGTGCACGCGCTCCGCGAGGACACCGGACCCGACGGCGATCCGGAGCCGGCCACGCGCCCCGGCGTGACGGATCCCGACCAGGGGATCCGTTCCTCCCGGCCGGTTGCGGACGACGGGACGGGCCTGACGGCCCTCGTCGACGCGCACCGGTCGTTCGGCGGCGAGATCGTGACGCAGGGGGACACGACGTTGACCGTCCTCGATGCGGCCCACCGGGCCGCTGTGGTCCAGGTCGTCCGGGAGGCACTGAGCAACGCCCGCAGGCACGCTCCGGGCCGCCCCGTGTCCCTGTCCGTCATCCGGGACGGCGACGCCGTGGACGTCGTCGTCGCGAACCCGCTGGCCGGCGGCGGGCACGGGCTGCTCGGGATGCGCGAGCGTTTCGCGGAGCTCGGCAGCGGTGCCACGGTCGAAGCGGAGCGGTCCGACGACGAGTTCGTCGTCGCCATGCACCTGCCGGTCGGGGACGCTGCCGACGTCACCGTGGACGCCCCCACGGACCCGGACGGGGCGCGGCCGTGATCCGAGTGCTCGTGGTCGACGACCAGGCCATCGTGCGCGACGGTCTCGTCACCGTGCTGTCGCTGATGCCCGACCTCGAGGTCGTCGGCGAGGCGTCCGACGGCGCCGAGGCGATCGCCGCTGTCGAGCGCGACGTGCCGGACGTGGTGCTCATGGACCTCCGGATGCCGGAGGTCGACGGACCGACGGCCACCGCGCGGATCACGGCGGCGCACCCGGAGGTCGCCGTGCTCGTGCTGACCACCTTCGCGGACGACGAGTCCATCGTGAGCGCCCTGCGGGCAGGTGCTCGTGGCTACCTGACCAAGGACGCCGGACGGTCGGAGATCGCGACGGCGATCCGGGCCGTGGCCTCGGGGCAGTCGACGTTCGACGCGACGGTCGGGGCGCGGCTCGTCGCGCAGCTGGCAGGGGGCGGGGGCAGCGAGCCCGTTGCCGCACCACCCTCGGGCGTCCGTTCACGCTTCCCGGCGCTGACCCCGCGCGAAGCGGACGTCCTCGAGCGCATCGCCGAGGGACGGTCGAACCCGGAGATCGCGGCCGAGCTCTTCCTGACCGTGCCGACCGTGAAGTCGTACGTGAACCAGGTCTTCACGAAGCTCGGCGTGCGCTCCCGTGCGGAGGCCGTGGCGCTCGTCCTGCGCTGAGCGGCCCGCTGCCCGCCTGGTGCGCCCAGCCGCTCGCCCCGTGCTCCCAGCCGTCTCATCGGCTGCAGGTGAATGCGTACACATGAACGGCCAGCGGACGTCAAGGGTCGTCGCCTATCGTTCACGCCGTCGTCACCTCGGTGCGTCGATCCGCGCAGTGCCCCACACCTCGCGGTTCCGCACCCCGTCGTGACCACGGCGTGCCCTCCGGTGACCCCCACTGCCGGACCATCCGGCACGCCGTCGGAGTGCCCCGGGCCGTCCTGCTCTCGCGCGCTCCGCCCGTGAGCCGCCCCTCGCGACGGCCTGGAGAACACTGCGTGCGTCACGTCGAACACTGACGCAGCGCGACGGACCACGATCCGCAGGAGCCCGAACCCATGTCCGACACCATGAGCATCCCCACCGCCCGCCTCGCACCGTCAACCCACTCGGTCGCCGTGCCGAGGACGTCGCGCACCGTCACCGCGCCGGTCCACGACGAGCGCGAGTACGCACCGACGTGGATGCGCGTCGTGGGTGCCGTGCTGCTCGTCGGTGGACTCGGGCTGACCGCGGCGGTCCTCGCCTGGCCCGGTGAGGCACCGGAGATGGCGCTCATCGTCCCCGGGATCGTCGCGGTCGTCGCCGGGTTCCTGCTCCTCGTCGCACGGTCCGGTTTCACCGTGACCGACACGGACGTCGTCCTGCACTTCCGGCCGTTGCCCGCGCGGCACATCGCACGCCGACGGATCACCGACGCGCGCCTCGTCGAGGCGGACGCGTCGACCTACGGCGGGGTCGGCCTGCGGCTCCGCCGGGGGGTGCGCGCCCTGATCCTCACGCCGGGGCTCGGGATCGAGTTCACCGACGACCGCGGGCGCGTGACCTTCGTCCGGACGAGGCGGCCGGAGGCGGCGTTCCGCGCGCTGCGCTGACCCGCCCGCGCTGTGGCCCGCGGCCCGGGCTGCGGGCCGCCGCCCGCGGTGTGGCCCGCCGCCCGCGGTGTGGCCCGCCGCCCGCGGTGTGGCCCGCCGCCCGGGCGGTGGCCCGCCGCCCGGGAATACTGGGTCTGTCCACGGGCTTATACACGCCAGTGCCGAATCCGGTCAAGCCAGGACTGGACAGGGCCCGCGAACGCGACCTATGATGACAGTTCGCGCTCCCTGGCATCAGTGTCGTCATATTGCGGTCGACGCAGCGTTCACCCCGACTCGTTCATCAGAACGCGTCCTGAACGTGCCCCGGTGGTGCCGGTCCCGTATATGTCGGCGGGACCCGCTCACCCAGATCATCGCACACGTGCACAGCCCACCAGCCGTCGCGTGATCGCGTGTCTTCATGGGGTGCGCCGAGCGATCAATCCACTCACCTACGTGCTGCTCGTCAGTACCGGCCCGACGGGGCCTACCGGAGGTCACACCCTTGGCTGCTGCGCCCAACGCATCCACCAACCCCAAGAACGGTCGCAACCACTCGCGACTCTCGTTCGCCAAGATCACGGACACCCTCACGGTTCCTGATCTGCTCGCACTCCAGACGGAGAGCTTCGACTGGCTCGTCGGCAACGACGTCTGGAAGGCCCGCCTCGCCGAAGGCCAGGAGCAGGGTCGCACCGACCTCGCACTGCACTCCGGCCTCGAGGAGATCTTCGAGGAGATCTCCCCGATCGAGGACCTCGGCGAGACCATGCAGCTCGGCTTCACGTCGCCCGAGCTCGAGGACCCGAAGTACTCCATCGACGAGTGCAAGGAGCGTGGCAAGACCTACGCTGCCCCGCTCTACGTCAACGCCGAGTTCATGAACCACATGACCGGTGAGATCAAGACGCAGACCGTCTTCATGGGCGACTTCCCGCTCATGACCGAGCGCGGCACGTTCATCATCAACGGCACCGAGCGTGTCGTCGTCTCGCAGCTCGTCCGCTCGCCGGGCGTGTACTTCGAGCGTCAGCAGGAGAAGACGTCCGACAAGGACATCTACTCCGCTCGTGTGATCCCGTCGCGCGGTGCGTGGCTCGAGTTCGAGATCGACAAGCGCGACCAGGTGGGCGTGCGCATCGACCGCAAGCGCAAGCAGTCGGTCACGGTCTTCCTCAAGGCGCTCGGCATGACGAGCGAAGAGATCACGGAGGAGTTCCAGGGCTTCGCCTCGATCGAGTCGACGCTCGAGAAGGACGCCATCCTCACCAAGGAAGAGGCGCTCAAGGACATCTACCGGAAGCTCCGTCCGGGCGAGCAGGTCGCTGCCGAGGCCGCGCGTGCGCTCCTCGACAACTTCTACTTCAACCCGAAGCGCTACGACCTCGCGAAGGTCGGCCGCTACAAGGTCAACCGCAAGCTCGGCATCGACGCGCCGCTCAGCGACTCGGTCCTGACCGTGCAGGACATCGTCCGCACGATCAAGTACCTCGTCTCGCTGCACGCCGAGAAGACGACGCTCGACGGTGTCCGTGACGGCCAGCCGGTGCAGCTCCGCCTCGACGTGGACGACATCGACCACTTCGGCAACCGTCGCATCCGCGCCGTCGGCGAGCTCATCCAGAACCAGGTCCGCACGGGTCTGTCCCGCATGGAGCGCGTCGTCCGCGAGCGCATGACCACGCAGGACATCGAAGCGATCACCCCGCAGACGCTCATCAACGTGCGTCCGGTCGTCGCTGCGATCAAGGAGTTCTTCGGGACGTCCCAGCTGTCGCAGTTCATGGACCAGAACAACCCGCTCGCGGGTCTGACGCACAAGCGTCGCCTGTCGGCCCTCGGCCCGGGTGGTCTGTCCCGTGAGCGTGCCGGCGTCGAGGTCCGTGACGTCCACCCGTCGCACTACGGCCGCATGTGCCCGATCGAGACCCCGGAAGGCCCGAACATCGGCCTGATCGGCTCGCTCGCGTCGTTCGGTCGGATCAACTCCTTCGGCTTCATCGAGACGCCGTACCGCCGCGTCGTGAACGGTCAGGTCACCACGACCATCGACTACCTCACGGCTTCGGAGGAAGACGAGTTCGTCGTCGCCCAGGCCAACGCGCCCCTCACCGACTCCTTCCACTTCCAGGACGACAAGGTCCTCGTGCGGAAGAAGGGCGGCGAGGTCGAGCTCGTCGGCAAGGACGAGGTCGACTACATGGACGTCTCGCCGCGCCAGATGGTGTCGGTCGCGACCTCGCTCATCCCGTTCCTCGAGCACGACGACGCGAACCGCGCCCTCATGGGTGCGAACATGCAGCGCCAGGCCGTGCCGCTCCTCCGCTCCGAGTCGCCGCTCGTCGGCACCGGCATGGAGGGCTACACCGCCATCGACGCCGGTGACGTCGTCACCGCCGACAAGGCCGGCGTCGTCTCCGAGGTCTCGGCCGACGCCGTGACCCTGCAGCTCGACGAGGGTGGCACGCAGACCTTCTACCTGCGCAAGTTCGACCGCTCCAACCAGGGCACGAGCTACAACCACCGCGTGGTCGTCTCGGCCGGCGAGCGTGTGGAGCAGGGCGAGGTCATCGCCGACGGCCCCGCGACGGAGAACGGCGAGCTCGCGCTCGGCAAGAACCTCCTCGTCGCGTTCATGCCGTGGGAGGGCTACAACTACGAGGACGCGATGATCCTGTCGCAGAACCTCGTGAAGGACGACACGCTCTCCTCGATCCACATCGAGGAGTACGAGGTCGACGCCCGCGACACCAAGCTCGGCAAGGAAGAGATCACCCGCGACCTTCCGAACGTCAGCCCGGACCTCCTGGCCGACCTCGACGAGCGCGGCATCATCCGGATCGGTGCCGAGGTCCGCCCCGGCGACATCCTGGTCGGCAAGGTCACGCCGAAGGGCGAGACCGAGCTCTCCGCCGAGGAGCGCCTCCTCCGTGCCATCTTCAACGAGAAGTCGCGCGAAGTCCGCGACACCTCGCTCAAGGTGCCCCACGGTGAAGAGGGCACGATCATCGGCGTCAAGGTGTTCGACTCGCAGGACGGTGACGACGAGCTCGGCTCGGGCGTCAACCAGCGCGTGGTCGTCTACATCGCCCAGAAGCGCAAGATCACCGCGGGTGACAAGCTCGCCGGTCGTCACGGCAACAAGGGCGTCATCTCGACGATCCTGCCGGTCGAGGACATGCCGTTCCTGGCGGACGGTACCCCGGTCGACATCGTGCTCAACCCGCTCGGCGTCCCCGGCCGCATGAACTTCGGCCAGGTCCTCGAGATCCACCTCGGGTGGCTCGCGAAGCAGGGCTGGAACGTCGAGGGCATCCAGGAGTGGGCTTCGGCGCTGCCGGAAGCCGCGCACAGCGCGGCCCCGGGCACGAAGGTCGCGACCCCGGTGTTCGACGGTGCGTACGAGCGTGAGATCGAGGGCCTCCTCGACTCCACCCTCCCGAACCGCGACGGCGAGCGTCTGATCGGTTCGTCCGGCAAGGCGCAGCTCTTCGACGGCCGCTCCGGCGAGCCGTTCCCGGAGCCCGTGTCGGTCGGCTACATGTACATCCTCAAGCTGCACCACCTGGTCGACGACAAGATCCACGCTCGTTCGACCGGTCCGTACTCGATGATCACGCAGCAGCCGCTGGGTGGTAAGGCGCAGTTCGGTGGACAGCGCTTCGGTGAGATGGAGGTGTGGGCGCTCGAGGCGTACGGCGCCGCCTATGCCCTCCAGGAGCTCCTGACGATCAAGTCCGACGACATCCTCGGCCGCGTGAAGGTCTACGAGGCGATCGTCAAGGGCGAGAACATCCAGGAGCCGGGTATCCCGGAGTCGTTCAAGGTCCTCATGAAGGAGATGCAGTCGCTCTGCCTGAACGTCGAGGTCCTCTCGGCCGACGGCCAGGCGGTCAGCCTCCGCGACACGGACGACGAGGTCTTCCGTGCCGCTGAAGAGCTCGGCATCAACATCTCCTCGCGGTTCGAGTCGTCGTCCGTCGACGACATCTGATCCCGCCCGTACTCGTAACGAATCCAGCTAGAGAGAAGAACATTGCTCGAAGCAACTTCATTTGACGCACTGCGGATCGGTCTCGCCACGGCCGAGGACATCCGCCAGTGGTCGTACGGCGAGGTCAAGAAGCCGGAGACCATCAACTACCGCACCCTCAAGCCCGAGAAGGACGGTCTGTTCGGCGAGCAGATCTTCGGTCCGTCCCGCGACTGGGAGTGCGCCTGCGGGAAGTACAAGCGTGTCCGGTTCAAGGGCATCGTCTGCGAGCGCTGCGGCGTCGAGGTCACCAAGTCCTCGGTCCGCCGTGAGCGCATGGGCCACATCGAGCTCGCCGCGCCCGTCACGCACATCTGGTACTTCAAGGGTGTGCCGTCGCGTCTCGGCTACCTCCTCGACATGGCGCCGAAGGACCTCGAGAAGGTCATCTACTTCGCGGCGTACATGATCATCGACATCGATGAAGAGGGCCGCCACGCGGACATGCCGGGTCTCGAGAACGAGATGCGCCTCGAGATCAAGAACCTCGAGGGTCAGCGCGACTCGATCATCGCCGACCGCCTCAAGAAGCTCGAGGACGACCTCGCAGCGCTCGAGGAAGAGGGCGCCAAGGCCGACGTCAAGCGCCGTACCAAGGACACCGCCGAGAAGGAGATGTCCCAGGTCCGCAAGTCGTTCGACGAGGACATCACCCGTCTCGAGCGTGTGTGGGAGGACTTCCGCAACCTCAAGGTGGGCGACCTCAAGCCCGAGGACGCCGTCTTCCACGAGCTCCAGGACCGCTTCGGGATCTACTTCGACGCCTACATGGGCGCCGAGGCGATCAAGCTGCGGCTCGAGGCGTTCGACCTGGCCGCCGAGGCCGAGGCGCTGCGCCTGCAGATCGCCGAGGGCAAGGGCCAGAAGAAGATCCGCGCGATCAAGCGTCTGCGCGTCGTCAGCTCCTTCCTCGCCACCGGCAACTCGCCGGCAGCGATGGTGCTCGACGTCGTGCCGGTCATCCCGCCGGAGCTCCGTCCGATGGTGCAGCTCGACGGTGGCCGTTTCGCCACGTCGGACCTCAACGACCTCTACCGTCGTGTGATCAACCGCAACAACCGTCTCCGCCGCCTGCTCGACCTCGGTGCCCCCGAGATCATCGTGAACAACGAGAAGCGCATGCTGCAGGAGGCCGTGGACGCCCTCTTCGACAACGGTCGTCGTGGTCGTCCGGTCACGGGTACCGGCAACCGTGCCCTGAAGTCCCTGAGCGACATGCTCAAGGGCAAGCAGGGTCGTTTCCGCCAGAACCTGCTCGGCAAGCGCGTCGACTACTCGGGCCGTTCGGTCATCATCGTCGGCCCGCAGCTGAAGCTGCACCAGTGCGGTCTGCCCAAGCAGATGGCGCTGGAGCTCTTCAAGCCGTTCGTGATCAAGCGCCTGATCGACCTGTCGCACGCGCAGAACATCAAGTCGGCCAAGCGCATGGTCGAGCGTTCACGTCCGCAGGTGTGGGACGTGCTCGAGGAGATCATCCGCGAGCGCCCCGTGCTGCTGAACCGTGCGCCGACGCTGCACCGTCTGGGCATCCAGGCGTTCGAGCCGCAGCTCGTCGAGGGCAAGGCCATCCAGCTCCACCCGCTCGTGTGTGCTGCGTTCAACGCGGACTTCGACGGTGACCAGATGGCCGTGCACCTGCCGCTGTCGGTCGAGGCCCAGGCCGAGGCCCGCATCCTGATGCTCGCCTCGAACAACATCCTGAAGCCGTCCGACGGCCGCCCGGTGACCCTGCCCGCACAGGACATGATCATCGGTCTGCACCACCTCACGACCGTCCGCGAGGGCGCCGTGGGTGAGGGTCGTGCGTTCTCCTCCGTCGCCGAGGCCATCCTCGCGAAGGACCAGAACACGCTGCACCTGAACGCGCTCGTCAAGATCCGCATGTCCGACGTGTGGTTCGCCGAGGGCGAGGCTCCTGAGGGCTACGTGCAGGGCGAGCCGGTCCTGCTCGAGACGACCCTCGGCCGTGCGCTCTTCAACGAGACCCTCCCGGCGAACTACCCGTTCGTCCAGAAGGTGACCGACAAGGGCGTGCTCTCCGCGATCGTCAACGACCTCGCTGAGCGGTACTCCAAGACCGAGACGGCCGCTGCGCTGGACCGGATCAAGGACGCCGGCTTCTACTGGGGCACGCGCTCCGGTGTGACCGTCGCGCTCTCCGACGTCGTGACGCCTCCTCGCAAGAAGGAGATCATCGCGGGCTACGAGATCCAGGCCGCCAAGGTGCAGGGCGAGTTCGACAAGGGTCTGATCACCGACGCGGAACGTCGCGCCGACCTGATCAAGATCTGGACCGAGGCCACGAACGAGATCGCGCAGGAGATGCGCGACAACTTCCCGGTCGACAACACCATCAACCGCATGGTGTCGTCGGGTGCTCGTGGTAACTGGCTGCAGGTGCGCAACATCGCCGGTATGCGTGGTCTGGTGAACAACCCGAAGGGTGAGATCATCGCCCGCCCGATCATCAACTCGTACCGCGAGGGCCTGACCGTGGCGGAGTACTTCATCGCCACGCACGGTGCTCGTAAGGGTCTGGCCGACACGGCGCTCCGTACGGCTGACTCGGGCTACCTGACCCGTCGTCTCGTCGACGTCTCCCAGGACGTCATCATCCGCGAGGACGACTGCGGCACGAGCCGGGGCCTCGAGCTCCCGATCGCGACCGTGGGCGCCGACGGCAAGCTGGTCCGCGACCCGCGCGTCGAGAACACCGTGTACTCCCGCACCCTGGCCACCGAGGCCGTGGACGCGAAGGGCACGGTCGTCGCCGAGGCCCGCGAGGACGTCGGTGACGTGCTGATCGACAAGCTGCTCGCTGCCGGTGTCGAGAGCATCAAGGTGCGCTCGGTCCTGACCTGCGAGTCGGCCATCGGTGTCTGCGCGAAGTGCTACGGCCGTTCGCTCGCCACGGGCAACCTCGTCGACATCGGCGAGGCGGTCGGTATCATCGCCGCCCAGTCCATCGGTGAGCCCGGTACCCAGCTGACGATGCGTACCTTCCACACGGGTGGTTCGGCTTCGGCTGACGACATCACCCAGGGTCTGCCGCGTGTCACCGAGCTGTTCGAGGCGCGTACCCCGAAGGGCGCGTCCCCGATCGCCGAGGCCCCCGGCCGCGCCACGATCGAGGACACCGACAAGGGTCGTCGCATCATCCTCACGCCGGACAACGGCGACGAGCCGTTCATCTACCCGGTGCTCAAGCGTGCGACCCTCCTCATCGAGGACGGCCAGCACGTCGAGCTCGGCGAGCAGTTCATCGCCGGCACCGTCGACCCGAAGGAAGTCCTTCGCGTCAAGGGTGTCCGTGAGGTCCAGAAGCACCTCGTCAACGGTGTGCAGGACGTGTACGGCTCGCAGGGCGTGCCGATCCACGACAAGCACATCGAGGTCATCGTGCGTCAGATGCTCCGCAAGGTCACCGTCGTCGACCACGGCGACACCGACCTGCTCCCGGGTGAGCTCGTCGACCGTTCGCGGTACAACATGCTCAACCGTGCGGCGCTGCAGGAGGGTCGCAAGACCGCTTCCGCTCGCCAGGAGGTCATGGGCATCACCAAGGCGTCCCTCGCGACCGAGTCGTGGCTGTCCGCCGCGTCCTTCCAGGAGACCACCCGCGTCCTGACGCAGGCGGCCATGGAGGGCAAGCAGGACCACCTCGTCGGCCTCAAGGAGAACGTCATCATCGGTAAGCTCATCCCTGCCGGGACGGGCCTCAGCCGGTACCGTGACGTGGACGTGAACGCGACGGAAGAGGCGAAGGCGGAGCGGTACCCCAACCGCATCTTCGCTGACGACTCGTCGTTCTCGGACGCCGACCTGAGCTTCGTCGACTTCGACAGCTTCTCGTCGGACGACTTCACGCCGGGTACCTACAACTGAGCCTGAGTTGACCACGAACGGCCCCCGCATCCTCGGATGCGGGGGCCGTTCTGCGTTCCGGGTTCGCGACGCGGGTCGCGTGCACGAGACGCAAGCGGTGACGGCCTGGAGGCACGGGGCGGGGCCGCCACGCGCCTCCCGTCCGATGAACAGACACAGAACCGTCCGTACACACGTGATATGTTGGCACTCCATCGAAAAGGGGCGTCGGACCTGGCCCGGTCCGACGCCCGAAGATCGCCTAGGAGCAATCATGACGAAGTGTAAGCAGCGAAGCTGGACGGCGGCTACCGTCCTCGTGGCGTGCCTCACCGCGGGGTCGGTCCTCGGAACGGGAGTCTCGGCTCAGGCGGCGATCCCGACGGCTCAGACGTCGACATCGCTCGCAGGGGCGGCTCCGGCGCGATCGAGCACAGCAGCGCCGAATGACACCCAAGGGATCGCGTCCTCCCGGACGAGCGGGCCGAGTTCGACCACTTCGCCTGCCACTGGTCGGGTTGAGACGCGGAGCTGGGCGGCACTGATCCGGACCGCGATCAACGCACTGAAGAAGGTGCCCGCGCTGTGGAAGAAGGTGGTGGACGGAGCCAAGAAGTCGCTTGCCTCGTTCAAAGCGAACGTCTGGCCCGCGATCAAGGCAACAGTGAACCTGGTCAGCGCGCTGTTGACTGCGCAGGAGATCTGGAAGTTCTTCAACTGACGCACGGGGAGGCGGCAGTGTGTCGCCTCCCCGCTTCTCCGAGGAGTGGACCATGGAGCGAACGAGCGCCGGGTGGCGCAGACGGATTGCGGATCTGATCGCGGTCGTCGCCGTGATCGTGTCCTTGTGGGCGCCGGCGGCGGTGGTCCTCGACGGCCCGCTCGCGGTCGGGGCAGGCGCCGCGGCTGTGACGCTCAGCACGCTTGCCGGCATGATCGATCGCGAGAACGGGCGCGCACCAGCGGCCTTCCTCGTCGTGCTCGGGGTCATCGCCGTCGCGCTGATCCTGAACTGGACGATGAGGTGACTGTCGAACTCTCCCTCCGCGGAGTCGAGAAACGGTACGGCCGAACACAGGTCCTCTCTGATGTGTCGTTCACCTGCCCGCCGGGAAACATCACGGCGTTCTGCGGCCCGAACGGCGCGGGTAAGTCGACGGCGCTCCGCATCTTGACGGGCATCACGCGCGCTGATCACGGGGGAGCGTTGGTCAACGAACGGTCGCTCCTGTCCGTGCGCGAGCCGGCACGGCTGGTGGGCGTGCTCCTCGACGCTTCCGCTTTCCACCCGGGTCGCACGGTCCGAGAAACGCTTCGATTGAGTGCGTTCACGATCGGCGAGCCGAAGCAGCGTGCGGACGCCTGTGCCGAACTCGTGGGACTGAACAGCGTCGCGCATCGCCGCGTCGGGCAGCTTTCCCTCGGTATGCGTCAGCGCCTCGGCATCGCGCACGCCCTCCTCGGGCGCCCCAAGGCGCTGGTGCTCGACGAGCCGTCGAACGGGCTCGACCCGAACGGCATCGTGTGGCTGGACCGCCTTCTCCGTCGGTTCGCGGATGACGGCGGCACTGTGTTGATCTCGACGCACCACATCGCCGCGGTCGAGCGGACAGCGGACCGCCTGGTCGCGATCTCGCGAGGGAGGATCGTCGCGGACACGTCGATCGCCGACGTCCGCGGGACCCGGACCACGGTCGCGTCGAACGACGAGCGATTGAGGACGGTACTGGTCCGAGCCGGCCACAGGGTCGTCCCGGCTCAGGGGCGCTACCGGGTAGACCTCTCCGCGCCCGAAGTCGGGCGTCTCGCGATGGAACACGGGATTCCGCTCACCGAGCTGCGTCCCGACGACAACTGTCTCGATGAGTTCCTGGCCGAGGTCACCGACCACGAGTTCGCAGGGGTGAGCCCGCGATGACTCCCCTCACTCGGCAGACCATCACCGAACTCCGGCGAGCGGTGGACACGCGGGGACCGCAGTGGGCATTCGGGATCGCCATCGCTGGCGGGCTCGTGCTCAGCCTCGTCGTACCCGGCGGAACATCAGGCACGTTCGACCACTTCGTGTCCGGGGTCTCGATCGGGCTCCCTTTCCTGGCCGGCCTCCTGGCGGTGATGGCCTTCACCGCCGACTGGACGACGCGCGCGGCGCTCACCACTTTCGTGCTGACGACATCTCGACCGCGCGTCCTGGTGGCCCGTTACCTGGCCGTGCTCTGCCTCACGGTCGGATCGCTCATCGCGATCCATCTCATCGGCGCGCTGGTGTTCGTGATGCTCCGTCCGGATTCTGCCAGCTCGGTCTTCACTGCCGAGACCGTGCGACAGTTCGGGGCGATGGCGGCGACGACCGTGGCTTCCGCACTCACTGCGATGGCGGTCGGCGGCCTCGTCCTCCGGACTGCACCGGCGATCGTCGTGGCGGTGTTCGCTCCACTGCTCCTCACGATCGGTCTTGCGTTCGCTCCCACGGTGCTCGAGTGGGCAAACCCGTACGGGTTCGCGGGGTGGTTGGCATCGCCCAACTGGAACTGGACGGTGCCGCAGGAAGAATCCGTGGGTCTCGGTCCCGCGCTCACGTCCTTCACGATCTGGACCGCGGTGCCAGTGGTGCTCGGGTGGTTCCGACAGATGCGTGCGGAACCCCGATGAGGATCAGACCGCGCGGTCCGCGCCGTTGTCGCGGCCGGAACCGCGGCCGGTCTCGTCGACGAGCGAGAAGAGGCTGAGGACGTTGCCGTCGGGGTCGCGGACGTCGAACCAGTCGACGGCTCCGTCGACGCACTCGACCGGGCCGATGTCGATGCCGAGGGCGCCGATGCGGGCGTGCTGGGCGGCGACGTCGTCGACGCCGAAGCGGACGCTGACCGGGTTCTCCTCGGCGTTCTCGTCCTCGTAGAGCTGGATCCAGATGCCGCCGACCTCGTACTCGGCGATGCCGTCGTCGGGCTCGAGGTCCGGTTCGGTGCGTTCGAACACCGCGCCGTACCAGAGGCAGGACGCCTCGATGTCGGTGACGGGCAGCCCCACGGTCACGCTCGTGATGTCCATGACTCATCATGTCCCGGGTGGTGCCCGCACGTCGAGGGGTTTCCGCGCGGGCCGCGCTGTCCGGCGCGACCGGGCAGTCGAGGTGGCCGGGTGTCCGTCGCGTCGGTGCGGTCTGGCAGGCTGGTCCGATGGCGACGCTGCGCGAACGGATCACTGCACCGGCCCACCTCGAGCTGCCGACGGCGGTCGGCGGGTTGACGTTCCGGGCGGCGTCCCGCGACGACCTCGACGCCGTGCACGGGGTTGCGGTGGCCTCGGCGGCGGTGGACGACCCGCACGGTCGTCCCTCCACAGCGGACTTCGAGCGGACGTTGTCCACCGAAGGGCTCGACGTCGCCCGGGACACCGTCGTCGGGCTGGATGCTGAGGGACATGTGCAGGCCTACGGCATCGTCATCGACGTCCCCTCCCGGGTCACCGCCGCCCGGGTGGTCCTCGACGGAGCGGTGCACCCCGATCTCCGTGGGCAGGGGATCGGGCGCCGGATCATGGCGTGGCAGGTCGGACGCGCGCGGCAGCGCCTGGCGACGCTCGACCTCGACGTGCCGGCCACCATCGAGGTCGGTGCCCCCGAGGGATCCCCGACGCTGCGGCTCGCGGCGCACTTCGGGATGGCGCCGACGCGGAACTGGATCGACATGCAGGTGGTGTTCGGGGATGAGCGTGGCGACCCGGCCCTGCCGCCCCTGCCCGACGGTTTCTCCGTGCGCCCGGCGACCTCCGGCGACATCGAGCCGCTCCGCACGGCCAAGAACGACGCCTTCCGCGACCACTGGGGATCGCAGCCCATGGTCGAGTCGGACTGGCGGGGGTTCCTCACCGCGACGAAGAGCCGTTTGGACCTCTCCCGGGTCGTGCTCGGGCCGGACGGGGACATCGCGGCGTTCGCCATCGTCGAGGTCGACACGGACGGGTTCGCCGCCCGTGGCCGGTCGTACGCGTACGTGCACTGGGTCGGCGTCGTCCGTGCTGCACGCGGCCTCGGCCTCGCACCGATCGTCACCGACGCCGCGCTGCAGGCCATCCGAGGCGAGGGGCTGTCCGCCGCGGTGCTCCACGTGGACGCCGAGAACCCGAGCGGTGCGGGCCGAATCTACGAGCGGCTCGGGTTCGTCGCCGGCGAGGTGCACGTCACCGCGTCGACGCCCCTCTGACGAGGGACCGCGGGCACGCCGATACCGACGGGTACCCCTGCACTGGGGGCACCGGAGACCCCCTCGCCCCCTCGTTGTGGGACTGCGGTGGCAAAAGGGCTCGGACGTAGCGTGGTCGGGCGTCGAATCCCTGCGGCGCTCGTCCCGACGACCCGCGCGCAACCCGAAGGAGGCTCCGGGGCACATGGCCACGCTGTCCGAGATCCTCATCCTCAACGGAGCCCTGCCGATCGAGCACCTCGACTCGATGACCGGCGACGAGGAGATCGACGATCGTTCGATCCGATCGCTCGTCGACCAGGGCATCGTCAGCGAGGCGCAGTACATCACTGCTCGCGCCGCGTCGCACAACTCCAAGACCGTCCCGCTCACCGACTACCCGGTGGACGGCACCGCGGTCTCGATGCTGCCCGCCGCACTCTGCCGACGGCACGGCGTGCTCGGCATCGGGTTCGAGGGCGAGACCCTCGTGCTCGCGATGGTGAACCCCACGAACGTCCTCGCGATCGACGACGCGCGCACCGCCTCCGGCCGGTCCGTGAAGCCGCTGCAGGTCGAGGAGCGAGACCTCGCGTCCGCGTTCGACCGGTACCTGCGCGCCGATGACGAGCTCAACGACCTCACGTCCTCGCTCGAGGAAGAGGCGTCGTCGCAGGCGCAGCAGCAGGTCGACCTGACCGAGGGATCGCTCGACGACGTCCCGATCGTGCGGTTCGTGAACCTGCTCGTCTCGCAGGCCATCCAGGACCACGCGTCCGACATCCACATCGAGCCGGGCGAGCACGAGGTCCGTGTCCGCTACCGCATCGACGGCGTGCTGCACGAGATGGCCCCGGCGCCGAAGAACATCCAGAACGGCGTCATCAGTCGCCTCAAGATCATGAGCGACATCGACATCGCCGAGCGTCGGAAGCCGCAGGACGGCCGCATGTCCGTCCGCCACGGCGGTCGCCAGATCGACCTCCGTGTCGCGACCCTGCCCACCGTGTGGGGCGAGAAGGTCGTCATGCGGATCCTCGACAACACGAACACGTCGATGTCCCTCAAGGACCTCAACCTGCTCGAGCAGAACTTCCAGGCGTACCAGCGCTCCTACTCGAAGCCGTACGGCATGATCCTCGTCACCGGACCGACCGGCTCCGGCAAGTCGACGACGCTGTACACGACCCTCAACGCGGTCGCGAAGCCCGAGATCAACGTCATCACGGTCGAGGACCCGGTCGAGTACCGCATGGCCGGCATCAACCAGGTGCAGGTCAACCCGAAGGCCGGGCTGACGTTCGCCTCGGCGCTGCGGTCGATCCTGCGCTCGGACCCCGACGTCGTCCTGCTCGGTGAGATCCGCGACCACGAGACCGCCCAGATCGCGATCGAGGCGTCGCTCACCGGCCACCTGGTGCTCTCGACCCTGCACACCAACGACGCCCCCTCGGCGATCACGCGTCTGACCGAGATGGACATCGAACCGTTCCTGGTCGGGTCCGCGCTCGACTCGGTGGTCGCCCAGCGTCTCGCCCGACGGCTCTGCGACCGGTGCAAGGCGCCCGCCGTCTACGAGCCGTCGCAGCTCGCCGCTCTCGGGTTCATCGACGGTGCCGGCAGCGACGTCCCGGAGTTCTTCGCCCCGATCGGCTGCGCGGTCTGCTCGAACACCGGCTACCGCGGCCGCATCGCCCTGCACGAGGTCATGACCGTGTCCGAGGAGATCGAGCGGCTCGCCGTCGCCCGCGCCTCGAGCGCCGAGATCAGCCGCGTCGCGCAGGAACAGGGCATGCTCACCCTCCGTCAGGACGGGTGGGAGAAGGTCAAGCTCGGCCTGACGAGCATCGACGAGATCCTGCGCGTGGTCGCGTAGGCGTGGGAGTGGAACGATGACTGACTCCGTCTACGACATCTCCGCCGAGGGCGACGAGCCCGTCGCCGGATGGCACCCGGGTCGGCCCGGCAACGAGGTCGGTGGCCGCCGCGCGGCACGCCTCGCGGCCGCCGCTGCGCAGCAACCCACATCGCCCCACCCGGAGGCGCGGTTCACCCCGCACACGTCGGCTCCCGTCCACGACCTGTCGACTGGGACCGCCGCATGGCCGGCCCCGGCCGCGGCTCCGGCTCCGGCCGCGGCGCAGCCGGCCAGCGGCTGGCCCGCGTCGCAGTCCACCGGCAGCTGGCCCGCGCCCTCCGGGGACCCGGTCGCCGTGCCCGTCGCGCAGCCGCACACCGCGCCCGCGACGCCGCCCGCAGCCGTCCCGCCGTCGACCGCGTCCTACGGGTACGCCGACGCCGCGACCCAGCACCTGCCGGTCGTGCCCGCGGAACCGACCACGAGCCTCCAGGCCGTCCACGCCCCCACGTACGCGCCCGCACCCGACGGCCAGTCCGAGATCAACTTCACGCGCCACGCGCGTGAGGTTGCCGACCCCGACCTCATCACCGCGCTCGCGCAGGTGGTCTACCAGGGTGCCTCCGACCTCCACCTCACCGCCGACGCCGCCCCGACCGTGCGCGTCGACGGGTCCCTGCGTCCCGCCGTGCCCGGTGGCCCCTGGGCCCGCAACAAGGTCATCGCCGCGCTGAAGACCCTGCTGAGCGTCGAACAGGCCGGTCAGTTCGACCACGAGCAGGAACTCGACTTCGCGTACTCGCTGTCGCCCGAGTACCGCTTCCGCGTGAACTACTACCAGCAGCGCGGCAACTGGGGAGCGGCGTTCCGCATCATCCCCACGAAGATCAAGACGCTGAAGCAGCTCGGCATCCCCGACCACGTCGGCGAGTTCGCCAAGCTCCCCCGCGGGCTCGTCCTCGTCACCGGCCCCACCGGCTCCGGCAAGTCGACCACCCTCGCCGCCCTCATCGACCTCGTCAACGAGACCCGTGCCGACCACATCGTCACCGTCGAGGACCCGATCGAGTTCATGCACGACCACAAGAAGGCGATCATCAACCAGCGCGAGGTGGGTGCCGACACGCACTCCTTCGCCGCCGCACTCAAGCACGTGCTGCGCCAGGACCCCGACGTCATCCTCATCGGTGAGCTCCGCGACCTCGAGACCATCTCCGTCGCCCTCACCGCCGCCGAGACCGGCCACCTCGTGTTCGCGACGCTGCACACGCAGAGCGCACCCGGCACCATCGACCGTGTCATCGACGTCTTCCCGCCGCACCAGCAGGGACAGATCCGGACGCAGCTCGCCTCCACGCTCGAGGGCGTCGTCTGCCAGACCCTCGTGCCGAAGGCCAACGGTGCCGGCCGCGTCGTCGCCACCGAGATCATGAAGACCACCCCGGCCATCGGGAACCTCGTGCGCGAGGGCAAGACCTACCAGATCACCTCCGCCATGCAGGCCGGGCGTGACATGGGCATGCACACGATGGACCAGGACCTCGCCGAACTCGTCAACGTCGGCACCATCACGCGGAAGGCCGCGATGGAGAAGGTGCACGACCTCGAGGGCTTCGACCGGCTCGTCCAGCGTGTGGAGTCCCCGTCCGACTCCTCCGCCGCCGCCATCGCCGCCTCCGAGATCGACTTCGGCGACAAGTACTCAGGAGGCCACTGATGTCCCTCGCCTACGACTACCGCGGCCGCGACGGCGCCGGCAAGCTCGTCAAGGGACGGCTCGACGCGTCCTCCGAAGGTGCCGTCGTCCAGCGACTCCGCGGGATGGGCGTCTCGCCGATCGCCATCACCGAGGCCAAGGCCGGCACCGGGCTGCAGACCGAGATCAAGATCCCCGGGTTCGAGAAGGGCGTCGGCCTCAAGGACCTGGCGATCATGGCGCGGCAGGCCTCCACGATGCTGTCGTCCGGGCTCTCCCTGCTCCGGGCACTGTCGATCCTCGCCGACCAGACCGACAACAAGAAGCTCAAGGACATCCTCGGGAAGGTCCGAGACGACGTCGAACGTGGCGTCTCGTTCTCGGACGCCGTGGCGAAGTACCCGGTGGACTTCCCGCCGATCATGATCAACATGATCCGGGCGGGGGAGACCGGCGGCTTCCTCGACCAGGCCATGGACTCGATCGCGACGAACTTCGAGAAAGAGCACAAGCTCCGGTCGACGATCAAGTCGGCGATGACGTACCCGGTGGTCGTGCTGTGCATGTCACTGCTCGCGGTCGTGATCATGCTCATCTTCATCGTGCCGATCTTCCAGAACATGTTCGCGTCCCTCGGTGGGCAGCTTCCGCTGCCGACGATGATGCTCGTGTGGTTGTCCCACGCCATGGTCTACGTCGGACCAGTGCTCGCAGTCGCCATCGTCGTGGGCTGGTTCTGGTGGCGCGCGAACAAGAACACCGACCGAGTCCGCGGCGCCCTCGACCCACTCAAGCTCCGACTGCCCGTATTCGGGCAGCTGAACCGCAAGATCGTCATGGCACGGTTCGCTCGGAACCTCTCGAACATGATCGGGGCCGGTGTGCCCATCCTCGAGGCGCTGCAGATCGCAGGACAGGTATCGAACAACATCGTTGTCGAGCGCGCACTCCAGCGTGTTTCGGAATCGGTTCGAAAAGGTGAATCAATCGCCGCCCCGCTTGAGCGGGAAAATGTATTCCCGACCATGGTCGCGCAAATGATTGCAGTCGGCGAAGACGCTGGTTCGATGGAATTGATGCTCGAGCGGATCGCAGTCTTCTACGACAATGAGGTAGAGGCGTCGACCGAGGCCCTGACATCCCTCATCGAGCCGCTCCTCATCGGGTTCCTCGGCGTCGTGGTGGGCGGCATGATCGTCGCCCTCTACCTGCCGATCTTCCAGATCTCCTCGCTCGTCAAGTAGCACGGCGCTATTCCTGACCCTCAAGCGGGGGCGAATTCTGAGATGCCACCCCCGGTAGTGGGGGTATTTCGCTCCCCGATTGACCCCCGTTCTCGGGATTATGCCCGGAAAACGCTCTGAATACGCTTGTCACCGGCGGCGGAGCAGTCCCCGGCACAATCCCCATTGCATCCCAGAAGAATGGAAACCACCATGTACTTCGCTCTCATGGGCAAGCTCGACGCTCGCCGCAAGGGCCTCCTCGAGGACAAGGAGAAGGGCTTCACGCTCATCGAGCTCCTGGTCGTCGTGATCATCATCGGCATCCTCGCCGCGATCGCCATCCCGGTGTACCTCGGCGTGCAGAACAACGCCAAGGACTCCAGCGCGAAGTCCGACGTGTCGAACTTCAAGACCGCGGTCGTCGCGATCCAGTCGTCGACTGGTTCCCTTCCGGTCTCTGGTACCTACGGCACCGGCACCGGAGCTACGGCTCTGACGACGGACCTTAAGAGCGCCGGTGCAAGCCTCAGCGGCAACACGACCACCATCGCCTACACCACGGGTGGCACCACGGCTGCGCCGACTTTCTGCATCCAGGGGACCAGCGCGACGACCAAGAACTTCAAGGCGACCGACACTGCCGGCGTCACCGAGGGCACCTGCCCGTAATAGTGCTTCTTCAGACGACGGGCCGTGACGTGCGTCACGGCCCGTCGTTGCACCGCCCTTATCCGCGCGCGCCCGAGAGAGGCTGAACATGCTGCTGCGCATCGTCGACCGCCTCCGTGCGGCCCGCGAGTCCGAAGCGGGCTTCTCGATCATCGAGGTGATGGTCGCGATGACCGTCTTCGCGATGATCGCCGCCGGAGTCGCCGCGGGCATCGTCGCGACGATGTACCTCACGCAGGACAACCGCTCTCGTGAGGCAGCACTGAACCTGGCGAACCAGGCACTCGACGCGGCGCGCAGCACGAAGGACGTCTTCACGCTCGACGACGACACGTCGTCGCAGAAGGTCGGCAACCAGGCCTACACGATCACGCAGACCACCAACTGGATCAACTCCGACGGCTCGGACAACTCCTGCGGTGCCGGATCAGGGGTCCTCGCGTACAAGCGGGTCTCGATCTCGGTCTCGTGGACGAGCGGTACCTCGCCGCAGCAGAAGAACGTCGTCCTCGACTCCCTGATCGCACCGCCGTCCGCAGTCTCGAGCGCCTCCGCTTCGACGATCGTCGTCGGTGTGCGGACGGCCAACGGCGGCCCGAACACCGGCGTCGCCGTCACCATCACCCCGATCTCGGGGGGTGCGACGAGTCTCTCGAACCCTCCGGCCACGACGGACGCGAACGGCTGCAGCTACGCCGTGGGTGTGACGCCCGGAACGTACCGGGTCGCGATCGGCAAGTCCGGGAACATCGATCCGGACGGGACCGCTGCTCCGTTCGTCAACGTCACGACGTCTCCCGGCGGCGTTGGGAACAAGACGTTCCTCTACGACCAGGCGCTGACGGTCACGTCGGGCAGCCCGCTCAACCTGAAGGACGGTGGGGCGGCCAAGCTCCCGACCTCCCTCCCCATGACGTACGTCTACAACGACACGGTCAAGACGTTCACGACGACGACGGCCACGCTGTTCCCGTACGCATGGACGGCCCTCGCCGGCACCTACTCGCCGACGACGTGCCCGAACGTCAACCCCAACAAGTGGCCGACCGCGAACAACCTCGCCGTGTCGCCGAACATCTTCTACGCGGTGGACGGAACGACCCCGGGCTTCAACCCGATCACGGCGACCACCGCGACTGCCAGAGCTCCGATGGGGATCTTCAACGTCAAGATGACCGGCTCGGACACCACGCTCGTCGCGACGGTGAAGAACACCACCGCGGTACCGAACGGCGACCCGGGGTGCGCCGCCACGACGTACACGTTCACCGGTCTGAGCTCCGCGGCGACGACCGCCATCGCCCTGCCCTTCGGCACGTGGACCCTCAACAGCACCACCAGCGGTGGCGGCCAGTCCACCGGTAGGTCACCGGTGGTTAGCGCGAGCCCGAACGCGACGAACCTCCTGTTCACGTCCTCCGGCAACGTGGTGACCCTGGACCCCCGAACGGTGCCTACCTCGTGATCATCGCGATGAAGCAGCTCGCCGCGCGTGCGCATCGCGAGGAGCGCGGGCTCACCCTGGTCGAGCTCCTGGTGGCGATGACGCTCTCGTTGATCGTCCTGACCGTCGCCGGTTCGTTCCTCGTCTCGTCGCAGAAGGCGTCGGTCACCGCCAGCTCGGTGAGCCAGAACACCCGGATCGCTTCGGTCGCGATGAACGAGATGGGGCGCGTACTCCGCGCTGCGACGGACAACCCGGTCCCCACTGGCGACGACTCCCAGTACGCGTTCCAGTACGCCAGTGCCACCTCGATCCGGTTCTTCGCCTACGTGAACCTCGAGTCGACGCTCTCCCAGCCGGTCGAGGTGCAGCTGACACTCGATCCGGTTGCCAAGACGATCACCGAGACGAAGTGGGTCGGGACCGCGGTCTCCGGTAACTCCGCCTACTACTCCTTCCCGCTCGCCACCGGTGCGACCCTCACCTCGACGCCGACTTCGAAGCGGATCCTGGCCTCGACCGTCGCGAGTACGACGGCGTTCACGTTCTCGGACTCGGACGGGGACCCGCTCGGCGCGTCCGGGGCGGTCGCTCCGTCTGACCTGCCGAACATCCGCTCGGTCGGGGTGTTCGTGGCCATCGGCTCGAGCGCGACCGACCCCAACCGTGTGACGCTGACGAACACCGCCAGCCTGCCCAACATCGTGATGGGAGCCTCGTGATGATCCGCCTGTTGCGGTCCCGACTGTCCGTCGCTGCCCGTGTACGCGATGACGAGCGCGGGTTCGCCCTCGTGGCCGTCGTCGGGATCGGGACGGTCGTGATGCTGCTCGTCGCGACGATGGTGGCCATCGCGACCTCGGGTGCCCGTGTGACATCGACCGACCGTGCGTGGAACCGGGCGATCGCGGCGGCCTACGCGGGAGTCGCGGACTACCAGGCCCGGCTCAACGCCGACAACACCTACGGCAACTACGGACAGTCGAGCGCCCCGTTCAGCGCGGCGTCGGGCAGCACCTTCACGAAGGGAGTCGGTGGGAATCCCGCGTTCAACTACCAGTCCGGCCAATCGTGGGTGACCGTGCCGACAGGCGACGGCACCGGGAGCGACTCGTCGTACCGGTACGCAGTCGACAACAGCAAGCTGTCCTCGCAGGGTGTCATCCGCCTCCAGTCCACCGGACGGTCGGGGACGACGACGAGGACGGTCATCGCCAACGTCCGCCCCGACGGGTTCTCGAACTACCTGTACTTCACGAACTACGAGTCCGGTGACCCCACGGTGACGAACGAGAAGGCCTCCACCGCGCTCGGCGCTCCGGCCTGCACGACGGCGTACCGCACGTCCGCGACGAGTTCGACGTGCGACCAGATCCAGTTCGGATCGAACGACGTCCTCGAGGGGCCGGTCAGGTCGAACGACCAGATCAAGGTGTGTGGCGCGCAGTTCAAGAGCACCGTCCAGAGTGCGCTGGGCGTCACGAGCAGCGGGTGCGCGGTGGGGCGCTACGCCTCGAACCCGACGACCTCGTCCACGCTCGTCCCTCCTGCCACGATCGGCAACCTCCGTGACTCGACACGGACCGACCTCCCGGCCACCACGGGCACGGTCGAGGGCGCCGGCTGCCTGTACACGGGGCCGACGAAGATCACGTTCAACGGCAATGGCACGATGACGGTTCGATCCCCGATGACGATCACGACACAGGTCACCGGGGCGACACCGACAGCGGGAGCGCAGATCACCGGGAGCGGGGACCCTTCGGCCGCTGCGACCAAGTGCGGCGCAGTGACGGCCCTCCGAAGCGCGACGGGTGCGACCATTCCGATCCCGAAGAACAACATCGTCTACGTGCAGAACGAGCCGTCGGCGCGTCCCACCGGGACCACACCGGATCCGAACTCGTGGAACGACTCGACGATGAAGAGCACGCCCACGGCCTGCTCCGGCACGGCGCCATCCATGGGGTCGAACAGCGCGACCTCGCTCAAGTCCAACGGAGTGGGGTTCCCCTACGTTGGTAGCACGACCGCCACGTCGGAAACGGACCCGACCGCGGGCGCCGGCACTGCCGTCACCAACCCGTACGGGTGCGACCGCGGTGATGCCTTCGTCCAGGGCACGGTGGACAAAGCCGTCACGATCGCGGCCGAGAACTACCTTTACGTCACGGGTGACATCAGGTACCCGACCACTCGTTCGGCGTCCACGGTGCTCGGGCTCATCGGGCAGCGCGCGGTCTGGGTGTGGAACCCGATCAACCCGAACAACGGTGCCATCCTCCCGAGTGATCGTGAGATCGACGCGGCCATCCTGTCCAACACCGGGACGTTCGTGGTGCAGAACTGGACGCGTGGGTCCACCGCCGGGCGCGGCACGCTCACCGTGAACGGGTCCATCGCGCAGAACTTCCGCGGCGCCGTCGGTCTCGCCAGCGGGCAGGGCTACGACAAGGGCTACCGCTTCGACTCGAGCCTGTCGACGTACACGCCGCCGAAGTTCCCGCAGCCCACCGTCACCACCTACCGGGTTGCGTCCCAGGTCGAGTCGAAGACCGCGTACGACGCGAACGGAGCTCCTGTCTCATGACGAGTTCCCTGACCCAGCTCTGGCCGGTCCTCGCGGGCTTCGGCGCAGTGTTCGGCCTCGCCATCGGATCGTTCCTCAACGTCGTCGTCCACCGTGTCCCAGCCGGGCTGTCTGTCGTCAGCCCGCCGTCGGCATGCCCCAAGTGCGACCGCCCCATCCGTGGCGCCGACAACGTCCCGGTGCTGTCGTGGTTCAGGCTCCGCGGGCGGTGCCGTGACTGCGCGCTGCCGATCTCGGTCCGGTACCCGGTCGTCGAGGCGGCGACCGGTCTGTTGTTCCTGGCGGTCGTCCTCCGGTTCCTCCCCTCTGCGGCAACTGGCGCGGCGGTCATCGGTCACTCGCTCGTCCTCATCGCGCTGCTCTACCTGATGGCGGTGAGCGTCGCGCTCACCCTCATCGACCTCGACACGCACACGCTGCCCAACCGCATCGTCCTGCCGATGTACCCCGTCCTGGCCGTCCTGCTCCTGGTTTCGAGTGCGCTCACCGGCGACTGGGCGGCAGCGCTGCGGGGCCTCGGCGGCCTGGCGCTCCTCGGCGGTGTGTACCTCGCGCTGGCGGTCGCAGTGCCCCGCGGGATGGGCTTCGGTGACGTGAAGCTCGCCGGAGCGCTGGGGCTCGTGCTGGCGTACCTCGGATGGGGACCCCTCGCTGTGGGTGCTTTCGGCGCGTTCCTCCTCGGAGGTACCTTCGGCATCGTCCTCCTCGCGATCCGCCGGGCCGGTCGGTCGACCGGGATCCCGTTCGGCCCGTGGATGCTCCTCGGCGCGTGGGTGGGCGCGTTCGCAGGCGCCCCGATCTGGGACGCCTACCTCCGTCTCCTCGGCCTCGTTTGACAGCCCGGCTACTCCTCCCCACCCCAAGCACCATTCGGAAGGCACACGACATGGCGAAGCACATCGTCGGCATCGACATCGGCGCGGAGACCATCCGTGCGGTCGAGGTCGCCGACGCGGGCAAGGCGCAGCCGGCGATCCTCCGGGTCGCCGAGGTCCCGGTGCCGACCGGTGCGACGAAGCACGGTGAGGTCCTCGAAGCCAACACCGTCGCGGGTGCGCTCCGGCAGCTCTGGTCGCTCGGTCGATTCAAGACCAAGGACGTCGTGCTCGGCATGGGCAACCAGCGAGTGCTGTCACGGGACCTGACCGTCCCCAGTGCTCCCCTGGCCCAGATCCGGGAGTCGTTGCCCTTCCAGGTGCAGGACATGCTCCCGGTGCCCGTCGGTGATGCGATCCTCGACTTCTACCCGACCGGAGAGGGCTTCGACGAGAACGGCCCCGTCGTGCACGGCCTCCTGGTGGCAGCGATCAAGGACGCTGTCCTCGCGAACGTCCGTGCCGCCGAGCTCGCCGGTCTGAAGCCCGTCGGAGTCGACCTCATCCCGTTCGCCCTGACGCGGGTCCTTGCGCCGCGGGTCGCCGGCTCGGGGACGGTCGCGATCGTCGACTGCGGCGGCAACACGACGTCGGTGGTGGTCGCCCACGAGGGTGTCCCGAAGTTTGTGCGCATCATCCCGACCGGGGGAGACGACATTACGAAGACCATCGCGGCGCGGCTCGACATCGCAGTGCCGGAGGCCGAGGTCGTCAAACGGCACTTCGGGCTCGTCGGGCAGACGCGCACTCCCGATGACGCGCGCGCCGTGGCGGTCATCCGCGAGACTGTCTCTGAACTCCTGACCAGCATCCGCAACACGGTCAGCTACTACGTCAACACGCGACCTGAGGAACCCGTCCTCAGCATCGTTCTCGTGGGCGGCGGTTCCGCCCTTCCCGGGCTCGCCGAAGGACTCGGAGCGGTCGCTGGCATCCCGGTGTCGCTCGGGGATCCCTTCGCCTCGGCGCGGACCGGGCGCGCGATCACCCCGGAGGTCCTGCGCGAGCACGGCGCCTCGATCTCGGTCGCATGGAGTCTGGCCGTGGGAGGTCGAGCGGCATGACCAAGGTCATCGAGAGCGGCAGCCGACGCGCTCCGGGCGTCAAGGCCAAGCGACGCCCTGCGCCTGAGTCTCAGGTCCTGCAGGACGCGGTCCAGCGGAGCAAGGGTGCTCGGACGCTCGTCATCGGCGGTCCGCCGCGCGTGGACTTGCTCCCGACCGAAGTGCACACGAGCCGTCGGGACAGGGCGGTGGTCCGGCGTGCGTGGGCTGGGGTCGTCGTGGTCGCCGTCGGCGTCGCCGTCGTCACCGGCTGGGCAGCGACATCCCGGATGGCGGCCGAGCAGGACCTGACCGCCGCACAGGGCGAGACGTCGGCGCTCCTCCAGCAGCAACTGCAGTTCAGGGACGTCCGCTCGACCGAGAGTGCCACCTCGCTGCTCAAGGCTGCGCAGCAGGTGGGCGGCTCGACGGAGGTCGATTGGTCGGACACGCTGCAGTCCGTGCAGTCGAAGCTCCCCGGCGGTGTGCAGATCACGGGCGTGACGATCGATTCGGCGTCAGCGACCGAGGCGTACGCCCAGTCGGACGACCCGTTGCAGGGACAGCGCATCGCGACGCTGACCTTCGACGCGAAGAGTGCGACGCTCCCCTCGATCCCCGCGTGGCTCACCGCGGTCGGCGGGGTCAAGGGATTCGTCGACGCGAACGCGAACTCGGTCGCACGCGCGGACGACGGAAGCGGCTTTTCCGTCAACATGACGATCCACCTGAACGAGAAGTCGTTCGACGCCGTGTACTCCGCGAAGAAGGGCTGACATGTCTCGGAACCGGATGAGTCTCATCCTCGCGCTCCTCGCGATGGCGGCCGTCGCCGTCGGGGGGTTCTTCCTCGCCGTGCAGCCGCAGCTCACACAGGCCGCCGTCGCGCGGACACAGACCGAGACGGTCAACCAGTCGAACGACGCGAACCGCACCGAACTCGCGCGACTCAAGACGCAGGCGGCAAAACTGCCGGCGATGAAGCAGGAACTGTCCTCGCTGACCGCGTCGGTGCCAGCGGACGCCGACGTGCCGGCCTTCATCAACGAACTGGACTCGGTCGCGGCAGCCTCCGGGATGCAGGTCTCATCGTTCACTTCCGGCGACGCAACCGCCTACGCGCCGGCGGCAGCCGCGACCAACGGGTCGGCCGCGGCCGGTTCGACGGCGGCGCCGAGCGCCAGCGCGGAACCCTCCGCTTCGGCGACCGCGGCGGCTCCTGCGGCCCCGACAGCACCGTCGGTCGTCACGAACGCTGCGATCACCGGTCAGAACTTCTCGATCATCCCGGTCACCGTGGCGGTCGACGGGTCCTTCGACCAGGCCCTCTCGTTCGTGAAGGGCGTCCAGAACGGTCAGCGACTGTTCCTCATCACGACGATCGCCTCTGCCGAGAAGAGTGGCGATGACGGCGGGACGACCTCCTCGTCGACATGGACCTTCGGTGGCTTCATCTACGTTCTCGACACGACACCGACCCCAGCGGCGGCGACCTCCACCAACGGCTGATCCGCCGCTCGAGACCACCGCTCCACCCGCCCCACCAACTGGGGCCCACCGCGCCACGCCGAGCCCACTTCCGCGACGCCTGTCGCTGTGCTTACGATGCTCCTGACGCCGCACTCGCGGCTGCTCACCCCCTTCTCGAACGGTCGGCTCGAACCGGCCGTTCCTCGTCGTGCCCGGAGTCGCGCGTGTTGTCTGGAATCGTGGAATTCCTCGGCTGGTTCGGAGCCGTAACCGTCCTTGCTGGTTACATTCTCTTCTCGACGGGCAAGCTGCCGAACGGCCCCGTCTACCAACTCTTCAACCTCGTCGGTGGTCTCGCCGTCGCAGTCAACGTCGCCGCCCACCACGCCATCCCGTCGACGATCGTGAACGGCATCTGGGCCGTCGTCGCGGTGGTCGTCCTCATCAAGATGGCGAACGCCCGACGAGCCGCCGCGCAGAGCGACGGCCAGTCCGAGCAGGACGAGCAACCAGTCCTGCACACCGAGCCGGCGGCGACGACGGCGGTCCTCCCCATCATCGGTCCGGCGCTCCGCGACCACGAGCCGGAGGCGACGGGCGACGCGGACGCCACCACGGGCCTCCAGGCAGCAGCGCAGCCCGCCCCGACTGCCGCCGCCCCGATGACGGAGTCCATCCCGGTCATCACGGCGACGATCGCCCTCGCGCTCGTCGCAGCAGCCCAGGAGCAGCACGCACAGCAGGAGCAGCAGGAGCAGCACCAGCCGCACCACGCGGACCCGACCCACGCCTGACCCTCCCAGCGATACGATCGCCGCATGTCCCGGTGGTTGATCGCGACGATGACGTCGGTGCTCTTCATCGCGCTCGTCATCGCGGTGACGGGCTTCGAAGCGCTGCTCGCCGACGTCGAGGTCATCTCGCAGCCGGACGCGACCCCGTACCTTGGCCCCGCGATGGTGCTCGGCGGCGCCGTGGTGGTCTTCCTCGCGACCGGGGTCGGCGCGCGCGAGGGCAACCCGGGCGTCACGGGCCTCGTGGCCGCGGCGACGTCCTACCTCGTCATGCTCGGTGTCGGCGCGGTCGGCTACGCGCTGATCCGAGACGACGTCACCGAGCTGCTGGTGTTCCCCGCCGGGTACGCGCTCGGCCCGTTCGTCGTCGGCTCGGTCGTCGTCGCGCTGGTGAGCGTCGTGGGCGGTGTCGCGATGGCCCGGCACCAGGCGCGAGAGTCGCAACCGCAGGCGCCGGAGGTCGACTCTCCGCGGGTCTCGCCCGGCCCGGGCGATGACGGTGCGCGCCGGTAGTCTTCAGGCAGGAACACGCGCCAGCACCAGCACGACGGGGGACCGATGACCGACCAGCAGCAGGCCGACGGATGGGGATCCGTCCCGAGCGTCGACTCGATCTCGGGCACGCGCGGAGCGCCCATCCCGATCGCGGCGTCGGCACCGGGTGCACCCCTGCAGCCTCCCGCGCCCCGTCCGCGACGGAAGCTCCGCCGCGGCACACTCGTCGGCATCATCGCCGGCGGCGCGGCGGTCGTCCTGATCCTGGTGGCCGGTGTGGTCGGTTACTCGGTCGGCACGGCCTCGCACTCGGCCGACCGTCCGGTGCGCGCCTTCCTCGACGACCTCACGGCGGGCAAGGTCGACGCAGCGCTCAGCGATGCGGGCATCGACCACGACAAGAGCGACGTGCTGCTGACCGACGCCGCGTACAAGAAGGCGACGGGCCGCGTCACCGGGTACCGCATCGCCGCGACCCGCGACGACGGCGACACCGCGACGGTGACGGCCTACCTGCGGCAGGCCGGGCGCGACGTCTCCTCGACCTTCACGCTCGACAAGACGGGGACCGAGTGGGGGGTCTTCCCGGTGTGGGAGCTCCAGGCCCCGAAGCTCGGCTCGGTGTCCGTGCGCGTGGACGGACCGTCCGGTGCGAAGCTCCTGGTGGCTGGCCAGTCGGTCACCACCTCGAAGGACGGCACTGCGTCCCTGACGGCACTGCCCGGCGCGTACGACGTCGCGCTCGACGGCGGCAAGTGGTACTCGGCCGGCGCCACGACGGCGACGGTGGCGGGCTTCGGCGCGGCCGGGTCGACGCCGGTGTCGATGACGACGAAGCTGACGGCGGCAGGGGAGCAGTCGGCCAAGGCCGCCGTGGACGCCTGGGTCGACGGGTGCATCGCCTCGACCGACGCGGCGCCGAAGGGCTGCAGCTTCTACGCCTACGGCGAGGACTCCGCGTACACGTACACGAACCAGAAGTGGACGCTCGACACCCGTCCGACGGTCGCGATCGGCGGGTGGCTCTCCAGCGGCTGGCTCGTCTCGACGACGACGTTCGGCCGTGCGACGTTCACGGCGGACATCGCGGGCGCCGGCGGGGTCGGAACGGCCTCGGCGGGCCCGATGAACGTCAACGCCAGCGGGTACATCACGGGCTTCACCGACAAGGGCGCGACGTTCCGGTCGGCCATCGGCAACGGATCCTCCGACACCGGGTCCTGACGCGGCGGCAGCCCGTCGGGCCGGCACCGAGCGACGGGCCTGGAGGCGCGGCGCAGCTCCGCCGGGCACGCGCGCCGGTGCGTGTGGCCGGTTCCGGCGTCGCGCCCCGCGCGCCGGGCGACCAGGGCGCCGGACGGGTGTTCGCCCAGGGCGGTCCCCACGGGCCTCCAGGGCGACGCGCCCGGATTGATTTCGGGAGGGTGCGCAGGTAGTCTCTTCTGGGTGTGCGCCCTAAGGCGCGCCCGAAAAACTCCGGTCTGACCGACGGTCGACCGGACTCCGTCCCCCTCTCGTCGTCCGCCGTCAGGCGGTGATCAGCGTGGGACGAGGAAGCCGGCGGTCCGCGTCGGCCAGAGAACACGAGCAGGACCAGGAGAACAGTTGCCTACTATTCAGCAGCTCGTTCGCAAGGGTCGTTCGCCGAAGGTCACCAAGACCAAGGCGCCCGCCCTGAAGGCGAACCCCCAGCAGCGTGGTGTGTGCACCCGCGTCTACACGACCACCCCGAAGAAGCCGAACTCCGCCCTGCGCAAGGTCGCTCGTGTGAAGCTCTCCAACGGCACCGAGGTCACGGCCTACATCCCCGGTGAGGGCCACAACCTCCAGGAGCACTCGATGGTGCTCGTCCGTGGCGGTCGTGTGAAGGACCTCCCCGGTGTCCGCTACAAGATCATCCGCGGCGCGCTCGACACGCAGGCCGTGAAGAACCGTAAGCAGGCTCGTAGCCGCTACGGCGCGAAGAAGGGTTGAGCCAATGCCTCGTAAGGGTCCCGCCCCCAAGCGTCCCGTCGTCGCAGACCCGGTCTACGGCGCACCGATCGTCAGCCAGCTCGTGAACAAGATCCTGCTGGACGGCAAGAAGGGTCTCGCCGAGCGCATCGTCTACGACGCACTCGAAGGCGTTTCCGCCAAGAACCAGCAGGACGCCGTCGCGACGCTCAAGAAGGCGCTCGACAACGTCCGTCCGACCCTCGAGGTCCGCAGCCGCCGCGTCGGTGGCTCGACCTACCAGGTGCCGGTCGAGGTCAAGCCGCACCGCGCGAACACCCTCGCGCTCCGCTGGCTCACCTCGTACGCCAAGGCCCGTCGCGAGAAGACGATGACCGAGCGTCTCATGAACGAGATCCTCGACGCGTCGAACGGTCTCGGTGCCGCGGTCAAGCGCCGTGAGGACACGCACAAGATGGCCGAATCGAACAAGGCCTTCGCCCACTACCGCTGGTAAGTCCGGCCGGTAGTCCCGGTACCGTCCGGGCGTCGGTGGTCAAGAACCCCGGCGCCCGGACGGACGCCAACCTCTCCTACAACTCTTCCGGAGGAACCCTGTGGCACAGGACGTGCTCACCGACCTGAACAAGGTCCGCAACATCGGCATCATGGCGCACATCGATGCCGGCAAGACCACGACGACCGAGCGCATCCTGTTCTACACGGGCATCACGCACAAGATCGGTGAGGTCCACGACGGCGCCGCGACGATGGACTGGATGGCGCAGGAGCAGGAGCGCGGCATCACGATCACGTCGGCCGCGACGACCTGCTTCTGGGACAACAACCAGATCAACATCATCGACACCCCCGGTCACGTCGACTTCACGGTCGAGGTGGAGCGTTCGCTCCGCGTCCTCGACGGTGCCGTTGCCGTCTTCGACGGCAAGGAGGGCGTCGAGCCCCAGTCCGAGACCGTCTGGCGTCAGGCCGACAAGTACGACGTCCCGCGCATCTGCTTCGTCAACAAGATGGACAAGCTGGGCGCCGACTTCTACTACACCGTCGACACCATCGTGAACCGCCTCGGTGCGGAGCCCCTCGTGCTCCAGCTCCCGATCGGTTCCGAGAGCTCCTTCGAGGGCGTCGTCGACCTCGTCCAGATGCGTGCACTGACCTGGCGCGGCGACGCCAAGGGTGACGTCGAGATGGGTGCGAAGTACACCATCGAGGAGATCCCGGCCGACCTCGCCGACCGTGCCGCCGAGTACCGCGAGAAGCTCATCGAGCGCGTGGCCGAGGCGAACGACGAGCTCATGGAGCGCTACCTCGACGGCGACACGGACTTCTCCGTCGCCGAGATCAAGGCCGCGATCCGTGCCCTCACGGTGAGCAGCACGCTCTACCCGGTCCTCTGCGGTTCTGCGTTCAAGAACCGCGGTGTCCAGCCGATGCTCGACGCCGTGATCGACTACCTCCCGTCCCCGCTCGACGTGCCGCCGATGATCGGCCACGACGTCAAGGACGAGGAGAAGGAGATCATCCGCAAGCCCGACGCGTCGGAGCCGTTCTCGGCCCTGGCGTTCAAGGTCGCGGTGCACCCCTTCTTCGGTCGCCTCACCTACGTCCGCGTGTACTCCGGCTCGATCGAGTCCGGCGCCCAGGTCATCAACTCGACCAAGGGCAAGAAGGAGCGCATCGGGAAGATCTTCCAGATGCACTCCAACAAGGAGAACCCGGTCGGCAACGTGACCGCCGGGCACATCTACGCGGTCATCGGCCTCAAGGACACCACCACCGGTGACACCCTGTGCGACCCGACCAACCAGGTCGTCCTCGAGTCGATGACGTTCCCGGAGCCGGTCATCGAGGTCGCCATCGAGCCGAACACGAAGGCCGACCAGGAGAAGCTCTCCACGGCCATCCAGAAGCTCGCCGAAGAGGACCCGACGTTCCGCGTCGAGCTCAACGCCGAGACCGGTCAGACGACGATCAAGGGCATGGGCGAGCTCCACCTCGACATCCTCGTCGACCGCATGAAGCGTGAGTTCCACGTCGAGGCCAGCGTCGGCAAGCCCCAGGTGGCCTACCGCGAGACGCTGACCAAGGTCGTCGAGCGCTACGACTACACCCACAAGAAGCAGACCGGTGGCTCCGGTCAGTTCGCGAAGGTGCAGATCGCGCTCGAGCCGATGGAGGTCACGAGCGAGAAGGTCTACGAGTTCGTCAACGCGACCTCCGGTGGCCGTGTCCCGCGCGAGTACATCCCCTCGGTCGACGCCGGTATCCAGGACGCCATGCAGGTCGGCATCCTCGCCGGGTACCCGACCGTCGGCGTGAAGGCGACCCTCAAGGACGGCGCGGCGCACGACGTCGACTCGTCCGAGATGGCGTTCAAGATCGCCGGTTCGATCGCCTACAAGGAAGCGGCCCGCAAGGCCGGTCCGGCGATCCTCGAGCCGATCATGGCCGTCGAGGTCCGTACTCCGGAGGAGTACATGGGCGACGTCATCGGTGACCTGAACTCCCGTCGTGGCCAGATCGCCTCGATGGAGGACGCCTCGGGCGTCAAGGTGGTCCGCGCGAGCGTGCCGCTGTCCGAGATGTTCGGCTACGTCGGCGACCTGCGGTCGAAGACCTCTGGTCGTGCCGTCTACTCGATGACCTTCGAGACCTACAGCCAGGTCCCGGCCAAGGTCGCCGAGGAGATCATCGCGAAGAACGCGGGGGAGTAACGCTCCAGCGTTTCTCCACAGGCGGGGGAGCCCGGCGACGGGCCCCTCGCCACCAAGTAAAGTAAAGACACACACCGCGCACCAACGATGCCGAGCCCGTACGGGCCGGCCGGGGGTGTCGCTTCCGAGTCCTGAGGAGGACCCCAGTGGCCAAGGCCAAGTTCGAGCGCACCAAGCCGCACGTCAACATCGGAACCATCGGTCACGTCGACCACGGCAAGACGACGCTCACGGCGGCGATCACCAAGGTTCTGCACGACCAGTACCCGGACCTCAACGAGGCCCGTGACTTCGCGCAGATCGACAGCGCTCCCGAGGAGCGCGACCGCGGTATCACGATCAACATCTCGCACGTCGAGTACCAGACCGAGAAGCGCCACTACGCGCACGTCGACGCTCCGGGTCACGCTGACTACGTGAAGAACATGATCACGGGTGCGGCGCAGATGGACGGCGCGATCCTCGTGGTCGCCGCCACCGACGGCCCGATGCCCCAGACGCGTGAGCACGTGCTGCTCGCCCGTCAGGTCGGCGTCCCCTACATCGTCGTCGCGCTGAACAAGTCCGACATGGTGGACGACGAGGAGATCCTGGAGCTCGTCGAGCTCGAGGTCCGCGAGCTGCTCGGCTCGCAGGAGTTCGACGAGGACGCTCCCGTCGTGCAGGTCTCGGCGCTCAAGGCGCTCGAGGGCGACGAGAAGTGGGTCAAGTCCGTCCAGGACCTGATGGCCGCCGTCGACGAGTCGGTTCCGGACCCGGTGCGCGCCACCGACCAGCCGTTCCTGATGCCGATCGAGGACGTCTTCACGATCACCGGTCGTGGCACCGTCGTCACCGGTCGTGTCGAGCGTGGCACGCTCGACCTCAACTCCGAGGTCGAGATCGTCGGCATCCGCCCGACGCAGAAGACCACGGTCACGGGCATCGAGATGTTCCGCAAGCTGCTCGACAAGGCCGAGGCTGGTGACAACACCGGTCTGCTCATCCGTGGCCTCAAGCGCGAGGACGTGGAGCGCGGCCAGGTCGTCGTGAAGCCGGGTTCGGTCACGCCGCACACCGAGTTCAAGGCGAACGCGTACATCCTGACCAAGGAAGAGGGCGGGCGTCACAACCCGTTCTACGCGAACTACCGTCCGCAGTTCTACTTCCGCACCACGGACGTCACCGGCGTCATCACGCTGCCCGAGGGCACCGAGATGGTCATGCCCGGCGACACCGTCGCGATGTCGGTCGAGCTGATCCAGCCGATCGCCATGGAGTCGGGCCTCCGTTTCGCCATCCGTGAGGGTGGTCGTACGGTCGGCGCCGGTACGGTCGAGGAGATCGTCAAGTAACTCCGGTTACCTGCGTGCAAGCGGGGTCGGACCTTCGGGTCCGGCCCCGCTTTCCCGTTGTCCGGAGTCGTCGTTCCCGCCCGCCCCGGCTGTCGTCCGCCGGGGTGTTCCCCGACAGTTCGCCCGCGCTCTGCGGACAGGAGCCGGATACGGGAGCACGATGTGGCCAAGCGGTCGGGACGTCCGGCCATCGATCGGCCGGTTCGCCCGGCCGGGCAGGGAGGCACCATGGCCGGCTTCGACGACATCCAGAAGAACGTGTCCCAGAAGGCCCAGGAAGTGACGGACAAGGCGAAGGCGTTCGTCGACGAGAACCGCGACAAGATCGAGGAGGCCGTCAAGAGCGACAAGGCCGAAGAGGTCTCGGACAAGATCATCCACGGGCTCGCGGACGGCATCAAGAAGGTCACCGGGGGCAGGTTCGACGACCAGATCGACAAGACGGCGAAGGACCTCGACGACAAGATCGGCAACGACGGCAGCACGTCGGTCTGATCGCCGCAGCCGCAGCCGCAGCCGCAGCCGCAGCCGCAGCCGCAGTCGCAGTCGCGGCCGCAGACGTCACCGCAGACGTCACCGCAGGCGCACCCGTCCGGCCTCTCGCCGGGCGGGTGCGCTCGCGTTCCGGGAGCGCTCCGTCAGCGTGTGGCCCACTCGGCGGACGTCCACGCAAAGGGGGTCAGCCGTGTACCCCGCACTGGGTGCAGCGGTGCGCTCGTGCGGGTGGATACCGTGGAGTCGCGAGGTTGAACCAACCTCCCGTGGTGACCCGAACACCGCCGCAGTACGCACCGAGGGACCCTGCCCGACGGTGACGTCGTGCTGTGTTGCGCTCGGCGTCGCCCGACGACGACCCGAGAGCACACCCGATGCGTCCTGCCCTGTTCCCTGCCCGTCCGCGCGCCCTGGCGATGACCGTGGTGGTGAGTCTGCTCGCAGCGTTGCTCTCCGTGTTCGCGGTGGTCTCCCCGACGAGCGCGGCGACGTCGCTGGTGTCCGTGTCCGTCAAGGCAGACGACTCGGTGCTCAACGGTGCACCCGCTGGTGTGACGATCACGGCGAAGAACACCACGGCGGCGGGCAGCGGTACCGGCGTCTACAACCTCGGCTACTCCTACCGGCTGCCGGTCGGCGTCTCCTACGTCGCGGCGTCTGCAGGGAAGCAGACGGGCGAACCGACGATCACGACGGTGCCGACGGCCCAGGGTGGGGGAACACTCCTCGTCTGGTCGAACGTCTCAGACCTGGTCGCCGGGGACCAGAAGTCGATCGCCTTCAGCGTGCAGTCAACGGACGCCGCGTTCCCCGTGGGCACGGCGTTCGCAGGCACCGCGCAGGTCGCGGCGAGCACGGACGCACGGACGTTGCCGGCGTTCGGAGCCACCGGCACCCCGACCGCGGGGACGACCATCAGCGCCGCGTCCGGGCAGTCGAACACGACGACGGTCTCTGCCTTGAGCATCGCGAAGGCTGAGCAGAGCCCCGAGAACGAGCTGGTCCGTGGTGTGCACGACCACCCCACCGTGTACACGCTCACGGTGAAGAACACCGCGCAGGCACCGACCAACGGTGTCGTGGTCACCGATCTGCTCCCGGCCGGCCTCGAGTTCCTGCAGTGCGGCTCGATCGACAACACCACCTCGGGCGCGGAGTACCCGGGTGCGCCCTCGCTCACGGCGACGACGCCGTCGAAGGCGACGGGATCGTGGGACGCCGCAGCGTGCGCGACGCCGCAGAGCATCGACACGGTGAACACCGTCGCAGGCCAGGGCTCGTCGGTGTTCACGAAGGTGGTGTGGAACCTCGGGAACCTGGCGAAGGGTGCCAGCGTCACCATCGAGTACCTCGCCGCTGTGCCGCTGCGGGAGAACACGATGTCCTTCGCCGGGCAGCCCGGCCAGCCGTCGACCAGCAGCACCGTCCCCGCAGCGGCGTCCCTGCAGCAGGCAGCTGACCTCGACAACAACAACGGACCGTCGACGCGTCAGGACACCGCCGACGCGGCCTCGAACGGCCGCGGTCAGACCAACCTCGTCGACGCACAGGGCACGTACACGGGCTTGGTCGGCGGCGGAGCATCGACCGCGCAGAAGGCCAACGCGCAGCTGACGGTCGAGGCGATGGACCTCGCGGTGGCGAAGAGCGTCGCACCGACCACCTTCGCGGCGAACAAGCTCGCGGCCTACTCCCTGCTCATCCGGACGAGCGAGTACGAGTCGTCCGCCGGGATCGCCCTGACGGACACCCTCCCGGACGGCCTCTGCCCGGCCTTCCCCGCCGGGACGCCGACGAGCGGCGCGATCCCCGCCGACTGCGACCCCACGAAGGACGCGCGGCTCGACCAGCAGATGACGGGTGCGCAGATCGACTCGGTCGCGTACGCGGCAGCTGACGGCACCTTCACGGTCCGGTTCCACACCGCGGACCAGGCGACGAACGCGGCGGCGACCGTGACGTACAAGGCGCTCATGCGTCAGAGCTACTCCGTGACGGGCAGTGCCGGGCCGACGGCCGCGGGTGACGACTTCACGAACAAGGTCGCAATCGCCGGGACCTCCACCGGCGTGCACGGTGACACCGGGACGCAGAAGGTCGTCGACGACTCGAAGGCGACCATCACGTCGACCGACCCGCAGATCACGAAGTCGGTGCTCCCGCGCAGCACGACGTCGCCCGTGACCAGCGCCGCGGACTGTGCTGCGGCGACCGGCCCCTACTCGTCGACCACGCCCACCGACCCGTTCACGATCGGCGACGTCGTGTGCTTCCGCCTGCAGGTCGCGTTCCCCGCCGGCGTGCAGAGCCGCAACGCGACGGTGACCGACATGCTCCCGACAGGGACCACCGCCTCAGCCGCGCAGTGGGTCGAGGGAACCGACTGGTCGTACGGTGCCGAGAGCACGGTCCCGGCTGCCCAGGTGAAGATGACGGGCTCGAGCACCTCGATGGCGTCGTTCTCGGTCGGCTCCTCGGCTGCCGGCGCCACGTACGTCGACGGGGACACCGCGGGCGCGACCGTCGTGCTCTACGTCGCTGCCCGGATCACCAAGTCCGGTTCGAGTACCACGGTGCCGGCGATCACCGCGAACCTGATGAAGTTCGCGCAGCAGAACACGGCCGGTTCGGTGACGAGCCTCCGATCGTCGGCGAACTACAGGGTCGCCGGGCCGGCGTCTGCCAGCCTGACGAAGAGCATCGTGCAGACCGGCAAGGACATCGGCAGCCTCAGCGCGAACGTGAACCCGACGAACACGACCGAGGGCCAGGTCCTGCAGTACAAGGTCAGCGTCACGAACCCGTCCGGCACCGGTGGCGCGTACCCGATCAGCAACGTCTCGGTGTGGGACGCGCTGCCCGCAGGGATCGTCTGCGCAGCCGTCGACGTCTCCGCGAGCGGCGGCACGTGCACGAACACCCCGCCGACCGGAGCGTCCTCGACGTTCTCGGGCCGCTCGTTCATCGTGTGGGCCGGCGTCGGCCCGATCGCGTCGGGTGCGAGCAAGGACCTCCTGTACACGATGCAGGTCCCGGCGCAGTCGTTCGCCGGCACCAGGTACGACAACTCAGCGTCCGTCGTGCGGTTCGACACGACGGCGGACACCGGCGCCGCACAGACCTGGGTCCCGACCCCCGTCGCCGGGACGAGCACCCACGTGTCCGGAGCGACCGGCTCGCAGCTCGTCGCCGTCACCGCGGACGCGCAGCGCCCGGTGACGATCACACCCGTCGTCGTCACCAAGACCGGCGGTACCGACGGCGGTGCGACGAACCGGTCCGGCCTGGACGCCGTGCCGGGGCAGCCGCTCGAGTACACCTACTCCGTGACGGTGAAGGCCGGCACGAGCGTCGGATCCGCGTCGCTGGTGGACCCACTGGCGAAGGTCACCGGGCTGAAGACCACGAGCGCCACCACGTGGACGCTGGGCCTGCCCGGGACCGCGAACGCGGCGACGCGCGGCATGACCGACGGTGACACGACCGTCACCTACGGCGGCCAGGACTTCACGTTCACCGGCGGTGCCACGACCAACACCGACGGGGGCGGCGCGCTCGTCTTCCCGAGCGTGTTCGACAACACCACCACGGCTGACGTGACCTTCACCGTCACGGTCGCCGGGCTCGCGGTCTCCGCCGGCACCGGCGCGTACCCGAAGCCCGACGGCACGACGTTCGCTCCGTCGACGGTGACGAACACCGCGACCTTCCGCAGCACCGACCCGGTGACCGGGACGACGGTCGCGCCGACGTCGCAGGTCAAGGTGGCGGTGACCGCACCGAACGTGGTGATCACGAAGACCGATGACCGGAACGGCGCCGTCGTCTCCGGCCAGGACGTCGTGACGTGGACGCTCACCGCGGCCAACAAGTCGACCACGACCGATGCGCGCAGCGTCCTCGTCGCAGATTGCTTCCCGTCGTCGCTGCAGTTCACGGGCTCGTCGCGAACGGAGGTGACCCCGACCCCGGCGCAACGCGATGCGCTCGGCACGTGCGGCACCGACCGCACCCTGCACGCGTGGGACGTCGGCACGCTGGCTCCCGGTGCCTCGACCACCATCACGGTGACCGGCACCCTCGCCGACGAGGCCCCTGCGGGCACGAGCTACGCGAACACCGCGAAGGTCGTCGGCTCGAGCCTCGACACCGACTACGCGACGGCCGGCGCGACCTTCGTCCAGACCGCCAGCGCCGACGACACCATCACGGTGGCGTCCCCGTCCGTGTCGAAGCAGCTCACCGCGCCGACCTGGTCGAACGCCGACGGTTCCGCCGGCGCTCCGGCCACGACGAACCCGGCGAACGGCACGGCGCTCCCTGTGCGCCCTGGTGACGCGGCGACCTACCAGGTGACGGCGACGATCCCCGCGAACGTGGCGGTCTTCGACGCCCGGCTCACGGACTCGTTGCCCGCCGGTCTGACCGTCGACGGCACCCTGACCGCGACCACGTCCGACAGCACGGTCACCGCGACGGGCACCGTGGATGCGTCGACGCGCGCCGTGACCGTGTCCGTCAGCGACATCGCGACGGGCCGACCGCAGGCGGTGGTCGTGGTCGTGTCGATCCCGGTCCGCGTGTCCACCAGCGCCACGGCGGGCACGGCCCTGTCGAACACCGCGACCTTCGCGTGGAACAAGACCGCGAAGGGGACGACCCCGACCGACGGCTCGGCGACCTCGAACCAGGCGAACGCCTCGGTCGTGGCACCGTCACTGTCGATCGGCAAGACCGCGACGGTGCTCGGGACCACGAGCAACGACCTCGACGTCGAGCCCGGCCAGTCCGTGCGGTACACCGTCACGGTGACGAACGCCAGGGGCGCGTCGCCGGCGTACGGCGCCGTCGTGACCGACTGCGTGCCCGCGGGCATCGTCGTCGACGGCACGTCGATCTCCGACGGCGGGATCCTCACCGCGGCGGCAGACGGGGCTGCGAAGTGCGGCGGCGGCGTGATCACCTGGCCGTCGACCACCGTCGGCGGCGCGGGCGCCACCGTGCAGCACACCTACTCCGCGGTGCTCGCGGACGACGTCTCGCTGACCGGCGGGCCGCTCACGAACACCGCCTCGACCGGTGACTACCGCAGCCTGCCGACGGGCGGCGCGAGCTACGACGCCGTCACGGCCACCGCGACCGTCACCCCGGCCTTCCCCGACGTCGCCGTCGCGAAGTCGAACGACACCCTCGGCGGACTGTCCTACGTCGGCGTCGCGTCGGACTTCTCCGTGAGGTTCACCAACACCGGCAGCGCCGCGACGAACGTCGCCGTGAAGGACGTCCTGCCCCCGAACTGGCAGTTCGTCTCCGGCAGCGCCACGCTCGTCCGTGACGGCGGAGCCGCAGTCTCGGTGGCCGACCCCACGACGGCCGGCAGCACCATCACCTGGTCGGGCCTCGGCCAGCTCGGGGCGAACGCCACGATGACCCTGCACTACCGGGCGACCCCGACCGCCGACGCAGCCACGACGCCCGGCGCCGGCACGGGCATCGCGCACACCAACCACGTCACGGCGACCGTCACGGACGCCTCCGGCGGCACCGGGTACGACGGCGGCGACGGCTCGTTCGTCTCCTACCCCGGTGGGCGTGCCGACGCGACGGCCACGGCGCGGATCGCCGCGGCCGACCTCGCCCTGACGAAGACGGCCACGACCGCGAAGGTCGTCGCCGGTGCGACCACCGCGAAGGCCTGGACCATCACGGTGACCAACACGGGCGACGACGACGCCCACGGCACCACCGTGGTCGACGCGCCGACGGGTCTGCCCACCGGGGCCACGCTGGCCTTCACGGGCACCGGTTGGACCTGCACGCCGACCGACGGCACGTGGAGCTGTGTCAACGGTGCCACCGTCGCGAAGGGCGTCTCGTTCCCCGAGCTCGACGTCGCGCTGACCCTGCCGGCGAACGCCCCGCTCGCGGCGATCCGCAACACCGCGACGATCCACCAGGGCACGGGCCAGACCTTCGACCCGAAGGCCGGGAACGACAGCGACTCCGCGGACCTCACACCGGTCGCGATCGCCGACCTCGCGATCACCAAGACCGGCCCGTCCGAGCAGGCCCAGGCCGGACGGACGATCTCGTGGAACCTGTCCGTGCAGAACCGCGACGACGCGGCCGTGCAGAGTGTCTCGGACGCACGCGGCACGGTGACCGTCACGGACACGCTGCCCGACACCGTGACGCTCGTCAGCGCCACCTCGACCGACACCGCGTGGACCTGCGACACGGACGACAACACCGTGACGTGCACCCGCGACGGCCTCGCGAACGGCACAACCGCCGGTGCGATCACCGTCACCGGGACCGTGCACGCGGACGTCACCGCAGCACAGTCGATCGTGAACACCGCTGCCGTGTCGGTCGACTCCGCGAAGACGACCGATCCCACGTCGTCGAACGACGACTCGAAGGCGACCACCGCGGTGGACGACAGGACGTCGCTGACCATCGACAAGGCCTTCCGGTCCGCGGCGCTGGTCGCCGGTGACCCGGCGGACTGGACCGTCACGGTGACGAACACCGGGACGGCCGACGCCCGCTCGGTCCGGGTGACGGACACGCTCGAGTCGGGCACGCGCCTCCGGTCGGAGGCCCCCGTCGACAAGGGGACCGACACCATCACCCAGACCGTCGGCCCCTGGACGTGCACGGCCCCCGCGGCCGACGGCACCGACGTCACCTGTGTGCTCGACGGCACGCTCGCCGCCGGGAAGAGCACGACGTTCACCATCACGGTGACGACCCCGTCGTCCATCACCGGCACCCTGGTGAACACCGCCGTGGTGACCGCGGACAACGCCGCGACCCAGCAGGACCAGGCCCGCAGCGACGCCTCGCAGACCGCCGGACTGTCCGTGACGAAGACCGCGGACGTCGAGACGGTCGACGCGGGGAAGGACGTCACGTACACGATCACGGTGGCGAACCCGACGGGACCGTCCGACCTGCCCGCCGGCGACGACGCCACGCCGAGCGTCCGGGTGCAGGACACCCTGCCCGCCGGCGTGGAGTTCCGAGGACTCTCCCCGGAGACCGAGCAGCACTGGACGCTCGAGTCGAACGAGGACGGCGTCCTGACGCTCTCGAGTGCCGCTGGCATCGCCGCGGGCGCGACCGACTCGGACACGATCGTGCTGACCGTGCACGTGCCGGCGTCCTTCCGCGGTTCGTCGATCGTGAACACCGCGACGGCCTCGCCGATCACGGCGTCCGGTCCCGTGGCGCACGACGACGCGACGGTCGACGTCACCGCCCACGCCGACCTGTCGATCACGAAGCAGCGCACCAGCACCCCGAGCGCCGATGCCGGCACGGACGTCACCTACGACGTCACCGTGACGAACGACGGTCCCTCGGATGCGCGGGACGCGACCTGGACGGACACCCCGCCCACGGGCATGACGGTGACGGAGGTCGCGACGGACGACACCGCGTGGAAGCACGGCGACGACGTCTCCACCTGGTCGACCGGCACGTTCCCGTCCGGTGCGGTCGCGGTGTTCCACGTGACCGCCTCCATCGCGTCGGGCACCCCGGCCGGCACGCTCCGCAACACCGTGGCGGTCGCGAGCGCGACGCCGGACACCGACCCGTCGAACGACACCTCCGGTGACGACGTCACGGTGACGACCCACGCGGCACTCACACTGACGAAGACCCCGGTGGTGAAGGTCGGCTCGACGACGGCCGCCAAGCGGGTCACCGCGGGTGCTGAGCAGGTCTGGCTCCTCCAGGTCCGCAACGAGGGACCGTCCGACGAGCAGCCCACCACGGTCGTCACCGACCAGCTGCCCGCGGGCCTGACGTTCACGGGCGCCTCGAGCGACGGCGCCGTGTGGACCTGCGACGGCGCCACCGACCCGACCCTCGTCACGTGCTCGCTCCCGACGACGATCGTCGCCGGGACGGACGCCCCCGGTCTGTGGATCACCACGAAGGTCGCCTCTGGCTACACGGCCGGGACGATCGAGAACCGCGCGGTCATCACCGGGCAGGGCACCAATCCGCCCGTCGGCACGAACGACCAGCCGGTGACGAGCCCGCTCGACGTCGACGAGGTGGCGAACGTCGCGATCACGATCGGCCACCAGGGCACAGCCGTCATCGGCAGTGACTTGCCGGAGACGATCCAGGTGCGGAACGCCGGACTGTCCGACGCCGCCGGCGTCACGGCGACGTACACGCTGCCGAAGGGCCTGACGTACGTGTCGACCGAGGTCGACCCCGCGTGGACGGTCACCGGTGTGGAACGGAACGCAGACGGCTCGACCACGGTGTCGTTCGCCCTGGCGGGGACGCTGCCGGCGGGGTCGCTCGCCCCGGTCATCACGGTGCACCAGACGCCGACGGCCGCCGCGTACCCGGGCGTGCAGCCGACCGCGACCGTCGCGACGACCACGACCGAGACGACGGTCGTCGACAACGCCGACGCCGACGCGCTCGCCGTGGACCCCGCCTCGAGCCTGTCGATCACGAAGACGCACACCGGGAAGCTGGTGCGCGGGAAGACGGTGGGCTACACGATCACGGTCCGCAACGACGGTCTCACCGAGGACCCGGGCCCCGTGGTGGTCACCGACCGTCTGCCGGCCGGCCTCACCCTGGTGAGCGTGAACGACGCGAAAGCCGCGACCTGCACCACCGGGCAGACCGTCACCTGCACCCTCACGGGTCCGCTCGCGGTCGACGGCCAGGTCGCGTTCCAGGTCACGGCGAAGGTCGCGACCGACGCCCCTGACCGCATCACGAACGTCGCCACGGTCGAATCACCGACGACGCAGGTGGTGCCGATCGCCGGCTCCGCCAGCCCGACGGACCCGATGCGCGCCAGCGACCCGGCCCCGGTGCGCGACGCACCGAAGCCCGCGGGCGAACTCGCCTTCACCGGCGCGGCCGGACTCGGGATCGGCGCGCTCCTCGCGCTCCTCGCGATGACCGTGGGCGGGGTCCTGCTGGTCGCGCGTCGACGCCGCCTGGCGTGACCGGCTGACGGACTGGAGGCCCGTGGCGGACCCGCCACGGGCCTCCAGTCCGTTGCCGGGTCCCGTCACAGGCGGTCGCGAGTTGCATCGGGGACGTGACACGCCTCCGCCGTTCCGCGACCAACGGTCGCGGGTACCACCGCGTCCGCAGCGGCCGCGGCTTCACGTACCGCGACCCCGACGGCCAGACGGTCACCGACCCCGAGGTGCGGCAGCGCCTGGAGGACTTCGTGATCCCGCCGGCGTGGGACGACGTCTGGATCTCGCCGTACGAGAACGGCCACATCATCGCGACCGGCATCGACGGCGCCGGACGTCGGCAGTACATGTACCACCCGTCGTGGCGGCAGCGGATGGACCGCATCAAGTACGACCGTGCCCTGGCCCTCGCCGAGTCCCTTCCGGCGGCACGGCGGATGGTGACGCAGGACCTGCGGCGCCCGGAGCCGGACCGACAGCGCGCGCTGGCGGCGGCGTTCCGGATGCTCGACCAGGGATCGTTGCGGGTCGGGTCGGAACGGTACGCCTCCGAGCACGGCAGCCGCGGCCTGTCGACGCTGCTCTGTGCGCACGCCCACGTGTCGGGGGACGACATCGAGCTGGACTTCCCGGGCAAGAGCGGCCAGGAGTGGTCGTCGTCGATCCACGACCCCGACCTCGCACCCGTCATCGTCGGCATGAAGCGGCGCGGACCGAACGCGCGACTGCTCTCGTTCCGGGAGCGCCGCGGAGCCGAGTGGGAACCGCTCACCGCCGAGGACATCAACGCCTACGTGAAGGAGCGGGCCGGTGACGAGTTCACCGCCAAGGACTTCCGCACGCTGCACGGTACGGTCGCAGCAGCGGTCGACCTGGCGACGACGGGTCCGCAGTCGTCGCAGGCGAAGCGCAAGAAGGCCGTCTCGCACGCGGTGAAGGCGGCGAGCGAGGTCCTCGGCAACACCCCGACGGTGTGCCGGCAGAGCTACATCGACCCGCGGTTGCTCGACGCCTACGACCACGGTGAGACGATCGACCAGAGCCGCCTGCACGCCGCGGAGTCCGAGGTCCGGGCCCTGCTCTACCGACAGTGACCACGAGGGGGCCGGGATGACGTACCGTTGGACCTCGTGCCCGACCATCCCCACACGGGCACGGAAGGACCCCCACCAGTCGTGACTGACGAGTGCATCCACGGATTCCCCACCGAACTCTGCGACATCTGCGCCCCGCGCCAGCGTGACGCGTCGGAGATCCCGACGCCGACCCCCCGCCGCACCCGGATCACCACCTCGCTCCGGACCGTCCCCGGCCAGGCCGCCGCTCCCGCGTCCTCGTTGCGGTCCCCGGTGCCCGACCTGCCCGAGGCGCGCGACTTCGCGTCGCTCCGAGCCCACCACGTGACCCACGTGGACAACCTCGACGACATCGTCGGGTCCGGCGCGATCCTCGCCTCCGACGCCGTCACCCCGGTCGTCGACGTGGCGTCCGCCGCCGCCCGCGCCGCCCGTGCCGAGGCCACCGCGCCCGACGGGTCCCCGGTCGCCGCGCACGTGCCGTTCACGCTCTCGCCGGACGCCACCCGCTGGGACGAGCTCCGCAGCGGCGCCGAGGGCGAGCGCTGGTCCGACGCCGCACGCCGGACGCGGGCGACGGAGTACATCATGCTCGTGGTGCCGGTGTCGGCCTTCGGTGAATCCGTGATCGTCGCCGACCAGGACGCCGAAGCAGCGGACGTCCGTTTCGCCGTCGGTCGTGAGGCCGCGACGAACCTCATCCGGCGCACCGACTTCACCGACCCGGAGATGCTCGGCCTCGAGCTCCTCGCGGGGCCGAGCGTGCCGTTCTCCGCCGTCGCGGTGATCGGCGTGCCGAACGACCGCGTCCGTCAGACCGTCAAGGCGGTGCTGCAGGACCACGGTGGACACGCTCCCCGGGTCGCCGTCTTCCCGCCGTGGTTCGTGCCGCCGGTGGTGGCCGAGTAGGACCTCCGCACACACGACGACATGCCCTCCGGACCGTCTCCGGAGGGCATGCTGCGTGTCGGGGCCGGCCCGTGCCGCCAGGCCCGCCGATCCCCGTGGATCCGGGGAAGTGCGGCGATCCCGACACGCCGCGAAATCGCGACACGCCCGGGTTGCACGGATGGCGCGCCTATGCGAGACTTGTCCGGTTCCGAATTCCGCGTGCGTTCGCGTGCGCAGGATCACTGCTCTGGCAGTGCACAACCCCTCTGTTCAGCAGGGCTGGGTTGGGCCGCAGGCAGCAGAACGAGATCGACTCCCTCGAATGCGCCCGGCCACAGCTGTGTCCGGACGCGGGGGTGACGACATGCCCACGCTGGACGGCCCCGGTCGCCCCGCGCGGTTGACAGGAGAACAGCGGTCATCCCACAGCGGATGCGGCCGGTTGGTTCAGGAAAACAGCCAAGCCGTGCAGGAATGCACGGTGGCGGCGGCGTCAGGCGGCCCGAGGGTGCGCGGCGCAGAGAGGACAAAGAGACACATGGCGGGACAGAAGATCCGCATCCGGCTCAAGTCGTACGACCACGAGGTCATCGACACGTCGGCCCGGAAGATCGTCGACACGGTGACCCGTGCCGGTGCGACCGTGGTCGGCCCGGTGCCGCTCCCCACCGAGAAGAACGTGGTCACCGTGATCCGTTCTCCTCACAAGTACAAGGACTCGCGCGAGCACTTCGAGAAGCGCACGCACAAGCGGGTCATCGACATCGTCGACCCGACGCCGAAGGCCGTCGACTCGCTCATGCGACTCGACCTCCCGGCAGACGTCAACATCGAGATCAAGCTGTAAGGGGGCTGGACTGATGGCGAATTCAACCAAGTCCGTCAAGGGCCTCCTCGGCAAGAAGCTCGGGATGACCCAGGTGTGGGACGAGAACAACAAGTTCATCCCCGTCACCGTGATCGAGGTCGGCCCGAACGTGGTCACCCAGATCCGCAACGTCGAGCGCGACGGCTACGAGGCGATCCAGATCGCCGCCGGCGCCATCGACCCGCGCAAGGTCAACAAGCCTGCCGCTGGTCACTTCGAGGCCGCCGGGGTCACCCCGCGCCGCACCCTCACGGAGATCCGCACCAACGACACCGCTGAGTACTCGCTCGGCCAGGAGCTCACCGTCGACACGTTCGAGGCGGGCCAGAAGGTCGACGTCGTCGGCACGTCGAAGGGCAAGGGCTTCGCTGGTGTCATGAAGCGCCACGGCTTCGCCGGCGTCTCCGCTTCGCACGGTTCGCACCGCAACCACCGCAAGCCCGGCTCGATCGGTGCTTCCTCGACCCCGTCGCGTGTCTTCAAGGGCATGCGGATGGCTGGTCGCATGGGTGGCGAGCGCGTGACCGTCCTCAACCTCACGGTGCACGCCGTCGACGCCGAGAAGGGTCTGCTGCTCGTCAAGGGCGCCGTCCCCGGTGCTCGCGGTCGCTCCGTCTTCGTCCGCACCGCCGTGAAGGGTAAGTGATCATGGCCACCACGACCGCAACCACGATCGACGTCCTCGACGCATCGGGTGTCAAGTCCGGCACCGTCGAGCTCCCCGCTGAGCTCTTCGACGTCGAGACCAACGTCCCGCTGATCCACCAGGTCGTCACCGCGCAGCTCGCAGCCGCGCGTCAGGGCACCCACAAGACCAAGAACCGCGGCGAAGTCCGCGGTGCCGGTCGCAAGCCGTTCAAGCAGAAGGGCACCGGCCGCTCCCGTCAGGGTTCGGTCCGCGCTCCGGAGCACACCGGCGGTGGCGTCGTCCACGGACCGACCCCGCGCGACTACTCGCAGCGCACCCCGAAGAAGATGATCGCCGCGGCTCTGCTCGGCTCGCTCTCGGACCGCGCCCGCGGTGGCCGCATCGCCGCTGTCGAGGGCTTCGTCGCCGCTGAGGTGCCGTCGACCAAGACCGCGCGCACGCTCCTCGAGAAGGTCGCGCCCGTCAAGAACGTGCTCGTCGTGCTCGAGTCGGACGACGAGCTCACGCTCAAGTCGATCCGCAACCTGCCGAACGTCCACGCGCTCTCGTACGGCCAGCTCAACGCCTACGACGTGCTCCGTGCCGACGCACTCGTCTTCAGCAAGAGCGCACTCGACGCCTTCATCGCGTCGAAGACCGCGAAGGAGATCTCCGCATGAGCGGCTTCAACAAGGACCCGCGCGACATCATCATCTCGCCGGTCGTCTCGGAGAAGAGCTACGGCCTGATCGACCAGGGCAAGTACACGTTCATCGTGGACCCCCGTTCGAACAAGACCGAGATCAAGCTCGCGATCGAGAAGATCTTCGACGTCAAGGTCGCCAGCATCAACACGCTGAACCGCCCGGGCAAGACCCGTCGCACGCGTTTCGGCATGGGCAAGCGCAAGGACACCAAGCGCGCCATCGTGACGCTCAAGTCCGGTTCGATCGACATCTTCACGGCTGTCGGCTGAGGACCAGAGGGATAAATCATGGCTATTCGTAACTACAAGCCGACGACCCCCGGTCGTCGCGGCTCGTCGGTCGCCGACTTCGCTGAGATCACCCGTTCGACGCCGGAGAAGTCGCTGCTTCGTCCGCTGCCGAAGACCGGTGGCCGCAACAGCTCGGGCCGCATCACCACCCGTCACATCGGTGGTGGCCACAAGCGCCAGTACCGCGTGATCGACTTCCGTCGTCACGACAAGGACGGCGTGGACGCCAAGGTCGCGCACATCGAGTACGACCCGAACCGCACTGCGCGCATCGCGCTCCTGCACTACGTGGACGGCACGAAGCGCTACATCATCGCGCCGAACAAGCTCAAGCAGGGCGACGTCATCGAGCAGGGCGCCGGCGCGGACATCAAGCCGGGCAACAACCTGCCGCTCCGCAACATCCCCGTCGGTACCGTCGTGCACGCGATCGAGCTCCGCCCCGGTGGCGGCGCCAAGCTCGCGCGTTCGGCCGGCGCCTCGGTGCGTCTCGTCGCCAAGGACGGCCCCTACGCGCAGCTCCGTCTGCCGTCGGGCGAGGTCCGCAACGTCGATGCCCGCTGCCGCGCCACGATCGGCGAGGTCGGCAACGCCGAGCAGTCGAACATCAACTGGGGCAAGGCCGGCCGCATGCGCTGGAAGGGCGTCCGCCCGACCGTCCGTGGTGTCGCGATGAACCCGGTCGACCACCCGCACGGTGGTGGCGAGGGCAAGACCTCCGGTGGCCGTCACCCGGTCAGCCCGTGGGGTCAGGCCGAGGGTCGCACGCGCAAGCCGAACAAGCCGAGCGACAAGCTCATCGTCCGTCGCCGTAACGCCGGCAAGAAGCGCAAGTAGGAGTTCAGAAGATGCCACGCAGTCTGAAGAAGGGCCCCTTCGTCGACGAGCACCTGCTCCGCAAGGTCGTCACGCAGAACGAGGCCAACACCAAGAACGTGATCCGTACCTGGTCGCGTCGCTCGATGATCATCCCGAACATGCTCGGGCACACGATCGCCGTGCACGACGGCCGCAAGCACATCCCGGTGTTCGTCACCGAGTCGATGGTCGGTCACAAGCTCGGCGAGTTCGCGCCGACCCGCACCTTCCGTGGTCACGTGAAGGACGACAAGAAGGGCCGTCGCCGCTAAGGCGGCGACGCAGAGGAGGAACGAAATGGTGGAGTCGATCGCACGCGTGCGACACATCCGCGTCACGCCTCAGAAGGCCCGTCGCGTCATCGAGCTGATCCGCGGCAAGCAGGCCCACGAGGCGCTCGCCATCCTGAAGTTCGCCCCCCAGGGCGCTTCGGAGCCCGTGTACAAGCTGGTCGCCTCGGCGATCGCGAACGCCCGGGTGAAGGCTGACTCGACGAACAGCTTCCTCGATGAGCGCGACCTCTACGTGAGCCGCGTCTTCGTCGACGAGGGCACGACCCTGAAGCGGTTCCAGCCGCGTGCCCAGGGCCGCGCCTTCCGCATCAACAAGCGCACCTCCCACATCACGGTCGTCCTCGCGACGCCGGATGAGGTCGAGGCTGCGGCGACGAGCAAGAAGGCGAGCAAGTAATGGGCCAGAAGGTCAACCCGTACGGCTTCCGTCTCGGGATCACGACGGACCACGTCTCGCACTGGTTCACCGACAGCACGAAGCCGGGTCAGCGCTACGCCGACTACGTGGCCGAGGACATCAAGGTGCGCGAGTACCTGAAGAAGACCCTCGACCGCGCCGGCGTCGCACGCATCGAGCTCGAGCGCACCCGTGACCGCGTCCGCGTAGACATCCACACCGCGCGTCCGGGCATCGTCATCGGTCGCCGTGGCGCCGAGGCGGAGCGTGTCCGTGGCGAGCTCGAGAAGCTCACCAAGAAGCAGATCCAGCTGAACATCCTCGAGGTCAAGAACCCCGAGACCGAGGCCCAGCTCGTCGCGCAGGGCATCGCCGAGCAGCTCTCGGCTCGTGTCGCGTTCCGTCGCGCCATGCGCAAGGGCCTGCAGGGTGCACAGCGCGCCGGCGCCAAGGGTGTCCGCATCCAGGTGTCGGGCCGTCTCGGCGGCGCCGAGATGTCGCGCTCGGAGTTCTACCGCGAGGGCCGCGTGCCCCTGCACACGCTCCGCGCGAACATCGACTACGGCTTCTACGAGGCCCGGACCACGTTCGGTCGCATCGGTGTGAAGGTCTGGATCTACAAGGGCGACATCACCAACAAGGAGCTCGCTCGCGAGCAGGCGAACCAGCGTTCGTCGCGCCCCGAGCGTCGTGGTGGCCCCCGTGGTGGCGAGCGCGGCGACCGCCGTGGCGGCGACCGCGGTGGACGCCAGCAGCAGGCCCCGCAGGACGCGCCGGCCGGCGCAGGAGTTGAGGCGTAACAATGCTTATTCCCCGTCGAGTCAAGCACCGTAAGCAGCACCACCCGAAGCGTTCGGGCCAGGCCACCGGTGGCACCAAGGTGTCGTTCGGTGACTACGGCATCCAGGCGCTGACCCCCGCTTACGTGACCAACCGTCAGATCGAGTCCGCTCGTATCGCCATGACGCGTCACATCAAGCGTGGCGGCAAGGTGTGGATCAACATCTACCCGGACCGTCCGCTCACCAAGAAGCCGGCTGAGACCCGCATGGGTTCCGGTAAGGGCTCGCCCGAGTGGTGGGTCGCCAACGTCAAGCCGGGTCGCGTGCTCTTCGAGCTCTCCGGCGTCAGCGAGGACATCGCCCGTGAGGCGCTGACTCGTGCAATCCACAAGCTGCCCCTCAAGGCACGCATCATCAAGCGCGAGGAGGGCGACGCATAATGGCGATCGGTTCCAAGGAGCTCCGTCCGACGGAGCTCGACACGTTCGAGAACGAGCGTCTTGCTGACGAGCTGAAGAAGGCCAAGGAGGAGCTCTTCAACCTCCGCTTCCAGTCGGCCACCGGCCAGCTGGAGAGCCACGGCCGTCTCCGTGCCGTCAAGCGCGACATCGCCCGTATCTACACCGTCCTCCGCGAGCGCGAGCTCGGCATCCGTGCCACCCCCGCGCCCGTCGAGACCGCCCCCAAGGCCAAGAAGACGACCAAGAAGGCTGAGAAGCCGGCTGAGTCGGCCGAGGCCGAGACCGCCGAGGAGAAGTAATGGCGAACGAAGAGAAGACCTCCGCCGCCTCCACTCGCGGCTACCGCAAGACGCGTCGTGGCTACGTCACGAGCGACAAGATGGACAAGACCATCGTGGTCGAGGTCGAGGACCGCGTGAAGCACGCGCTCTACGGCAAGATCATCCGTCGCACGTCCAAGGTGAAGGCCCACGACGAGCTCGGCACCGCTGGTGTCGGCGACCTCGTCGTGATCAGCGAGACCCGTCCCCTCAGCGCTTCCAAGCGCTGGCGCCTGGTCGAGATCCTCGAGAAGGCCAAGTAGGCCTCGGCCTGCTTCGGAATAGGAGACAGCAGTGATTCAGCAGGAATCCCGCCTCAAGGTCGCCGACAACACGGGTGCCAAGGAGATCTTGACCATCCGCGTGCTCGGTGGCTCGGGTCGTCGCTACGCCGGTCTCGGTGACGTCATCGTCGCCACGGTGAAGGACGCCATCCCCGGCGGCAACGTGAAGAAGGGTGACGTCGTCAAGGCGGTCATCGTTCGCACCAAGAAGGAGACCCGTCGTCAGGACGGCTCCTACATCAAGTTCGACGAGAACGCGGCAGTGATCCTCAAGGCCGACGGCGACCCGCGCGGTACGCGCATCTTCGGTCCGGTCGGTCGCGAGCTCCGTGACAAGAAGTTCATGAAGATCATCTCGCTCGCGCCGGAGGTGCTGTAAGCCATGGCGAACATCAAGAAGGGTGACCTCGTCGAGGTCATCGCGGGTGCTACGCAGGAGCGTGGCGGCGACCGCGGCAAGCAGGGCAAGGTCATCGAGGTGCTCCGTGACAAGGAGCGCGTCGTCGTCGAGGGCGTGAACTTCGTCACGAAGCACGTCCGCGTCGGCCAGACCCAGCGCGGCTCGAAGACCGGCGGCATCGAGCAGCACGAGGCTCCGATCCACGTGTCGAACGTCGCCCTCGTCGACCCGAAGACCAAGAAGCCGACCCGCGTCGGCTTCCGCAACGAAGAGGTGGAGAAGGACGGCGTCAAGAAGACCGTCCGCGTCCGCTACGCCAAGAAGTCGGGTGAGAAGCTCTGATGACCGACACGACTGCCGCGCCGGCGACCAAGGTCGACCCGCGCCTCAAGCAGAAGTACAAGAACGAGATCAAGGCTGCCCTCACCGAGCAGTTCGGTTACGCGAACGTCAACCAGGTCCCCGGCCTGGTCAAGGTCGTCGTGAACACCGGCGTCGGCGAGGCCGCTCGCGACTCGAAGATCATCGAGGGGGCCATCAAGGACCTCACGGCGATCACGGGTCAGAAGCCCCAGGTCACGAAGGCCCGCAAGTCCATCGCGCAGTTCAAGCTGCGTGAGGGCCAGGCCATCGGCGCGCACGTCACCCTCCGCGGTGACCGCGCGTGGGAGTTCCTCGACCGGCTCGTCACCCTCGCACTGCCCCGCATCCGCGACTTCCGCGGCCTCAGCGACAAGCAGTTCGACGGCAACGGCAACTACACGTTCGGTCTCACGGAGCAGTCCGTGTTCCACGAGATCGACCAGGACCGCATCGACCGCGTGCGTGGCTTCGACATCACCGTCGTGACCACCGCGAAGACGGACGACGAAGGACGCGCGCTGCTCCGCCAGCTCGGGTTCCCGTTCCGTTCCAACGAGCAGACGGTCTAAGCTACTTCGGGCGGTGCGGGCCGGAGGATTCACGTCCTCCGGCCCGCACGCACGAACACACCGATCCAGGGGAACCGCCCCGGGATCACCCGATCGCTCAGGTCGGCATTCGTGGAACGGGTGTCGAAACCAGGCGAAGAATGGACGACCATCATGACGATGACCGATCCGGTCGCAGACATGCTGACCAGATTGCGGAACGCGAACTCGGCGCACCACGACGCCGTCTCGCTTCCCAGCTCCAAGCTGAAGAAGAACATCGCTGAGATCCTCAAGCGCGAGGGTTACATCAGCGAGTGGAAGATCGAGGACGCCCGCGTCGGGCAGACCCTCACGATCGACCTGAAGTACGGCCCCGAGCGTGAGCGTTCGATCGCCGGCATCAAGCGCGTCTCGAAGCCCGGTCTCCGGGTGTACGCGAAGTCGACGGAGATCCCCCAGGTCCTCGGTGGCCTCGGCGTGGCGATCCTCTCGACCTCCTCGGGACTGCTCACCGACCGTGAAGCCGAGCAGAAGGGCGTGGGTGGGGAAGTCCTCGCCTACGTGTGGTGATCGACAATGTCTCGTATCGGACGTCTTCCCATTGACATCCCCGCCGGCGTGACCGTCTCCATCGACGGCCAGAACGTGGCGGTCAAGGGCCCGAAGGGCGAGCTCGCGCTCGTCGTCGCCGAGCCCATCCAGGCCAAGGTCGAGGAGAACCAGGTCCTCGTCACCCGTCCGGACGACGAGCGCAGCTCGCGTGCGCTGCACGGCCTGACCCGCACCCTCATCGCGAACAACATCGTCGGCGTGACCCAGGGCTACTCCAAGGGCCTCGAGGTCGTCGGCACCGGTTACCGCGTGCAGGCGAAGGGCAACAACGTCGAGTTCGCGCTCGGGTACTCCCACCCGATCACGGTCGAGCCGCCCGCGGGCATCAGCTTCACCGTCGAGGGCAACAACAAGCTCACCGTCATCGGCATCGACAAGCAGTCGGTCGGCGAGGTCGCTGCAAACATCCGCAAGCTGCGCAAGCCCGAGCCCTACAAGGGCAAGGGTGTCCGCTACGCGGGCGAGATCGTGCGCCGCAAGGCCGGAAAGTCAGGTAAGTGATCATGGCCATCGGAATCCGAGGCAAGAGCAAGTCGGCCGCCAAGGCGCGCCGTCACAACCGTCTCCGCAAGAAGATCACCGGCACCGAGTCGCGTCCGCGTCTCGCCGTCACCCGCTCGTCGCGTCACGTGTTCGTGCAGGTCATCGACGACGCCAAGGGTCACACCCTCGCCAGCGCGTCGACGATGGAGGCCGACCTCCGTTCGTTCGACGGCGACAAGACGGCCAAGGCCCGTCGCGTCGGCGAGCTCCTCGCCGAGCGCGCGAAGGCAGCCGGCGTCGAGGCCGTGGTCTTCGACCGCGGTGGTAGCAAGTACGCCGGTCGCGTCGCCGCGATCGCCGATGGTGCCCGTGAAGGAGGGCTGAACCTGTGAGCGACATCGCGAACACCAACGAAGACGCCAACGTCGAAGCGACCGAGGCCGCCGAGACCACGGCGCCCGTCGAGGCGACTGAGTCGACCGAGGCAACCGAGGCCGAGTCCACGAGCGCCAAGGCCCCCGCGGCCAAGGAGCCCGAGGTGCCGGTCGTCGAGCGTCCCGTCGAGACCGCCGCGGGTTCGGCATCGAACAACCGCGACTCCGCCGACAACCGTGGCCGCCGTGGTGGCGGACGCGACCGTCAGCAGGGTGGCGGCCGTGGCAACGACCGCAACGGGCGGGGTGGCGACAGCCAGTTCCTCGAGCGCGTCGTGACCATCAACCGTGTCTCCAAGGTCGTCAAGGGTGGTCGTCGCTTCAGCTTCACCGCGCTCGTCGTCGTCGGTGACGGCAACGGTCTCGTGGGCGTCGGCTACGGCAAGGCCCGCGAGGTCCCGACCGCCATCTCGAAGGGTGTCGAGGAAGCGAAGAAGAACTTCTTCCGCGTCCCCCGCGTCGGCAACACCATCCCGCACCCCGTGCAGGGTGAGGCCGCTGCCGGTGTCGTGCTCCTCCGTCCGGCCGCTGCCGGTACCGGTGTCATCGCCGGTGGTCCGGTCCGCGCCGTGCTCGAGTGCGCCGGCATCCACGACGTCCTGAGCAAGTCGCTCGGTTCGTCGAACACGATCAACATCGTGCACGCGACCGTCACGGCGCTGCAGCAGCTCGAGGAGCCCCGTGCGGTCGCAAGCCGCCGCGGTCTCCCCGTCGACCGGGTCGTCCCGGACCGTCTGCTCCAGGCCGAGGCCGCTGCTCTGCGTGCCGCGTCCGAGAAGGCAGGTGCGTGATGGCGATGCTGAAGATCACGCAGACGAAGTCCGTTATCAGCGAGAAGCAGTACCAGCGCGACACGCTCCGCAGCCTGGGTCTCAAGCGCATCGGCCGTACGGTCCTGCGTGAGGACAACGCCCAGAACCGCGGGTACGTCGCGACGGTCGCGCACCTCGTGAAGGTCGAGGAGGTCGACGCATGAGCGACGAGAAGAACGAGCGCGTGCAGGTGCTGAAGCTGCACCACCTCCGCCCCGCCGAGGGTGCCAAGAAGGCACGCACCCGCGTCGGTCGTGGTGAGGGCTCCAAGGGCAAGACCGCCGGCCGTGGTACCAAGGGTCAGAAGGCTCGCTACCAGGTCAAGGTCGGCTTCGAGGGTGGGCAGATGCCGCTGCACATGCGCACCCCGAAGCTCCGCGGGTTCAAGAACCCGTTCCGCGTCGAGTACCAGGTCGTGAACCTGGACAAGATCGCGGAGCTCTACCCCAACGGTGGCGACGTCACCGTCGCGGACCTGGTCGCCAAGGGCGCCGTCCGCAAGAACGAGAAGGTCAAGGTTCTCGGTCAGGGTGACATCAGCGTGAAGCTCACGGTCTCGGTCGACAAGGTCTCGGCGTCCGCCGCCGAGAAGATCGCGGCTGCTGGCGGCACCGTCTCCCAGTAACCCCCGTCGGCGGCCCGTGCGTTTGCGCACGGGCCGCCGTTACGGTTTCCTTGACAGTGGCCGGCATCCGCCGGTCAGGTCGGCGCTGCCGACCACACCGGTGACGGCCCTCGTCCGGGTCGCCGGTCCCAGAAGTTCGGAGTCCTCGTGTTCAGAGCGGTCGCGCGCATCATGCGCACCCCAGATCTTCGCAAGAAGATCGGCTTCACCCTCGCGATCATCGCGCTGTTCCGGCTCGGGTCGTACATCCCGGCACCGTTCGTCGACTACTCCGCCGTGCAGACCTGTCTCGCGAGCGCTTCGTCGTCGGGTGGTCTCTACGACCTGATCAACCTGTTCTCCGGCGGCGCGCTGCTGAAGCTCTCGGTCTTCGCGCTCGGCATCATGCCGTACATCACGTCGTCGATCATCGTGCAGCTCCTGCGCGTGGTCATCCCGCACTTCGACGCCCTCTACAAGGAGGGGCAGTCCGGCCAGGCGAAGCTGACGCAGTACACGCGCTACCTCACCATCGCGCTCGGCGTGCTGCAGTCCACCACCCTGATCACCGTCGCCCGCTCGGGTGCACTCTTCGGCACGAACGCGTCGTCCTCCTGCTCGTCGATCATCTCGAACGACAGCTGGTACGCGATCATGCTCATGGTCGTCACCCTGACCGCGGGCACCGGCCTCATCATGTGGATGGGTGAGCTCGTCACCGAGCGCGGCATCGGCAACGGCATGTCGCTCCTCATCTTCACGTCCATCGCAGCGCAGTTCCCGTCGGCGCTCTGGGCGATCGAGCAGTCGCAGTCCTTCGAGCTGTTCCTCTTCGTGATCCTCGTCGGCCTGGTCATCATGATGGCCGTCGTCTTCGTCGAGCAGTCGCAGCGCCGCATCCCCGTCCAGTACGCCAAGCGCATGGTCGGTCGACGCACCTACGGCGGCAACAACACGTACATCCCGATCAAGGTGAACATGGCCGGCGTCGTGCCCGTCATCTTCGCGTCGTCGCTGCTGTACCTGCCGGCCCTGGTCGCGCAGTTCAACCAGCCCTCCGACGGCACCGAGCCGGCCGCGTGGGTGACCTGGATCCAGAGCAACCTGACCTCGGGTGACAACTGGTTCTACATGGTCCTGTACTTCCTGCTCATCGTCGGCTTCACGTACTTCTACGTCGCGATCACCTTCAACCCCGAAGAGGTCGCCGACAACATGAAGAAGTACGGCGGCTTCATCCCGGGCATCCGGGCCGGCCGTCCGACGGCTGAGTACCTCGACTACGTCCTGACCCGGGTGACGCTGCCCGGCTCGCTCTACCTCGGTCTCATCGCGCTCATCCCGCTGGCAGCACTGGCGCTGTTCGGCGCGAACCAGAACTTCCCGTTCGGTGGCGCGAGCATCCTCATCATCGTGGGTGTCGGTCTCGAGACCGTGAAGCAGATCGACTCGCAGCTGCAGCAACGTCACTACGAAGGGCTTCTCCGTTGAGCGCACGTCTCATCATCGTCGGACCTCCCGGAGCCGGGAAGGGCACCCAGGCCGGCCGCATCGCCGAGTCCTTCGGGATCCCCGCCGTCTCGACGGGCGACATCTTCCGCAAGAACGTGGCAGAGGGCACGCCGCTCGGTGTGCAGGCGAAGGCGATCATGGACGCGGGCGACTACGTCCCGGACTCCCTCACGAACGAGCTCGTGAAGTCTCGCCTGCAGGAGGCGGACGCGCAGGACGGCTTCCTCCTCGACGGGTACCCCCGCACGGTCGGGCAGGTCGAGTACCTCGACGCGCTGCTCGCCGAGCAGGGCACCGGGATCGACGCGGTCATCCAGCTCGTGGCCGACCAGGACGCCCTCGTCGGCCGTCTCCTGAAGCGCGCTGAGGACCAGGGTCGCAGCGACGACAACGAGGAGACCATCCGTCGTCGTCAGCAGGTCTACGCGGAGCAGACCGCTCCGATCGTGGGCGCGTACAGCGAGCGGGGCCTCGTGGTCGACGTCGACGGGCTCGGCGCCATCGACGAGGTCGGCGACCGCATCCAGGCGGCGCTGTCCTCGCGTGGGCTGACCGCGAGCGTCTGAGACCGGTGGTCCGGCTCCGCAAGCCCTCGATCTACAAGACGCCGGAAGAGCTCCGCGCGATGGTCCGGCCCGGTCTCCTGACCGAGGCGGCGCTCACGGCCGTTCGTCAGGCGGTGCGGCCCGGGGTCACCACCGGTGAGCTCGACGCGATCGCCGAGGCCGTCATCCGTGACCGCGGTGGCATCCCGAACTTCCAGCTGGTCCCGGGCTACCGGCACACGCTGTGCGTCTCGGTGAACGACGAGATCGTGCACGGCATCCCCGGTGACCGCGTGCTGCAGCCCGGCGACATCGTGTCGGTGGACGCGGGCGCCGAGGTGGACGGCTGGAACGGCGACAGCGCGTTCACGATGATCGTCCCCGGTGGGGACGCGGCGCTGGCCGAGGCACGACAGACGCTCTGCGACACCACGGAGAACGCGCTGTGGCACGGCATCGCCGCGCTGGCACACGCGAAGAACCTGCACGAGGTCGGTGCCGTCATCGAGGACGCCATCGACGAGACGGGCGCCTGGGGCATCGTGGAGGACTTCACGGGCCACGGCATCGGCCGGTCCATGCACGAGGACCCGCCGGTGTTCAACTACCGGGTCCGCGGAGCGGGTCCGGCGGTCAAGCCAGGTCTCGTGGTCGCGATCGAGCCGATGGTCACCGCCGGCACGATCGACAGCTCGACGGACGACGACGACTGGACCGTGCGCACGTTGGACGGTTCCGACGCGGCGCACTGGGAGCACAGCATCGCCGTCCACGCGGACGGCATCTGGGTGCTCACCGCCGCCGACGGCGGCGCTCGGGGCCTGGCCCCCCTGGGTGTGACGCCCGTCCCGATCGCGTAGGTCGCGCCTCCAGGCGGCCTGCTGCACTTCCTGCGGGCCTGGAGGCGCGTGGCGCGCCCGCCACGTCGGCTCCGTGCTCGGGTGTCCGTTCCAGGGCAGCGGCCGAGTCTCGGTGTGAGCGACACTCCTCGCGCCCGAGCGCGCGAGGAGTGTCGCTCACCCCGAGTCTCGTGTCGCGCGACGACGCTGGCGGGCCCGGCGTCAGTTGCCGACGGAGCAGGTCTCCTCGGACGCGCTCTGCCCGGTGATCGACGAGGGGAGCGGTGTCGAGCTCGGGCTGGCCGCGCTGCTCGAGGCCGAACCGGATGCTGTGCCGGACGCCGCGCCGGACGCGGTGCCGGACGCCGTGCCACTCGATGCCGTGCCGCTGCCACTCGAGCTGCCGGCCGCCGGTGCCGAGGTCGCGGTGCCGCTCGTGGTCGGGGACTCCTCCGATGCACGCCCCGTCGTCGAGTCGCTCAGTGAGGTCTTCTGGTCGTTCTGCAGAGCCACGTTGAGCGTGTGCGCCGCGTCCTGGTCGACGATCACGCGCGCGCTGTTCGCCGGGTCGTCTGCGACGGGGTACTGCACGAAGAGCATGTTCGCGGTGCTCATGCCGCGCAGGGCTCCCGCGAGACCCACCAGCGTGCGCGCCTGGGCGAGCCCGTCGGAGAGCGTCATGTTCGACAGCGCTGCGCCGGCGAGCTTGTACAGCGTGATCGGGTTCGAGAGCGTCCCGTCCGCGGTGACCTTGCGGAGCAGTGCCGAGAGGAACACCTGCTGCGAGCTGATCCGCGCGAGGTCGCTGCCGTCGCCGACACCGTGCCGGGTGCGGAGGAAGGCGAGGGCGTCGGAGCCCTCGAGGTTGTGCGAGCCGGCGGTGAGGTGCAGCCCGGTGAACGTGTCGTTGATCGGCTCCGCCACGCAGACGTCGACGCCGCCGAGCGCGTTCGACATCTCGATGACACCGTCGAAGGTGATGAGGCCGGCGTAGGGGATGCTCAGCCCGGTCAGGTTCTCGACGGTGTCGACCACGCACGAGACGCCGCCGTTGCCGAGTGCCGTGTTGAACTGCGCGGAACTCGCAGCGGGGTAGGTCGTGCCGGTCTCGGGGTTGGAGCACGCCGGGATCGGGACCATCAGGTCGCGCGGGAAGCTGACCGCGGTGAGCTGCTGGTGGTCCTGGGAGATGTGGATGAGCATCGTGACGTCGTTGCGGGCTCCCTCGACGTCGTCGGCGGAATCGAACTGCCCGACGCGGGTGTCGCTGCCGATGAGGAGGATGTTCGCCCCGCCCTTGATCGCGGTGATGTCGGCGGTCTGCGCGGTGCTCTGGTCGTCCGTGCTCAGCTGCACGGTCTTCGGCGCCGTGGCGAGTTGCGCGCCCGCGATGGCCGCCACGCTCGTGCCGCTCACCAGGACCACGGCGAGGGCGGACGCGACGATCGACGCCAGGGTCGTCCATCCGCGGCGGCGGGGGAGCCGTCCGTGGCGGGCGAGCGGGCGGCGGGGGGCGTCGGGCACGTGGTCTCCGTTCGGTGGTCCGGCGCGGTCGGGGTGCGCTGGACGAGGCTGCGGGGTCACGCTAGGGTCCGGTGACTGGTGACGGCCCGGAACGTGCCGTCAAACCACTGTGGAACGTTCAGACAGCTCTGAGAAGCCCCAAACGAGGGGACTTCGGCGCCTCCGCTTGGCAATCCCGGGTCTATCACATAAGATCGATCTTTGGTGTGCCATGCCTTCTTGGCGTGGCGCCCGACCCGCAGACCGGCTCGGGGATCACACCGGTAATCCAATCAAGCGACAGTGAGGCTATGGCCAAGAAAGACGGCGTCATCGAGATCGAAGGCTCGGTGCTCGAAGCTCTGCCCAACGCGATGTTCCGCGTTGAGCTGACCAACGGACACAAGGTCCTCGCGCACATCTCCGGGAAGATGCGCCAGCACTACATCCGCATCCTCCCCGAGGACCGCGTGATCGTGGAGCTGAGCCCGTACGACCTGACCCGCGGCCGGATCGTCTACCGCTACAAGTGATCCGCGAGCTGGAAAGGAACGGCTCGGCAATCCTGCCGGGCACGAAGCCAGCGAGCACGAGGAAACAACAATGAAGGTCAACCCCAGCGTCAAGCCCATCTGCGAGCACTGCCGAGTGATCCGCCGCAAGGGCCGCGTCATGGTGATCTGCAAGAGCAACCCGCGTCACAAGCAGCGCCAGGGCTAGACCCACGGTGCTGGTCCCGTAGGGGCCGGCTGGCTGCCTGACTCGGATCGCCCTCGGGCGGCCCGCGCAGGAACCACAACTCAACATCGAACACGCAGTACCAGAACCCTGGTCCGGCTCCGGCCGAAGCGGGGGGACACCTCGGGGCGGAGGCCCGAGCACCGGTACTGCGCCACACCTCCATCGACAACAGGAGCAGCCATCACATGGCACGTCTAGCAGGCGTCGACATCCCGCGCGAGAAGCGCGTGGAGATCGCACTCACGTACATCTACGGCGTCGGCCGTACCCGCGCGGTCCAGGCACTCGCCGAGACCGGTATCTCCGGTGACATCCGCGTCAAGGACCTGACCGACGACCAGCTCGTCGCCCTCCGTGACTTCATCGAGGGCAACTTCAAGGTGGAGGGTGACCTCCGCCGTGAGGTCGCAGCCGACATCCGCCGCAAGGTCGAGATCGGTAGCTACGAGGGTCTTCGCCACCGTCGTGGTCTCCCGGTGCGCGGTCAGCGCACCAAGACCAACGCGCGTACCCGCAAGGGACCGAAGCGCACCGTGGCAGGCAAGAAGAAGGCTCGATAGGAGACCCCGATGGCTACCCCCAAGACTGCCGCGCGCAAGCCGCGCCGCAAGGAGAAGAAGAACGTCGCTGTGGGCCAGGCCCACATCAAGAGCACGTTCAACAACACGATCGTCAGCATCACCGACCCGTCGGGTGCCGTCCTCAGCTGGGCGTCCTCGGGTGCCGTGGGCTTCAAGGGTTCGCGCAAGTCGACGCCGTTCGCGGCGCAGCTCGCCGCCGAGTCCGCTGCGCGTCAGGCGCAGGAGCACGGCGTCAAGAAGGTCGACGTCTTCGTGAAGGGCCCGGGTTCGGGCCGCGAGACCGCGATCCGGTCCCTCCAGGCCGCTGGCCTCGAGGTCGGTTCGATCAACGACGTCACGCCGCAGGCGCACAACGGGTGCCGCCCGCCCAAGCGCCGTCGCGTCTGACGCGAGGAGCAACCGGCCGCGCCCTGCTCGTCCCTGACCGGATCCGTCCGGTCTGACCGGATCCGTCCGGTCGGGGTCGGGCAGGGCCCGCGGCCATTCCTGGTCGTTCGATCGCGCACGTCAGTGCGCGTGATCACAACTCAACAGACCCGTCGGGGCCCGGTCGGCCCCGTCGTACCGCCAAGTGTCATATAGCGGACACTTCGCCGAAAGGAATCCCACAGTGCTCATTGCACAGCGCCCCACCCTGACCGAGGAATCGATCTCCGAGTTCCGCTCGCGCTTCGTCATCGAGCCGCTCGAGCCGGGCTTCGGTTACACCCTCGGCAACTCGCTGCGCCGCACGCTCCTCTCCTCGATCCCCGGCGCGGCTGTCACCAGCATCCGCATCGACGGCGTCCTCCACGAGTTCAGCACCGTTCCCGGTGTCAAGGAAGACGTCACCGAGATCATCCTCAACATCAAGAGCCTGGTCGTCTCCAGCGAGCACGACGAGCCGATCACCGCCTACCTGCGCAAGCAGGGTGCCGGTCAGGTCACCGCTGCGGACATCTCCGCACCGGCCGGCGTCGAGATCCACAACCCGGACCTCGTCATCGCGACCCTGAACGACACCGCGCGCTTCGAGCTCGAGCTGACCATCGAGCGTGGCCGTGGCTACGTCTCGGCGACCCAGAACCGCTCGGAGTTCAGCGAAGCCGGTCAGATCCCGATCGACTCGATCTACTCCCCGGTCCTCAAGGTCACCTACCGCGTCGAGGCGACGCGTGCCGGTGAGCGCACGGACTTCGACCGCCTGGTCGTCGACGTCGAGTCGAAGCCGGCCATCACGCCGCGCGACGCCATCGCGTCGGCCGGCCGGACGCTCGTCGAGCTGTTCGGGCTCGCCCGTGAGCTCAACACGGCGGCCGAGGGCATCGAGATCGGCCCCGCGCCGGTCGACGCGGTGCTCTCGAACGAGCTGCAGACCCCGATCGAGGACCTCGACCTGTCGGTCCGCAGCTACAACTGCCTCAAGCGGGAGGGCATCAACACGGTGTCCGAGCTCGTCGCCCTGTCGGAGACGCAGCTCATGAACATCCGCAACTTCGGTCAGAAGTCGGTGGACGAGGTCAAGGACAAGCTCACCGAGCTCGGCCTGTCCCTCAAGGACACCGTCCCCGGATTCGACGGCGCCCACTTCTACAGCGGGTACGACGAGGACGAGTCCAACAACTGACCTCGCGCTGACGCGCACGCGCGCCGCTGACGCAGCGCGCACCACCATCACCACTGGAGAACTGACATGCCGAAGCCCACCAAGGGCCCCCGCCTCGGTGGCGGCCCCGCCCACGAGCGCCTGCTCCTGAGCAACCTCGCCAACGCCCTGTTCACGCACGGCCGCATCACCACCACCGAGACGAAGGCCAAGCGCCTCCGCCCCGTCGCCGAGCGTCTCATCACGTTCGCGAAGCGTGGCGACCTGCACGCGCGTCGTCGCGTGATCGGCATCCTGCGCGACAAGTCCGTCGTGCACACGCTGTTCACCGAGATCGCCCCGCAGGTCGAGGACCGTCAGGGCGGCTACACCCGCATCACGAAGCTCGGTTTCCGCAAGGGCGACAACGCTCCCCTCGCGTCGATCGAGCTCGTCCTCGAGCCGGTGTCGAGCACGCCGGCCCCGGTGACGCGCAAGTCGGCTCCGGCCGCTGCCGCCCCCGTCGAGGAGCCGGTTGCCGACGAGACCACCGAGGAGGCCCCGGTCGAGACGGTGCCTGTTGAGGACAGCGAGACGACCGAGGAGTCCGCTCCGGTCGAGGCTGAGACCGAGACCGAGGCTGCCGCCGAGGTCGAGGACGACGCCGCCGAGAAGGCCGACGACGCCAAGTAGTCGAAGCACCACCACGAGGAAGCCCCCGCGACGCACGTCGCGGGGGCTTCCTCGCGTTCGCGGGGTGACCGACGGGCGGCCTGGAGGCGCGGGGCGGGTCCGCCACGCGCCTCCAGGCCGCCGTCGTGCCCGTCATCCGGGGAACGCGAGTCCGTCCACCCTGTCAGCGCCCGGGCCGTATCGTGACCGGCCGACACGATGGAAGGAACCGATGCCGTTCGAGCACGTCGCGGGGGTGGGCACCCGGATCTGGCGGTGGAGCCGCACCTCCGGGACGCAGCCGCGCCTGCTGCACGCCGCGAAGGCCGCTGCTGCTGCTGTCCTCGCCTGGTTCCTCGCCCGCCACGTCCCGGGCGTCGCCGCCGAGTACCCGTACTACGCGCCGCTCGGCGCGGTGGTGGCCATGCAGACGACGGTCTTCGCGGGGATCCGCAGTGGCGTGCAGACGCTCATCGGCATCGGACTCGGCATCCTCGTCGCCGGGTTCACGATGTGGGTGGGGGATCCGGGGTTCCTCGCGGTCGCGCTGGCCGTCGGGATCGGGGTGCTCATCGGCGGGTTCCGGGTGCTCGGCGAAGGGAGCTCGTGGGTGTCCACCGCGGCGCTGTTCGTCCTGCTCGTCGGGGGCGCCCACGCCGAGGGCTACTCGCTCGGGTACCTCGTGCAGATGGCGGTCGGGGTGGCGGTCGGACTGCTCGTGAACTTCCTGGTGTTCCCGCCGCTGCACTTCTGGGACGCCGAGCACCGCATCGACGCGGTCAACGGGGTCCTCGCCGACCACCTCGACGGACTCGCGGACGTGCTGGAGCGGGGCGAGCGCGACGAGAGGGCCTGGGACCGGCAGCAGGACCGGCTCGACCGGGCGATCGCGGACGTCCGCTCCCGGGTGTCGATCGCGCACGAGAGCCGCCGGCTCAACCCGCGCGGTGCACTCCGGGGGTCACGGGCGCGGCTGCAGGCGGACGGCGCACGCTTCCGCGCCCTCGAGCGGGTCGCCTGGTACACGACGGACCTCACGGAGCTGGTCGCGCGCTCCGGGCCGGTGTCGGCGGGGCTCGGCCGACCGGACCCGGCGTTCGCGGAACCGCTGGCCAAGGCGATGCGGCAGCTGTCCTGCGTCATCCGCGGGGACTGCCCGCAGGAGGCCGGGGACGACGCGATCGCCGAGGTCGAACGGGCGCTGGACGCGTCGCGCGAGAACCCGTCGCACGTGGCGGTGACGTCAGCGGCGCTCGTCGCGCTGCGGGGCGTCCTGGAGTCGGAGCGCCGGGCGACCGACGACCTCGACACCCGGACCGGCCCGTCGGCGTTCGGCCAGCCCCGCACCTGATCAGTCGGCGCGGGAGGCCACGACCCACCGTTCGATCGCGGATCGGCGGTGCGCCGGGGTGCGCCGCGGTCCGCCGGAGAACGAGCGCCGCCGTCCGTAGACTCGGACCGTGCCCGAGCAGCCCCGCATCGCCGTCCTCGGACCCGTGACGGTCGTCGGACCCACGGGTGTGCCGACGGCCGTGCCCGGCGCACTGGCGCGGTCGTTCCTCACCGCCCTGGTGCTGGCCCGCGGGCACGCGGTGACGACCGAGGCGCTCATCGACGAGCTCTGGCCGGCCGACCAGCCCCGCGGTGCCCGTGCAGCCCTGCAGACCCTGGTGTCCCGGCTCCGTCGCAGCCTGGCGGACGGCGTCGTCGTGTCCACGAGCACCGGGTACGCGCTCGGCTGCGCGCCGGACGACGTCGACCTCGTGCGGGCGGAACGCGTGGCAGGGGACGACGCCGACCCGGAGCGCGTCCGCGCCGTGCTCGACCTCTGGCGCGGGACTCCGGGAGCCGACGTCGACGGTGCCCTGGGCGAGGCGCTGGCCGAGCGCGCAGCAGCCGCCCGACGCGGACTCCGCCGGTCCCTCGGCACCGCGCTGCTCGACGCCGGGCACGCCGACGAGGCCGTCGGGGTGTGGACCGCCGAGGCGCAGGCGAACCCCTTCGACGAGGTCGCCGTCGCCGGGTGCATGCGCGCGCTGGTCGCTGCGGGACGGACGGCCGAGGCGCTCGCCGTGTTCGCGGCGCACCGCGACCGGCTCGCCGACGAGCTCGGCGCCGACCCCTCCGCCGACCTGGTGCGGCTCAACGCCGACCTGCTCCGCCGCTCGACGGCGGACACCGGCCGTGCCCGCCGCATCGGCCTGCGGGCAGCGCCGACCACGCTCGTCGGCCGGGAGGCGGACCTCGCCACCGTCTCGGACCTCCTGTCCCGCAACCGGCTGGTGACGATCCTCGGTGCGGGTGGGCTGGGGAAGACCCGCCTCGCGCAGGCGGTCGCCGCCGAGGTACCGCCCACCTGCGGGGTGGTGGTCTTCGAGCTCGCGCCCCTCACCACCGCCGAGGACATCGTGCCCGCGCTCGGCGCCCTGCTCGGCGTGGCCGAGTTCCGGTCCGCCCGGTCGCTGCGGGACGTCGTCGTCGCCGACCTCGCGGGACGCGTCACCCGGGCGTTCGCCGACGGCCCCACCGTGCTCGTGCTCGACAACTGCGAGCACCTCGTCGCCGAGGTCGCCCGGTTCGCCGCCGACCTGCTCGGCGCTGCCCCCGAGCTCCGGATCCTCACCACGTCGCGGGCACCGCTCGCCATCGCCGGCGAGGTCGTCGCACCCCTCGCACCCCTGCCGGTCGAGGCCGACGGTGCCGCGGTCCGGCTGTTCACCGAGCGCGCCCGCGCCGCCCGCCCCGGAGCTGTCCTGCCCGTGGACACCGTCCGCCGCATCTGCACGCGGCTCGACGGGTCCCCGCTGGCGATCGAGCTCGCCGCCGCCCGGATCCGCGGCATGGCGATCGACGACATCGAGCGCCGGCTCGACGACCGGTTCGCGCTGCTCCGCGGTGGGGACCGCAGTGCCCCGGAGCGGCACCGCACCCTCCTCGCCGTCATCGAGTGGAGTTGGCGGCTGCTCGACGAGGGCGCGCAGGACCTCCTCACCCGGCTGGCGCTGTTCCCGGACGGCCTCGTCGTCGACGCCGTCGAGGCCGTCGCCGCACCCGACCGCCGCGACGAGGCACTCGACGACCTGGCCGAGCTCGTCGAGCAGTCCCTCGTGCAGCTCGTCGAGCGAGAGGGCGACCCCGTCCGTTACCGCCTGCTCGAGACCGTCCGCGAGTTCGGCGCTGCCCGCCTCGACGAACGCGGCGCCACCGAGACCGTCCGCGCGGCGATGATCGCGTGGGGCCGCGCGTTCTCCGCCGACCGCAACCTCCTCACCCTGACCGGGTCGGTCCAGCTCGAACGGTTCCGCGAGGTCGGTCGCGAGGCCGACAACCTGGTGACCCTGCTCCGCTGGGCGCTCGGAGCGGAGAACCCCTCAGCCGTCGCACACCTGTTCGCCGTCCTCGGTGGCTTCTGGTCGCTGCGGGGCGCCCACGGCGAGGTCGTCGCGATCGCCCCGGAGATCGTGCCCGTGCTCCGCGGGATGCTCCCGGTACCGGACGAGGACCGCGCCGCCGTGGTGCTCGGCCTCGTCGTCACGGGGGCGTCGGCGTCGTTCACGGACCGGCGGACGGCGGCGGTCGCCGTGTCGACCCTGCGCCGGGCGATGCGCGCCGGGACCACCGGGTTCGCCGTCCTCGATGCCCAGGCGGCGCTGCTCCTGACGCTCGGGCGGCCCGCCGACGGCCAGGCGCTGCTCGCCCGGTACCGGGACGACGCCGACCCCGGCGTCGCGTGCCTGGCCAACATGCTCAGTGCGCCGCTCGCCGAGAACGACGGCGACTTCGAGGACGCCCTCCGGTACGCCGAGCGGGCCGCGGTGCTCGCCCGGGTCGCCGACGACGCCTGGACGACCGGCTCGGGAGCGGTCACGATGACGCAGCTCCTGGCGCAGACCGGCCAGCACGCCGCGGCGCTGCAGGCAGCCGAGGTCGCCCGCACCCAGCTCGAACGGTTCGGCGCCGACGACGACCTCTACGAGATCAGCTGGACGATCGGTCTCTGCGCGGCGACCACCGGGGACGTCGCGCGCGCCCGGGCGATCGCCGTCGACCTGCAGCACCGGCCGGTCCAGGCCCGGGGCGGGTTCGACGACGACCGGGCGCAGATCGGGGTGCTCGCCGTGGCGATCGCTGCCGAGTGCGCCCGCGCCGAGGGGGACACCCAGGCGGCGGCGGCCGGGTACGCGCGGGCGTGGGACGTCGTGCTCCCGTACCGGAAGCAGACGCCGCACTGGACCCTGATGGCGGGCGCGGCGCGACTCGCGGCGGAGGACGAGGCGGCGGTGGCCGCCAGCGCCGGAGCGGACCCGCGCCTCCAGGCCGTGGCGGCGGACACCGACGAGGGCCGCACTGACGCGAGCCGCACCGCCGCGGACCGCTTCGCCATCGCACGCCGCCTCCGCGTGGGGGCCCTGGTGATGCTCCGCCTCCACCCGTGGTGGCTCGACCTGCCCGTCATCGGGACCGCCTTCCTGGGCCTGGCGATCGCGACGGCCCGGACCGGGCGCCCCGAGCAGGCCGCACGGTGCTGGGCACTCGCCGCGCGGCTCGGCTCCCGGCAGGACTTCGGCGTGCTGCTCCACTCGCACGTCCGTCCGGTGCTGGCCGATGTCGTCGGTGCCACGGCGCTCGCCGACGCCGAGACGGCCTCGACCGGGTGGGACCGGGCCGAGGCCGTCGCAGCGGCGAGGCTCCTGCTCGAGGAGCTCCGCTTCACGCCTTCCGCATGTACGCCCGGACGGTGAGCGGAGCGAACACGGCGACGATCACCGCGGCACCGAGCAGGCTGATCCACAGGTCGCCGGTGACCGCGCCGTGGTTGATGAGGTCACGCACCGCGGTGATGAGGTGCGAGATCGGGTTGACCTCGGAGAACCAGCGGAGCCAGTCCGGCAGCGTGTCCGCGGGGACGAACGCGTTCGACAGGAACGTCAGCGGGAACAGCACCATGTTCGAGATGCCGGAGACGCTCGACGCGGTGCGCGCGATCACGCCGAAGTAGGCGAAGATCCAGCTGACCGCCCACGCCACCACGACGACCAGGAGCCCGGCGAGCACGACCGAACCGAAGCCGCCCTCGGGACGGAGGCCCATCGCGAAGCCGGTGGCGAAGGTGATCGTCGTCGCGATCGCGTAGCGGACGGTGTCGGCGAGCAGTGCGCCGGCGAGCGGTGCGATGCGGGCGATGGGCAGCGACTTGAACCGGTCGAACACGCCCTTGTCCATGTCCTCGCGGAGCTGGACGCCGGTGACGATCGACGACGTGATGTTCGTCTGCACCAGGATGCCCGGGATGATGATCGGCAGGTAGCTGCCGATGTCGCCGGCGATCGCGCCACCGAAGATGTACGTGAACATCACGGTGAAGATGATCGGCATCAGCGTGACGTCGAACAGCTGCTCGGGCGTCCGCCGGACCTTCACCAGGCCGCGGTACGCCATCGTGAAGGACTGCCGGACGGTGGCGCCGAGGCCGGAGCCGCCGATGCCCGGACGCGGCGTGACTCGGGGTGCAGTGGTGCCCGTGGTCGGGGTGATGGTGGTCATGCGATGCTCTCCTCGAGGTCGGCGGCGGACTCGTCCGCGGACGCCCGTGCGCCGGTGATGGTCAGGAAGACCTCGTCGAGCGTCGGCTTCTGCACGCTCATCTCGGCGAGGGAGATGCCCGCCTCGCGGAACGACACCAGCAGGTCGGTCACGCGGTCGGGGTCGGACATCGGTGCGGTGAGACGGGAGCCCTCGGGGCTCGCCACCGCGTCGACGCCGAGGGTGTTGCGGACGATCGCCCGCGCGGCGTCGAGGCGGAGGCCGTCGGTGAGGCGGAGCTGCAGCGACGCGGAGCCGATGGAGGCCTTCAGCTCGTCACTCGTGCCCTCGGCCACGACCCGGCCGTGGTCGATCACGGCGATGCGGTCGGCGAGCTGGTCGGCTTCGTCGAGGTACTGCGTGGTCAGGAGCACGGTCGAGCCGGTCGCGACGAGTTCGCGGATGGTGTCCCACATCTGCGAACGGGTGCGGGGGTCGAGGCCGGTGGTCGGCTCGTCGAGGAAGATCAGCGGCGGCTGCGCGATGAGGCTCGCCGCCAGGTCCAGCCGACGACGCATGCCGCCGGAGAAGTTCTTCAACGGACGCGCCGAGGCCTCGGTCAGCCCGAAGCGCTCGAGCAGCTCGACGGCCTTGCGCTTCGACTCGGCTCGGCTCAGTCCGAGCAGGCGCGCGAAGATCACGAGGTTCTCGGTCGCGCTGAGGGTCTCGTCGACGCTCGCGTACTGCCCGGTCACGCCGATCAGGGAGCGGACGAGCTGCGCCTCGCGCCGGACGTCGTGCCCGAAGACGCGGGCCTCGCCGGCGTCGGCCTTGAGGAGCGTCGCGAGCATCGAGATGGTGGTGGTCTTGCCGGCGCCGTTCGGGCCGAGCACGCCGTAGACCGTGCCGGCCTCCACGCGGAGGTCGACACCGTCCACTGCGCGGTTCGTCCCGAAGGTCTTCACGAGGCCGATCGCCTCGACCGCGAGCGGTGTGGTGGTCATGCGCCCAGGTCCTTTCGTGTGACTCGACGCGGTTCGTCGAGGTCGAGGACGATGCTGCCGCCGAGCGCTCACACGGCACTGACGTGTCGCTGACACCGGTGGACGGCGCGCGTCAGGCCGGTGCTGTGGAGGACTGCCTGGAGGCGCGCACCGGCCCCGGTACGGTGGTCGCGTGGACGAGACGGGCGGGATCGACGGCGGTGCGACCGGCGGCGGGGTGCGGCTGCGGCTCGACATCGCCTACGACGGGGCCGCGTTCTCCGGGTGGGCCCGGCAGCCCGGGCTCCGCACCGTGCAGGGCGCGCTCGAGACCGCGTTCGGCACCGTCTTCACCCGCTGGGGCGAACCGCCGCTCATCACCGTCGCCGGGCGCACCGACGCCGGGGTCCACGCCACCGGACAGGTCGCCCACGTCGACCTGTCCGCATCGCAGTGGGAGGCCCTCGGCACCAAGCGTTCGCCACTCGAGTCCCTGGTGCGACGGCTCAACGGTCTGGCCGGTCCCGACGGGGACGTCGTCGTCACCCGGGCATCGGTCGCGCCGGACGGCTTCGACGCACGGTTCTCCCCGCTCTGGCGGCGCTACTCGTACCGGATCGCGGACGCCGACGCCCCGCGCGACCCACGTCGGCGCGGGCACACCGTCTGGCACCCGACGCGACTGGACCCGGCGGCGATGGAGCGCGGTGCGCTGCGGTTGCTGGGGCTGCACGACTTCGCGACCTTCTGCAAGCCGCGCGAGGGCGCCACCACGATCCGGACGCTGCAGGAGTTCCGCTGGGACCGCGAGCCGGACGGCGTGCTGGTGGCGCGCCTCCAGGCCGATGCCTTCTGCCACTCCATGGTGCGTGCGATGGTCGGGGCGACCATCGCGGTCGGTGAGGGCCGGTTCGGGGCCGACCGTCTCGAGGAACTCCGCGTCGCCGAGACCCGGACCAGCGAGTTCAAGGTCGCACCCGCGAAGGGCCTGACGCTGACCGAGGTCGGGTACCCGGCCGACGAGGAGCTCGCCGCGCGGGCGACGCAGACCCGGGCCCGGCGCGTGGCAGAAGAACCCTCCGCTACCGTCGAGGGATGAGTTCCCGCGAACCCCGCTCCATCGTGTCCGTCGCACCCGGAGTGGTCTTCGTCGAGGGGCCCGTGTCGAACTGGGTCGTCCTGGCCGAGGAGGACGGGGTCGCCCTGATCGACGCCGGCTACCCGGCCGACACCGACCTCGTGCTCGACACCGTCCGCTACGCCGGGCACGACGTGGACGACCTGCGCCGGGTCTACGTCACCCACGGCCACGTCGACCACGTCGGTGGCATCCCCGGCATCCTGTCGCGGTACCCCGGGGTCGAGGTGCTCGCGCACGCCGACGAGCTCGACAACGTGCGCGGACCCGTGCGGCAGCAGGTGACCCCCGCGGAGATCGGTGGGCGGCTCGCAGCACCCCGGGTGCTCCGGTGGCTCGCACGCGCCGTCCGGTCCGAGGCGCTCCGTCCGACCACCGTGCCGTCCGCGCGGGCGTTCACCGGTGCGGACTTCGACGGGCGGGCGATCACCCCGTTCCCGGCGGTCGGTCACACCGACGGGTCCACCGCGTACCTGCTGCCCGCGGCGAACGCCATCGTCACCGGCGACGCCGTGGTGTCCCGGCACGACACCCAGCCGGCGTCGTGGGCGCCGCGGCCGCGGATGATCACGCCGTTCTTCACCGCCGACCAGGAGCGGGCGGTGGAGTCCGCCAGGGCGCTGCCGATGCCGGAGATCCTGCTGCCCGGGCACGGTCCGGCGGTGCACCGCGTCGGCGGGGAGTGGCTGCCGGTCGTCGCCTGACGCGGGCGGGCGACGCGACAGGCAGGCGAACCGGCCGCGTCCCGCGCCCCCGATGTGGGGTGGAACGGATCGTTCACCCGCCGGAAACCTGAGGGGCCCCGCAGCTCGGTAGCGTGCGCTCATGCACAGATCCGTCGGGCGCACTCTGCTGTGCGCCACCGCCGCGGCCGCGCTCCTCGCAGCGCCGCTCGTCTCCGTCTCCGCAGCCTCCGCGAACCCGGCCGGCACCGGCCTGGTCATCGCCGAGGCGTACCTCAAGGGCGGCAGCGCGAACCAGCCGTTCACCAACAAGTTCGTCGAGCTCGGCAACCCGACCGACAGCGCGGTCAGTGTCGACGGCTGGTCGGTGCAGTACCGCGCCGCCACCAGCACGGGTGCGCTCGCGGTCGGGAAGCTCAGCGGTTCCGTGCCCGCGCACGGCACCTACCTGGTGCAGATGGGCTCGAACGGCGCGAACGGCGAGGCCCTGCCCGAGGCGGACGCCGTCACCGGTCTGAACCCCTCCGGCTCGACGGGCACGCTCGTGTTGGCCGACCAGGCGACCCCGCTGACCCTGCCCGCGGGGTCGGTCGCCGCCGGGACGCCCGGGGTCGTCGACGCGCTCGGCTACGGCACGTCGAACACGTTCGAGACCGCGGTCGCGAAGGCCGGCACGGCGAACTCGGTGCCCGACGGGCTCACCCGCGCCGGGACGACCGACACCGACTCGAACGCTGCCGACTTCTCGGTCGAGACGACGATCACGCCGGAGAACGCGGCCGGCGAGACCGGCCAGCCGACAGACCCGACCGACCCGACCGACCCGACGGACCCGACGGACCCGACGGACCCGGGCACGCCGGCCGAGCAGGTCACCATCGCGCAGCTCCAGGGCACCGGTGACACCTCGCCGTACGCGGGCAAGGCCGTCACCACCGACGGCGTCGTCACCGCGGTCTACGCCACCGGCGGCTTCAACGGCTACACGATCCAGACCGCCGGCACCGGCGGAGCGCTCGACCTCGCCACGCACACCGCGTCCGACGCGGTCTTCGTCTACTCGTCGGCGACGGCCGGGAGCGTCTCGATCGGCGACGCCGTGCGGCTGACCGGCACCGTGTCCGAGTTCAACGGCCTCACCGAGCTGACCGTTCCGACCGCCGCGGGGCTCACGGAGCTCCCGGCCGCGGGTGTCGTGCAGCCCGTCCCGGCCACGCTCACGTTCCCCCGCACGGACGCGCAGCGCGAGTCGCTGGAGAGCATGCTCGTCGCCCCGCAGGGTGCCTACACCGTCGCCGACAACTACACGACGAACCAGTACGGCGAGGTCGTCCTGGCCTCGGGCACGAAGCGGCTGCTGCAGCCCACCGAGGTCGCCCGTCCGGGCAGCGCCGAGGCGGCAGCGGTGACCGCCGACAACGCGGCGCGCAAGGTCGTGCTCGACGACGGTGCGAGCACGAACTTCCTCAGCGCCGCGAACCAGTCGATCCCGGTGTCCTGGCTGACCCAGGGCCCCGTCACGGTCGGTGCCGCAGCCACGTTCGCGAAGCCGGTCGTCCTCGACTACCGGAACGACGCGTGGAAGTTCCAGCCGACGACGCCGATCACCGGCGCGACCCCGGCGGCGGACCTGCCCGCGGCGTTCTCGAACGTGCGCACCACCGCCCCGGAGAACGTCGGCGGTGACATCCGGCTCGCGGGCTTCAACGTCCTGAACTACTTCCCCACGACGGGCGACCAGCTCACCGGCTGCACCTACTACACCGACCGCGACGGCGACCCCGTCACGGTGCGCGATGGCTGCGACGCCCGCGGTGCGGCGAACGCCGACGACCTGGCACGCCAGCAGGTGAAGATCGTCAAGGCGATCAACGGCCTCGGTGCCGACGTCGTCTCCCTCGAGGAGATCGAGAACTCGGCTCGCTTCGGTCAGGACCGCGACGCCGCCGTGGCGACGCTCGTCGCCGCGCTCAACACGGCCACCGGCAAGGACACCTGGGCGTACGCGAAGTCGCCGGCGAAGACCCCGGCGAGCGAGGACGTCATCCGCCTCGCGCTCATCTACAAGAAGGACCGCGTCCAGCCGGTCGGCGCCTCGACGATCCTGACCGACTCCGCGGCGTTCGCCAACGCACGGCAGCCGCTCGCGCAGGCGTTCGCGCCGGTGACGACGAAGCCGGGCAAGGGCAAGGGCAAGGGCAAGGCGCCGAAGCCGTCGGCGAAGGACACCTTCCTGGTGATCGCGAACCACTTCAAGTCGAAGGGTTCGGGCACCGGGGCGGACGCCGACCAGGGCGACGGTCAGGGCGCGTCGAACAACTCCCGGGTGGAGCAGTCGAAGGCACTCGTCGCGTTCTCGACCGCCATGCAGCGCCAGGCCGGCACCGACAAGGTGTTCATGCTCGGCGACTTCAACGCCTACAGCCAGGAGGACCCGGTCACCGTCCTCGACCAGGCCGGCTACACGGACCTCGGCCCGACCCGCGACGCGTCCGAGTGGTCGTACGTGTTCGGTGGGCTGAGCGGCTCGCTCGACCACGTGTTCGCCTCCCCGGCCGCACTGCAGACCGTCACGGGGGTGGACATCTGGAACATCAACTCGGTCGAGTCGGTCGGCCTGGAGTACAGCCGCTACGACTACAACGTCACGGACCTCTACAAGGACGACGTCTACCGGGCGAGCGACCACGACCCGATCCTGGTCGGCATCGACCTGCCCGGCGTCGGCGCCCCGGGAGGGAGCGACCCCGGACACGGCGGCGGCCCGGGCCACGGCGGCGGTCCGATCGCGGACGCGCTCGCCGCGATCGCGGCGCTGATCGCCTGGTTGCGGAGCCTGTTCGGCTGACGGGCGTGACGACCTGACGGCCTGGAGGCGCGGTGCCGGCTGGCACCGCGCCTCCAGGCCGTCGCTGTCCTGGTTTGACCACCGTGACCCGCGTCCGGTAGGCTCTCACCTTGGTCTGCGTGCCCCGCGCGCAAGACAGTCAGATGAGCCCTCCACCCGGGTGTTCCACCGGCTTCTGCCGCACGGAACCCCGACCGGAGCGGGATTCACGGACTCCTCACCTCGACACGAAAGCAGCACTCCTGTGACTCGCACGTTCTCACCGAAGCCGGCAGACGTCCAGCACGACTGGATCGTCATCGACGCGACCGACGTCGTCCTCGGCCGTCTCGCCTCGCACGTCGCCGCCCTCCTCCGCGGCAAGCACAAGGCCACCTTCGCCCAGCACATGGACATGGGTGACTACGTCATCATCGTGAACGCGGACAAGGTCGCCCTGACCGGTTCCAAGCTCGCCAAGAAGGTCTACTACCGCCACTCGGGCTACCCGGGCGGCCTCACGGCGACCTCCTACCCGGAGATGCTCGAGAAGCACCCCACCCGCGCCGTCGAGAAGGCGATCCGCGGCATGCTCCCGAAGAACACGCTGGGCCGTGAGCAGCTCAAGAAGCTGAAGGTGTACGCGGGTGCCGAGCACCCCCACGCCGCGCAGCAGCCCAAGACGTACACCTTCGACCAGGTCTCGCAGTAACAGCGGCCACGACGACTTCCAAGGACTAGAGAAAACTCATGGCTCAGATCGCTGACTCCCTCGACCAGACCCCGGAGAGCTTCACCACGGAGAGCGCACCCGCCGCTGCCGAGGCTGCTCCCCGTCAGATCCTCAACGTCTCCGGCGGTGCCGTCGGGCGCCGCAAGGAGGCCATCGCGCGTGTCCGTCTCGTGCCGGGCTCCGGTGCGTTCACGGTGAACGGCCGCACGCTCGAGGACTACTTCCCGAACAAGCTGCACCAGCAGCTCATCAACGACCCGTTCAAGGTGCTCGAGCTCCTCGGCTCGTACGACGTCGTCGCCCGCATCACCGGTGGCGGCCCCTCGGGTCAGGCCGGGGCGCTCCGCCTCGCCATCGCCCGCACCCTGAACGAGATCGACCGCGAGAACAACCGCGCGACCCTCAAGAAGGCCGGCTTCCTCACCCGTGACGCTCGCGTCATCGAGCGCAAGAAGGCCGGTCTCAAGAAGGCCCGCAAGGCGTCGCAGTTCTCGAAGCGCTAGTCGCCACCGGCTGAAGATCGCCATGCCGCGTCTGTTCGGTACCGACGGGGTTCGTGGTCTCGCCAACGGCGAGCTGACGGCCGCGCTCGCACTGGGTCTTGCCCAGGCGAGCGCGGCCGTCCTCACACACGGACACCACGCCGACGCCCGCCGGGCGTCCGGCCGCCCGCGCCCCCGCGCGGTCCTGGCGCGCGATCCGCGCGTCTCCGGCGAGTTCCTCGGTGCCGCGGTCGCGGCCGGGCTCGCCTCCGCCGGCGTCGACGTGCTCGACGCCGGGGTCATCCCGACCCCCGCTGCGGCCTTCCTCGTCGCGGACATCGACGCCGACTTCGGCGTGATGATCTCCGCGTCGCACAACCCCGCACCCGACAACGGGATCAAGTTCTTCGCCACGGGCGGCCGGAAGCTCCCGGACGAGGTCGAGGACCGCATCGAAGCGGCCATGCACGACCACTCCGCCCCGACGCCCACCGGTGTCGACGTCGGCCGGATCACCCGGTTCGCCGACGCCGAGGACCGCTACGTCGTCCACCTGCTCGGCACGCTGCCGAACCGGCTCGACGGCATCCACGTCGTGCTCGACTGCGCGAACGGCGCCGCAGCCGGGGTCTCGCCCGAGGTGTTCGTCAACGCCGGCGCGAAGGTCACCCTCATCGGTGCCGAGCCGGACGGCATGAACATCAACGACGGCGTCGGCTCGACCCACATCGACAACCTGGCCCGCGCGGTCCTCGCGCACGGGGCCGACGTGGGGATCGCGCACGACGGCGACGCCGACCGGTGCCTCGCGGTGGACGCCGCCGGCAACGCGATCGACGGCGACCAGATCATGGCGATCCTCGCGCTGTCGCTGCAGGAGCGCGGCCACCTGAAGGACGACACCCTCGTCGCGACGGTCATGTCGAACCTCGGGCTCAAGCGGGCGATGGCCGACGCGGGCATCACCGTGATCGAGGCCGGCGTGGGCGACCGCTACGTCCTCGAGAAGATGAACGAGGGCGACTTCTCGCTCGGCGGCGAACAGTCCGGCCACATCATCTTCAACGAGTACGCCACCACGGGCGACGGCATCCTCACCGGGCTGCACCTCGTCGCCGAGATGGCGCGCACGGGTCGGTCGCTGCACGAGCTCGCCTCGTGCATGACGGTCTTCCCGCAGGTGCTCGTGAACGTCCGCGGTGTCGACCGGCACGGGCTCGCCGACCAGGGCGTGCAGGACGCGATCGCCGCGGCCACGACGGACCTCGGTGACACCGGGCGGGTGCTGCTGCGTCCGTCGGGCACCGAGCCCGTCGTCCGCGTGATGGTCGAGGCCGCCTCACAGGAGGACGCGCAGCGCATCGCCGACGAGCTCTCCGCCGTGGTGCAGGAGCGCCTGGCGCTCGACGCCGCGTAGGGCTGCCCTCCGCTCCGGCCGCGCTGGACGTGCCGTGCTCTGCAAAACACCGGTGTTCGTCTGCTGAACCCCCGCATGTCGGGGTTCGGCGCACGAACACCGGTGTTTTGCGTGCCCGCCATCGCTCGCCGCAGCCGGCGCCCGTCAGATCTTGCGGAGCAGCACCGAGTTCACCTTGTGGTTCGCGCCCTTCTTCAGCACGAGGGTCGCCCGGGAGCGGGTGGGCAGCACGTTCTCGAGCAGGTTCGGCTCGTTGATCGCCCGCCAGACCTCGGTCGCGGTGCGGACGGCGTCCTCACGGGAGAGCGACGCGAAGCGGTGGAAGAACGAGTCCGGGCTCGAGAACGCCTCTTCCTGCAGGGCCAGGAACCGGTCGACGTACCAGGACTCGATGTCCTTCGTCTTCGCGTCGACGTAGATGGTGAAGTCGAACAGGTCCGACAGCGCCAGACGGCCGTGCACCGGCGGCGCGAGCACGTTGAGCCCCTCGACGATGAGGACGTCCGGCTGCCGCACCACGATCTCGGCGTCGGGCACGATGTCGTAGACGAGGTGCGAGTAGTACGGCGCGCGAACCTCGGCAGCGCCGCTCTTGACCTGGCTCACGAAGCGCAGCAGGGAGCGGCGGTCGTACGACTCCGGGAAGCCCTTGCGGTCCATGATCCCGCGTCGTTCCAGTTCGGCGTTCGGGTACAGGAACCCGTCCGTCGTCACGAGCTCGACCCGCGGGGTGTCCGGCCACCGCTTCGTCAGTTCGCGGAGCAGTCGGGCGACGGTGGACTTCCCGACGGCGACGGAGCCGGCGACACCGATCACGAACGGCGTGCGTCCGGCGCGTTCGCCGAGGAACCGGCTCGTCTCGGCGTGCAGGTTCCGCGCCCCGGCGGCGTACAGCGTGAGCAGACGGGAGAGGGGCAGGTAGACCTCTTGCACCTCCTGCATGTCCAGTCGGTCGCCGAGTCCGCGCAGCTGCACGATCTCGGTCTCGGTGAGCGAGAGGTGCTCCTTGGGGGCCAGTTGCGACCACTCGCCGCGCGGGATCTCCACGAACGGAGTGGGGTGCGCGACGGTCGTCTCCGGGATCGGCATGGGATCGAGCGTACCCAGGTGGTGGCGGTGCGGACTGGAGGCGCGGATCACGTGCGCGGGTCCGCTCACGCGATCCGCGCCTCCAGTCCGACAGTCGTGTGTGCGATCGGACCGCAGCCCACGTCGTCAGGCGGGGAGGGCGGCCTCGATCGCTGCGATGACCTGCGGCGCATCCGGCTTGGTGGTGGGACGGAAGCGGGAGACCGTGCCGTCCGGCGCGATGAGGAACTTCTCGAAGTTCCAGGTGACACGACCGGCCTTGCCCTCGGCGTCCGGGGTCTCCTTGAGGGCCTTGTAGAGCGGGTGCGCGCCCTTGCCGTTGACCTTGACCTTCTCCGACATCGGGAAGGTGACGCCCCACGTGGTGGAGCAGTACTCGTCGATGGCCTCGGAGGAGCCGAGCTCCTGCAGGAACTGGTTGCTCGGGAAGCCGAGGACCGTGAAGCCGCGCGGGCCGTACTCCTTCTGGAGTGCCTCGAGCTGTTCGTACTGCGGGGCGAGGCCGCAGCGCGAGGCCACGTTCACCACGAGCACCGCCTTGTCCGCGTAGGCGGCGAACGTGGTGTCCTCGCCGTGCAGTGTCGTGATCGCGATGTCGTCGAACCGTCCCATGTGCCAAACGTTATCCCCAGCCCTGCCCGTTCGCAGGGTGGGCGCCCAGGCAGACCGTAGGATCGATGCCATGTGTGGAATCGTCGGCTACGTCGGCAGCAACAGCAGCCAGGACGTGCTCCTCGGTGGTCTTCGTCGTCTCGAGTACCGCGGCTACGACTCGGCGGGCATCGCCGTGGTCGACGGCTCGCAGGAACTCGCCTCCGCGAAGAAGGCGGGCAAGCTCCAGGCCCTCGTCGACGAGCTCGAGGCGCATCCGATCGCCGACGGTGGCACGGGCATCGGCCACACCCGCTGGGCGACCCACGGCGGCCCGACCGACGGCAACGCGCACCCGCACCTGGCGGACGGCGGCAAGCTCGCCCTCATCCACAACGGCATCATCGAGAACTTCTCCGAGCTCCGCGCCGAGCTCCAGGCCGAGGGTGTCGAGTTCCTCAGCGAGACCGACTCCGAGGTCGCGGCGCACCTCGTCGCGCGGGCCTTCCGCGACACCCACGACCTGACGAGCGCGATGCAGCAGGCCGTGCAGCGCCTCGACGGTGCCTTCACGCTCCTCGTCGTGCACGCCGACCAGCCCGGTGTCGTCGTCGGTGCCCGCCGCAACTCCCCGCTGGTCGTGGGGCTCGGCGACGGCGAGAACTTCATGGGCTCCGACGTCGCGGCGTTCGTCGCCTACACGCAGCGCGCCCTGTCGATCGGTCAGGACGAGATCGCCACGATCCGCCCCGACGGCGTCGACGTCATCCACTTCGACGGCACCCCGGCCACGCCGAGCGAGTTCGAGGTGAACTGGGACGCGTCCGCCGCCGACAAGGGCGGCTGGACGTCCTTCATGGCGAAGGAGATCAGCGAGGAGCCCGAGGCCGTCGCGAAGACGATCCTCGGCCGCGTGCACGACGGCGCCGTCACCCTGACCGACCTCGACCCGATCGCCGAGCGGCTCGCCTCGGTCGACCGCGTCATCGTGATCGCCTGCGGCACGGCTGCCTACGCCGGCATCCTCGGCAAGTACGCCATCGAGCAGTGGGCCCGCGTGCCGGTCGAGGTCGAGCTCGCGCACGAGTTCCGCTACCGCGACCCGGTGCTCGACGAGCGCACCCTCGTGGTCTCGATCAGCCAGTCCGGCGAGACCATGGACACGCTCATGGCGGTCAAGTACGCCCGCGAGCGGGGCGCCCAGGTGCTCTCGATCTGCAACACCCAGGGTGCGACGATCCCGCGCGAGTCCGACGCGGTGATCTACACGCACGCCGGGCCCGAGGTCGCGGTCGCGTCGACGAAGGCGTTCATCGCGCAGGGCGTCGCGCTGTACCTGCTCGGACTGCACCTGGCGACCCTGCGGGGGACGCTCACGTCCGAGCAGATCGCCGAGCAGGTCGCCGAGCTCGAGGGCCTCGCCCCGAAGCTGCAGCAGACCATCGACGACGCGTCCGGCATCAAGGACCTCGCCCGGTGGATGGCGGACACGCGCAGCGTCCTGTTCCTCGGCCGCCACGTCGGGTACCCGATCGCGCTCGAGGGTGCGCTGAAGCTCAAGGAGCTCGCGTACATCCACGCCGAGGGCTTCGCCGCCGGTGAGCTCAAGCACGGGCCGATCGCTCTCATCGAGCCCGGCCAGATCGTCTTCGTGATCGTGCCGTCGCCGCGTGACCCGCGGTCGCTGCACCCGAAGGTCGTCTCGAACATCCAGGAGATCCGCGCCCGCGGCGCCCGGGTCATCGCCATCGCGGAAGAGGGCGACGCCGCCGTGCTGCCCTTCGCCGACGAGGTGCTCCGCATCCCGCTCGCGACGCCGCTGTTCGAGCCGCTGCTCGCCGTGGCCCCGCTGCACATGTTCGGCATGGAGCTCGCCGCGGCCAAGGGCCTCGACGTCGACCAGCCGCGCAACCTCGCGAAGTCGGTCACCGTCGAGTAGTCGGCGATGATCATCGGCATCGGGGTCGACGTGGTCGACCTGGAGCGGTTCGAGCTGGTGCTCGACCGCACTCCGGCGATGCGTGCACGACTGTTCACGCCGTCGGAGCTCCTCCGCGACGGGGAGCCTCGTCCGATCGCGTCCCTCGCGGCGCGGTTCGCCGCGAAGGAAGCGCTGATCAAGGCATTCGGGTCGAGTGCGGGGTTGAGCTGGCAAGATCTCGAGGTCGTCTCCGACGACCAGCGGAACCCGTCGCTGACGCTCCGTCGGTCCGCGCAGGACGTCGCGTCGGCGCGCGGCGTGGCGAGCGTGCACCTCTCGCTGTCGCACGACGGCGGGATCGCGACGGCGTTCGTGGTGTTGGAAGGAATGGTTCAGTGAGCGCGTTCACCGGGATCACGGTCGACCGGGAGGCCCTGATCGCCAACTACGCGACGGTCGCCGAGCGGGTGGCCCCGTCCGGCGTCATCGCGGTCGTCAAGGCGAACGCGTACGGCCACGGCGCAGCGGATGCTGCACAGGCGTTCGTCGACGCCGGCGCGGAGTGGCTCGGCGTCGCGGACATCGACGAGGCGATCGCGCTCCGCGAGGCCGGCATCGACGAGGGGGTCCGCATCCTCGCCTGGCTGCACGCGCCGGACGAGGACTTCCGCCGCGCAGCCCGTCACGGTGTCACCCCCGCGGTCTCGAGCGTCTCGCAGCTGGCCGCTGCCGCAGACTCCGAGGTGCCGGCGGTGCACATCTGCGTCGACACGGGCCTCAGTCGCAACGGCGCGGTCGAGTCCGAGTGGGACGAGCTCTTCCGGACCGCCGGTCGACTTGCCCGCAGTGGCAGCCGGACGCGCGTCGAGGGGCTCATGTCGCACCTGTCGAACGCCTCCCGCACGGACGACCTCGACCAGGACGCCGCACTCCAGCGGGCGCTCGACGGCCTGGCTGCGAACGGCATCGTGCCGGACATGGTGCACCTCGCCGCCAGCGCCGCGAGCATCGCCGTCCCGGAGACCCGCCACGACCTCGCCCGCGTCGGACTGGCGCTGTACGGACTGAGCCCCTTCCCGGACCGGACCTCGGCGGACCTCGGCCTCCGTCCCGCGATGCGTGTGACCGCGGCGGTGCTCCGCACGGTTCCGGTCCGGGCCGGCGAGGGGGTCAGTTACGGCTACACCTGGCGCGCCGAGACGGACACCCGGCTGGCGGTCATCGGCCTCGGGTACGCCGACGGCTTCGACCGCGACTTCGGGAACCGGGTGTCGGTGCGGATCGGTGACCGGACGTTCCCGGTGGTCGGACGTGTGGCGATGAACGCGATGCACGTCGACATCGGCGACGCAGACGTGCGGGTCGGCGACGAAGCCGTGCTGTGGGGCGACCCGGCGAACGGCGACCCGGCGGTCGAGGACTGGGCGGCGGCCGTCGGCACGATCAACTACGAAGTGGTCGCACGGGTCGGCCGGAGCGTGGAACGGAGGACGACGTGAACGCGCCGCTGCGCCGGGCTGAGATCGACCTCGACGCCTACCGCGCCAACCTCGACCTGGTCCGTGAGTGGATGGACCCCGTCGAGCTGATGGCGATCATGAAGGCCGACGCCTACGGGCACGGTCTCGAACCGATCGCCCTCGCCGCGGTCGACGCCGGCATCCGCTGGATCGGGGTCCTGACGGTCCCCGCGGCCCTCCGACTCCGGTCGATCGGCGTGGGCGAGGACGTGCACCTCTTCACGTGGCAGCACGACCCGGCGCTCGACTTCCGCGACGCGATCGACTCGGCGGTCGACCTGGGCGTCTCGAACGTCGCCGAGCTGCAGCGCGTGGTCGACGCGGTGGACCAGCGTCCGGCGCGGGTGCACCTGGGTGTCGACTCCGGCCTGCACCGCGACGGGGCCACTCCGGAGGCCTGGCCGGAGCTCGTCTCGATGGCGGTGGACGCCCAGCGTGCCGGCCGGATCGAGGTCGTCGCCGCCTACACGCACCTGGCCGAGTCGTCCGACGCCGAGGACGCCTCCGCGGTCGCGGTGTTCGACGCGGCGGTGGAGCAGGCCGAGGACCTCGGGCTCGACGTGCCGATGGAGCACGTCGCCGCCTCGCTCGCCGGGCTGGAGCGCAAGGAGTTCCGGAAGGACATGGTCCGGATGGGCGCCAACCTGTTCGGCATCCCCGGTGCCGACGGCGTCTCGGCCGCCGACCTCGGGCTCGAACCCGTGATGACGTTGACCGCCTCGGTGGCGAAGACCAAGCGGGTGCCCGTCGACACGGGCGTCTCCTACGACTACACGTACCGGACCACGGCGGAGACGACCCTCGCGCTCGTGCCTGTCGGCTACGCGGACGGTGTGCCGCGCCTCGCGCAGGGCCGGGTCGAGGTCGCGATCGGCGGGAAGCGCTACCCGATCGCGGGCCGTGTCGCGATGGACCAGTTCCTGGTGGACGTCGGCGACGACGACGTGCAGGTCGGCGACACCGTCGTGCTGTTCGGCACCGGCGAGCACGACGAGATGACCGTCCTCGAGTGGGGCGAGGCGCTCGGCACCATCGGCGAGGAGATCGTCTGCCGGATCGGCACCCGCGTGCCCCGGTTCTACGAGGGGCACCGCGTGGAAGGGCACGTGGCCGAGTACCTGCGGGGAGAGCGGCCGTGACCGAGCAGCCGCGGGTGCTGTTCGACGCCACGGTCGCGACGACCGAGGCCATGGCGGAGCTCGGAGCCCGGCTGGCGGCCGTCCTCCGCGCCGGGGACCTGGTCGTGCTCACGGGACCGCTCGGTGCCGGCAAGACGACCATGACCCGCGGCCTCGGTGCCGCCCTCGGTGCCCGGGGCCAGGTGTCCAGCCCGACGTTCGTGCTCGCTCGCACCCACCCGACGACCGCCGGCCCGGACCTCGTGCACGTGGACGCCTACCGGCTGTCCGACCCGCTGGAGCTCGACGACCTCGACCTCGACTGGGACGCCGCGATCGTCGTGGTCGAGTGGGGCCGCGGGTTCGTCGACGGCATCTCGGACAGCGTCCTCGACGTGGAGATCATCCGTGCGACCGGTGCGGACTCGGTGGCTCCGGACGAGGACGCCGACCCGGACGACGTGCCGGATGAACCGCGGCGCGTGGTCGTGACCGCCACCGGACCGCGCTGGGCCGACACCACGCTGTAGCGCGAGCGCGAGCGCGAGCGCGAGCGCGAGCGCGAGCGCGAGCCTGAGCCCGAGCCCGAGCCCGCGCCCGACCCCGAGCGCGGGTGCGGGTGCGCGGCGCCGACCGGCACCGCGCACCCTGCCCGCCCGGTCTCAGCCCTTCGACACCATGATCCAGCTCACCTGGATCCCGTACTTCGTCGCCGGCGAGATGCGGAGGTCCACGATGCCGTCCGACCCGACCTTCGTGCTCGTCGACAGCGTGCGGTACGTGCCGTCGATGGGCTGCGCGGACGCGACGGTGGTCCCGTCGACGCTGACCGCTGCCGCCCGACCGGGGGCGCTCTTCGTCCAGGGGTCCCAGAACCCGACGTCGACGCGGTACTTCCCCTTGTCGAGGCCGCCGAGCGCGTACTCCAGGTCGGTGGCGTCGGCCTGCCACCGGACGGTGCTCGTCACGGTGCCGCCGCTCGTGCCCGAGGTGCCGCCGGTGGTGCCGAAGTACCCCCAGTGCGCACGGCTGCCCGGGTCGACGGCGAAGCGCTGGTCGGCGACGGTGTTCACGAGGCGATCACCGCGGTGCTTCGCGAACGCCAGGTCGGCGGCGTAGTCGGCCGTGCCCTGACCGCCGGCGTCGACGAAGTAGGACAGGCGCTTCGGCAAGACGGTGACCGGCCGGGTGAAGGTCCGACCGTCGTCGAGCGTCCCGGTGACCGTCTGCTCACCGGGGGTGTCGAGGGCGTCCTTCGCCCAGCGCACGGTGTGGGTGCGCTTCGCGCCGTCCTCCTGCACGGCGACCCGCTTCGGGAGCGCCTTCGTGTCGCCGAGGGTGGCCTGCCCGGGCATCGGCGTGGTCACCGTCCAGATGGTGGACGGCTGCAGGTCGGAAAGCGTCCACGAGGTGGTGTCGCAGGAGAACGACATTGCGCCGCCTTCGCCGAACGTCACGGGCAGCCAGACGGACGGTGCGGTCTTCAGGTCGGTGGCGTTGTTCCACCGGTCGCCGATGTACACGACCCGTCCATCGCCGAGGTTCAGGAGTGACGTGCTCTGCGAGTTGCACGTGGTGTCCGCGCCGGTGCCCGTCGCCGGGTTGCCGTGCGCGGTCCAGGTGCCGAGCAGGTCGGTGGCCGTGGCGTAGGCGGCGGCGTTGGGCGCCCAGCCCGTCGCGCCGGAGGTCACGAGGTAGTACGTCCCGCCGACCTTGGTGAGTGCCGGTGCCTCACGCTGCCCGCCGATCCACGGCTGTGGGCGCCGGAAGTCGACGCCCTCCACGGCCTTCGACGGGTCGGCCGACAGGTTGGTGTAGTCGGCGTCGAGCTTCGAGATGTAGAGGGTGAGGTTCTCCTCGGACGCGTAGACGATGTACGCGGTCCCGTCGTCGTCCACGAACAGGTTCATGTCACGGGCCATGCCGGGGGAGTCCGGCTGGTGGTTCGTCGGGTCGTCGGCCGCCACCCGGTCCAGCCGGTACGAGTCGATGTACCGGAACGGTCCCGTGGGGGAGTCGGACACGGCGACGCCCGCGGTGGCCTTGGCGTACTGCGCGTTCGACGTGTCGGTCGGGCCGTCGGCGTGCACCCACATCACCCACTTCCCGGTGCGGGCGTTGTGGATGACCTTGGGTCGTTCGAGGATCGCACCGGGGCGGTCGGCGCTCGGCGCGGTGACGCCGAGGTCGCGGTAGACGGCGTCCTGCTGGACGGTGTCGTACCCGCCGTAGAGCGCGGAGAAGTACGGGTCGGTGAAGTCCGACCGGCTCGTCATGGTGCGGAGCGCGAGCCCCTGGTCTTTCCAGTTGTAGAGGTCGTACGACGAGTACACGTGCACGCCCCGGGTGTCGGTGTACCCGTTCACCCGGTCCTCGCCGTACCAGTAGTAGATCGTCTTCCCGGCTGCGTCCGCCGCGGTGACGACCTGGCCGCCGTGGCCCTGGATCGGCTGGCCGGTGTCGTCGTTCCACTGCTCTCCCGGCGTGAACGACGTGCGGGCGCTGTCCGCGACGGCGGGCGCTGCGGTGAGCCCTCCGATCGCGAGTGCGGCGGCCGCGATGCCGGCCACCACTCTCCATCGCCGTCTGCTCGGCGTCGTCGTCCGGTCTGATCGTCGAATCCCCATCGATTCGGCCCCTTCGGCTCGTGCTGCCCCCTATGGCAACGTCAACATCCTGCGACCGACGCGCGTCTGACGCAAGAGCGTGCCGCAATCCGGCGCGGGAGGACCGTCACCGAGCCGCCTACGATGGACGGGTGCTGCTCGCGATCGACACCTCAGCCGGGACCTCCGTCGCCGTCGTCGACCCCACGACCGGGCAGGCGCTCGCCACCCGGAGCACCGAGGACAGCCGCCGGCACGCCGAGGTGATCGGTCCCTTCCTCGCCGACACCCTCGCCGAAGCCGGCATCACCGGCGCAGAGGTCACGGGCGTCGTCGCCGGCATGGGTCCCGGCCCCTTCACCGGCCTCCGCGTCGGCATCGCCGCCGCCCGCACCTTCGCCGCGGCACGCGGCGTCCCCGTCCTGCCCCTGGTCAGTCACGACGCGGTCGCGGCCGACCAGCCGCAGAGCGGCCCGTTCGTCGTCCTCACGGACGCGCGCCGACGCGAGGTCTACTGGAGCGCCTACGACGCCGACGGCGTCCGCGTCGCTGGCCCCGGACTCGCGAAGCCCGCCGATCTCGACGAGGCGATCCGTGCCTCCAGGCCCGATGCTGTGGGCTGGGACCGCGTGACCGTCGCGTCCATCCCTGCCTGGAGGCTCGGGGCGCTCGCCGCCGACCGGCTCGCGTCCGGTGCGCCCTTCGCCGACGACACCCCCCTCTACCTGCGAGACCCCGACGTCACCGTGCCGGGTGCGCCCAAGCGGGTGAAGCAGTGAGCCTGCCCGACGGGCTGCGCCTGCGGCGCGCCCACCCGCAGGACCTCGACGACGTGATGTGGCTCGAGCACGCCTCGTTCCCCACCGACGCGTGGTCCGCGTCGCAGATGTCCGGCGAGCTGTACTCGCCGCACGGGTACTACATCGTCGTGGAGACCACCGAGGGCGGTGCGCCGACGATCGTCGGGTACGCCGGACTCTCGTCCCTCGCGGGCAACCCCGTCGCCGACGTGCAGACGATCGCCGTCGCGGCCGACCGGCGGGGCACGGGCATCGGCCGGGTGCTGTTCACCGAGCTCCTCGACGAGGCCCGGCGACGGGGTGTGCGCGAGGTCTTCCTCGAGGTCCGCGCCGACAACCCCGTCGCCCAGGCGATGTACACGGGGTTCGGCTTCGAGCGGATCGCGGTCCGGCCCCGCTACTACCAGCCGGACGGCGTCGACGCGTGGGTGATGCGTGCGGAGCTGTCGCCAGCGGCGCCGACGCCCGGAGTCGGCCCGATCGGACAGGAGACCCTCGATGAGCGCGACTGAACCCCTGGTGCTCGGCATCGAGACCAGCTGCGACGAGACCGGCGTCGGCATCGTGCGCGGGACGACCCTGCTCGCGAACGTCATCGCGTCGAGCATGGAGGAGCACGCGCGCTACGGCGGCGTCGTTCCCGAGGTCGCCGCGCGCGCCCACCTCGAGGCGATGACCCCGACACTCACCGCCGCGCTCGAGCAGGCCGGCGTCACGCTCGACGAACTCGACGCCGTCGCGGTCACGGCCGGACCCGGGCTGGCCGGTGCCCTGATGGTCGGGGTGGGCGCGGCGAAGGCGCTCGCCGTGGCCACGGGCAAACCGCTCTACGGCGTGAACCACCTGGTCGGGCACGTCGGCGCGGACGTCCTCCGTGCCGACGGCAGCGCGATCGAGCTGCCGACCGTGGCGCTCCTCGTCTCCGGCGGGCACACCTCCCTGCTGCTCGTCCGCGACCTGGTCGGCGACGTCGAACTGCTCGGCGAGACCATCGACGACGCGGCGGGCGAGGCCTTCGACAAAGTCGCCCGCCTGCTCGGCCTGCCGTACCCGGGCGGCCCCCAGATCGACCGCGCCGCAGCCGAGGGCGACCCGACCGCGATCCGGTTCCCCCGCGGGCTGACGCTGCCGAAGGACATGGCCGCGCACCGCTACGACTTCTCGTTCTCCGGGCTGAAGACCGCCGTCGCGCGATGGGTCGAGCGCTGCCGCGACGAAGGACGCGAGGTCCCCGTGGCGGACGTCGCCGCCAGCTTCCGTGAAGCCGTGGTCGACGTGCTCCTCACCAAGGCACTCAACGCCTGCCGTGACACCGGGGTGGACCGACTGCTCCTCGGCGGTGGCGTCGTGGCGAACGCCCGGTTGCGCCAGGTCGCCGAGGAACGGTGCCGCGCAGCGGGGGTCGCGCTCCGCATCCCGCCGTTCGACCTCTGCACCGACAACGGCGCGATGATCGCCGCGGTCGGGGCACGGCTCGTCGCCGAGGGGCACGCGCCGAGCGACCTCGGCATCGCGGCCGACTCGACGCTGCCGGTGACGACCGTCCAGGTCTGACCCCGGCCCCAGTCCACGGGGCGTCCGGCACCGCCCGGGGGCCCGTGTGGGAGGATTCACAGGGCACGCCGAACGGGGTGCCGAAAGGGGTGGACGGTGTCCGATCAGAACCAGTGGCCGAAGCCGGGCGAGACGACGCCGGAGCGCGGCGACCAGCCGAACGGGCAGCAGCCCGGGCAGCCGCAGCAGTACGGGGCGTCCGCGCCCGAGGCTCCCGGGTCCGCCCCCGCCGCCCCCACCGACCCGTGGGCACAGTCCGGCCAGGGCGCCGCTGCCCAGGGCGTCTCGGACGGGCACACCGCGCCGCAGAACCCGTACGGGGCTTCGGGTCAGCCGAATCCGTACGCCGGTCCCGGGCAGTCGAACCCGTACGCCGCCCCGGGCCAGCCGAACCAGGGCGGTCAGCCGAACCAGGGCGGTCAGCCGGGCTACGGCGCACCGCAGAACCCGTACGCCGCCCCCGGCCAGCAGCAGAACCCCTACGCCGCGCCTGGGCAGCAGCAGAACCCGTACGCCCAGCAGCAGAACCAGTACGGCCAGCAGAACCCGTACGCCGCCCCGGCCTACGCCCCCGCCGGGTACCAGCCGTACGCGCAGCGCCCGAAGACGAACACCCTCGCGATCCTGTCGATCGTCTTCGCCTTCGGCGGCATCATCATCTGGCCGCTCGTCATCCTGACCAGCCCGGCCGGCGCGATCATGGGCCACATCGCCCTCGGCAAGATCAAGCAGTCCGGCGAGGGCGGTCGGGGTCTCGCGCTCGCCGGCGTCATCGGCGGGTGGATCATGACCGGTCTGTTCATCCTGATCGTCGGGCTCTTCATCATCATCGGAGTGGCCGCTGGCTCGTCGGGCAGCTACGACTACAACTACGACTCGGGCGCCTTCGTCCTCTGACGCGGGACACGAACGGCACGTGGCCGGGCAGCGCGGTGCGCTCCCCGGCCACTGCCACGTCGACAGCGCGGTGCGCTACCCGGCCACGTCGGTGAGCCGTTCGCACAGGATCGCGGTGTGGCGTCCCTCCAGGCGGGTGAGCACGAGTGTGACACGACCGCTCCCGCGCAACCGCAGCCGCTTCCGGAACTGTGCCGGGTCGACGTCGACGCCGCGCTTCTTGATCTCGACCGTGCCGATGCCGTCCGCAGCGAGGCGTGCGGCGAGCTTCTTCACGTCGAGCGCCATCGTGTCGAGCACCCGGAAGCCCTGGGCGAACGGTGTCGTCACGGGCCGGTCGGACGTGACGTACGCGATGCCCTCGGAGAGCATCCGTCCGTCGATCGACCGGGCGAGGTCCCCGATGAGCCGTGCCCGGATGACGGCGCCGTCGGGCTCGTAGAGGTACGTGCCGAGCGGCCCCACCTCGGCGTCGTCGGAGTCGGCAGCGCCGGTGAGCTCCGCGATGCCGTGGGACCCGATGACGGTCGCGGCGCGGCGGATGCCCGGCCTGGCGAGCGGTCCGAACCACAGGGCGAGCTCGACCACCTCGCGGTCGACGGAGGTCCACTGGGCCTCGGCGGTGTCGGGGATGAGGTCGCGGTCGACGCCCGGGCCGAGCTTCACACCGGTCGGGGTGGTCGTGGCCGCGGCGAACACGGTGTCGAGCGACGGTGACCAGTCGTCGGGGTCGGCCAGCCGTCGCGTGTCCGAGTGCCCCGCGGTCCGCCGTGCCGGGTCCATCCACACGCCGTCCACCGACGCCAGGTCGAACGTGGCGGCGTCACCGAGCTCCACGCGGGCGTTCGGCCACAGCGAGAGGTTGTGGGTGGCGACTGCTGCGGTGACCTCGTCGCGGTCGACCGCGGTCACGTCGAGGTCGAGCGCTGCCATCGCCATGGCGTCGCCGCCGATCCCGCAGCCGAGGTCCGCCACGCGGGTGATCCCCGCCGCCCGGAACCGACCGGCGTGCTGGGCGGCGACCTGCAGCCGGGTGGCCTGCTCGAGTCCTGCCTCGGTGAAGAGCATGCGGGCCGCGAAGTCGCCGAACTTGCCGCGGGCCCTCTGCCGGAGCTTCGCCTGCGTCAGGACCGCTGCGACGAGCCCGGGGTCGTGCCCTTCGGAGCGCAACCGCGAGACGACCCGCACGATCTCACCGCCGTCCGAGACGGCCGGGGTACGGTCGAGCAGGGCCATCCCCGCGGGGGTGAGCAACTGGGCGAGGTCGGCGGCTTCCACCCGTCGATCCTCCCAGGTCGCCGAGAGCCCGGACCTGGGTTGGCACTCGGATTGACCGAGTGCCAACGACCTCCTAGAGTTGGCGTTGGCACTCTCCTGTGCGTAGTGCCAACCCGGTTTTCATCAGTACCGAGTCTCTACCGAGAAAGAAGAGGTCATCGTGGCCGTCAGCATCAAGCCGCTCGAGGATCGCATCGTCATCCGCCAGGTCGAGGCGGAGCAGACCACCGCTTCCGGTCTGGTCATCCCGGACACCGCGAAGGAGAAGCCCCAGGAGGGCGAGGTCGTCGCAGTCGGACCGGGTCGCATCGACGACAACGGCAACCGCGTCCCGCTCGACGTCGCCGTGGGTGACAAGGTCATCTACTCGAAGTACGGCGGCACCGAGGTCAAGTACTCGGGCGAGGACCTCCTCGTCCTCTCGGCCCGCGACGTCCTCGCGGTCATCGTGCGCTGAGTCCAGTATTCACGGCGAACGCCCCTCCGGCTCCGGCCGGCGGGGCGTTCGTGCGTCCGGGCCGGTCGCGTCGGTCGGGTGGGGCGTGTCGCGTCCGTCGTGCGCTCGCGGTCGTCGGCCTGGAGGCACGGTGCGACCCCGGCACGTCGGTGCGCCTTCCTAGGATGGATCCGTGAGTGAACCGACCCCGGCGCGTCCGGCCCGCAGCGAGGCATCCGTCGGCGTCGTCCAGGGCATCGTCGCGTACGGCCTCTGGGGACTCATGCCGCTGCTCTTCGCGGCGATGGCCCCCGCCGGCGCGTTCGAGATCGTCGCGTGGCGGATCGTCTTCGGCCTGGTGTTCTGCGCCGTCGCGATCGCGGTGACCCGGTCGTGGCTCCGGACCCGCACCCTCATGGCGCAGCGGCGGGTGATGCTCGTGATGGGGCTGGCCGCGGTCCTCATCCTGGTGAACTGGACCGTGTACGTCGCGGCGACCACCACGGGTCACACGGTCGAGGCGGCGCTCGGCTACTTCATCAACCCGCTCGTCACGATCGCGCTCGGCGTCCTGGTGCTCCGTGAACGCCTGCGGCCGGCGCAGTGGACCGCGGTCGGGATCAGCGTCGTGGCGGTCGTCGTGATCGCGGTCGGCTACGGCCGGATGCCGTGGATCTCCCTGGCGCTAGCGTTCTCGTTCGGCCTGTACGGACTGGTCAAGAAGCGCGTCGGCGGCACCGTGGACGCCCTGAGCGGCCTGACGATCGAGACGGTCTGGCTGTTGCCGATCGCGGTGGTCGCGCTCGTCGTCCTCGGCGTGACCGGCATCGGCGGCGGGGTGACGTTCACGAGCGAGGGCTGGCTCCACGTCCTCGTCACGCTGCTGACCGGGCCGGCGACCGCGGTGCCGCTCCTGCTCTTCGCGTCGTCGGCACGGCGGGTGAGCCTGTCCACGCTCGGGCTGACGCAGTACCTCGCGCCGATCATGCAGCTGCTCGTCGGCGTCGTCGTCCAGCACGAGCCGATGTCCGCGTCGCGCTGGTTCGGCTTCGGGATCGTCTGGGTGGCGCTGGTCATCCTGACGGTGGACTCCTTCGCGGCCGCCCGTGCCACGAGGCGCCGAGCGCTCGCACCCACCGCGGCCGAGCCGGTCTGACGGGCGGGCACCGCGCCTCCAGGCCGCCGCCCGCCGGGCCCGCCGGACCAGCCCGCGCCCGCCGGGCCGAGTCTCGCGCTCACCGACGTTTCTCGCGCCGCCGACCCCGAGAAACGTCGCTGGGCCCGAGTCTCGGCGTCGTGCAGCCGAGACTCGGGCCCAGTTCGGGACCGGTGGTGCTGGTTACTTCTTGACGGCGCCCTGGATCGCGCTCTGGTAGACGGGCTTGTTGTCGCCGTCGAACTTGTAGATGCCGATGTAGGCGCTCGACGGGTCGTTGTTGTCGTCGAACGGACCGATGCCCGACGGACCCGTGTAGTGGATGTCCTCACCCTTGTCGAGCAGGTCCTTGCAGGCTGTGAACGTCGAGCACTCGGTGCCGCCGTCCGCGCCGGAGACCGCGGCCATGTTCGCCTGGATCGTGCCCGAGTCGGTGCCCTTGCCCTTCACCGCTGCGAGGGCGGCGAGGACGGTGGCGTCGTAGGACTCCGCCGCGTACGAGTAGTCGGCGAGGTCCTTGCCGGACGACTTCTTGTAGAAGGCGGCGAGCTGCTTCTTGAAGTCGTCCTTCGGGGATGCGCCGGGGATCGTGCCCTGCGCACCCGTCAGCGTGCCCTTGTCGAAGTCCTTCGAGTAGTCCGCCGTGTTGCCGTCGGACATGTACACCGTCGACAGGTTCGCGTCCTGCGACTTCAGCTCGGGGATGATCGACTTCGTCTCGTCGAACGCCAGGACCACGATCGCGTCGGGCTTCGTGGCGAGCGCCGCGGTGACCTCGGACGAGAACGTCGTCTGGCCGGGCGGGAACTCCTGGCCCTTGCCCTTGCCGCCGTAGACGACCGATCCGCCGGAGTCCTCGATGGCCTTCTGGACGGTGTTGCGGAGGCCGGTGCCGTACGTGTCGTTGAAGACGAGGAACGCGACCTTGGCGTTGCCGTCGCCCGTGACGAGCTGGCCGAGCGCCGAACCCTGCACCGAGTCCGGCGGAGCGGTCCGGTAGTAGTACGACGAGTAACCGGAGAGGTCCGACGCGGTGTTCGCGGGGGAGATCTCGACGATGCAGTTGCTCGTCAGCTGGTCGATGACGTTGAGCGTGACGCTGGAGGACTCCGCGCCGATCGCGACCGGCACCTTCGCGTTCACGAGCTTCGTCGCGGCCGAGCTCGACACGGTCATGTCGTTGCTGTCACCCGAGTCGGTGGCCGGCGAGATCGTGACGTCCTTGTCGAGCACACCACCCGCGGCGTTGATGTCCGACACCGCGAGCCCGACACCGGACTCGGCGGGCGGGTTGAGGTACGCGAGCGACCCCGTCAGCGGGAGGATCGTGCCGATCTTCAGCGCCTCCGTGCCGGGGGTGTCGGGGGCCTTGCAGCTGGCGGCCGGGTCCTTCTTCGCGCCGCCGGACGCGGAGGAGGACGGTGAGGAGCCGCCGCTCGTGGTGGAACAGGCGGCGAGGAGGAGCGCCGCCGCTCCCGCCACTGCCAGTGCCGTTGTGGCACGGGTGGTTCTGATCATCCGTGGAGCCCTTTCTCTGCGCGGAACCTCAGGTCCCGCTGGGGATGTGAGAGAACGTATGGGCGGGGTGTTTCAGCCGTGTGACGGGGTGGTACGCAAAGTGTTTCGTTACCCAGCCGTGACGCGACGACGTCCTCGTGCGTCCTGTGGATCGTCTGGAGGGCCGCTCTGGTGCGGCCGCCTAGCTTCCGGCCCATGAGCGACTTCGAACCCACCAGAGCCATCGTCACCGGTTCCGAATCCGGCATCGGCCGCGCGACCGCCGTCGCACTCGCCACCGCCGGGATGGACGTCGGCATCACGTACCTGTCCGAGCCGGAGCGCGCGGAGGAGACCGCCAGCGAGGTCCGCGCCCTCGGACGTCGGGCGTTCGTCGAGCAGATCGACGTCACCGACCTCGCTTCGGCAGCACGGGTCGTCGACCGGCTCGCCGAGCAGCTCGGCGGCGTCGACGTCTTCGTCGCCGACGCCGGGACCGGCGACAACGCACCCTTCCTCGAGATGACCCTCGACCAGTGGCGGCACACCGTGTCGACCGACCTGGACGGGGCGTTCGTCACGATCCAGGCGGCGGCGAAGCACATGGTGTCGCAGGGCAGCGGCGGACGGATCATCGGGATCACGAGCGTGCACGAGCACCAGCCGCGGTACGGCTCCAGCGCGTACGACGCCGCGAAGCACGGGCTCGGCGGACTGCTGAAGACCATCGCCATCGAGCTCGCGCAGTACGGCATCACCGCGAACGCCGTCGCCCCGGGTGAGATCGCGACGCGGATGACCGGCGCGGAGGACGAGGACCCGCACACCATCGACCGCCCGGGTGTCCCCCTCGGCCGTCCCGGCAACGCGTGGGAGATCGCGGCCGCGGTGGCGTTCCTGGCCTCCCGCTCGTCGTCGTACATCACGGGCGTGTCCCTGCCCGTCGACGGCGGGATGCTGCAGATGGGCCCGCACGGTGGCTCGCACATCACCTCGAACGGCTGGCGCAGCGCCTAGTCAGACGACGAGACGCCCCGCTCCTGACGGAACGGGGCGTCTCGTGGTGCCGGGGGTCAGCGGCTGTAGTTCGGCGCCTCGACGACCATCTGCACGTCGTGCGGGTGCGACTCCTTCAGCCCCGCAGCCGTGATGCGGACGAACTTGCCGCGGGCCTTGAGCTCCGGCACGGTCCGGCCACCGACGTAGAACATCGACTGCCGCAGGCCGCCGACCAGCTGGTAGACGACGTTCGCCACCGAGCCACGGTAGGGAACCTGGCCCTCGATGCCCTCGGGGATGAGCTTGTCGTCGGACGGGACGTCGGCCTGGAAGTAGCGGTCCTTCGAGTACGAGGTCTTCTTGCCGCGGGTCTGCAGCGCTCCGAGGGAGCCCATCCCGCGGTACGCCTTGAACTGCTTGCCGTTCACGAAGACCAGGTCGCCCGGGGACTCGTCGGTGCCGGCGAGCAGCGACCCGAGCATGACGGTGTCCGCTCCGGCGACCAGGGCCTTGGCGATGTCGCCCGAGTACTGCAGACCACCGTCGGCGATGATCGGGATGCCGGCTTCGCGTGCGGCGAGGGAGGCCTCGTACACGGCGGTCACCTGCGGCACGCCGACACCCGCGACGACGCGCGTGGTGCAGATCGAGCCCGGACCGACGCCGACCTTGACGGCGTCCACGCCCGCGTCGATGAGCGCCTGGGCGCCCGCACGGGTCGCGACGTTGCCGCCGATGACGTCGACACCGGCGAACGCCGGGTCGGCCTTGATGCGGCGCACCATGTCGAGCACGCCTTCGCTCTCGCCGTTGGCGGTGTCGACGACGAGCACGTCCACGCCGGCCTCGAGCAGGGCGGTGGCACGCTGCCAGGCGTCGCCGAAGAAGCCGATCGCGGCACCGACACGCAGTCGGCCGCCCTCGTCCTTGGTGGCGTCGGGGTACTGCTCGCTCTTGTCGAAGTCCTTGACGGTGATGAGGCCCTTGAGCCGGCCCGCCTCGTCGACGAGCGGGAGCTTCTCGATCTTGTGCTCGGCGAAGATCGCGACGGCGTCGTCCGGGTCGATGCCGACCGGGGCGGTGACGAGCGGGGTCTTCGTCATGACGTCGCGCACGAGCGTGGTCTGCTGCTCGAACGGTGCCACGAAGCGCATGTCGCGGTTGGTGATGATGCCGACGAGCGTGCCGTCACCCTCGACCACCGGCAGGCCGGAGACGCGGAACTGGCCGCAGAGCGCGTCCACCTCGGCCACGGTGGCGTCCGGGGTGGTGGTGACCGGGTTGGTGATCATGCCCGACTCGGACCGCTTCACCTTGTCGACCGCGGCCGCCTGGTCGGCGATCGACATGTTGCGGTGCAGGATGCCGATGCCACCCTGGCGGGCCATCGCGATGGCCATGCGGGCCTCGGTCACGGTGTCCATCGCCGCGGAGAGCAGCGGGACGTGGACCTCGATGCGCTTGGTGAGCCGGGACGTCGTGGACGCCTCGCTCGGGATGACGTCGGTGTGCCCGGGCAGGAGCATGACGTCGTCGTACGTGAGTCCGATGAATCCGAACGGATCCGGCTGGTCCATGGGTCCCCTTCGTGGGCGAGTGAAGTGGTCGAGACACCGGGAACGCAGCGACGGGTTCCGGATAGACCATGGTAACGCGCACGACCTCTTCCGCATTCCGGCGGTCGGCATCCGTGGACGGCCTGGAGGCGCGGGTCGGCCCCGGCGTGTCCGCCCTTCCTCCACAGGGTCACAGTTCCGGCACGAATCACACAGGGAACGTGATGGAAACACGGGTGACACACAATCCCCATAGCGTCACTCGACATCCGAACGAGAGGCTCTTCCGTGGGATCCATCACTCCTCCGGGACCGGTGCTGCTGCGCCGGTTCCGCCTCCGCCCGGGACGCTGGCGAACGGTCACCATGGCCGTGCTCGTCGCCGCGTTCCTGGCGACCTTCCTCATCGACTGGGCGGTGACGCTGCCGGCGGTCGGCGCCACCCCGGCCCCGACCAGCAGCGCGTCGAGCGCACCCGCCAGCACCCAGCCCTGCACGGTGAGCCCGACGAACGGCTGCATCCAGGGCACGATCACCGACTCCGACCGGAAGCCGGTCGAGGGCGTCGCCGTCGACGTCACGGGTCCGGGCGGGTTCGCGCAGACCGCGACGACGCAGGACACCGGTCGCTGGTCGGTCCGGGTCGAGACCCCGGGCGCCTACACGGTCGCCGTCGACCAGGACACGCTGCCGAAGGGGCAGTACCTGACGAACGCCGCGGACGCCGAGCGGAAGGTGACGGCGAGCCTCAACGCCAACGTCGGGCAGATCTTCCAGCTCTCCGACCAGAAGGGTGCGACCACGACCGACGCGGCGACGAGCGTCACCGCCGCGCGTGCCTGGCAGCAGTTCGCGTCCGGCATCCGGCTCGGGCTCCTCATCGCGCTCGCGTCGGTGGGCCTGTCGCTCATCTACGGCACGACGGGGCTGTCGAGCTTCTCGCACGGTGAGCAGGTCACCCTCGGTGGGCTCCTGGCCTACCTGTTCGCGAACCAGCTCGGCTGGAACATCTGGCTGACGGGCATCGTCGTCACGCTGCTCTGCGCGGCCACGGGGTGGCTGCAGGACGCCGGGATCTGGCGGCCGCTGCGGAGGAAGCGGATCAGCCTGACGCAGCTCATGATCGTGACGATCGGCCTCTCGATCGCCGCCCAGTACGCGTTCCAGTACTTCTTCGGCGCCTCGACCGTCCGGATCCAGCAGGGCAACCCGGAGACGGTGGCGTTCGCGGGCGTCACGCTGACGGTGCAGTCGTACGTGGCGATGGCGATCGCGCTCGTCGTGCTCGTGGCCACCGGGCTGTTCCTCGCGAAGACCCGGTTCGGCCGCGCCACCCGGGCGGTCTCGGACAACCCGGCGCTGGCCAGCGCGTCCGGCATCGACGTCGACCGGGTGATCCGGTTCGTCTGGACGCTCGCCGCGGGCCTCGCCGGCCTGTCCGGCGTGATGCTCGGCCTCGTCCTGAACGGCGTGAACTGGCAGACCGGTCTCCAGCTGCTCCTGCTCATGTTCGCCTCGGTCACGCTCGGCGGCCTCGGCACCGCGTACGGCGCCCTCGTCGGGTCGATGATCATCGGCATCGTCGTCGAGCTGACGAACCTCGTGCTCCCCGGTGACTTCAAGTACGCCACCGCCCTCGTGATCCTCATCCTCATCCTGCTGTTCCGGCCGCAGGGCATCTTCGGTCGCGCCGAGCGGATCGGCTAAGGAGCGCCGCCATGGACTACATCCTCACCCTGCTCTCCTCGCTCACGCAGGAGGCCCTCGCCCCGACCACGGCCGCGTTCGCGCTCGCCGCGATCGGCCTCAACGTCCACTTCGGACTCACCGGCCTGGTCAACATGGGCCAGGCGGCGTTCCTGCTGCTCGGCGCGTACGGCTTCGCGATCTCGATCACCAACGGCCTGCCGTTCGTGATGGCGGTCCTGGTCGCCCTGCTCGTGGCCATCGTGTTCGCGATCATCCTCGGCATCCCGACCCTGCGGCTCCGCGGCGACTACCTGGCGATCGTCACGATCTCCGGCGCCGAGATCATCCGCATGGTGGGACGCTCGAGTCTCCTCACCACGACGACCGGCGGCTCGAACGGCATCACCGGGTCGAGCTACCGCGACCCGTTCAACGCGCTCAGCCCCCTGCCCGACGGCACCACCACGATCCTGTGGTTCACGTACTCGAACAACGGTGTCAACGGCTGGTGGATCCGCATCGCGGCGTGGGGCCTCGTCGCCCTCTTCACCCTCGTGCTGTTCCTGCTCATGCGCAGCCCCTGGGGTCGTGTCGTGAAGGCCATCCGCGAGGACGAGGACGCCGTCCGCTCCCTCGGCAAGAACGTCTACTCGTACAAGATGCAGGCGCTCGTGTTCGGTGGCGCGCTCGGCGCCCTCGCCGGCATCATCTACGTCCTGCCGAGCTCGGTGCAGCCGGACGCGATGGGCCGCTCGATGACGTTCTTCATCTGGACCGCGCTCATCCTCGGCGGTGCGGCGACGGTGTTCGGCCCGGTGCTCGGCTCGGTGCTGTTCTTCGTCCTCCGGCTGTTCATCCGCACCATCGCGGGCGACTTCATCCCGAACTCGATCATGAACGCGCAGCAGGCGGAGCAGTTCTCCTACGTGCTCGTCGGCGTCGCGCTCATGCTCCTCATCGTGTTCCGTCCGCAGGGGTTGCTCGGCAACAAGAAGGAGCTGACGTTCAGTGTCTGAGACGTACGCCCACACCAAGTCCGACCCGATCCTGGTCGTCGACGACGTCACCCGCCGCTTCGGTGGCATGACCGCCGTCGACGTCGACCACCTCGAGGTCCAGCGCGGCACGATCACGGCCCTCATCGGTCCGAACGGCGCCGGCAAGACGACGTTCTTCAACCTGCTCACCGGGTTCGACAAGCCGAGCGCCGGTGCGACCACCCGCTTCGACGGCACCACGCTGCAGAAGACGAGTGCGACCCACATCGCCAACAAGGGCATGGTCCGGACGTTCCAGCTCACGAAGGCGCTGAGCCGCCTCACCGTGATGCAGAACATGCTGCTCGGCGCCCGCGACCAGCCCGGCGAGAACTTCTTCGCCGCCCTCGTCAAGCCCGTGTGGGCGAAGCGCGAGCGGGAGATCACCGCGAAGGCCGAGGACCTCCTCGCCCGGTTCAAGCTCCTCGAGAAGCGGGACGACTACGCGGGTTCCCTGTCCGGTGGCCAGCGGAAGCTCCTCGAGATGGCCCGGGCGCTCATGTCCGACCCGACGATGATCATGCTCGACGAACCGATGGCCGGCGTGAACCCGGCGCTGACCCAGTCGCTCCTCGGGCACATCCAGTCCCTCCGCGACGACGGCATGACCGTGCTGTTCGTCGAGCACGACATGCACATGGTCCGGCACATCTCGGACTGGGTGGTCGTGATGGCCGAGGGCAAGGTCGTCGCCGAGGGGCCGGCCGACACGGTGATGGACGACCGTGCGGTCATCGACGCGTACCTCGGTGCGCACCACGACACCGACCTCGGTGACGACTCGCTCCTGACCGAGGAGACCTACGAGGAGCTGGCCGAGGAAGTAGCGGAAGAAGACGAGCAGGAGGCGACCCGATGACCGACGCAAGCGAGCCGACCAGGGCGAGCAGCGCCTCCAGTCCGGAAGAAGCGGCCACGACGCCGGCGGCGACGCCGGCGGCGACGCCGGCCGGGACGGCCACGCTGGAACGCGAGCCCGTGCTGAGCGCCAAGAACCTCGTGGCCGGCTACCTGCCGGGGGTGAACATCCTGAACGGCTGCGACCTCGACTGCTACCCGGGCGAGCTCATCGGCATCATCGGCCCGAACGGTGCCGGCAAGTCGACGCTCCTCAAGGCGCTGTTCGGCCTCGTGTCCATCCGTGAGGGCTCGGTGACCCTGCAGGGCGAGGACATCACGAACCTCAAGGCGAACAAGCTCGTGCAGGCCGGCGTCGGCTTCGTCCCGCAGACGAACAACGTCTTCCCGTCGCTCTCCATCGAGGAGAACCTGCAGATGGGCCTGTACCTGCGGCCGCGGAAGTTCGCCGAACGCCTCGAGGTCATCTACGACCTGTTCCCCGTCCTCGGTCAGCGCAAGGGCCAGCGTGCCGGGTCGCTGTCGGGCGGCGAGCGGCAGTCCGTGGCGATGGCGCGGGCGCTGATGATGGACCCGAAGGTGCTGCTGCTCGACGAACCGTCCGCCGGACTGTCGCCCGTGCGGCAGGACGAGACCTTCATCCGGACCCGCCGGATCAACAAGGCCGGTGTGTCGATCGTCATGGTGGAGCAGAACGCGCGACGCTGTCTGCAGATCTGCGATCGTGGGTACGTGCTCGACCAGGGGAGGAACGCGTACTCGGGCACCGGGAAGGAGCTCGCCGACGACCCGAAGGTCATCGAGCTGTACCTGGGAACGCTCGCCAAGGACGTCGACTCCGCTCGCTGAGCGAGTGGTGTCGACCGCGGGTGCCGCTGTGGGGGCGACATCCGCACCGAGTGGGGTCGTGCGTGGACGCTCAGCGCCGCACGGCCCCGCTCCTCGACGCGGAGCACCGCCCGGTATCGTTCCGGACGTGCGGAGGTTCTCGACGGTCGCTGCGGACGCCCTCGTCTGGGTGGTCTTCGCCGTGCTCTTCATCGGGGCCGCGCTGCTCGTGAAGGTCGCCGCGGCACTCCTCGGAGTGCTCGTCGTGCTCGCGCTCCTGCTCGGACTCGTGTTGCGGACGCTCCGGAAGCGCCGCGCCCGGCCGCGGCGCTGACGGCCCCGCCGGCGGCGCGCTGCACCGGCTGCTGTACCGGCCGCCCGTGTCACCCGGGGGACACGACCGATAGGCTTGCCCGGTGAGTGAAGTCGAGATCGGTGCTGGCAAGCGCGGACGTCGGGCGTACGCGTTCGACGACATCGCGGTGGTCCCTTCGCGTCGGACGCGCGACCCGCGCGACGTCAGCGTGCAGTGGTCGATCGACGCGTTCACGTTCGAGTCGCCGATCCTCTCGGCCCCGATGGACTCCGTCGCCTCGCCGGCCACGGTCATCCAGATGGGCAAGCTCGGCATGCTCGGCGTGCTCGACCTCGAAGGGCTCTGGACCCGCTACGAGGACCCGACCCCGTACTACGACGAGATCAAGACGCTCACCGACGGCAACGTCACGAAGCGCATGCAGGAGATCTACTCCGAGCCGGTCAAGGCCGAGCTGATCACCTCGCGCCTCGCCGAGATCCGTGCCGCCGGGGTCCCCGTCGCCGGGTCGCTCAGCCCGCAGCGTACGCAGGAGTTCTCGCAGACCGTCGTCGACGCCGGTGTCGACCTGTTCGTGATCCGCGGCACCACGGTCTCCGCTGAGCACGTCTCGCAGAACACCGAGCCGCTCAACCTCAAGAAGTTCATCTACGAGCTCGACGTCCCCGTGATCGTCGGCGGTGCCTCCACCTACACGGCGGCGCTGCACCTCATGCGCACCGGCGCCGCGGGGGTCCTCGTCGGCTTCGGCGGCGGCGCTGCGTCGACCACCCGGGCCGCCCTCGGCATCCACGCCCCGATGGCCACCGCCGTCGCGGACATCGCCGGCGCTCGCCGCGACTACATGGACGAGTCCGGCGGCCGATACGTGCACGTCATCGCTGACGGCGGGCTCGACACCGCGGGCGACGTCGTGAAGGCGATCGCGATGGGCGCCGACGCCGTGATGCTCGGCACCGTCCTGGCCCGTGCGGCCGAGGCGCCGGGCGGCGGGTTCCACTGGGGCGCCGAGGCGCACCACCCGGAGCTGCCCCGCGGTCGCCGGGTCGAGGTGGGCACGATCGGCCCGCTCGAGAACGTCCTGAACGGTCCGACCCCGACGTGGGACGGCCGCGCGAACATCGTCGGCGCACTGCGTCGGTCGATGGCGACGACCGGATACTCCGACGTCAAGGAGTTCCAGCGAGTAGAAGTGGTCGTGGCGCCGTACCACCAGCAGTGACGGTGGCACCCGTGCAGCGTCGCGGGTGACACCTCGGCGCCGTCCCGGCACGGAGGCGACGATGGCGAAGACGACCAGCAGCACCACGAGCACGACGAGCGCGATGCGGCCCGCGCGGGCGGAGAGCGCCGCACCGGGGGTGGGGTTCGACCCGGCCGCGAAGCTCGGCCCCGACGAACGCGCGGCCGCGATCGAGGTCATGAAGACCAAGGAGCTCGACGTCCTGGTCATCGGCGGCGGCATCGTCGGTGGGGGCAGTGCGCTCGACGCCGTCACGCGCGGCCTGAGCGTCGGGATCGTCGAAGCCCGCGACTGGGGTTCGGGGACGTCGAGCCGTTCGTCGAAGCTCGTGCACGGCGGCATCCGCTACCTCGAGCAGCTCAACTTCGCGCTCGTCAGGGAGGCCCTCATCGAACGCGGGCTCCTGCTGCAGCGGATCGCACCGCACCTGGTGAAGCCCGTCCGCTTCCTCTACCCGCTCAACCACCACGTGTGGGAGCGCTTCTACATCGGCATCGGCATGGCGATGTACGACGTCTTCAGCTGGTCCGGCGGCCGTCCCCCCGGCGTCCCGCACCACCGGCACCTCAGCCGGAAGCAGGTCCTCCGGAACATGCCGGGCCTGAAGAAGGACGCCTTCGTCGGCGGCATGACCTACTACGACGCGCAGGTCGACGACGCCCGGTACGTCGCCTCGCTCGTCCGCACGGCCGCGTCGTACGGTGCCCACGCCGCAGCGCGCGTCCGCATCGAGGGGTTCATCAAGGTCGGGGAACGCGTCGTCGGTGCCCACGCGCACGACATCCAGACAGGCGAGAAGTTCGACATCCGGGCGAAGCAGGTCGTCAACGCGACCGGCGTCTGGACCGACGACACCCAGGCGATGATCGGCACCCGCGGGCAGTTCAAGGTCCGGGCGTCGAAGGGCGTGCACCTCGTCATCCCCCGCGACCGGTTCCAGTCGAACACGGGCATGATCCTCCGCACCGAGAAGAGCGTGCTCTTCGTCATCCCGTGGGGCCGGCACTGGCTCGTCGGCACGACGGACACCGACTGGTACCTCGACAAGGCGCACCCGGCGGCGACCGCGGCGGACATCGACTACATCCTCGAGCACGTCAACAAGGTGCTCGCCGTCCCGCTCACCCGCGAGGACGTCGAGGGTGTCTACGCCGGACTCCGGCCGCTCCTCGCCGGCGAGTCCGACCAGACGTCGAAGCTCAGCCGCGAGCACGTCGTGGCGCACACGGTCCCGGGGCTCGTCGTCGTCGCCGGCGGCAAGTGGACGACCTACCGTGTGATGGGCAAGGACGCCATCGACGAGGCGGTCGCGGCGATGGACGGCAAGATCCCCGCGTCGACGACCCAGGACATCCCGCTGCTCGGCGCCGAGGGATACCCCGCCGCGTGGAACCGTCGCGGTCGCACCGCCCGCTCGTTCGGCGTCCACAAGGTCCGGATCGAGCACCTCCTCAACCGCTACGGGACCCTCGCGACCGAGGTCCTGCAGCTGGTGAAGCAGGACCCGTCCCTGGCCGAACCCCTGCCCGGGGCCGACGACTACATCGGTGCCGAGGTGGTCTACGCCGCCTCCCACGAGGGGGCGCTCCACCTGGAGGACGTCCTCGCCCGCCGCACCCGCATCTCCATCGAGGCCTGGGACCGTGGCGAGTCCGCCGCGCCCGTCGCCGCGAAGCTCATGGCGGACGTCCTCGGCTGGGACCAGGAGACCACCGAGAACGAGGTGTCGAACTACCTGAAGCGGGTCGCTGCCGAGCGCGAGTCGCAGCTGCAGCCCGACGACGAGTCGGCGGACCGCGTCCGTCTCGAGGCGCCGGACATCGCGTTCGGCTTCGACGAGGACGACGTGAAGGTCGACGGCGCGCCGACCGGCGGCGGGTCCGCGGAGGGCGCGAAGGCGTCCGACGAACAGGTGATCGGCGAGAAGACCACCGAACCGAACTGAACCGGACCCGGGTCGGACGCGGGTGGCGTCGACGACGGGTGTCGCGCCTCCAGGCTGTCGACTGCCTGGAGGCGCGACCCGCCCCCGTCAGCCGACCTGCGTCTCCGACGCGGTCCGGAGGGCACGGCGGCGCTCGCCGAACACGATCACCACCGGGATCGCGACCAGTGCGATCCCACTGGTGCCGTAGAGGACACCGGCCCAGGCGGTGTGCGCGCCGCCGCTGACGCCGTACCCGTCCGCGACGTCCATGCCGAGCTGGAAGCCGGCGAGGAAGAACGGGACCGCGCCCGCCGCGACGATCCCGAGCATCCAGGCGACGACGAAGTGCGGTTCCACGCGCCGCCACAGCGTGAGGATCGCGACCGTGATCGCCAGGGCGACGCCGATCGACGCGGTGACGAGGACGGCGACCACGTCACCGCGGACGTCGAACCCCTGCCGCTCGAGGTGCGCGTGGATCGCGCCGAGCGAGGAGCCCGGCACCGCCGCGAGCGGATCCAGCACGAGTTGCTGCACCGCGAGCAGCGCTGCGTACAGCGTCACGACCAGGACCCCGACGACCGCCACGACGATCCGTGTTCTCCCCATCCACAGAACTGTAGTGAGCGGAATGCGCGGACGCCCCCGGTGGTTATCATCGGGGTACTCGAAAAGGGAGCCATCATGGTCGACGTCCATCGCGTCAAACTCCCCGGAGTCGGCGTGCTGCACAGCTTCTACACCGACGACGGTGGCAAGTGCGGTGTCATCACGCACCGGTCGGGTCACTCCGACCTCATCTCCTTCGCGGACGTCTCGGACGGCGCGGACAAGTCGGAGAAGGTCTCGCTGCGCCTCAGCGAGGACGAAGCACACACGCTCGCCGAACTGCTCGGCGGCACCCGCATCACCGAGGGCCTCGACAAGCTCGACGAGATCCCGGGCCTCTCCATCGACTGGTTCTCCGTCGACTACGACGACGCCATCGCGGGCAAGCCCCTCGGGGACCTGCACGACTCCGGCTTCATCGGCCTGACCGTCGTCGCCGTGGTCCGTGGCGACAGCGCCAACCCGGCCCCGTCGTCCGACTTCGTCGTGTTCCCGGGCGACACCATCGTGGTCGCCGGTGCGCCCGAGAAGGTCGCCAAGGCGTTCTCCTTCTACCGCAGCGGACAGCTCGCGTCGGCGGCTGCCGAGGCGCCGCCCCGGAGCTAGCCGGTGCACCTGGGTGGTGAGCTGCTCACCATCGGCATCCTGTTCCTCATCGCCTACGTCCTCGGACGCCTCGGCAAGACGATCGGGTTGCCCGCGATCCCGATCTACATGGTCGTCGGGCTCATCGCGAGCCCGCACACCCCGTGGATCGGGCTGAACGTCGAGTCCCACACGATCGAGCTCATCGCGACCTTCGGGCTCATCCTGCTCCTGTTCAACCTCGGGTTGGAGTTCGACCAAGAGGAGTTCTACGGCAACGCCGGCAAGCTCCTGGTGTCCGGGGGCACCTACGTCGCCATCAACATGGGCGTGGGCTTCGCCTTCGGGTTCTCGCTCGGCTGGGGCACCCGAGAAGCCCTGATCATCGCGGGGATGACGGCGACCTCGTCGAGCGCGATCGTCACGAAGCTCCTCATCGAGCTGCGGCGACTGGCGAACGACGAGACGCCGATGATCCTCGGTGTCACCGTGATCGAGGACGTCTTCATCGCGATCTACCTCGCGATCGTCTCCGTGGTGCTGTCCGGCGACACGAACGCCTGGGCGGTGGTCGGCAAGCTCGCACTGGCGTTCGGGTTCCTGATCGTCATGTTCACCCTCGCCCGGTTCGCCGGCAAGTGGGTGTCGAAGCTCTTCGCGACCCGTGACGACGAACTGTTCACGGTGCTGTTCTTCGGCCTCGCCGTGATGTTCGGCGGCATCGGCGACCTGCTCGGCGTCACCGACGCGATCGGCGCGTTCGTCATCGGACTGCTCTGCGGGGCTACCCGGTACCGCGACCGCATCGAGCAGCTCGCCCTGCCGATGCGCGACGTGTTCGCGGCGTTCTTCTTCGTCAACTTCGGCCTCGGACTCGACCTGTCGACGTTCGGCGAGGTCCTCTGGCCGGTGCTCGGCGCCATCGGGATGACCGTCGCGCTCAACGCGATCGCCGGGCAGCTCGTCGCGCGGATGAACGGCTTCAACGTCCAGCAGGGCATCAACACCGCCGTCATCCTGGTGAACCGCGGCGAGTTCGCGCTGATCCTGGCGACACTCTCGGCGGCCGCGGGGCTCGAGGCACGGATCACCGCGTTCGCGGGCCTCTACGTCCTCGTGATGGCGATCCTCGGGCCGCTCCTCGCCGTCAACTCCGACCGCATCGGGCGCCTCGTGATCCGGCCCGCCCGGCTCGTCCGGCTGCGCTCGCGCCTCGGTGGCCGTCGCGCCGTCGCCGCTGCCGCCGCTGCCGAGGCCACCGAAGCGGCAGAGGCCGATGCCGCCGATGCCGCTGCGCTCCGCCGGGCCGAGCGGGACCGACAGTTCGCGGAGGAGTTCGCCCTCGTGGAGGCAGCGGGCAGGGAAGAGCGGGACAATGGGTCCCCGGAGGCATCCGATGCGTCGACGTCCGAACCCGTGACGTCCCCGGTCGAGATCCCCGCCGAGCGCCCTGAACGCCCGGTCCGACAGCGCGATCCGGAGTACTGATACGAATGTGGGCCGTTGCCCGACGACCGAGGTGGATCGCGCTGCTGCTGCTGGCGCTCGTGCTCGCGGCGGTGTTCGCGGGGCTGGGCAAGTGGCAGCTCGAGCGCAGCATCGCCAACGGCAAGCCACTGCCGGCGACCACCGAGACCCGCAAGACGCTCGACGCGGTGACGGGGCCCATGAAACCCGCGACCGAGTCGCTCGCGGGGCAGAAGGTCACCGTCACGGGCACGTTCGTCGCCGGTGACACCACCGTCCTGACCGGGCGGAGCGGCGGTGGGACGTACCAGACCGTCGGGCACCTCGTGGACTCCGGCAACGGCGGGAGCATCCCCGTGGTCATCGGCTGGTCGGACCAGCGGAAGGACGCCGTCGCCGGTGGGGACCGGCTGGCGGACGGCGCTGAGGTCACCGTCGAGGGCCGGTACTACCCCGCCGAGTCGCCCGACCAGGACACCTACGACAAGGGCGAGTACTCCGCGGTCGCCCCGGCACGGTTCGTGAACACGTGGAAGGCGTTCGATGACCGGATGTACCTCGGGTACGTCGTCGCCGACGGCACCACTGCCAAGGCGGCGGGCCTCGGCACCATCGCCGACCGCGCCCCCACGAGAGAGGTCCAGTTCGACTGGCTCAACCTCTTCTACGCGATCGAGTGGGTCGTCTTCGCCGGGTTCGCCGTGTTCCTCTGGTACCGGTTCGTGAAGGACGCGTGGGAGCGCGAGCAGGAAGAGGCCCGCGAAGCCGCCGAGCTCGCCGCCGAAGCCGCTGCGCTCCGACGGTAGGATGGCCGATATGGCTCTGACCGTCCGAACCCGCGACATCCCGAAGATCCCGGGTGCGGTGAAGTGGTACCGCGTCTCCGCGTACATCACCGGTGTGCTGCTGCTCGCCCTGGTGCTCGAGATGCTCATCAAGTACACGCCGCTGCACCTCGAGATGCAGCTCGGCGGTGGTGCGTTCTTCGTGCCGGAGGGCACCGCGGGCAAGGACCCGGGCACCTTCAACCTGTCGATCGGCATCCTCATCGCCCACGGCTGGCTCTACGTGCTGTACCTCTTCACGGACTTCCGTCTGTGGAGCATCATGCGCTGGAAGCCGATCCGCTTCCTGCTCATCGCCCTCGGGGGCATCATCCCGTTCATGTCGTTCGTGGTCGAGCACCGCATGCAGGAGATCGCCATGGACACCTACCACGAGCTGACCGCTGCACAGCAGCGTGAGAAGGAGGCCGCTCGGTGAGCGAGACCGAACAGCGTCCCGTCCTCGTCGTCGACTTCGGGGCCCAGTACGCGCAACTCATCGCGCGACGGGTCCGTGAAGCGAACGTCTACAGCGAGATCGTCCCGCACTCGATGACGGCGGACGAGATCCGCGCGAAGGACCCCGCGGCCATCGTGCTGTCCGGCGGTCCGTCGTCCGTCTACGAGACCGGAGCCCCGACTCTCGACGGCGGCATCCTCGAGCTCGGCGTCCCCGTGCTCGGCATCTGCTACGGCTTCCAGGCGATGGCGACCGCGCTCGGTGGCGAAGTCGCGAACACCGGTCTGCGCGAGTACGGCTCCACGGCAGTCGACGTCAACGGCACGGGCACCGGCAGCGTGCTGCTCGGTGGCCAGCCCGAGTCCCAGGTGACCTGGATGTCGCACGGCGACTCCGTCGCGAAGGCGCCCGAGGGCTTCGAGGTCCTCGCGTCGAGCCCGTCCACACCCGTCGCCGCGTTCGCCTCCGACGAGCGCAAGCTCTACGGCGTGCAGTGGCACCCCGAGGTGAAGCACTCCGTGTACGGCCAGGCCGTGCTCGAGAACTTCCTGCACCGGGCCGCCGGGCTCCCCGGCGACTGGAACTCCGCGAACGTCATCGAGGAGCAGGTCGCCCGCATCAAGGAGCAGGTCGGGTCCGCGCGGGTCATCGCCGGGCTCTCCGGTGGAGTCGACTCCGCCGTCGCCGCTGCACTGGTGCACAAGGCCATCGGTGACCAGCTGACCTGCGTGTTCGTCGACCACGGGCTCCTCCGCGCCGACGAGCGCAAGCAGGTGGAAGAGGACTACGTCGCCTCCACCGGTGTGCGCCTCATCACGATCGACGCCGAGCAGCAGTTCCTCGACGCCCTCGCCGGCGTCAGCGACCCGGAGCAGAAGCGCAAGATCATCGGGCGCGAGTTCATCCGCACGTTCGAGGGCGCGGCCGAGGCACTCGTGCTCGAGGCCCGCGCCGAGTCGGCCGAGGGGTCGGACGCCGGCGAGGTCGAGTTCCTCGTGCAGGGCACCCTCTACCCCGACGTCGTGGAGTCCGGCGGTGGCGCCGGTACGGCGAACATCAAGTCGCACCACAACGTCGGCGGCCTCCCCGACGACATGACGTTCGCGCTCGTCGAGCCGTTGCGCACCCTGTTCAAGGACGAGGTCCGTGCGGTCGGCCGCGAACTCGGGCTGCCCGAGGTCATCGTCGGCCGCCAGCCGTTCCCCGGCCCGGGGCTCGGCATCCGCATCGTCGGCGAGGTCACCAAGGACCGGCTCGAACTGCTCCGCGCCGCGGACAAGATCGCGCGCCAGGAACTCACCGCGGCCGGCCTCGACGAGGAGATCTGGCAGTGCCCGGTCGTCCTGCTCGCCGACGTCCGCTCCGTCGGTGTCCAGGGAGACGGCCGCACGTACGGGCACCCCATCGTGCTCCGTCCGGTCTCCTCCGAGGACGCCATGACGGCCGACTGGACCCGCCTGCCGTACGACACCCTCGCGAAGATCTCGAACCGCATCACGAACGAGGTGCCCGACGTGAACCGGGTCGTGCTCGACGTCACGTCGAAGCCGCCGGGGACGATCGAGTGGGAGTAGTCCTCCCACGGTGAAGGGGCCCGGCACGCGTCACGCGTGCCGGGCCCCTTCGCGTTCCCGCCCGGGCGTTCGCGTTCCTGGCGTCGCCGAGATCGCACTTGGTGACGCATTGCCGCGCGCATTCCCCGTCGAAGTGCGATCTCACGGCCGGGGTCAGCCGGCAGCCGCCCGCCGCCGCCGCCGCCCCCCGCGGTCGGCCGTCAGCCGTCCGCCGTCCGCGGTCGGCCGCCCGTCGCCCGCCGCCGCGAGCGGGCAGGACGCGCCGCTCGCGCGATGCCGAGCGGGCGCGACGTGCCGCCGGGCGACGGCGAGCGTGACGAACTTGGCCCGCTCGCCGCTCGCCGCCCGCCGCCGGCCGCCAGCCACCAGCTGCCAGCCGCCCGCCGCCGTCCCCCCGCGAGCGGGCAGGACCCGCCGCTCGCGCGATGCCGAGCGGGCGCGACGCGCCGCCGGGCGACGGCGAGCGTGACGAATTCGGCCCGCTCGGCGCCCGCCCCGCCCGCCCGCCCGCGCCGCGCCCGCCGCCCCGGCACCGCGGGGACGACGAAGGGCCCCGGCGTGTTCGCCGGGGCCCTTCGGGTCGAAGCCGTTCTTGCGCTGGCCGCTAGTTGCGCTGGCTGCTCGCGATGATGGCGAGGATGCGCAGGATCTCGAGGTAGAGCCACACGAGGGTGACGATGAGCCCGAAGGCCGCCGTCCACGCGTAGATCTTCGGAGCGCCGCGCTGGACGCCCGTCTTGATCTGGTCGAAGTCGAGGATCAGCGAGTACGCCGCCATGACCACGACGAAGATGCCGATGAGGACGCCGAGCGGGATGCCGAAGAGCGTCATGCCCATGAGACCGAATGCGGACTGCGTGACGCCGGTCCACATCAGGACGAGGTTGACGAGCGAGAACGCCATGTACCCGACGATCGCCACGAGGAAGAACCGGGTTGCCTTGGGGGTGGCACGGACCTTGCCCGACAGGAACAGCAGCAGCGTCACCGCGAACACCCCGAGCGTGCCGAACACCGCCTGCGCGACGATCCCGCCCGTCTCGGTGAAGTTGTACTCGAAGAAGTTCGAGATGCCGCCGACGAAGAGGCCCTCGAAGAAGGCGTACGTCAGGATGAGGCCCGGCGACGGCTTCTTCTTGAAGGTGTTGACGAGCGCCAGGACGAACCCGACGACCGCGCCGATGATCCAGACGATCGGGGGCAGGTTCCAGCCGGCGACCGCGCCGACGATCAGCACGCCGAAGGCGAGCAGCGTCTTGACGATCGTGTCTTCGTACGACATGCGGTCGGTGTCGACCGTGCTGGCTGCCGGACGGTCGTACATGTACTGCAGCTGCTCGGGCGTCATGCCGCCCTGTGCCTGCTGCGGGGTCTGTCCCCAGCCGGCCTGCTGCTGACCAGCGCCGCGCCCGCCCCAGGTGTTGGGCCCCTGGTTGTTGAAGGCGGGGGACTGGTCGAAACCGGGCTTGAAGGCCATGGTGTCCTCTTCCTTGGAGATTCGAGTCCTCTCAGCCTAGGGGCGCTCGGTCGCGGAAGGCTGAGGATTCGCGGCGAGCGGAAGCGGTCCCGGAGGACCTCGACGCAGCGAGCCTATGGGGATCCGCTGCGCGCCCGCCCCGAAGTCGTCGAGAACCAGCCGACCGTGCGCCAGCCGTCTGACGGACGCGTGCGGCGGGACAGCGGCGATCCGCGCCTCCAGGCCCGATCGCCGGGTACACCCACGTGACCAGCGCGACGGAGATCACCATCAGGAGCAGCCAGGCCACGATCTTCGTGGGCGCGACCGGGTGCCACGCCGCGGCCTGTGCCGGGTACGACCACACGCCCGCCCACGTCGCCACGTTCTCGGCGAACCAGATGAACAGCGCGACGAGCCCCATCGCGACGAGCACCGGCATCCGCAGTACCGTCCGGTGGATCCGCACGTGCATCATGGTCCGGGCGAAGAGCAGCGCGACCGCTCCGAGCAGCACGTACCGGGCATCCCAGACGAAGTGGTGCCCGAAGAAGTTCAGGTACACCAGGGCTGCGACGACGGCGAGGATCCACTGACGCGGGTAGCGCTCGAAGCGCAGGTCGAACAGCCGGTACACCCGGACCATGTACGAACCGACCGCGCCGTACATGAACCCGGAGAACAGGGGGACGCCGAGGACGACCAGGACTCCCGACGGCTCGTACGTCCACGAGCCCACGTGGGTCTTGAAGACCTCCATCGCGGTGCCGACCAGGTGGAAGAGCAGGACGACGCGGAGCTCCCGGACGGTCTCGAGCCCGAAGACGAGCATCGCGACCTGCAGCAGCACCGCGGTGACGGTGAGCACGTCGTTGCGGGCGCCGACGGGCACGGTCAGGTGCGCGATCGCCATCGCGGCGAGCAGCAGCGCCCCGAAGGTGCACGCCCAGGCCTGCTTCGCGCCGAAGACGAGGAACTCGGTGACGACCAGGCGGACGGGGCGGTGCGGCTGGTGGCCGGCGTCGAGCATGCGCCTCGCCGCGAGGTCGATCCGGTGTTCGACGGCGGTCGAGAGGGAGCGGACGGTCATGGGGCGATGTTCACCGGCGACGCCGAGGAGCGGGGCCTGCGAAGACCCGCATGTGTCCCTCGGCACATCGCGCCCGTCGGTCACGCACGGCCAGTAGGGTGCGGCCATGACCCAGGTGATCGCCCACCGCGGCGCGTCCGGCTACCGCCCCGAGCACTCGCGGAGCGCGTACGAGCTCGCGATCGAGCTCGGCGCCGACGCGATCGAGCCGGACCTGGTGCCGACGAAGGACGGCGTGCTCGTGCTCCGCCACGAGAACGAGGTCTCCGGAACCACGGACGTCGCGGACCACCCCGAGTTCCGGCACCTCCGGACGACGAAGACCGTCGACGGGCACGCGGTGACGGGCTGGTTCACCGAGGACTTCACGTGGGCCGAGCTGCAGACCCTGCGGACCCGCGAGCGGCTGCCGGCGCTCCGGCCCGACTCGGCCGCGCACGACGGCGAGGAGCCGATCCTGCGCCTCGAGGACCTGCTCGCCATCCTCGACGCGGCACCACGACCGGTCGGGCTGGTCGCCGAGGTGAAGCACGCCGCGTTCTTCGACCGCGCCGGCTTCCCGATGGGCGAGCTCCTCGACCGGGCGCTGCGGGACGCCGGGTGGCGCGGCGACGAGCGGCTCACGATCGAGTGCTTCGAGAAGGGCGTGCTCCGCGATCTCCGCGCGCGCGGCACGGGTGGCCGGCTGGTGTACCTCCAGGAGGCGCGGGGCAGCGCCGCGGACGAGGTCGCGTCCCACGGGTCGCTGGCGCCCACGTACGCAGCGGAACGGTCCGACGACGCGCTGGCGGCGTTCGCACGCGAGTTCCACGGGATCAGCGTCGACCTCCCGACGCTGATGGCCGGGGTGGACAGCGTGGCCCTCGAGGACCCGGCACCCGTCCGGAGCGCGATCGTCGACCGGGCGCACGACGCCGGGCTCGCCGTCTACACGTGGACGCTGCGGCCGGAGAACCGCTTCCTGCCGGCACCCCTCCGCCGCGGTGGCGAGGTCGCGGGCTTCGGGGACTGGGAGCGCTGGTTCACCTCGGTGATCCGGACGGGGGTCGACGGGGTGTTCGCGGACCACACCGACCTCGCGGTGCTCGCCCGATCGGCTGTCGGAGGCCCGGCCTAGACTGTCCCGGTCATGACGATCGTGCTGGACCCCTTCGACTCCGCGCCCGACCAGGGTGCGGGCTCCCGCGCCTACGAGGACCCGTTCACCGCCGGTCTGAACCCCCAGCAGAAGGAAGCCGTCGAGTACCGCGGCGAGTCCCTGCTGATCGTGGCAGGAGCAGGCTCCGGCAAGACGAGCGTGCTCACGCGCCGCATCGCCCTGCTGCTGGCGAACCGTGAAGCCTGGCCGTCGCAGATCCTCGCGATCACGTTCACGAACAAGGCCGCCGCCGAGATGCGCGAGCGGGTCCGGGCACTGGTCGGGCAGGAGTCCGACGGCATGTGGATCTCCACGTTCCACTCGGCGTGCGTGCGGATCCTCCGGCGCGAGGCCGAGCGGTTCGGGTTCCCGCAGTCGTTCACGATCTACGACTCCGCCGACTCCCGGGCGCTGCTGAAGCGAATCATCAAGGAGCTCGAGGCGGACTCGCTCGGGCTGACGGTCGGTGCTGCGGCGTCGAAGATCTCGAAGCTCAAGAACGAGCTGCAGGACATCGACTCCTACGCCCGCAACATCAACGTGAACGACCCGCAAGAGGTCATGTTCACCGAGGTGTTCCGGCGGTACACGAACGAGCTGCGCCGGGCGAACGCGTTCGACTTCGACGACCTGATCGGGCAGACGGTGTTCCTGTTCCGGGCCTTCCCGGACGTCGCCGCGCTCTACCAGCGCCGCTTCCGCTTCATCCTGGTCGACGAGTACCAGGACACCAACCACGCCCAGTACGCCCTCATCCGCGAGCTCACGCGTCCGGTGCCCGTCGAACAGGTCGACAAGCTCGAGGACGCCGGCCAGCACGTCGCCCGCATGCGCGAGGCGGACGGGTCGATCGCCCCGGCGTCCCTGACCGTCGTCGGTGACTCCGACCAGTCGATCTACGCGTTCCGCGGGGCCGACATCCGCAACATCGTCGAGTTCGAGCGGGACTTCCCGAACTCGAAGGTGATCCTGCTCGAGCAGAACTACCGCTCGACGCAGAACATCCTCGACGCGGCGAACGCCGTCATCGCGAACAACTTCGACCGTCAGGCGAAGAACCTGTTCACCGACGTCGGCGCGGGCGACAAGATCGTCGGCTTCACCGGGTACACCGGCCACGACGAGGCCCAGTTCGTCGCGGACGAGGTCCAGCGCCTGCACGAGGAAGGCATGTCGTACCGCGACATGGCAGTCTTCTACCGGACGAACTCGCAGACCCGTGCGCTGGAGGAGATCTTCATCCGCGCGGCGATCCCGTACCGGGTGCTCGGCGGCACGAAGTTCTACGAGCGTGCCGAGATCAAGGACGCCATGGCGTACCTGATCACCGTCGCCAACCCTGCCGACCCGATGGCGCTCCGGCGGATCCTCAACGTGCCGAAGCGCGGCATCGGCGCCGTCACCGAGACGACCCTGCAGCGCTACGCCGACGAGCACGAGACGACGATGCGCGACGCTCTGCGGCACGCGGACGAGCTCGGGTTCGGCCCGAAGGTGCGGAACGCGATCACGTCGTTCGCAGCGCTGCTCGACGACGTCTCGTCGCGTGCCACCACGCAGCCGGTCGTCGACACCCTGACGCAGCTGCTCGACGGCTCCGGGCTGCTCGAGAACCTGCGCAAGTCGCCGGACGCGCAGGACGCCGCTCGTGCGGACAACATCGACGAGCTCGTGGCGGTCACGCGCGAGTTCCAGAAGAACAACCCCGAGGGCACGCTGTCCGACTTCCTGACCGAGGTGTCCCTCGTCGCCGCGGCGGACGAGCTCGACGACTCCTCCGGCACGGTGTCGCTGATGACGCTGCACACGGCGAAGGGCCTCGAGTACGACGCGGTGTTCCTCACCGGTGTCGAAGAGGACCTCCTGCCGCACCGGATGTCGGCGAACGAGCCGGGCGGCCCCTCGGAAGAGCGCCGGCTGTTCTACGTGGGCATCACGCGGGCGAAGAAGTCGCTGTTCCTGTCACTCGCGATGACCCGTGCGCAGTTCGGCGACGTGAACGTGGCGATGCCCTCCCGCTTCCTGCAGGAGATCCCCGAGGGGCTCATCGAGTGGAAGCAGTCGCCGGGCATGGCGAACAGCCGTGGCGGTACCGAACCGCGTGCGCTCAACGCGCGCCGCGGCGGCCCCGGTGGCGCGGGTGGCTCCGGCGGAGGCGGCGGTGGTGGCGGCTACCGCGGCGGTGGTGGCTGGGGCGGCGGCTCGTACGACCGTGCGGCGGCGGCGTCGAAGACCCGGCCGAAGACCGAGTGGGCGAACCGCGTCTCCGGGCAGGTCCGCGACAACGGCGACATGGAGCTCGTGGCGGGCGACCGGATCAAGCACGTCGACTTCGGCGAGGGCACGGTCTCGGCGGTGACCGGCCAGGGCGCCAAGCGCATCGCGGAGATCGCGTTCGACTCCGCGGGCCGCAAGAAGCTGCTCATCAAGATCGCGCCGATCGAGAAGCTCTAGCGCCGCTGCCGTCGCGGCCCGGTCTTGCGGCGCTGTCTGGCCGCGCTGTCGAGCTCGCAAAACACCGGTGTTCGTCGGTCAAACCGCCACATGACGCGGTTCAGCGGACGAACACCGGTGTTTTGCGGGAGGGGCACCGGCACCGGGACGGGACGGAACGGCTCAGGGCTGCAGCCGCGCGGTCGACCAAGTGCCGTCCGTGCGCACGTACTGCAGGCGCCGGTGCATCCGGTCGCGGCTGCCGTGCCAGAACTCGACGAGGTCGGGCTCGAGTCGCCAGGCGACCCACCCGGCAGGCCTCGGCACGTCGTCGTCCGACTCGGTGAGCAGCGCGTTCGCGTCGTCGATGAGGTCCTGGAGCGTCCGCGGAGCGAGCACGGCGGACTGGTCGGCGACGGCGGTCGCAGCGCGGGACTTCGGTGACCGGTCGGCGAAGAGCGCGTCGGACTCGGCGTCGGAGAGCTGCACCGCCCGCCCCTCGAACCGGAGCTGCTGCATCGTCTCGCGCCAGTACACCTGCAGGGCGGCGTGCGGGTTCTCGGCGAGTTGCCGTCCCTTCGGGCTCGCGGTCGAGGTCCCGAACACGAGTCCGCGGTCGTCGAGCCGCTTCACGTCGACGGTGCGTGCGCTCACCCGGCCGTCCGCCCCTGCCGTCGCGAGCGTCATCGACAGCGGCTCCGAGACGTCGCGGTCCGCGGCGCCGTCGAGCCACTGCCGGGCGAGGTCGAGCGGCGCGGCCGGGGGAGCGTCGAACTCGGGGAGGTGCAGGGAGTCGTCACCGGAGAGGGAAGCGGACATTCCCCCACCCAACCGCGCTCAGTCGCGCCACGTCCAGGTGGCCGGGGGACGTCCGGTGCGGCCGTCGGGAGCCGGGACCGCGGCGGTCCGTTCGAGCGCCGTGTTCGTGCGGAGCGCCCGGTTGAGGTTGCCGGGGTCCGATGGTGCGCCGTGCAGTGCGGTGTGCAGGTGCGCCGCGTCGGTGGTCGTGAACACCTCGCCGAGCAGTGCACGGGTGAGCGGCAGGTCACGCCAGAGCCGCGTCCGCACCTGGTCGAGCGCGGTCCGGATGATGGTGTCGTGGTCGAACGGGAGGCGCGGCTCGTCCCCGGCGGTCGTGCGCCACACCGTGGGTCCAGCGTCGGGCAGCGGGGCCACGACCGCCAGGAACGCGATGCTGATCGCGGCGTCGCGCGGGTCGCGTTCCGGCCCGTCGAACGCGCCGATCTGCGCGAGGTGCCGGACCGCCGCCGCGTCGATCCCGGTCTTGGTCCGGAGCGCGCGCTGCGCACCGTCGTCGAGGCGTTCCGCACCGTCCAGGAGCACGCCGGGGAGTGCCTCCAGGCCGGCGTACGGGTCGTACTGCCGACGCGCGGTCGCGACCCGCAACCCGCTGCCCGTCGTGAACGACACCGGGACGACGTCGATCGCGATGAGCGGCTGGTCGCGGGCCGCCGTGGCCGCGTCGGTCACGCCCGATCGCGCCGGGCTGCGCGGTCGGCGCGCTCCCGACGGAGCGTGTCGCGGACGTCGGCGAACGACTGGAGGCGCGTGAAGCGTCCGTCGACCCACACCGGCTGGAGCAGGCTGGTCGCCTCGTCGTCGGCGGTCGCCTGGTCGGTCTGCCGGATCTCGCCCGACTCGTCGCGGTGCAGGGCGATGCGGCCCTTGGCGCTCTTCTTGCCGCTGCCGGTCTTCGGGTCCTTCTGGATGTCGACGGGCTCGCCGTCGACCAGTGCCCAGGTGGCCTTCACGGCGCTGCCGAGGTTGTCCCGCGTCATGTACTGGTACGTGTACGACCCGATGCCGAGCACGATGTTGTCGCTCGAGTAGCCCTTCGCGGCGAGGCGCTCGTAGATCCGGCGGGCACGGTCGAGGGTGATGCTGTCGCCGTAGATGACGCCGATGTGCTGGTCGAGCACCTTGAAGCCCTGGTCGTTGACCGTGTGGCCGAAGAGCTCGTCGAGGAGTTCGACGACGCCCTTCTCCTCGTGGCTGCGACCGGGCGCGGTGAGCTCGGCCTCGGGGACGCCGTGCACGGTGCCGGTGACGATGTCGACCGGGTCGCCCGAGTCCGGACGGATGACGAGCTTGCCGTCGCGGGCGGTGATGCGGTCCTTGAGCTGCGGGAGCGTCTCGGTGAGGACCTTGAACAGGTCGAAGCCGTCGCTCACCGCCGAGACGATGCCCGTCGGGTACACGTCGAGGATCTGCGCGAAGGTCTCCAGCTCGCCGTCGGCGCCGCGGACGCACATGACGCTGTGCTCGGTCGCGGGGACGCTCGCCGCCACCCAGCCGTTGTCGCCGGGGTAGTAGCGGTCGATGAAGTCGAGGGAGGGCATCGAGTCGGTGCCGAGGAACGAGAGCAGGTGTCCGGCACCGCCCGCCGCGGCCGACTCGATGCTCGACTGCCCGCGGAACGAGAAGTCGTGGGCGGCGAAGTCGATGCTCGCGGGATCTGCACCGGTGCGGGCGGCCCAGTCCTCCATGAGGTCGCGGTACTCGAGCGCCTTCGTAGCGACCGTCGAGGGGTGCCAGATCGACGCAGACAGTGCGGTCTCGATGTAGTTCGGCAGCCAGAAGAACTCGTCGACGGTGTTCTCGACCGTCAGGGTGGCGACGCCGATCGGAGCGAGGGTGCCCTCGGGCAGCGCGCGGATCTCGAGCGGCAGGTAGCCCAGGCGGTGCAGGGCGCGGACGTGGTCGGTGCCGATGTGGTTCGGGCCGAAGTAGCCCTGGAGCGCCTGCTCGAACAGGCCGGCGACCTCGTCCTCGTCGGCGGCGAAGAACGGCGCCCACGCCTCGACGAGGGAGCGCTGGATGAACGCCTGCAGGCCGAAGACCACCGCGTGGGTCGACTCGGGCATGTGCGCGTTCGACCGGTTCGTCCAGTTGATCAGGATCCGGGTGGTGCCGGCCGGGTAGACCTGCCGGTGCGAGTGCTTGTAGCCGTCTACCGCCAGGAGCGGCGCGATCGGGCTGGCGGTGGTGATGCGGGGTTCGAGGCCGGCGGCGGTCGTGGCGGGGGTGGTGGTGCTCGTGGTGCTCGTGGTCTGCGTCATCGGATCTGCTCCGTCAGGTAGGGGGTGAGTGCGATCGTGCGCAGGCCCTCGATGGTGTTCTGCGCGGGGTACGAGTCGGTGGTGACGATCTCGCCGAAGTGGTCGGCGAGCTGTGCGGCCCGGCCGGAGAAGACGCCGTGCGAGACCCAGAGGCCCAGGCGCTCCTTCGGCAGGCCGGTGCAGCCCGCGAGGCCCATGAAGGTGCCACCGCCGTCGCAGATGTCGTCGACGACGAGGAACCGGCCGGTGTCCGGCAGGGGTTCGCACGAGAACGAGTCGAGCTTGCCGGTGTCCGGGTTGCGGTGTTTCTCGGCCCGGTAGACGGGGAGGCCGCTCGCCTCGGCCACAGCGGTGGCACGGGCGACCGCGCCCTTGTCCGGCGCGATGATGCCCTGGTACTGCTGCGCGCCCTTGCGCTCGCCCTTGCGCTCGCCGTGGTGCACGACCTGGTCGCGGACGACCTGCTCGCTCGTGACGACGGTGAGGTTGTCGACGAGCTCGACGATCACCGGCGAGTGCGGGTCGAAGGCGATCACCTGGTCGAGGTGGAAGCCGTTGACGACGTCCGCGTAGACCTTCGCGCCGAAGGGGATGCCGCGGTCCGCTCGGGCGCCGGGCAGGTACGGGATGAGCGCGACCGCCTTCGAGCCGCGCTGCTTGACCGCGTCCGCCCACATGCCGAGCATGAGGAGGTCGTTGCCGTCCGTGCCGCGCAGGGTCGCGATCTCGGTGAGGTCCCCCGGCGCGGCATCGTCGTGCTCGACCTTGACGTGGGCTTCACCCGCGGGGAACCGCATTGTGGAGAACGTCGGTGTCGTCGGGGTGCCCTGTGCGTCCCAGGTGCTGAGTTCGACTGCCATGGCTCGACCGTACCACGGTATTTGTCGCAATGACAAGAATCAGGTTCGGATGTGTCGCGCAGCCGTTCGGTGCATCGCCCGCAGCAGCAGCGGCCCGGGCAGGCGCAGCAGCCACCCCGGCACGAGCGACCGGACCCGGCGCACCCGGCGGACGGTCAGCCGGAAACGCCGCTGCTCGCGCGGCCCCCAGGCGAACCCGTACTGCTCGCGCACCGCATCCGGCAGCATCCCGACGGTGACGACGCGCACGAGGGGCATCGCCGCGCGCACCCAGACCGGCGCGAACCGCGGGTGCAGCAGGTCACGGACGACCCCGCGGGCATCGTCCGTCACCTCGAGCCGGTCCAGCGTGTCCGCCCAGTACCGGTCGAAGGCGTCGACGGAGTCCGGCCAGCGGCCGACCGGGACGCGGAGGGCGGTGCCGATCGGCGCGTACGCGCGGAGGACGGCCTCGGCGCGGACCGCGTCGACAGGGTCGCCGAACAGTTCGTGGGCCCGCCGCGCGGAGTCGAACAGCGTGGCGGCGACCCAGAGCTGCCGGTCCACCTCGTCGGCGCCGGTGACCGTCCGGTGGGCGCGGTGCACGAACGAGGTCGCGACGGCAGCGTCCGCGTCGGTGCCGATCACGACCGCGTACACGAACATCAGGGTGTGGGCCAGCCGCTGCTGCGGTCGACGCGCGAAGTCCGAGTGCCGCCGGACCCCCGCTCCGACGACGGGGTCGGCGATCTGCAGGAGGATGGCGCGGCCGCCCGCGGCCACCGGCGTGCTGTCGGCGAGGAACCGACGCAGGTCACGGTCCTGGACGCGACCGGTGGACGGCCTGGAGGCGCGGTGGCGGTCGTGCCCCGCACCTCCAGGCCGGCTGCTGGTCACGGACGCACCCCGCGTCGTCGCCGCCGCAGGGTCGGCTGGACGTCGACGGCGATCGCCGCGACGAGCGCGACGCCCCCGGCGACCAGGGAGACCGCCAGTGTCACGCCGTCGACGGGGACCCCCGTCGTCGTGACGAGGAGGGTGGCGACGAGCCAGATGGCCGGCAACGGCCAGAGGTGGGCCGGGGCTCCGGCGACGACGGCTCCGACGACCGCGACCACGAGCAGGAGGACCCACTCGACGACCGGACCCGACCGCACCGCGACGTTGCCCGCGGCGGCGGTGAGCAGCAGCGCGGCGAGCGAGATGAGCCGGACGGCGCCGGGCATGCGACGGACGCTGGCACGGACACGACGGAGCACGGCCCGATCGTACGGGGCCGTGCTCCGGGCAGGCCGTGTCAGAGGGGCTTGGTGCCGAGGTCGCCGCCCAGGTCGGGCAGTTCCTCGTCCTGCTCCCACAGGTCCGGCGATCCCTCTCGTGGGGCGCCGCCGGTGGGGCCGTCGTCGGTACCGTCGCCGGGCTGCGGCTCGACGGTCTCGCCGGCGACCGCGTCGTTCGTGACGGTCTCGAGGGACTCCTCGCGGAAGTCCTCCTCGTACGGGCCGGTGTGTTCGGTGTCCACGTCGTCGTCGCGGAACTCGTCGGTTCCGTCGTCGGGCGTGATGCCGGGGTCGCTCACTGCGCGCTCCTCTCGGTTCGGGGACTCCTGTCTACGCCGCCGGGCTGCGGAGGCGTCCGGTTCGCGGGGTGGACATCGTTCACCCGGCGGACACCTGCGGGTCACACCGGCGAGGCACACTCGCCGTGCTCGGGGGAGTGGAGCGCGGTCGCCGACGGGTGGTCGAGCGACCGCGCCTTCCCCCGCCCACTCGCCGCTCGTGGTTCAGACCCGTTCGAGCAGCTGCCGCTCCTCGACGTCGGCGAGGGCGAGCGTCCGGTACCCGGCGGACTCGAAGAACACCGTCAGCCGGTCGTCCTCCGTGCTCATGACCGTGCCGCGACCCCACTCGGCGTGCTCGACCGCGGCGTCGGTCGGCCAGCTGTCGTCGGAGGACCCGTTCGCTGCGTGCGACTCGGCTGCGGACCCGGACGAGCAGCTGTCGCAGTTGCCGCAGGGCTCCGGCAGCTCGTCGCCGAAGTACCCGAGGAGGAACTGCCGGCGGCACTCGTCGGTCTCGGCGTACCGGCGGATCATCGCGATCCGGGACTCCTCGATGCGCTCCCGGTCGGCAGCACGCTCCGAGGCGGCACGAGCCGCGTCGTCCGCGTGCTCCGGGCCGCCGGGGACACGCACGAGGCCGTCCCGCTCGTCGGACAGGGCACCCGCGTCGACCAGGGCGTTGGCGGCCCGTCCGGCCGTCCGCGCCGAGAGCCCGCTCGCGGCCGCGAGGTCCGAGCGCGCGAGCGGTCCGTCCGCCGGGACCGCGTCGAACACCGCGCGGAGCGAGGCGGGGCGGGGGCTGCCCGAGGCGAAGAAGCGCCGGAGCCCGAGGTCCTCCGCGCGGTAGTGCATCGTGGCGAGGGCGGGTTCGCCGTCGCGGCCCGCGCGTCCGACCTCCTGGTAGTAGGCGTCGACCGACTCCGGCACGTCGGCGTGCACGACGAAACGGACGTCGGGCTTGTCGATGCCCATGCCGAAGGCGCTCGTCGCGACGACCACGTCCACGTCCCCGTCGCGGAAGGCGTGGTGCACGGCCTCGCGGTCCCGCACCCGGAGACCCGCGTGGTACGGCTTCGCCCGACGACCGGCCTCGACCAGCTCGTCGGCGTACACGAGCGTCTCGGCCCGGGTCGCAACGTAGACGATCCCGTCGCCCTCGAGCCCCGCGACCTGCTCGACGAGCGCGTCCCGCTTGGCGTCGGCGTCGCTGTGCCGGACGACCTCGAGCCGGAGCTCGGGACGGTCGAACCCGGTGGCGAGCACGAGCGGGTCCCGCATCCCGAGCCGCTCGACGACCTCGGCGCGCACCGGTGAGGAACCGGTCGCCGTCATCGCCAGCACCGGCGGGCGTCCGAGTCGCTCGACGACCTCGCCGAGCACGAGGTAGTCGGGGCGGAAGTCGTGGCCCCAGGACGAGACGCAGTGCGCCTCGTCGACCGTCACCAGGGCGACCCCGGCAGCACGGAGCCGATCGACCACGTCGTCCTTCGCGAGCTGCTCCGGCGCGAGGAAGACGTAGCGAGCACCACCCGCCTCGACCGCGCCCCACGCCTCGTCGAGGTCGCGGCGGGCCCGGGTCGCGTTGATCGTGACCGCGCGCGGCGCCTCCGGGTGGTCCTCCAGCCCCACGACCTGGTCCTCCTGCAGCGCGACGAGGGGCGACACGACCACGATGGGGCCGTCGAGGGCGAGCCCGGCGACCTGGTAGATCGCGGACTTGCCGGATCCGGTCGGCATCACCGCGAGGGCGTCGCGGCCGGACAGCACGGCGTCGACCACCGTCTCCTGCTCGGGGCGGAGGTCCCACCCGAAGACGTCGGCGGCGCGGGAGCGGAGTGCGGTGTCCATCTGTTCGACGGTGCCGAGCGGTCGCTGTGGTCCCGTTCGGCGATGCGCGCACCGGACGGCGGGGCCGCGCAGAACGGATGCCGCATCCTGGCACCGGACGTCCACCCACCAGCGCTAGGCTCTGGGTCGGCCGTTGTCTCGACATCGAGCGACCCTCGATGTGGAGGCGCGACCGGGAAACCGATGCCGATCGCACGAACCGTGCGGGAAGAAGAACAGCGTGGATCTTTTCGAGTACCAGGCCAGGGACCTCTTCGAGTCCTACGGCGTCCCCGTCCTCCAGGGGATCATCGCCGACACCCCGGACGAGGCGAGGGCGGCGGCCGAGAAGATCGGTGGTGTCGTCGTCGTCAAGGCCCAGGTGAAGGTCGGCGGTCGCGGCAAGGCCGGCGGCGTCAAGGTCGCGAAGACCCCGGACGAGGCCTTCGAGCACGCCCAGGCGATCCTCGGCCTCGACATCAAGGGCCACACGGTCAAGCGCGTGATGATCGCCCAGGGCGCCGACATCGCCGAGGAGTTCTACTTCTCGGTGCTGCTCGACCGAGCCAACCGCTCCTACCTCTCCCTCACCAGCGTCGAGGGCGGCATGGAGATCGAGCAGCTCGCGGTCGAGAAGCCCGAGGCCCTCGCCCGCGTCGAGGTGAACCCCCTCACCGGCATCAACCAGGAGGCCGGCGAGGCGATCGCGCGCCAGGCCGGGTTCCCCGAGGAACTCGTCGAGCAGGTCGCGGGCGTCTTCGCCAAGCTCTACGACGTCTACGCCGGCGAGGACGCCACCCTCGTCGAGGTGAACCCCCTCGTCCGCACCGGCGACGGCCAGATCCTCGCCCTCGACGGCAAGGTCTCCCTCGACGAGAACGCCGACTTCCGCCACGAGGCCCACCAGGCGCTCGAGGACACCGCCAGCGAGGACCCGCTCGAGGCCAAGGCGAAGGCGCACGGCCTCAACTACGTCAAGCTCGACGGCCAGGTCGGCGTGATCGGGAACGGTGCCGGGCTCGTCATGTCGACGCTCGACGTCGTCGCCTACGCCGGTGAGCGCCACGGCGGCGTGAAGCCCGCGAACTTCCTCGACATCGGCGGCGGCGCCTCGGCGGAGGTCATGGCCAACGGCCTCGACGTCATCCTCGGCGACCCGCAGGTGAAGAGCGTCTTCGTCAACGTGTTCGGCGGCATCACCGCCTGCGACGCGGTCGCGAACGGCATCGTCGCAGCGCTCGGCATCCTCGGCGACGCGGCCACCAAGCCGCTCGTCGTCCGCCTGGACGGCAACAACGTGGACGAGGGTCGCCGGATCCTGCGCGAGGCGGCACACCCCCTCGTGACGATCGCCGCGACCATGGACGATGCGGCCGAGCAGGCCGCCGAGCTCGCCGCGGCCGCGGCGTAAGGAGCCTCAGAACAATGTCGATCTTCCTCAACAAGGACTCCAAGGTCATCGTCCAGGGCATCACCGGCGGCGAGGGCACGAAGCACACCGCGCTCATGCTCAAGGCCGGCACCCAGGTCGTCGGCGGCGTGAACGCCCGCAAGGCCGGCACGACCGTCACCCACGGCGACGTCACCCTGCCGGTGTTCGGCTCGGTGCGCGAGGCCATCGACACCACCGGTGCCGACGTCTCGATCGTCTTCGTCCCGCCGGCGTTCGCGAAGGACGCCGTGATGGAGGCCATCGACGCCGAGATCCACCTCGTCGTCGTCATCACCGAGGGCATCCCCGTGCAGGACTCCGCGGAGTTCTGGGCGCACGCGAAGGCCCTCGGCGGCAAGACCCGCATCATCGGCCCGAACTGCCCCGGCATCATCACGCCCGGTGAGTCCCTCGTCGGCATCACGCCGGCGACCATCACCGGCAAGGGCCCGATCGGCCTCGTGTCGAAGTCGGGCACGCTGACCTACCAGATGATGTACGAGCTCCGCGACCTCGGCTTCTCGACCGCCATCGGCATCGGCGGCGACCCGGTCATCGGCACGACGCACATCGACGCGCTCGCCGCGTTCGAGGCCGACCCCGAGACCGAGGCGATCGTGATGATCGGTGAGATCGGTGGCGACGCCGAGGAGCGCGCGGCCGACTACATCAAGGCGCACGTCACGAAGCCGGTCGTCGGCTACGTCGCGGGCTTCACCGCCCCCGAGGGCAAGACGATGGGGCACGCAGGCGCGATCGTGTCCGGTTCCGCCGGCACCGCCGAGGCGAAGAAGCAGGCGCTCGAAGCGGCCGGCGTGCGCGTCGGCAAGACGCCGTCCGAGACCGCTGCGCTGCTGCGCGAGGTGGTCGCCTCCCGCTAGGCCCTGCTCGCGAGAGCGCCGGCAAAACACCGGTGTTCGTCGGTCGAACCGCCTCATGTGCGGGTTCGGCTGACGAGCACCGGTGTTTTGCGGAGGCCGCCGCGCGCCGCGCGGCTCCCCGGGGAAGGGGGGTCGGGCACGTATCCTCGCTGCGATGAACCGCCTGGGAACCGCACTGCTCGCCGCGATCGAGGCGGTCGTGACGGTCGGCGTCGGCCTCGGGATCGCCCTGGTCCCGCTCACCCTGCTCTGGGGCTTCGAGTACGGGCTGCAGATCGACTGGGACGTCTTCTGGAAGGCCACGGGGAGCGTCTGGCTCGTCGGACACGGCGTCGACGTGTCGTTCCTGCTCGGTTCGGCGCTCGCCAAGTCCTCGGGCGTCAGCGGCGCCACCGACCCGATCCACGTCACGCTCGCGGCACTCGGCTTCGCGATCGTCACGGCCTGGCTCGCCGCACGTGCCGGACGTCGGTTCGCCGAGACCGAGCACCGCAGCACGGGCCTGCTGGTCGGCACGGCCGTCGTCGCGGTCCTCGGGCTCGCCGTCGCGCTGTCGACCCGGTCCGCTGCCACCGACCCCACCACGTGGCAGGCGATCGTCCTCCCCGCGCTCTGGTTCGGGATCCCCGCCTACGCCGCGTCCGAGCTCTGCCGACACCGGCGCGGACTCCCCGCCGACCCGGTGACCCAGCGGGTGCTCGACCTGGCCGGTCGCGTGCCGGCCGACTGGCGCGCCGTCGCGGCCTTCGGCCTCCGCGCGGGGACGGCCGCCACCGCAGCGGTGGTCGCCGTCGCGGGCGTCGTGGTCGCCTTCCTGCTCTTCACGTCGTTCGCCGAGGTCATCTCCCTGTACGAACGGTCGCACGCGGGCGTCATCGGGGGCATCGCGCTCACCGTCGGTCAGCTCGCGTTCCTGCCGGACTTCGTCGGGTGGGCAACCTCGTGGCTCGTCGGCCCGGGCTTCGCGATCGGCACCGGCTCGAGCGTCTCCCCGATCGGCACGACGCTCGGCCCCATCCCCGGTCTGCCGGTGTTCGGCGCCCTCCCCGCGTCGGGTCACACGTTCGGGCTCGTCTGGGTGCTCGTGCCCGTGATCGCCGGGTTCGCGGTCGGCGGACTCCTCCGCCCGCGGCTCGTCGATGCGCTCGGCAGCGCGAACTCGGCGCTGCGCCGAGCCCTCGGCGGGATCGCGGCGGGCATCGTGGCGGGTGTGCTCACCGGGCTCGTCGCCTGGGTCTCGTCGGGGTCGTTCGGCCCCGGACGGCTGGCCGACGTCGGCCCGCACGCCCTGGTGGTCGGGGCGTTCGCAGCGCTGGAGGTCGGTGTGCCGGCGGCCGTGGCGCTCGCCGCGGGCAGCGACCTCATCCGGATGCCCGAGCGCGGCTGGACCGGCGACCGCTGGCACGAGACCGTCGACACGGCCGCCGAGGACGAGGCGGCCGAGCGCGAGGGTTCGCTGCTCGCGGCGCTCGACCAGGCCGGAGCGGGACGCACCACCGACGTGCACCGCTTCGTCGTCGAGGAGCCGCACGCCGGTTCCGTGCCCACGCGGGCCGACCAGCCGACCGAGCCGATCCACGACGCGGACGCGCGCGACGCGGATGCGCGCGACGCGGACGCGCGCGACGCGGACGACGAGGCGCACGACGACGCCCAGGGAGCCGGCCACGCGGCGGAGGCTGCCGGCGGTGCCGAGCCGCACCGCGCCTCCAGGCCAGCCGACACCGACACCGAGGCCGACGTCGAGCTCCCCGAGTGGGCCCGCACCGACGTCGTCGCGGCGGACCGCGTGACCGACGCACGCCGCCCCGCCGCCCGCGGTGGCGTCGGTGCCGTCCGGGACCGCCTCCGCGGTGCTGCCGACACCGTCCGCGGACGCGCCGGCGAACTCCGCGACCGGGTGACGGGCTCCGACGTCGACCGCGACCAGCGTGCCTCCGACGGAGGTCGAGCACCGGCCGCCGCACCCCTGCCCACCGCGCCCGGCACCGAGGCCCAGCCCGCGTTCCCGTGGAGCACCGAGGAGTTCGTCGCCGGCCGCGACGACGCCGAGGACGACGTGCCGGAACAGCAGCCGGCGACGCCGCTGAAGCCGGCGTCGCGGTGGGACGCGACCGACCAGATCCCCGAGGACGAGCTGCCGTGGTGGCGTCGACCGAAGGACGACCGCTAGCTGCCCGCGTCGCACGGCGGCACGCCCGGTAGGGTTGATCCCGTGCTCGAACTGGTCGTCCTGATCTCCGGTGCCGGCTCGAACCTCCGAGCCCTCCTCGACGCGACCCTCGATGCGGAGTACCCCGCGCGGGTCGTGGCCATCGGTGCCGACCGCGACGCCGAGGGCCTCGGTCTGGGCGAGGAGTACTCCATCCCGACCTTCACGGTGCCGTTCACGCGGTTCGACTCGCGTGCCGAGTGGGGCCGCGAACTCGCCGCGCAGATCCGGCCGTGGTCGCCCGACCTGCTCGTGCTGTCCGGCTTGATGCGCCTGCTGCCGCCGGCCGTGGTGTCCGAGTTCGGCCCCGCGATCATCAACACGCACCCCGCGTACCTCCCCGAGTTCCCCGGCGCGCACGGCGTGCGGGACGCCCTCGCGGCGGGCGTCACCGAGACCGGCGCGAGCGTCATCAAGGTCGACGACGGGGTCGACAGCGGCCCGATCCTCGCCCAGGAGCGCGTCCCGGTCCTGCCCGGCGACTCCGAGTCGACGCTGCACGACCGCATCAAGCCGGTCGAGCGCCGCCTCCTCATCCAGACCATCCTCGACATCGCCAACGGCACCACCGACCTGAAGGGCACCCCGAGCGCATGAGCGTGCACGCAGCCGACCCCAGCCTGTACCGCGACCGGGACCTCGTCCCCGTGCGGCGGGCGCTCATCTCGGTGAGCGACAAGTCCGGCCTGCTCGAGCTCGCCGGTGCCCTCGCCGACGCCGGCGTCGAGATCGTGTCGACCGGTTCGACGGCGCAGACCATCCGTGACGCCGGGTACGCCGTCACCGACGTCTCCAGCGTCACCGGCTTCCCGGAGTCGCTCGACGGCCGCGTGAAGACGCTGCACCCGTCGGTGCACGCGGGCCTCCTCGCCGACCTCCGCCTCGAGTCGCACGAGCAGCAGCTCGGCGAGCTCGGCATCGAGCCGTTCCAGCTCGTGGTCGTCAACCTGTACCCGTTCGTCGAGACCGTGGCCTCGGGCGCCGACACCGCGACCGTGGTCGAGAACGTCGACATCGGCGGCCCCGCGATGGTCCGCGCGTCGGCGAAGAACCACCCGAACGTCGCGATCGTCGTCTCGCCGGCCTCCTACGCCGAGGTCGTCGAGGCCGTCCGTGCCGGCGGCACCACGCTCGAGCTGCGGAAGCGCCTCGCCGCGCAGGCCTTCGCGCACACCGCGGCCTACGACACCGCGGTCGCCTCGTACTTCGCGAGCGACGTCGTCACGACGGGCACAGCTGCAGCGCCGACCACCGACGGCGACATCGAGACGCCGGGTGCCTTCGACGAGTCGCTCGCGTTCGAGGCCACGCTCGGGTCGACCCTCCGCTACGGCGAGAACGCCCACCAGGCCGCCGCGCTGTACACGACCGAGGGCGGCACCGGCATCGCCCAGGCCACGCAGCTGCACGGCAAGGAGATGTCCTACAACAACTACGTCGACGCCGACGCCGCCGTCCGTGCCGCGTACGACTTCGCCGAGCCCGCCGTCGCGATCATCAAGCACGCCAACCCGTGCGGCATCGCGATCGCCCCGGCGGACGCCGCTGACCCGATCGCCGCCGCGCACGCCGCCGCGCACGCCTGCGACCCGCTGTCGGCGTTCGGTGGGGTCATCGCCGCGAACCGCCCCGTCACGGTCGCGATGGCGGAGACGGTCAAGGACATCTTCACCGAGGTCGTCATCGCCCCGGCGTTCGACCCCGAGGCGATCGAGATCCTCTCCCGCAAGAAGAACATCCGCCTGCTCACGCTGCCCGTCGACTTCGCCCTCGCCCCGCGCGAGGTCAAGCAGATCTCCGGCGGCTTCCTCGTGCAGGACGCCGACCGCTTCACCGCCTTCGACCAGGCCACCTGGAACCTCGTCGCGGGGGAGCCCGCCGACGAGCAGACGCTCGCCGACCTGGCCTTCGCGTGGAAGGCGAGCCGTGCGGTGAAGTCCAACGCGATCCTGCTGGCGAACCAGGGCGCGAGCGTCGGCGTCGGCATGGGGCAGGTCAACCGGGTGGACTCGTGCCACCTCGCGGTGACCCGTGCCGGCGAGCGTGCCTCGGGCAGCGTCGCCGCCTCGGACGCGTTCTTCCCGTTCGCCGACGGCCTGCAGGTGCTCCTCGACGCGGGTGTCCGCGCGGTGGCGCAGCCCGGCGGCAGCGTCCGCGACGACGAGGTCATCGCCGCCGCGAAGGCCGCGGGCGTGACGATGTACTTCACGGGCGAGCGGCACTTCTTCCACTGACGCGCCGGACGGCGCGACGGACGGCGCGCCGGTCGAGAAGCCAGACGGCGCGCCGGCCGGTCCGCATCGACGGAACGGGAATGTCCGGAACCCTATTGCGCGCTGAGAGTCACTGAGAATAGTCTGTAAGGCTCCGCGACAGGCACGCCGACGACCCAGCACCACGGGTCGGCGGCACCGCGGACACAACGGTGACGAAGACGACGACTGGAGTGACGATGAACACGACGACCGGAATCGTGGCGACGGATGCCCGTGCGGATGTCGTGTCCCTCGTGGGGACCGCTCCCGACGCACGACCGCAGGACCGAGCGCGCGCAGCACGACCGCGCCTCGCCCCCGCAGCCGTCGCGCCGCACCCGTACCAGGGTGCGCCCGCCGTCACGGCACCGCTGTCCGCGTAGGGCTGTCTCCCACAGCCAGCGACGAGCCGTCGGCTCCGACCGACGACGACGAGCACGCGACGAGCGGCCGCGACACCAGCGGCGGCGACGAGCACGGGCCCGCGCGAGCCCACGCCTGAACCCGGGGGACGACTGTCTCCCGGTGCACTCCGACCGAACCGACGCCGCTCGACGAGCGGCGGCGGGCGACCGTGTCCCGACCGGCGCGCACCTCACCAGGGTGCGTGCGGACCGAGACCGGACCGACCGCTCGGCCGACGACCACCACGCAACGGACACCGAGCCTCCAGACCGGACCTGCCGCGACAGCGGCTCCCGGCCCCGAGGCCCCGGCACGACGCACGAGGACGCGAACCCCATGTCCAAGACGCCAAACCAGGCGCGCCCGTCCACCGACCGACCCTCGACCTTCCGCGCCATCGCGCGGATCTACCCGTACGTGAAGCCCTACCAGGGCCGCCTCATCGCCGGCATGGCAGCCGCGATGGGTGCCTCCCTGGTGGCGCTCGCGATCCCCTACGTGCTGCAGTGGCTCGTCGACGGCCCGCTGTCGTCGCGCGACTCGGCACAGATCTGGCCCGCCGGCCTCGGCGTCCTCGCCCTCGGTGTGCTCGAGGCGTTCTTCATCGCCTCGCGCCGCCGGATGGTGATGCGCCCGTCGACCCGCATCGAGACGAGCATGCGGAACGCGCTGTACGCGAAGCTGCAGGACCTGCCGGTGGCGTTCCACGACCGCTGGGAGTCCGGACAGCTGCTGTCGCGTTCGGTCTCCGACCTGTCGCTCATCCGTCGCTGGCTGGCCTTCGGCGTCGTGCTGCTCGTCGTCAACATCGTGACGATCGTCGTCGGCTTCGTCGTGCTGTTCACCTTCGGGTGGCTGCTCGGGCTGATCTTCCTCATCGCGTCGATCCCGCTGTGGATCAACGGCCTGCTGTTCGAACGCCGGTACTCCGTGGTCGCGCGCCGCAGCCAGGACCAGGTCGGCGACCTCGCCACGAGCGTCGAGCAGTCGGTGCACGGCATCCGCGTGCTCAAGGCGTTCGGCCGTGGCCGGTACAAGCTCGACGAGTTCAGCGAGCAGGCCGAGGCGCTGCGCGGCACCGAGATCGAGAAGGCCAAGGCGATCGCGAGCATCTGGCTGTGGCTGCTGCTCGTGCCCGACGTCGCCTTCGCGCTGTGCCTGCTCGCGGGCGTCTACCTGGCCAGCCAGGGGCAGCTGTCCGTGGGGCAGCTGTTCGCGTTCTTCGCGACCGCGACGGTGCTGCGGTTCCCGATCGAGTCGATCGGCTTCCTGCTCTCGATGACGTTCGACACCCGCACCGCGGTCGACCGGTTCTTCGAGGTCATGGACTCCGAGAACACGATCACGGACCCGGAGTCGCCGAAGACGATCGCGGAGCCGCACGGTGCGCTCTCGTTCAACAACGTGCACTTCCGGTACCAGGACTCGCCCCCGCAGTTCCCCGACCTCGTCAACGGGGTCGAACTGCAGCTCCGGCCGGGCGAGACCATGGCGCTCGTCGGCCTGACCGGCTGCGGCAAGACCACGCTGCTGTCGCTCGTCCCGCGGCTGTACGACGTGACCGGTGGTTCGGTGACGATCGACGGGGTCGACATCCGCGACCTCACCCGCGAGGAGCTGCGGCGTCACGTCGGCGTCGCGTTCGAGGACGCCACCCTGTTCTCGACGACGGTGCGGCAGAACGTGCTGCTCGGTCGCCCGGACATCGAGGGCGAGGAGGCCGAGGCGCTCATGCGCGAGGCGCTCGACATCGCCCAGGCGTCCTTCGTGGACGACCTGCCGGACGGCGTCGACACCCGTGTCGGCGAGGAGGGCCTGTCCCTCTCCGGCGGTCAGCGGCAGCGACTCGCCCTCGCCCGCGCCATCGCGGCGCGGCCGTCGGTGCTCGTCCTCGACGACCCGCTGTCCGCGCTCGACGTGGACACCGAGGCGCGGGTCGAGGCGGGCCTCCGTCGCGTCCTCGCCGAGACGACGTCGCTCATCGTGGCGCACCGTCCGTCGACGGTGACGCTCGCGGACCGCGTCGCCCTGATGGAGAACGGCGTCGTCACCGCCGTCGGCACCCACTCGGAGCTGATGGCCACCAACGACCACTACCGCTACGTCATCTCGTCGCTCGACGAGGACGACGCCACCGCACGAGAGGAGGCGATGGCATGAGCCAGCAGACCGACCAGAACCTGCCTGGAGGCACGGCGTCCGTCGACGAGACGGCCGAAGGGGTGCAGACTGCCGCACCCGTCACCGCGTCGATCACCACCCTGGGCGTGCGCGGCGAGGAGCGTGAGGACTTCACGAAGGCCGAGAGCAAGCGCCTGCGGCGCCGGTCCCTCGCCCTGCTCGGGTCGCTCGCGGCCCCGCTGAAGATGCGCCTCGTCCTGCTCGGCATCGTCGTGGTGGTCTCCACCGCGGGGACCGTCGCCGGGCCGGCGCTCATCGCGTGGGGCATCGACAACGCCCTGCCGGCGGTGCTCGACCAGAACGACTGGGTACCGGCGTTCGCGGTCGTCGCGACGTACATCGTCGTGGCGGTCCTCGGTGCCGTGCTGACCGCCTGGTACACCGTGCTCGCTGCACGCATCAGCCAGGCGATCCTGTTCGACCTGCGCAAGCGGGTGTTCCTGCACACGCAGCGGCTGTCGCTCGAGTTCCACGAGACCTACACGTCCGGCCGGATCATCTCCCGCCAGACGAGTGACCTCGACTCCATCCGGGAACTCCTCGACTCCGGGTTGAACCAGCTCATCCAGGGTGTGCTCTACATGGTGTTCACGGCGATCGCGCTCGTGGCGCTCGACCCGACCTCCGGGCTCGTGCTCGCCGTGTCGCTCGTGCCGCTGTGGTTCCTGATCCGCTGGTTCCAGACGAACTCGCAGACGCTGTTCCGCGCCACCCGTGTCACCTCGGCGCGCGTGATCGTGCACTTCGTCGAGACGATGACCGGCATCCGCGCGGTGCAGGCCTTCCGCAAGGAGTCCCGCAACCGTGACGAGTACGGCGGCTTCGTCGAGGACTACCGGGTGGCGAACACGAAGGTGTTCAACCTGTTCGGGACCTTCGACCCGGTGCTCGTGCTCATCGGGAACGCCACGCTCGCGGCGGTCGTCATCGTGGGCGGCTTCCGCATCGTGGACGGCTCGCTCGAGGTCGGTGCGCTGCTCGCGGTCGCGCTGTACGCCAAGCGGTTCTTCGACCCGGCGCAGGAACTCGCGATGTTCTACAACGGGTACCAGTCCGCGTCCGCGGCGATGGAGAAGATCTCCGGCGTGCTCGAGGAGCGGCCGAGCGTGCCAGACCCCGCGAAGCCGGTGAAGCTGCCGGACGCCACCGGGAAGATGGACTTCGACGACGTCGTGTTCGCCTACAACAAGGGCAAGGTCGTGCTCCCCGAGTTCGACCTGCACATCCCGGCGGGGCAGACCATCGCGCTCGTCGGATCCACCGGTGCCGGCAAGTCGACGCTCGCCAAGCTGATGGCGCGCTTCTACGACCCGTCACAGGGGTCCGTGCAGCTCGACGGCGTGGACCTCCGCGACATCGACCCGAAGGACATGCGCCGCGCGATCGTCATGGTCACGCAGGAGGCGTACCTGTTCTCCGGCACCGTCGCGGACAACATCGCCCTCGGCAAGCCCGGGGCGTCGCGGTCCGAGATCGAGTCGGCGGCCAAGGCGGTCGGCGCGCACGAGTTCATCATGGCGCTGCCCGACGGGTACGACACCGACGTGAACAAGCGCGGTGGCCGGGTGTCGGCCGGGCAGCGACAGCTCCTGTCGTTCGCCCGGGCGTTCATCGCGGACCCGAAGGTGCTCATCCTCGACGAGGCCACGGCATCGCTCGACATCCCGTCCGAGCGGCTCGTGCAGGAGGGGTTGGAGACCCTGCTCGCGGACCGCACGGCCGTGATCATCGCGCACCGTCTGTCCACCGTCGCGATCGCCCACCGGGTGCTCGTGATGGAGTACGGCCGGATCGTCGAGGACGGCACGCCGGACGACCTCATCGCCGGCACGGGCCGGTTCGCCCAGCTGCACGCGGCCTGGCGCGACTCGCTCGTGTGACGCACGCTGGCGGGCTGCACGCGTGGTTGGCTTGCTCCATGAGCAACGACAGCGTGCAGCCCGGCGGCGTCGCCCTGCGCGACCCCTTCTACGGGGCACCCTTCACCGAGGCCGTCCGCCGGTTCTGGCGGAAGTACACGGTCTTCACCGGACGGGCCTCGCGGTCCGAGTTCTGGTGGTGGTGGATCACCTCGCTCGCGATCGGCCTCGTGCTGCAGCTCGTGCCGCAGGTGTTCACCCCGAACAGCCCGATGCTCGAGAACCCGATCGGCTCGTACCTGTTCGTGCTCTGGGCCCTGGCGACGCTCGTCGGTTCGCTCGCACTCGGCGCCCGACGCCTGCACGACGCGAACCTGTCCGGCTTCTGGCAGTTCCTGCACGTCCTGGTCGGCATCGGCTCGCTCGTGCTGTTCGTGATGTTCCTGCTCCCCTCGAACAGTCGCGGCGCGCGCTTCGACCTGTGAGCGGGGACGCTGCTGCGCCGCCGGGGCGCGCGCTACGACGGCTGAGCTGGCCGCGGCCGGCCGGTCAGAACGGGTCGTCCGCGTCCGTCGACGGTGACCAGCGCGCCCGACGCATGTCGATCCTCCAGGTCGTGGTCCCCTGCACGAGCGGCGTCCCCTCGGCACGGTAGTGCTCGTGCGCGCGGGCCTCGTGGTGGACGGGAGGCAGTCCGCCGGAGCGGACCACGCGCCACCAGGGCAGGTCGGCGCCCTCGTGGGCCATCACCTTGCCGACGGCGCGGGACGCCCGGGAGCCGAGGGCAGCGGCGACGTCGCCGTACGTCATCACGTGACCCGAGGGGATGAGCCGCACTACCTCGGCGACCGCTGCGCCGAAGTCGTCGGCTGCGCGCTCGTCGGGCACCGCGTCAGAGGGTCAGGACCGCGAAGTGGTCGCCGTACTGCGTCTCGCGAACGACCTCGAACCCGACCGCGCGGAAGAAGGCCTCGGGGCTGTCGTCGCCGCCCGGCTCGTACACGACGGTGAGCCGCTCCATGCCCCGGCTGCGTGCCTCGTCCGCGAGACCGTGCACGGCGAACCGGCCGACGCCGCGTCCCTGCGCCGTCGCGGACACGTTCACGCGCCAGATCGCGCTGCGGAGCTCTTCCTCGGAGTTGTCCTCGTCGAAGGTGCCGATGATCATCCCGACCACCTCGTCACCGTCGAGGACGACGCGGGTCCACGCCGAACTCGGCTTCACGTCGGACTCTGCGACGCCGTAGGTCGTCGGTTGGACGAACTGCTCCTGACCGGGCTTGAGCGTCAGGGAGTTGGCCGCCGCAGCGGTCGACGCGGAGAGTTCTTCGAGGCGGAGGTCCGTCATGCCGCTCAGGCTAACGGTGCGACCCGTGTGGGGGCCAGTGGGACGGGAGTTCGATACCGCACCGTTGTGCGGCGGACCGCGCGGTATGGTCGCGGCATGGCAGAACATCGGCGCGGAGCGAACCTCCCGTCGATCGGCGGGTTCAACCGCACCGTCGTGCTCGACGCGGTGCGCCGCTCGCCCGACGGACTGAGCCGCGTCGAACTGGCGTCGCGGACGGGCCTCAGCGCCCAGACGGTGTCGAACGTCACCAGGTTCCTCATCGAGGCGGGGATGATCGCGGAGTCCGGCACGGTCGTGTCCGGTCGCGGCAAGCCCCGCACGATCCTGCGGCTCGAGGCCGGCAGCCGCTACGCCGTCGGGGTGCACGTCGACCCCGCCGTCGTCACGTACGTGCTGCTCGACCTCGCCGGCACGGTCATCGCCGCGACCACCACCTCGACGCCGACCGCCGACGACCCGTCCGAGGTCGTCCGGACCATCGCCGACGCGGTCGACGGGCTCGTCAGCGAGGCGGACGTCGACGTGGACGCGGTCCTCGGGGTCGGCATCGCCAGCCCCGGACCGATCGACGTCGACGCCGGCGTGGTGCTCGACCCGCCGTTCCTGCCACGGTGGCGGGACGTCCCGCTGCGGGACGCCCTCGCCGACGCGACCGGCTACCCGGTGCTCCTCGAGAAGGACGTCACCGCCGCGGTGGTCGGCGAGATGTTCCTGGCGGGGGAGTCGTCGGCGCGGAACTTCGCCTTCGTGTACTTCGGCACCGGCTTCGGCGTGGGGCTCGCCGTCGACCACGAACCGGTGCGCGGCGTGGGGTCGAACGCGGGGGACGCGGGCCACATCATGGTCGACCAGGGTGCCCTCGCGGGGACACCGGACGGCTCCGGGACGCGGGGCGAGGTCGGGGCCGCGGTGGCGCCGGACCGTCTCGTGCAGATCGCCCGGTCGCGGGGGCTCGCCCTCGGCGCAGGCGCAGGCGCAGGTGCGGGCGCAAGCGCGGGCGCAGGTGCGGGCGCAAGCGCGGGCGCAGGCGCGGGCGCAGGTGCGGGCGCGGCCGGGGGCGTCGGCGACGTGCAGCCGGACGGCGTCGCAGCGGTGGACCGGGCGTGGGATGCACTCGGCGCGGCGATCGACGCCGGGGACCCGGTGGCGATCGGACTCGCGCAGGACGCCGGCACGGTGATGGGCAACGCGGCCGTCCTCATCGTGAACCTGCTCGACATGGACCGCGTGGTGTTCGGCGGGCCGTTCTGGTCGCGGGTCGCCAGTGCTGCACTCCCCGCGGCGCGGACGGCGATCGTCGACTCGCCGCTGCTCGTGCCGAAGCACCCGGTCGTCGTGACCGAGAGCGACCGGGGGGCCGACGTCGCAGCGGTGGGCGCAGCCTGCCTCGTGCTCGACGCCGCGCTGTCGCCGCGGGCGAGCGCCCTGCTCATCCGGCGCTGACGCGAGCGCGCGCCGCACCGGGCGCCGATCTGCGGCGCTGACGGGAGCGCGCGCCGCACCGGGCGCCAACCCGCGGTGCTGCCGCCTGCCGTGGCGGCGACCGCCATCGGGCAGCTACCCGCGTGACGGACCCGAGCCGTGCCTCCCGGCCGTCGTCCGGCGACACCCGTCGTTCACCCCGCCGCCACCGTCCGGACGCCCGGATGCTGAACAGTCGTGCAGGTCCCCCGAACGAGAGAGACCCTGCATGCACCCCCGTGCCCTGCGCCTCGGCGCCACCATCGCGGCCGGCCTCGTCGTCGCCGCCGGCGTCCTGACGACGACGCCCGCCTCCGCCGCCGTCGGCGATGACGACCCGACCGTCGGCGCGGCCGCCGCGAACGGCCTCGTCGTCAACGAGGTCGAGACGAACGGCGACGACCACGACTGGTTCGAACTCAAGAACACCTCGGGGGCGTCGATCGACCTCAGCGGGTACGCGGTGCTCGACAGCGACAGCACCCACGACCCGTACGTCCTGCCCCAGGGGTCCACGGTCGCCGCAGGCGGGTACTTCGTCGTGAACGAGCTGACCACCACGGCTCCGGGCTTCGACTTCGGGCTCGGCAGTGCCGACACCGTCCGCGTGTACGACCCCTCGGGCGCCCTCGTTCTCCGCTACGCCTGGACTGCCCACGCCGCCGTGACGTGGGGACGCTGCCCGGACGGCACCGGCGCGCTCGTCGACACCACCGCCTCGACGAAGGGCACGGCGAACGACTGCTCCTCGCCGGTCCGCATCAACGAGGTCGAGTCGCAGGACGGCGACCCGGGGGACTGGGTGGAGCTGACGAACACCGGCACGAGGACGGTCGACCTCGGCGGGTACGTGTTCCGCGACAGCGAGGACACCGCCGACCACGCGTACACGATCCCGGCCGGCACCACGCTCGCTGCCGGCGGTTTCACGGTGATCGACGAGGCCTCCTTCGGGTTCGGCCTCGGCAAGGCGGACTCGGCACGGCTCTTCGACGCACACGGGCAGCTCGTCGACTCGTACTCGTGGACGGCGCACGCCGCGACGACGTACGGCCGGAACCCGGACGGCACCGGGGCCTTCGCCGAGACCGCCTCGCCGACGAAGGGTGCCGCGAACCGGTTCGCCGGCGTCGTCACCGCCGAGGCCTGGCCCGGCGGACCGGACGAGACCGTGCTCGACGACGAGGACACGTTCACGGGCGACCTGAGCGGCATCGACTGGACGACGTCGCGGGCCTCGGCGGACGGCCAGCTGTGGGCCGTGCAGAACGGCGACGGGCTGCTCTACCGCATCGTGTCGGACGGGAAGGGCGGCTGGACGCCGTCGAACGCCGCGGGCGTCGACCTCCGCTACGCCGACGGCTCGGGTACGCCCGACGCCGAGGGGGTGACGGTCACCGCCGACGACCCCGGCGCCGTCTACGTCTCCACTGAGCGTGACAACGACGTCTCGAAGTCGAGCCGCCCTGCGGTCCTGCGCTACGCCACCACCGACGGGTCCGAGCGGACGCTGAACGCCACGGACGAGTGGAACCTCGCCGCGGACTTCCCGGGGCTCGGTGCGAACGCCGGCCTCGAGGGCATCACCTGGATCCCGGACTCCTGGCTCACCGCGCACGGCTTCACCGACGCGCACACGGGTGCCGCGTACTCGCCGTCGACCTACGCCGGGCACGGTGACGGCCTGTTCTTCGTCGGGGTCGAGGGGGCCGCGAGCGTGTACGCCTACGCCCTGATGGACGACGGCTCGTTCCAGCGGGTCGCCACCATCGCGACACCGTTCAGCGTCGTCGCGGACGTGCAGTTCGACCCGACGCTCGACGCGCTCTGGGTGGTCTGCGACGACGCGTGCTCCGGCCGCACCGCCCTGTTCGAGGTGACGAAGGGGTCGTTCACCGCTGCGACCGTGTACGAGGCGCCGTCGAAGGCCGACCGCACGCTCGCCAACGAGGGCTTCGCGATCTCCGGAGTCTGCGCGGACGGGGAGCGTGCCACCTTCTACGCCGACGACAACGACACGGACGGGTTCTCGCTCCGCACGGGGACGTACCCGTGCACGGACGACGGTGGGACCACGCCGACCCCGGGTGGCGGTGGGTCCACGCCGACTCCGACGCCGACGCCGGGTGGCGGTGGGACCACGCCGACGCCGGGTGGCGGTGGGACCACGCCGACCCCGACGCCGTCCGCGCCGGCACCGGTCGTCGACACGGCACCCGTCGCACCGTCGGAGTCCGCGCTGACGGACGCGAACCGCGGCAGCGTCTCGGCACCGGCGTCGGCTCGTCCGGGCGAGACGGTCACGATCACGGTGGGCACCGAGCACGCCGGCGAGCGGGTGGACGTGTGGATGTTCTCGACGCCGACCCTGCTGGGAACGGTCACGGTCGCTGCCGACGGCAGCGTGTCCGTGCGGATCCCGACGGACGCCCCGGCCGGTGAGCACCGCCTCGTGGTCACCGCCGCGGACGGCACGATCCTCGGCTGGACGACGATCACGATCGACCCGGTGACGGGAGCGCTCGCGTTCACGGGCGCGGACCTCAGCGCGGGCATCGCCGCGGCGCTGCTGCTGCTTGCGGCGGGCATCGGCGTGCTCGTGGTGCGGCGCCGTCGAGTGGGTCGCGTGGTCGAGTAGCCGGGCGCGGACTCGGGGCGACATCGTCGCTGTCGGACGACATCGACGATGTCGCAACGAGTCGTGTCGGAGCCGGCCACGGGCTCGGCGCCGCCGCCAGGTGACCAGCGGACGGCCTGGAGGCGCGGTGCCAGCCCGTCCCGCGCCTCCAGGCCGTCGGGCGGGCACCTCGCGGAGCCGGCCACGAGCGGGCCACGCGGCCGGGATCGGCCCGCGCGAGCGGGCACGCGGCCGCGTTACGGTCGGATGGTGAGCATCGAGATCCTCCGGTACACCGCCTTCGCCGCCGAGCCCGGGGGCGGGAACCCCGCGGGCATCGTGCTCGACGCAGCCTCGCTGAGCGCCGACGAGATGCTCGCGATCGCCCGGCGGGTCGCGTACCCCGAGACCGCGTTCGTCGTCGGGCGGACCCCCACCGGTCCGCACGTGCGCTACTTCTCGCCCGCGGCCGAGGTGCCCTTCTGCGGCCACGCCACGATCGCGACGGCCGTTGTCCTGGCGGAGCGCGAGGGACTCGGGCGCAGGGTCTTCACGACGGCTGCGGGCGACGTCGCACTCGAAGCGACGGCCGCGCCGGACGGCAGCGTCCAGGTCGCGATGACGAGTGTCGAACCGGACTCCCGGGCGATCGACCCGGGCTTCCGCGACCGGCTGTTCGCACTGCTCGGCATGGTCCCGGACGACATCGCCGAGGGGTTCCCGGTGCGGGAGTCCTTCGCGGGCAACTGGCACCCCGTGCTCGTCCTGCGCGACGAGGAACGCTTCCACCAGTTCCGCTTCGCGCCCGAGACCCTCGCCGAGCTCATGGTCGAGGCGGGGTGGACCGGCACCGTCACCGTGCTGCACCGGACCGGGGAGCTCGAGTACGAGGCACGCAACCTGTTCCCGGTGGGCCGCCTCACCGAGGACCCTGCCACCGGTTCGGCCGCTGCGTCGACCGGGGCGTACCTGCGCGAGGTCGGAGCGGTATCGCCCGGAGACCGCGTCGTCATCCGACAGGGGCGCCACGTCGGGCGGCCGAGCGTGCTGCTCGTCGACGTGCCGGCGTCCGGCGGGATCACGGTCACGGGCGGCGCGACGCCGATCGCGGGCTTGCCCGCCGTCTGAGCACGCACCGCACCGGGCTGCGCGGCGCCGCGGCGCGGCGGCCGCGCACCGTGCCGCGTTCGCCATGCCGTGCCGGGTTGATGGTCCGGTGCGGCGCCAGAAGCGCGCACGGGGTCGACAACCGCGCACGGGCTGACGACGTGCGCACCGTGCCGCGTTCGCCATGCCGGGCTGGGCTGCGCGGCGCAGCGGCCGCGCACGGTGCCGCGTTCGTCAGGCCGTGCCGGGTTGATGGTCCGGTGCGGCGCCAGAAGCGCGCACGGGGTCGACAACCGCGCACGGGCTGACGACCCGCGCACGGTGCTGCGTTGCGCGACGCGCGCACGGTGCGCACTGGAGGCTCGTGGCGGGCTGGCACCGTGCCTCCCGTCCGACGGCTCGTCGCCACCACCGCGCCCGCCACCACGGCCACCACCGCCACGACCACCGCCACCGCCACCGCCACGACCGCCACCACCGCGCCCGACGCGCCTGACCGGTTCACGAACTGTGACCAACCGTCACGAAGATCTTCTTGACAGCATTAAGTCCATACGCTGGACTAAGTGTGCGCGCGGGCGACGAAGCCCGCGGTCCTCACCCGTGCAAAGGAGCACCGATGAAACGCACCCGCATCATCGCCGGACTCGCAGCCGTGGCCGTCGCCGCGGTCGGTCTGGCTGGCTGCTCGAGCTCGGGGTCCGCCTCGAGCGACACGATCAAGATCGCGTACCAGAAGTTCGGTGCCTTCCAGCAACTCGACGCCCAGATGAAGGTCGTCAAGAAGGAGTACGAGAAGGAGAACCCGGGCAAGAAGGTCGAACTCGTGCCGATCCAGGCGCAGGAGAACGACTACTACACGAAGCTCGCGCTGATGAACAAGGCGCCGGCCACCGCCCCGGACGTCATGTACGAGGACACCTTCCTCATCAAGGCCGACGCGCAGGCCGGCTACCTCCTCCCGCTCGACAAGTACACGGCGAAGTGGAAGGACTGGAGCCAGTTCTACGACAACGCCAAGCAGGCCGGTGAAGGCGTCGACGGGAAGACCTACGGCATCCCGATGGGCACCGACACCCGGGCCCTCTGGTACAACAAGGACATCTTCAAGAAGGTCGGCCTGCCGGTCCCGTGGCAGCCGAAGACGTGGGACGACGTGCTCGCCGCCGCGAAGACCATCAAGGAGAAGGACCCGGGCGTCATCCCGTTCAACCTCTACTCGGGCAAGCCCCAGGGTGAGGCCTCCACGATGCAGGGCTTCGAGATGCTCCTGTACGGGGCGGACGGCTCCGGCAACACGCTCTACAAGGACAAGAAGTGGGTCACGGGTTCGAAGCAGTTCCAGGACTCGCTGCAGTTCGTGAAGGACGTCTACCAGGGTGGCCTCGGCCCGACACCGCAGCAGGCGCTCGACACGAACGTCGGCACGACGATCGCGCAGACCTGGCTCCCCAAGGGACAGCTCGCGATCGACCTCGATGGGTCGTGGCAGTCCGGCACGTGGCTGAAGTCCGGTACCGCCCCCTGGGCTGACTGGAACAAGGTCATGGGTCAGGCGCCGATGCCGACGCAGAACGGCCAGGACCCGGGCTACAACTCGATGTCCGGTGGCTGGACGCTCGCGGTCGGCAAGAACTCGAAGAACCCGCAGGCCGCGTTCGACTTCATCTCGACCTTCCTCAACCAGAAGGGGTCGCTGAAGTACGACATCGAGAACAGCCAGATCGCGGTCCGCAAGGACGTCGCCGAGGACCCCACGTACGACGCCTCGAACCCGACGTTCAAGTTCTTCTCCGGGCTGGTGGAACACACCAACTTCCGCCCCGCCACGAGTGACTACTCCCAGGTCTCGAACGCCATCCAGGTCGCGATGGAGTCCGTGATGACCGGGCAGCAGACCCCGAAACAGGCGGCAGCCGCCTACGACTCCTCCGTCACCGGAGTGGTCGGGAAGAAGAACACCGTCTCCGGTTGACGGAACCGGTGCCCTGACGGTCACGAGTGACCTGATGGTCACCACCTGACGGACGGGAGGCGCGGGTCGTCCTCGCCCCGCGCCTCCCGTCCGACTCCACCCACCTTCGGAACCCCCTCCGCACCCGGAAGGCATCCACCGTGTCCAGCACCCCCCTCGCGCCGACGCTGTCGGCGCCCGGTGCGCCCAAGCGCACCGACCCGCCGGTCCCGCGCAAGCGGAGGCCGCTGCGGAACGCGGGACGAGCGGTCCCGCTCCTCCCCGCCGTCGTCCTCCTCGTCATCTTCCTGCTCGGCCCCGTCATCTCGTCGTTCTACGGGTCGTTCACCAACTCCGCCCTCACCGGCGCCGGCGCCGCGAACCAGCAGTTCGTCGGCCTGAAGAACTACGTCGAGCTCTTCCAGGACCCGGACTTCCCGAAGTCCGTCATCCTGACGATCGTCTTCCTCATCGCATCCGCCGTGGTCGGCCAGAACGTCCTCGGACTCGGGCTCGCCCTCCTCATGCGGAGCGCGAACAAGGTGATGCGCAGCATCGTCGGCACGTTCGTCGTCGCCGCCTGGGTGCTGCCGGAGATCGTGGCGTCGTTCGCCGCGTACGCGTTCTTCAACGACAAGGGCACGCTCAACGAGATGCTCGCGTCGATCGGCATCAGCGGGCCGAACTGGCTCTACACGTACCCGATGCTCGCCGTCATCCTGGCGAACATCTGGCGCGGCACCGCCTTCTCGATGCTCGTGTACTCCGCCGCCGTGCAGGAGGTCCCCGAGGAGATCACCGAGTCGGCCGAGGTCGACGGCGCCCAGGGCTGGCAGCGGCTCGTCTACATCACGCTGCCGGTCATCCGCCGCTCGATCTCGACGAACCTCATGCTGACCACGCTGCAGACACTGTCGGTGTTCACGCTCATCTACGTGATGACGGCCGGCGGCCCGGGCACGAACTCGTCGACCCTGCCGATCCTGGCGTACCAGGAGGCGTTCAAGTTCTCGCAGCTCGGCTTCGGGACGGCGATCGCCACGATCCTGCTCATCGTCGGCGCCGTCTTCTCGATCATCTACATCAAGGCACTGAAGCCGGAGGTGGACTGATGGCACTCACTGCTGACCGTCCCGTGTCGAACGCCACCCGTTCGGTGACCGCACCCGGCGCCCTGCACATGACCTCCCCACGCGGGCGGACCATGCGGTGGGTGTCGAACATCGTGCTCGGCATCATCGCGCTGTGCTTCGCGGTGCCGCTGCTGTGGCTCGTGCTCGCCTCGGTCGACTCGGACGCATCGCTGTCCGTGAAGATGCCGAGCCACTTCACGCTCGACAACTTCACCAAGGTGCTCACGCCGGACCTGGCGTTCATCCCGCTCGCGAACAGCCTGCTCATCTCCGGCGGCACGGCGCTCGTCACCGTGGTCTTCGCCCTGCTGGCCGCCTACCCGCTGTCCCGCTACAAGATGCGCGTCAACAAGCCGTTCCTGTACGGGATCCTGTTCGGCACCGGCCTGCCGATCACCGCGATGATGGTGCCCGTCTACGCGCTGTTCGTGTCGCTCAACCTCATCGACAACGTGTGGGGCTGCATCTTCTTCCTCGCCGCGACGTCGCTGCCGATGGCGATCTGGATGGCGAAGAACTTCATGGACTCGGTCCCGATCTCCCTCGAGGAAGCGGCCTGGACCGACGGCGCCTCGATGATGACCACGCTGACGCGCATCGTCGTGCCGCTGATGCGCCCGGGCATCGCCGTGGTGTTCATCTTCGTGTTCATCCAGGCGTGGGGGAACTTCTTCGTCCCCTTCGTCCTGCTGCTCTCGCCCGACAAGGTGCCCGCCGCGGTGAGCATCTTCAACTTCTTCGGGCAGTACGGAGCGGTCGCGTACGGGCAGCTCGCCGCGTTCTCGATCCTCTACTCCGTGCCCGTCATCGCCCTCTACGTGATCGTGTCCCGCGGCCTCGGCGGCGGCAACGCCCTCGCCGGTGGCATCAAGGGCTGACGCCGGCCCGTCCTCCTCCGCACCCCGCGTCCTCCTCCGCACAACACCGGTGTTCGTGCGACGCGCACGCACATGACGCGGTTCGACCCGCGAACACCGGTGTCCCGCGAACCGAAAGGAACCACTTCCATGCACCACGACGAACCACTCGTCGAAGCCCGGATCGCCCGACTCGTCCGGGACCGGATCGACCCGGCGGTCCACCGCCGGAGCGCCCCGGTGACGATCGACGCTTGGCAGGTCCCCGACGAGCCCGTCCCGTTCGACGTCGCGAAGGGCGCCGACTACGAGCCGTTCGCGGTCGGCGGGTCCTGGGGTGGAAAGCCCTGGGGCACCACGTGGTTCCGCGTCCGTGGGACGGTGCCGGAGGACTTCGGGACCGCGCCGGGCACCACCGTCGAGCTGCGCGTCGACCTGGGCTTCACGAAGCGGCAGCCCGGGTTCCAGGCCGAGGGGCTCGCCTGGCGTGCGGACGGTTCGACGATCAAGGGCATCGAGCCGCGCAACGACACACTGCCGATCGAGGTCGGCCCCGGTGGCTCGTTCGAGGTCTGGGTCGAGGCCGCGGCCAACCCGGACATCGGGGGCGACCACTTCCAGGGCGCCACCCCGCTCGGGTCGAAGTCGACCGCGGGCTCGAAGCCGATCTACAAGCTGCGCGCGCTGGAGATCGTCGAGCGCGACGACACCGTCTGGGAGCTGCAGCAGGACTTCTGGGTGCTGCGCGGCCTGATGGCCGAACTGCCCACCGACGGCACCCGCGGTGCGGACATCCTCCGCGTGCTCGAACGCGCTGCCGACGCGGTCGACCCGGACGACGTCGCCGGCACCGCCGCGGCCGCGCGCGAGGTCCTCGCCCCGGTCCTCGCCGTCCCCGCCAGCGCTGCAGCCCACCGCGCGATCGCCGTCGGCCACGCCCACATCGACTCGGCGTGGCTCTGGCCCGTCCGGGAGACCATCCGGAAGTGCGCCCGCACGTTCTCGAACGTCCTCGACCTGATGGACCAGGACCCGGACTTCACCTTCGCGTGCTCGTCCGCGCAGCAGTACGCCTGGATCCGTGACGGCTACCCGTCGATCTGGGCACGCATCAAGGAGCGCGTCGCCGAGGGCCGCTGGATCCCCGTCGGCGGCATGTGGGTCGAGTCCGACACGAACCTGCCCGGCGGCGAGGCGCTCGCCCGCCAGTTCGTCGCCGGCAAGCGCCTCTTCCTCGAGGAGTTCGGCATCGACACCCCCGAGGCCTGGCTCCCCGACTCGTTCGGCTACTCGGGCGCCCTGCCCCAGATCGTCCGCGCCGCGGGCTCGAAGTGGTTCGTCACGCAGAAGCCCTCGTGGAACGAGACGAACGTCATCCCGCACACCTCTTTCCACTGGGAGGGCATCGACGGCTCCCGGGTCCTCACCCACTTGCCCCCGGCGGACACCTACAACTCGGACGTGTCGCCCGCCGACCTGCACCGCGGCGAACGGGGCAACAAGGAGCGCGGCGTCGCGAACACCTCGATGCTGCTCTACGGCTTCGGTGACGGCGGCGGCGGACCCACCCGTGAGATGGTCGCGGCCGCCCGACGCCAGCACGACCTCGACGGCTCGCCCCGGGTCGACCTCGGCACCCCCGCGCAGGTCTTCGAGGAGCTCGAGCAGGCACTCCCCACGCCCGCCGTGTGGTCCGGCGAGATGTACCTCGAGTTCCACCGCGGCACCTACACGTCCCAGATCCGCACAAAACAGGGCAACCGGCGCTCCGAGCACCTCCTCCGCGAAGCCGAGCTCTGGGCCGCCACCGCCGCCGTCCGGCTCGGCCTCGACTACCCGTACGAGGAGCTCGAGGAAGCCTGGCACACCGTCCTCCTGCAGCAGTTCCACGACATCCTGCCCGGCTCCTCGATCGCCTGGGTCTACGAGGTCGCCGAGGAGAACTACGCGAAGGTCGCCGAGGTGCTCGAAGGGCTCATCGGCAACGCGACGACCGCGCTCGCGAACGGTGGCGCTGCGGCGCTCGCCGGGGTCGGCGCGTCGTCGACGTCCCTCGCCGGCGGCAGCTCCGTGCTGGACGCCCCGTCGTCGGACGCACTCGGCGGCAGCGCCACGGTCGGCACCGTCGTCCGCTTCAACGCCTCCCCGGTCACCGCGGACGGCGTGAGCGGGCTGGGTGGTGCGCCCGTCGACGCGGCCCGACCCGTGCCTCCCGTCCGGAACGGCGACCACTTCGTGTTCGACACCGGCGTCGTCACCGCGACCGTCGACGCATCCGGCCACGTCGTGTCCCTCGTCGACCACGCGACCGGACGCGACGCCGTCGCGCCGGGAGCCGCCGCCGCCGAGTACACCGTGTTCCGCGACACCCCGAACCAGTGGGAGGCGTGGGACATCGACCGCGCGTACCAGCGCAGCGGCACCGTGCTGTCGGCGTCGTCCGTCGACGTGTCCGGTGACGAACTCGTCGTCGTGCGGCCCTTCGGCTCGTCGTCGATCACCACGCGCTACTCGGCCGTCGCCGGGCAGTCCGAGCTGACCATCGTCACCGAGGTCGACTGGCACGAGCACCAGAAGCTCCTGAAGCTCGCCTTCCCCCTCGACGTCCGAGCCGCATCGGCATCGAGCGAGATCCAGTTCGGGCACATCGACCGGCCGACCCACCAGAACACCTCGTGGGACATCGCCCGCTTCGAGACCAGCGCCCACCGCTGGGTGCACGTCGCCGAGCCGGGCTTCGGCGTCGCCGTCGCGAACGACTCCACGTACGGGCACGACATCACCCGGACCACCCGTGCCGACGGCGGGACGACGACGCTCGTGCGCGAGTCGCTCCTGCGGGCACCGACGTTCCCGGACCCGAACGCCGACCAGGGACACCACGTGTTCCGGACGGTGCTGCGCGTCGGCTCCTCGGTGCTGGACGCGGCGGACTCCGGGTACCGGCTGAACCTGCCGGTGCGCACGGTGGCCGGGTCGTCCACGGTCGAGCCGCTCGTCACGGTGTCGTCGCCGCAGGTGTTCGTCGAGGCGCTGAAGCTCGCCGAGGACCGCTCCGGGGACGTGGTCGTCCGGCTGTACGAAGCCTCCGGCGGTCGAGCGACCGACGTCGGCGTCGACTTCGGGTTCGACGTCGCCTCGGTCGAAGCGGTCGACCTGCTGGAGCGCCCGGTCGGGGACTCGTGGGAGGCGGGGGAGCCGGTCGTGCTCACCCTCCGGCCCTTCGAGATCGTGACACTGCGGGTGCGGCGGGCCTGAGGCAGCGGGCCCGCCGGGGAGACCGCGGCGCCGGACGGGACACGGGTGCGTTCCGTCCGGCGTCGTGCTTCGCGGGCGGGGGGGGGGCGCTGCCGTTTCGCGCGTAGGAGGCTGAATCGCGCGTAGGAAGTTGAATCGCGCGTAGGAAGCAGGTTCTTCCTGCTCACGACGCGCGATTGCGCCTTCTACTGCGCGTGCGATGGGCAGGATGCTTCGTCCTCCACAGGGGCTTCAGTCTGGAGGCCCGTCAACAGTCATCGTCGTTCGTCACTGCGAAGGGCGGCTGGTTCGGCACGCTGGCGACATGGAAACGCCTCTTGAGATCTACCGTGCGAGCCCGATGCGCGATGCTGGACGATCGGGCGCAGCGATGCGGCGGCGAGCCGCCGGCGACGGGCCCGACCGACTCGTCCGCGTCGGTCCGAACGCGTTCGTGCGCGGAGCCGACTGGGACGCAGCCGGTCCACGGCAGCAGTACGTCACGCGGGTGTTCGCGCGGCTCGGCCGACGCAGCACCTCGGCAGTCGGGTCGCACGTCTCCGCCGTCGCCGTCCACGGGCTTCCCTGGCTCGAAGCGTGGCCGGAAGACGTCCACCTCACCGTGCCGAAGTCGCAGTACCGCGCAGGTACCAGCTCGCTCGTCCTGCACACCCGACCCGTTGCGGCCGTCGAGGTGGTCCGGCACGGGGACGTTCGTTTCACTTCCCTCACCCGGACGGTCGCGGACATCGCGCTCGGCGGCGACGTCCGTTCGGCCGTCCTCGTGGCGGATGCGGCCGTCCGACGAGGAGTGACCAAACGCCAACTGGTGCAAGCGCTCGGCGGTTCCCTGCATCACCGGGGACGCGCCACCGCCTTGCGGGCGATCGAGTTCGCCGACGGGCGCGCTGGCTCCCCGGCTGAGTCGTTCGCACGGGTCGTGTTCCGTGAGTTGGGACTCCCGGCACCCTTCCTGCAACAGGCCTTCGCGGTCGAGGGGCACCGGTACGAAGTCGACTTCTGGTTTCCCGAGCAAGGCGTCGTCATCGAGGTCGACGGTCGGGCGAAGTACGAACAAGCGCGGTACCGGAACGGCCGCTCCGTCACCGATGTCGTCATCGATGAGAAGCGCCGCCACGAGCGCCTCCTCGCGGTCCCGGGTGTGCGGACGATCGTTCGTCTGGAATGGCGGGATCTCTGGGACCTCGATCGCCTGACCCGGCGTCTCCGGGCAGCAGGGCTCGCGTGTGCCGTGCGTCCGCTCCGGAGCGCGCGGGGTGTGGCGGCGTGACCGGCTGCGAAGTCGCGTTGCTCGCGGTGAGACGGCTCAGCACTCCCTGGATAGCGTGACGGCATGGCAGTGCAGGAGATCTGGCTCGTCCGCCACGGTGAATCGGTCGCGAACGTCGCCGCTGCCCGGGCCGAGGCTGCCGGAGCGGACCACATCGACGTCGACTTCCGGGACGCCGACGTCCCGCTCAGCCCGCTCGGCGTGGAGCAGTCACGGTCGCTCGGCCAGGAGCTCGCCGACCGGGGGCTCGACGACGTGCCCGTCACACTCTGGGTCTCGCCGTACTTGCGCGCGCAGCAGACCATCGCGGTCGCGCTCGACGCGGGCGGCCTCGCGGAGCCGCCGAAGCGCGTCGACGAACGGCTGCGGGACCGTGAACTCGGCGTCCTCGACCTCCTGACCCTGCACGGCGTCCGGAGCCGCTACCCCGACGAGGAACGCCGCCGGCAGTGGCTCGGCAAGTACTACCACCGGCCGGCGGGCGGGGAGTCCTGGGCCGACGTGATGCTCCGGCTCCGGTCGGTGCTCGTCGACGTCGACCGGCTCGACGGTCCGGAGCGGCTCCTCGTCGTCGCACACGACGCCGTCGTGATGCTGACGGTCGCCGTCTGTCTGGACCTCGACGAGCCTGCGCTGATGGAGTTCGCGCGGACCCACGCCGTCGCCAACGCGTCGCTCACCCGACTCCGTCGGAGCACGGCCGCGTCGCCGTGGGAGTTGGACGAGTTCTCCGCCGTCGGACACCTGGACGACGACGAGGTCACCGAACACACCGGCCGGAAGGACGACGAACATGTCCGATGAAGCGATCACCCCGAACTTCCTCCGCGACTGGCCGCTCCCCGAAGTCGGAGCCGGCAAGTACGGGCGCGGGCAGGTGCTCGTCGTCGGGGGCGCCGCTCGGACCCCCGGCGCGGCGATCCTCTCGGCGTTCGCCGCGCTGCGAGTCGGGGCCGGACGGCTGACCCTCGCGGTCGGCCGGAGCGTCGCGAACGAGGTCGCCGTCGCCGTCCCCGAGTCCGGGGTCGAGCCGCTCGACGAAGACCAGGACGGGCACGTCGCGCTCGGCGCGATCGAGGGGATCGCCGGGTCGGCCTCGACCGCGGACGCCGTGCTGGTCGGCCCAGGACTGGACGAGCCGGACGGCACGCGCGACCTCGTCGCCGGACTCGCCGACGTGGTCGGGGAGCAGACCATCGTGGTGCTCGACGCCTTCGCGCTCGGTGTCGCCGGTGACGTGCGCGATCGGCTCGAGCCGCTGCGCGGCCGCCTCGTCATGACCCCGAACAGCGGCGAAGCGGAGCGGTTGCTCGGCCGGGAGTGCGGCGATGACACGATGGCCGACGCGGTGGCCATCGCGCAGCGCTTCGGTGCCGTCGTCGCGCTCGGGGACGCCATCGCGACTCCGCGCGGGCGGGGCTGGTTGAAGGGCACCGGGTCGGGCGGACTCGGGACCAGCGGGAGCGGGGACGTGCTCTCGGGCGCGGTCACCGGGCTGCTGGCACGCGGGGCGGAACCGGCGCAGGCAGTGGCGTGGGCGTCGTACGTGCACGCCGCCGCCGGAGATCGACTGGCGGTGCAGGTCGGGCCGCTCGGGTACCTGGCGAGTGAGCTCGTGACGGAGATCCCCCGGGTGCTCGTCGAACTCGGGGCGTGACCGCCCGCAGTACCTGGTGGAAACGGGCGTACTGACCCGGAAGTCCCGACCGGGTACGCCCCAATCGACCCGGCACGCCCGGATCGGCCGGGCACCAGGGCAAGCGGCGGCGAGGGTCAGCCGCGCAGCGACTCCACGGCCTTCTCGATGCGCCGGGCCCGGGTCTCCGGCGCCTTCGCCTGCGACACCGGGTCCACGAGCGCCCGCTGCCGCGAGTTCGACAGCGTGTCGAACGCCGCCCGGACCCCCGCCTCCTGCAGTGCTGCGGACAGGTCCTCGGGGACGTCGACGGAGCGCGGCAGCGTGTCGACCTCGAGCGATACCTCGACGGAGTCCCCGGCGGCGACCCCGGCGGCCTCGCGGTTCTCGGCCGACAGCGGCACGAGGAACTGCTCGTTCATGACGCCGACGGTGGACCGGTAGGTGTGGCCACCGTTGACGGTGACGACCACGGCGGGCCGCTTCCCGGAGCCGAGCGCCTCGATGACGGACGGCGGGACGGGCAATCCGGTCGCCGTCTTCCGTGCTTGCAGGACCGTCGTCGTGAACTGCATCCGTGCCTCCAGGCCGATCCGGACGCGACCACGCGCCCACCGTGAGCAAGACAGCAAAACAGCGAAACAGCAGAACAGCAAGAGCAACCAGCGAAACAGCAGAACAGCAGAACAGCAGAACAGCGGAACAGCAAGAGCAACCAGCAAGAGCGAGCAAACCGTACAGCCGCACCCGCTGTTCCGCCAGCGTTCACCACCCGAGCAGATGCCGGAAACCGGCCGAGTCCACGATCATCCAGAACCCGGACCCCGGGCGGCACGACCCCCGCACGAACCCCCGCACCCGAAAGGCACACCCAGTGCAGCACAAGCGCACCCTGGCCGGCATCGCCCTCGCCGCCGCCGCGATCGTCACCCTCGCCGGATGCTCCGCCACGAGCTCGGCCAGCACGACCAAGGACGACACCGACTGGAAGACCGCCACCAGCGCCGAGTCCTCCGGCGGGATGGACGCCCTCGTGAAGGCCGCCAAGGCGGAGGGACAGCTCAACGTGATCGCGCTGCCGCCGTCGTGGGCCAACTACGGCAAGATCATCGACGGCTTCAAGAAGAAGTACGGCATCACGATCAACTCGGCGAACCCGAACGGCTCGAGCGCCGACGAGGTCGCTGCGGTGAAGTCGCAGAAGGGCCAGTCGACGGCTCCGGACGTGCTCGACCTCGGCAACGCGGTGCTGCAGCAGAACCTCGGCCTGCTGACGGACTACAAGGTCGCGAACTGGGACGACATCCCGACGGACCTCAAGGAGAAGGACGGTGCGTGGACCCGCGACTACACGGGCCTGATGTCCATCGGGTACGACTCCACGAAGGTGAAGGACGCCCCGAAGGACCTGAACGACCTGCTCGACTCCGAGTACAAGGGCAAGGTCTCCATCGCCGGTGACCCGACCCAGGCGAACCAGGCGGCGTCCGCGGTCTACCTCGCGGCGCTCGAGAACGGCGGCTCCGCGGACGACATCACCAAGGGCGTCGACTACTTCGGCAAGCTCAAGCAGGCCGGCAACTTCCAGAACGTGCTGCCCACGCAGGCCACGGTCGCCTCGGGTGAGACCCCGGTCGTGATCCAGTGGTCGTACAACAACCTCGCATGGGGCCCGGCTGCCGGCGCGTCCGGCAACAAGAACTGGAAGACCGTCGTCCCCGAGGGGCAGGCGCTCGGCTCGTACTACTCGCAGGCCATCAACAAGGACGCCCCGCACCCCGCGGCCGCTCGCCTGTGGCAGGAGTACATCGCCAGCCCGGAGGCGCAGAACCTCTACCTGCAGGCCGGCGCCTTCCCCGCCACCCTCTCCGCGATGGAGAAGTCGGGCAAGGTCGACCAGGACGCCCTCGACGCCGCCGGTGGCGCGCCGAAGGACTACGTCGAGCTGAGCGACGAGCAGGTCGCCGCGGCCGCCAAGGTCCTGTCGGCCAAGTGGTCCCAGACGATGGGCTCCTGAGCAGCATGACCACCGCATCGGCAGCCGGCGCCGCGGGCCCCGCGGCGCCGGCCCGGCCGGGAGCCCCGGCACCCGCGGGCACTGCCGCGGGCCCGGCCCGGCCGGGAGCCCCGGCCGCCGCCGCCACAAGCGCGGCCGCCGGGCAGACCGATGCCACCGCCCGCCGCGTCGCCGGACCCCGTGTCCGGCGCCGCGGCGGCCTCGCGTGGCTCGGCCTGACCCCGTTCGCGCTCTACGTCCTCCTCTTCCTCGCCGTTCCCGCGGTGATCGCGATCGGCAGCGGCTTCTTCGACGGCAGCGGCCGGTTCACGGTCGCGAACCTCGCCGCCTTCGCGGACCCGTCCGTCCTCCGCGCCTTCGGCGGCTCGTTCGGGCTGTCCGCGGTGTCCGCCGTGATCGGTGCCGTGATCGGCGCGGTCGTCTGCTGGGCACTGGCGGCGCTCCGGCCCGACGGCGTCGTCCGGTCGATGATCGACTCGGCCGCGAGCGTCCTCGCCCAGTTCGGCGGCGTCATGCTCGCCTTCGCGTTCATCGCGACGATCGGCGTGCAGGGCCTCGTCACGACGTGGCTCATCTCGGCGTTCCACGTCGACCTCAACGCGAACGGCGCCTTCCTGTACACGGTGCCCGGGCTCGTCATCCCCTACGTCTACTTCCAGGTGCCGCTGATGGTGCTCACGTTCATGCCTGCCCTCGAGGGCGTCAGGTCCCAGTGGGGCGAAGCCGCCGCCACCCTCGGCGCCTCGCGTCTGACCTACTGGCGTCGCATCGGCCTGCCGGTCCTCGCGCCGGCGTTCTGGGGATCGCTGCTGCTGTTGTTCGCGAACGGCTTCTCGTCGTTCGCGACCGCGGCGGCACTCATCTCGCAGGGCGGGATCGTGCCGCTCACGATCCGCACGCAGCTCACCAGCGAGACGATCATCGGCCTGCAGAACGTGGCCGGGGTGCTCGCCTTCGGCATGGTCGTCGTGATGGCGGTCGTGATGACCGGGTACTCGCTGCTGCAGCGTCGCGCTGCGAGGTGGCAGCGATGACCGCGGCGCAACCGATCGGCTCGGGTCCGGCACAGCGGCCCGGCTCGCGTCCGGCGCGACGGACGACAGGGCGGCCTGGAGGCGCGACCCGCGTCCCCCGCTTCGGCGCGGCCCCGTCGCGGGTCACCGCCGCGATCGTGCTGGTCGTCGTCGGCCTCGTGTTCGCCGTCCCCCTCGTCGCCCTCGCGCAGTTCACGTTCCGCCAGGGCACCGACGGCAGCCTGACGCTCTCGCACTACACGGCGATCGCGGACCCGGTGAACGCGGCGACGTACCAGCCGGTGTTCGACGGGCTCGGCGCCTCGCTCCTCATCGCGCTCATCACCGTGGGGATCGTGCTGCTCGTGCTGCTGCCGGCGCAGATCATCACCGCGCTCCGCTACCCGCGGCTCCGCCGGGTCCTCGAGTTCGTCTGCATCGTGCCGATCACGGTGCCCGTCGTGGTCCTGGTCGTGGGTTTCATCCCCGTGTACCAGGTGGTGGCGCAGGTCTTCGGCTCGGACGCGTGGACGCTGTCCTTCGCGATCGGCATCATCTCGCTGCCCTTCGCCTTCCGACCGATCGCAGCGGCCATCACCGCGATGGACATGACGGTGCTGTCCGAGGCGGCCCGTTCCCTCGGCGCCTCGTGGTGGACCGTGACGTGGCGGGTGCTCCTGCCGAATCTCCGCCGTGGCATCACCGCCGCGTGCTTCCTCACCATCACGGTGGTCCTCGGTGAGTACACCCTCGCCTCGTTCCTCTCCCGCACGACGTTCCAGACCGCGCTCCTGCTCGTGCAGGGGACCGATCCGTACGTCGCCGCGATCTTCTCGCTCGGCGCGCTCCTGTTCGGGTTCGTGCTGCTCGTCGTCATCGGCCGGATCGGGCAGCGCCGCACCGGCACGCGCCGTACCGGCCCCCGCCGCTCGCGCGGCCAGAAGGAGTCCGCATGACCGTCACCGCCCCCGCCGCCCCCGCGTCGCTGTCCACCACCGGTGCGACCGTCGAGCTCGAGGCCGTCGAGAAGCACTACGGCACCCACCGCGCCCTCGCCGGGCTGTCGCTCCGCATCGAGCCGGGCGAGTTCGTCTCGCTCCTCGGGCCGTCCGGCTGCGGGAAGACCACGGCGCTCCGAGCACTCGCCGGCCTCGAGGCCATCGACGCCGGCTCGATCCGCATCGACGGCACCGACGTCGCGCAGACCCCGGTGAACAAGCGGGACATCGGCATGGTGTTCCAGCAGTACTCGCTGTTCCCGCACATGACCGTGCGGCAGAACGTCGCGTTCGGGCTCGAGATGCGCCGGGTGCTGGCAGCGGCGCGTCGCCAGCAGGTCATCGACGCGCTCGACATGGTGCACCTCGCCGACTTCGCCGACCGGTACCCGCACCAGCTGTCCGGCGGCCAGCAGCAGCGCGTCGCCCTCGCCCGCGCGCTCGTCACGCGGCCCCGGGTGCTCCTGCTCGACGAACCGCTGTCCGCCCTGGACGCCAAGGTGCGGGTGTCCCTCCGCGACGAGATCCGCCGGATCCAGAGCGACCTCGGGATCACCACGGTCTTCGTCACCCACGACCAGGAGGAGGCCCTCGCCGTCTCGGACCGCATCGCGGTGATGAACGCCGGGGACATCGAGCAGATCGGCACGCCGGAGGAGCTCTACCGGCACCCGTCGTCGGCCTTCACCGCGGACTTCGTCGGGCAGTCGAACCGGCTGCGGGGTGACCTGCGCGGCGGCGACGTCTTCGTGTACGGCTTCCGGGTGCCGGCGCTCGCCGGCTCGGTCGCCGACGGGCCGGTGCTCGCCTACATCCGCCCGGAGGACGTCGCGTTCGCCGAGGACGGCGTCACCGGCACGGTCGTGGCCTCGAGCTTCCTCGGCTCGATCCGCCGCACGACGGTCCGGCTCGACGACGACACCGTCGTGATGGTCCAGCACGAGGTCGCGGACCGGCGCGCGGCCGGCGACGCCGTCGCGGTGCGCCTGCTCGGCGCGCCCGTCGCGGTCGCGCCGATCGCGTAGCGGGGCCCGCGCGGCTGCGCGCGCCCGCGCGGCTGGCCGCGGCGAGACTCGGCCAGAGCGACAGTTCTCGTGGCGCACGCCGCGAGAACTGTCGCTCACCCCGAGACTCGCTTCGCGGTCGGGCCGCGGTCCGGACCCGCACCGTGCCTCCAGGCAGCCGACGCGCGCTCCGGGCCGGCGGCCGAGTCTCGGGCTGAGCGACCGATCACGCGTTCGCGGCCGGGAGATCTGTCGCCCACACCGAGTCTCGGAGCCGCTGACCCGAGTCTCGGGTCAGCGCTGGAACCGCGTGGCCGGGTCGTCGGACAGGGCCGCGTCGATCCGTGCCCGCATGTTCGCCGGCATCTCCGGCAGCGCGTCGAGCGGCGCCCAGAAGGCCTCGGTGTTCTCGCCGTCGGCCGGGAAGGGGTCCCCGGACACGTACCGGCAGGCGAACACCAGGTCGAGGTACTGCGCCCGGTCGCCGTTCGTGTACGTCATCTCGGGCAGGACCTGCACCCACGCCAGGCGTTCGGCGACGGCGACGACGTCGGCCTCCTCGAGGACCTCGCGCTCGGCCGCCACCGCGGGCTCCTCGCCGGGATCGACGATGCCCGTCACCGGCGTGAACGCCGCGGTGTCCGCCCGTCGCACGACGAGGAGCTCGCGGTCCGCACCCTCGCCGCGCGTGACGACCGCGGTCACCCCGGTCAACCACAGCGGGTCGGTACCGATCTTCGAGCGGAGGGACAGGACGAAGTCAGGCGTGGGCATGCCGCCACGCTACCGACCGTGCCCCTGTCGAAGACTGGTCATGACCAGTAGGCTGAGGGTGTGGAGATCATCATCCTGCCCACGCCGGCTGAGGTCGGTCGCGTCGCCGCGGCCAAGATCGCTTCCGTCGTCGCGAAGAAGCCGTCCGCCGTCATCGGAGTCGCCACCGGGTCCAGCCCGCAGGGCATCTACACCGACCTGCAGCGTCGCGTCGACGCGGGGGAGATCTCGTTCGCCGAGGCCCGCGCGTTCGCCCTCGACGAGTACGTCGGGATCCCGCTGGAGCACGCCGAGTCCTACGCCAGCGTCATCGCCCGCGACGTCACCGCACCCCTCGGGTTCGACCCGTCCCGGGTGCGCGTGCCCGACGGGCGTGCCGGTGACCTCGAGTTCGCGGCGAAGGAGTACGATGCCGCGATCCGGGCTGCGGGCGGGGTCGACGTGCAGATCCTCGGCATCGGTGCCAACGGACACATCGGGTTCAACGAGCCGACGTCCTCGTTCGCGTCCCGGACCCGCATCAAGACCCTCGCCCCCTCGACGCGTGAGGCGAACGCCCGGTTCTTCGACTCCCTCGAGCAGGTGCCCACGCACTGCATGACGCAGGGCCTCGGCACCATCCTCGACGCCCGCGAACTCGTCCTCGTCGCGCAGGGCTCCGCGAAGGCCGACGCGATCGCCGCCGCGGTCGAGGGGCCGCTCAGCTCGTTCGTCCCCGGCAGCGCGCTGCAGCTGCACCAGCACGCCACCGTCGTCGTCGACGAGGAAGCCGCCGCCGGCCTCCAGCTCGCCGACTACTACCGCTACACCTACGCGAACAAGCCGGCCTGGCAGCTGTTCGAGTAGCAGTCCCGGACGGGCGACTCAGCCGTCTGTGCGCCGCTCGTACGCGGTCTGCAGGCGGCTGAGCCCTTCGTCGAGGGTGTCCGCCGAGCAGCCGAAGTTCAGCCGCGCGAAGCCGAGCCCCTGCCGCCCGAAGTCCGGCCCGCTGCCGAGCGCGACCTTCGCCTCGTCGACGAGCGGCCCCGCGGGGTCCTCGCCCCACGGCAGCGCGCGGAGGTCGAGCCACGCCAGGTACGACGCCTGCGGCTGCCGGTAGCCAGCGCCGGGCAGCACGTCGCCGAGCCGTTCGGCGAGCGTCCGCCGGTTCGCCGCCAGCTCGGTGAGGAGCGATGCCAGCCAGGGGCCGCCCTCGCTGAACGCCGCCACGCTCGCGGTGTAGCCGAGGATGCCGGTGCGCTCGACGACCTCGATGGGCATGCCGTCGAACCACGCCCGCGCCCGAGGCGACGCCCCGATCATCAGGGCGCACTTCGTGCCGGCGAGGTTCCAGGCCTTGCTCGCGCTCGTCAGGGCCACCCCGAGGGCGGCAGCCTCGGGGCAGGAGTCGAGGAACGGGGTGAACGTGGCGTCCGCGTGCACGAGCGGGGCGTGGATCTCGTCCGACACGACGACGGCGTCCCACTCGGCGGCAAGCCGTGCGAGTGCGGCGAGGGACTCCCGGTCGTGCACGAGTCCGAGGGGGTTGTGCGGGTTGCAGAGCAGCACCGTCCGGGCGCCGTCCGCGAAGGCCCGGGCGATGCCGTCGAGGTCCATCCGCCAGCCGGCCGTCGTGTCGAACGGGTCCGGGTCGCCGTCGGGTGCGAGCAGCGGCACCTCGGTCACCGATCCACCCGCCTCGGCCACGTACTCCCAGAACGGCGGGTACACCGGCGGCATGATGACGACCTGGTCACCCGGTTCGATGACCCGGCGGAGCGTCTCCACCGCGGCGACCGACACGTCCGTGGTCGTGCGGACGAGGTCGGGGTCGACGTGCCAGCCCCACCGGTCCTCGGCGAAGTCGACGAAGGCCTCGGGCAGGGCGCGGCCGTGGCCGACGTACCCGGTGTCCCCGTTGGTGACGGCGGTGACGAGGGCGTCGCGCACCGGCTCGGCGAGCATGCTGTCCATCTCGGCGACGAACATCGGCAGCACGTCCGGCGGGTAGGCCGTGTACTTCTCGCTGGTGCGGGTGCGGTACGCATCGAACATGGAGACCATGACGCTCATGGCCTCATCATCGCAGCCGAGTGTCAGCCGCAGAGCGCGGATCTCGTGAGCACCGGTCGGGTTCGGTGGCGGATTCCCGCGGCCCGGCCCCACCTCCCCCGCGAACAGGGGGTTGGGGACACCGAGAAGTACATCGCAGACTGACGCAGTTCTCGACCCGAAGGAGCACCGTGTCCGTCCAACCGCCGCAGCCGCCCAGTGTCCGACCGTGGCGGAAGGTGCCCGTCATCACGTGGATCGGCGTCGGGTTGACCGCGCTCCTCGCGTTCATCGGCCTCGCGTCGTCCGGCTTCTGGAGCGCGGTCATGCTGGCCGCTCTGGTCGTCCTGATCACCGCGGTGTACGGCGTGCTGTTCCGACGGACGACCTGGCTCCGGCTCCCGCGGAAGCGGCCCGCGGCGGCGATCGGTGCCGGCGTCGCGTTCGTCGTCCTGATCGGCTCGACCTCGGCGTTCGGGGCGACGCACCCGACGCCGTCGACGCCGGTCGTGGCCGCCGCGTCGCACGCACCGGCGAGCGCCGCGCCCGGCCGACCGCACGCGCTGGTCGCCGAACGCACGGCGACACCCGCGCCCACGACGACGCCCACGCCGACACCGACCCCGACACCGACCCCGACACCGACCCCGGTCGTCGTCACGAAGACGGTGACCGAGACGATCACGGTCCCGTTCTCGGCGCAGAGCGTCCAGGACGCGACGCTCGCGAAGGGTTCCTCGACGGTCACGACACCTGGAGTGGCCGGCGTCCGGACGAAGACCTGGCGGGTCACCACCACGGACGGCGTCGAGACCGGGCGCACACTCGTGAGCGACGCGGTCACGATGCCGCCGGTCGCCCAGGTGACCTCAGTCGGCACGTACGTCGCCCCACCGCCCGCTCCGGCGCAGCCCTCGTGCACGAACGGGACGTACGTGAACAGCGCGGGCAACACGGTCTGCCGGCCGGAGGTGTCGAGCTCCGCACCGAGCGGGGCCACCGCGAAGTGCGGCGACGGGACCTACAGCTTCAGTCAGTCCCGCAGCGGCACGTGCTCGCGGCACGGCGGGGTCGCCGCCTGGCTCTGAGAGCCCCTGCCGGGCGAGCCGGTCGGTGACGGTCGTCATCGACCGGCGCCAGCACTAGTGCGAGAGCTCGTCCTCGACGAAGGCTGGCCGCGCGAGGGTGGCCGCCGGGATCGCTGCCATCAATGCGATGCCGAGCAGGAAGAGCAGCGGGACCGTCCAACCGCCGCCGGAGTCGTGCAACACCCCGACCAGGAGCGGGCCGAGCGCACCGAGCGCGTACGCGGTGCCCTGCGCGAACCCACTCAGCCCCACGGTGCCGCCGTGGGTCCGCGTCCGGATGTTGATCAGCACGAGGCAGACGGGGAACAGGATCGACCCGATCCCGATGAGGACCGCCCACAGGACCGGGAGCGTGGCCGGCGCGAGGAGCAGGCCGAGGTACCCGAGGGCGAAGCCCGCGATGCCGGTGGCGATCAGCCAACCGACGTTGCGCGGCCGGCTGGCGAGGAGCGGTGCGAGGAGTGCGCCGGGAACGCTGACGAGGCCGGTGACGGCGAGCAGGACGCCCGCCTGGGTGGGCGTCGAGCCGGCGACGTCCTGCAGGATCTCGGGCAGCCACGCGAACGCCGCGTAGGTGCAGATCGTGCTCGTCGAGAAGAGCGCGGTGATCGACAGCGCCGTGCGTGAACGCCACGGACGAGTGCGCGCGCCAGACCGCGGCGTCTCGACGGCACCGGGCCCCGAGCGCCGCTGCCGACGCTGCTGCACCAGGACGACGAGCCAGGGGACGAGTGCCACGGCCGAGATGACCGGCCACAGCGCGAGCGACGATCGCCACCCGTACAGCGCGGCGACCGGCGCGGCGAGTGCGGCGGGCACGGCCGTGCTCACGCCGATGACGCACGCGTAGAGCGCGGTGATCAGCGGGACTCGGTCGGGAAAGTACCGCCGCACGACGGAGGGGAGCAACACGTTGCCGACGCCGGTCCCCGCGAACGCGACGGTGCTGCCGAGGAGCAGCACCGCGACCCCCGGTGCGACCGCGCGGACGAGCTGCCCGACGGTCATCAGGGCCAGCGCGAGGACGATCCCGCCGTCCAGGCCGAGGTGCCGGGCGACGCGTGGGGCGGTGAACCCGGATGCCGCGAAGAGGAGCGGCGGCAGGGTCCCGAGGAGGCCGACGTCCAGCGTCGAGACCGGGACGTCGACACGGATCGCACCCAGGATCGGGGACACCGCAGCCACCGCCTGGCGAAGCGTGAACGCGACGAGGACGATGCCGACGAGAGCCGCGGTGCGACCAGCCCAGAGGGGGAGGCGGCGACCGTCGAGCACTTCTCGAGTCTAGGTGCCCGACCAGCGCACCGGACCCGGGCCCGACCAGCGCACCGGACCCGAGCCCGACCAGCCCGGGTCAGCCGTGGACGTGGGCGAACGGGTGCAGGACGAACACCGCGGGGGGCATCGGTCCGTCCACCGTGGGCGTGAGCGTCAACCCGTCCATGGAGACCGTCCAGAGCACGCGGATGACGCGCCCCTCGGACTCGATCGTGAGGACTCGACCCCGCACGCTGAACGTCATCTCCTCGATGCTCGACGGGTCCGCTCCGTGCCCGCCGAGCATGGTGAGGCGCGGTCGGTGGAAGACGAGCATGCGCCATTCGGGTGCTTCGCTGAGACCGCTCCGGTTCCCCGGCGGAGTCGCGCGGCTGGACGGGGCGAAACCGAGGTCCTGCCGCGAGAGCTCCGTGCGCCAGGCGCCCTCGAGGACGCTCGCTCCGGGGTCACGCGGCTGCGCGGGGTGCTCCGGGGTGGGACGCGGTCCGGCGGATGGGGCCGGCGATGCGGCTGCCGTCGGTGGTCCGGCACGGGACGGCCCCGCTGACGGGGGCGTGTCCTCGGTCGGTGGAAGGGTGCAGGCGCTGGTCGCCGCGACCACGATGATGAGCAGTGCGGTCGTGTCGAGCACATGCGATGTCGCGAACGTGCGGTGCATGGCGGGTCCTTGGTGGAGCCGAGCGACCGACCCGGATCGCCGTGATCGGATCGGGTGGCGAGGACCGCGGCCGGCGTCGGCCTCTGCGGTCGCGGGTGGGTGCGCGAGCTCCGGACCACCCCGTCCGGGGCAGTGCTCCGGACGAACGACGACCCGTGCGGCGACGGCCGTCCTGGCGTCGGCGACGTCTCGCCGAGTGCTGCTGACGGTACGCCGGATCCGCCACGACCACCAGCGCCGGGGACGGGTCGAGCCGACGCGACGCGACGCGGTACGGCCGTGGCCGTGTGCGTTGGCCGTCCCGCGCGCCTGCGGTGTTCGTGGGTGCTGCGACGTCAGCGCAGCTCGCGCCCAGCACCCCAGACGCGCAGCACCTCGAGCGACGGCGACATCGCCACGAGGTCCGCGGCGAACCCCGGCGCGAGCCGTCCCAACCGGTCGCCGAGCCCCAGCGCCGCCGCCGGCACACTCGTCAGCGCGGCGACGGCCTCGGGCAGCGTCCGTCCGGCACGGGTGACGGCGTTCCGCAGTGCCACGTCCTGCGTCAGCGTCGACCCCGCGATGGTGTCGGTGCCGGCGACGTGGGCGACGCCGTCGGTCACGGTGACGTCCAGCGAACCGAGTCGGTAGGACCCGTCGGCCGCACCGGCTGCACCCATGGCGTCGGTGATCAGGGCGACGCGACCCGGGGCGGCACGGAACAGGGTGTCCGCCACGACGGGGTGCACGTGGACAGCGTCGAGGATGAGTTCGAGGGTCACGCGGTCGTCGGCGACGGCGGCGCCGATCGGCCCGGGCGCCCGGTGGTGCAGGCCCGGCATCGCGTTGAACGCGTGGGTGAGCAGCGTGGCGCCGGCGTCGAACGCTGCACGTGCCTGGTCGTGGGTGCCGACGGTGTGCCCGACGGCGACGGTGACCCCGGCGGCGACGAAACGGCGGACGGCGTCGAGGGCGCCGGGCAGCTCGGGCGCGATGGTGACCTGACGGATGACACCCTCGCCGGCGGCGAGCAGGGCGTCGACGTCGCCGGCCGTCGGCGCGAGCAGGAACGACTCGTTGTGGGCGCCCTTGTTGTGCGGGGAGAGGAACGGCCCCTCGAGGTGGGCGCCGAGCACGAGCGGGTCGGTCGCCATCACGGCGCGCACCCGGCCGAGCGACCCCGCGAGCGCCTCGACCGGGTTGGCGACGAGCGACAGCACCGAGCGGGTCGTGCCGTGCGTCCGGTGCACGGTGAGCGCCGCGGTGAACGACTCGTCCTCGTACGCCGCCGTCGCGCCGCCGTGCCCGTGCAGGTCGATGAACCCGGGCGTCAGGACGGCGTCCCCGAGGTCGACGACCTCGTCCGCCGCGGGGGCCTCGGGACCGGAGCCGACCGCGTGGATCGTGTCACCGACGACGAGGACCCAGCCGTCCGCCGTGGAACCGGCCGCGTCGACGACGCGCGCCGACCGGACCAGCGTGCTGCGTGCCTCCAGGCCGACAGCGCCGACAGCATCGACGCCGACGCCGACGCCGACGCCGACGCCGTCGGCACCGGCGCCGCTCATCGCGACTCCTTCCGGAACTGCACCACACCGGACAGCGCCGCGACCACGATGAAGACCAACCCGATCACCGGGTGCCCGATCGAAATCCAGCACGCACCGGCGGCGACCACGAGCGCGACCTCCACGATCGTCTTGCCCACCACGTCCGTCTCGATCGGCGACGCCGGCGAGCGGAAGAAGTACCAGACCACCGCCGCGAACACGGGTGCACCGATCATGAAGAGGATGCCCGGCATCGGGAACGGCCACGCGAAGTAGCCCCACGTCGCGAGCGACAGCAGGCCGAACGTGCAGACGAGGATGCGGAGCACACGCCAGCCGTCGAAGTCCCGCCGCGGTGTGCCGATCGCCGACGGGTCGGGGACCTCTCCCCAGTCGACGGGGGACTGCGGGGCGTTCGTCATGGTGCTGCCTACTTGAAGATGATCGTGCGGGCGCCGTCGAGGAGGACTCGGTCCTCCGCGATCCAGCGCACCGCCTGGGTGAGCGTGCGGGACTCCTCGTCCTGCCCGATCGAGACGAGCTCGGCGGGGTCCTTCGTGTGGTCCACACGCACGACGTTCTGCTCGATGATCGGCCCCTCGTCGAGGTCGCTCGTCACGAAGTGCGCGGTCGCACCGATGAGCTTCACGCCGCGGGCATGGGCCTGCCGGTACGGGTTCGCACCCTTGAAGCCGGGCAGGAACGAGTGGTGGATGTTGACGGCACGGCCCTCCAGCGCGGCGCAGAGGCCCGGCGACAGGATCTGCATGTACCGGGCGAGGACGACGAGTTCGATGTCGTGCTCGTCGACCGCCTCGAGGATGCGCTGTTCCATCTGCTGCTTCGACGCGGTGTCGGTGACGGGCCGGTGCTCGAACGGGACGGAGTAGAACGACGCCAGCTCGGACAGGTCCGCGTGGTTCGACAGGACGAGGGGGACCTCGATCGGCAGCTGCCCGCCACGCTGGCGGTAGAGCAGGTCGTTGAGGCAGTGCCCGGCCTTCGACACGAGCACGAGGGTGCGCAGTGGGCGGCCGACGACGTCGAGCTGCACGCGGGCGTCGTACCGTTCGGCGACCGGGGCGAGCGCTTCCTCGAACGCGGCGCGGTCGACGGGCGCCATGACCTGCAGGCGCATGAAGAACGTGTTCGTGTCGACGCTCGAGAACTGCTGCGACTCGGTGATGTTCCCGTTCGCCGCGACGACCGCTCCGGAGACGGCGTGGACGATGCCGGGCTGGTCGTCGCAGACCAGGGTGAGGGTCCAGTGCGTGGGGGCCTGGTGGGTCGGGTCGGTCACCGCATCAGGGTACCGGGGTCGGGCGGTCCGCCAACGCCCGGTCGGCGATCGTCAGCACGCTCAGCAGCACCGCGACCCCGATGATCACCCACGCCAGCACGTGCAGGTCCGGGGTCGTGGGCGCCTGCCCGAACACCCCGCCGATGAGCGACGACGCGGCGATCGCGCCGATGTAGACACTCGTCCGGGACAGCCCGGCGGCCGTGCCGATGTACGACGACGGCACCACCCGGTAGAGGGCGGCCTGGTTCGACACCGACGCCAGCGCCTGCGGCACCCCGAACAGCGCGGGCGCGAGCACGAGCAGGAACACCGGTGACCCGCTGTGGAGCAGCAGCAGGAGCGCACCGCCGACGATCGGCACGACGGCTGCGATGACGAGCGGTCCGCGCACGGCGGTCTTCCGCGCGATGAGGAACGACGCGACACCGGCGACGATCGCCGCGGGCAGCTGCAGGTACCCGGCGACGTCGCTCGAGTACCCCGCGACGTCCTGCACCCACTGCGAGAAGCCGTAGGTCATCGTGTACGCCAGCAGGTACACGAGGAACAGCCGCACGTAGGTCCGCGACAGCGCCCCGTTCCGCGCGAGCATCCGGACGTCGACGAACGGTCGGACGGCGCGGAGCTCCCACAGCACGAGCGCGACGAGCAGCACGATCGCGACGGCGAGCAGCCACCAGAGCCCGGCGGACAGGTCGAGCAGGAACACCAGCAGCGCCGAGACCGTGCCGGTCATGAGGAGCATGCCGAACGGGTCGAGTGCGGTGAGGACCGGCAGGTCCTCGTCGGTGCGGGGACGGAGCCGGTCGGAGGGCAGCCACAGCACCGAGACGACGATGCCGAACACCGCGAGCGGCACGTTGACGAGGAAGATCGCGTGCCAGCCGAACGCCGCGATGAGCGCGCCGCCGAGCGGCGGGCCGGCGGCAGCGGAGACGAGCGAGGTGATGGACAGTGCACCGAGCACGAGCGACGGTGTCGGCTTGCCGATGCGCGCCGAGTGCTGCCGGAGGGTGGTCAGCGCGGCCGGGTAGGCCGACGAGGTCCCGATGCCGATGAGCACGCGGGCGAACACCGCTCCGCCGAAGCCGGTCAGGAACTCGGGCACGACGCCGGCGACGCCGACGATGACGAGCCCGGTGAGGAACACCTTCTTCGGGCCGAACCGGTCCGCGAGCTTCCCCATCGTCGGCTGCGCGATCGCACTCGCCAGGTACAGCGCCGCGACGAGCCAGATCGCCTGCGCCGCCCCGATCCCGAGGTCGCGGGAGATCGGTGCGAGCGCGACCGACACCATGGTGGTGTTGATCGGGTTGAGGAGCGGCCCGACCAGGACGGGGATGAGGAGCTTCGGCCCGAAGCCGCTGCCCTGCGGGCCGGTGGCGACGGGTGTGGAGGCGGTTGCGGTGGACGTGGTGGTCTGCCTTCGCGACGTGGTCGGGACGTGACGGGCCTGGAGGCGCGGCCTGCGTCCACGACGCAGGTCCCGCCTCCGGGGCGGTCACCGCTCGACGAGGGTTCCGAGGATGGTGAGGGACCGGGCGACGGTGGCGCGGTCGTCGGGGTCGAGCGCCGCGAGGCGTTCGGCGAGGAGGCGGGTGCGGGAGCGGTGCGAGTTCTCGCGGGCGGTGCGTCCGGCGTCGGTGGCCTCCACGATCGTGCGTCGGCCGTCGGTGGGGTCCTGCGAGCGGACGACGAGCCCGAGGTCCTCGAGCGCCTGGACGGTCGCGCCCATCGACTGCGGTCGGACCCCTTCGGCGCGGGCGAGTTCCGCCGTGGTGGTGGCGCCGTCGCGGACGAGCCGCCCGAGGACCGCCGACTGCGAGGCCGTGACGACGTCGACCTTGCCGACGAGCGTGGTGCGGCGGAGGCGTCCGTAGAGCGTCAGCAGGTCGCCGGCGAGGGCGGACGGATCCGGTGATTCCATACCGCCACGGTACTACTTCGACAGTCCGACTTGCAAGGCAACCTGTTGAATCGGCGGGCTGGCGACGGGGAGGTGGCCCGCTCCTCCAGGCACCTGCGCCGGATCAGGGGACGGCGTCTGCGGGCCCGGTCGTCTCGGCCAGCACCGGACGGAGCGCTGTGACCACGGCGCTCGCCGCCTCGTCGCTGCCGAACCACCGGTTGCTCGCGAGCACCCGCGGGTACGCCTCGGCGAGGAGTGCCCGGCCGGCCGGCGTCAGGGCGACCCGCGAGAGCCGGCCGCGTCCCCGCTCGGCTCCGCGGTCGAGGAGGCCGCGCTCGTGCAGCCCGGCGACGAGTGCCGTCATGCTCTGTGGACGGACGCCGACGAGGCGCGCCAGCTCTGCCTGACTCAGCGCATCGGCGGCCGCGAGCTGGATGAGGACGCCGAACTCGACGGGGGAGAGGTCGAGGGGATCGAGCTCCGCGGCCAGGCCCCGCGCGAGCTCGCGCGCCGCCCGGATGACGGTCCAGGCGGCGATCGCGTCGACGTCGTCGCGCGTTGCTGGGAAGTCCTGGGGCACGGGGTCAGCGTACGGCGTAGGGTTTGGTATCAGTTAGCTGATACGAGGAGATCCCATGGGTGCAACCACCAGCGGTGTCGTCGCCGTCACCGGAGCGACCGGCGACGTCGGCGGGAAGACGGTCGAGATGCTCCACGATGCGGGCGCCCACGTCCGAGCGGTCGTCCGGCGACCCGAGCAGGTCGCGGCGTTCGAGGCCCGCGGGATCGAGGCCCGGCTCGCCGACCTGGGCGACGAGGTCGCCATGACGACCGCACTCGACGGCGTGGACCAGCTGTTCCTCGTCACCGCCGCGACCCGGCAGCAGCGTCAGCACGGATCGACGGGGGTCCGTGCTGCGGCGGCTGCGGGCGTCCGCGCGATCGTCCACCTGTCCGGAGGAGACGCCGCCGAGCAGTCACCGATGCCGTGGGCGAAGGCGATCTGGGAAGTGGACCGCGACGTCCGGGCGAGCGGCCTCCAGTGGACGATCCTGCACCCGTCGGGCTTCATGACGAACCTGGTGTCGTCGGCGCCGGCACTCGCCCACGGGGTGTTCCCGCAGACGATGGGCCGCGGGGGCATCGGGTGGATCGACACCGCCGACATCGCCCGCGTCGCGACGACGGTCCTGCTGGCCGGCGAACACGTCGGTGCGGAACCCGTGCTGACCGGGCCGGAGCTCCTCGACGGCCGGGGCGTCGCCCGCGCGCTCTCAGTCGGGGTCGGGCGCCGGATCCGGTACCTGCACCTGCCGAGCCGCGTCTTCCGTGCCGTCCTCCGGGCGAACGGGGTGCCGTCGTGGCAGGCGGAGGGGCTCCGGCAGCAGTTCGGTTGTGTCGCGCGTCGCGGGCTCGACGGCGTGGACGTCATGACGGACGAGGTCGAGCGGATCACCGGGACCGCCCCCACGTCGATGTCGGAATGGGCCCGGGCGAACCGGTCGGCGCTCGTCGGTGCCGACCAGCCCGCGTCGGCGCGTCAGCCCGTCAGCGGGCAGCTGTGAGCGTCTCGACCAGGTGTTCCTGCACGTACCCGAGCCAGTCGTAGACGTCCCGCAGGCCGACGCCCGCGTCCGAGCCGTACGACCGCTCCTCGCTCGCGGCGTCGACGATGCCGAGCCGGTCCGCGATGGTCAGCCGCAGGTCCGTCAGGCAGCGGAGCCAGGCCTGCTCGTCCTCGGGAGTGAACGCCCCGTCCTGCGCCCCGGTCAACCAGCCGTGGACCCTCGACGCGTTCGTGGACTTCTGCGCGACAAGGTCCGACTCGGTCCAGCGCCGGAACTCCGCGCTCGCGTCGGCGTCGCCCGGGTACGCGTCCGGGAACATCCGGGCCGCGACCGGGTCCGACGACAGGTCACCGGCGAGGACCTGCTGCAGCTGCTCGGTGAGCGAGGTGAGGACGGAGCGCTCGCCGGAGGACATGCCGAGGTGGACGCCGTCGGCGCGGCGGACGAACGGGATCACGGAGTCGGGGCCTTGTCGACGGAGGCCTGCAGACCGTACCCGTGCATCGCCTCGACGTGGGCCTCCATGGCCTCACGCGGGCCGGTCGCCACGATCGCCCTGCCCTCGTCGTTCACCTGCCGCATCAACCGCTCCGCCTTGGGACGGGAGAAACCGAAGTACTGCTGGAAGACGTAGGTGACGTAGGACATGAGGTTCACCGGGTCGTCCCAGACGACCGCGACCCACGGGGAGTCCGGCCGCACACTCGTGCGCTCGTCCACGTCAGGCGACAGCAGGGTCATGCAACCAGGGTGACACGAACCGGCTCGCTCGGTACGATCGGGGGGTCGCGACTGGCGTTGGATGGGTCACCATCGGGGAGCGACACCTGACACGGTGCGCGGCCGTACGCCTGGGCCACGACCACCCGTCCACCCCGTCGTGCGCGTGCGTCCGACGGAGTCGCGCTGCGAGGCGCGGCCAGACAACGAGGAGACCCGTGTCCATCACCGATCTGACGCCTGCCACCACGCAGTCCACGTTCAACGCCCCGCTCAGCGAGGTCGACCCCGAGATCGCGAAGGTGCTGCAGCAGGAGCTCGGCCGCCAGCGCGACTTCCTCGAGATGATCGCCTCCGAGAACTTCGTCCCGCGCGCCGTGCTCGAGTCCCAGGGCTCCGTCCTGACGAACAAGTACGCCGAGGGCTACCCGGGCAAGCGCTACTACGGCGGCTGCGAGTACGTCGACGTCGCCGAGTCCCTCGCCATCGAGCGCGCCAAGAAGCTGTTCGGCGCCGAGTACGCGAACGTCCAGCCGCACTCCGGCGCCACAGCGAACGCTGCCGTCCTGCACGCCATCGCGTCCGCCGGCGACACCATCCTCGGCCTCGAACTCTCGCACGGTGGGCACCTCACCCACGGCATGAAGCTCAACTTCTCCGGCCGCATCTACAACGCCGTGTCCTACGGCGTCGACCCCGAGACCTTCGAGGTCGACTACGACGACATCCGCGCCAAGGCCATCGAGCACCAGCCGAAGGTCCTCATCGCCGGCTGGTCCGCCTACCCCCGTCAGCTCGACTTCGCGAAGTTCCGCGAGATCGCCGACGAGGTCGGTGCGAAGCTCTGGGTCGACATGGCGCACTTCGCCGGCCTCGTGGCCGCGGGCCTGCACCCGTCGCCCGTCCCGCACGCGCACGTCGTCTCCTCGACGGTCCACAAGACCCTCGCCGGCCCGCGCTCCGGCCTGATCCTGTCGAACGACGAGACGCTGTTCAAGAAGCTCAACTCGGCCGTGTTCCCGGGGCAGCAGGGCGGCCCGCTCATGCACGTGATCGCCGCCAAGGCCACCGCGTTCCTGCTCGCCGGCACGCCGGAGTTCAAGGACCGCCAGGAGCGCACCATCCGCGGTGCCCAGGCGCTCGCCACCCGCCTGACCGCCGACGACGCGAAGGCCGCCGGCATCGACGTCCTGACCGGCGGCACCGACGTGCACCTGGTGCTCGTCGACCTGCGCACGTCCGAGGTCGACGGCAAGCAGGCCGAAGACCTGCTGCACGAGGTCGGCATCACCGTGAACCGCAACTCCGTGCCGTTCGACCCGCGCCCGCCGATGGTCACCTCGGGTGTCCGCATCGGCACCTCGGCGCTCGCCACGCGTGGCTTCGGCGACGCCGAGTTCACCGAGGTCGCCGACATCATCGCGCTGACGCTCATGCCCAACCCGGACATCGAAGCGCTCTCGGCACGGGTCAAGGCCCTGACCGACGCGTTCCCGCTCTACGCGTGAGCGGCGCCGTGGCTGCACCGCTGCCGCGCGCGCTGTGGGCCGGGGAGGGCTCTGCCGTCCGCATCGACGGCACCGCCCTCGCCGCCCGCACGCTCGACGACCTGAAGCTCCGCATCGACCGCCTGCACGACCACGGGTTCCGCCCGGGCCTCGGCACGATCATGGTCGGCTCCAACCCCGGATCGGTGTCGTACGTCGCCGGCAAGCACAAGGACTCGGCGCAGATCGGGCTCGACTCGGTCCGCATCGACCTGCCGTCCTCCGCGAGTGCCGCCGACATCCGGGCGGCGATCCTGCAGATGAACGACGACCCCCGGGTCACCGCGTTCATCGTGCAGCTCCCGCTGCCGCAGGGCATCGACCCGATCCCGATGCTCGAGCTGATGAACCCGGCGAAGGACGCCGACGGCCTGCACCCCACCAACCTCGGTGAGCTCGTGCTCGCCGTCCCGGGCGGAGCCGGCACGATCGACGCTCCGCTGCCGTGCACCCCGCGCGGCATCGTCGCCATGCTCGAGGCGTACGAGATCCCGATCCGCGGCGCGCACGTCACGATCATCGGGCAGGGCCTGACGGTCGGCCGGCCGCTCGGACTGCTGCTCACCCGACTCGAGGCCACGGCGACGCTCACGCACTCGCTCACGGCCGACGTCGCGGCCGAGTGCCGGCGTGCGGACATCATCGTCGCTGCCGCGGGGGTCGCCGGGCTCGTCAAGCCGGACTGGGTGCAGCCCGGTGCCGCCGTGATCGACGTGGGCATCACCCGCGTGGTGAACGAGGAGACCGGGAAGGCTCGTCTCCGCGGCGACGTCGACCCCGCGGTCGCGTCCGTCGCCGGGTTCCTGTCGCCGGTGCCCGGTGGCGTCGGGCCGATGACCCGCGCGATGCTCATGAAGAACGTGGTCGAGGCTGCCGAGCGTCACCTGCACTAGCGCGGGTGCTCGGGCGGTGCCGCCTCGGCGCTGCCTCGGTGCCGCCTCGGTGCCGCCTCGGTGCCGAGTCTCGCGCTGAGCGACACATCACGGGCATTCGGCCGCGTGAACTGTCGCTCAGCGCGAGACTCGCCCCGCCGTGCGCCGGGCGCGGGCCGCCGTACGCCGGGCGCGGGCCGCTCAGTCGCGCCGGGCGCCCTGCGCAGCGTGCACGGTGAAGACGTTCGGCTCGCGGTACCCGGCGTCGGCGAAGGCGGCGGTGACGGCCGTCGTGATCGCATCACGGGCCTCCCGGTCGACCAACGCGATCGCCGCACCACCGAACCCGCCACCGGTCATCCGCGATCCGACCGCACCGTGCGCCATCGCGGTCTCGACCGCGAGGTCGAGCTCCGGCACGGAGATCTCGAAGTCGTCGCGCATCGACTCGTGCGAGGCGACGAGCAGCGAGCCGATCGCCCGCGGCCCCTGCTCGCGGAGCGTGCGGACCGTGTCGAGGACCCGCTGGTCCTCGGTCACGACGTGGCGGACGCGGCGGAACGTCTCGTCGTCGAGGAGCTCCTGCGCGCGCGGGAGGTCGTCGACCGACAGGTCGCGCAGTGCCTCGACGCCGAGGACCTCGGCACCCTTCTCGCACGATGCCCGGCGTGCGGCGTACCCGCCCGTGGCGTGGGCGTGCTCGACCCGGGTGTCGATGACGAGGACCTCGAGGTCGTTCGCCTGGAGAGCGAGATCGACGACCGCGGTGTCGAGCGTGCGGCAGTCGAGGAACACCACGGCGTCCTGCTCTCCGAGGAGCGACGCCGACTGGTCCATGATCCCGGTGGGGGCCCCGACGGCGTGGTTCTCGGAGTACTGGCCGACCCGTGCGAGGGCCTTGCGGTCGAGTCCGAGCTCCCACAGGTCGTTGAAGGCGAGGGCGACACCGCACTCGATCGCGGCGCTCGACGACAGACCGGCGCCGACCGGCACGTCCGAGTCGATGAAGACGTCGAACCCGGTCTTGTCGGAGAGGTCCGCGCCGGCGTGCTCGCGGAGCGCCCAGGCGATGCCGAAGACGTACGCAGACCAGCCGTCCATCGCGTCGGGCGAGAGCTCGTCGAGCGACAGCGACACCGGGCCGCCGGACTCGTCGAACGCAGACGCGACACGGATGACGCGGTCGTCCCGCTGCGCGATCGTGGCGGTGGTGCGCCGGTCGATCGCGAAAGGCAGCACGTACCCGTCGTTGTAGTCGGTGTGCTCGCCGATCAGGTTGACGCGGCCGGGCGCGGAGTACCGCACCGTCGGCTCGTACCCGTAGACCTGCTGGAACGTCATGCGCGCTCGATCCCTCCTCGGATGAACTCGGCCGCCTTCTCGGGCACGAGGTCCCCGATCCAGGCGCCCATGGCGGCTTCACTGCCGGCCAGGAACTTCAGCTTGTCGGCCGCCCGGCGGGGCGACGTGATCTGCAGCATGAGCCGCACGGTGTCGCGGGCGGTGTGCACCGGTGCCTGGTGCCACGCGGCGATGTACGGCGTCGGGTCGCCGTAGAGCGCATCGAGCCCGCGGGTGAGCCGGAGGTGCATGAACGCGAGCTCGTCCTTCTCGGCGTCGGTCAGCCCGGCGAAGTCGGGCACGTGCCGGTGCGGCAACATGTGGATCTCGATGGGCCAGCGCGCGGCGAACGGCACGAAGGCGGTGAAGTGCTCGCCCGCGAGGACGACCCGCTCGGACGCCCGCTCGTTCGCGAGGTGCTGCTCGAACAGGTCCGGTCCGAACCGCTCGATCGAGGCGAGCAGCCGCTGGGTGCGCGGGGTGACGTACGGGTAGGCGTAGATCTGGCCGTGCGGGTGGCGCAGCGTGACGCCGATCGCCTCGCCGCGGTTCTCGAACGGGAAGACCTGCTGGATGCCGGGCATCTCGGACAGGGCCGCGGTGCGGTCCGCCCACGCCTCGACCACGGTGCGCGCCCGCGACTCGGTGATCGACGCGAACGAGCCGGCGGTCTCGGGGGAGAAGCAGACCACCTCGCACCGGCCGACGGAGCGGAGCTGGCGGTTCAGGCCGACGTCGCTCAGCGAGTCGAGGGACTCGGGTGCGTCGTCCGCCTCGAGCAGCGGGCCGAACGACGGCGAGCGGTTCTCGAACACGGCGACGTCGTAGCGGCTCGGGATCTCGGAGGGGTTCGCGGCGGACTGCGGCGCCAGCGGGTCCTGGTCGGCCGGCGGCAGGAACACGCGGTTCTGCCGCGACGCCGCGATCGACACCCACTCGCCCGTCAGGACGTCCTGCCGCATGCGCGCCGTCTCCGGCCGCGGGTCGAGCACGCGCTCGTCGATGCTGCGCTCTGCGGGCAGCGTCGAGTCGGCGTCGTCGAAGTAGATGAGGTCGCGGCCGTCCGCGAGCTTCGTCACGCGCTTGGTGATCACCGCACCACCCTACCCGCCATCCGAAGGATTGCGAAAGACATCGGAAGCAAGCGAAACTGAGCACATGACGGACGACGACCTCTCCTTCCTCGCCGGCGCGCTCCCTGCGCCGCTGCGCCAGGACCGCATCGTCTCCATCGTCGAGGGCGCGCCCGGCATGGTCCGGACGGCCGCCCTGGCAGCGGCCCTCGGTACCAGCGAGGTGACCGTCCGACAGGACCTCGCCTCCCTCGACCTGGAGGCGCGGATCCGGCGGGTGCACGGCGGTGCGGTCCGCCTCGGGGCCGGTTCCGGCGAACGACCGTTCGAGGAGACCGCCGTCGAGCACCAGGTCGCGAAGGCGGCGATCGGTCGCGCAGCAGCCGCGCTCGTGCGCTCCGGCCAGTGCGTCGTGCTCGACGTCGGGACGACGCCCGCCGCCGTCGCCGAGGCGCTGGTGGCCCGCACCGAGCTGGTCGACGTCACCGTCGTGACGAACTCCCTCACCACCGCGCTCGCTCTCGAGCGGTCCGTCCCCCGCTTCACGGTCATCGTCACCGGCGGCACGCTCCGCCCCCTGCAGCACTCGCTCGTCGCGCCGTTCAACGGTGCCCTGCTCCCGATGATCGCCGCCGACGTCGTGTTCCTCGGCGGCACCGGGGTCGACGTGGCGCACGGTCTGACGAACGTCAACCTGCCCGAGACCGAGGCGAAGCGCATGCTCGCGGCGTCGGCCCGGCGTACGGTCGTGGTCGCGGACGGGTCGAAGTTCGGCCGGGCCCACATCGGGGTCGTCCGTGCGCTCGAGGACATCGACGTCGTCGTCACCGCCGAGACCACGGTGGACGCCGTCGCACCGATCCGGGCGGCCGGCGTCCGGGTCATCGTGGCCGACGACGAACCGTCGGCCGACACAGCTGGAAGGAACGAGACCGCATGACCGCAGCAGCACCGACCGGGGGCCAGTACCACCTCCGTCACGCCGGACCCGACGGGGTCGTCGAGGCGGTCGTCACCGAGGTCGCCGCAGGCATCCGCGAGCTCCGGGTAGCCGGGTTCGACCTGACCGAGCCGTTCCCGGTGTCCGAGCAGCCGCCCGGGGCGAACGGCATCGTGCTCGCGCCGTGGCCGAACCGCGTCAAGGGCGGCGTCTGGCAGCTCGACGGGAAGGCGCAGCAGCTCGACGTGTCGGAGCCGAAGTTCGGGAACGCCTCACACGGGCTGCTCCGGTTCGCGCCGTACCGCGTGGTGTCCCAGACCGAGTCCGGTGTCGTGCAGGAAGCGACGATCCACCCGCAGCACGGCTGGCCGTTCACGCTCGAGACCCGGGTGCACCACGAGCTCGTCGACGACGGCATCCGGGTGACGCACGAGGTCGTCAACCGGTCCGGAGTCCGGGCGCCGTTCGCGATCGGGGCGCACCCGTACCTCCGCGCCGGGGACACCCCCGCCGAGGACCTCGTCGTCACCCTCGCCGCCGACACCGCCTTCACCGTCGACGAGCAGAAGGTGCCGAACGGCTCGGTGCCGGTGGACGGCACGGAGTACGACCTGCGGCAGGGCCGTCGTGCGGGGGACTCGGACCTCGACACCGCCTACCGCGACATCACGCCCGATGCCGACGGGGTCCGCCGGACGACGATGCACGGCCCGGAGGGTGACGGCGTCGAGCTCTGGCAGGACGAGTCGTTCCCCTACGTGCAGGTCTTCACCTCACGCGAGTTCCCCCGCGGCGACGGGAAGGGCCTCGCCGTGGCCGTCGAACCCATGACGGCGCCCGCGAACGCCCTCAACTCCGGCGAGGGCCTGCGCTGGCTCGAGCCCGACGAGTCGTGGACCGGCACCTGGGGCATCCGCCGCGTCTGGTCCTGACCCCTCGTGCACGACGACGGCCCCGCCGGAGTCCGGCGGGGCCGTCGTCGTGCGGGAGCGCGTGACGCTGGAGCGCGTCAGCGCGCGCTTCGTCAGGCGCGGCGCATGCGGAGTGCCTCGACCGCGAGGGACTCGGTGCCGTAGCGGCCGACCTCGTGCGCCCAGGCCGGGTCGTCGCCGCGCAGGGCGATGAAGTCCTTGCGCTGGCGGCAGACGTAGCCGAGCACCGCGGTGGCGGTGGCGACCTCGATGAAGTCCTTGCGGATGTGGCGGGTCGTGACCTGGGCGTTGCGGCGGAGCGTGTCGAGCAGGAGCTCGTTGCTCATCGTCGTGTTGGTCGCTGCTGCGAGCTCGACGATGCGGCGCGCGTCACCGGTGGTGCTGGTCGGCGTGGCTTCGATGGGCTCGATCACGGTGTACCCCGTTCGTTCTGTGGTGGTGCTGTGCTGCAGGATCCGTCGATCGGATCCGGAAACGACACTATCGGCGTCAGGCCAACAGTCTGCTGAACGCGGACTGAGCTGTGGACTGGAAATGCCAAGAGCAGGCTGAGGGGGACTTGTACCCCGGTCAGGAGATCAGACGCACTGCTCGTGCTCGGCCGGCGTGGCGAGGCCGACGAGCGCCTCGTCGATCCTCGCCGCGAGGTACCGGTACCCGGCGTCGTTGAGGTGTTGCCCGTCGACCGCGGCGTAGCTCGCACTGTTCATCTTCGTGAACCACTGCCCGGCGAGCGCATCGACGAACGGCACCCCCGCTGCCTTCGCTCCCGCCTCGACCGCGGACGAGATCCCCGCAGTGCTCGTCGCACGGGGCTGCGGAGCCGAGGGGCCGACCGCCACGATGACGGCGCCCGGCCACTGCCGCTTCGCCGTGCGCAGGGTCCGCTCGACCCGGCGTTCGAGGGTCTCCGCGCTGACGAGCCAGTCGTTCTGGCTGCCCTGCACGATCACGAGCTCCGGGTCGAGGGACGCGCTCCGTTCGATGCGGGACAGGTAGTTCCAGCGGGCGGAGTTCGTCACACCCGTGTTGACGTAGCCGGTGCCCGGGACGCCGTCGACGGTGGCGTCCCAGTCGCGATCGGCCACGAGGTCCTGCGCCCATCCGTGCCGACCGTCGTACGAACCGCGGCCCGTCGTGTACGAGTCACCGACGATGAGGACGTCCGAGCCGCGGGCGATGGCCGACGCGGCGTGCGTGGCGGAGACGTCCGAGGCGTCCGGCACCGACTGGCACGCATCGGAGACCGCGGGCAGCATGACGAGGCACCCGGCGACGCCGAGGCTCATCGCGCCGAGGGCGACCCCGGGGAGCAGGCGTCGCCTCCGGCGTCGTCGTCTGAGCGGCTGCGAACGAGGACCGTCCGGCCATCCGCCGTCGGTTCGTCGGGCCACGGCCGGGATTCTACGCGGCGCAGTCCGGGGGGCAGGTGACCGTCCACCGAGTGTCCCTGAATGAGATGGGCAGCAAGCGGAACGACAGGGCAGGAAGGTGTGGGCCCCGTGGAGCTCGAACCCACGACCCTCGGATGAAAAGCCGCGGTTCGGGAAGGTGTGGGCCCCGTGGGGCTCGAACCCACGACCCTCGGATGAAAAGCCGCGGTTCGGGAAGGTGTGGGCCCCGTGGGGCTCGAACCCACGACCCTCGGATTAAAAGTCCGGTGCTCTACCAACTGAGCTAGAGGCCCTCACCCGCAAGGCTAGCGGGTGAGGGCCTCCAGTTCGGAACCGTTGTCGTGCGGTCAGCTACGACGCCCGGTGAGGCTGCGCAGGAGCCAGGCGATCACCGCGATGATGAGCAGGACGATCCCGACCCAGAGCAGGAACTTCAGGCTCGCGGCGAAACCGCCGACGAACAGCAGGATGACCGCGATCACGGCCAGGATGATGAGCAGGGCGTTCATGGAGTGTCCTCTTCTTCACGTCCGGGAGGAGTGCCTCCCTGGCGGAGCACGGTACGCGGATCTGGCCGGTTGCGTTCTCGGCGAACGGGGGACAAGGGCTGTCGCCGGTCGCGCCTACACTGTCGCGGTGCCTCGCGATCACCACCGTCCCGTCCACTTCACCGACCAGGAGTTCGCCGCGATCCAGGGTGGCGAAGACCCTGCCGTGGTGAACCGTGTCGCGCACGAGACCGCGAACGCGCTGTTGCACCGTGTCCGCCAGGACCCCGATCCCGAGGTCGTCGAGCGGCTGGTCACCTACACGGACGTGCACGGCATCGACGCGATCGCCGAGCTGTGGGCCCGCGTCGGCGCGCACACGCTGCCCGGTGCCCTGTGGCGGATCTACCTGGTGCGGACGGTCATCCGGCAGAACCCGACCGAGGTCGCGTACCTCTTCGAGCGGGGCACCGAGCTGATCGGCACGATCGACCAGGCCGTGGCGGGTGCCGAGGAGCCGACGGGGCCGGCGGAGATCCTGACGCTCGCGGATCGGATCCTGCACGGCCTGTACACGGGCGACCTCGCGGTGGCGCTCGACCGCGGTGCGGCGTTCTGCCGGCTGACCGCGGCGGGCGCGACGGCGGTGGCGGACGATTCCGACCTGACGGCGGGCGAGCGTGCCAGCGAGCTGACGAAGCGTGCGCTCCGCCTGTCGGAGCTGGCGGCCGACCTGACCGAGGCCGCTGCGCTCTGGCGCCGCGACAGCCTGGACTGAGCGACGGGCGGGGCGGACCCGCACCGCGCCTCCAGGCAGAAAGACCGCCCAGCGGGCGGACAAGCCAGACAGCGAAGCCAGCGGGCGGACAAGCCAGCAGACGGACCGCCCAGCGGGCAGAGGAAAACCGGGCCGCAGAAGCGCCTCTCGGCGCGAGGCCGCTCGAAGCGGCGAATTTTGGAGCCCGGGGCTTGCTGCGGCCCGGCGAGATCGATTCTACGAGACGCGGCCTGTACGCACGACCCTGTTCACTCTCGGTGGACAGAACCACCGTCGGGCGTGCCATGGACTCCCGCGCGACGGGGACAGTCCGGCGTCCGGGTGAGAACTGCTCCAATCCGACCGGGCGAGGGCGCCGAATCATCACCGTGGCAGGCATCACCGCCAGCCACACAGTGAGGTCCCGCGTGACCCGGTCCGCTCCCTGGCGGTCAATTCCCTGCGGGTCAGCGGGACCTCGCCCAGTTCCGACGCACACCACCCGAATGTGTGCGTCGGAACCGGAACTCACAGGCGGAACGCAACCGGGAGGAGGGAAACCTGCAATGCTTGCCCTCGTGGAACGCGACACCGAGAGCTGGAGCTCGACCGAGCCGGCTCAGGCGTCCCCGGACGACCTCCTCTCCCGGGTGGCGACCGGCGACCAGGCGGCCTTCTCCGATCTGTACGACGTGTTGTCCGGCCGGGTCCTCGGTCTCGTGACGCGGCTCCTCCGGGACCGCGCACAGTCGGAAGAGGTCACCCAAGAGGTCTTCCTCGAGGTCTGGCAGCAAGCGACACGCTTCGACCGGAAGCGGGGGACCGCGGCCAGCTGGATCCTCACCATGGCGCACCGTCGAGCGGTCGACCGGGTGCGGGCCTCGCAGGCCTCCCACGACCGTGACACCAAGATCGGCATCCGCGACTTCGAGTCCGGTTTCGACCAGGTCTCCGAATCCGTCGAGATCCGCATCGAACACGAACGGGTCAGCCGGGCGCTCGGGAAACTCACCGAGTTCCAACGGCAGGCCGTGCAACTCGCCTACTACGGCGGCTACTCGCACAGCGAGATGGCCGCACACCTCGGTGTCCCCATCGGCACCGTCAAGACCCGTCTCCGTGACGGGATGATCCGACTCCGCGACGAGATGGGGGTGACATCATGACCGAGCACCACGAAGACCCTGCCCTGCTCACCGGGGCGCACGCCCTCGACTCCCTGTCGGACGACGAGCGAGCGCTGCTCGAGTCGACCATGTCGGCCTCGCCGGAGCTGCGGGCCGAGACGGACTCGCTGCGCGAGACCGCGCTGCAGCTCGCCTACGCCGTCACGCCGGTCGAGCCGCCCGCGTCGCTCAAGGCGTCGCTGATGGCTCAGATCGCTTCGATGCCGCAGGCGGCGCCGCTCGCCGACTCGTCGGCTCCTGCTTCCGCTCCCGTTGCTCCGGTCTCCGAGCCGGTCGCCGACGACGGCCTGGAGGCACGCCCCACCGCCGACCCGTCCGTCATCACCCGACGTGGCCGGGCCGAGACCGCTGCGCGTCGACGCTGGTTCCAGCGTCCGGCAGCAGCCCTCTCCGCCGCAGCCGCGGTCGCGGTGGTGTTCCTCGGCGTCGGTCTCGGTGTCGGCACGTCCTTCGCTCCGTCGAACGGCCCCGCCCCGGGGACGACGCAGGCGAGCGGCGGGCTCGAGCAGATCTACGCCGCGTCGGACTTCAAGCGGAGCACCGCGAAGGTCTCCGGCGGTGGCACGGCCACGGTCGTGTGGTCCGACGACCTCGGCAAGTCCGCGGTCATCCTCGACGGTGTCTCGAAGGCGCCGGCGGGCAAGACCTACCAGCTCTGGTACATCGGTTCCGAGGGCGAGGGCGGCAAGATCACCGCTGCCGGCCTGCTGGACGGAACCTCGGACGGCGTGCACTCGGCGGTCCTCTCCGGCAAGCGGTCGCACAACGTGACGATCGGTATGACGGTGGAACCCGAGGGCGGTTCGAAGCAGCCGACCACGACACCGATCATGGCGGTCACCACGGCCTGACGCCGGACGTACTCCTCTCCCCGCTCGCGTGGCTCCTGCCGCGGGCGGGGAGTCGTGTGTGCGGGGCGTGCGCCCGGCGCGACCACCCGCCCGCCGGTGCTGCGGTGCGGAGGTGCGCCGCGCCTCCAGGCCGCAGCGTCGACCGGGAACGACGAAGCCGACGTCGTGTGACGTCGGCTTCGTCGTTCGGGGTCCGCCGCAGCGGTACCCGAGGTCAGCGCGAACTCAACCGAAGCGGCCGGAGACGTAGTCCTCGGTGGCCTGGACGGACGGGTTCGAGAAGATCGTGGCGGTGTCGTCGTACTCGATGAGCTTGCCGGGGTGACCGGTGCCCGCGATGTTGAAGAACGCCGTCTTGTCGCTCACCCGCGAAGCCTGCTGCATGTTGTGGGTCACGATGACGATCGTGTACTCCTTCTTGAGCTCCTCGATGAGGTCCTCGATCGCGAGGGTCGAGATCGGGTCGAGCGCGGAGCACGGCTCGTCCATCAGGAGCACGTCGGGCTGCACGGCGATCGCGCGGGCGATGCAGAGACGCTGCTGCTGGCCGCCGGACAGACCCATGCCGGGCTTGTCGAGGCGGTCCTTGACCTCGTTCCAGAGGTTCGCACCCTGCAGCGACCGCTCGACGACGTCGTCCGCCTCGGAGCGGGAGAGCCGCTTGTTGTTGAGCTTCACGCCGGCCAGCACGTTGTCCTTGATGGACATCGTGGGGAACGGGTTGGGGCGCTGGAACACCATGCCGACCTGCCGGCGGACGAGCACCGGGTCGACCCCGGGGCCGTAGAGGTCGTCGCCGTCGACCTTGACCGAACCCTCGACGTACGCGCCGGGGATGACCTCGTGCATGCGGTTCAGGGTGCGGAGGAAGGTGGACTTCCCGCAGCCCGAGGGACCGATGAACGCGGTGACGGTGCGGGGCTCGATCGTGATGTCGACGCCCTCGACGGCCTTGAACTTCGAGTAGTAGACGTTGAGGCCGTCGACCTCGATGCGCTTGGACACGTGGTTCCTTCTGGTGGGTGGTCGATCCCGCGGGTCAGCGCGAGAGCTTGGGGGCGAAGAGACGGGTGATGAACCGGGCGAGCAGGTTCAGCAGCATCACGATGATGATGAGGAGGAGCGCTGCTGTCCAGGCCCGGTCGACGAACGGCACCGGGTTGGCGCCCTGCTGCGAGTACTGCGTGTACGCGAACACCGGCAGCGTCATCATCGGGTCCTTGAACAGGTCGTAGTTCATGCTCGCGGTGAACCCGGCCGTGACCAGGAGCGGTGCGGTCTCGCCGATGACGCGGGCGATGGAGAGCATGACGCCGGTGGTGATGCCGGCGAGCGCCGTGGGGAGGACGACCTTCAGGATGGTGAGGTACTTCGGGACGCCGAGCGCGTACGAGGCCTCGCGGAGCTCCATCGGGACGATCTTCAGGACCTCCTCGGTGGAGCGCACCACGATCGGGATCATCAGCACGCTCAGGGCGACCGAGCCGACCAGGCCGAAGCGGGCGCCCGGGCCGAGGAACAGCGCGAACAGCGAGTAGGCGAAGAGGCCGGCGACGATCGAGGGGATGCCCGTCATGACGTCGACGAAGAACGTGATGCCCTTGGCGAGCACGCCCGTGCCGTACTCGACGAGGTAGATCGAGGTGAGCAGGCCGATCGGCACCGAGATGAGTGCCGCGAACAGCGTGATCTCGAGCGTCCCGATCAGGGCGTGGACCGCGCCGCCGCCCTCGGAGATGACGCCGCGCATCGAGTACGAGAAGAACTCCACGTCGAAGCGGGCGAGCCCGTCGGCGAGGACCGTCCAGAGGAGCGACACCAGGGGGAGGACCGCGATGACGAACGCCGTGATGACGAGCGAGGTGATGAGGCGGTCGACCGCCTGCCGGCCGCCCTCGACGATGCGGGAGACGATGACGATGAGGACGTCGAACAGGACCGTGCCGAGGAACAGCGCCGCGACGACGTTGAAGTCCTTGACGGCGCCGCCCGCGTTGAGCAGGGCGAAGACGAGGACCAGGGCGACCCAGGAGCCGACGAGCAGCAGCCACGGCACCGACTTGTGGAGCTTGCCGTTGGCGTAGACGTTGCCGGCCATGCCGGTCTGACGGAGAGCGAGGGACATCGGGTGTGACCTCTCAGGAGACCCGCTTGCGCACGATGTAGCGCGCCAGCATGTTGATGACCAGGGTGATGACGAAGAGGATCAGACCCGAGGCGATGAGTGCGTTGAGGGCCGTGCCGGACGCCTCGGCGAACTGCAGGGCGATGTTCGCCGCGATCGTCGAGGGGTTCAGCGAGGTGAGCATCTGGAAGGTGACGTTCGTCGACACCGACAGCACCAGGGCGATCGCCATCGTCTCGCCGAGCGCACGCCCCAGGCCGAGCATGATCGCGGACACGATGCCGGACTTCGCGAACGGCAGGACCGACAGGCGGATCATCTCCCAGCGGGTCGCACCGAGGGCCAGGGCGGCCTCCTCGTTGAGGCGCGGGGCCTGCAGGAAGATCTCACGCATGACCGCGGTCATGATCGGGATCGCCATCACCGCGAGGACGATCGACGCCGTCAGGATCGTGCGGCCGGTGCCGGACACCTGCCCGGAGAAGAGCGGGAACCAGCCGAGGTACTCGTTGAGGAACCCGTAGAACGGCTTCACGAACGGCGCCAGCACCACGATGCCCCAGAGGCCGTAGACGACCGACGGCACCGCGGCCAGCAGGTCGATGACGTAGCCGAGGACCGGGGCGATGCGGCGCGGTGCGTAGTGGGAGATGAAGAGCGCGATCCCGAGCGAGAGCGGCACGGCGATCACGAGCGCGATGAGCGCGGACCAGACGGTGCCGAAGACGAGGGGGCCGACGTAGTCCCAGAAGTTGGCGGCCTGGTTCGGCAGCTCGCCGACCTTGGCGCTGAACGCGGGGATGCTCTGCCAGACCAGGAAGGCGGCGACGAGCACGAGCACGAAGAGGATGAGGCCGCCGGCGATGACCGAGGCGGCGGAGAACACGCGGTCGCCGACGCGGACGACGGCCTTCGGCTTCGGGGTGACGGTGGCCCCTGGCTGGGCCGGTGCGGTCGTCATGGGACTCCTGTCGGAGGAACGCCGGGGGAGGCGACGGGTTGGGGTGGTTCGGGGTGGTTCGGATGTTCGGGTGTTCTGGTGTTCGGGTGTTCGCGTGTTCGGGTGTTCTGGGGGTTCTGCGTGTTCGGGGTGTGACGCCCGAGTGCCCGGACGCCGGTCGTGTGGGTGGGGACCGGCGTCCGGGCGCTCAGAGGGTGTTACTTGATGGAGGCGACGGCCTTGGCGGCCTTCTCGGCGAGCTCCGTCGAGAGGGCGGCCGACTTGGCCTCCTTCGCGGCGGCGTCCTGCGCGTCCTTCGAGACGACGTAGTCGAGGTAGCCCTTCACGAGCTTGCCCTTGTCGGCGTCCTTGTACTCCTGGCACGCGATGGCGTAGGAGACGAGCACCAGCGGCCATGCACCGTCAGCGGTGTCCTTGCGGTCGATGCTGATCGCGAGGTCGTTGTCCTCGCGGCCGGAGGCGACGTCGGAGTCCGACACGACCTTGGCAGCGCCCTCGGCGGAGATCTCGGTGGCCTTGTCGCCGACCATGAGCTTCGCCTTGTCGAGGTCACCGGCGCCGGAGTCGTCGATGTAGGTGATCGCGTTCGAGGCGCTGGCCATGGCCGAGGCCACGCCCGAGGTGCCCTTGGCGCTGTCGCCGACCTGGTACGGGAAGGTCTGGCTCGGGGCCTCGGTCCACACGTCCGACGCGTTCGCCGAGACGTACTCGGAGAAGTTCTGCGTGGTGCCCGAGTCGTCGGAGCGGTGCACGACCGTGATGTTCGCGTCCGGCAGCTTCGCGTCCTTGTTGAGCGACGCGATCTGCGAGTCGTTCCACTTGGTGATCTTGCCCGAGAAGATGCCCGCGATCGTCTTCGCGTCGAGGGTCAGGTCCTTGACGCCGTCGACCTTGTAGGCGATGGCGATCGGGGAGATGTAGACCGGGATGTCGATGGCCTTCGAGTCCGCGGCGCACAGCGCGAAGGTGCTCTTGAGCTCCTCGTCGGAGAGGGCGGCATCGGAGCCGGCGAAGTCCGCCGCACCCGAGATGAAGTTCTTGCGGCCGGCGCCCGAACCGTCGGGCGAGTAGTTGACCGTGACGCCGGAGGCGACGCTCTGGATGCCGGCGGCCCAGGTGGCCTCGGCGGTCTGCTGTGCGGAAGAACCCGAACCGGTGAGGGTGCCGGAGAGCTTCGAGTAGTCGGTGCCGGAGCTGGAGGAAGAGGAGGGTGCGGTGCTGCCCGCGTCCTCGTTCGCCGCGCACGAGGAGAGCACGACCGCGCCGGCGATCGCGATTGCCGCGACCGTGCCGATTCGCTTGATGTTCACAGGGGTCCCTTCGGGAATGTCAGTGCAGGTGGGACCGCTGCTGGTCCCGTGGGTCGGTGCCGACCCGGGAGCGACTGTAGGGACGCGAGGTGACGGGACTCACCCGCGCCGGTGAACGGCAGGTGAACGAGGGGTTGTGTCGGACGGGGCGCCGTGCGCGGGTCCCCGGACGGGTGCAGGATCGGGAACGTCGCGCCTGCTGGGGGAGCATGCAGACGCATGCGTCGATCCCGGGCCTGGAGGCGCGGATCACCGAGCGTCGTCCGCTCGCGGGGCGAAGTGGTCGCGCTGGCGCGCTGCCGCTCTCTCGTGCGGCTGGCTGGTCTCGTGCGCCCGTTACGCCGAGACGGCGTTGCGGTGGGTCTCGACGGCGACGAGCTTGCCGTCGGCGATGTGCATGACGGCGAAGTCCCCGACCGACAGCATCGCGGCACGACGGAGGTCGAACCGGCCGCTGTCGTCGGCCGTCGCGGTGGCGATCCGGGCGATGATGTCCGGCAGCACCGGGCCGTGCGAGCACAGGACCGTCGACTTCGCCTTCTCGAGGCGCTTCTGCACGACGCCCTTCACGTTCGCAGCACCGCGGTCGTGGGCGTCCTGGCTGATGTCCGGCGTGCTCGAGACGCCGAGCTTCGTCCGTGCCGACAGGGGCTCGACGGTCGCGAGGCACCGCGCCGCCGTACTGCTGAGGATCTTCTTCGGGCCGAACGCGGCGACCGGGGACGAGACGGCCCTGGCCTGCGTGCGGCCGACGGGCAGCAGCGGGCGTGTGGCGTCGGGGCCGTCCCACTCGGAGCCGGGGACCGTCTTGCCGTGCCGGAGCGCGATGAGCGCGAACGTCCGGTGCTCCCCGGCGGCGACGCGTTCGGCGAACCGGTCGAGGATGGCGACGTCGCGCTCGTACGTCAGCCGGCGGCGGGCGTCGTCGAGGGAGACCCACTCGACCGAGGCGACCTCGTCGTTCGGCGTGAACGTGCCGGCGCGCTCGAACTCCTTCGAGGAGACCCGGGCCGCCCAGTAGTGCACGACCTTGTCGCGACCGCTCGGCAGCACGTACTCGGCGGTGCCGAGGGGAGCGCCGAGGTGCACGCGGTACCCGGTCTCCTCGTCGATCTCACGCACGGCGGTCGTCGGGACGCTCTCGCCCGGGTCGGCCTTGCCCTTCGGGAACGAGACGTCCTTGTGGTGGTCGCGGTGGACGAGCAGGACGAGCGGCACGCCGTCCTGTTCGCGCCAGACGACGGCACCCGCTGCGATGACCGGACCGGAGGAGCCGCCGCTCACCGAGTGGAGCGCTTCCGCGCCGAGATCTTCCGCATGAGGACATTCTGCACGTCGTCGAGCGGGCGGCCATCCGCATCGGTCGAATGACGCGTCCACTCGCCGTCGGACTCGAGGTGCCACGAGCTCGTCGTGTCCGCCATCGCGAGGTCGAACATCTCCTGTACCTCGTTCACGTGCGCGGGGTCGGAGAGTCGCACGAGGGCCTCGACGCGTCGGTCGAGGTTGCGGTGCATCATGTCGGCCGAGCCGATGAACACGGCGGGGTCACCCTCGTTGTGGAAGGCGAACGCCCGGGAGTGCTCGAGGTACCGGCCCACGACGCTCCGCACGCGGATGGTGTCGCTGACGCCTTCCATCCCCGGCTTCAGCGAGCAGATGCCGCGCACCCAGACGTCGATCGGGACGCCGGCCTGGCTCGCCAGGTACAGCGCGTCGATGATCTGCTCGTCGACCATCGAGTTGACCTTGATCCGGATGCCCGAGGGCTTGCCGGCGCGGGCGTTGTCGGCCTCGGTCTGGATCCGCTTGAGCAGACCCTTCCGGAGGTGCAGCGGCGCGACGAGGAGGCGCTTGAACTTCTTCTCGATCGCGTAGCCCGACAACTCGTTGAACAGACGCGTGAGGTCCTTGCCCACCGTGTCGTCCGACGTGAAGAGGCCCATGTCCTCGTAGATGCGCGAGGTCTTCGGGTTGTAGTTGCCCGTGCCGATGTGGCTGTAGTGCCGGAGGGTGCCGCCCTCCTGCCGGATGACGAGCACCAGCTTGGAGTGCGTCTTCAGCCCGACCAGGCCGTAGACCACGTGCACGCCGGCCTTCTCGAGCTTCCGTGCCCACGTGATGTTGTTCTGCTCGTCGAAGCGCGCCTTGATCTCGACGAGGGCGAGGACCTGCTTGCCCGCGGCCGCGGCGTCGATGAGCGCCTCGACGATGGGGCTGTCGCCCGAGGTGCGGTACAGGGTCTGCTTGATGGCGAGCACGTTCGGGTCCGCTGCGGCCTGCTCGAGGAACGCCTGGACACTCGTCGCGAAGGACTCGTACGGGTGGTGGACGAGCACGTCCTTCGAGCCGATCGCCCGGAAGAGGTCGGGCTTCGTGTTCGGTTCGCCCGGCTGGAACTGCACCGGCGTCGTCGGCACGTGCTTCGGGTAGTGCAGATCCGGGCGGGCGATCTTCGCGATCTCGAACAGGCCGCCGAGGTCGAGCGGCGACGGCAGGCGGAACACCTCTTGCTCGGTGATGTCGAGCTCGCGCACCAGCAGGTCGAGCGTCACCGGGTCCATGTCCTCGGTGATCTCGAGACGGATGGGCGGCCCGAACCGACGGCGGAGCAGCTCGCGCTCGAGGGCCTGGATGAGGTTCTCGGCCTCGTCCTCCTCGATCTCGACGTCCTCGTTGCGGGTGACCCGGAACACGTGGTGCTCGAGCACCTCCATCCCCGGGAACAGGTCCGAGAGGTGGTTCGCGATGAGGTCCTCGAGCGGGATGAACCGCAGGCGCCCGGAGTTGTCGTCCGGCAGCTTGATGAACCGCGAGAAGTTCTGCGGCACCTTGAGCCGAGCGAACTCCTGCCGCTGCGACTTCGGGTTCCGCACCCGCACCGCGAGGTTCACCGACAGACCGGAGATGTAGGGGAACGGGTGCGCCGGGTCCACCGCCAGGGGCATCAGGACCGGGAAGATCTGCTCGTTGAAGTACTCACGCATCCGGAGCCGGTCGGCCTCGTCGAGGTCGGACCAGTGCTCGATGTGGATGCCGGCGGCGTCGAGGTCCGGCTTGAGCGAGCCGATGAACGCCTGCGCGTGGCGGTCCTGCAGCTCGTGCGCCTTCTTCGCGATGTCCCGCAGCACGTCGGACGGTGCGCGGCCGACGTTGGTCGGGACGGCGATGCCGGTGTCGATGCGGCGCTTCAGCCCGGCGACCCGGACCATGAAGAACTCGTCGAGGTTGGACGCGAAGATCGCCAGGAAGTTCGCGCGTTCGAGCAACGGCTGCGTCCGGTCCTCGCCCAGCTCGAGCACCCGCTGGTTGAAGCGGAGCCAGCTGAGCTCGCGGTCGAAGTAGCGGTCGGTGGGCAGCGATTCGTGCTCGATCTCGACGACCTCGTCGAAGTCGTCGAGGTCCGGTGCGACGGAGTCGCCGTCGAGCTGCGGTTCGGTGTCCATGCCCACATCCTGCCACCCGGTCCCTGCGGCCGGAGGTCCCGGGGTGGACGCTGTGGAAACCCGCGGTGAACGGCGGCCCTGTGGAGGACCGTCAGGCAGTCGTCGTCGTGGAGCCCGGCGCGGCGTACTGCACGTCGATCGCGTGCTGCGTGAACCCCGACCGACGGTAGAGCGCCAGCGCGGGCTCGTTGTCGCCCTCCACGTAGAGCGCCGCCGCCGCGAGTCTACGACCGGTCAGCCGGGCCGTCCCCGCACGCATGAGCACCCCGCCGAGCCGCTGCCCCTGCAGGTCCGGACGCACGGCCACGGCGTAGAACTCGCCGACGTCGCCCTCGACCTTGAGCCAGCACGAGCCGGCCAGACGGCCCGCGGCGTCGCGGAGCAGGAGCAGGTCGTCGCCGGAGAACCAGTCGTCGGCCTCGCGGGCGCGGAGGTCGTCGAGCGTCATCCGGCCCTGTTCGGGGTGGTGCGCGAACGCGGCGGCGTTGAGCGCGAGCCAGTCGGCTTCGTCGCCGGGGTCGCCGGCGCGGAAGGAGGACAGCGTGTAGCCGTCCGGCAGGTCGAGTGCAGGGGGAGCGGCTGCGATGGGGGCACGGAGCTGCAGCAGCGTGCGGACGGCGGTCCAGCCGAACTGCGTCGCGAGCGCCCGCGCAGCGGGGTGGTCCCCGTGCGCCCACGCGAGTGTCGGTGTGGGAGTGACCACGGGGGCGGCCCCGCCGTCCAGCCCGAGCACCCGCGTGACGAGGGCGGTCCCGAGGCCCTGGCCCCGCGCCTCCAGGGCGACCACCAGTTCCAGCTCGGCGTCGCGGACCACGGCGACCCCGCGCTCGTCGCCGACGACCGTCGCGCGGCCGGCGCGCACGTCGACCAGGGTCTGGTCGGAGAACGGGCGGGGTTCCCCGCGGACGGTGAAGCGCTCGAGCGCGACGGCCACGACCGTGCCTACTGGGCGGTGAGGCGGTCGGCCTCGTCGTCGTAGACGTTGAAGCGGTACCCGACGTTGCGGACGGTGCCGATGAGCGACTCGAGGTCGCCGAGCTTGGCCCGGAGCCGCCGGACGTGCACGTCGACCGTCCGGGTGCCGCCGAAGTAGTCGTAGCCCCAGACCTCGCTGAGCAGCTGCTCGCGGGTGAAGACGCGCGACGGGTGGGTCGCGAAGAAGCGGAGGAGCTCGAACTCCTTGAAGGTGAGGTCGAGCGGCCGGCCGCGGACCTTCGCCGAGTAGCTCGCCTCGTCGATGACGACACCGGACGCCTGGATCTTCGACCCGGTCTGGTTCTTCGACGCGCGACCGGCACTGAGCCGGATGCGGGCGTCGACCTCGGCGGGGCCCGCGGTCTCGAGCACGACGTCGTCGACGTTCCACTCGCTGTTCACCGCGGTGAGGCCGCCCTCGGTGACGACCAGGATGATCGGGGTGGTCGAGCCGCTCGTCGCGAGGATCTTGCACAGGGCCTTCGCACTGGCGAGGTCGGTGCGGGCGTCCACGAACATGAGGTCGCTCTGCGGCGCGTTGACCAGCTGGGCGGCCTCGGCGGGCACGTGGCGGATCCGGTGGCTCAGCAGACCGAGACTCGGCAGGACGTCGCCGGGCGCGGCTGAGGTGAGTACCAGGAGCTGGGCCACAGGACCTCCAGGGCGTGGGGGAGTCGTGCACACATCCTAGTGATGCTCGGGAAGTCCCCCGCCGACCGGACGGTCGGGAGTGCGGTGAACGGCATGCCCGAGGCGGCGTGCTCGGCGCGCGCCGGGACGGGCCGGACGCGCTCCTGTCATGATGGGGCGCGTGACCGAGCCCGTTCCGCCCACCGACCAGCGTCGTCTCAAGCTGACCTCCGTGCTGCCGGTCTGGGTGCTGGCGGTCGTCGGCGCCGTGCTCGTCCTGACCCTGACGGACAAGGACTCGTTCGCGTGGCTCCTGCTCGTCTTCGTGCTGTGCGTGCTCGTCAGCTTCGTGCTGCAGCTCATCACCGCGACGAAGGACGGACTGGTCGAGCGGATCAGCATCGCGTCGTCGGGGTCGTTCGTCGTGGTGCTGGTGACGGCAGTGCTGCTGCTGACGCTGCGCTGACGCGCAGCGCTGACGCGCCGCAGTGCTGCGGCGCTGCGCTCACGCGCCGCAGTGCTGCGGCGCTGCGCTGACGCGCCGCCCGCGGGCTGGCGTGGTCAGGCGCGCCGCGTAGACTCGCGGCATGGATTCGCTGCTTGCGCTCGAGCTCTTCTACGTCGGCCTTCTCGGCCTGGCGTCGCTCGCGATCGCGTTCGTCTCGGTGACCGTCGTCGTGAAGCTGTTCAAGGGTCAGCGTTGATCGAACTGCCCGAGGGCCTCGCCCCCGAACTCGTCCCGCTGTCCTGGCTCGTCGGTGTCTGGGAGGGCACGGGCGTGGTGGAGTACCCCGTCGGTGACGAGGACGAACCGCGCAAGTACGAGTTCGGCCAGCGTGTGAGCTTCAGCCACGACGGGCTGCCCTACCTCAACTACTCCTCCACCACGTGGCTGCTCGACGACGAGCACACGCCCCTGGCGGCCGAGATGGGCTACTGGCGGATCGACCGTCCGTCCGAGCCCGGGGACCGCGGTCCGGCGATGCTCCTCGGCGAGGGGCCGACCCCGTTCAGTACGGTCGAGAGCGTCGAGGCGCTCCGGAACACCACCGACGGCTTCGACGTCGAGGCGGCGATCATCCACCCGACGGGCGTCAACGAGCTCTACGTCGGCCGTGTCCGCAAGGGTCGCATCGACCTCGCGACGGACGCCGTGATGCGCTCGCCGAACGCGAAGGACTACTCCGCGGCGACCCGCCTGTACGGCCTGGTCGAGGGGAAGCTGTTCTGGGCGTGGGACATCGCCGCGCTCGGCAAGGAACTCACCTCGCACGCCTCGGGGCAGCTCGCGAAGGTCGACTGATGAGCGCGTTCGCCGCTCGTGACGGGTTCGTGGCGACCGACTCCGGTCCGGCCGCCCACTTCGGCAACCCCCTCGGCGAGCAGCGCCTGCTCGCCCGTGGCCGTGCTGTCGTCGAGCTCGGCCTGGGCGTCGTGACCGTCTCCGGTCCGGACCGGCTGTCGTGGCTCAACTCGATCACGTCGCAGCTGCTCCTCGGCCTCGAGCCGGGCGTCTCCACCGAGACCCTGGTTCTCGACCAGTCCGGCCGGGTCGAGCACGCCGCCCGCGTCGTCGACGACGGTTCGGTGGCGTGGCTGCTGACCGAGCCGGCCGACGCCGCGCCACTGGCAGTGTGGCTGTCGTCGATGCGGTTCATGCTCCGGGTCGAGGTGGCCGACCGCTCGGCAGAGCTCGCGACGATCGGCTGGTTCGGTGCGTCCGCCCCGTTCGCTGCGGTCGACCTGCCGGACACGCCACTCGCCGAGTGGGTCGACCCGTGGGCGTCCGTCACGCCCGGTGGATGGGGCTACGCGAGCCTGGAGGCGCATCCCGGCTCCGACTGGACCCTCCGGATCGCGGTGGTCACGCCCGGCACCGCGACCGCGATCGCCGCGTCGGACGAACCCGCCGCGGGGCTCCTCGCGTACGAGGCACTGCGGATCGCCGCCTGGCGTCCCGCGCTGTCCGACGTGGACGAGCGCACCATCCCGCACGAGCTCGACTGGCTCCGTTCCGCCGTGCACCTGTCGAAGGGGTGCTACCGCGGGCAGGAGACCGTCGCGAAGGTGCACAACCTCGGGCACCCGCCGCGCCGCCTGGTGATGCTGCACCTCGACGGCTCGGACGCCGTCCTGCCCGCGCCGGGGACCCCGGTCGTGCTCGACGACAAGGAGGTGGGGCGACTCGCTGCCTCGGCGGTGCACCACGAGCTCGGGCCGATCGGCCTCGCGATCGTGAAGCGCTCCCTCGACCCGGCGGCGACGCTGACGCTCACCGCCGACGACGTGGTCGTGACGGCCACGCAGGAGACCATCGTCCCGCCCGAGGCCGGCGCCACCGCCAACGTGCCGCGGCTGCCGCGGCTCGGAGCGGTCCGCCGCTCGTAGGCTTCGCCCCCCGCTGCCTGCTGCCTGCCGCCCGCTGCCCGCTGCCCGCGGTCTTTCCCCGCTGAACACCGGTGTTCGTCGGTCGCACCCCGACATGTCGGTGTTCGGCGGACAGGCACCGGTGTTCAGCGGACAGGCTCCGGACAGGCACCGGTGTTCAGCGGACAGGCTCCGGACAGGCACCGGTGTTCAGCGACTGGGGTACTCCGCCGGAGCGACCGTGGCCCACGGCACGCTGAGCTCGCCGAGCCGCCAGCGGGACGTGCCGTGCAGCACCGGCCACCCCCGGTCGCGCATCCCCTGCACCGCGCCGAGCCACCGCTGCCGTGGCCCGTACGTGCCGAGCGGTGCCGAAACCGCCCACGCCAGGTCGAGGTCCCGCAGGAACGCGTGCACCCGTTCACCGGGCACGTTCCGGTGGATGAGCGCCTTCGGCAGCCGTTCGGCCACGATCGAGGGCACGTCGAGTCCGGCGAGCCGGAGCGACACCGTGAAGGTCTGCGGCGCGACGTCGTCGAGCGTCACCCACGAGGCCACGCGCCCCACCTCGTTGCACGTCCCCTCGACGAGCGCACCGCCCGGTTGCAGCCGGTCCTGCATGACCCGCCACGCGCCGACGACCTCGGACTCGTCGTACTGGCGCAGCACGTTGAAGGCGCGGATCACTGCCGGCCGACGGTTCCCGGGGGTCGGTGTCTCGAAGCCGCCGAGCCGGAAGGTCACCCCGTCGCGGGTGCCGGCGTTCGCGAGCGCCACCCGTGCGGGTTCGATCTCGATCCCGGTGACCTCGACGTCGGGACGGACCCGGGCCAGCCGGTCCCGGAGCTCGAGCGTCGTCGTCGGACTCGCCCCGTAGCCGACGTCGGCGACGAGCGGGTCGGAGGTCCGCCGGAGGGCGGGCAGCGCGGCGATCCACCGGTCGACGCGACGGAGCCGGTTGTACCCGGTGGTCCCGCGCGTCACGTTCCCGATGGGCATGCCACCAGGGTACGGGCCGCGCACCGCTCGGTAGGATCGGTGGCATGACCTCCACGCTCGTCCTGCTCCGTCACGGCAACAGTGACTGGAACCAGAAGAACCTGTTCACCGGTTGGGTCGACGTCCGGCTCAGCGAGCTGGGCGAGAAGGAGGCGAAGCGCGCCGGCGAGCTGATCGCCGACTCCGGCATCGTCCCCGACGTCCTGTACACCTCGCTCCTCACCCGTGCCATCCAGACGGCGGACATCGCCCTGCTCGAGGCCGACCTCGCCTGGCTGCCGGTCAAGCGCGACTGGCGTCTCAACGAGCGCCACTACGGCGATCTGCAGGGCAAGGACAAGGCGCAGACGCTCGAGCAGTACGGCGAGCAGCAGTTCATGGAGTGGCGCCGGTCGTTCGACGTCCCGCCGCCCCCCATCGCCGACGACGCCGAGTGGTCGCAGTACGGTGACCGCCGCTACGCCGACCTCGGCGACGCCCTGCCCCGCACCGAGTCGCTGAAGCTCGTGATCGACCGCCTGCTGCCCTACTGGGAGTCGGAGATCACGAAGGACCTCGCCGCCGGCAAGACCGTGCTGGTGACGGCCCACGGCAACTCGCTGCGTGCGCTCGTGAAGCACCTCGACGGCATCTCCGACGACGACATCGCGGCCCTCAACATCCCGACGGGCATCCCGCTGGTGTACGAGCTCGACGACGAGTTCCGTCCGACGAAGCCCTCGTACTACCTCGACCCCGAGGCCGCTGCTGCGGGTGCCGCCGCGGTCGCCGCGCAGGGCGCCAAGAAGTAACAGCGCACGCAGGAACGCCCCGCCTGGTCACCAGGCGGGGCGTTCGTGCGTGTGCGGGGCGTCGTGCGCTGTGCGGGGCTTCGCGAAAGCGACAGTCTGCCGCGAACGTCCCGCCGACTCCTGTCGCTCTGCCGGGAGGAACGGATCACCGCTCCGACCAAGCGTCGCTTCCGCAGCATGGTCGGATCCTCGGGCCGCGGCTGGTCAGACGAAGTGCGAGGCGATCTCCTGCACGAGGGCGCCGACGTCGTACGCCTTCGTGGTGTCCACCCGGACGACCGGGACGCCGGGCAGCCCGACCGGCTGCGCGGATGCCCCGTGCTCGTCCCAGAACGCGACGATCTCGGCGTACTCGCCGTGGACGGCGTGCCGCGGCGGCACGGTGTCGGGCTCGTACCGGTCCCGCAGCCGGTCCTCGGCGGTGGCCCGGTCGACGTCGCACCACACCTCGACGGCGCGGGGCGACCCGGCGGAGGCGAGCCCTGCCTCCAGGAAGGAACGGTCACGCGCCGGGAGCCAGACGGCGTCGAGGACGACCCCGTTCTCGACGGCCCGTGCCATCGACCACATCGTCTCCATCGCGATGGCGCCGAGCTGCCGCGACGCGATCATCGGGCCGGCGATGTCCGCGAGGGGCTCCTTGATCCGGTCCTTCGACAGGAACGGACAGCCGAGCACCTCGGCGAGGGCGGCACCGATCGTGCTCTTGCCGGAACCGGGCATGCCGTTGACGATGATCGCGACCTGGGCCATGCCACGATCCTCCCAGACGGGAGGGCCCCGGTCAGACGCCGGCGGTCGCGGTCGAGGCGCCCGTCCAGTCGCCGGTCGCCAGGTACTCGACCTTCTTCGCGATCGACACCGCGTGGTCGGCGAAGCGCTCGTGGTAGCGGGAGGCCAGGGTGGCGTCGACCGTGTCGATCGGCCCGCCCTTCCAGGCCTCGCCGAGCACGAAGTCGAAGACGCTGGCGTGCAGCTCGTCGACGGCGTCGTCCTCGTCGCGGATCTCGGCCGACAGGGCGATGTCCTCGGTGGCGAGCAGGCGCGTGAGCTTCTGCGCCATCGCGACGTCGTGCTTGCCCATCTCCTTGAAGGTGCTGCGGAGGCCCTTCGGCACGACCTTCTCGGGGAAACGCTGGCGGGCGAGCTGCGCGATGTGCTCGGCCATGTCGCCCATCCGCTCGAGGGACGAGCTCACCCGCAGGGCGGTGACGACGACGCGCAGGTCGCGGGCGACCGGGGCCTGGCGGGCCAGGATGTCGATCGCGATCTCGTCGAGGCTGTTGGCCGCGCGGTCGATCTTCGCGTCGTCGGCGATGACCTCCTCGGCGAGGGCGACGTCGGAGTCGCTGAAGGCCTGGGTGGCACGGGTGATGGCGGACTCGACGAGCCCGGCGATCTCGGTCAGTCGCTCCTGGACGTCCTGGAGTTCCTGCTGGAAGACTTCGCGCATGGGGGAGTACCTCTCTCTGCGTACCGGTCGAGTGTCGTCAGCTCAGGTGAACGAACGGTGACGTCGGGCTGAACGCTTCGCGTTCCGGACCCGGAAGCGCCCGGAACCGGGGTGAACGGGGCCCGAACCCCGTGTGACCATCCCTACACTGGCGGCATGGACAACGCGTGGCTCGTGCCACTGTCGATGCTCCTCGGCGGGGTCTTCGGCGCGGGCGTCGTGGTGCTGATCATCACCGCCGAGCGCACGGCCCGTGCAGCGGACGTCGCGGAACGCACCCTGCCGGACGGCGTCGCCGCGGTGATCTCGACGATGCACAACCCGGCCGTGGTGGTCGACCCGTCGAACACGGTCGTCGCCGCGTCGCCGCAGGCACTGACGGTGGGACTCGTGGTGCGGCGGAAGCTCGTGCACCAGGAGCTCGCCGACCTGGTCGACCGGGTGCGCAAGAGCGGTGAGATGGGGTCGGAGGACCTCGAGCTCCCGCGTGGCCGACGGGGCGAGCTCATCGGCTACCTGAGCTTCCGGGCCGCGCAGCTCGGGAACCGGTACGTGCTCGTGACGGCGGACGACCTCACCGAGAGCCGCCGGATCGACGAGGTCCGGCGTGACTTCGTCGCGAACATCTCGCACGAGCTGAAGACCCCGATCGGCGCGATCGGCCTGCTCTCCGAGACCCTCGTCGCCGCTGCGGACGAACCGCAGCACGTCCGGAAGTTCGCCGCGCAGCTCGTCACCGAGTCCGAACGGCTCGCGGCCCTGACGAAGGACATCATCGAGCTCTCGCGGCTGCAGTCCGTCGACGCGCTGGAGAACAGCGAGGAGACCTCGATCGACCGCATCGTGCAGGCCGCGGCCGACGCGAACGAGATCGTGGCGCGCGCCCGGGACATCGAGCTGGTGCGGGCGAAGAAGTCGAAGCTGCGGGTCATGGGCGACCCGGGGCTCCTGCAGATCGCGGTGTCGAACCTCATCGCGAACGCGGTCAAGTACTCCCCGGACCACACGCGCGTCGGCATCGGCGTCCGGTCCGCGAAGGGCTTCGTGGAGATCGCCGTCACCGACCAGGGCGTCGGCATCCCCGAGGCCGACCTCGACCGGGTGTTCGAGCGGTTCTACCGCGTCGACCCCGCGCGCTCCCGAGCCACCGGTGGTACCGGCCTCGGACTCGCGATCGTCAAGCACGTCGTCGGCAACCACGGCGGCGACGTCCGCGTCTGGTCTCAGCCCGGCAAGGGTTCGACCTTCACCATCCGTCTCCCCGAGGCGGACACCGAACTGACCACAGCACTCGAAGAGCAACTGGAAGAGCAGCAATCGTGACCAAGATCCTCATCGTCGACGACGAGCCGGCCCTGAGCGAGCCCCTGGAGTTCCTGCTGCAGCGTGAGGGGTACGAGACCTCCGTCGCTGCGGACGGCGTGACCGCGCTGTCGAAGTTCGACGCGGAGAACCCCGACCTGGTGCTGCTCGACCTCATGCTGCCGGGTCTCTCCGGTACCGAGGTGTGCCGGCAGATCCGCACCCGCTCGAACATCCCGATCATCATGCTGACGGCGAAGGACTCCGAGGTGGACATCGTCGTCGGGCTGGAGCTCGGTGCCGACGACTACGTGACGAAGCCGTACTCGACGCGGGAGCTCCTCGCTCGCATCCGTGCCGTGCTCCGTCGCCGCACCGAGGACGACCCGGCGGAGAGCGGCATCCTGCAGGTTGGCGGGATCCGGATGGACGTCGAGCGGCACACGGTGCAGGTGGACGGCTCCGAGACGCCGATGCCGCTCAAGGAGTTCGAGCTGCTCGAGCTGCTGCTCCGGAACGCCGGTCGTGTGCTCACCCGTGGGCAGCTCATCGACCGGGTCTGGGGGTCGGACTACTTCGGGGACACGAAGACCCTCGACGTGCACATCAAGCGCATCCGGTCGAAGATCGAGCGCGTCCCGAGCGCCCCGGAGATCCTGGTCACGGTGCGCGGACTCGGCTACCGCATCGAGGGCTGAGCCCGCACGCACCGCACGCAGCGCCCGTCACGCGGGTGCGGCAGTGGTCGCAACCGACTGGAGGCCCGGTGCCGGTCCGTGGGACCGGCACCGGGCCTCCCGGCGGTTGCGTCTGTTCCGACTAGCCGTTCGTGCCGGCGTCGCCGCTGGACGAGTCGGTCGCCGAGTCGCCGGGCTGCGTCCCCGGGGCGGTCGCGTCGCCGGTCGGCTGCGTGCCGCTGTTCGACGGCGAGGTCGAGGTGCTCGTCGGGGTGGGCGTCGGCGCGAGGGTCTGGTACTCCTCCTGCGCGCTGGTGAGCACCGGCACGCTGGCGGAAACGCCCTCGGCGCCGGAGTACGAGAAGTAGACCTTGACGAGCGAGCCCGGCTTGGCGTCCGCGCTGTCGAAGACGACCTCGTTGCCGGTGCCGGCCTTCGTGCCCTGCGTCTGGGTGCCCTGGTCCTCGGTGCCGCCGGTCGGCTGCGTGTCGGAGGCCATCGCGAGGTCGACGTGGGTGTTCGCCGGGACGTCGACGGTCTGGGTGTCGCCCCCGACCTCGATCGAGAGGGTGATGTCGCCCTTCTCGGCGGTGTTGACGAGGGTGCCGATGAAGCGGGCGCCGTCGCCGTCGTCCGAGATGAGCAGCGCGTTGCGGACGGCGATCTTGCCCGTCGTCACGTCCACGCCGTCGGTGATCTGCTTGATCTCCGTGGTCTGGGCGGGCGACATGAACTCGCACCCGGTGGCGCCGAGCGCGATGGTTGCCGCAACGGCGACGGACACGAGTACCCGAGCTCGCAAGAGATTCCTCCGGAAGATCACGATGTGGACCGGACGGTCCGAACTCCACCATCCTAGCGAGGACCTGGGAGCCGCCGTGGTTAGGTATCCCTTACCCCAATTCTGCTTGTGGTAAACTGGGTGTCTCGGAACGGAGCCTGATACATGCAATTCGAGGTCGGCGAGACCGTGGTCTACCCCCATCACGGGGCGGCAACCATCTCTGAAGTGAAGACGCGCGTCATCAAGGGTGAGGAAAAGGTCTACCTGAAGTTGCGGGTCACCCAGGGTGACCTGACGATCGAGGTACCGGCGGACAACGTCGACCTGGTCGGAGTCCGCGACGTGATCGGCAAGGAAGGCCTCGACAAGGTGTTCGAGGTCCTGCGGGCCCCGTTCACCGAGGAGCCCACCAACTGGTCCCGTCGGTACAAGGCGAACCTCGAGAAGCTCGCTTCCGGCGACGTCATCAAGGTGTCAGAGGTCGTCCGCGACCTCTGGCGGCGCGACCAGGACCGCGGCCTGTCCGCGGGCGAGAAGCGGATGCTGGCCAAGGCGCGGCAGATCCTCATCTCCGAGCTGGCGCTGGCTGAGAAGACCGACGAGGACAAGGCATCGACCGTCCTCGACGAAGTCCTCGCGTCCTGAGCACACTGCACGCCACGACCACGACCGCACGGTTCCCCGAAGGGGTGGACCGGGCGGTCGTCGTCGTTGCGGCGGGTTCCGGCACGCGGCTCGGCATCGGCACGGCGAAGGCGTTCGTGCCGGTCGCCGGATCGCTCATGCTGGCGCGTGCACTGGAGCCGCTCTTCACGCTGCCGTCCCCGACGCTCGTCGTCGTGGTCGCGCCGGCGTCGCTCCTCGACGAGTGTCGTGACGTGGTCGCGTCGGTCGCGGGGGCGGCGGTCGAGTACACGGCGGTCGTCCCCGGAGGAACGGATCGCCACGGCTCGGTCGAGGCCGGCCTGGCCGTGCTGCCGCACTCCGTCACCTCGGTGCTGGTGCACGACGCAGCCCGCTGTCTGACACCGGCGGCCCAGTTCACGCGGGTGTTCGATGCGGTCTCCGCCAGCACAGCGGCGGGCAGCCCGGTCGGCTTCGTCCCCGCGCTCCCCGTGACGGACACCGTGAAGCGGGTCGACGGTGACGTCGTCGTCGAGACCGTCGAGCGGTCCGCGCTCGTCGGTGTGCAGACGCCGCAGGGCTTCCCGCTCGCGGCACTCCGGCGGGCGTACGCCGTGGCCGAGCGTGCCGAGACCGACGACGCCGGGGTGTTCCAGGCAGCGGGCGGCATGGTGCGCTTCGTCCCCGGCGACGCCGACGCGTTCAAGATCACCACGCCGTGGGACCTCGGTCGTGCCGAGTCGATCGTGCGGTCCCGGGCTGCCGGTCCGGCTGGTGCGGTCAGCCCGAGGGTCGGGCTCGGCGTGGACGTCCACGCGTTCGACGACGCATCGCCCTGCCGGGTGGGGCTGCTCGACTTCCCCGGCGAGCCCGGGCTCTCCGGCCACAGCGACGGTGACGCGGTGGCCCACGCCGTGTGCGACGCGCTGCTCTCCGCCGGTGGGCTCGGCGACATCGGCGGACGGTTCGGCACGTCCGACCCCGCCTACGCCGGTGCATCCGGTGACGTCTTCATCCGCGGTGCCGTGTCGGCCCTGGCCGGTGCGGGTCTGACGGTCACGTCGGTGACGGTGCAGGTCATCGCGAACCGTCCGCGTATCGGCACCCGGCGCAGCGAGATGCAGGACGCCCTCGCAGCGGTCGTCGGGGCGCCCGTCGCGGTGTCCGGCACGACGACGGACGGGCTCGGGTTCACCGGGCGGGGCGAGGGGCTCGCGGCGATCGCGACGGCGATCGTGCGGTCGGTCTGACGCGCTGACCGCCCTCCGGAAACGGGGGTCGCTCGCCGATTAGGCTGGGCGCGTGACCGTTCGCCTGTACGACTCCCGCGCCGCAGCCGTCGTCGACCTCGTCCCGCTGGTCGACGGTCACGTGAGCATGTACGTGTGCGGTCCCACCGTGCAGTCCTCGCCGCACATCGGGCACCTCCGCTCCGCGCTGGTCTACGACATCTGGCGCCGCTGGCTGACGTACCGCGGCCTCCGCGTGACCCTGGTGCGGAACGTCACCGACATCGACGACAAGGTGCTCGACCTGGCATCGGGCACCGACGAGGAGTGGTTCGCCCGGGCGTACCGCGTCGAGCTCGAGTTCACCGCCGCGTACAACGCCCTCGGCATCCTGCCCCCGACGTACGAGCCCCGCGCCACCGCGAGCGTGCCGCAGATGCACGACATCATCGCCCGGCTCATCGAGCGCGGCCACGCCTACGCCGCAGCCGACGGGTCCGGCGACGTGTACTTCGACACGGGCAGCTGGGAGTCCTACGGCGCCCTCACGCGCCAGCGCCGCGAGGACATGGTCGAGGCCGCCGACGCCGATCCCCGTGGCAAGCGCGACCCCCGTGACTTCGCGCTCTGGAAGGGTGCGAAGCCCGGCGAGCCCCCGACCGCCAACTGGGACTCGCCCTGGGGGCCCGGACGCCCGGGCTGGCACATCGAGTGCTCGGCGATGTCCCGCCGGTACCTCGGGCCGGCGTTCGACATCCACGGCGGTGGGCTCGACCTCCGGTTCCCGCACCACGAGAACGAACTCGCGCAGTCGACCGCGGCCGGCGACCCGTTCGCGTCGTACTGGCTGCACAACGGGCTCGTGTCCGTCGACGGACAGAAGATGTCGAAGTCGCTCGGCAACTCGATCTTCGCCGCGGACTTCCTCGCAGCGGCTCGTCCCGCGGTCGTCCGGTACTTCCTCGGCGCAGCCCACTACCGCTCCTCGATCGACCACCACGACGGTTCCCTGGCCGAGGCCGAGGCGGCGTACGACCGCATCGAGGGCTTCCTGTCGCGGGCGGCGAAACGACTCGAAGGGGTTCGCCTGGCCGACGCTCCGGGGGTCCCCGACGCCTTCGCCGCGGCGATGGACGACGACCTCGCGGTGCCCCAGGCGCTCGCCGTGCTGCACGAGACGGTCCGCACCGGCAACGCCGCGCTCGACCAGGACGATGCGGAAGCGCTCGGAACCGCGTACCATCAGGTGGCCGCGATGGTCGAGGTGCTCGGCATCGATCCGCGAGCAGCGCACTGGTCGGGTGGCGGCCACGACGCATCGGCCGCACCACTCGCAGCCCTCGTCGAACGCCTCGTGCAGGAGCGCGCCGACGCCAGGGCCGCACGCGACTTCGCTACGGCAGACCGCGTGCGCGACGATCTCGCATCCGCGGGCATCACCATCGAAGACACCGCAGCTGGTACACGCTGGAGCATCGCCTGACAACGGCAGTGCCGGACAGGAGAGAGCAATGAAGAACGTCTCGGGGAGCAAGAAGGGCCGGCCCGGCGCCGTCCGCTCCGGCCGCAAGGGGAACAAGCAGGTCGGCTCCGGCGGCCAGGGCGCGCAGGCGCTCGAGGGGCGCAAGCCCACGCCGAAGGCCGAGGACCGGCCGTACCACCCCGCCGGCAAGCGCAAGGCGGCCAAGGAGCGCTTCGAGGCGGCCCGGGGGCGTCACGGTGCGTCGAACTCGCCGCAGCAGCGGACCGGCCGTCCGCCGACACGGAAGTCCGACGACCACGAGCTCGTCACCGGTCGCAACTCGGTGCTCGAGGCGCTGCGCACGAAGACCCCGTCGACGACGCTGTACATCGCCGCCCGCATCGAGGTCGACGACCGCGTGAAGGAGATCCTCGCGCTCGCCAACCACCGTGGCGTCGCGATCATGGAGATCATGCGTCCGGAGCTCGACCGCATCACGGGCCACGACAGTGTGCACCAGGGTGTCGCGCTGAAGGTGCCGGCGTACGAGTACGCCGTCGCCGAGGACGTCGTGGAGCGCGCCTTCGCGAAGGACGAGGTCCCGCTCATGGTGGCCCTCGACGGCATCACCGACCCGCGCAACCTCGGTGCGATCATCCGCTCGACCGCGGCCTTCGGTGGTCACGGCGTCATCGTGCCGCAGCGCCGCTCCGTCGGTGTGACGGCCAGCGCGTGGAAGACCTCGGCCGGTGCCGCTGCCCGGACGCCCGTCGCGATGGCGCCGAACCTCACGCAGACGCTGAAGTCCCTCAAGTCCATGGGCCTGTTCGTCCTCGGGCTCGACGGTGACGGCGACGTGGAGCTCGACGCCCTCGAACTCGCCGACCGTCCGATCGTGATCGTCGTCGGATCCGAGGGCAAGGGCCTGTCGCGCCTCGTCACCGAGACCTGCGACGCCATCGTGTCGATCCCGATCTCGAGCGCGACCGAGTCCCTCAACGCGGGCATCGCGGCGAGCGTCACCCTCTGGGAGGTCGCCCGGCGCCGTCGCGCCGAGTAGTCCGGCACTCCACGGAACAGCGATGGTCGCCTCCCGGTCGGGGAGGCGACCATCGCTGTTCGGCGGGCACGGGTGCGCCGGCGTCAGACCGTGGCGCGCCAGTCCTCGACGTCGTCGGGGGAGGCCGGCTCGGCGTCGTCGACGACCGGGATCGGCAGCGTCATCGACGACGTCGGCGGGTTGATCAGCAGTCGCTCGTCACGGCGGTGCCGCAGCACGTCGTTGATGTACGCGGTCGTGGCCTCGGGCAGGGACACCGAGCGCTCCTCTTGCTGGGACATGAACCAGCGGTGCTCGAGCAGCTCGTGGAACACCTCGGCCGGTTCGAGTCGCCCGCGGAGGTCGCGCGGGATCGACCGGATGACCGGCTCGAACACCCGCGAGACCCACTCGTGCGCGACCATCTCCTCGTCGAGGAGGTCGCGGCCGTTGCGTGCCCGGTACGAGTCGAGGTCGTTGAGCAGCCGACGGGCCTGGTTCTCGCCGGCGTCGAGGCCGGTGAGGCGCAGCAGCCGTCGCTGGTGGTGTCCGGCGTCCACGACCTTCGGCTGGATGCGCACCTGCGAGCCGCCCTCGGTGGTGTGGATCGAGAGCTCCTCGATGTCGAAGCCCAGGGCGTTGAGTCGTTCGACGCGGTCGTTGATGCGCCAGCGCTCCCGGATGTCGAACTGCTCGGTACCGGTGAGCTCCTTCCAGAGCGTCCGGTACTGCGCGACGATCCGGTTCGAGACGTCCACCGGGTCGGCGTTCTCGTCGAGGCGGCCGCCGGCTTCGAGGTCGAGCAGTTCGCCGGCGATGTTCACCCGCGCGACCTCGAGGTCGTTCTCCCGCTGCCCGTTCGACAGGCCGCCCGGGTAGAGCTTGCCGGTCTCGGCGTCGACCAGGTAGGCGGCGAACGAGCCGGCGTCGCGACGGAAGAGCGTGTTCGAGAGCGAGACGTCGCCCCAGTAGAAGCCGATCACGTGCAGGCGGACGAGCAGCAGCGCCAGGGCGTCGACGAGCCGCGTGGCGGTGTCCGGACGCAGCGTCTGCGAGTACAGCGCGCGGTACGGCAGCGAGAACCGCAGGTGCCGGGTGACGAGCACGGGGTGGAGCGGCTCCCCGTCGGCGCTCACCCGGTTCGTGATGACCGCGACCGGGTCGACGCACGGCACGTCCATGCGCTGCAGGGTGCGGAGCATCTCGTACTCGGAGCGTGCGACCTCTTCGCCGGTCTCCTTCACGGCGGCCACGTACCCGCTCAGGTGCACGAAGCGGACGAGGTGCCGCGAGATGCCCTTCGGCAGGGCGACGATCGTGTCGTCGGGCCAGTCCGCGAGGGGCACGTCCCACGGCAGGTCGAGGAGTCCGGGGTCGACGGTGGCTGCGGTGATGGACATCGAGTCGGACACGGTGGGTTCCTCTGGTACCGGGGTGAGAACGGACGGGAGGCGCGGTGCCAGCTGGCACCGCGCCTCCTGTGAGTGACCTTCCAGCGTTACGCGCTGACGACGGCCTTGTCGTCGAGCCGCTCGCCCGACTCGGTGTCGAAGGCGTGCACGTGGCCCGACTTCGGCGTCACGACGATGGTGTCGCCGATCGACGGGTGCGAACGGCCGTCGACGCGGGCGACGATGTCGACGCGCGAGCCCTTGACGTCAGCGTGACCGTAGAGGTAGCCGTCGGCGCCGAGCTCCTCGACCACGTCGACCGTGACCGGCAGACCCTCGCCCGACGACGACACGACGACGTCCTCGGGGCGGATGCCGACGGTGATCTGGGCGGAACGTGCGTTGGAGAGCGTGTCGCGGTCGATCGCGTGGTTCAGCGTGCCGAACTTGATCCCGCCCTCGACGACGTCGGCCGGCAGGAGGTTCATCGCCGGCGAGCCGATGAAGCCCGCGACGAAGACGTTGTTCGGCTTCTCGTAGAGGTCGCGCGGGGTGCCGACCTGCTGCAGGATGCCGTCCTTGAGCACCGCGATGCGGTCACCCATGGTCAGGGCCTCGGTCTGGTCGTGCGTGACGTAGACCGTGGTGACGCCGAGACGACGCTGCAGCGAGGCGATCTGAGTGCGGGTCTGGACGCGGAGCTTGGCGTCGAGGTTCGACAGCGGCTCGTCCATGAGGAACACCTGCGGCTGACGGACGATCGCACGGCCCATCGCGACGCGCTGACGCTGACCACCGGAGAGGGCCTTCGGCTTGCGGCCGAGGTAGTCCTCGAGGTCGAGGAGCTTCGCGGCTTCCTGCACGCGGGTGGCGCGCTCGTCCTTGCCGACACCGGCGATCTTGAGCGCGAAGCCCATGTTCTCGGCGACGGTCATGTGCGGGTACAGCGCGTAGTTCTGGAACACCATCGCGATGTCGCGGTCCTTCGGCGGGACGTCGGTGACGTCGCGGTCACCGATGCGGATCGCGCCGGAGTTGACCTCTTCGAGGCCGGCGAGCATGCGCAGCGAGGTGGACTTGCCACAACCCGAGGGGCCGACGAGGACGAGGAACTCGCCGTCGGCGACGTCCAGGTCGAGGGAGTCGACCGCGGGACGGGTGCCTCCGGGGTAGAGACGGGTTGCCTTGTCATAGGTGACTGACGCCATGAGCGTTCGGTCCTTCCTTCACCGGCAGGTACGTGCCGGACGATCCGAGTGAAGCGGTTGCCCGTGGGGGCCCCGGATGGTCGTCGTCGACCATCGAGGTCAATACAACACGATCCGACCCGGGTGCGCCAGTGTTCTCGTCTGGTTGGGTGGTTCCAGGAAGCCCCCACTACAATCGGCGGGTCCGTCCGCGGAGCGGGGGTGCGCGGTGCGGACGACGACCAACGTGAGGACGACGACGCATGACCAACCGCCCCGAGGGTGACGCCCGCGCCGCGCGGAACCAACGCCGCGAAGCCGCACGAGCACGGGCCCAGCGCGCCCGTGCCCAGCAGAAGCGCCGGCAGCGCGGAGTCCGTCTGGGCCTGCAGATCGGCCTGGGCGTGGTGCTCCTCGCGGCGGCGACGATCGTCACGCTCGTGCTCGTCGACTCGGTGAAGCCCGCCGGCCCGGGCCCGGACAACATGGCGCAGGGCGGCATCACGATCGGGCAGGACCTCAAGGCGGTGACCGCGACGGGGTCCCCGGCGCCGAGCGCGACCGACGGCTCCGGCGCCGTGCGCATCACGATGTACATCGACTACCTCTGCCCGACGTGCGGCCAGTTCGAGGACGCCAACGGCGCGTACATCGAGAGCCTCGTCGACTCGGGTGCCGCCACGGTCGACATCCACCCGATCGCGATCCTGTCGAACCGCTCGCAGGGGACGAAGTACTCGCTCCGTGCGGCGAACGCCGCCGCCTGCGTCGCGGACAAGTCCCCGGACCAGTTCTTCGCGGTGAACAAGGCGCTGTTCGCGAAGCAGCCGGAGGAGAACACCGCCGGGCTCACCGACGCTCAGCTCACGAAGCTCGTGACCGGCGTCGACGGCCTGCGGGAGCGTTCCGCCATCACGAACTGCATCCAGGACCAGACGTTCGCGAAGTGGGTCGACGAGCGGACCAGCGCGGTGACGGACGGTGACATCCCGGGATCGTCGCTCAAGGAGTTCCCGGGGACGCCGATCGTCCTCGTGAACGGGCAGCACCACCAGCTCACCTCGCCGATCACCAACGACGACTTCCGGACGTTCGTGGTGACGGCCGCGGGGTCGACCGACGCCACCCCGACGCCGACACCGACATCGACGCCGACCCCGACGCCCAGCGCGACGACCACGCCGAGCCCCACACCGTCGGCCACCGCGAGCTGACACCTGCTCCGCCGCGGCAGGCGGTGCCGACGGCTACAGCGATGAGCCGGGGACGCTGAAGGTGTCGCAGGACGTCGCGCCCTGCTGGTAGCCCCGGATGAACCAGTTCTGGCGCTGCTCGCTCGTGCCGTGGGTGAACGAGTCGGGGTCGACCCGGCCGCTCGAGCGTTCCTGGATGCTGTCGTCGCCGACGGCGCTCGCGGCGGACAGTGCGTCGTCGATCTGCGTCCGGGTGATCGGCTCGAAGAAGGTCTCGCCGTTCGCGTCCTTCGTGTTCGCCGCGTCGCCCACCCAGGCCCCGGCGTAGCAGTCGGCCTGCAGCTCGACGCGGACACTGCCCGACGATGCACCGGTGCCGGAACGGTCCGTGGCGGCGAACGCCCCCTGGAGCTGCTGGACGTGGTGGCCCCACTCGTGGGCGACGACGTACATCTGCGCGAGCGGGCCGCCGGAGGAGCCGTACCGCGACTGCAGGTCGTCGTAGAACGCGGTGTCCAGGAAGATCGAGCGGTCCGGCGGGCAGTAGAACGGGCCGGTCGACGCCGAGGCCTGGCCGCAGCCGGTGTCGGTCGAACCGGTGAACAGCACGAACCCCGGCGTCGTGTACGAGATCCCGAGCTGCCGGGACTCCGACGCCCAGTACGCGTCGAGCGACTCGGCCGCGCCCTCCATCCGGCAGTCGATCTTCAGGTTGGCGTCGCGGCCCGTCCGGCACTCGCTCGCCGCGTCGACGGTGTCGCCCTCCTGCTGGATCTGGGTGGTGCCACCGCCGCCACCGACGAGACCACCGAGGTCGACACCGGTGAACTGCGCGATGAGGAACACCACGATCGCGCCGATGCCCACCGCGCCACCGCCGATCGCCGCCGTCCGGCCACGCCGCGTGACCTTCCCGCCCTTGAGCTCGGAGTCGTCGTTGAACGTCATGCTCCCGAATGTACGGACCAGCCGAGGGTCGTGCACCAGACCGCGAGTAGACAGGCGTCATGCCGAACCTCGACGAAGCCCACCCCCTGTTCCTGTTCGCGATGGACCAGCGGTCGTCGCTCCTCGAGCACACCTACGACGAGCCCGGTGGTGAGCCCGCCGACGAGGCCGAGGCGGAGCGGGTCCGCGCCGGCAAGCAGCTCGTGTACCGGGGCGTGCTCACGGCGCTCGCCGCGGGTGCGTCCCGGGACCGCACCGGCGTCCTGGTCGACGAGCGGTACGGCGCCGACGTCGCGCGGCTGGCGAAGGAGGCCGGCCTGCAGCTCGCGATGCCGGTCGAACGCTCGGGCCGGGAGTGGTTCGAGCTCGAGTACGGGGACGACTGGCTCGCACACGTCGACGCGTTCGACCCCGACTGGGTGAAGGTGCTCGTCCGGGACAACCCCGCGTTCGACGCCGCTCGCCGGGAGCAGCAGGCGTCCGAGCTCGCGGCGGTGTCGTCCGCCCTGCACGACGCCGGGCGCCCCTTCCTGGTCGAGCTGCTCGTGCCGGGCACCGACGACCAGGAGGCGTCGGTGGAGGACTACGACCGCGACCTCCGCCCGGACCTCGTCGTCCAGGTGCTCGAGTACCTGCAGGACCACGGTGTCGAGGCCGACGTGTGGAAGCTCGAGGGGCTCGACACCCGTGCCGATGCCGAACGGGTCGTCGCCACCGCGCGCCGGGGTGGCCGCGACACCGTGCAGTGCATCGTGCTCGGTCGGGACGCCCCCGAGGAGCAGCTCGACCACTGGCTGCGCACCGCGGCACCCGTGGACGGCTTCGTCGGGTTCGCGATCGGCCGGAGCAACTGGGAGGAACCGCTCGAGGACGTCGTCCGCGAGCACCTCGACACCGAGGCGGCCGAGCAGCTCATCGCCGCGAACTACCGGCACTTCGTCGACACGTGGCTCGAAGCCCGCGGTGACGTCGAGCACGGAGTGGACGCCGGCGCGTTCTGAGTCAGGTCCGGATCAGCGGCTCCATCGACGCGAGCTCCGCGCCGATCCCGACGTCGACCAGCTCGATCCGTCCGGCCAGCGTCGCCGCCGGCCCGGTCAGCAGGCCCGCCTTCACCCCGCCGAACGTGACGGTGACGTCGGCGTGCAGGACGTGGTCGTCGGCGACCCCGCCGGTGTCCACGTCGATCCCGCTCGGCACGTCGACCGCGACGACGAACGGGGCCCGCTGGTCGCGCGCGAGTTCACTGATCGCGTCCACCACCTCGCGCGCAGGGGACCGGAGCCCGGACGGTCCGCGCACCCCGATGCCGAGGATCCCGTCGAGGACGATGTCCGCGTCGAGCGCCGCCTCGGTCGTGACCGCCGCCAGGCGGTCGCCGACCCGCGGCGCTGCCGCCCGCAGGATGTCCGCGGCTCCGGCGGACACGTCCGGTCCGGACGTGTCGGACGGGCCCTCCAGGAGGCGCGCACCGGCGTCCAGCGCCGCTGCCAGGCCCGCCTCGTGCACACGTGAGCCGACGCGCAGGACCGCCACGTGCCTCCCGGCTGCCGCGAGGCGAGCACCTGCGAACAGGGCGTCCCCACCGTTGTCGCCGCTCCCCGCGAGGACGAGGACCGACCCCGGGCCGTCGTCCGGCCGGACGGCCGGGTCGTCGAGGAGGTCACCGACGATCCGGGCGAGCCCGTCGGCCGCCCGCTGCATGAGGGGTTCCCCCGCGTCGAGGTGCGGCCGCTCCGCCGCCCGGATCTGATCGCCGCCGTAGCCGTCCATGGCGACCACAGTGCCCGGATACCCTTGAGAGGTCATGTCACTCGTCCCCGAAGCGCCCCGACCCCGTGCCGTGATGTCCCCGGACGGCCTGCAGATCGCCACCTACGACTTCGGCGACCCCGAGGCGCCGGCCGTCGTCGCGGTGCACGGCTTCGCCTCCGGGGCCGTCCTGAACTGGCACGCCTCCGGCTGGACCCGCGACCTCGTCCGCGCCGGCTACCGCGTCGTCGCGCTCGACCAGCGCGGACACGGCGCCAGCGCGAAGCCGCACGACCCGTCCGCGTACTCGATGGAACTGCTCGTCGCCGACGTCACGACGGTCATCGACACGTACCTGCTCGACGACGTCGCGTACCTCGGGTACTCGCTCGGTGCCCGGGTCGGGTGGCACGCCGCCGAGCAGCTGCCCGCCCGCATCACTCGCGCCGTCTTCGGTGGCATCCCGGACGCCGACCCGATGCGCCGCGTGCGGGTGGACCAGGCGAAGGCCTTCCTCGCCGACGGCACCCCCGTCGAGGACCGCGTGACGAACGGGTACCTGACGATGGCATCGGGCATCGAGGGGAACGACCTCGCCGCCCTCGTGGCGATGGTCGAGGGGATGCGGGACAGCATCGAACCGACCCCGGCGAACGCACCGTCACAGCCGATCCTGATGGCCGCGGGCAGCGAGGACGGCATCCGCGACAGTGCGGTGCGGCTGGCGGAGGCGGCACCGGACGCGTCGTTCTTCGAGATCCCCGGGCGGAACCACTTCAACGCGCCGACCTCGCGCGCCTTCCGCGGGGCCGCGATCGCGTTCCTGCGGGCCTGACGCCTGTCCGCCCCGCGCTGAGGGGTACTCGCAGGTCCTCGTTGTCCCCGGGCCCCACGCGTACCGTCCCCGCCATGGACTACAGACTCCTCGGCAACAGCGGGACATCGGTGTCGACGCTGACCCTCGGCACCATGACGTTCGGCAGCGAAGCCGACGAACCCACCTCCCACGCCATGATCGACGCCTTCGTGGCGGCCGGCGGCACCCTGGTCGACACGGCCGACGTGTACTCCGGCAACGAGTCCGAGCGGATCATCGGCCGCTGGCTCGCGGCACACCCCACCGAGGCGGCGCAGGTCGTCCTCGCGACCAAGGGGCGCTTCCCGCAGGGCGACGGCCCGAACGACCTCGGGCTGTCCAGGCGGCACCTGCGCGTGGCACTCGACGCCTCGCTCGAGCGGCTCGGCGTCGACCACATCGACCTGTACCAGATGCACGCGTGGGACGCCCTGACGCCGATCGAGGAGACGCTGCGCTTCCTCGACGACGCGGTGTCCGCCGGCAAGATCGGCTCGTACGGCTTCTCGAACTACCTCGGCCACCAGATCACGAAGGCCGTGTACGAGGCCCGCGCGCACCACTTCGCACCCCCGGTCACGCTGCAGCCGCAGTACAACCTGCTCGTGCGCGACATCGAGCACGAGGTCGTCCCCGCCTGCCTCGACGCCGGGATCGGCCTGCTGCCCTGGTCGCCGCTCGCCGGCGGCTGGCTCACCGGGAAGTACCAGCGCGACGAGGCGCCCACGGGCACCACCCGCCTCGGGGAGAACCCGCAGCGCGGCATGGAGGCGTGGGAGGCCCGCAACGGCGACGAGCGCACCTGGGCCGTCCTCGACGCGGTGTCCGCGATCGCCGACGCCCACGGTGCGTCCCGCTCCCAGGTCGCGCTCGCGTGGCTCCTCGCACGTCCCGCCGTGACGAGCGTCATCCTCGGCGCCCGGACCGTCGAGCAGCTCGAGGACAACCTCGGCGCCGCAGACCTCGTCCTCGACCCGGCCGAGCTCGACACCCTCACCGAGGTCAGCGCTCCGCGGGTCGACGACTACCCGTACGGCACCGCCGGGGTCGCGCAGCGCGAGCGGAAGATCGCCGGCGGACGCTGACCGGACGGGGGCTGTCCGGGTTCTGCGGGTTTCCGCGAGGTTGGACAGGGGTGTGGACACCGCGAAGGGTGAGGTGTCACCATCACTGCACGACCGGCTGGTTACCGCGTCGAGCGCTCGGAACGCCCCCTGATCCGCGTTCCACGCGCCGGAAGCCCCGGGCGACGACGTCGCCCGGGGCTTCCGCATGTGGGGCCAGCAGCGGGACTTGAACCCGCAACCCCCGTATTACAAGTACGGTGCGCTACCAATTGCGCCATGCTGGCTCGCCCGCTCATCCTACCGACGAGCGGGCGGTGTTCACGCGTCCTGCTCGGCGCTCGACTTCTCCGAGAAGTTCAGCGAGATCGAGTTCATGCAGTACCGGTCACCCGTGGGGGTGCCGAACCCGTCCGGGAAGACGTGCCCGAGGTGCGAGCCGCAGTTCGCGCAGCGGACCTCGGTGCGGGCCATGCCGAGGGAGTTGTCCTCGAGCAGCTGCACCGCGTCCGGGTTCACCGACTCGTAGAACGACGGCCAGCCGCAGCCGGAGTCGAACTTCGTGCCGCTCTTGAACAGCTCCGCACCGCACGCCGCACACGTGTAGACGCCGGCGCGTTCCTCATCGAGGAGTTCGCCGGTCCAGGGACGCTCGGTCCCCGCCTGGCGGAGGACGGCGTACTGGTCCGGGGAGAGCTCCTCGCGCCACTGGGCGTCGGACTTGTCGACGTTGTATGCCATTGTTTCCTCCTGCTTCCGGCCGGGCTCTTCACGGGGCATTCCCGACCACTCCACTAAACTCGCCACGATGTCCGAACATTCCGTGCACCGTGCTCGCTGGGATCGTCTGACGACGGACGAACTGTACGGCATCGTCGTCCTGCGGAACCGCGTGTTCGCACTCGAGCAGCGCGTCGAGGACGAGGACTTCGACGGCCGTGACCGCGAGCCGGACACCGAGCACTGGTGGTTCGGCACGGACACCGAAGCGGTTGGGTACCTGCGACTGATCCGGGCGCGCACGGGCGAACCGCACCCGGTGGACGCGGCGCCGCCGGCGTGGGTGATCGGTCGCGTCGCCACCGATCCGGCGCACCGGGGACGCGGGATCGCGAGCCGGCTGGTCGCCGCGGTGCTCGAGACCCACGGGCACGAAGCGTTCGTCCTGCACGCCCAGGAGTACGTCGCGGCACTGTACGAGGGGCACGGTTTCGTGCGGTTCGGCGAACCGTACGTCGAGGCCGGCATCCGCCACGTGGGCATGCACCGAGCCGGTCGCTGATGGACACCCGCGCCCGGTACGCCGCCTACGCCGACCGGATCGCGCCGGTGTCGCCGTCGTACGCCGCGTGGGCGCGGTCGCTCGACGACGGACTGGTCGCCCTGCTCGACGAGGTCCCGGAGCAGCAGCGGCAACCCGAGCTCCTGTTCGCGGTCGCGCGGCGGCTGGGTGCGGATCCGTCGGACCCCGGTGCGCTCCGCGCAGTCGGCCTGGAGGCGCGCCCCGCCCTGGTCGCGGCCCTCGCCTCCGCCACGGTGCAGGCCAACGACCCGCGGCGGCTCGGCCCCGTCGTCCCGCTGTTCCAGGCGCTCGCCGCGCGGGTGCGGCGGCCGCTCGGCCTGGTGGACGCGGGTGCAGCGGCGGGGCTCTGTTCGATCCCGGACCGGGTGACGCTCGACCACCGCACCGGGGACCGCGTCGTTCGGGTCCACACCGCGGGTGCTCTGCCTGCCCTGCACCTCACCACGGACGTCACCGGCGTGCCGCTCCCGGCCGACGGGCACCCGGTCCGCATCGGAGCGCGGATCGCCCTCGACCCGCACCCGATCGACCTGGCCGAGCCGCACGCGTTCGACCGGCTGGTCGAGGCCGTCCCGCCCGAGGCGACGGACCGGACCGCCCTGATGCGCGAGGCGGCGCGCGCGACGCTCGCCGTGCCTCCAGTCCGGATCGTCGGCACGCTGCCCGGGGACCTCGACCGCGCACTGGACGCCCTGCCGGACGGCGTGGAACCCGTGGTCCTCACCACCGGCACCCTCGTCTACGTGCCGGGCGCCGACCGGCAGCGATTCGTCGACCGCGTCCGCGAGCGCGGGGTGCACTGGATCGCGCTCGAACGCACCGGCATCCTCACCGGTGTCGCGGCGACCCTGCCGGCCGGTGTCGACGCCGGGGACCCCGACGCCTTCGCGACCGCCTCGCTGGACGGGGTGGCGATGGCGCTGTCCGACCCCTTCGGTGTGCGGGTCCGGTGGCTGCGCGACCCGAACCTGTGATCGGTGTTCGCGACAGTCCAGCCGCGTGCCAGGGTCCGGATGACCTCCACCCCTACGATGTGCGAGACCCGTTACCTCCCCGTGATCGGAACCGCTGTGACCACGACCCCCGCCGAGCGCGACGCTGACCAGCTCAGCGAGCTCGCCCGACACGTGCTCGCCTTCGAGCACGAGCGGGCACGGCAGGACCGTACGCGGCACGACCGGACGAAGGAAGCGGAGATCCGGGTCGAGTTCGAGATGTCACCGGCGCGCTACTACCAGGTGCTCAACCGCGTGATCGACTCACCCGCGGCGCTCGCGTACGACCCGCAGCTGGTCGCCCGGCTGCAGCGGCTCCGACACGCGCGCACCAGCGCCCGGGCCACGCGCAGCTTCGTCGCGCCCGGTGCGGCACCCGAAGGACGTGAAGAGGAACGATGAGCACGAGATTCCCCCGAGACCGGTTCGACGACGTCGCCGACGGCCCGCGGGTCGGCGCGCACCGCGGTGCCCAGCGCCGCGGCCGCGGCTGGATCGCGTTCGCCTGGGCGGCGCTCACCACCGGTGTGCTCGTCGGCCTGGGGGTCCTCGTCCTCGCGCTCGTGAACGGCAGCTACTCGTTCGACGGGTCGACCTCGCCGTCCTCCTCCGCCTCGGCATCCGCGTCGGCATCGTCACCGGCAGGGTCGTCCGCGTCGGCGTCGCCGTCCACCCCGGCATCCCAGGCGCCGGCCGCCGGCACCCCGGCCGACCAGGGTGCGACGACGGTGGTCGTCTTGAACGGCACCAGCACCACCGGCCTCGCCGCGAAGGGCAGTGCCGCACTGACCGCCGCGGGGTGGAAGGTGACCTCGACGGGAGACGCCGGCACCACGGGCACCACGTCCACGATCGTCTACTACCAGCAGGCGGCGCAGGCGACCGTCGCGCGGGGCATCGCGAAGTCCCTCGGGGTCACCGCGGTGCAGCAGTCCGCCGCCTTCCCGAACGCCGACATCAGTGTCGTGCTCGGTGCCGACTACACCGGCTGACGCATTCGCCCGCGCTTTCCGGAGCGCATTTGTGACAGGCGTGTTTCCGGCACGTTGATTCTTGACGGGATCATCGTGAAACAACGTCACAGCCCTTGCCCTGTCGGCATTGTTCGACAAGAGTCGTGCCCAGACGGCGACTGCGCCGTCGGAACAGCACCACCGCAGGGAGCAAGAGATCATGGCCAACGGAACCGTGAAGTGGTTCAACGCCGAGAAGGGCTTCGGCTTCATCACCGTCGATGGAGGGGGCCAGGACGTGTTCGTGCACTACTCGGCAATCGACATGTCGGGGTACAAGGTCCTCGAGGAGGGGCAGGCAGTCACGTTCGACGTCGGCACCGGGTCGAAGGGCCCGCAGGCCGAGTCGGTCCGTCCCGCCTGAGCCGGCAGAACCACCTCGCGAACGCGTCGTCCCGTCCGGGGCGGCGCGTTCGTCGTGCGGTGACCGTCTCCGTGCCGTGGGTTGTCCTGGGAACTCGTCCCGTGCCTCCCGTCTGTGTTGCACTCGACCCCTCCGAGTGCCAGAATCGGCGTTGGCACTCGCTCACGCTGAGTGCCAGCACGACCCCCATGACGACGTCCGGGAGGGACGAGAAACTCACATGGCAAAGATCATTGCTTTCGACGAAGAGGCCCGCCGTGGCCTCGAGCGCGGCCTGAACATCCTGGCTGACGCCGTGAAGGTGACGCTCGGCCCGCGCGGCCGCAACGTCGTCCTCGAGAAGAAGTGGGGCGCCCCCACGATCACGAACGACGGTGTCTCCATCGCCAAGGAGATCGAGCTCGACGACCCGTACGAGAAGATCGGTGCGGAGCTCGTCAAGGAGGTCGCCAAGAAGACGGACGACGTCGCCGGTGACGGTACGACCACCGCGACCGTCCTCGCCCAGGCACTCGTCCGCGAGGGCCTCCGCAACGTCGCCGCCGGTGCCGACCCCGTGTCGCTCAAGCGCGGCATCGAGAAGGCCGTCGCCGCCGTCTCCGACCAGCTCCTCGCCAACGCGAAGGACATCGAGACCAAGGACCAGATCGCCGCGACCGCGTCGATCTCGGCCGCTGACCCGACCATCGGCGCGCTCATCGCCGAGGCAATCGACAAGGTCGGCAAGGAAGGTGTCGTCACCGTCGAGGAGTCGAACACCTTCGGCACCGAGCTCGAGCTCACCGAGGGCATGCGCTTCGACAAGGGCTACCTGTCGCAGTACTTCGTCACCGACCCCGAGCGTCAGGAAGCCGTCTTCGAGGACGCGTACATCCTGATCGTCAACTCGAAGATCTCGAACATCAAGGACCTCCTGCCGGTCGTCGACAAGGTGATCCAGGCCGGCAAGCAGCTCCTCATCATCGCCGAGGACGTCGACGGCGAGGCCCTGGCCACGCTCGTCGTGAACAAGATCCGCGGCATCTTCAAGTCCGTCGCCGTCAAGGCCCCGGGCTTCGGCGACCGCCGCAAGGCCATGCTGCAGGACATCGCGATCCTCACCGGCGGCCAGGTCATCTCGGAAGAGGTCGGCCTCAAGCTCGAGAACGCCACGCTCGACCTGCTCGGCAAGGCACGCAAGGTCGTCATCACCAAGGACGAGACCACGATCGTCGAGGGTGCCGGCGACAGCGAGCAGATCGCGGGCCGCGTCCGTCAGATCCGCTCCGAGATCGAGGCGACCGACTCCGACTACGACCGCGAGAAGCTCCAGGAGCGCCTCGCGAAGCTCGCCGGTGGCGTCGCCGTCATCAAGGCGGGTGCCGCGACCGAGGTCGAGCTCAAGGAGCGCAAGCACCGCATCGAGGACGCCGTCCGCAACGCGAAGGCCGCCGTCGAAGAGGGCATCGTCGCCGGTGGTGGCGTCGCCCTCATCCAGGCGTCCATCGTGCTCGACACCCTCGAGCTCGAGGGCGACGAGGCGACCGGTGCGAACATCGTCCGCGTCGCCATCGACGCGCCGCTCAAGCAGATCGCGCTGAACGCCGGTCTCGAGCCGGGTGTCGTCGCCGCCAAGGTCCGCGAGCTCGAGTCGGGCTGGGGCCTCAACGCCGCGTCCGGTGAGTACGTCGACCTGATCGCCGCGGGCATCATCGACCCGGCCAAGGTCACGCGCTCGGCGCTGCAGAACGCTGCGTCGATCGCCGGTCTGTTCCTCACGACCGAGGCCGTCGTCGCCGACAAGCCCGAGAAGTCGCAGGCCATGCCGGCCGGCGACCCGACGGGTGGCATGGACTTCTAAGTCCGACGCACACGAAGGGGCCCCGCACGCTGCGCGTGCGGGGCCCCTTCGCGCGCGCGCGGGGCGCGCGTCGCCGCGGCGGCGCGTCCGGGCGGCGAGCTGGCGGCGAGCGGGCGCCCCCATCCGGTGAGATCGCAGTTCGGCGGCGTCAGGCACCTCGCAGCGCCGCCGAACTGCGATCTCACCGGGGAGCCGTACTCCCGTCGTGCCTCTGGAGAGCGTTCTCGAACGCCCGGCGGAGCTGCTCGAGGAAGCTCGCCGTTCGTCGGACGTCCACCGCGGTCGTCCGGATGACGATCCACCCCTCGACCGTGAAGTCGTTGCCCCTGGCCCGGTCTCGCTCGAATGCACTGCGGTCGGTCCGGTGGTGGTCGCCGTCGTACTCGAGCGCGATGCGGAGTTCGGGCCAGGCCATGTCGACGCGGCCGATGAAGCGTCCGTCGGCGGCGTGCACGTTCACGGTTAGCTGCGGTTCGGGGAACCCGGCATCGGTCACCACCAGTCGCATGATGGTCTCCCTCCGAGACTCGGCCCCCACTCGGATCCGATCGAGGGCGGAGCGTGCACTCGTGATGCCGCGATCTCCTCGGCGGATCGTCCCGGCGAGCTGTTCGCGAGTCGTCAGCCGACCGACGCCGATCATGTGGTCTCCGAGGACGACCATGTCTCGCTCGGTGAGCACGGTCCGGCACTCGTACCAGGTGGCGGCGGGGCTGCTCACCGCTGTCCCGAGGACCGAAGTGACGCTGGCACGGTCGACAGCGACGCGGTGGCCGACCATCCCGGTCCTGCGCTCGACGGGTCCCTTCCCGACCGTTGAGACGTGGACGTGGACGAGGGCGTCGGGTTCGCCGACCGATCGGGGGAGCGGACACGACCAGAGGGCGGCCGCCGTCACATGACTCAGGTGTTGGTCTCCTCGGAGCAGGAGGCCGATGGCGATCAACCGACGGATGGGTTCGTCGTGCAGCGCTGGGAGACGGACACCTCGAGCAGGGACGACGAGATCGCGGCGGAGGAGCCGGTCCTTCCGAACGCCGGCACGCAGGGCATCCTGGACTCGGAACGGCGTGTTCGCGAATGAGCTCGGGAGGGGCTGCGGCTGTCGTGGCATGCGGTCAAGCGTGGAGCCGGATCGACAGCGAGCGGAGGCGCGCTCGACGACTGTGGACAACAGAGGAAGCGGGTCTCTTGTGGAGGAACGCTTCGCGGTGGCCCCCGCCCGTAGCGTCCGTGGCGAGATCGCAGTTCGACGGGCGAGTACCGCGACGAAGCGGCACGAAGTGCGATCTCGGCAACGCGCGGGGCGCGGCGGCGCGCGGCGGCGCGGCGGCGCGGGGCAGGGCGGCGCGAGGGTCAGAGAGTGGCGGGGGTGGTGGGGGCGGCGTAGTCGCGGGGGAGCAGGGGGAGCCACACGCGGAAGGTGGCGCCGCCGCCCTCGGTGTCGAAGACCTCGACGGTGCCGTTGTGGGCCGCGACGATGCCCGACACGATGGCGAGTCCCAGCCCCGAGCCACCGGTGTCACGGGCGCGGGAGGTGTCCGCACGCCAGAAACGCTGGAAGATCTTGTCGCGGAGCTGCGGCGGGATGCCCTCACCGTGGTCGATGACGTCGAGGTGCGCCATGCCGCGCTCGTCGTCCACGCCGATGCCGATCTCGATCGGGTCGTCGTGCTCGGTGAACCGCATGGCGTTGCCCATCAGATTCGTCACGATCTGTCGGATCTTGTTCTCCTCCGCGAGGACGATCGGAGGCCGCTTCGGCAGCACGACCGTGGGCAGCGGGGTTGTCTCGTCGGTCGGCGTCAGCGTGCCGTCGACACTCATCGCTCGGGTGCGCCGGGCTCGGAGTCGCGCGATCGTCTGCCGCGAGAACGCGATCGGCCCGGTCGTGTTGGCGGAGGACGGGGACGCCGGCGCGATCTCACCCGTCTCGGAGCCCGACGAGATCGACGAAGCCGAGGACGGCGGACGGACGGCCTGCGGCACGGTCTCACCGGTCACCGAGTCCTCGACGAGCACCTGGATCTCGCGGTCGGGGTTCGACGCCATCGTGTCGAGTGCGGAGTCGCGGGCGATCGCCACGAGGTCCACCGGCCCGAGCTCGAGCGGCTTCGATTCGTCGATGCGGGCGAGCTGCAGGAGGTCCTGCACGAGGAGGCCCATGCGCTGGGCTTCCTTCTCGATGCGCTCCATCGCCTGGGCGACGTCCTCTTCCTTGCGGAGCGCACCCATCCGGTAGAGCTCGGCGTAGCCGCGCAGCGAGACGAGGGGCGTGCGGAGTTCGTGCGAGGCGTCGCCGACGAACCGGCGCATCTGGTCGATCGTGCGCTGGCGGTCCTCGAACGCGGTGTCGATCCGCTCGAGCATCGAGTTGAGGGAACGGTTCAGGCGACCGACCTCGGTGTTCGGGGTGTCGGCTTCGAGGCGCTGGTTGAAGTCGCCCGCGGCGAACCGAGCGGCGGTGTCCTCGACGTCGCGCAGTGGATCGAACGTCGCGGTGACGAGGAGCCGGGTGAGCATGGCCCCGAGCAGGATCACCGAGATGCCGAAGCCGAGGAAGATGACGGTGAAGCGGGCGATGGTCTGGTCGGTGTCCGCGCTGGAGACGGCGACGAGCACGTAGCCGGTCTCGGTCGTGCCGCTGGTCTGGTCCTGCAGCGACGCGGGGATGACCTGGGCACGCCACTCGTGGTTGTGCTGGCTGTCGTACAGCGAGAACCGCACGCCGCTCTGGGCCGCGGCGGCGAAGTCGAGCTGGCGGATGTCCGGCCGGCTCGACGCCTTCGTCTGGCAGATCCGGTTGCTGTCGGAGTTGTACGCGGCGACGTACGCGCTCTGGGAGAGCACGACGGAGAGCTTGCAGTACTGCTCGCCGTCGCTGATGTTCTGGCCCTCGAGCTGCTCGGTCGTGTTCTTCACGCTGTTGTCGAGCTGCGACATGAGGTAGGTCGAGAGCACGGTCATCGTGCCGAGCCCCGCGACGAGCAGGCCGAGCGCCACCAACAGGACCGTGATCCCGGTGATCTTGGTGCGCAGGGAGATCCCGTCCCACCAGCGGCTCATTCTCGTGTGCATGCTGCCCCAACGATAGACAGCGGCCGCCCGGTGAAACCGGACGACCGCCGTGAAGAACGACCCAAGTGGGCCAGCGCCTTGACGGGCCAGCCCCCTGACGAGCCAGTGCCCAGACGGGCCTCGCCCCTAGGAGGCCTTCGACGCCTTCAGCATGTAGCCGAAGCCGCGCTTGGTCTGGATGATCGGCTCGGCCGAGTACTGGTCGAGCTTGCGACGCAGGTACGAGATGTAGGACTCGACGATGCCCGCGTCGCCGTTGAAGTCGTACTCCCACACGTGGTCGAGGATCTGCGCCTTCGACAGCACGCGGTTCGGGTTGAGCATGAGGTACCGCAGCAGCTTGAACTCGGTCGGGGAGAGCTCGATCTGCGCATCGCCGATGGTGACCTCGTGCGTGTCCTGGTCCATCGTGAGCTCGCCGGCGCGGATGATCGCGTCCTCTTCGTCGTTCATGGTGCGACGGAGGATGGCCTTGATGCGCGCGACGATCTCGTCGAGCGAGAAGGGCTTCGTGACGTAGTCGTCGCCGCCGACGGTGAGGCCGGTGATCTTGTCCTCGGTGTCGTCCTTGGCGGTGAGGAACAGGATCGGCGAGGTGTAGCCCGAGGAGCGGAGGCGCTTGGTGACGCCGAAGCCGTTCATGTCGGGGAGCATCACGTCGAGGATGATGAGGTCCGGCTCTTCTTCCAGCACGGCGGAGATCGCCTGCGCACCGTTGCCCACTGCGCGCACGGCGAAGCCGGCGAAGCGCAGCGAGGTCGTCAGGAGGTCGCGGATGTTCGGCTCGTCGTCGACGATCAGGATCTTGGGGCCATCGCTCATGGTCCTATCTTCTGACCGTTCCCTAGTGGTTTCCTGAGAGCGGTGCGTGCGTCAGCCCACGGGAGTCTGGATCTGGTCGGCGTCGAGGATCGTGTAGGAGTACCCCTGCTCGGCCAGGAACCGCTGCCGGTTCTGTGCGAAGTCCTGATCGACGGTGTCCCGCGTGACGAGCGTGTAGAACGACGCCGGCAGTCCGTCCTTGTTCGGGCGGAGCAGGCGTCCGAGGCGCTGCGCCTCTTCCTGACGGGACCCGAAGGAACCGGACACCTGGATCGCCACGGTCGCGTCGGGGAGGTCGACCGAGAAGTTCGCGACCTTGGACACCACGAGGACGTCGATCGACCCGTCGCGGAAGGCCTGGTAGAGCCGTTCGCGCTCGTCGACGGGCGTCGAGCCGGTGATCTCCGCGGCGTCGAGGGACTCGGCTAGGTCGTCGAGCTGGTCGATGTACTGCCCGATCACGAGGATCTGCTCACCGCGGTGCTTCTCGATGAGTTCACGGACGACCGGGGTCTTCGCCGGTGAGGTCGCCGCGAGCCGGTAGCGCTCGTCGTCGCTCGACGCCGCGTACTCGAGCCGGTCCTGGTGCGGCAGGTCGATCCGGACCTCGTAGCAGGCCGCCGGGGAGATGTAGCCCTGCGCCTCGATCTCCTTCCACGGGGCGTCGTAGCGCTTCGGGCCGATCAGGGAGAACACGTCGCCCTCGCGCCCGTCCTCGCGCACGAGGGTCGCGGTCAGACCCAGGCGCCGTCGGGCCTGGAGGTCGGCGGTCAGCTTGAAGACCGGCGCCGGGAGCAGGTGCACCTCGTCGTAGACGATGAGGCCCCAGTCGAGGGCGTCGAGCAGCGACAGGTGCGTGTACTCGCCCTTCCGGCGGGCGGTGAGGATCTGGTACGTCGCGATCGTGATCGGCCGGATCTCCTTGACGCTGCCGGAGTACTCGCCGATCTCGTCCTCGGTGAGGGTCGTGCGGCGGAGCAGCTCCGACCGCCACTGCCGGGCGGAGACGGTGTTCGTGACGAGGATGAGCGTGGTGGCCTTGACGGTCGCCATCGCCCCGGCACCGACGAGGGTCTTGCCGGCACCACAGGGCAGCACGACGACGCCCGACCCCTGCGCGAAGAAGGTGTCCACCGCCTGCTCCTGGTACGGCCGCAGATGCCACTCGTGCGTGTCGAGGTCGATCGGGTGCGGCTGCCCGGGCGTGTACCCGGCGAGGTCTTCCGCCGGCCAGCCGAGCTTCACGAGCTCCTGCTTGATCTGCCCGCGCGCCCACGGCAGCAGTTCGACCTCTTCCGGAGAGCGCATGTTGCCGAGCAGCGGCTTGATCCGCTTCGACCGGATGACCTCGGCGAGGACCGTGGGTTCGGACGCGGTGAGGAGGAGGACCGGCTGGCGCTCGAGTTCCTCGGTGGGGGAGTTCGCGATCACCGGCGCGTCGGGCCGTTCCTCACGCCGGATGACGAGCCGTCCGTACCGGGCCACGGTGTCGCGGATGTCGACCGTCACGCTCTGCGGCACGGGGAACTTCGCGAAGTGCTCGAGCGTGTGGATCATGCTCTCGGCGTCGTGCCCGGCGGCCCGCGCGTTCCAGAGCCCGAGCCGCGTGATCCGGTACGTGTGCACGTGTTCCGGTGCGCGTTCGAGTTCCGCGAACACCGCGAGGTCGTGGCGCGCGTCCTCGGCGTCGGGGTGTGCCACTTCGAGCAGCACGGTGCGGTCGCTCTGCACGATCAGCGGTCCGTTCATGACGGATGAGCTTATGCCGCGAGCCTGCGAACCGGTGCGGTCCGGTCTGCCTGTGGAATCACGCGTCGCTCTCCACAGCCACCACCAGGGAGAGCGGCAGGGTGCGCTCGACGTCGGCTGCTGTGTCGCGCCCGCGGACCCGTCCGGCCGCGATCGAGGTCGGCACGATGGAGAACGGCCGCTCAGTGCCGTCCGGCATCCGCACGGTCAGCCGGATCGGGGTGCGTCCGCGGACGGCGAGGTCGATCTGCCGCCCGAGCCACTCCTGCTCGGGCTCGGTGTCGCCGCGCTCGGTGGTGACCCGGAGCCGTTCCACGAGTGCGTGCGCCGACTGCTCTGGGTTGCGCCCGCCACCGCGTCGACGGCCTGGAGGCGCGGATCCCGTCGCGGGGCGCGCTGCGGCCGTCAGGACGGCCGGGTAGCGCTGGTCCTCCAGCGCCCGGTGCACGACGTGCGGGGGGTACCGGGTCACCAGGGTCGTCAGGTCGCTGCGCTCCCACGCCAGCTGCCGGAGCTCGGCGTCCACCCCGACGAGGTCGAGCTGGTCTGCGGTGCCGTGCACGCGGGAGCCGGTGCCGTCGGGTCCGAGGTCGACGACGATGCCGCCGTCGCGCGAGGCGACCTGGTCGACCAGGTAGGCGAGGGGCTGTGGGATCCCGGTCGCCGACAGCCGTTCGAGCAGCCCGAGGACGTCCTCGCGGGTGTGTCCGTCGCGGAGGGCTCGGCGGAGCGAGTCCTCGGAGATGCGGTACCGAGCGGCGAGCCCGGGCGCCTCGAGGACGGCGACGCTCCGGAGCGCTGCGTCGTCGGCCGGTGCTAGCGGGCCCGGGGCGATCACCGTGAGGTCGTGCTGCAGGTAGACGCCGTCCACGGTGTGCGGGAGGTCCGCGGCGGCGAGCGTGGCGTCCCCGTCGAGCAGGGCCCGGCCGGTGCTCGTGACGATGCCGTCGACGGTGACGCCGAGTGCCGCGGCGGTGCCGGCGACGTCGAGCAGCACGGCGTCGAGCCAGCGGGCACCGGCCGGGTAGGCCCAGCGACCGACGGCGACCAGGTCGCGCAGGTCGTCGCCGGCGGCGCGGAGGACGTCGCGCACGGCGGGGTCGAGCGTGCCCGACCACGACGACACCAGCGTCGACCAGCGGTCGGGCCAGCTCGCCACGAGCCAGGCGTCACCGGCGGGCGTGGTCTTCCACGTGCCGTCGTCCGGGTCGGTGAACCCGATGCGCTCGAGGAGCGCCAGCCGATCGGGCACGACCGGTGCGTCGGACCCGGCGCGCTCGGCCAGCGTCTTCGCCAGCGGGGTCCCGATGCCGCCCTTGACGAGCTCGCGCACCCCGCCCTCGGCCACGGCGCGGAGGAGCTCGGCCAGCACGGTCATCGTGGCGAAGGCCTGCTCCGAGCCGATCGTCCGGACGCGCTCCTCGTCGACCACCTGTGGGGCGGCGCCGGCGGGGCGGGCGTCAGCCGTGCCTCCAGGCAGACCGGCGAGGTCAGGGTGCGCGGCGAGGCGGGCCGTCACCGCGTCGTCGACCCCACCGTCGTCGTCCGCCAGGCCGAGCGCGACCGCCGGGGCGAGCGCGTCGGCGTCGCCCGAGCCGTCGCGCAACGCGAGGAGCGTGGCACGGGGGAGGTGCTCGATCGCGGCGTCCACCGCGTCGTCGGTGCGGAGCGCTTCTGCGAGGTCGAAGAAGTCCGACACGCGCAACGGGCCGGCATCGGCGAAGACCGCCGTCGGCAGCCGTCGGGCCACGACCAGCCGTTCGAGGGCGTCGTCCGGCATCGCCCGGAGCCGGGCGGCGAGGTCAGCGGTGGTCGTCATCGTCCGCCGCGATCGATCGACGCGGGCCTCAGTGCGTCGCCCGGTTCGCCCGCGCCCTGCGCGTCCAGGTGATGCCGAGCAGCGTGAAGACGAGCACCATGCCGATCGGGAAGCCGATGAGCGGGATCGCCATGATGACGGGCCACGGCATCGCCGACTGCGCGCTCGGGACGGTGAGCCACATGACGATCATCGCCGCCATGCAGAGGAACGCGGCGATGAAGATCCCGCCGACCATGAACGCGAGAGCGCGTTCGGTACGATTGAACGTCACCGGGGGTTCCGCGGAATCCTGCGTGTTCCCGGTGGGACGGGTCGGCTTGGCCATCGACCCAGGATATCCGACGCACCACGGCCGATCCACGATCACGAGGAGACCGACGAATGCCCACCGGCAAGGTCAAGTTCTACGACGACCAGAAGGGGTTCGGGTTTATCACCGGCGACGACGGCGAACCCGTCTTCCTGCACGCGTCCTCGCTGCCCGACGGCGTCACGTCGGTGAAGGCCGGATCGCGCCTCGAGTACGGCGTGGTCCAGGGGAAGAAGGGGTCGCAGGCGCTGTCCGTGCGGCTGCTCGACCCGCAGCCGTCCCTCGCGAAGATGTCCCGGCGATCGGCTGACGACATGGCTGTGATCGTCGAGGACCTCGTGAAGGAGCTCGACCGGATCAGCGGGGACTTCCGGCACGGCCGGTACCCGAAGAACGGCACCCGTATCGCCGCGATCCTGCGGCACGTCGCTGACCAGTTGGACGCGTGAGATGACCGAGACCGACCCTTCCCCCACCACGGACCTCACCGCGCTCGCGCGGAAGGCCCTCCTCGAGGTCACCCCCGAGTCCACCGTCGGTGGCGCCGCGGGCACCGTCGACGAGGGCGACGGCGTCGTCTCCGTGCTCTTCGCCAACCGCATGCCGGGGTACCCCGGATGGCGCTGGACCGTGTCGATCGCGCACGTCGAGGGCGATGACCCCACCGTGCTCGAGGTCGAACTCATGCCGGGCGACGGCTCGCTGCTCGCGCCGGAGTGGGTGCCGTGGTCCGAGCGGCTCGCCGAGTACCGCGCCGGGCAAGACACCGAGGGTGCCCACGACGAGGACGAGGACGAGGACGCCGACGAGGACGCCGACGAGTCGGACGACGACGAGGACGCCGACTACGACGACTCGGACGACGACGACGAGGACGACGACGACGAGTCGGATGACGACGAGGACGACGACGACGAGTCGGATGACGACGAGTCGGACGACGACGAGGACGATGACGACGACTTCGACACCGACGAGGACGACCTCGACGAGTCGGACGACGACGACATCGACGGCGTGGACGTCGATCAGCTCGACGACGACGCTGCCGAGGACGAAGGCGACAGCGACAGCGACAGCGACGAGGACGAGGCCGAGTCCCCCCAGCCGTCCCGCGGTGCCCGCCGCCGCGCCCGCCGGGTGTCCCCGGTCGACCCGCACGACGACCTCGAGGTCGACCGGCTCGACGCGGGCGAGGTCGACCCGGACCACCACCGCCCCTGACGCCGGGGGAACGCAGGACGGCCGCAGTCCCACGGGTGATCGTGGGGCTGCGGCCGTCCTCGTCCGGGGTTAGCGCAGGGCGTCCACCGTGAAGTCGATCGCCTGCACGAGCTTCGCGACGTCGTCGGGGTCGATCGCGGTGAAGGTCGCGATGCGGAGCTGGTTGCGCCCGAGCTTCCGGTAGGGCTCCGTGTCGACGATGCCGTTCTGGCGCAGGGTGGCGGCGACGGCCTTCGCATCGATCGAGTCGTCGAGGTCGATCGTGGCGACGACCTGCGACCGGTGCTCCGGCACGGTGACGAACGGCGTCGCGTAGTCGACCGACTCGGCCCAGTCGTACAGCGTGGACGACGAGGTCTTCGTGCGGGTGTCGGCCCACGACAGTCCGCCGGACTGGTTGATCCACTGGACCTGGTCGTCGAGCAGGATCAGCGTCGCGAGCGCCGGGGTGTTCAGCGTCTGGTTCAGGCGCGAGTTGTCGACGGCGTTCTTGAGCGACAGGAACTCGGGGATGTAGCGCCCGCTCGCGGCGATGCGCTCGACGCGTTCGAGGGCGGCGGGGGAGAACAGCGCGAGCCAGAGGCCGCCGTCCGAGGCGAAGTTCTTCTGCGGCGCGAAGTAGTAGACGTCGGTGGCGCTGACGTCGAACGCGGCGCCGCCGGCGGCGCTGGTGGCGTCGACGACGGTCAGGGCGCCGTCGTCACCCGCGGCGCGGACGACCGGGGCCATGACGCCGGTCGACGTCTCGTTGTGCGGGTAGGCGTAGACGTCGACGCCCTCGACCGGCTCGAGTGCGGCGAGCGAGCCGCCGGGAGCCTCGAGCACGTGCGGGGCCTCGAGCCACGGTGCGGCGACGGCCTTGGCGAACTTGGAGCCGAACTCGCCGAAGGAGAGGTTCTCGGCCCTGCGCTCGACGAGTCCGAACGCGGCGGCGTCCCAGAACGCGGTGGAGCCACCGTTGCCGAGGACGACCTCGTAGCCCTCGGGGAGGTCGAACAGGTCGGCGAGTCCGGCGCGGACACTGCCGACGAGGTCCTTGACGGGCTTCTGGCGGTGGGAGGTCCCGAGGATCGTCGCCCCGCGGGTCACGAGGGACTCGAGCTGCGCGCCACGGATCTTGGACGGGCCGCAGCCGAATCGGCCGTCGGTCGGGAGGAGTTCGGCGGGGATGACGATGTCTGCCATGCACCGATCCTAACGAGCGGTATCCCAGCGCTCGTGACCGTGCACCGGCCGGACGGGGCGGACCGGCACCGTGCCTCCGGGCCCGTCGCTCGTTCGCCTGCAGCGCATGCGCGGCCGGACTTCCTTGCACCGCGCAAGTGTTGGTCGTTCCATGTCCCCTCGAACAAGTAGGGTGGGGCGCGCTTGGCCAAGACATGAGAGGCGGACCGTGACCGATCTCGTCGACACCACGGAGATGTACCTTCGCACCATCCTCGATCTCGAGGAGGAGGCGATCGTGCCCCTGCGCGCCCGCATCTCGGAGCGTCTCGGCCACTCCGGTCCCACGGTCTCCCAGACCATCGCCCGCATGGAGCGCGACGGCCTCGTCGTCGTGTCCGGCGACCGTCACCTCGAACTCACGACGGAGGGCCGCTCCCGGGCGACCCACGTGATGCGCAAGCACCGGCTCGCCGAACGCCTGCTGTCCGACGTGATCGGGCTCGACTGGGCGTTCGTCCACGACGAGGCATGCCGCTGGGAGCACGTCATGAGCGAGCAGGTCGAGGTGCGACTGCTCGAGATGCTCGGCAACCCGACGGAGTCGCCGTACGGCAACCCGATCCCGGGCCTCGCCGAGATCGGCGGTCCCACGGCTGCCGGGTTCCTCGACGGCGTGCAGAACATCGTCGCCGCGACCGAGGGCACCGACGCCGTCGCGACCGGGGTCATCCGCCGCCTGGGCGAGCCCGTCCAGTTCGAGCCGGAGCTCCTGCACCAGCTGCGGACGGCCGGCGTGATGCCGGGCCGCCTCGCGAGCGTGCAGCGCGCCGGGGCCTACGTGGCCGTCCGCGTGGACGGCGAGGACGCGGGCATCGAGCTGCCTGGCGAGGTCGCACAGCACGTGTACATCGAGCGTTCCTGATCCCGACCCTCCGCCGCTCCCCCTGAAACTGGGGGAACGGCATTTCTCCCGGTCTGATCAGGGCTTCTTTACCGAACCGTTACAAAGCGGCGTTTTCATCTCGACAAGGTAACGGCCGCCACGTACACTCGACGAGTCCGCCGGCCACCCACGAGGCCCAGGACCCGTGACAGGACGTCTCGAACCCGTCTCCTGTCTCGATCGGAAACGATGACGAACGGATGGGGTTGCGCGGCCCGCGGTCACCCACGCGGACGTGATGACGAGACGCCGGAGACACCCCTTTGACGCAGACCGGTTCCGCCGCGGACGCCCAGACGCCCGTGCACCCGACGAACACCGAGAACGCCACCGATGCCCCGCTCTCGCGCCGCGCTGCTCGCGCGAACGAGACCAGCACGGCACGGGTCGCACGCCCCGTCACCCCCGTGCGTGACGCGCCGCTCCCCGGGGGGCGCCGTGCCGCGCAGGCCGCGCGCACCGCAGCGACCGCCAAGGCGAGCTCGTCGGCCCGCAAGCGCCGTTTCCTCGCGCCGGTCGTCCTGACCGTGGCCGCGGGCATGTTCGGCACCGTCGCGGTCGCCCCGGCCTTCGCCGCGCAGCAGTCCACCACCACGGACGCCGCGAACGCACAGCGTCAGATCCGCACCACCGAGGCCCAGAACTTCTCCGTGTCCGACGCGGTCGCCCTCGCCGGCACCAGCCGAGACGGCTACGGCGCGACCGCGCAGTCCACGCTCGACGCCGAAGCCGCCCAGAAGGCCGCTGCCGAGGCCGCGAAGCAGTCGGCCGCCCGGGCCGCCGCCACGCAGGCCGCCCGCGCGAAGACCGCCTCGCAGTACGCCTCGTACACCGGCCCGACCGCCTCGGACTACGTCGCCTCGTCGACCGCCGCGAACACCCCGTTCTCGCTGCCGGCCGTGGTCGCCACCGCCAAGCAGTACATCGGCACCCCGTACGTCTTCGGCGGCGCGGACCCGTCCGGCTTCGACTGCTCGGGCTACGTCATGTTCGTGTACGCCCAGTACGGCATCAACCTCGCGCACTCGGTGCCGCTGCAGGACCAGGCCGGCACCACGATCCCCACGTCCGAGGCCCAGCCCGGTGACGTCGTCATCTTCAACAACGAAGCGCACGACGGCTTCTACATGGGCAACGGCATGATCATGGACGCCCCGAAGCCCGGTGGCGCCGTGTCGATCCGTCCGATCTGGACCAGCGACTACCACATCGTCCGCTTCGGCATCTGACGACTGAACGCGGTCGACGGCTCCGCGTCGATCCCGTGAACATCGCCGAAACCGGCCCGTGCACTCTCGTGCCGGGCCGGTTTCTGACGTACCCTGGCGCTGCACCGGTCCGATCCGGTCCGTACAGGGAGACCTCATGTCATCGTTCCGCACGACCCGCACCATGGGTCGGCGCGCGCACGTCGACATATGGTCGACCACCGCCTGCGTGCACGAGCACGCCCCAGCATGACGAGAGCACTGCCCATCAGGGTGGTGCTCTTCGTGGTTCCGGGGTCGTGACGCGAGCGACGGTCACCTGCGCGAGCCCTCGGTCCGACGCACCCGCACCGCCTGGAAGCCGTCCAGGCACGTCGGAAGGGAACCCATGCGCACTCTCGTCCTCAACGCCGGTTACGAGCCCCTCGCGGTGATCTCGTTCCGTCGGGCCCTCGTGCTCGTCATGAACCAGAAGGCCGCCATCGTCGCCGCTGACGTCGAACACCCGGTCACGGGCTCGACGTCCACCTACGACCGTCCGTCCGTCATCATCCTCACCCGGTACGTGCGCATCCCGCACTCGAGACTCGTGCCGGTGTCACGGCGCGGGGTCCTCCGCCGGGACGCCAACCGGTGCGCGTACTGCGACCGGCACGCCACGACCATCGACCACGTGCACCCGAAGTCGCGCGGGGGCGAGGACTCGTGGGAGAACCTCGTCGCCTGCTGCCTGGCGTGCAACAACGCCAAGGGTGACCGCACCCCGCAGGAGATGGGGTGGCGGCTCCGCTTCCGCCCGAAGGCACCGCACGGTGCGTCCTGGGTGGTGCGCGGCATCGAGCGTCCGCAGTCGGAGTGGGACGAGTACCTGGTGGCCGCGTAGCGGCAGGAGCGGCTGTCGCCGCATCGGCCTGGAGGCGCGTGGCGGGCCCGCCACGCGCCTCCAGGCCGTCAGCTGGTCACGCCGGGACGGTGGCGGACCCGTCCGGGATGAGCTCCGTCAGGAGCGCCTGGACCCGGCGCCCGATCTCGTCGCGGATGGGACGGACCTCGTCGATGCCGCGACCGGCAGGATCGGTGAGGTCCCAGTCCTCGTAGCGTTTGCCGGGGAAGACCGGGCAGGCGTCGCCACAGCCCATGGTGATCACGGCGTCGGATTCCCGGACCGCGTCGGTGGTGAGGACCTTCGGCTGGTTGCCGGCGATGTCGATGCCGACCTCCGCCATCGCCTGGATCGCGACCGGGTTGATCTGGTCCTTCGGCTCCGAGCCGGCGGAGCGCACCTCGACGCGGTCGCCACCGAGTGCCTGGGTGTACCCGGCGGCCATCTGGGACCGCCCGGCGTTGTGGACGCAGACGAACAGGATGGTGGGCTTGTCGGACATCGGGGGCTCCTCGGGTCGGTCGACTCCAGCATCGCACCGATCGGGTTCGCGTGACTTCGTCGGCGGTCGGTCGTAGCGTCGGGCCATGGCCGACACCCCCTTCATCGACGACGCCACGATCGCCGACCTGCGTGCGCGACTGGGCGCCACCCGCTGGCCGGACGCGCCCGCCGGCACCGGGTGGTCGCTCGGGGTCGACGTCGACGAGCTGCGCCCCCTCGTCGAGTACTGGGCCGACGGCTTCGACTTCGAGGCGCACCGGGCCGTGCTGGCTGCCCTGCCGTCACGGCGCGTGGTCGTCGACGGCGTCCGGATCCACGTGCTGCACGCCCGCAGCGGGCAGCCGGGCGCGCTCCCGGTCCTGCTCGCGCACGGCTGGCCCGACTCCGGCTGGCGGTACCGCAAGGTCCTCCCGATGCTCGTCGAGTCCGGCTTCGACGTGATCGTGCCGGACATGCCCGGGTACGGCTTCTCCGATGCGCCGCCGCAGGTGCTCGACGCCCGGCAGGTCGCCGGCATGTGGGCCACGCTCATGACCGAGCTCGGGTACGACCGGTTCGCGGTGTCCGGCGGGGACATCGGGACGCACGTCGTCCGCTACCTCGCGCTCGACCACCCGGAACGCGTCGTCGCAGTGCACCGGATCGACGGCGGACTCGCGTGGCCCGGGCTCGACGCGTCCACGCTGTCCCCGGCCGAACGGGAGTTCGTCGCCGCCACCGACCGGTGGCGCACCGACGAAGGCGCCTACGCGATGCTGCACCGGACCAAGCCGCAGACCGTCGCGGTGGCGCTGAACGACTCCCCGGCGGGACTCGCGGCGTGGATCGTCGAGAAGCTCCGGTCGTGGAGCGACTGCGACGGTGACCTCTGGTCGGTGTACACGCGGGACGAGGTGCTGTCGCTCCTCACCGAGTACTGGGCGACGGAGACGATCGGCTCGTCCATGCGGATGTACCACGCGAACGCGGCGGTCCCGGCCGCGCAGATGGCCCGCCGGGTCGAGGTGCCCTCCGGGTTCTCGATCTTCCCCGGCGACCTGGTGCGGGCACCGAAGGAGTGGCTCGAGCGCACCACGAACCTCGTGTACCACCACGAACTCGACCGCGGCGGGCACTTTGCGGCGTTCGAGCAGCCGACGGTGTTCGCCGACGAGGTCCGGACCTTCCTGGAACCGTTCCGACGCTAGAGTGGACGGGCCAGCCTCTGTAGCTCAACGGAAGAGCAGTTCCGTCCTAAGGAAACGGTTGGGGGTTCGAGTCCCTCCAGGGGCACACCACCAGGTCGATCGGGTTCGAGTCCCTGCAGCGCCCTCCAGGGGCACCTCAGTCGGTCGATGGGGTTCGAGTCCCTGCAGTGCCCTCCAGGGGCACTTCGCCGGGGAGTTCTCCACAACCGTCGCGCTGGACGGTAGCGAAGCCCGGACTCCCCGTACGATTGTCTCCGTGTCCAAGGTCCTGAGCAGTCTCCCCGTCGGCGAACGAGTCGGCATCGCGTTCTCAGGAGGCCTCGACACCTCCTGCGCCGTTGCCTGGATGCGCGAGAAGGGAGCGGTGCCCTGCACGTACACGGCCGACATCGGCCAGTACGACGAGCCGGACATCGACGCCGTCCCGAGCCGTGCCCACGAGTACGGCGCGGAGATCGCCCGGCTCGTCGACGCGAAGAGCGCCCTGGTCGAAGAGGGCCTCGTCGCCCTGCAGACCGGCGCCTTCCACATCCGCTCCGGCGGCAAGACGTACTTCAACACGACGCCCCTCGGTCGTGCGGTGACGGGCACGATGCTCGTCCGCGCGATGAAGGAGGACGGCGTCGACATCTGGGGCGACGGCTCCACCTACAAGGGCAACGACATCGAGCGGTTCTACCGCTACGGCCTGATGGCGAACCCGCGCCTCCGCGTCTACAAGCCGTGGCTCGACTCCGAGTTCGTCGCGGAGCTCGGCGGCCGCAAGGAGATGAGCGAGTGGCTCGTCGCCCGGGGCTTCCCGTACCGCGACTCCACCGAGAAGGCGTACTCGACGGACGCGAACATCTGGGGCGCCACGCACGAGGCGAAGAGCCTCGAGGAACTCTCGAGCGGCTTGGACATCGTCGAGCCGATCATGGGCGTCGCCGCCTGGCGTGACGACGTCGAGGTCGCCACCGAGGTGGTGTCGGTCCGCTTCGAGGCCGGTCGCCCGGTCGCGATCAACGGGGTCGAGTACACCGACGCCGTCGCCCTGGTCTACGAGGCGAACGCCATCGGTGGCCGCCACGGGCTCGGGGCGTCGGACCAGATCGAGAACCGCATCATCGAGGCGAAGAGCCGCGGCATCTACGAGGCGCCGGGCATGGCGCTGCTGCACATCGCCTACGAGCGCCTCCTCAACGCGATCCACAACGAGGACACGGTCGCGTCCTACCACAACGAGGGTCGCCGTCTCGGCCGCCTCATGTACGAGGGTCGGTGGCTCGACCCGCAGTCGCTCATGCTCCGCGAGTCGCTGCAGCGCTGGGTCGCCTCGGCGGTCACCGGCGAGGTCACGCTGCGCCTCCGCCGCGGCGACGACTACACGATCCTCGACACCACGGGGCCGGCGCTGTCGTACCACCCGGACAAGCTGTCGATGGAGCGGGTCGGCGACGCCGCGTTCGGCCCCGACGACCGCATCGGGCAGCTGACGATGCGGAACCTCGACATCGCGGACTCCCGTGCTCGGCTCGAGCAGTACGCGGCGGCCGGTCTCATCGGCGGGGCGACCGGCGACCTGGTCGGCCAGCTCGAGTCGGGCGAGTCCGAGGAGATCCTCGGCGGCGCCGTGGTCACCTCCGACGCCGACGACGCGCTCGGTCGCGCGACCGACGCGGCGTCAGAGGGCGCCGCGTTCGACTCCGGCACCGACTGACGTCTGCACGACGAAGGGGGCCTCCGCGATGTGCGGATGCCCCCTTCGTGCGTTCGGCACCGTCACGGCGTTGGCGCCGGCACCGGCACCGCACCCGGGTGCCCGCGCGCCCCCATGCGCGTGCATCTTGCGACGTCGCACGCGGTGATCGACTCGCGCAATGTCGCGTCATGCGCCTCCATCCGATGCGCGTGCATCTTGCGACAATGCGCGGGGTGATCGACGGGTGCTTTGACGCAGAGCTGGTGCCGATGCGACCGAGCCGGGCCAACCGGGCCGCCGGGCCGCCGGGGCCGCTGGTGCCGACGCGAGGTCCAGAGCGGTCAGCGCGCCTCCGCGGTCTCCACACGCTTCTGGCGCCACGCACGCGCCGGCTTGTCCGGGCCGTCCCAGACCTGGATCGCGCCCCACGCGGCGGCGAGGAGCGGCACCGAGATGATCGCGCCGGTGATGCCGGCGAGCACGGTGCCGGCGGTCAGGCCGATCAGGATGACGAGACCGTGCAGCTTGAGCGTTTTGCCCATCAGGACCGGCTGGAGCAGGTTGCCCTCGAGCTGGTTGACGAGCACCACGATGCCGACGACGATCAGCGCCTGGACGGGGCCGAGGGCGACGAGTGCGACCAGCGCGGCGAGGATGCCGGCGGCGGTCGCACCGACGATGGGGATGAACGCCGTGATGAACACGACCACGGCGAGGGGGAGTGCGAGCGGGACGCCGACGATCGCGATGCCGACCCCGATGCCGATCGCATCCACCGCCGCCACCGTTGCGGTCCCGCGCACGTAGCCGCCGAGGGTCTGGACGACCCGGTTCCCGACGCGGCGGGCACGCTGGTACCGCTCACCGGTGAACGGTCGGAGCAGGAACTCCCAGATCCGCGGGCCGTCCTTCAGGAAGAAGAACAGCACCACGATCATCAGGACGAGGCCGGTGAGGAAGTTCGCGGTCGCCGAGGCGCCGGCGAGGGCTCCGGAGCCGAACTGCGAGCTGGTCAGGAAGTCCTGGATGCTCTTCACGACGTCGTCGACCTGCGAGTCGGAGATCGAGATCGGCAGCGTCTTGGCGAAGTCCTGCAGCTGGCCGAAGCCGCGGATCGCCGACTTCTGCAGGTCCGGCCACTGCGAGATCACGGCGACGACGATGAGCCACGCGACGAGGCCGAGCACGATGAGCACGCCGATGAGGACGGCGAGGGTCGCGAGGACCGACGGCACCCGGTGGCGGCGGAGCCACGAGACGACGGGGTGCATGGCCGACGCGATGATGAGCGCGAGCAGCACGGGGATCGTGACGACGCTCAGCGTCGCCGCGGCGTAGACGATGGCACTCGCGATGACGAGCACGACGATGAGCTGGAGGCACCGTGTCGCCACGCTGCCGAACGAGTCGGACCACTTCCGGGCCACCTCGGACGTGGCGGTCGGGGCGGCCGGCGTGGGCGGGGTGCTGCGGGTGTTGCCGAACAGGGGCATCTTGCTCCTCGGTGGTGCGGGCAGTGACCGCCCACCGTACCGGGGCCATCGCGCTCCGGCCCGAGCTGTGGGGGACGTGCTCGAGGGCCGGAGCGTCGATGTGCTCGCAGTGAGTCCCGGCGAGGGGAGCGCCGGTCGGGTGTGACTCGCTGACGATGTCACTGTAGCCGGTCCGCACAAGTGAGGACAGACAGACCGGTCTCCCCAGTTCGGGGGTGCGGATTCCGGAGACTCTTCGTGGGTTCGTCCACGCCGGCGTTAGGTTGAGCAGACCGGGCCGACACAGGGTCCCGTGGTCTTGATGCTCCTCGCGGTCGCGGGGTCTGGCGCAACGGGACGGCCCGGTCGAATCCGGGGTGCGCATCACCCCGACGAAGGGCTGGTCTCCGTGACCGCCACCATCCGCACGTACACGCCCACCGTCGACCTCTTCGAGAGCTCCACCCGCACGCCCGCGCCGCACCCGGCCGGATCCCTGCTGGAGCTCGTCCTCTCCTAGCCGTCTCGCGCACCAGCGCGACCGTCCGGACGACTGGAGGCGCGGTGCCGGCTGGCACCACGCCTCCAGTCCGTCACCGGGTTCCCGAGATCAGGCGGCCGCCTCCACCAGCGCCGCGTCCGCCCGCTCGGGCGTGCCGCCCGCGAGGCCGCGTGCGATCCGGCCGCGCGACGCGAGCCACAGCGCGAGTGCCGCCGCGAACACGAGCACCTCGGTGACCGTCAGGGCCCAGATGATCCCGGCGAGTCCGAACCACACGTTGCCGACGATGACGATCGGGATGAACAGGACACCCTGGGCCATCGAGAGCACCATCGCGGGCAGCACCTTCCCGGTGGCCTGGAACAGCGAGGTGAGGAGCCCGGTGAACCCGTTCACGATCGTCGCGACGAGCTGCGCGGTGAGGATCGTCAGGCCGATCGCGAGCACCGCGTGGTCGCCGGAGAAGACGGTGAAGACCTGCTCGCGGAAGACGAACACGGTGCCCGAGAACACCAGGACGATGGTGCCGACGGTGAGCGCTGCCCCGCGGAGTGCTGCGCGGAGCCGCTCGGCGTCACCCTTGCCGAACGCGTAGGCGAGCAGCGGCAGGACCCCGATCGTCACGCCCATCACCAGGAACTCGGGCACCTGGGCGATGCGGACGGCGACACCCATGGCGGCGAGCGGGTCGTCGCCGTAGGCCGCCGCGAGGTTGTTGAGCACGAGCGTCGTGACGATGAGGAACGATGCCTGCAGGAGCTCGCTCGCGCCGATGCCGAACACGCCCCTGAGGATGTCCGGGCGGAGCGTGAACCACTTCGGCGCGAAGCTGACGTTCTCGCTGTGCCGCTGGAGCCAGGCGAGCCAGTAGCCGATCGCGACGAGGTTGCCGAGGCCGATCGCGAGGGCGGCACCCGCCACGCCCCAGTGCAGCACCAGGATGAAGAGGACGTCGAACACCAGGTTGCCGATCGTCGACAGGACGAGACCGACCATCGCCTGTCGTGCCGCACCCTCGGACCGGACGATCTGCTCGAGGGCGAACGACGCGGCGAGGACCGGCACGAACGCGAGCACCACGGCGACGTAGGCGCTCGTGGCCGGGACGGCTGCGGCGTCCGCGCCGAGCACGGCGACGAGCGGCCGCAGGAAGACCAGGCCGATGACGGCGAGGACCGCGCCGGTGACGACCGCTCCCCACAGCGCGAACGACGCGACGCGCTTGATGTCCTCCGCCCTGGCCGGATCGTGCTCGGAGGCGCCGAGCATCCGCGACATGAGCGCGCTGCCCCCGACGCCGAAGACACCGCCGACGGCCATGACGAGGCCGAGCAGCGGGGTGCCGAAGGTGATCGCGGCGAGCAGTGACGTGTCGTTCTGGGAGCCGATGAAGCCGGCGTTGATGACGTTGTAGACGGCGCTGACGACCATCGCCGCGGCCATCGGCACGCAGAGGTGCACGAGGGCTCGGGCGATCGGCGCGGCGGACAGGTACCAGCGGTTCTTCGCCGTGGCGGTGTCGAGGGCGGGTGCTTCGGTGGTGCTCATGGCTGCCTCCTTCTGGGCAGGGCTGCGCTGCCCCGGGGTGCAGGGCAGAGCTGCGCTGCCCGGTTCGCGGGCAGCGCGGTGCGCGCGATCGGCGGGTGTCATCGCGTGGTCGGATGGCGCCCCCGGCCTGGAGGCGCGTGGTGCGCCGGGTGGGCGGGCGCTAGCGCGTGGGCGGCGGCAGTTCGGCCGTCACCTTCTGCAGGAGGGCCTGCAGTGTCGCCCGCTCGCCTGGGTCGAGCGGCGCGAGCAGTTCGTCGTCGAGGGCGATCATGGCGTCCTCGAACCCGGCGATCAGGGCGACCCCGGCGTCGGTGGCGTGCACGCGTTTGGTCCGGGCGTTGCCGGGCTCGGCGCGACGTTCGACGAGCCCGCGACGCTCGAGCCCCTGCAGGAGGCTCGAGACGCTGGCCGCACTGGTTCGGGTGATGTCGGCGATGTCCCGCTGGATCGCCCCGGGCGACCGCTGCAGGTACCCCAGCACGAAGGCCTGTTCCTGGGAGAGGTCACGTTCGCGGACCCACTCCTCGGCCGCCTTGCGCTGTGCCCACCCGATCCAGCGCATCTGCTGGAGGGGCGAGTCCATCCGGGGAGCCTGCTGCATCCGGGGGTCCTGCTGCGTCCGGGGGTCCTGCTGCGTCATGATCAGAACGCTAACCGTTCGAGGGCTAACTGTCAACGGTCAAACTGAATCGGCGTCGTGCCCCCGAATGGGGGTATCGCCAGGGCGCGGGACCCTTCTTGTAGTTTGTACAGCAAGCGCGGTCTCACCAACGGCGCATCCTCAGCTCGACGGCGTCGCCGAGCTCACCCGGGGGGATCAGGACATGGCAGCAGGACGAACGATGCGCGCACGATCGATGCGCCCGTCCGTGGACACTGCCCGTCCCGCTCCCCGCCGCTCCGGGGGTGATCACCCCGGATAGCCGCGCCCGCGCGCAGCACGTCGCGCACACGTGACTCCGGGCCGCCCCACCAGCGCGCCCGTCGGATCTCCCGCCCCACCAGCGGGGGATGGATCAGCAGGCGGACGACCTCCGCCTGGAGGAAGAGGCACCATGCCACGCACTGCAACACGCTTCGCGCTCCGCGCGGGCGCCACGGCCACCGTCGCGGCCGTGATCATCGGGGGAGCAGCGCTCCCCGCACACGCGGCCGCAACGGACGCGACCCAGGCCGAAGGCCGCCTGCTGTCCGGGAGCGGCTCCGTCGACCTCGACAGCGTCGCGGCGCTCGCCGGGTCCTTCGGCGCGACCGCTCCGGGCGGCACGGCCGACGGGCAGTCCGACCCGCTCGACCTCACGCTCCTGAACAGCATCGGGGTCGCCGTCCCCGGAGGCATCCAGCTGCTCGGCCAGAACGGCCTCGTGAACGTCGGCGTCGCCGGCCAGGTCGCGAGCACGGACACCGCCTCGGCGGTCGCGGCCGCCGGTGCCGTGGGCGCGGACGGCGCGATCCAGGTCGGACCGGGCACCCCCGGCACCGGCGCGACCGTGAACCTCACCCCGCTGCTCGGCGGACTCGACGTCGACGGTGTCGTGAGCGAGCTCTCGGTCGGTCTCGGCGCCCTGTCCGCCCGCGCCGAGGCGACGCGGACGTTCGACGGCGCCGACGTCACCACCGACTACCAGGTCGCCGGCGCACAGGTCCGCCTCGTGAGCCCGGCCGTCCAGCAGCTCGTGACCTCCCTGGACACGACGCTCGGCACCACCGACGACACCCTGAACGCGGCGATCGGCGAGGACGGTCTCACCACGGACCTCACCGCGTCGCTGCTCGGGCCGGTGACCGACGCCGTGAACACCCTCGGACTCGGTGTCCTGACGCTCGACGACACCACCGCGCAGCTGACCGCCGACGTCGACCTGCAGGGTGCCCTCGCCACCGTGACCCAGCAGCCGCTCACCGACGGCCCCGTGACGATCGACCTGGCCTCCGGCGCGGTCACGATCGACCTCGCACAGCTCTACACGTTGAACGACCTGCCGGCGAACACCACACTGCTCGACGACGCGACGATCAACGCGCAGATCACCGGCGCGATCTCGGACATCCTGACCGACCAGCTGCCGGCCCTCCTCACCACCACGCTCACCAACGCCCTCGACGTCGCCGACGTGCAGCTCGTCGTGGACACCGGTGTCGACCTGCTCGGCGCGGACGTCGCGGGGCTGACCCTGACGGTCGACACCACCGTCGGAGACCTGCTCGGCACCGGTGACGGCGCCACGCTCACCGTCGCCGGCGACGGGATCCTCGGCCCGGTGCTCGGCACGCTCGACCCGCTCCTGCAGCCGCTGCTCGGATCGACCGTCGTCCCGGCGCTGACCGGCATCCTCGGCGACGTGCTCGGCGGCGACTTCGTGGCGACCACCGTCCAGACGCTGCTCACCACGATCACGTCGACCGTCACGGCGCTCGACCCGCTGCTCGACGTCGTGAACCAGGTCGTCTCGGTCACGATCAACTCGCAGACCGCTCCCGCGTTCACCGAGCCCACCGCCGACGACACCGGGGCCACCACGGTTAGGGCCGTCCGCCTGCAGCTCGTGCCGGCAGCGGACCTGGCGACCGTCGACCTCGCGACGGCGACCGTGCAGGCGGACCCGTTCGCCGGCATCGCCATCACCTCGCCCGAGGACGGCACCGACTACACGGTCGGGTCTGACGACGACACCACCTCGGTGCCCGTCACGGGGACCGCGGAGCCCGGGGCCGACGTCGACGTCACGCTCGACGGTGACGACGAGGGCACGCAGGCGACCGTCGCCGACCAGGACGGCACGTGGACGGTCACGTTCCCCGAGGTCGCCGTCGGTGACCACGAGGCCGAGGCGGTCGAGACGATCGGCACCCTCGTGAGCGACCCCGACGCGGTTACCTTCGCCGTCGCGGCGGCCCCGGTCGACCCGACGGACCCGGGCGAGCCGGGTGAGCCGGGCACGCCCGGGACGCCCGGGAACCCCGGCGGTGCAGGCGGTCCCGGTGGCGCAGGCGGCCCGGGCGGCGCAGGCGGCGTCGGCGGCGGTGCCGGTGGGATCGGCAACGGAGCGGGTACCGGGAGCCTCGCCTTCACCGGCGCCGAGGTCCTGCCGCTGATGCTCCTCGCGGGGCTGCTCCTCGCAGCCGGAGGCGGCACGCTCGTCGCCCGGCGCATGCGGCGAGCCTGACCCGGACGGGCGCCGGCGGACGCCGGTGCCCGTCTCCCGGGACCGCGGCGCGTTCGGGTCGCCGCGGTTCCGCCGGTCGGACCGCGGCGCGTTCGGGTCGCCGCGGTCCCGCCGGTGGGGTGGCGGTGGGACCGCCACCGCACCGGCACCCACCGTGCCGTCGGCCGGCCTCCGACCGACTGCTTCCCCCGCGACGTGAGGACCCCCGTGCACGACCACGACACCCACCCGCTGGACCGCCACAGCGGGCCCCCGCACGTCGAACGCTTCGTGCTGACCCGGGCGCAGGAGACCATCGGCGTGGTCTGCACCTGCGCGATCGGGGTCGACCACGACAACACCATCCGTCCGGTCGGCGTGGATCGCCTGCACTGAACCCTGTGCACGCGGCCGGTGCAGCGGGATACTGGGGTGGTGCGTGAACTCCAAGCCGCCATCGCAGCGGACCTCAACGTCCAGCCGACCATCGACCCCGAGCAGGAGATCGCTCGCCGTGTCGGGTTCCTCCGTGACTACCTGCTCACCTCGGGCGCCAAGGGGTTCCTCCTCGCGATCAGCGGCGGCCAGGACTCCACGCTCGCCGGTCGGCTGACACAGCTCGCGGTCGAGTCTCTCCGTGCCGAGGGGCACCCCGCCGAGTTCACCACCGTCCGGATGCCCTACCGGGTGCAGGCGGACGAGGACGACGCCCAGCTCGCGCTGCAGTTCATCGCGGCCGACCCGGGCATCACCGTGAACATCGAGCACGGCGTCGACGGCGTCGTGCAGGACACCGCGGCCTCCGGCGTCGACCTGAGTGACTTCGTGAAGGGCAACGTGAAGGCCCGGATGCGCATGGTGGCGCAGTACGCGGTCGCCGGGCAGCGCGGGCTCCTCGTCGTCGGCACCGACCACGCGGCCGAGGCCGTCACCGGGTTCTTCACGAAGTACGGCGACGGCGGTGTCGACATCACGCCGCTCACCGGCCTGACCAAGAGCCAGGGGCGGCAACTCCTCGAGCACCTCGGCGCACCGGCACGCCTCTACGAGAAGGCCCCCACGGCGGACCTCCTCGACGAGACCCCCGGTCAGACCGACGAGGCGAACCTCGGGCTCTCCTACGCCGAGATCGACGCGTACCTGCAGGGCCACGACGTCCCGCTCGAGGTGGCCGAGGCGATCGAGGCTCGCTACCGCGCGACGGAGCACAAGCGTCAGGTGCCCGCGACGCCGTTCGACGAGTGGTGGCGCGCAGGCGCGTAGGCGCGCGGGCGCTGACGCGACCACCGACGGGAGGCGCGGTGCGGGTGATCCCGCACCGCGCCTCCCGTCTGTCCGTGCCGTCTCCTAGGATGGATCGCATCGGAACACCAGATACGGAATCCAGGTCGCGACGGAACGCGACCGGTCCGGAGGGGGAGTCATGGAAGTCCTGTTCGCGCTCGGAGCCGTCCCGCTGATCGTCGTGGGGATCATCGTCCTCGCGGTCATCGCGCTGATCTACGCGAAGGTCGTGTACCGCAACGCCGGTGCCGACGAAGCACTCATCATCACGGGCAAGCGCTCGCGGAAGGTGAAGAACGCCGACGGCACCGAGACCGTCGAGTCCGGCATCAAGGTCGTGCTCGGCGCGGGCGTGCTCGTCCGGCCGTTCTTCGAGAAGGTCGCGAAGCTCTCGCTGAGCTCCCGTGCGATCGACATCAACGTGAACGCGCAGGACTCCCGTGGCGTCACGATCGACGTCGAGGCCGTCGCGCTCGTCAAGGTGGGCGAGGCCGACGCGTCCATCCGGGCGGCAGCGCAGCGGTTCCTCGGTCAAGAGAAGAAGATCGACGACTTCGCGCGCGAGGTCCTGTCCGGCTCGCTCCGTGCCTCCATCGGCGCGACCGACGTCTCGACGATCATCCGGAACCGCGACCAGCTCACCGTCGCGGTCCTCACCGTCGCGCAGGACGCCCTGCACAGCCAGGGGCTCGACGTCGACTCGTTCGAGATCAAGGGCATCTCGGACCGCAACGAGTACATCAGCGACCTCGGTCGTGCGGAGCGCGCCCGAGTCCGGCTCGAGGCCGAGAACGCCGAGGCGCAGGCCGACCGTGAAGCGCGAGAAGCGCGCGCCACCGCCGACCAGGCCATCGCCGAGGCGGAGAACACGCTCGCCATCCGTCGCGCCGCGCTGCAGCTCGACGCCGACCGTGCTTCCGCCGAGGCCGCGGCCGCCGGGCCGCTCGCCCAAGCCCGTGCCTCGCAGGGCGTCGTCGAGCAGGAGCAGATCACCGCACAGAAGCGCGCCGAGCTCCGCCGGGCCGAGCTCGAGTCCGAGGTCTCCGCCGTCGCCGAGGCCCAGGCGCGCAAGACCCGCGTCGAGGCCGAGGCTGCCGCGGCCGCACAGGTCGAGACCGCCCGCGCCCAGGCCGAAGCCCGTCGGATCTCCGCTGAGGCGATCGCCGCCGAGGCCAAGGCCGAGTCCGACGCACGCAAGCTCGCGGCCGACGCGTCACGTGCCGAGGGTGAAGCGGCCGCCGATGCGATCCGCGCGAAGGGTCAGGCCGAGGCCGACGCCACGAAGGCCCAGGCGGACGCGCTCGCCCAGCACTCCGAGGCCGTCCTCCGCGTCAAGGCGATCGAGACGCTGCCGAGCATCGCCCGCGAACTCGCCGCCCCGATGAGCAACATCGACAAGCTCACGGTGGTGTCCTCGGACGGTGCCGGTTCCCTTGCGAAGAGTGTCGTCAGCCAGTTCAGCGAGGTCGACGCACTGCTCGGCACCACCGCCGGGTTCACGCTGAGCGACATCGTGAAGAGCACGACCACGGGTCAGGCCGCCGCGCGGGCCGTCGTGCGCGAGCAGGCGCAGGACCACGAGACGGTGACCGCCGACTAGTCGACGGGCGCTCCTGCGTCGGGCGCGGTGGGGATCAGTCCCCGTCGCGCCCGTCGTCGTCTCGGCGGTCGCGCTGCTGACCGCCGGCGTCCTCGCGCTGACCGCCGGCGTCCTCGCGCTCGCCGCCGTGGTGCCGGGCCTCGCCATGGTGCCGGGCCTCGCCGTGCTGCCGGGGCTCGCCGTGCTGCCGGGCGGCGTCGTCGCGTTGCTCGGCGAGGCGCTGCTGCCAGACGACGCTGCGTGCGGCGCCCTCGAGGATGTCGTCGACGCTCCGCCCGGCCTGCGCGGCGAGCGCCCCGCTGAGTCCGGCGGTCAGCGTGCCCCCGGCGGACGCCAGGCGTTCGACGACCTCCTCCTGTCGCGGGGTCAGCGGCTCGTCGATGAGTTCGTCGATGGTGTCGCGGATGTTCTGTTCGCTCGCGTCCAGGGCAGCCTCGTCGCCCGAGTGCAGCGCTGCCGCCTCGCCGACGACGACGAGTCCGAGGCGTGCTGCGTCGTCTTCCGGACGGGGGCTGCTGCGGTGCTCGTCAGTCATGCGGAGGACCGTACGCCCCCGGGGGTCGCGCTTCCTGGATCGTGGGGTACCGCGCAGGTCAGCGCGATCCTGTGAAGGTGTTCACCAATCGTGCACAGTGAGCAAACTTGCATTGGCGGCAAACGTGCTCGTGGTGTAAAGTTGCAGCGTCTGCAAGGTTGACCCGCCGCTCTCGGCCCGCCTCACGCTCCGGCGTCCCCTGCACTCCGCCACGACCACACACGCACCCCTGAAGGACCCACATGTCTACTGCCACCGCACCCGTCGAGGTGCAGCGCGGACGACAGGGCTCACCGGCCAGCGCGCCGGGGAGGCCGATCATGTCGCACCGCCAGATCCTCCTCGTCATCTACGGCCTGATGGCCGGCATGTTCCTGTCGTCCCTCGACCAGACGATCGTCGGCACGGCGATCCGCACGATCGGTGACGACCTGCACGGCCTCGACCAGCAGGCCTGGGTCACCACGGCCTACCTCATCGCGTCGACGATCACCACGCCGATCTACGGCAAGCTGTCCGACGTCTTCGGGCGCCGGCCGCTCTACATCTTCGGCATCGCGGTGTTCATCCTCGGGTCGCTGCTCTCGACGATGTCGACGTCGATGATCATGCTCGCCGCGTTCCGTGCCTTCCAGGGCATCGGTGCGGGTGCGCTGATGTCGCTGCCGCTGGCGATCATGGGCGACATCCTCGCCCCGCGCGAGCGCGCCAAGTACCAGGGGTACTTCCTCGCCGTGTTCGGCATCTCCTCCGTGATCGGCCCGCTCATCGGTGGCCTCTTCGCCGGTGCGACGAGCATCCTCGGGGTCACCGGCTGGCGCTGGGTCTTCCTGATCAACGTGCCGATCGGCGTGGCCGCGCTCCTCATGGTCATCGCGTTCCTGCACCTGCCGAAGTTCGGTGACGCCAAGGCCAAGCCGCGCATCGACTGGTGGGGTGCCACCTCGGTCATCGTGACCCTCGTCCCGCTGCTCCTGGTCGCCGAGCAGGGCCGCACGTGGGGCTGGGGCTCCGCCGCCGCGATCGCCTGCTACGTGATCGGCGCGCTCGGTCTCGTCGCCTTCCTCGTCATCGAGACGCTGATGCGGGACGACGCGATCATCCCGCTGAAGCTGTTCCGCTCGGGCACGTTCTCGATGGCCACGATCCTCGGGTTCCTGGTGGGCTTCGCGATGTTCGGCGCGATGCTGACCATCCCGCTCTACCTGCAGATCGTGACCGGTCTGACCCCGACGGAGTCCGGCTTCGCGACCCTGCCGATGATCGGCGGGCTCATGATCGCCTCGATCGCCTCCGGTCAGATCGTCGCCCGTACCGGCCGCTACCGGATCTTCCCGGTCATCGGCACGGCGCTGGTCTCGGTCGGCTACGTCGTCCTGACGTTCATGACGATCGACAAGCCGCTCTGGTTCCTGATGATCGGCATGTTCCTCATCGGCCTCGGCCTCGGGCAGCTCATGCAGAGCATCACCCTGGCGTCGCAGAACTCGGTCCAGCCGCGGGACATGGGCGTCGCGACCAGCTCGGCGACGTTCTTCCGCCAGATCGGTGGAACGCTCGGCACCGCGGTGCTGCTGTCGATCCTGTTCTCGATCATGCCGGCGAACATCCTGCACGCGACGGCGGACAAGTCGAACCTGACGTCGGCGCTCGACGCCGCGCTGGACCCGACGGTTGCGTCGGCCAAGGCGAACCAGGGCGTCATGGACCAGATCTGGAACCCGATCGTCACCCCGATCAAGCAGCAGGTGCAGTCCGGCCTCGACGCCGCGACCGCCAAGGTCACCCAGGGCACCGCCGGCGCTCCGGAGGCCGTGCAGCAGCAGGCCCTCGCAGCGGCTGCCGACCAGGCGCACGCCAGCGTGCAGGACGGCAAGCTCGTCGTGAACTGGTCGAACGACGCCCAGCGCACGTACTGGGTGAACGACCTCGCCCCGGAGCTGTCGAAGCAGATCGACAAGAACTCGAGCAGCAACAGCGGCTCGAGCGCCGAGACGAGCGACACGTCCTACCTCAACGGTGCGGACAAGGCCCTCACCCGGCCGTTCATGTCCGGCTTCAACGCCTCGGCCGTCACGGTCTACTGGGTCGGATTCGCCGTGATCCTGCTGGCGTTCATCCTCAGCTGGTTCTTCAAGGCGCCGCCGCTCCGCAAGAGCTCGGCCCTGCAGGAACAGGCCGACCAGGAGAACACGGCGGACGACCTCGAGGTGCAGGCGGTCAAGGCCGCGGACACCATGGGCTCGCCCACCGCGCCGGTCACCGGTTCGATCCCCGTCCAGCGGGTCGGTTCGGACCGCTAGCCCGTCCGGGGCCTCCCGCCACTCGGCGGGAGGCCCCGTGCCACAGCACGAGCGGCTCGAGCGCCCCGTGCGACAGCACCCGTTCCACACCAGGAGCAGCACGTGAGCACCACCGAAGCACCCGTCGCGGGCGACTGCGGCCTGCGGGAGCGCAAGAAGCAGCAGACGCGCCACGCGATCCACCAGGCAGCGATCGACCTCGTGACCGATCGCGGACTCGCGGGTGTCACGGTCGAGGAGATCTGTGCTGCCGCCGGGGTCTCGCCCCGGACGTTCTTCAACTACTTCCCGTCGAAGGGCAACGCCGCACTCGGATTGCCCGCGACGACGATCCCGGACGCGGCTCGGGTGGCCTTCCTCGCCGCCCCGGGTCCCCTGGTCTCGGACCTCTGCGACCTCGTCGCGCAGACCGTCACCCTGCCGGAGGACCGCCGCCGCATGAAGACGCTCGTGCAGGCACGGCCGGAGATGGTGCCGACGATGCTGCAGTGGATGGCGGACGCACGGCTCGCCGTGTACGAGGTCGCCGCCGAGCGCACCGACGCGGACTCGGCACGGACCGCGGTGACCCTCGTGATGGCCGCCGTGATCGAGGCTGCGCACCGCTTCACCGTCGGTTCGCGTGACGAGCTCGCGGACCGCCTCCGCGCGGTCGTCGCCGACATGGCCCGGCTGGCCGCCGGCTGACGGAACGAGTCTCGTGCTGAGCGACAGTCCTCGCGGCGTGCAGCGCGTGATCCGTCGCTGAGCCCGAGTCTCGCGCGGCTTCGCGCGAGCGCAACGCGACCATGGCCTGGAGGCGCGGTGCCGGTCCGACCCGCACCGCGCCTCCAGGCCGTTGGTGCGTTCCGACCCATGACGCGCGCAATCGGATGACGAATCGCGCGTAGGAGGCCGGAACTCCCGCCCTCCTACGCGCGATTCCGCACCCCACGCGCGAAACGGCACCCCACGCGCGGAACGGCATCACCCCACGCGCCCCTTTCTGCGGGATTGGCGGAAGTCATCGGACGACTCGGCGCGCTCTGCGGCTGAATCACCACGAGAATCGCTCTTGACACGAGAGACATCGGATGTTTCGATTGCCTCGTTCGGTCGACGGAGACCGGACGGGCAGGAGACACGATGAGCCGCATCACCGGTCTGCGCGTGCGCGACATCCGGTTCCCGACCTCGCGGGAGCACGACGGGTCCGACGCGATGAACCCGGCGCCCGACTACTCGGCCGCCTACGTCGAGATCGCCACGGACGCCCTCGACGGACTCGTCGGCACCGGCTTCGTCTTCACCATCGGCCGCGGCAACGAGGTGCAGGAAGCCGCGATCGCCGCGCTCCACGACCACGTCGTGGGCGCCGACGCCGAAGCGCTGCTCGCCGACATGGGCGCCACCTGGCGAGCGCTCGTCCACGACTCGCAGCTCCGCTGGCTCGGCCCGGAGAAGGGCGTCATGCACATGGCCATCGGTGCCGTGGTGAACGCGCTCTGGGACCTCCGCGCGAAGCGAGCCGGTCAGCCGCTCTGGGCGCTGCTGGCGGACCTCAGCCCCGAGGAGCTCGTCGACCTGGTGGACTTCCGGTACCTCACCGACGCGATCACCCCGGCCGAGGCGCTCGACCTGCTCCGCGCCGCCGAACCCCACCGCGCCGAGCGTCGTGCACGCCTCGAGCGTGAGGGCTACCCCGCGTACACGACCACGCCGGGCTGGCTCGGCTACGACGACGAGAAGCTCGCCCGGCTCTGCCGCGAGGCCGTCGACGAGGGTTTCACCCAGATCAAGCTGAAGGTCGGCGGCGACGTCGACGAGGACGTCCGCCGGATGGGCATCGCCCGCGCGGTGGTGGGGCCGGACATCCGGATCGCCATCGACGCGAACCAGCGCTGGGACGTCGACGAGGCCGTGACCTGGATCGACCGGCTCCGGCCCTTCGACATCGCGTGGGTCGAGGAGCCGACGAGCCCGGACGACGTCCTCGCGCACGCCGAGATCGCCCGCCGCATCGCGCCGATCCCGGTCGCGACGGGGGAGCACATGGCGAACCGGGTCATCGCGAAGCAGCTCATCCAGGCGCAGGCGATGTCGGTGCTGCAGATCGACGCCACCCGGGTCGCCGGCGTGAACGAGAACCTGGCGATCCTCCTCCTCGCCGCGAAGCACGGCGTCCGGGTCTGCCCGCACGCCGGCGGGGTCGGGCTCTGCGAAGCCGTCCAGCACCTCTCGATGTTCGACGCCGTGGCGCTCTCCGGAGCGCTCGACGACCGGATGATCGAGTTCGTCGACCACCTGCACGAGCACTTCGTGACCCCGGTCGACGTCCACGACGGCCGCTACTGGCCGCCGACCGCCCCCGGAGCCGGCACCGAGATGCTCGCCGACTCCCTCGACGTCCACGAGTTCCCGGACGGCCCGGCCTGGGCCGCCGAGACGGTCCCCGGCGACGCGGTCCGCGTCGCCTGACCAGCCACGACACCACACCCGATCCCCGATCACCACGACGAAGTGGAGACACCGATGCGACGACGTATCACCGCCGGGCTCGCAGCAGCAGCTACTGCAGCCCTCGTGCTCACGGGCTGTTCCGCCGGGAGCAGCGCCAGCGACGGCCAGTCCAAGGACGCCCTCACCTGGGCCATGTGGATCGGCGGCAAGGAGGACAAGGCCGCCTGGCAGCAGGTCGCCGACACCGTCGACAGCAAGGAGGGCGTCAAGGTCACGATCCAGGGCTCCCCCTTCAACGACTACTGGACGAAGCTCCGGACGCAGCTCTCCACGGGCACCGCGCCGTGCATCGTCAGCATCCAGTCGCTCCGCGCCGCGAACTACACGGACGTCCTGGTGCCGATCGACGACATGGCGAAGCAGGCCGGCCTCGACCTCACCGAGTACGACCAGACGGCGCTGACCGGCATGAAGGTGGACGGGAAGCTGTACGGCCTGCCCTACGACACCGGCCCCATGCTCGTCTTCTACAACAAGGACCTGCTGAAGAAGGCCGGTGTCGAGGACCCGAAGCCGGGCTGGACGACGGACGAGTTCGAGGCAGCGGCGGCGAAGCTCAAGGCCGCGGGCACCACCGCCTACGGCACGAGCATCGCGGACATCCCGCTCGAGTCGCAGATCCTCGGCTACAACGGCGGCCGGGTCATCAGCGAGGACGGGAAGCTCGACGCGACGAACGCGAAGTTCGCGGACGGCCTCGACTGGCTGGCCGGCCTGGTGAAGAAGGGCTACGCCACGCAGGCGTCGTCGGACTCCTCGGCGGACGGCAACGCGTTCGTGAGCGGTGACGTCGCGATGTACAGCGACGGGCCGTGGTCGCTCATCAGCCAGAAGGCGAAGGTGAAGTTCGACCTCGGCGTCACGACGGTGCCGTCCGGCACGTCGGGAGCCTCGTCCTACGCAGCCGGTTCCGGCTTCGGGGTCTCGAAGCAGTGCAAGTACCCGGAGCAGGCGTTCAAGGCCATCGAGACGATGACGAGCGAAGACGTCCTGACCTCGCTCGCGAAGCAGGGTCGCGCCTTCCCGGCACGGACCGCGGCGCAGCAGACCTGGTACGACAACGCTGGCATCGACGGTGCCGAGGACACGCTCAAGGCGGCGCTCGACAAGGCCACGCCACTGCCGGGCAACAAGAAGAGCGACCAGCTGAACCAGCTGTTCACGCAGTACGCCCTGCAGGCGGTCAACGGGCAGACGAGCGCGAAGGACACGATGTCCTCGATCGCGAGTCAGCTCGGCTCGGACTGACCAGCGTCACCAGATGACGGCCTGGAGGCGCGGGTCGACCCCGCCCCGCGCCTCCAGGCCCGCCACCACCCCTGATCAGGACCGCGCGAACGACGAGGAGGTCGTCGCATGACCACCATCCAGGACCCACCGGCCGAGGCAGCCGTCCCCGCCGTCGCGACCGCGGTCGCGAGCGGCACGGCGACGCCCCGCCCCAGGGGCGGCGACGCCGCCGGCGTCGTCGGCCGGCGCTCGTGGTGGGGTGCTGCGTTCGCGGCACCGCACTCGATCGGGCTCGTCGTCTTCACGGCGTTCCCGATCATCGCGTCGCTCGTCGTCAGCTTCATGCACTGGCCGATGCTCGGCGAGCGGACCGCTGCCGGCTTCGACAACTACGCGAAGCTGTTCTCCGACCCGATCTTCCGCACCGTCACGCTCAACACCGTCGTGTTCGTGGTGCTGTACGTGCCGCTCAACCTCGTCGTGTCGCTCGGCCTCGCCGCCTGGCTGACGCCGAAGATCCGGCACCGGCACGTCTTCCGGGTGCTGTTCTTCATCCCGACGGTGACGCCCATCGTGGCGAACGTCGTGGTCTGGCGGATGCTCTACCAGCCCGGCGGCGCCATCGACGCGACCCTGCAGTCCACCGTGGGTGTGCACGCGCCGAACTTCCTCGCCGACGACAACTGGGCGATGCTCGCCGTCGTCGCGATGAGCGTCTGGCAGGGCTTCGGCTACAACATGCTGATCTTCTCGGCAGCGCTCGACTCGGTGCCGGAGAACCAGCTGGAGGCCGCCCAGCTCGACGGGGCGAACGCGTGGCAGCTGTTCTGGCGGATCAAGTTCCCGCTCATCTCGCCGTCGATCTTCTTCGCCACGATGATGACCCTCATCACCTCGTTCCAGGTGTTCGTCCAACCCTTCGTGCTGACGAAGGGCGGACCGGGCACCGCGACCGAGACGCTCGTGCAGTACATCTACAACACGGGCTTCCAGACGCAGCAGCTCGGACTCGCCTCGGCGGGCGCCTGGGTGCTGTTCGTCATCATCCTCGGGATCACGGCCGTCCAGTTCCTCGGACAGAAGCGGTGGGTGCACTATGAGTGAGCTGACACGGGCCCGGCCCCGGACCTCGGCGAACCGGACGATCAACCCCCGCGGGCTGCCCCGGACGCACCGGCAGTCCGGGCGGGTCCGGCACGTCGTCGGGTACGTCCTGCTCTGCCTCGTCGCGCTGCTGTTCGTCTCCCCGCTCGTCTACATGGTGGCGACGAGCCTGAAGCCCTCCTCGGACGTGTTCACCACGCCGCCGACGCTCTGGGGCTCGTCGATCGAGTGGGGCAACTACGTCCAGGCGTTCACGTACCTGCCGTTCGCGCGGTTCATCCTCAACGGGGTGTTCGTCGCCGCGGCCGGCACCGCGATCAACGTCGCGGTCGCCGTGCTGTCCGGGTACGCGTTCTCCCGCCTGCGCTGGCGCGGCCGCAACGCCGTCTTCCTGCTGTTCCTGGCGACGCTGATGATCCCGCAGGACGTCCTCGTCATCCCGATGTACGTCATGATGCAGGGCTTCGGGTGGGTCGACACGTTCCAGGCGCTCATCATCCCGTGGGCGTTCACGGCGCTCGGCGCGTTCCTCGTCCGGCAGTTCTTCCTCACCGTGCCGCAGGAGCTCGACGACGCGGCACGGGTGGACGGTGCCGGGGCGATCCGGACCTTCTTCTCGGTGATGCTCCCGCTCGCGCGGCCGACGATGGCCGTCCTCGCGGTGTTCTCCTTCATCTCGTACTGGAACTCGTTCCTCTGGCCCCTGGTCGTCGTCAACGACGTCGAGGCGCACGGCACCATCCCGCTCGGCCTGCAGCAGTTCTTCGGACAGCAGGGTTCCGAGTGGAACCTCGTGATGGCAGCGTCGGTGATCTCGATGCTCCCCACCGTGCTCCTGCTGATCGTGCTGCAGCGGCACCTCGTCAAGGGCATCGTCACCTCCGGGCTCGGCGGCCGCTGACCCGTCCGTCCCCGCTCCTGAACCCTCCTGAAAGGAAACCGGTCCACATGACCATCACCGCACCTGCAGAGCCGCAGACCGCGACGGACGCCAGCGGTCTGCCCGCCTGGTTCACCCACGACCGGTTCGGCATGTTCATCCACTGGGGGCTGTACGCCCTGCCGGCACGGCACGAGTGGGTGAAGAACCGCGAGCGGATCACCGACGAGGACTACCAGAAGTACTTCGACCACTTCGACCCCGACCTGTTCGACGCCGCGGACTGGGCCCGCCGCGCGCGCGAGGCCGGGATGAAGTACGTCGTCCTCACCACGAAGCACCACGAGGGCTTCGCACTGTGGGACTCGAAGCTCACCGACTACAAGGCCACGAACACCCGGTTCGGCCGGGACATCGTGCGCGAGTTCGTCGACGCCGTCCGGGCCGAGGGCCTCCGCGTCGGCTTCTACCACTCGCTCATCGACTGGCACCACCCGGACTTCACCATCGACGGTGTGCACCCCCGGCAGGACGACGGCGACGCCGCGATCGCCGCGCTCAACGAGGGCCGGGACATGGACCGGTACCGCGCGTACCTGCACGGCCAGGTCGAGGAGCTGCTGACGGACTACGGGCAGGTCGACTACCTGTTCTACGACTTCTCGTACCGGAACAACGACCACGAGGACATCTGGGGCGGCAAGGGCCGCGACGACTGGGGCTCCGAGGAGCTGATGGCCCTGACGAAGCGCCTGCAGCCGGGCATCATCGTCAACGACCGGCTCGACATCCCCGGCGACCTCGTCACGCCCGAGCAGTACCAGCCGGACAAGCCGATGGAGGTCGACGGCGTCCGGGTGCCGTGGGAGGCGTGCCAGACCCTCAACGGCTCGTGGGGCTACGACCGTGACAACCTGAACGTGAAGAGCGTGGACCTGCTCGTCCGGATGCTCGTCGACGGCGTCTCGAACAACGGGAACATGCTCCTCAACGTCGGACCCACCGGCCGCGGCGAGTTCGACGGGGTCGCACGGACGGCGCTCGCCGGGATCGGCGACTGGATGCACCAGCACGCCCGGTCCGTGTACGGCGCCGGACCGTCGTCGTTCCGGGCGCCCGCGGGCACGGTCTACACGCAGCGGGGCGACCGGCTCTACCTGCACCTCTTCACGTGGCCGTTCGAGCACGTGCACCTGCCCGACCTCGCCGGCAAGGTGGCCTACGCGCAGCTCCTCCACGACGCGTCCGAGATCCACTACCGCGAGATCCCACCGGGGACACGGGCGCAGAACACCGGGCTCGGCGGGCAGCCAGCGGGGACGCTGACGCTCACGCTGCCGATCGTCCGCCCGGACGTCGCGGTACCGGTCGTCGAGCTGTTCCTGCGCGACGGCGCGGCGGAGCACTAGTGCAGCAGATCCTCTCGCGCACCCGGCTGCGGGCCGGCCAGGCGGCGGCCTACGAGGAGCTCCACGCCGCGGTCCCGCCCGAGCTCGCCGAGCGCCTCCGTGCCGCCGGCGTGCACGACTGGTCGATCTGGCGGGACGGTCAGGACCTGATCCACCTCATCGAGGTCGACGACTACCGTGCGATGCGCCGGGCCCTCGCCGACGACCCGGTCAACGCCGCGTGGCAGGACGTCGTCAACCCCCTGCTCGAGGCCGACGACGACTACTCGGGCGACGACGACGGCCTGCCGCTCGTCTGGACCCTGAAGGGACAGGGATGACCGACATCGACATCGACCTCGACCTCGGCCGGGGACCGTTCTGGCTCGGGGGAGCGGGCATCGGCGGCCTGCTCCACCCGGTCACCGACGAGGACGCCCGAGCCACCGTCGACGCCGCGTGGGACGCCGGGGTGCGCGGCTTCGACACCGCGCCGCACTACGGCCTCGGACGCTCCGAGCGGCGACTCGGCGCGGCGCTCGCCGGACGGCCACGGGACTCGTACCTGCTGTCGACCAAGGTCGGGCGGCTGCTCGTGCCCGGACGCGGGGACGGCGATGACCTGGCGTCCGGCGGCTTCGCGGTGCCGGACGACCTGGTGCGGCAGTGGGATCCGTCCCCGTCCGGTGTGCGCCGGTCGCTCGAGGAGTCACTCGGGCGGCTCGGCCTCGACCGCGTCGACATCGCCTACCTGCACGACCCGGACGTGTACTCGCTCACCGACGGGCTGACCCAGGCGCTGCCGACGCTCGCCGAGCTGCGGGACGAGGGCGTGGTCCGCGCGGTCGGCGTCGGCTCGAACTCGGTGTCCGCGCTGGAGGCCGCGGTCGACACCGGGCTGTGCGACGTCGTCATGCTCGCGGGTCGGTACACGCTGCTCGAGCAGCCGGCGGCGTCGCTCGTCGCACGGTGCGCGGAGCAGGGTGTGGCGGTCGTCGCCGTGGGCGTCTACAACTCCGGGCTGCTCGGGCAGGAGCGACCGTCCTCCGGCACGACGTACGACTACGCGCCGGCGCCGTCCGACCTCGTGGCACGGGCGAACGCGATCGCCGACGTCTGCGAACGCCACGGTGTGACGCTGCCCGAGGCCGCGATCGCGTTCCCGCTGCGGGCTCCGGCGGTCGGCGCGATCGCCCTCGGCGCGCAGTCCGCCGAGCAGGTGCGCTCCAACGTCGCCCGGGCCGCGGCCGACGTGCCCGAGGCGCTCTGGGAGGACCTGCGGGCGGCGGGACTGCTCGACGCCTGAGCGGTGCGTTCCCCCGGCAGGGCGGACGCTCCCGCCGGGGCAGTACCTCGCACAACGAAAGTCACCCCGAACCACGCGGCTGCGCGGTTCGGGGTGACTTCGGTTGTGCGGAGTCCCGCGTCAGCGGGTGCGGGCGTTCCCGCGGCCGGAGACCTTCAGGTAGATGAACAGCACGATGATGGCGCCGATGATCGAACCGATGATGCCGGCCGGCTGGAAGAAGCCGTCATTCCCGTCGTGGTTGAAGATCAGGTAGCCCAGGAAGCCCCCGACGAACGAACCGATGATGCCGATCAGGATGGTCATCGGGATCGAGATGTGCTGCTTGCCGGGCATGACGAGCCGGGCGACTGCGCCGGCGATGAGTCCGATGATGATCAGGCTGATGATGAGACCGAGCACGGTGTCCTCCTCGTTGGTGCGGGCGCCACGGCAGGGTTGCCGGGGTCACGACCGACGTCCGAGTGAACACGGGGGTCGATCAGCACGCGCTCAGGTTCGCCGGGAAGCGCATACCCCGCCGCGCCGATCAGTCGAGAGAGCGGCGGAGCCAGCGCTCGACACCCTCGACGTGCGCCACGACGAGGGCCTGCACGAGCTGGGGGTCGCGGCGGCGGATGGCGTCCACGATCGCCGCGTGCTCGTCGAGGGTGCGCTGCACGGAGCCGTTCTGGGTCAGGCCGCGCCACACCCGCACGCGCACGGTCTTGCTGGACAGGGCGTCGAGGAGCCCGGACAGGTACTGGTTGCCGCCGATGCCCGCGATCGTGGAGTGGAAGAGGAGGTCGTGGGCGACGAGGTCCTCGACCCCCGTGTCCTCGCCGACCGAGTGCATCAGGGTCGCCAGGTCGTCGATCTGCTGGTCGGAGGCGCGGGCGGTCGCGAGGACAGCGGACGCGGGCTCGAGGATGCGCCGGACCTCGAGCAGGTCGACGAGCGACCGGTCGTGGTGCATGTCCACGACGAAGGACACCGCCTCGAGCAGGACCCCCGGCTCGAGCGAGGTGACGTAGGTGCCGTCGCCGCGACGGACGTCGAGCACGCGGATGAGTTCCAGGGCCTTCACCGCTTCGCGCAGGCTGTTCCGGGACAGCCCGAGGGACTCGCTCAGCTCCTTCTCCGGCGGGAGGCGCTGCCCGGGCTGCAGCTCGCCGGAGACGATCATCTGCTGGATGCGCGCGATGGCGTCGTCGGTCAGCGAAGCCACACGACCACCTCCTGCTCAGCCCGCTCGCGGACGCGACCGGCCAGGTCGACGATAGTCGTGCCTCCAGGCCGCATCCGCACCATCAGGCGGGCCGCAACCGGAGTGCCTGCATCCCGCCGTCGACTGCCAGGTCGACGCCCGTCGTCGACCGGGCGAGGGGACTCGTCAGGTACGCGACGGCTTCGGCGACCTCGTCGGCGGCGACCAGCCGCCCGTGGGGCTGTCGTGCTTCGAGTGCCGCTCGCTCCGCCGCCGGGTCGTCCGCCGACGCGAGCAGCCGTGCGATCCAGGGGGTGTCCGCGGTGCCGGGGTTGACCGCGTTCACGCGGATGCCCTCGCGGACGTGGTCGGCGGCCATCGCCCGGGTGAGTGCGGCGATGGCTCCCTTGGTGGCGGAGTACAGCGCGCGCTGGGGGAGCCCGGCGGTCGCCGCGATCGAGCAGGTGTTGACGATGCTCGCGTTCCCGGACGCGCGCAGGTGGGGGAGCGCGGCGCGGGAGAGCCGGACGGCGCCGAGCACGTTGACCTCGTACACGCGGCGCCACTCGTCGTCGGGGTTGTCCTCGACGGTCCCCTGCGCGCCGATCCCGGCGTTGTTGACGAGGACGTCGAGGCCACCGAGGTGGTCGACGGCCGCCGCGACCGCTGCCCGGACGGACTCGTCGGACGAGACGTCGCAGGTGACCGAGAACACGTCGTCGGGGGAGGGCTGCAAGTCGAGCACGGCGACGCCGGCTCCGCGGTCCTGCAGGGCCGCGACGATGGCGGCACCGATGCCGGAGGCCCCGCCGGTGACGACGGCGCGCACGCCCTCGTGGGAACGGCCGGCCATCACGCGGCGCCGATCGTCTGCCGCTGCGATCCGAGGCCCTCGGCGGTGAGCTCGACGACGTCGCCCGCCTGCAGGTACGGGGCGCCGCTGCCGAGCGCGACGCCCGCTGGGGTGCCCGTGCTGATGACGTCGCCCGGGTAGAGCACCATGAACTGCGACAGGTAGTGCACGATCTCGGCGGGGCGGAAGATCATGTCCGCGGTGGTGCCGTCCTGCCGGACTTCGCCGTTCACCGCGAGGCGTAGGGACAGTGCGCGGGGGTCGAGGCCGGCGTCGTCCAGCGCCGCCGGGGTCACGAGCCACGGACCGAGCGGGTTGAAGGTCTCGCAGGACTTGCCCTTGTCCCACTGTCCGCCGCGCTCGAGCTGGAACGCCCGCTCGGAGACGTCGTTCGCGATGGCGTAGCCGGCGATGTGCGTCGCCGCTGCTTCCTCGGAGTCGCAGTAGCGCGCCGTCGTGCCGATCACCAGGGCGAGCTCGATCTCCCAGTCGGTCTTCGTGCTGCCGCGGGGGACCAGGACCTCGTCGTCGGGGCCGATCACCGTCATCGGGTCCTTCATGAACACGATCGGTTCGGTGGGGATGTCGGCGCCCGTCTCCGCCGCGTGGTCGCGGTAGTTCAAGCCGATGCAGACGACCTTGCCGGGGCGGGCGACGGGGGCGCCGCGACGCAGGGAGTCCGCGTCCGGGACGCTCCGCAGGTCGCCGGCGCCGCGGGCGTGCTGCACGCGGCCGATCGGGTCGGACGCCAGGAACGAGCCCGTGACGTCGGTGGTGATGGGGCGGAGGTCGAGGACCTCGCCGTCGGTGTCGATGGCCGCGGGGATCTCGCTCCCCGCCGGGCCGAGTCGTGCGAACCGCATCGTTCCTCGCTCTCGTGCTGCGCCGGTGCAGCACAGACATCCTATGTCTGCGCAGGTGCTCCGGCAAGGTAGACGCGCTCCGCGGTCGTGCGGAACACCGCGTCCCGCTCTCGGTCGGTGAGGTCCGAGAGCGCCTCGGTCGTGACCGCCAGGACCTCGGCGTAGTCGGTCGCGAGGGTCGACACCGGCCAGTCCGAGCCGAACACCGCACGGTCTGGGCCGAAGACCTCGACGGCGTCGCGGAGGTACCGGGCGACGGGCTGCTCGCGCCAGCGGGGACCGGCCTCGGTGAGGAGGCCGGAGACCTTGCACACCACGTTCGGGCGGGCGGCGAAGTCCTGCATCCGGCGGCGCCAGGCAGCGGCACGGCCCGCGCCGTCCGCGCCGATGTCCGGCTTCCCCGCGTGGTCGAGCACGAAGGACGCACCGGGCACGGCGTCGACGAGGGTGAGGGCAGCCCGGTGCTCGCGCTCCCGGACGAGGAGGTCGACCACGAGCCCCGCGTCGGCGAGCGCCCGCACCCCGCGGATCACCTCCGGTCGCCCGAGCCAGTCCGCGTCGGGTTCGTCCTGTGCCTGGTGCCGGACCCCGACGAGGCGGTCACCACCCGGCAGCTCCCGGACGGCGGCGATGCGGTCGGCGACGTCCGGCGCTTCGAGGTCGACCCAGCCGACGACGCCCGCGACGGGCTCGGGCTGCGCGAGGAGCCACGCGGTCTCGCCGGGGTCGTGCACAGCCTGCACCACGATGGTCCGGGTGACGGGCGTGTCCCTCGTCACCGCGCGGAGGTCGTCCACGTCGCACCGGCGGCGGATCGGTCGGACCGAGTCGTCCATCCAGGGGTAGAGCCGGTCGGCGGGGTCCCAGAGGTGGTGGTGAGCGTCGATGATCACGCCGCCATCATGCCCGATTCATCCGATGTCCGGCCGGTCGGGCGGGTCCGGTCAGCGATCGCGGACGCGGACGCACGACAGTCGCGAACGCGCCACAGTCGCGGACGCGCCACGGCCTGGAGGCGCGGTGCCCGTCCGGCGCACCGCGCGCCTCCAGGCCTGGTCGCGTCTCGATCCCGCGCCGCTCGCCCGGTACGACCGGGCGCGCTCAGACGAGCGAGGAGGCCTCGAGCTCGGCGCGCAGCTCGGCGTCGGACGGCTCCACGAAGTGCTTACCGTTCGGGAGCACCACGACGGGGATGTTCTTCCGCCCGCTGATCGCCTCGGCACGGTCCGCCGCGCTCAGGTCCGCCTCGACGTCCACGTAGTCGTAGTCCACGCCGAGCGTGTCGAGGAGCGCCTTGGAACGGCGGCAGTCGCGGCACCAGTCCGCACCGAACATCGTCACCTTGTCGTACGTCACGTCAGTCATGGTGACCACTACACCCGAGACGCCCCGGGCATTCCCGAGAACCGACGGCCGACGGGCGGAGCAGCATGGCGCCATGAGCCTGTCCCCGGACGTCGGTGCCGTCAGCGCCGCGCACCCGCACCACCGCCACGGCTGGTGGTGGAAGACCCTGCTCGTCGGCTTCGTGCTCTGGGTCGTGACGATCATCGTGACGATCTCGACCCTGAACACGAACCTCGTGCCGACGATCATCCTGCTCGGCAGCTTCCTCGTGCCGTTCACCGTGGTGCTGTTCGTCATCGAGCGCGTCACCGGCTCAGTGAGCACCATGCAGCTCATCGTCGCGTTCTTCGTCGGCGGGATCCTCGGGGTGCTGGGGGCGTCCCTCCTCGAGGCGGACCTGCAGTCCGGCGCCGCGGTGTACGTCGTCGTCGGCTTCGTCGAGGAGTTCGTGAAGGGCGTCCTCCTCGTCGTCGTGGGCTGGCGGGTCCGCCCGAAGACGGCGACGCAGGGGGCGCTCCTCGGCGCCACCGTGGGTGCCGGGTTCGCCGCGTTCGAGTCCGCCGGGTACGCCTTCAACGCCGCGATCACCAGCCGCGGCATCGACCTGCCGTCACTGCTGCAGACCGAGGTGGTCCGGGCGATCCTGTCGCCGGTCGGGCACGTGCTGTGGACCGCGATCCTCGGCGCGGTGCTGTTCGGCGCCTCGCACGGGCGGGCCCGGTTCCGGTGGTCGTGGGCGACGCTCCTCGCCTACGTCGTGGTGTCGGTGCTGCACGGGTTGTGGGACTCGAACTCGACCATCTCCACGCTCCTGGCGTTCGTCGTCACCGGGACACCGTTCTCGGCGCTGCGCAACGGGTACGTGCCCGCGTCCCTCGCGGGCGTCGCCACGACGCTGTACGTGATCGGGTTGCTGGTGGTGTCGGCCATCGGGGTCGTCGTCCTCGTGTCGGTCCTGGTGCGGTACCGGAGGCGCGCGGCGGCCGCAGCGGCGACCGGGGACCCCGGCTGGGACGGCACCCCGGCACCGCACGCGCTCGGCTGACCGGCTCGGCCACCGGCCCGGAAACGGACCGTTCCCCCGCTCGCCCTACGATGTCCCCATGCCGCCAGGACCCGACCCCGAGACCCGCGCCTGGGCTTCGGCGGCCGTGCGGCGCTTCGCGGCCGCGACGAACATGCTCGTCGGAGCACGCCGGTTCCGCATCGTCGGTGGCGACCCCCGGGACGCCGGTGCCCTGCACGCCCTCCTCACCGGACTCGGTGCCCGTCCGGCAGCCGACCACGAGCCGATCGACCAGCTCTGGTGCCTCGGCACCCCCGACGAGTCGACGCCGGTCATCGAGCGCGAGGCCGACCGACCCCGCGGTGCCACCCTCGTCGTCGTCGATGCCGGACGACACCTCCCCGCGGTCGACGAGGACGCCTTCGGCCCCGTGGTCGCCGCACGCCCCGGCGTGCTCGCCGTCCCGACGCTCTCCGACGACGTGTTCCTCGTGTCCACCGGACGCGACCCCGAGGACGACCCCGCCGCCGAGGCCCGCCTCCGCTGGGCGCGCCGGTCGATGCCGGTCTCGCGAGCGGTGGCCGCCGAACTCCGCGACGGCGGCCTCCTGCGCGGCACGCGGATCGGCGTCGCGATGTTCCTCGAGCCGAAGACCGCCGTCCTCAGCCTGCTCCTCCGGGACGCGGGCGCCGAGGTCGTCGTCTACGCCCACGCCGACGAGACCGACGACGCCGTCGCCGAGGTGCTCCGCGCCGCCGGGCTGACCGTGCTCGCGCGCAGCACCGCGACGACCACGGAACAGAAGGACCTCGCGCTGGCGATGCTCGACACCGGGCCGCAGATCCTGCTCGACGACGGCTCGCACGTCATCCGGCTCGCCCACCAGGAACGCCCCGACCTGCTGCCCACGATGCTCGGCGCGGCGGAGGAGACGACGAGCGGCCTCCGCCCCCTCCGGGTGATGGCGGCCCGCGGGACCCTCGGCATCCCCGTGGTCGCCGTGAACGACGCCCGCACGAAGACGTTCTTCGACAACCGCTACGGCACCGGGCAGTCGACGGTGTTCGCGGTGCTCGACCTGGTCGACGGACTCGCGCCCGGCACGCACCGGGTCCAGCCGGGAGGCGCGGCGGTCGTCGCCGGGTTCGGGCACGTCGGCGAGGGGGTCGCCCTGGTGCTCGCCGCGCTCGGCTTCCGCGTCACGGTCGCCGAGACGGACCCGGTCCGCGCCCTGCAGGCGCTGTTCGCCGGCTACCCGGTGGCCCCGCTCATCGACGCCGTCCGCGACGCCGACCTGGTGATGAGCGCGACGGGCATGCCGGACACGCTCGACCTCGAGGTCCTCCGCGCCTCGGCGGACGGAGCCGTGCTCGCCGTCGCCGGAGGAGTCGACCAGGAGATCGCCGTCGACGCAGCACTCGCCGCGGGTGCCGTTCGCACCCCGGTCGGACGGAAGGCTGAGCGCTTCACGTGGCCGGACGGGCACGACGTGGTCGTGCTCGACGGCGGCGGCTGCGTCAACATCACCGCTGCCGAGGGCAACCCGATCGAGATCATGGACCTGTCCTTCGCCGCACAGCTCGGCGCCGTCCGGATGCTCCTGGAACGGGGCGACGAGCTCGACCGTGCCGTCGTGCCGATCGACCCCGCGGCGGACGAGGCGACCGCCCGCACGGCGCTCGCCGCGTTCGGGAGCCGACCCGCGCCTCCCGGCCCGCTCGCCGCACAGCCCGCGGACCGCGAGCCCGACGTCCGGACCCGCCGCTTCGGAGAACCGTCGTGACCGCCGCGGGGCCGGCGCGCCCGGCCGGGCCCCCGGACCACCTCGGCCAAGACGGCCACGCCGGCCACGTCGGCCACGTCACCGTGCACTCGGCGCGCATCGTCGTTCCGATGACCGCACCGCCGATCGCCGACGGCGCCGTCGCGGTGCAGGACGGCCGCATCCTGCACGTCGGCGACCGGTCCTGGGTCGTCGACCAGCTCACGAGCGCGGGCACCACGTTCACCGAGCGGCGCTGGACCGGGGCGCTCCTGCCCGGCCTCGTCAACGCGCACTCACACCTGCAGTACACCGGCATGGCCAGTGTCGGCCAGCGCCAGTACAGCGGGTTCGAGGACTGGGCCCGCGCATTCAACGAGGACTACGCCGAGCCGCACGACTGGCACGCCGAGGCCGCCGCCGGAGCCGAGCTGTCGATCCGCGCCGGGGTCACGAGCATCGCGGACATCGTCACCGACATCGAGGCGTCCACCGTGCTCGAGTCGTACGGCCTCGGCGGCATCGCCTACTGGGAGGTGATGGACTGGGAGAACGAGGCCTGGCAGACCCACGGCCGCGACCAGGTCCTCGCCGAACTCGAACGCATCCCGACGAACCCCGGCGCCGGCCTCTCCCCGCACGCGCCGTACTCCCTCGACGTCGCACCCCTGCTCGAACTGCCCGACATCGTGCGGCAGCGCGGTCTCCGACTCCACCTGCACCTCGGCGAAGCGGCGTTCGAGGGGGAGCGCGTCGCCCTCGGACCCGTGCCCGGACTCGAGGGCGTCGACGGCGTCGGGCACGGCACCGACTGGCACCTGGCGAACGTCCCGTCGTTCCGGGCGATGCGCGCGCTCGGGTTCGGCGCGAGCGCGACCGCGTTCGTCGACCGGCTCGGGGTGCTCGGCCCGGACTGCCACATCGCGCACGGCGTGTACATGACCGCCGCGGACCGGGCGCTCCTGCGTGCACGCGGCACCGCGGTCGCGCTCTGTCCGCGGTCGAACGCCGTCATCGGGCTCGACCCACCACCGGTCGCGGACTACCTGCGCGAGGGCAGCCCCATCGCGATCGGTACCGACTCGCTGTCGTCCTCGCCGTCCCTCGACCTGATGGCCGACGTCACCGCCCTGCACCGGATCGCCCGCGCGCAGGGCTACGGCCACCGCGACCTGCACGAGCGGCTGCTCGCGGCGGCGACCCTCGGCGGGGCGCACGCCATGGGCCTCGCCGTCGGGCCGGACCGCATCGGGCACCTCGCCGTCGGGGCACGCGCCGACCTCGCGGTGTTCGACGTCGACGCCCGCACTGTGCCGGACGCGCTCGCCGAGCTCGTCGAGGACGGTGCCGGCCGGGCGGTCGCCACCGTCATCCGAGGGGTGGTCCGGGCGACGGCCGACGCCCCGCTCGTGATGCGGCCCACCACGCCCACTCAGCCCGTCCTGCCTGCTCAGTCCGTCGTGCCCGCTCAGCCCGTCCCGCGCGACCCATCCGACCCGTCCGTTCCCATCCAGGAGGCACCGTGACCGACCCCGCACCCCGACCCGGCATGGCCGCCCGACGGACCGTCGACGGCGACCTCATCGAGTGGCTCGACATCCCGAAGCGTGCCGTCGCCCTCGGCATGGAGCCGCACCCCGAGGGCGGCTGGTACGTCCGTACCTGGACCTCACCGGCGACCGTGTCGACCCCCGCGGGCGACCGGCCGGCAGCGACCCTGATCCACTTCCTGCTGCCCCCGGGCGAGGCCTCCGCGTGGCACCGGGTCACGAGCGACGAGATCTGGATGTGGCACGGCCCGGACGCCGTCGACCTGCAGCTCGGTGGCGACGGCGACCAGCCCGAGCCCGGCGCCACGATCACCCTCGGCCCGGACGCCGGGCGCGACCGGGTGAACGACGCGCAGGCGTTCGTGCGCGGGGGCGTCTGGCAGCGAACCCTCCCGGGCGAGGGCGAGGTGCTGCTGAGCTGCCTGGTGTCCCCGGGCTTCTCGTTCGACGACTTCACGATGGCGGACTGAGCCGCGGCGCGTCGTCGCGCCGCGACATCCGTTTCGCGCTGGTATCCCAGTGCGAAGTACACTCCTCCTGCCCCCACCCCCTCACGAAGGCCCGACCGTGACCCGTTCCCTCCGCTTCACCCTCGCCGTCGCCACCGCAGCGGTCGCCGCCCTCGCGCTCTCGGCGTGCGGCGCCGGCAGCAGCAACGCCGCCGGCACCGTCACCGACGGCAAGCTCACGATCGCGACCGGCCAGCCGGCGTACTCGCCCTGGGTCGAGGACAACAAGCCGCAGTCCGGCAAGGGCTTCGAGTCCGCCGTGGCCTACGCAGTGGCGAAGGAGATGGGCTACGCGAAGTCCGACGTCGTCTGGAAGCGCAGCACGTTCGACAGTGCGATCGCCCCGGGCCCGAAGGACTGGGACCTCAACGTCCAGCAGTTCTCGATCGACGCCAAGCGCAAGAAGGCCGTCGACATGTCGACGCCGTACTACACGACCACGCAGGCCGTCGTGACCACGAAGACGTCGAAGGCCGTCGACCACACCACGATCGCCGCGCTCAAGAAGGACGCCATCGGGGTGGCCACCGGCTCGACGAGCATCCAGAGCGTGAAGGACGTCCTCGGGATCACCCCGCAGGTGTTCAACTCGAACGACGACGCGGTGCTCGCGCTGAAGTCGGGGCAGATCGACGCCATCGTGACCGACCTGCCGACCGCGTTCTACATGTCCGGCGCCCAGCTCGACGACGGCACGGTGTCGGCGCAGTTCCCGGCCGACGGGAAGGGCGACCAGTTCGGGTTCGTCCTGCCGAAGGACTCCGAGCTGACGAGCAAGGTCGACAAGGCGCTGAAGACCCTCGACGACGACGGCACGCTCACGGCCCTGCAGACCAAGTGGCTCTCGTCGGAGACCGGCACCCCGGTCCTGAAGTAGCCGCATGACGCTGCCAGCAGGCGCCGGGACCCCGGTGGCCGCACCCGCTCCGAGCCAGGTCGAGCTGGAGCGTCGGCTGTACCGTCGGCAGCGCGGCCGCCGCTCCGTCGTGATCTCGGTGGCGTCGACGGTCGTGGTCATCGCGATCGCCTACTTCGGGGTCGTGAACACCCCCGGGTGGGCCGCGGTCCAGCAGTCGTTCTTCGACCCGGCGACCGCGGTCGACACGTTCCCGGACATCCTGCTCGGCCTCTGGCTGAACGTCCGGATCCTGTTCTTCAGCGCGATCGGCGTCGCCGTCTTCGGCACGCTGCTCGCGGTCGTCCGGGGCCTCCGCAACCCGGTGTTCTTCCCCCTGCGGATGCTCGCGACCGGGTACACGGACCTGTTCCGCGGTCTGCCGCTCATCATCGTGCTGTACCTGGTCGGCTACGGGATCCCCGGACTCGGGGTCTTCCCGCGCCTGCCCGCCGAGGTCTGGGGCACGATCGCGATCGTCCTGACGTACTCGTCGTACATCGCCGAGGTGCTCCGCGCCGGCATGGAGGCCGTGCACCCGTCGCAGCGGCTCGCGGCCCGGTCGCTCGGGCTCTCGCACGCGAAGACGCTCCGGCTGGTGGTGCTGCCGCAGGCGATCCGGAAGGTGACGCCGGCGCTCATGAACGACTTCGTCTCGATGCAGAAGGACGTCGGGCTGGTGTCGATCCTCGGCGCGGTGGACGCGGTCCGGTCGGCGCAGATCGCGCAGGCGGAGACCTACAACTTCACGCCCTACTTCGTCGCGGGGTTGCTGTTCGTCGCGATCAGCCTGCCGCTGATCCGCGTCACGGACGCGATCGCGCGTCGGCAGCAGCGGCGCGAGCAGATCGGAGGGACCGTATGACGGGCCTGGAGGAACGGATCACCCCCGACACGGCGGCCCCCGTCCTCGAGCTGCGCGGCCTCCGCAAGGCCTTCGGCGAGCACGAGGTCCTGCGCGGCATCGACCTGACGCTGCACCGCCACGAGGTGATCTGCGTCATCGGGGCGTCCGGCTCCGGGAAGTCGACGCTCCTCAAGACGGTGAACCTCCTCGAGGGCATCGACGACGGCGAGATCCTGCTGCAGGGGACGGACATCGCCGACCCGCGCATCGACGTCGACGCGACCCGCGCCCGGATCGGTGTGGTCTTCCAGCAGTTCAACCTCTTCCCGCACATGACCGTCCTCGACAACGTGACGCTCGCCTCGCGGCAGGTGCACGGCGTCGGCAAGGCCGAGGCGGAGGAGACCGCGCGTCGGCTCCTCGAGCGGATCGGCCTGGCGGACTTCGCCGGTGCCTACCCGGACCGGCTCTCCGGCGGGCAGCAGCAGCGCGTCGCCATCGTCCGGGCGATCGCCTCCGACCCCGAACTGCTACTGCTCGACGAGGTCACGAGTGCGCTCGACCCGCAGCTCGTCGGCGAGGTGCTCGACCTCGTGACCGAGCTGCAGCGGCAGGGCTCGACGATCCTGATGACCACGCACGAGATGCACTTCGCGCGGAACGTGGCCGACAGGATCGTGTTCCTGCACCGCGGCGAGGTCGTCGAACAGGGTGCCCCGGCCGCCGTCCTCGACGCCCCGCAGCACCCGGCCCTGGTCGACTTCCTGGCACGCGTCCACGCCTGACCCCCACGCTGCCGACCCGTCCCGCCGCCCGCGCCGACCCCTTCCGCACGACCCCTCGCCGATCTGCTGGCGTGTGATATTGTAATATCGCCGACCAGAGAAGTGAGATGTCATGCCGAGTCCGATCAACGCCTTCTGGTGGTCCCCCCGCCGGGACCTCCGCACCCTCGCCCACGAACTCCGCGACCACGCTCCCGCTTGGTCCAGGCTCGCGCTCGGGCCCGGGCGCGCCTTCACGAACCACGGCGACGAGCTCTCCGAACTCGTCCTCGCAGAGGCCACCGGGCGACCGGTGCGCTGGGCGCCCCTCGGCCGGGAGGACGTCGTCGCCATCGGGAGCGCGATCGTGCCCTACCTCACCCGCGGCGGGATCGGGCAGATCTGGGGCACGGGCCTCCACACCCCCAACGTGCCCGAGGGCAAGGCGGCGGCCATCCGTGACCGCTTCCTCGCGATCCGCGGACCGCTGGCGCGAGCGGCGTTGCAGCTGCCGGAGACCACGCCGATCGGCGACCCCGGGCTGCTGGTGCGGTCGCTCCGACCGGGCCTGCCCCGAGCCCGTCGGCGGGGGACCGTGCTCGTGACCCACTTCACGTCGCACATGACGGCGGTGCAGCGGCGGACCATCGCGGCCATCCGCTCGACGGGCGTGCGCGTGCTCCCCGCCACCCTGACCCCCTCGGCGATGCTGGCCGAACTCGGCGCGGCCGAACACGTGATGAGCAGCGGCATGCACGGCGTGATCCTCGCGCACGCCCTCCGGACGCCGGCGACGCTGGTCTCGCTCGCGACCCCGGCGGCGAGCGAGGCCCCGTTCAAGTACCACGACTACCACCGGTCCGTCGGCCTCGATGTCCGGCTGACCGCGTGGAACGGCCTCCTGACGGAGCAGGGCCGCAGTCGAGCGCGAGCACTCGGTGAGCGGGACCTCGAGACAGCGGACCACCGCATCGACGAACTCGTGGAGGGGCTCCTGCGTTCCTCCGCTCCCCTCCGCAGCGGTCACTGACCGTCCAGCACGTGCCGACGGCGGTGAGACCTCCGCCCTCCGAACCCGCCGGTGTTCCGCGGCTGCCTAGGGCGTCAGGAGCACCTTGCCGACGACCTCACCGTCGCGGACCCGGCGGTGCGCCTCGGCAGCCTCGGCGAGCGGCAGGACCGAGTCGACCACGGGGCGGACCCGCCCGTCGGCCACGAACGGCCAGACGTTGTAGCGGACCGCCTCGACGATCGCGGCCTTCTCGTCGAGGGGTCGTGCGCGGAGGGTCGTCGCACTGATCGTCGCCCGCTTCCGCATCATCGCGCCGAAGTCGAGCTCTCCCGTGCGTCCGCTGCCCGAGGCGATCACCGCGATGTGCCCGTTCGGCGCCAGCACCTCGAGGTTCCGGCCCAGGTACTCCGGACCGACCACGTCGAGCACCACGTCGACGCCGCGACCCTCGGTGTACTCGAGCGTCCGTGCGACGAAGTCCTCCGAGCGGTGGTCGATCACGAGGTCCGCGCCGAGCTCGTCGGACGCCCGCACCTTCCGCTCCCCGCCGGAGGTCGCGATCACGGTGGCCCCGAGCGCCTTCGCCCAGAGGACCGCGTGCGACCCCATCCCGCCCGTCCCGCCGTGCACCAGGAGCGTCTGACCCGGCCGGAGTCCCGCGAGCATGCCGACGTTGGAGTACACGGTGCAGGCCGCTTCCGGCAGCCCGGCCGCCTCGACCAGGTCGACACCGTCGGGGACGGGCAGGACCTGGGTCGCCGGCGCCACGACCAGCGAGGCGTACCCGCCACCGGAGAGCAGCGCGCACACCCGGTCACCGACGGCGAAGCCCCGGGTGCCCGGCCCCAGTGCGCGGACGGTGCCGGAGACCTCGAGCCCCAGGATCTCCGAGGCTCCGGGCGGCGGTGGGTAGTTCCCGGCGACCTGCTGCAGGTCGGCGTTGTTCACCCCGGCGGCGGCGACCTCGATGAGCACCTCGCCGGCCGCGGGCACCGGGTCGGGGTGGTCGCCGAGGGAGAGTGCACCGTGGTCCGGGGTGATGGCTCGCATGCCCTCGACGGTACGCGGTGGCCGGACCCTCGCGCGTCGTGGGAACCGAACAGCGCGAGCGGTGCACCTGTGGAGCTCCCCTGACCGGTCGAAGTTCCAGGACACGACGACGACGGTGCAGGAGTCGGGCAACGACTTCCAGAAGGTCTGCACCGCCTGACGCGCTGACCCGCGCAGCACGCGGCGGCGCCCCGGGTCTCCGGAACGACCGGAGAGCCGGGGCGCCGTCCGTCTACGCGGCAGCCGCCTGCGACGCGTCGAGCCGTGCGACGTCCTCGGGGCGGAGCCGGATGGTGGCGGCCGTCACCGAGTCGAGGATCGACTGCGGTCGGGCGGCCCCGGGGATCGGCACCACCACGTCGCTCTTCGAGAGCTCCCACGCCAGCGCGATCACCTGCGGGCTGACGCCCCGGTCGCGGGCGATGTAGGCGAAGTCCTCGAACGCGGTGCCGAGGTCGGCGGCGTTCTGGATGCCACCGAGCGGGCTCCAGGGCAGGAACGCGATGCCGAGCTCGTCGCAGAGCTGCAGTTCGGGCTCGCTGGAGCGGAACTTCGGCGAGTACTGGTTCTGCACCGACGCCAGGCGCCCGTCGAGCACCTCGTTCGCCGTGCGGATCTGGTCGGGGTCGGCGTTCGAGATGCCCGCCATCCGGATGACGCCCTCGTCGAGCAGCTCGGCCAGCGCGCCGATCGAGTCCGCGTAGGGCACGGCCGGGTCCGGGCGGTGGAACTGGTAGAGCCCGATGGTCTCGGTGCCGAGGCGCTTCGCGGACGCCTTCGCCGCTTCCTTCAGGTACTCCGGGTGGCCGTTCTGCGCCCACGGTCCGGGCTCCGGCCGCAGGTGGCCGCCCTTGGTCGCGATGAGGACCTCGGCGGTGTTGCCGTGGTACTCGCGCACCGCCCGGGCGATGAGCTCCTCGTTGTGCCCCACGTCGTCGTGGGATGGCAGGTGGTACGCGTCGGCGGTGTCGATGAGGGTGACGCCGGCCTCGAGTGCGGCGTGGATCGTGGCGATCGCCTGCCGCTCGTCGGGTCGTCCCTCGATGGACATCGGCATCCCGCCGAGTCCGATGGCACTGACCGACACGTCTCCGATGACTCGTTGCTTCATGGCCCCAGCATGCGCCGACCCGTCCGGCGACGCTCAGACAGCGTCAGCGTCAGCGTCAGCGTCAGCGTCAGCGCCGCGCCCAGCTCGGCGCGTGCTCGGGCAGCGGCCCGAACGCGATTCCCCGCGCGTACACGCCCCGCACCGGCGGCACCCATCGTGCGAGCAGGACCGGCAGCTTCGGCGGTCCACCCTGCAGCTCGCCGCGGAACGCCCGCTCGAACACCACCCGGTGCAGCACCGACTGCGCGGTCTGGACGACCACGGCGGGTGGTGTGCGCCGCCGCTCGACGGCCGCGAGCGCACGGTCGAGGTCGGCGCCCCGGAGGTCGTGCCGGAGTGCGGGCACGAGGATCCCGGCGGTCGCGACGGCGTCCTGCACCGCCAGGTTGATCCCGACCCCGCCGGCCGGGGACATCGCGTGTGCGGCGTCCCCGATGCAGAGCAGGCCGGGTTTCCACCAGCGGGCGAGCCGGTCCATCCGCACGTCGAGCACGTGCACGTCGTCCGTCGAGGCGATCGCGTCGATCCGCCCGGCGAAGTCCGGACGGATGCGGGCGATGCGGGCGCGGAAGGCCTCGACCCCGGCGGCGCGGATCGCGGCGTCGGACCCCTTCGGTGCGAAGAACGCGACCTGGTGGTAGTCGGGGCGCGGGAAGCTCAGCACGACGTCCTCGCCGTCGAAGGCGGGGACGAGTGCCGTGGCGGCGTCGCCGGGCTCGCGGGGGAGCCGGAACCACCAGGTGTCGAACGGCACTTGGAACGAGCGGGGTCGGAGTCCCGCGGCGCTCCGGAGCACCGAGTCGCGGCCGTCGCAGGCGATCACGACGTCCGCGCGCAGCTCCTCGGGCTCGCCGTCGGCACCGCGGTACGGCCGGAGGTGCACCCCGGTGACGACGCCGTTCTCCTCGATCGTCCCGGTCGCGGCGAGCCCCATCGAGATCGAGAACGCGGGCTCCTGGCGTGCTGCGGTCACGAGCATGTCGAGCAGGTCCCACTGCGGCACCATCGCGACGTGGTCGTACGGCGGTCGGAGCCGCGAGAAGTCGCCGAGCAGCACCCGGGAGCCGTCGGGCATCGGCAGCGAGAAGTCGTCGAGCCGCGACTGCGGCAGCGCCCGGAACCGGTCGCCGAGGCCGAGCTCGTCGAGCAGTCGGATGGTCGACGCGTGCACGGTGTCGCCGCGGAAGTCGCGGTTGAAGTCGTCGTGCTTCTCGACGACGCGCACCTCGATGCCGGCGCGGGCGACGAGCAGGCCGAGGACGACCCCTGCGGGGCCGCCACCGACCACCGCGACCCTCGTCCGCGAGACCGTCACCATGGGCTGGACGCTACGCCGTTCCGGACTGGAGGCACGGTGCGGGCCGGTCACGCGCCTCCAGGCCGTCACCTGGTCGCGTCCAGGGCCGCTGTCGATGCCGTTCCCGACAGCACCCGCTCGGGCGCGTCAGGCCGTGCTGCCCACCGAGCTGGAACCGGTCTCCGAGTCGGCAGCGCTGGCGAAGACCGCGCCGCCCCAGGTGATGCACGCGATCGCCAGGACGAACCCGACGGCCGCGATCCACCACGAGCTCCGCCGCCGGATCCACGCGCCGATCGCCAGGACCACCGTCGCGACGCCGATCACGAAGGAACCGCCGACCGCGATCGCGGTGCCGCCGAAGTACGTACCGGGGGAGCACCCCGCCGACGCGTCGCACGTCGCGGTGGCGGAGATGACGGCGATGACCCCGACGATCGCGGTCACGATCGTCATGACCGCGCCGAACGCGAGCAGGAGCACGGTCGAGATCCGGTCGGCGAGCCTCGCGGCCGGGAACAGCGTCGTGCCGCCCTGCTCCCACGCGGCACGCTGCGCGTCGGTTGCTCCGGAGGGGGAGGACTGCGGCGGACCGCCGGGCACGTTCGACCAGGTCATGGTGCAGTCCTACCGCGCCTCGACGCCGAACGCCTGTGCGAGACGCTGGATCTTCTGCGCACGGCCGAGTCGCGGCAGGTCGGAGCCGTCACGGATGACCTGCCCGCGCGCCTCGAAGTCGTCGAGGAAGTCCTGCGCCCAGGCGACGTCGGTCGGGGTCGGCGAGATGACCTCGTTGATGACGGGGAGCTGCTCGGTGTCGAGGCACAGCTTGCCGGTGAGGCCGAGGGACACCGCGACCTGCGACTGCTCGCGGAGGATCGGGTGCGACGAGCCGACCGTCGGGCCGTCGATCGGTCCGGGCAGGCGACCCACGCGGGACGCCACGACCAGCCGCGACCGCGGGTACGCCATCGCCAGGGTGTCGGCCGAGGTGCCGGTGTCACGGCGGTAGTCGCCGGAGCCGAACGCCAGCCGGAACGCGCCCTGCGCCTTCGCGATCGAGACGGACTCCTCGATGCCGACCGCCGACTCGACCAGGGCGATCACCGGGGTCTGTCCGCCCAGGCGGTGCCAGGTGTCGGTGACCTGCGCGGGGGACTCGGTCTTCGCGAGCATCACGCCCTGCAGACCGGGCAGCCCGCGGAGCTCCTCGACGTCGTCCGCCCAGAAGTCCGTCGTGACGTCGTTGATCCGGACCCAGGCCTCGCCGCCGCCAGCCAGCCAGGACGCCACCGTGTTCCGCGCGCCGGGCTTCGCGGCCGGGTCGACCGCGTCCTCGATGTCGAGGATGATCTGGTCGGCGCGGGATCGCTGGGCCTTCTCGAACCGCTCCGACGCCGTGCCGGAGACCAGGAGCCAGGACCTCGAGATCTCGGCAGGGACCGATCGACGCCGGTTCGGCGCAGGGGTGGACGGAGCGGTGCGGTCGTCGATGGCCATGCCCCGTTGGTACCACATCGCCTCGTCCGGGAGTGCATCGGGCCGGTCCGGAAACCCGGAAACCTCGGGTCATTGCCAGAGAGGCAGCCCGGTTCCGCCTACAGTGTCGGATGTGTGGCGAGCGGACAGGGTGACCGACGGCGAGGGCGACGTGAACGACGACGTCCCCGTCGAGGGTGCCGACGCGCCCGCTGACGGCCGGGACGGCCCGACGGTGGGCGGACGGGACGGACAGCAGGGGGAGCAGGACCAGCGGGGACAGCAGGAAGAGACCGTCGTGACGGACGAACCCGACCGCACTCTGCGTCCGGAACTGCAGCTCACGAGCCCGCAGGCGATCAGCCTCGGTGACCCGCGCCTCCAGGCCGGCAACGCTGCCGAGCCCGTGTGGGACGTCTGGCGTGCGCAGCTCACCGGCATCGGTGGCACCAGCCCGCTGACCCACTTCGCCGACCACCCGCGTGCCCGGATCGAGCTCTCGACGACGCACCCGGGCGGCCTCGCCCAGTTCATCACCGGCAAGACGACGCTCCTCTCCAGCCTGATCCGCGACGAGGTGGCGCTCCGTGCCGCCCGCATCGCCGCAGCCCACGTCGAGGCGAAGGGCACCGAGCTCGCCACCGTGCGCGGCATCGACGCCGTGAAGCTCGGCATCGGGATGGCCGACTGGGAGCACGGCGGCGAGCAGTTCCGCGGTCCGGTGCTGCTGCGTCCGCTCGCGATCCGCCGCCACGGGCGTGACTTCGAGGTCCGCCTGCTCGGCGAGCCGGTGCTCAACCCGGGTCTCGCCGACGCGCTCCACGAGCAGTTCGGCGTCATCCTCGACGCCCAGTCCTTCGTCGCGCTCGCGCAGCAGGACGGCTCCTTCACCCCGAACCCGGTGATCGACCGCCTGCGCGGACTGACCGCGCACATCCCGGGCTTCTCCGTCCACGCCCGACTCGTGGTGTCGACCTTCGCCGAGGTCGCGACCGGCATGGCGCTCGACACCGAGGACCTGTCGCACCCCGTGCTCGACGCCCTCGCCGGCAACCCGAGCGCCAAGTGGCAGGTCGAGCAGTCGTACCACCCGGTCGAGCAGACCCCGTCGGACGAGCGCAGCCCGGAGACGGACACGCTCCTCCTCGACGCCGACGACGAGCAGGAGAACGTGATCGCGCAGATCACGGCCGGCAACTCCATCGTCGTGAAGACGCTGCCGGGCACCGGTGGCACGCAGACGATCGTGAACGCGCTCGGTGGTCTCGTCGCCGCGAACAAGCGCGTGCTCGTGGTGAGCCCCCGCCGAGCGACCCTGCGCGGCATCGCGGCGCGCTTCGCCGAGGTGCAGCTGCCCGGCGTCGCCGTCACCCCGGGGACCCTCCGGCGTGACGTCGTGCGGGCGATCGCCCGGAACGAGAAGGCCTCCCGTCCGAACCTCCGCGAGGTCGACGACGCCCTGGTCCGGCTCCGCAAGGTGCTGAAGGACTACCGCGGCTCGCTGACCCGGGTCGACCCGGACTTCCGCGTCTCGGTGCTCGACTGCCTCGTCGAGCTGTCGCGGCTCTCGCTCCTGCCGGTGCCGCCGTCGACGACCGCTCGGCTCTCGAAGACCTCGGTGACGAGCATGGTCGAGGGGCGCTCCCGCGTCGCCGAGACGATGGTCAGCGCCGCCAACCTCGGCGAGTTCCGCTACGGCCCCGACGACTCGCCCTGGTACGGCGCGAAGTTCTCGACGAGCGACGGTGCGCAGCGCGCCCACAAGACCGCGAAGGACCTCGACTCCGAGGCCCTCCCGGCGCTGCTCCGACGCGCCCACGACCTCGTCGCCACGACCCACATGCGGCAGTTCACGACGATCAACGAGCTCGGCATCTACCTGCGCCTGCTCACCGAGATCCGGGACACGCTCGACCGCTTCCTGCCCGTCGTCTTCGACCGTTCGGTGTCCGAGCTCGTGGCCGCCACCGCGCCCCGTGGCGAGGGGGCCCCGATGTCGTCGACGAACCGTCGCCGACTGAAGAAGCTCGCGCGCGAGTACGTCCGTCCAGGCGTGCACGTGTCCGACCTGCACGAGGCCCTCACCCGCGTCCAGCAGCAGCGCGTCCTCTGGCAGCGCTACGTCGCTGCCGGCGTGAACCCCGAGGTCCCCACCGGCATCGCGGACGTCCAGGTGCTGTTCTCGAACGTGGTCGAGGACCTCGCGCGCCTCGACGAACCGCTGGGCCGCACCTCCCGCGACGCCCAGCTGGCGAACACCCCGATCGACGAGCTCGTCCCGACGATCGCCCGCCTCGCCGAAGAGTCCGACGTCCTGCACAACCTGCAGGAGCGCACCGAGCTCATGCAGACCCTGCGTGACCTCCAGCTCGAGCCGCTCATCACCGACCTGGCCAACCGCCACGTGCCGGACACCCACGTCCCCGCCGAGCTCGAGCTCGCGTGGTGGCAGTCCGCCCTCGAGACGATGCTCGAGTCCGACCGGGCCCTGCTCGGTGCGAACACCGACATGCTCGACCGGGTCGAGGCCGACTTCCGGCTCGTCGACGACGCGCACGCGGCCGGGGTCTCCCAGGGGCTCGCGTGGCAGCTCGCCGAGAACTGGAAGGTCGGACTCGTCGACTGGCCGGAGGAGGCGACCGCGCTGAAGACCCAGCTGCGCGAGGGAGCGATCACCTCACGCCTGCTGCAGGACTCCGCACCGCACCTGTCGCGGTCGATCGCGCCCGTCTGGCTCGCGAGCCCGTACGAGGTGTCCCAGATCGCGGACACGATGCCGTTCGACACGGTGATCCTCGTCGACGCCGGAGCCGTCACGATCGCCGAGACCGTCGGCGCCGTCCGCCGGGCGCGCCAGACCGTCGTCTTCGGTGACCCGGTCACGCAGACGCCGTCGCCGTTCCGGATCGCCGTCGACCCCGCGCACCGTGCACTGCAGGTCGACGAGGAGACGCTCGACGCCTTCCACGCCGACTCCGCGCTCGCGAAGCTGTCCACGCTGCTGCCGACGCTGTCCCTCACCCGGTCGTACCGGGCCGGCGGCGAGGACCTCGCCGAACTCGTCAACCGCCGCTTCTACGGTGGCCGCATCGAGTCGCTGCCCTGGGCCGGCTCGTTCCTCGGGCACGGTTCGATCGCGCTCGACTACGTCAGCGACGGCAAGGCCGTGCCGGACCCGGAGTCCGGCGCCGTCGAGAGCGTCGACGCCGAGGTGGACCGCGTCGTCCGGCTCGTCATGGACCACGCCCGCACCCGGCCGACCGAGTCGCTCATGGTCATCACCGCGTCGGCGAAGCACGCCGTCCGTGTCGAGCAGGCCGTCCTCACCGCGGCGCAGGGGCACAAGGACCTCACCGAGTTCGTCATCGGCGACCGGTCCGAACCGTTCATCGTCGCGACCCTCGAGCAGTCCGTCGCCCAGAGCCGCGACCGCGTCGTGTTCTCGATCGGGTACGGCCGCACCCCGCACGGCCGGGTCCTGCGCGACTTCGGTCCGCTCGGCAAGCCCGGTGGGGAGCGCCTGCTCGCGGTCGCGATGACCCGCGCCCGTCGGTCCATGGTGATCGTCACGTGCTTCCAGCCGTCCGACATCGAGGCGGAGCGGATGGGCCACGGCACCGTCGCCCTCGCCGAGATCCTGGCCGAGGTGCGGGCCCGCACCACCGCCGAGTACGTGCCGGACGACTCCGACCCGCTGCTCGTCGACCTGGCACGCCGGCTCGAGATGCGCGGCATCCCGGTCGCGCTCGGCCACCGCGGCAAGCTCGGTCTGGTCGCGGCGCACGGCGGGGTCTGCGTGACGATCGAGACCGACGCGTCGCTGGTGAAGGGGTCGCTGCGCGAGTCGCTGCGGCTCCGGCCCGAGGTGCTCCGTCGGCTCGGTTGGCACTACGTGCGCGTGCACGCGTTCCAGCTGTTCTCCGACCCGGACCGGGTCGCGAACACGGTCGCGTCGGTGCTCGGCGTGGACCGAGGGGCCACCCAGGAGATCTCCATCCCCCCGATCCCCGCGAGGCGATGACCGATCGTCGCAGCCGGCGGGCCTCCCGGCCCGCCGGGCCGGTCACGTCGGAGACGGACCAGCTGGTTGGCACGTGGACGCGCGCCGAGGACGCGTCGCGGGTCGCGCCTCCAGGCCCACCAGCGTCTGCGGAACGCACGTCGGACGACCAGCCTGGAGGCGCGGGTCGACGCCGCAGACGCGTCACCACCCAGCCGGTGCCGGGCTACGACCCGTCGGCGACGGCAGAGCCGGCGCGGCACCACGACGGCGAGAACGACGCCCGGCTCCTCGGCGACGTCCCCCCGCACTGGTGAGCCGGTAGCCTTGCCTGCGATGACTGACACCGCGCGGCAGCGCCCCGACTGGCAGACCTGGCCGAACCTGATCACGCTGTTCCGGTTCCTGCTGATCCCGGTGTTCGTGCTCCTGGTGGTCGCCGGGCACCCGGGCTGGGCGCTGGTCTCCCTCGTGGTCCTGAGCGTGAGCGACTGGGCGGACGGCTTCATCGCCCGGAAGTTCGACCAGGGCTCCGAGCTCGGCAAGGCCCTCGACCCGGTGGCTGACCGGCTCGCCATCATCGCGATCGTGCTGTCGCTCGTGCTCGTCGGGCTGCTGCCCTGGTGGGTCGTCGCCGTCGTGGTGTTCGTCGACCTGGTGCTCGTCGTGCTCTCGAGCGTGCTGTTCCACGGCAACCCCGACCTCGACGTCACCTGGACCGGCAAGATCCGCTCGGCCCTGCTGTTCGTCGGCCTGCCGGTGCTGCTCTTCTCGGCCGTGCACACCATCGACGAGAACGCCCCCTGGGTGCGCGTCGTCGCCCTCGTGTTCGTGTACCTCGGGACCGTCGGGCACGTGCTCGCGGGCGCACAGTACGCCGTGGCGATGTTCCGCAAGCGCCGGGCAGTGACCGCCGCGCGCTGATCTGGGCAGCAAAACACCGGTGCCCGTCTGCCGCACCCCGTCATGCGGGTGTGCGACCGACGAACACCGGTGTTTTGCGAAGAGCTCGCCCCGCTAGAGCTTCGTCGTGCCGCCGATCCCGGGACCCTCGGGCGCGTTCGACGGAGCCACGTGTGCACCGCCGCCGGCCTGCACGGGCACGCCGTTCTGCGAGCGGAGCAGGTCGCGGATCTCGAGCAGCACCTCGACGTCCGTCGGCGGGACGTCCTGCGGCGTCTGCTCCTCGTCGTTCTTCACCCGCTCGAACGCCACCTTCTTGAGGTGGTTCACCGGGAGCACGAGGGCGAAGTACACGACCGCCGCCACGATGACGAAGTTGATCGCGGCGCCGATGATCGCGCCGAAGAGGATCTTCGCGTGCCCGCCGGACACCGTCGGGATCTCCCAGACGAGTGCCTTGTCGAGGCTCGACGCGTTGAAGACGGCGCCGATGAGCGGGTTGATGAGCGACGACACGATCGCCGTGACGATCGCGGTGAACGCAGCACCGATGACGACTGCGACGGCCAGGTCGATGACGTTGCCGCGGAGCAGGAACTCCTTGAAGCCCTTCACGGGACTCCTTCCGGGTCGAGGACGGCCGCCGGACGGCGACGGTCCCAACCTATCGGCGAGGAGTTGCCCGGGTCAGGACGCCGCGGGCTTGGCGCTGGAGCCGGTGCTGGGCTTCGACTCGGTCTTCGCCGGCGCGGACTGCTTCTCCGGAGCGGACGAGCCGGACGGCGACGCGCTCGACGAGCCCTCCGACTTCGGGGCCGATCGCGAGTCGGTCCGGTAGAAGCCGCCGCCGTTGAACGTGACGCCCACCGGCGAGAAGACCTTGCGCAGCACGCCCCCGCACGCCGGGCACTCGGTGAGCGTGGCGTCGGAGAAGGACTGCTTGATGTCGAATGCGTTGCCGCACTCCGTGCAGCGGTACGAGTACGTGGGCACGCTAGCTCCGGAAGGTGATGATGCGTGACGGCGTGATGATGCCGTCGACGGGTTCGTCGTGGGGTTCGCGCGGGACCTCGTCGAGGTACTCCGCGTCGAAGATCACAGCATAGACGGGCGGACGGTTCGCCATCGACCCGAGGGTCTTGTCGTAGTACCCGCGGCCCCAGCCCATCCGGACCCCGTCGTGTCCGACGGCGGCGGCGGGCGCGAGGATCGCGTCGACGTCGTTGATCGCGAGCGGGGAGAGCACCTCGCCGACCACCTCGGGCATGCCGAACAGTCCCTCGGTCTCGGACGAGCCGTCGCCGACCGCCCAGTCGAGCAGGCCGTCCTCGCGGGTGACCGGCAGCAGGACCCGGATGCCCTGCGCGTAGGCCCAGTTCAGGAACGGCCGGACGTTCGGTTCGTCCGGCGCGGAGAGGTAGAGCGCGATCGACTGGACCTGGCGCTCCTCGGCGAAGCGCTGCAGCGTCGCGGTGAGTGCCTCGGTGTCGGCGTCGCGTTCGGTGGTGGTCCGGGTACGCCGCCGCTGCCGGAGGTCGGCTCGCAGGGCGCGCTTCTCGTTCCCGAGATCGGCGATCATGCCGTGGAGTCTACCGAGCGCCGCCGTTGCGGCTTCCCGCCGGGAAACGCGCCGTCCGCGGTGTCCCCTGTAGCGACGACATGCCCCCGAAAGGGTGATCGGATACGGTCGTTGCCATGGGCTTCCAGATTTCCAAGGCGGTGATCCCAGCGGCAGGGCTGGGCACTCGCTTCCTCCCCGCGACCAAGGCGATGCCGAAGGAGATGCTCCCCGTCGTCGACAAGCCGGCCATCCAGTACGTGGTCGAAGAGGCCGTCGGTGCCGGGCTCACCGACGTCCTGATGATCACCGGCCGCAACAAGAACGCGCTCGAGAACCACTTCGACCACGTGTCCGAGCTCGAGGAGACCCTCAAGAAGAAGGGCGACCACGAGAAGCTGCAGAAGGTGAACCAGTCGACGGACCTCGCCGACATGCACTACGTGCGGCAGGGTGACCCGCTGGGCCTCGGCCACGCCGTGCTCCGCGCGAAGATGCACGTCGGCCGCGAGCCGTTCGCCGTGCTCCTCGGTGACGACATCATCGACGCCCGCGACCCGCTGCTGCAGCGCATGATCGAGGTCCAGGGCGAGAAGAACGCGACCGTCGTGGCCCTCCTCGAGGTCCCCGAGTCGCAGACCCACCTCTACGGCATCGCCACGGTCGAGGAGACCGACACCGACGACGTCGTGAAGATCACCGGCCTCGTCGAGAAGCCCGCGCAGGGCGAAGCCCCCTCGAACCTGGCCATCATCGGCCGCTACGTCATCCGTCCCGAGGTCTTCGACGTCCTCGAGAAGCAGGAGCCGGGCAAGGGCGGCGAGATCCAGCTCACCGACGCGCTCATGAAGATGGCGAGCGCCGAGGAGTGGACCGGTGGCGTGTACGGCGTCGTGTTCCGTGGACGCCGGTACGACACGGGTGACAAACTCGACTACATCAAGGCGATCGTGCAGCTCGCCTCGGACCGCGAGGACCTCGGCCCCGACCTCAAGTCGTGGCTCAAGGAGTTCAACGCGGGCGAATGAGTCGACCCTCCCGCACGGGTCCGGTGCACCGGACCCGTGCGGGACACCCGCCCCGGGGATCAGCCGGGGCACCGGAGGAACCTGAGCGATGACGACGATCCCGACCCTGTCCCACGGGCGGGTCACCATCCGGCCCCTCCGGCTGCGCGACAGCCGCGACCTCGACGTCGCGCTCGCCACCAACCGTTCTTGGCTCCGCACGTGGGAGGCCACGAACCCGTCCGGACACGTGTCCTCCGACGTCCGCGGCAGCATCCGGGCGCTCCAGGCGAACGCCCGCGCCGGACTCGGACTCCCGTTCGCGATGGAGCTCGACGGCCGGTTCGTCGGCCAGCTCAACGTCTCCGGCATCACCTACGGCTCCCTCGCGAGCGCGTCCATCGGCTACTGGGTCGTCGAGGACGCCGCCGGCCACAACGTCACCCCGATCTCCGTCGCCCTCGCGGTCGACCACTGCTTCCGATCCGTCGGCATCCACCGCATCGAGATCTGCATCCGGCCGGAGAACGCGCCGAGTCTGCGGGTCGTCGAGAAGCTCGGCTTCCGGTACGAGGGACTGCGTCGTCGGTACATCCACATCAACGGGGACTGGCGCGACCACTTCTGCTTCGCCCTCGTCGCCGAGGAGGTGCGCGAGGGCGTCCTCGAACGCTGGGTGCGCGGGCAGGTCCCGCCCGGAGCGGGAAGCGTCCCGCTCGCCGCCCGCGACGAAGCCGCGTTGCCGCTCCACACGACGCCGCGCGTCTGACCCGTCGACGGCCTGGAGGCGCGGGTCGTCTCCGGTGAATTCGGCACGACACGCGCAACACGCGTCCCGCAATCACCTCCCCGGGGAACGCCCGCCCATACCGTGTCCCTCATGGCAGGTATCGGCTCCTGGGGCGGCGGCATCGTCCTCCTCATCGCGGCCGTGCTCTGGGTCGCGTACCTCATGCCGTCCTGGGCGGCCCGGCGGCAGTACCTCGCCACCGAACGGAACGCGATCCGCCTCCAGCAGACCCTCCGGATCCTCGCGCAGACGGCCGAACTGCCGGACGAGGTCCGCATCGAGATGAACGCCAAGTCCCTCGCCGAAGCGCAGCGCGTCGCCCGGTCGGAGGAGGCGAAGCGCACCGCCATCGTCCGTGCCCACGAGGCCGCACGCCAGCGGGAGATCACCCGCCGGCTCGCCGAGCAGGCCCCCGTCCTCGAGCGGGCGTCCGCCGTCCCGGCCCTCACCGCGATGCGGATGCGCCGCTCCCGACTCGGGGCGACGCTCCTCGGCACCGCGGGCATCGTCGTCGCGATCGTCGTCTTCGTCGCCGCACCGGCCCTGTGGCTCGTCGGGGTCGCCGGTCTCGTCGCTGCCGGCGGTTCCGCAGCGGTCCTCGCCCAGCTGCACCAGGTCGCGACGGCGCGGAAGGCGCGCACGGCGACGGCCGTGGCGGAGCCGACCCGTGCCTCCAGGCCGACGAGCGAGTGGACGGACCCGGCGCCGCCGCTGTCCACCGAGCAGCCCGCCGAGCCCGCGCGCGACCGCAGCTGGACACCGAACCGCGTGCCGAAGCCGCTGTACGTCGAGACGCCGACCGCGCCCGCGGCTGCTCCGGAGTCCGCCGCCGAACTCGCTGCCCGGCTCAAGGAGCGCGTCGCCGAGGCCAAGGCCGAGGCGGATGCCGAGGCCGCAGCGATCCGCGCTGCCGAGACGGACCCGTCGCTCGCGCGGGTGTCGCGGATGCGTCCGGACGTCGAAGAGGCCGTCGCCTCGCTGTCGGCGCACGACCAGGGCCGGCTCGCCGAGCGCCTCGGGCTGCGGGCGCCGTCGTCCGCGCCGGACGCCCCCGCCGCGGCTGCTGAGACGGCGCCGCCCGCGCCGTCCGCCCCGCCTGCGCCGCCGAGCAAGTGGGCCGGCATGGGTGTCCTCGGCGACGACGCGTACGAGCAGACCGACCTCGACGCGATCATGCGGCGTCGCCGCGCCGTCTGATCCGTCGATTTCAGATCGGGCCGAGCCTGGTGCTAGTGTGGTCGAGCACTTGGGGCTATGGCGCAGTTGGTAGCGCGTCTCGTTCGCAATGAGAAGGTCAGGGGTTCGAATCCCCTTAGCTCCACCAAGCAGCACGACGAAGGCCACCCACTCGAGTGGCCTTCGTCGTTCCGGTGGTCGCCCGCGGTGGGCGTCCCAGGCGGTCGTCGCAGGCGGTCGTCCGCGGCGCTCGTCGCCCGGGCCGCGCCGTGTCAGCCCGCCGTGTCAGCCGGGGACGCTCTCCGTCAGGATCCCCGCCTGCGCGAGTTCGGTGTGGATCGCGTTCGCGGCCTGCTCGAAGGCGCGGTTGCCCCGGGAGATCCCGATCGCACCGCCCTTCAGCGCCGACTTGCCGGAGCCGCGGATCAGCCGCGCGACCGTGCGACCCTCCGGGGTCACCATGATCTGGACGTCGAGGCGGGTGTGGAACGTCCGGTCGTTCGCCAGGCCACCGATGAGCAGCGTCAGGCCGAGGCTCCCGCGGACGGCGCGGAGGGCTCCCTGCTCGCCGTCCTCGACGGTGTAGCCCTCGCGGGCGAGGGCGCCGCGGACACGGGCGCGCACGGATTCGGGGTCGGCGGCGACGAAGAAGTCGTGGCTCTCGGGCATGTGGTCTGATCCTCTCGACGGGGTGGTTCCTGCCAGTGATCATGCCGTGTCGTCGCCTACGCTGGAAGGACCATGACTGCTTCGCTGACCCGCCGGTCCCTGCTCTCCCTCGCCGGCGTGACCGGGATCGGCCTCGCGGTGGCGGCGTGCTCGTCCGGCGGCGAGGGTTCGGGCAGTGGCAAGGGCGCGGGCAGCGGCACCGGTGGGGGCAGCTCGGGCTCTGCGTCGGGCTCGTCGTCCCCGACCGCGAAGGCCGTCGCGAAGTCCCTCACCCCGGCGCAGGTCCCCCTCGCCGGTGGTGTGACCATCGCGGTCACCGGCACCGGGCTCGCACGGGTCAAGGGCGTGACCGTCGGTGGGATCGCCGCGCGCGACGTCACGGCCACCGCCACGAAGGTGACCTTCACCGCGCCGCACCAGGCGATGTACACGGCCGGATCAGCCGACGTCGCCCTCTTCACGACGGCGATCGAGCCCTCACCGTCGGCGAACCAGTCCTCCGACGGCAACGGCAGCGCAGCCAACGACGGGCAGAGCGGGACGACGCAGGACGGCGCCACGGCGACGCCCTCGCCGACGACCGCTCCGGTTCCCGCGGCTTCGACGGCGGTCGCCACGACGACTCTGGCCTACGCCGCGCTCACCGACGTGGACCGTCAGCTCCAGTACGCGATGGCGCACTGGAAGGACTACAACCTCGCCGAGTACGGCACCATGAACCCGATCGGCGGCGACTGCGCGAACTACGTCAGCCAGACGCTCATCGCCCGCGGCTGGAAGCGGCGGTCGGACTGGTACAACCGGGCCGCCGGCGCCGAGCACTCCGCGACGTGGACCTACTGCCCGACGATGGACACGTGGCTCACCACCAACGCGGCGGAGTTCGGGCTGACCCGGCGCTCCCTCGACGAGCGTGACAAGGTCAAGGTCGGCGACATCGTCTTCTACGACTGGAACGACAACGACTCGCCGGACCACACCACCATCGTGTCCGAGGTCTTCACCGAGCCGGACGGCACCATCCGCATCAAGTCGGCGAGCCACAACCAGGACGGCCCGTACCGCGACCTCGACGAGATGATCACCGTGCAGCACCCGGGCGGCACCGCCTGGTTCCACACGTTCGACGCGTAGGGCCGCGCCGCGCGGGTCGGGCGCGCGCCGCGCGCCGGGCGCGTCGGGCGGGTTGCCGCGTGGGTGAGGGGTGCAAAACACCGGTGTTCGTGCAACACACCGCGGCATCCCAGGGCGCGACCGACGAACACCGGTGTTCTGCCCCTCACTCCGCCCGGGTCAGGGGTACCCGAGGAACCAGAGCAGCACGATCGCGATCGGCTGCAGGCACACCCCCGCGACCAGCCACGTCACCGCCCGACGCCGGGTCCGCACGAACACGTCCGACCCGAGCAGCGGCGCCATCGGCATGAGCAGCCGCGGCAGGCTCTGCTGTGGCAGGAACACCGCCACCAGGTAGAGCCCGTACGACGCCGTGAACGCGAGCACGTCCACCCCGAGGGCCCGGACGGACCGCCGCGTGAAGAACCACACCGCCCCCGCGAGCACGGCCACCACGAGGACGATCCCCAGCGGCCCGAGCCACGTCCCAGCCATCGTGAACCACGGCGTCAGCGGCGCGAAGTGCTGCCGCCCGACGAACCCGACCCACCAGGACAGCTCGGTGTCGAGGTACGCGTTCGGCCGCCCGGTGACCGCCGTGGCGATCACCGGCCACGCGAGCCCCGCCGCCGCGACGACGAGCCCGGACACCGTGATCGCGACCGCGTCCCGCACCGGGAAGGCCCGCCGCTCCTGCACCCACCGCACGACCAGGTGCACCGCGAGCGCCACCGCCAGCGCGAGCACCCCGGGTTTCGTGAACGCCGCGACGACCCCGAGCGGTGCGACCAGCCAGTACCGGCGGCGCACCAGGGCGAGCAGAGCTCCGAAGAGCAGCAGCAGGAACGTGCTCTCGGCGTAGGCGACCTGCAGCAGGAACCCGGTCGGTGCGAACACGAACAGCGCCGTGGCCCACCGTGCCCGGTGCGAGCACCCGACCGCGAGGACGAGCCGGTACAGCAGCACGCACGCCCCCGCGCCCGCGAGGGTCGCGACGAGCACCCCGGCGACCCAGAACGAACCGCCGGTCAGCGGCATCACCGCGCGGACCAGCGTGGGGAACACGGGCAGGAACGCCCAGGCGTTCGGCAGCACGTGCCCGGCGTCGTCGAGCGGCAGGCTCGACGGGTACCCGTGTTCGGCGATGGTCCGGTAGAACGACGCATCCCACGAGCCGGAGAAGGTGAAGAAGGACGGGTCACGCCGGGAGGACGCGAACGTCCACCCGTTCGCGGTCGCCACGACGTACATCGTGGCGAGCAGGACCGTGCTGAGGATCCGCGACGCCAGCCACAGCAGCAGCGGGGTGGTCCACGCGCTGTGTCGCGCCTCCAGCAGGGCACGCAGCCCCGGCCTGGAGGCGCGGGTCGTCTCCGCCACGTCCGTCACCCGCCCGATCCTCCCAGATCAGGGCCGCGCTCCGGTCCGCGCTCGCGCGCCGGTCCGCGCGCCTCCGGGTCAGCGCCCGGTGACCGCCCGCCGGATCTGCTCGATCGGGACCTTCGGGGTCCGGTCCGCGTTCAGCAGGCCGTTCGTCTCCTGCATCGTGTCCGTCAGCTGCGTGTAGCAGGACCCGGCGAGGAACGAGCTCGCACGGATGCCGTCGTACAGGGCCGTGATCCGGCTGATCCAGTCGTCGCCGTCCGCCGCGGTCGTGTAGCCCCACGCGTCGTCGCGCTGGACGCCCGGCTGGTAGTTCACGCCGCCGAACTCCGTGAGCATCACCGGCTGTCCGTGGTCGACCGCACCGCCGACGAGGATGCGTCGGTCTGCCGGGCCGATGCCGCCGACCAGGGTGGTCCGTGCCGCATCGTCGGCGTAGGTCGCCGCGAGTCGTCCACCGTCGCCCTCGTAGTCGTGGATCGTGATGATGTCCGAGTTCGTGTGCTCCCACCCGTCGTTCGAGATCACCGGCCGCGTCGGGTCGATCGCCCGTGTGACGTCGGCCAGCGCACGGGCGTACGCCTGCTGGGCGGGGTCCGTGGCGATGTGCTGCACGCCCCAGCTCTCGTTCGCCGGCACCCAAGTCACGATCGACGGGTGCGACGCATCGCGCTCGACGGCGTCCATCCACTCCCGCACCAGGCGCTGCACGGCCCGCGGCGAGAACGCGTAGGCGCCGGGAGCCTCGCCCCACACGAGCAGACCGAGCCGGTCCGCCCAGTACAGGAACCGCGGGTCCTCGATCTTCTGGTGGTTGCGAGCGGCGTTGAAGCCGAGCTCCTTGATGAGCTCGACCTCGCGGCGGAGGGCCGCACGGGACGGGGCCGCGAGGAGCGACTCCGGCCAGTAGCCCTGGTTGAGGACGCTGCGGACGTCGTGGCTCCGCCCGTTCAGGAGGAACGCGCCGCCGTCGATGCCCACCGTGCGGACGCCGAAGTAGCTCGAGACGGCGTCGATCGGGTTCTCCGTGGCGCCGGAGCCCCCGCCGCCGGTGCTCCTCGTGCCGGTGTCTGTTGTGCCGGTGTTCGTGCGCGCCGGCAGCAGCGTCACCGTCGCGTCGATCAACCGCGGGGTGTCCGGGGTCCAGTACAGCTCGTCCTCCGCCTGCCCGTTGGTCTGCCGCGCGATCGGCACGACGACGTCGAACTCGTCGCCCGTCGCACCGAGCGTGGTCTCGACCACGGCGAGCTGTTCGTCGCGCTCGTCCCAGCGGGCCTCGACCCGGAGCCGCTCGCCCCCGGTGCGCTCGCCGCGGAGGCGGACCGTCAGGCGGAGCGTGGCGTGGTCGGTGTTCGTCCAGCGCAGGGACGCGATCGACGTGGTCGGCACCGCTTCGAGCCAGACCGTCTGCCAGATCCCGGTCGTCCGGCGGTACCAGATCGCGTGCGGGTCCTCGTGCCAGTCCTGCTTGCCGCGGGGCTGGGTGACGTCGTGGGGGTCGTCCTCGGCCCGGACGACGAGGGTGTGCACGGCGTCGGCGTCGACGCTGTTCGCCGAGCCGACGAGCGCCGAGGTGACGTCGAAGGAGAACGGTGTGTGGCCGCCCTCGTGCTCGCCGATGAACTGGCCGTCGATCCAGACGCGCGCGCGGTAGTCGACCGCGCCGAAGTGCAGGAGGACGCGCGGCGCGGACGTGCCGTGGCCGGCGGCCTCGAGGTCGGCTCGGGTGATCGGCCGGGAGTACCAGACCACGGGGTGGAAACCCGGCTCGTCGATGCCCGACGCGGGTGACTCCGGTGGGAACGGGACGACGATGTCCCGGGCGTCGGGGAAGCCCGCACGCCACGCGTCGTCGCTGTCGTCGTCGCCGTCGTTCCGGAACGACCACGTGCCGTCGAGGTCAGCCCAGTGCGAGCGGAGCATCTGCGGCCGGGGGTACGTGCCGTCCTGCTGCGAGGCGAGCGGGAGGGCCCGCGAAGCAGTGGCCTGCGTGGACGCAGCCTGCGTGGAAGGGGATCCGGGTGCGGCGACGGTGCCGTCGAGCATGCTCATGCCTCCATGCTGGCGTGCTGGTACATCGTTGTAAAGGGTCGCCGTCGTGTTGCCGACGGCCGACGGCCGACGACCGACGGTCGGCCTCCGCCTCCGCCTCCGCCTCAGCCGATCGCGGCGTCGCGGGTCAGGACCATGACGTCCATCCGCCCCTGCTGCACGACCTCACCCCGCTGGTTCCGCAGCGAGACCGTCCGCTCGACGATCCCGGTCGTCCCGGAGCTCGTCAGCCGCGTCGACAGGATCTCGACCTCGCACGTCACGGTGTCACCGATGAACACCGGAGCCGTGAACCGCCACTGGTCGATCCCGAGGAGCGCCACCGCCGACCCTTCGAAGACCCCGGTGCGTGCGATCAGCCCGAGGCAGAGCGACGTGCCGAGCAGCCCGTGCACGATGCGCTGGCCGTAGCGGGTCCTGCCGGCGAACTCGACGTCGGTGTGCACCTGGTTGTTGTCGTTGGTCCACGAGGCGAACGACACCACGTCCGCTTCCGTGATCGTCCGACCGGGGGTGGTGAAGGTCTGTCCGGCGGCGAGGTCCTCGAGGTAGTGCGGCACGTCGCCATCCTCGCAGACCGTCCGTCACAGCTTCGCGCGGAGCTTCGTCAGCATCGTGTCCGCCCGCTCCCGCGCCCGCTCGAGCGACGCGTACTCGGTGGTGGCGAGGGCACCGAACCCGAAGGTGTCCTGTCCGCGCTCCGCCGTGAGTGCGGACACTTCCCGGTACGCCGTCGTCGCGTGGGCGGCGTCGAGCACCTCCCCGAGGGTCTCCTGCACCCGCTCGAGCCGTCCCAGCCGGCGCTTCCCGAGGTCGGCAGCGTCGACGGCGGCCTCGAGCGCGTACCGGAGTCGCCGTGCCGCCTTCCGGGCCTCGTGCAGGTCGTCCAGCTCGGCGGTCCCGTGCCGCAGCGTCTTCCGGACCCGCTCCCGCTCGTGGGCGATCTGCCGGACCGCGAAGGCCGGGGCGGCATCGTCGGCGTGCGGCCCGCGCGGCGCCCGTTCGACCAGGTCGTCCAGGTGGTCGAGCGCCGCGAACCACGTCGCCGACCGGAGCGACTGCCGGAGGTCCGCTGCCGCAGCATCACGCGTCGCGGCGATGTGCGCTCCGAACCGGTCGAGCGTGGCGGCGTCGACGTAGCCCTCGGGTGCCCGTGCGGCGGTGCGGAACAGCCGGTCACGCAGCACCTCGGCATCACGGGCGACCCCCGCCACCCCGGCGACCGTGGCCAGTTCGGCGCGCAGGGTCTCGGTCGCACCGCGGTCGAGCGCGCCCCGGTAGGCGGCGAGCACGCTCCGGAGCCGACGGAGCACCTTCCGGAGCTCGTGCACCGACTCCCGCTCGTCCGCCCGGACCCGGGGATCCACTGCGACGAGGTCCGTCCGCAACGCCCGGAGGACCTCGCGCAGGGCTGCCGCCGCAGTCCCCGGACGTGGGCGCTTCGTCGTGCCGCTGCGCCGGACGGGCCCGAGCCGAGGCTCCGTCCGCGGCGTGGCAGGGACGTCGGCCGCGTCGGCCAGTGCCCGTTCCGCAGCCCGCGCGACCGCCCCGGTTCGCCCGTCGTCGCTCAGCGCCCACCACCTGGCCGATCGCAGCAGGGTCGTGTCCGGCTCGCCCTCGTCGACCCGGACGTCGGCGACCTCGGCCCGCAGCCGGCCGTCAGCCCCGCGCAGCTCGACGAGCGTCGTCACGGTGTCGCGGATCCGACGCACCGCGAGCTCCCGCCCGCGCAGGAACACCTCCACCTGGTCCCGCGGCACGGAGTCGTCCGCCGACGGCACCGGCACCGGCCCTGCACCGCGATCGATGCTCCACCCGGTGTCGGACCGCAGCAGCTCCACTCCTTCGGTGGCGAGGATGCGGTCGTCGGTGTCCCACAGGGTCTCGCGCACCACGACTGGTTCGCGGCGGCGGACCTCGTCGGCGAACGGTTCGAGCGCGGGGAGCCGTCGCTCGTCGGGGATGCGCCACGTGCAGCGCGGGTCGGTGCGGGCCTCTGGGTCACGGAACTGGGTCGGCATGTCGACGAGTGTCGTCCGCTCCGCCTGGCTCGTCCCGACGGTCGTCGCGTTCTGTGGACGGATCCGCTCCGTGCGCGCCCTGTGGAGGACCCGACACCGCTCCAGGGCCCGACGCGTACGTTCGCAGCATGAGCGACGAGGCACCCGACGCGGCCACCGAGCCGACCACCGAGCCCACCGACCGCACGCTCGAGGGGTGGATTGCCCACCAGCGCTGGTACACCGCGAAGGGCAGCACGCCGCGGCTCACCACCATCTCGCGCACCGACGGCACGCGCCTCGTCCTCGACGACGCCCCGACCGGCCCCGTCCTCTACCAGGCCCCGGTGACCACCGCGGCGACCGGCGAGGACCCGACCGCACCGATCGACGCCACCACCGACCCCGAGTGGGTGCAGGGCCTCGCCGAACGCATCGACGCCGACCCGGACAGCCTCCGCCCGATCGGTACGGTCACCTCCTCCCGCGTCCTGAGCGGTGAGCAGTCGAACACCTCGGTCATCTGCGACACCGCCTCCGGCGAGCAGGTCATCGTCAAGGTCTTCCGTGTCCTGCACCACGGCGACAACCCGGACGTCACGACGCAGCTCGCCCTCTCCGCGGCCGGCAGTGCCCGGGTCCCGAACGTCTACGGCGCCCTCAGCAGCACCTGGCCCGACACCGGCCGGCCCGAGGGGACCGCCAGCGGACACCTCGCCTTCGCGCAGGAGTTCCTCCCCGGCCTCGAGGACGCCTGGCGCGTCGCCCTCCGGGACGCCCGGTCCGGCACGTCGTTCGCGACCGACGCCGAACGGCTCGGGGTGGCGCTCGCCGAGGTCCACGGCACGCTGGCCCGCGCGCTCCCGACGGAGCCGGCGGGCGACGACCGTCGTGCGGCCGCCGTCGCCACGATGCACGCCCGACTCGACGCTGCAGCACGTGAGGCACCCGCCGTCGCCGAGCACGTCGACGCCGTCCGCAGCGTCTACGAACGCGCCGCAGCCGTCGGGTGGCCGGATCTGCAGCGCATCCACGGCGACCTGCACCTCGGCCAGGTCCTCGCCGCACCGGAACCGCGCGGATGGGTCTTCCTGGACTTCGAGGGAGAACCGCTCCGACCGCTCACCGAACGCTCCGTCCCGGACGTCACCCTCCGCGACGTCGCCGGCATGCTCCGGTCCTTCGACTACGTCGCCGGAGCACTCGCGCAGGACGACGACCCGGTCGACGCGGGCGAGTGGGCGCACGCGGCGCGATCGGCGTTCCTCGACGGCTACCAGCGCGGGATCGGTGTCGATCTCCGGGAGCACCGCGAACTGCTCGACGCGTTCGAACTCGACAAGGCCGTGTACGAGGTCGTCTACGAGACCCGCAACCGACCCGGCTGGGTCGGCATCCCGCTCGCAGCCGTCACCCGCCTGGTCTTGCGCAGCGCGACCTGAGACGGCGACCACCGGTCGAGAGAACGACCCCACGACGGACTGGAGGCCCGTGGCGGCGTCGCCACGGGCCTCCAGGCCGTCATCCGGTCGCGCTGGTCAGTTGACCGGACCGGTGTACTTCTCACCCGGACCCGCGCCCGGCGCGTCCTGGATGGCGGATGCCTCACGGAAGGCGAGCTGCACCGACCGCAGGCCGTCGCGGAGCGGCCGCGCGTGGTGGTCGCCGATCTCGGTCGCGGCCGCCGTGACCAGCCCGGCGAGGGCCGTGATGAGCTTCCGGGCCTCGTCGAGGTCGGTCTGCTCCTGCGGGTCGTCCGCCAGGCCGACCTTCACGGCCGCGGCACTGAGCAGGTGCACGGCGACGGTGTTGATGAGCTCGACCGCGGGCACCTCCGAGATGTCGCGGGCGGCCTCGTCGGCGTCCGAGGTGGTCTCGTCGGGGGCTGGGCTGTCGGTCACGGTGCTCCTCTGCTAGACTGTGTGGCGGCAGATGCTGTCTGCGTGCCCGAACTCGTGCGAACGAGGGCGAACACACCGACAGCGTCACGAAAGAGGAGTCTCTCCCACCCGCGGCCGCGCATCACCAGGCTACCGGGTCCACACCGCTCCACCGGCGTCCGCGCCGGTCGGCCGTCCCGCAGGGGTCGGCGTCGGGCGGCTGCCGAACGGGTTCCGATCCGTGCGTCAGATCTCCTCTCTCGTGCCGTCGTCCAGAGCAACAGCTCCGGACGGCCACCACCTGATTGAAGGAGCTCCGCATCACCGATCCCCGTACCAACGACCGAATCCGCGTCCCCGAGGTCCGACTCGTCGGCCCCCAGGGCGAGCAGGTCGGCGTTGTCCCCATCGCCGTCGCACTGCGCCTCGCGCAGGAAGCCGAGCTGGATCTGGTCGAGGTCGCGCCGAACTCGAAGCCGCCCGTGGCCAAGATCATGGACTACGGAAAGTTCAAGTACGAGGCCGCTCAGAAGGCCAAGGAAGCGCGTCGCAACCAGGTGAACACCGACCTGAAAGAGGTCCGTTTCCGCCTGAAGATCGACGTGCACGACTACGAGACGAAGCGCAAGCGCGCCGAGGGGTTCCTCCTCGGTGGCGACAAGGTGAAGGCGATGATCCTCTTCCGTGGTCGCGAGCAGTCGCGTCCGGAGCAGGGTGTCCGTCTCCTCCAGAAGTTCGCCGAGGAGATCGCTGAGTTCGGCGTCGTCGAGTCGCGTCCGACCCAGGACGGCCGCAACATGACGATGATCATCGCCCCGCTCAAGAACAAGTCCGACGTCAAGGGCGAGCAGAACGCCAAGCGCGCTGCTCAGAAGGCCGAGCGTCGCGCGACGGAGCACGCTGCCAAGGGCAAGGACGAGGCAGATGCGCCCGCCGAGTCCGTGCAGTCGGAGACTCCGGCCGAATAGGGTTCCGGCCGAACAGGTCACCCCAGACCGATCCGGCGCAGTTCCTCCAACCGCAATGGCGCGGCCCCCCATCCACCCCACGGAAAGGCACCACCATGCCCAAGCAGAAGACCCACTCCGGGTCGAAGAAGCGCTTCAAGGTCACCGGCAGCGGCAAGATCATGAAGCAGCAGGCCGGTATGCGTCACAACCTCGAGGTCAAGTCTGCCAAGCGCAAGGCCCGCCTCAACGAGGACCAGGTCCTCGCACCGGCTGACGCGAAGAACGTCAAGAAGCTCCTCGGCCACTGAGCCCCGCAGAACGTAAAGGAATAGATCAATGGCACGAGTAAAGAGAGCGGTCAACGCCGCCAAGAAGCGCCGCGTCATCCTCGAGCGCGCCGAGGGCTACCGCGGCCAGCGTTCGCGTCTGTACCGCAAGGCCAAGGAGCAGGTCACCCACTCCCTCGTCTACGCGTACCGCGACCGTCACGCCAAGAAGGGCGAGTTCCGTCGCCTCTGGATCCAGCGCATCAACGCTGCCTCCCGTGCGAACGGCCTGACCTACAACCGCCTCATCCAGGGTCTCAACCTGGCCGGCGTCGAGGTCGACCGTCGCATCCTCGCCGACCTCGCGGTGAACAACCCCGAGACGTTCGCGGCGCTCGTCGAGACCGCCAAGAACGCGCTGCCGGCCGACACCTCGGCCCCGAAGGCCGCGTAGTCAGCGTCTGCTGCTCACGAGACCCCCGCCGGATCCGGCGGGGGTCTCGTCGTTCCTCCACCGGCGTCGTTCCTAGACTGGTGGCGTGAGCGATCTCCTCGAGAACCCCCGTGCCGGCCGCGTCAAGGCCGTCGCCGCCCTGTCCAAGAAGGACGTCCGTGCGGACACCGGACTCTTCCTGCTCGAGGGACCGCAGGCGGTGCGCGAGGCGATCGAGTACCGCCCGGAGCTCCTCCGTGAGCTGTACGTGACGCCGACGGCGGCTGCGCGCTACGCGCTCGACGACGCGCCGGTCGACACCTGGTTCGTCACGGAGCAGGTGCTCGAGGCGATGGCGGACACGGTCACGCCGCAGGGCGTCGTCGCGGTGTGCCAGCAGTTCCCGACGTCGGTCAAGGACGTCTTCCCCGACACCGCCGACGGCCTGGAGGCGCGTGGCGGCCTCCCGGGGATCGTCGCGATCCTCGAAGAGGTGCGTGATCCCGGCAACGCCGGCACCATCATCCGTGCCGCCGATGCCGCTGGCGCCGACGCGGTCGTCCTCACCGGGCGGAGCGTCGACCCGTACAACCCGAAGGTGGTCCGGTCGACCACCGGGTCGCTCTTCCACGTGCCGGTCTCGGTGGGCGTGACGCTCGCCGACGCGGTGTCCCGTGCGCGCGGCCTCGGCTACACGATCCTCGCCGCCGACGTCTCCGGCGACGACCTCCCGGTGGTGCGCGCCGAGGGGATGCTCGACGGTCCGACCGCGTGGGTCTTCGGGAACGAGGCCCGCGGGCTGACGGCCGAGGACCTGGCGCTCGTCGACCGGGCGGTGAAGGTGCCGATCTACGGCAAGGCGGAGTCGATGAACCTCGCGACCGCCGCGTCGGTGTGCCTGTACGAGTCGGCGTTCGCGCACCGGACGGCGTAGTCCTCCACACGAGGGGTCGGCGCCGGATCCCTCCACAGTCCGTCTGGTGCAGGACGGCGGTATCCCAGGGGCCGGTAGGCTTGGGCCTCGTGTCAGAACCTCTCGAGATCAGCGAATCGGCCGTCGCCGACGCCGTGGACCAGGCCCTCGCAGCGGTCCGTGCCACGACGACCGTCGCCGAGCTGAAGCAGGCCCGGGCCGAGCACACCGGTGAGCAGTCGCCGTTGGCGCGGATGAACGCGTCGATGCGCAGCGTGCCGCCGGAGCAGAAGGCCGCTGCCGGAAAGCTCGTCGGACAGGCCCGCGGCCAGGTCAACAAGGCCGTCGCAGAGCAGGAAGCCGTGCTCGCCGAGGCCGAGGAACGCGCACGACTCGACGCCGAGCGCGTCGACGTCACGGCGCTCCCGACCCGTCGCGGTCCCGGTTCCCGTCACCCGCTGTCGCTCCTCAACGAGACCGTCGCCGACATCTTCGTCGGCATGGGGTGGGAAGTGGCGGAGGGCCCCGAGCTCGAGCACGAGTGGTTCAACTTCGACGCGCTGAACTTCGACCCGGACCACCCGGCGCGCGCCATGGCGGACACGATCTTCGTCGAGCCCGTCGAGCGCCACCTGGTCATGCGGACGCACACCTCACCGGTGCAGGTGCGGTCGCTGCTCTCCCGCGACCTCCCGCTCTACGTGATCGCCCCGGGGCGGGTGTACCGCGCCGACGAGCTCGACGCAACGCACCTGCCGGTCTTCACCCAGGTCGAGGGCATCGCGATCGACAAGGGCCTCACGATGGCGCACCTCCGCGGGACGCTCGAGCACTTCGCCCGGCAGATGTTCGGCGCCGAGGCGCAGATCCGTCTGCGCCCGAACTACTTCCCGTTCACCGAGCCCAGCGCCGAGATGGACGTCTGGCAGCCGAACGCCAAGGGTGGCGCGCGGTGGGTCGAGTGGGGCGGCTGCGGCATGGTCAACCCCAACGTCCTGCGCTCGGCGGGCATCGACCCGGACGAGTACCAGGGCTTCGCGTTCGGCATGGGCATCGAGCGGACGCTGCAGTTCCGCAACGGCCTGAACGACATGCGTGACTTCCTCGAGGGCGACATCCGCTTCTCGCAGCAGTTCGGAACGGTGGTCTGATGCGCGTCCCACTCCGTTGGCTCGGCGAGTCCGTCGACCTCCCCGACGACGTCACCCTCGAGCACGTCCACGCGGCGCTCGTGTCGGTGGGCTTCGAGGAAGAGGACGTCCACACCTACGACCTCACCGGACCGATCGTCGTCGGCCGGGTGCTCGAGCGTGCGCCGGAGCCGCAGAAGAACGGCAAGACGATCAACTGGTGCCAGGTGGACGTCGGCGAAGCCGAGCCCCGCGGCATCGTCTGCGGTGCGCACAACTTCGACGTCGGTGACCTCGTCGTCGTGACGCTGCCCGGAGCCGTGCTGCCCGGGCCGTTCCCGATCGCCGCACGCAAGACCTACGGGCACGTGTCCGACGGGATGATCGCCTCGGCCCGCGAACTCGGTCTCGGCGACGAACACGACGGCATCCTCCGCTTCGCCGACCTCGGCATGGAGCCGGCGGTCGGGCAGGACGCCATCGCCCTGCTCGGACTCGACGACGCCGCGGTGGAGATCAACGTCACCCCCGACCGTGGCTACGTGATGAGCATGCGCGGTGTCGCCCGCGAGTACGCCCACGCCACGGGTGCGAGCTTCCACGACCCGGTCGACCGCGTCACGCCCCGCTCCGGCGAAGGGTTCCCGGTCACCGTCGACGACCAGGCACCGATCCGCGGCCGCGTCGGGGCGAGCACCTTCGTCACACGCGTGGTGCGGGGGATCGATCCGACCGTGAAGACACCGGCTTGGATGGTGTCGCGGCTGGCGCTTGCGGGTGTCCGCTCGATCTCGCTGCCCGTCGACATCACGAACTACGTCATGTTCGAGCTGGGGCAGCCGCTCCACGGGTACGACCTGGCGAAGGTCGAGGGTGGACTCGGCGTCCGCCGTGCGGCGGCGGGCGAGACGCTCACGACGCTCGACGGGGTGCAGCGGAAGCTCGACCCGGAGGACCTGGTCATCACCAACCACGCCGGCCCCGTCGGCCTCGCCGGTGTGATGGGCGGCGCCCGCACCGAGATCTCGGACACCACCACCGACGTCCTGATCGAGGCTGCCGGCTTCGACCAGGTGTCGATCGCCCGGACCGCCCGCCGGCACAAGCTGCCGAGCGAGGCGTCGCGTCGCTTCGAGCGTGGCGTCGACCCGCTCGTCGCCGAGGCCGCGGCGAACCGTGCGGTGGAGCTCCTCGTCGAACTCGCCGGCGGCACCGCCGACGGACTCGGCTCGACGCTCGTCGACACCGCCCCGCGGCCGACCGTGTCGATGCGCCTCTCGCGCCCCAGCGAGCTGATCGGTGTCGAGTACACCGATGCCGAGGTCATCGACACCCTCCGTGCGCTCGGCGCGACGGTCGACGTCGACGGCGAGGTCCTCGCGGTCACCCCGCCGACCTGGCGCCCCGACCTCACCGACGACACCACGCTCGTCGAAGAGGTGGCGCGCATCGTCGGCTACGACCGCATCCCGAGCGTCCTGCCGGTCGCACCGCCCGGTCGCGGGCTCACGGCGCACCAGCTCGCACGCCGCCGGGTCGCGGCCGCCCTCGCCGCCGACGGCGTCGTCGAGGTCGTCACGGCGCCGTTCGTGTCGCAGGCCACGCAGGACGCCTACCCGGGCATCGACGGCGACGGCGGCCCCAGCGTCGTGCTCGCGAACGCCCTCGACAGCGAGCAGAACCGCCTCCGCCGCAGCGGTCTCCCGGCGTTGGTCGACGCCGCTCGACGGAACGTCTCGCGCGGGCTCGTCGACGTCGCGCTGTACGAGACCTCGCGCGTGTTCCTGCCCGTGCAGGGCGTCTCCCTCGGCACCGAGACGGTGCCGGACGGGGGGACGCTGCCCGACCGCGAGACCCTCGCGGCGCTCGACGCGTCCCTGCCGCCGCAGCCGTTCCACGTGTCCGCACTGCTCACCGGCAACCGGGTCGTGAAGCAGCCGGGCGTGCAGCCCGAGCCCTACGGCATCGCGGACGCCCTCGACGTGGCCCGCACCGTGGCGTGGGCCGTCGGCGTCGAGCTCGACGTCGTGCAGACGACGCACCCGTCCCTGCACCCGGGCCGAGCGGCATCGCTCCTCGTGGGTGACGCCGTCGTCGGCGTCGCGGGCGAACTCCTGCCCGAGCTGACCGAGGCCGCGGTCCTGCCGCGGGTGGTCGCCGTCGTCGAACTCGACCTCGACGCCCTGGTCCGGGCGGCACCGGAGCTCGTGTCCGTGGCACCGATCGTGTCCTACCCGGCGGCGACGCAGGACCTCTCCCTGGTGGTGGGTGTCGACGTGCCGGCGGGCGAAGTACTGGATGCGGTCCGCGGTGGTGCCGGAGACCTGTTGGAGTATGCTCGGCTCGTGGATGACTACCGGGGCACCGGCGTGGACGAGGGACAGAAGTCCCTGACGTTCGCGCTGCGGTTCCGCGCCACGGACCGCACCCTGACCGCTGCCGAGGCCTCCGAGGCCCGTGACGGCGCTGTCCGACGTGCCGGCGACCGATTCGGGGCGACCCTGCGCGACTGACCCCCATCGGGATCAGCACCGCCCGGGGCCGCCGCCTCCGATTCTCTCGACGACCAGTCCGACCAAAGGTGGAATCCCATGTCCGTATCCGTCGCCGTGGCGGGAGCCTCCGGCTACGCGGGTGGTGAGCTCCTGCGGGTGCTCTCCGCCCATCCCGAGTTCGACGTCAGGACGGTTACGGCGTTCTCGAACGCCGGACAGCCGCTCATCGCGACGCAGCCGCACCTCCGCTCGCTGTCGCACCTGACCCTCGTCGAGACCACGGCGGAGAACCTGCGCGGACACGACGTGGTGTTCCTGGCGCTGCCGCACGGGCAGTCCGGGGCGATCACGGCGGAGCTCGGGGACGACGCCCTCGTGGTGGACTGCGGCGCCGACCACCGGCTGACGGACCCGGCCGCATGGGAAGCGTTCTACGGCGGCGACTACTACGGAGCGTGGACCTACGGGCTGCCCGAGCTCCTGCTCGCGGCTCCCGTCCCCGGGTCGGCAGAAGAGTGGCGGGACGTCGACGACATCCAGGCCCAGAGCCGGCAGCGCTCGGCGCTGGTCGGCACGAAGCGGATCGCGGTCCCCGGGTGCAACGTCACCGCGGTGACGCTCGGCATCCAGCCCGGCATCCAGGCCGGGCTCGTCGAGTCGGACGACCTGGTGGCCGTGCTGAGCGTCGGCCCCAGTGGCGCCGGCAAGAAGCTCGCGACGACCTACCTGGCGTCCGAGATCATGGGATCGGCCAGCGCGTACGCGGTCGGCGGGAAGCACCGGCACATCCCGGAGATCCAGCAGAACCTCGCCGTGGCGGGCGCGTCGGACGTGACGATCTCGTTCACGCCCGTCCTCGTGCCGATGTCCCGCGGCATCCTCGCCACGACGACCGCGAAGCTCGCCCCCGGGGTGAGCGCCCGCGACGTCCGTCTCGCGTGGGAACAGGCCTACGCGGACGAGCCGTTCGTGCACCTGCTCCCCGAGGGTGAGTTCCCCCGGGTCGCCGACACCATCGGCGCGAACACCGCGCTGGTCGGCATCGCCGTCGACGAGGCCGCCGGTCGGGTCGTCGCAGTGACCGCCCTCGACAACCTGGCCAAGGGCACCGCCGGTGCGGCCGTCCAGTCGACCAACATCGCCCTGGGTTTCCCGGAGACCCTTGGCCTCAGCGTGGACGGAGTCGCACCGTGACCGACGTGAGCCAGACCACCCAGACCGAACCGGGCCTCCAGGGCGTCACCGCGGCAGCGGGCTTCCGTGCTGCCGGCGTCACCGCCGGGCTCAAGCCGAGCGGCCGCCCCGACGTGGCGCTCGTCGTCAACGACGGTCCCGCCGCCGCCGTGGCAGCCGTCTTCACCAGCAACCGTGCGCAGGCGCACCCCGTCATCTGGTCCCGCCAGGTCGTCGGCGACGGCGTCGCCCGCGCGGTCGTCCTGAACTCCGGCGGCGCGAACTGCTTCACCGGCCCGTTCGGGTTCCAGACGACGCACCTCACGGCCGAAGCGGTCGGCGAGGCGCTCGGTATCGGAGCGGGTGACGTCGTGGTGTGCTCGACCGGCCTGATCGGTGTCGGCGACCAGACGTTCCGCGACAACGTCCTCAGGGGCGTCGACCTGGCGAGCACGGCGCTCTCCACCGAGGGCGGTCCCGACGCCGCGACGGCGATCATGACCACCGACACCAAGGCCAAGCAGTCCGTGGTGACCGAGGACGGCTGGACCGTGGGCGGGATGGCCAAGGGCGCGGGCATGCTCGCCCCCGGCCTCGCGACCATGCTCGTCGTGATCACGACGGACGCGGTCCTCGCGTCCGACGAGCTCGACCAGGCGCTCCGCGCCGCGACCCGGGTGACGTTCGACCGCGTCGACTCCGACGGGTGCATGTCCACCAACGACACCGTGGTGCTGCTGTCCTCCGGGGCGAGCGGCGTCACCCCCGAGGTCGGCGACTTCCAAGAGGCACTCACCGCGGTGTGCGCGGACCTCGCCCGCCAGCTGCAGCAGGACGCCGAGGGCGCGAGTCACGACATCGCGATCTCCGTCGTCGGCGCGGCCAGCGAGGACGACGCCGTGACGGTCGGCCGGAGCGTGGCACGGAACAACCTGTTCAAGGCGGCGGTGTTCGGCAACGACCCGAACTGGGGCCGGGTGCTCGCAGCGATCGGCACGACCGACGCCGAGTTCGATCCCTACGCGGTCGACGTGTCCATGAACGGCGTCCGCGTCTGCCACGCCGGTGCGCCGGACCAGCCGAGCGACGCGGTCGACCTGACGCCGCGCGACACGCACGTGCTCATCGACCTCGGGGTCGGGCCGTACGCCGCCACCATCCTCACCAACGACCTCACGCACGACTACGTGCACGAGAACAGCGCCTACTCCAGCTGATGAGTGACCTGACGAAGCAAGAGGAGCACGAGCTCGCGGCGGTCAAGGCCGCGACGCTCATCGAGTCCCTGCCGTGGCTGAAGCGGTTCTCCGGCAAGATCGTCGTCGTCAAGTTCGGCGGCAACGCGATGATCAACGAGGACCTCAAGCGCGCGTTCGCCGAGGACATGGTCTACCTGCGGTACGCCGGGCTCCACCCGGTCGTCGTGCACGGTGGCGGCCCGCAGATCTCCGCGGCACTCAAGGAACAGGGCATCGAGTCCGAGTTCCGGGGCGGGTACCGCGTCACCACGACCGAGGCGATCTCCGTCGTCCGCGACGTCCTCGCCGGCGAGGTCAACCGCGAGATCGTCGACCTCGTCAACGAGCACGGCCAGGGGTTGGCCGTCGGCGTGTTCGGTGACGGCGGTTCGCTCTTCACCGGCGAGAAGAAGGGTGTCGTCGTCGACGGCGAGCACTTCGACCTCGGTCACGTCGGCGACATCACGCACGTCGACCCGTCCGGGGTCCTCGCCGCGATCGAGGCCGGCCGGATCCCGGTGGTGTCCAGCATCGCGATCGACGACGCGCACCCGGACCAGGCGCTCAACGTGAACGCCGACGCCGCGGCAGGCGCACTCGCGATCGCGCTCAAGGCGTCGAAGCTCATGATGCTCACCGACGTGCCGGGCCTCTACCGGAACTGGCCGGACCGCGACTCGATCGTCGACCTGATCGCGGTCGAGGAACTCCGCGAACTCCTGCCCTCGCTCGAGTCGGGCATGATCCCGAAGATGACCGCGTGCCTCGACGCCGTGGTCGGTGGGGTCGGCGGCGCCACCATCATCGACGGCCGGATCCCGCACTCGATCCTGCTCGAGGTCTTCACCCTGCGGGGCGCGGGCACCGAGGTGATCCCGGACCCCAGCCGTCGCACCGAGAACCAGATGACCCACGCGGAGATCGGCCGACGAGTCGCGTCCCCGACGAGCACCGCCGGCCTCGGCGGCGGACGACACGAAGCAAGCACGACCGAGCACGTCACCACGACTGAGCACGTCACCACGACCGAGCAGGTCGCGACGACCGAGGAAGGACACGCGCAGTGAGCACCGAGACGCAGACCGAGACCTGGAACGACCGGTTCGGGGCGTCGCTCATGCGATCCCTGACCCCGCCGAAGATCATGCTCGAGCGCGGGCTGGGCTGCCGCGTCTGGGACGTCGACGGCAACGAGTACCTCGACTTCCTCGCGGGCATCGCGGTGAACTCCCTCGGCCACGCGCACCCCGTGCTCGTCGAGGCGATCGCCGACCAGGCGGCGAAGCTCGTGCACGTGTCGAACTACTTCGCGACGCCGCCCCAGCTCGAGCTCGCCGAGCGCCTCAAGCGCATCACGGGCGCCGGCGACTCCGGCCGCGTGTACTTCGGCAACTCCGGTGCCGAGGCCAACGAGGCCGCCTTCAAGCTCGCGCGCCTCAACCGGGGCGCCGACGGTGGCAAGACCCGGATCCTCGCGCTGAAGCAGGGGTTCCACGGCCGCACGATGGGCGCGCTCGCGCTCACCGGCAAGCCCGCGCTGCAAGAGGACTTCCTGCCGATGGTGCCGGGGGTGGAGCACATCGACTCGACGGTCGCCGCGCTCGAGGCTGCGATCGACGACACCGTCGCCGCACTGATCGTCGAGCCCATCAAGGGCGAGGCCGGCGTCGTCGACCTGCCGGAAGGCTTCCTGCTCGCCGCTCGTCGGCTGACCGAGGAGCACGGCGCGCTCTTCATCCTCGACGAGATCCAGACCGGCGTAGGCCGGACCGGCAACTGGTTCACCTACCAGGGCCACGGGTTCACCCCGGACGCCATCACGATCGCCAAGGGCATCGCCGGCGGGTTCCCGATCGGTGCGCTCGTGACCTTCGGGTGGGCGTCCGACCTGTTCTCCGCCGGCCAGCACGGCTCGACGTTCGGCGGCAACCCGCTCGGCACGCGCGTCGCGAACGCGGTGCTCGGCGAGATCGAGCGCGCTGACCTGGTCGCTGGCGCGGTCGTCAAGGGTGAGCGCATCCGTGCGGGCATCGCGAGCATCGCCTCCCCGCTGGTCGAGGAAGTCCGCGGCACCGGCCTGCTCATCGGGGTCGGTCTGACGGGCCCGTTCGCCGCCGCGATCAGCGCCGACGCCCTCCAGCGTGGCCTGATCATCAACGCCCCCAACGAGTCGAGCCTGCGCATCGCGCCGCCGCTCATCGTGTCCGACGCCGAGATCGACGAGTTCGTGTCGATCCTTGACCAGAGCCTCGCGGCCGTCGCTGCCGAGCAGGGCACCGCTACCCAGGAGACCTCCGCATGACCCGCCACTTCCTCCGGGACGACGACCTCAGCCAGGCCGAGCAGTCCGCGATCCTCGACCTCGCCGAGCAGATGAAGGCCGACCGCTGGGGCGCGAATCCGCTCGCGGGTCCGCAGAGCGTCGCGGTGATCTTCGACAAGTCGTCGACCCGCACGCGGGTGTCGTTCCACGTCGGCATCTCGGACCTCGGCGGCAGCCCGCTGATCATCTCGACGGCGAACAGCCAGCTCGGTGGCAAGGAGACGCCGTCGGACACCGCCCGCGTGCTCGAGCGGATGGTGTCGGCGATCGTCTGGCGCACGTACGGCCAGGCCGGGCTCGAAGAGATGGCGGCGAACACCTCCGTCCCCGTCGTGAACGCCCTCTCCGACGACTTCCACCCGTGCCAGCTCCTCGCCGACCTCCTGACGATCCGTGAGCACCGCGGCACCCTCGCGGGCCAGACCGTGGCCTTCATCGGTGACGGCGCGAGCAACATGGCGCAGTCCTACCTCCTCGCCGGGGCGACGGCGGGCATGCACGTCCGTGTCGCAGCCCCCGCCGCGTTCTCGCCGGCGGCCGTCGTCGTCACGGACGCCGAGCGCCGAGCTGCCGAGACCGGCGGTTCGGTGATGGTCGTCACCGACCCGGTCGCTGCGGTGGCCGGCGCGGACGTCGTCGTCACGGACACCTGGGTCTCGATGGGCAAAGAGGACGAGAAGCAGTCGCGACTCGACACCTTCAACGGCTACCGCGTGGACGACGAGTTGATGGCGCACGCCGCCGACGACGCGGTGTTCATGCACTGCCTGCCGGCCGACCGTGGCTTCGAGGTCACGGCCGAGGTCATCGACGGCCCGCGCAGCATCATCTGGGACGAGGCGGAGAACCGTCTGCACGCCCAGAAGGCGCTCCTCGCCTGGCTCCTCGCGGCGAACTCGACGGGTTCCGACGCGACGCACGCGAACGCGCACGCGAACGCGAACGCGAACGCGAACACGACCGCGAACACGAACACGACCGCGCCCGCGAGCACGCACGACGGCGTCGGCACGACCGTGTCCGCCTGACACCGGAGACCGCAGTGGCAGACCGCGTCGTCCTCGCGTACTCCGGCAGCCTCGGCACCGCCGTCGCGATCGGCTGGCTGCGCGACGTCACCGGCAAGGACGTCGTCGCACTTACGGTCGACGTCGGCCAGGGCGGCGAGGACACCGGCGTGCTCCGACAGCGCGCGCTCGACTGCGGCGCAGTGGACTCGGTCGTCATCGACGCGAAGGACGAGTTCGCGGACGACCACCTGGTGCCCGCGCTCAAGGCCAACGCGCTCTACCAGAAGCGGTACCCCCTGGTGTCCGCGTTGAGCAGACCGCTCATCGCCAAGCACCTCGCGCTGACGGCGAAGCAGCTCGGCGCGGACACCGTGGCGCACGGGTGCACCGGAGTGGGCAACGACCAGGTCCGTTTTGAGGCCGCTGTCGCCGCGGTCGCGCCGGAGCTGACGAGCGTGGCCCCGGTGCGCGACCTCGCCCTGACGCCCGAGCAGGCGGTCGCGTACGCCACCGAGCACGGCCTCCCCGTCGGGCAGCCTGACGGGCCGGACACGATCGACCAGAACCTGTGGGGGCGTGCGGTGGAGACGGCGCCGCTGGAAGACCCGTGGACCGCCCCGGCCGAGGACCTCTACGCCCTCACGCAGGACCCGACCGTCCCGCGCGACGCGGACGAGGTGACGATCACGTTCGAGCAGGGCGTGCCCGTCGCGATCGACGGTCAGCGCTTCAGTGCGCTGCGGATCGTGCAGGAGTTGAACGCCCTCGCCGGCAAGCACGGGGTCGGGCGCGTCGACGTCGTCGAGGACCGCCTCGTCGGCATCAAATCGCGCGAGGTGTACGAGGCCCCGGCCGCAGTGGCACTCATCACGGCCCACGAGGAGCTCGAGAACCTCACGCTTGAACGCGACGTCCTCCGCTACAAGCGCCGGGTCGAGGCCGAGTGGGCCGACCTGGTGTACGACGGCCTCTGGTTCAGTGGGCTGAAGCGCAGCCTCGACGCCTTCGTGGACCACACCCAGCTGCACGTGACGGGCGACGTCCGGCTCCAGCTGCACGGTGGTCGTGCGGTCGTGACCGGGCGCCGCTCGAGCCAGAGCCTGTACGACTACGAGCTCGCCACGAACGACACCGCGGACCAGTCGCAGGCGAAGGGCTTCGTCGACATCTGGTCCCGTCCGAGCCGGATCGCCGCCCGACGCGACCGCGCCAACTGAAGCAAGAGCGACCACCGCCCGCACCGAGCACGACCACCACCCGCAACGAGCACGACCACCACCCCGCAACGAGCACGACCATCACCCCGCAACGAGTACGACAACCACCCCGCGCACCACCCACAACGAGCAGGACCGACATGACCGACGCGAACCAGCCCGCCGCCAAGACCGACGCCACCAACACCGGCGCCCTCTGGGGCGGCCGCTTCGCCGACGGCCCCAGCGCCGAGCTGGCCGCCCTGTCCCGGTCGACCCAGTTCGACTGGCAGCTCGCACCGTACGACATCGCCGGTTCGCGGGCGCACGCCCGTGCCCTGCAGACCGCCGGCTACCTCACCGGGGACGAGCTCGAGCGCATGCTCGCGGGCCTCGATCGCCTCGAGGAGCAGCACGCCACCGGCGAACTCGTCCCCGACGACAGCGACGAGGACGTCCACGGTGCCCTCGAGCGCCTCCTCATCGCCGACCTCGGTCCCGAGCTCGGCGGCAAGCTCCGCGCGGGTCGCAGCCGGAACGACCAGATCGCGACCCTCGGCCGGATGCACATGCTCGACCACGGGCGGCGGATCGGGCACCTGGTGATCGACCTCGTCGACGCGATCTCGCAGCAGGCGAACGAGCACCCGGGCGCGATCATGCCGGGCCGGACGCACCTGCAGCACGCGCAGCCGGTCCTCCTCGCCCACCACCTGCTGGCACATGCCTGGCCGCTGGTCCGCGACCTCGAGCGCCTGCACGACTGGTCGGAGCGCGCGAGCGTCAGCCCGTACGGTGCGGGTGCGCTGGCCGGCAGCTCGCTCGGGCTGGACCCCGCGGCGATCGCCCGCGAACTCGGTTTCGCCCGCCCGGCGGACAACTCGATCGACGCGACGGCCGCGCGCGACGTCGTCGCGGAGTTCGCCTTCGTCCTGGCGCAGATCGGTATCGACGTGTCCCGCCTGGCCGAGGAGATCATCCTCTGGAACACGAAGGAGTTCGGCTTCGTCCGCCTCCACGACGCGTTCTCGACGGGGTCGAGCATCATGCCCCAGAAGAAGAACCCGGACATCGCCGAGCTCGCGCGGGGCAAGTCCGGCCGTCTCATCGGCAACCTCACGGGGCTCCTCGCGACGCTGAAGGGCCTGCCCCTGGCGTACAACCGCGACCTGCAGGAGGACAAGGAGCCCGTCTTCGACTCGGTCGCGCAGCTCGAGGTCCTGCTGCCGGCGTTCACCGGCATGGTCGCGACGCTGACGTTCGACACGGACCGGATGGCGGAGCTCGCTCCGCAGGGCTTCTCGCTCGCGACGGACGTCGCCGAGTGGTTGGTCCGCCAGGGTGTGCCGTTCCGCGACGCCCACGAGGTCTCCGGTGCGCTCGTCCGGTACTGCGAGGAGCGCGGCATCGACCTCGACGACCCGACCGATGACGAGTACCGCAGCGTGTCCGAGCACCTGACCCCCGACGTCCGCGCCGTGCTGACGATCGAGGGCAGCGTCGCGTCCCGCGCCGGCGTCGGCGGGACCGCACCGGATCGCGTGGCGGAACAGCTCGCGTCGCTCACCGGCCGCGTCCGCACCCTCGCCGAGGGTGCGCCCTTCACCCGGTGACCAGCCCGTCCGCGGGAGCCCTGGCGCTCCTCACCGAGCCTGCACCGGTGTCCGCGCCGGCGCTGCTGGGCGCGACGATCTCGGGCCGCGGTGTGACCCTCCGCATCACCGAGGTCGAGGCCTACTTCGGCCCCACCGACCCGGGATCGCACGGGCACCGGGGCATCACTCCGCGCAACCGGCACCTCTTCGGACCACCGGGGACCCTGTACGCCTACCGCTCGTACGGCATCCACACCTGCGTCAACGTGGTGAGCGGGCCGGAGGGCACCTCGTCGGGGTCGCTCCTCCGTGCCGCCGAGGTCGTCGACGGCGTGGAGACCGCCCGGCAGCGTCGTGGCCCGTCCGTCGCCGACGTCGCGTTGGCCCGGGGTCCCGGCAACCTCGGCGGCGCACTCGGCGCCGTCCTCGGTGAGGACGACGGCACGGCACTCCTCGACGGGTCCGGTCCGTTCGTGCTGGCGCTGGCACCCGGCCTGGAGGCGCGGCTCGCCGCTGTCGGACCGGCACGCGTCGTCGAGGAACTCCTGCTCGAGAGCCGTCCCGGCCCCGCGGGGACCGGTCCGGTCCCACGGATCTCCCGGGGGCCGCGGACCGGCGTCGGCGGCATCGCCGGCGGGGCGCGGTTCCCCTGGCGCTTCTGGCTCACGGGTGACCCGACGGTCTCGACGTACCGACGTCACAAGGGCGCCCTCGACTGATCCCCACCGGCACGGCCGTCCCGCCGCTGGCGCGTCGCGCCGGAACCGGCGGCGTGGCCCCGGGGCCGCACCGCGCCTCCCGGCTTCCCTGCGCCGCTACGATGGCTGGGTGTCCAGTGAACCCGCGCACGACGTCCTGACGCGCCAGCAGAACGACCCGACCTTCGCCTCGGTCTGGGACGAACTGCGCTGGCGTGATCTGGTGCACGTCTCGACCGACGAGACCGCACTGCGAGAGGCCCTCGACGGCGAGCCGATCACGTACTACTGCGGGTTCGACCCCACTGCGCCCTCCCTGCACTGCGGCAACCTCCTCCAGCTCCTGACGATGCGGCGGATCCAACTGGCGGGGCACACGCCGCTCGCGCTCGTCGGCGGGTCGACCGGACTCATCGGTGATCCACGGCCGACCGCGGAGCGCACACTGAACACCCGCGAGACCGTGTCCGACTGGGTGACCCGGCTGCAGGGGCAGGTGTCGCGGTTCCTCAGTCCGGACGGCGACAACGGGGTGCGGTTGGTGAACAACCTCGACTGGACGGCGCCGCTGTCCGCCATCGACTTCCTCCGCGACATCGGCAAGTACTTCCGCGTCAACTCGATGCTCAAGAAGGACGCCGTCGCGGCACGGCTGAACTCCGACGCGGGGATCAGCTACACCGAGTTCAGCTACCAGATCCTGCAGGGGCTCGACTACCGCGAGCTCTTCCTGCGGTACGGGTGCACGCTGCAGACCGGCGGCTCGGACCAGTGGGGCAACCTGACCTCGGGCACGGAGCTCATCCGGCGTGCCGAAGGGGCGACGGTGCACGCGCTCGGGACGCCGCTGATCACGAACTCCGACGGTACGAAGTTCGGCAAGAGCGAGGGCAACGCGGTCTGGCTCGACCCGGAGATGACGTCGCCGTACGCGTTCTACCAGTTCTGGCTCAACACGACCGACGCCGACGTGATCGCGCGGTTGCGGCAGTTCACCTTCCTGTCCCGCGCGGAGATCGAACGGCTCGAGCAGGCGGTGGCGGACGAACCCTTCCGACGTGAGGCGCAGCGGACCCTGGCGTTCGAGGTGACCGCCGTCGTGCACGGAGTCGACGCGACGCAGGCGGCGATCGACGCCTCCGCGGCGCTGTTCGGCAACGGCGACCTCGGCGCACTCGACACCGCGACCCTCCGGGCGGCGATCGCCGAGCTCCCGGGCTCGGTGACGCTCGCCGGAGATGCCGACGTCGCCCGTGCCCTCGTCGACACCGAGCTGGTGAAGTCGCTGGGGGAGGCCCGTCGCGCGATCGACCAGGGCGGCGTGTACGTGAACAACACCCGTGCGGACGATGCGTCGACCCCGCTCGCCGAGCTCGCCCTGCCCGGGGGAGTGCTCGTGCTCCGTCGTGGCAAGAAGACCCTCGCGGGCGTGACGCTCGCCTGATCGTCCGTGTTCGCCGATGCCCGGTTCCCCTGGTGGGAACCGGGCATCGCTGCGTTCCGGCCCCTGTGTTGCACAAGGCGACACGCCCGGGATGTGGGGGGAGTTGGCACTCCCGCCCGGTGCTGCGTAAAATTCTTACTCGTCACCCCAAAGGTGCGGCGGAGCGGCTGGAGCGAAAGCCCAGAGCACGTCGGCCCTCAAGCGGGACCATCCTCCACTGAAGTTCAGATGTGGCCTTGCGCCGGATCGCTTCGACGCCTAGGATGACTACTCCACCGGTTCTCTCCCACGGGATGAGCCACTGGGTCTTCGGATCCGACGCAGGTCACACGACCTGACTGGTGGCAAGCCAAGTACACAAGCCTTGTGGCTGAAGCTCGAACACGAGTGGAAGAGCAAGTGCGTCTGGTCCTTGAGAACTCAACAGCGTGCACATTGTCAATGCCAATTTATTGATTGACCTCGTGCCTGGTCGGTTTTTCCGGCTGGGTCATGATGCAATTCCTTTTGGATTGAAGATTGTCAGTTGACAGTCAACAGTCAGAATCAACTCGGTCTGATGCCTTCGGGTGTTGGGTCTGTATTTTTTTACGGAGAGTTTGATCCTGGCTCAGGACGAACGCTGGCGGCGTGCTTAACACATGCAAGTCGAACGATGATGCCCAGCTTGCTGGGTGGATTAGTGGCGAACGGGTGAGTAACACGTGAGTAACCTGCCCCTGACTCTGGGATAAGCGTTGGAAACGACGTCT